>NZ_CP117417.1:215000-1415000 GCF_028607105.1 Novosphingobium humi | reverse complement strand
ATAAATCGTGGCTCAACAGGTAGTTTTCAGGAATGCGGCCCTCCAGGCTGCGGGTAAAACCGGCAATGTCGTATATGCCTTTGCCCACAAAATTACCGGTGCCGACAAGATCCTGATAAACATCGCTCACCGCACGGGAATAGATATCAATGGCGGTATCCCCGCCAAACAATCTGGCGAACAGGCTGTCCGCGCCGTGCGGGGCGATTTCCACGCGGGGCTGCAGAATGGTGTAGCCTGAAACCACCCGGCCCGATGCGGCGAAAATCGGGCGGTTCAAAGGATGGGCCAAAGTTCCGGCCATCCGGGCAACAGTGCCGGGAGGCAGGCGGGTATCCGCATCGGCCGTCACCACAAAACGTGCGCCGGACAGCCGCTCAAGCGGGCCTGCGGTCAAAGAGAACGCCCGGCTGTCTCCGGTCTGCAAATAGCGGTTGAATTCCTCCAGCTTGCCCCGTTTACGCTCCCACGCCATCCAGCAGCCTTGCGCGGCGTTATATTGGCGGCTTCGGTGCAGGAGACAAAATCCCGGCCCGCCTTCTTGTGCGGCATATTTGCGGTTCAGCCTGTCGATGCCCTGCCTGAGCGCTGCCTCGACAGCGTCATCCTCCGGCTTGCGCTCGCTTGCCGCATCGGATGGGTCGGAGAGCAAAACAAAGCCTCGCGCTTCGGGATTGGCCAGACTGTGCGCCTCGAGCCGAGCCAGCAGACCGCCGATCTGCGCCGGTTCCCCCACGATGACCGGCATGACCACGAGCGTCGGCCAGGCCGGTGCAATGCCTTGAGAAAAATCAAGCTTGGGCAGCCTCTTGGGCGCGACCAGATTGGTTACCAGCCAATTGATCAGCGTCACGCTCAGCACCGTTGCCGGCAGCACCGAAAATGCCAGCCCTGCCGCCCATTGCAGTTCGGATGCGCGATTGACGGCAAGAAAGAGCGACGGGAGCGCGAGACCGGCAAGCCCGCATAAAAGCAATGCGGCGAAATAGGCCGAGCCGGGATGTCCGGCAAGAAGCGCCAGCAAGCGTCTGCCCGGCGTCTGCCTTGCGCCGAGTTCCTTGGCAAATTGCTGCCTGCCCGCTCCGACCAGCCAATAGCCGACATGGGAAGCGGGCAGCTCCCCGCTCGCGCCAGAGCGCAGAACCGCGTTTTCGGCGACCGTTACCTCATTGTTGCCGCTTTGCTCCGCGATCCGCTCGATCGCGCGCCGATAGGTATCGCGGGTCTCGAAATCCATCGCCGCATAGGCATTTGCCGCATCACGGGCCAGCACGCGTTCGACATGGCTGGCCGCATCGAACACATCGGACCAGGAAATATTGGAAATAATGCCCAGATTGGCGATCGAGCGAGCAATGCATTCGACCGGCTCGTAAAAGCCCAGATACTTCCGACAGGTCGCGCTTACGCTGATCGGCGCGGGCACAGCGGGAAAGGCTCGCGCAAAACCTGCAATCAGCAGTTCGAGACAAGCAATGCGCAAGGCGGCAGGCAAAGCCCATATTTCCGCGATATCAAGCGGATCATTCCGCTGATAGCCTTCAAGATAGGCCAGAACGCTCTCGCGCCCGATCTGGAAATGCGTGGCATACAGCAGATCGTGCGCGACGATGAGAACACGCGGCTCGCCTTGCTCCGGACCGGCGGCGATCATCTTGAGTTTGCGATAGAATCCGGCAGGCATGTCCTGCTCGATCTGCAAAACCGCCCGTTGAACCTGATAGCCATTGTCCAGAAGCCATTCGGCCGCCGATGATACCGCCGGTTCGGCCACCGCCGCGGCGGCCATGGCCTCTTTCAACCAGTCTCCGATGCGCTCAATTCGTGCCCACAACTCGATCGATTTGGGCGGCCCGCAACGTCGGGCCAAAGCATGCGTCTTGCCCGTTTCCCAGGCATGACAGGCGACAGGGTCCTCGATGGCCGAAAGCATCAGGCAAGATGACGGATGACAGGGCTTCGCAAACCCGGAGAACCGGCATGTTGCTGCGCGTGACTGCGCGCGCCGCTCAACCTTGGCGGACGGACCAGCATGACCGGGCAGGCAAGATGATCGAGCAGATAACTGGCCGTGCCGCCGATCGACAGATCGCTGCAATGCCTGCCGCCCTGCCCCTTGGCCGAAATGACGACCAGATCCGGCTCCTGTTCGCTCAGGACCTTGAGCAAGGTGCTGCGCGTATCCCCCTTTTTGCACAGAACCCTGGCCACAAGCCCCTGATCAATCAGCCTGCGCCGGGTGGTCTCCATGAATCCGCAGGCGGCCTTCTCATTGCGCTCCTCGAGACGTTTGCGCAGTTCAAGATCGCCGGTAGCCAGCGGACCGAATTCGGTCAGCGCCGCATCGGGAACAACATGGACAAGCAGCAGTTCCGCCTGCGATTTTCGGGCCAGCCGGACGGCTTCGGCAAGCGCCGCTTCGGCATAATTCGAGCCGTCGATGGGAACGGCGATGCGCCGCATCATCACTTCGCGCGATGTGTAACCGGAAGGGACAAGCAGCACCGAACCGAGTTGGGTGCCGGCGATCAGTTTCGCCGCCTGACCGGCCGCATCGCAATATTCATCGGCATGAGGAGAGCCGATCACCGTCAAGGCGCCCGCTTCGCAAGCGCGGCTGCCCAGCGCGCTCAGCCAGTCCCCTTCGCTCAGTTCGAGCGATACCGCACCGGGAAGCTGGGGCAGCATATCACGCCACCGGGCAAGATCCTTGCGGGCCTCCTGCCGACGGATGCTCCAGGCAAGAGGATCGGGAATGGCCGACAGGTCGACCGGTTCCGGCATCGCGTGAAACAGGATCAGAGGCCGCATGCAGGAACGGGCAAAATCCGCAGCGGCAAGCACCACATCGCGCGAACGGCGCGAACCATCGACAAATGCGATCACCGGACTTTCCGGCGGTGTCGGCAAGACAAAACCCTGATTGGACTGGAGCGCCATGACAAACGGCCTTTGACTGAAAGAATGGAGAAAGGGGCTGGAATGTCGCCTCCCCGCTCCTGCGGCTGATGGCCGGAAAGTCGGTAAATGCGGGAGCCTGTGTTATCCGCAATGTTACGGGTCTTGGCGCAAGGCGCACATTTTGCCGCACATTGGGCATAAGGCCGGCAGCGGGCCGATCGCTGCAAGAGCGCCGAATGGCAGTATGGGCGCGGTGGCGGGCGGCAAAGCCTGTCATCGAGGTTTTTCCGCCCACCCGCTTTTGGCAGGATCTAACCAATGGCGATCTTGCGTGAACGCTGCGCGGCGTCTTTGTCCTTTTTCATGTCGAGCTTGAGCACGCCATCCTTCATCTTCGCCTCTATCGAAGCAGGATCGACATCGCCCGGCAGGGTAAAGCGGCGGCGAAAGGCGCCGTAACTGCGCTCGCTGATCAGATATCCGGCATCTTTTGTTTCGCTTTCCGCCTTTTTCTCGCCCGATATGGTCAGAATATCATTGTCGAGTTCGATCGAAATGTCCTTTTCCGACACGCCCGGCGTCTCGACCGACAGGACGTAACCGCCGTCCTTTTCGACCAGTTCGGTAAGCGGCATCGTCTCGAGAGAAATGTTCGGAAAGGTGAAAAGCCCGTGTATGCTTCGGCCGAACGGAAGATCATCAAACATCCGATCAATCTCGCCCCGCAGCCAGTTGATCGGGCGGGCGGGTTTGGCTTCAACGGCATGCTTGGGCCCCACGGCTGGAACGTTTGTCTGCTCGTTCATGACGCACTCCTGAAATTGGTGATGTGACGCCCGCCCCCGCGCGGCTCGCGCAGAACCGGACGCGGCGAAGGGCTACGCCGTGGTCACAAGAGGCCATATCGGGTATGATACGGATGGCCCCGCACAGGGGAGACAAGAGACCTTAACCCGCAGGCTTCTCGGAGACCCTCATGCCCAGATCCGCCATGCGCGCCATGCAGCTTGATGCTCCGGGGCGCCCCTTACGCCCGGTAAGCCGACCGAAGCCTGAACCCGGTCCCGGAGAAGTGCGTGTCGCCGTTGCGGCATGCGGGGTATGCCGCACCGACCTGCATGTGGCCGACGGCGATATTCGGGGCAGCTTGCCGATCATACCGGGCCACGAAATCGTCGGCCGGATCGAGAAAGTCGGTGTGGGCGTATCAGGCTTCAAAGTCGGACAGCGGGTAGGCATCCCTTGGCTAGGGAAAACCTGCGGCACATGCCCTTACTGCGTCAGCCGGCGCGAAAACCTGTGTGACGCGCCGCTCTTCACCGGATTTACGCGCGACGGGGGTTTTGCCAGCCATTGCATTGCCGACGCACGCTACTGCTTCCATCTGCCGGGCAGCATTGATGACATCCACGCCGCTCCGCTGCTGTGCGCAGGCCTGATCGGCTATCGCGCCTATCGAATGGCCGGTGAGGCATCCGTTCTGGGCCTCTACGGCTTTGGCGCGGCGGCTCATATTCTGGCCCAACTCGCGGTGTGGGAAGGGCGCAGGATATTCGCCTTCACCCGGGACGGCGACCATGCCGGACAGGAATTCGCGCGCGGTCTGGGCTGCGTCTGGGCCGGCGGTTCGGCAGAAACTCCGCCCGAACCGATGGATGCGGCCATAATCTTTGCGCCGGTTGGCGGGCTGGTGCCGCTTGCGCTGCGTCATGTGCGCAAAGGAGGCCGGGTGGTCTGTGCGGGCATCCACATGTCCGACATACCCGCTTTCCCCTATGCCGATCTTTGGGGCGAGCGGGCAATTCTGTCGGTCGCCAACCTCACCAGAAGCGATGGCGCGGAATTTCTCACGCTGGCCGAGCGGGCCGGTATCCGCACGAGCGTGACCGCCATGCCGCTTGTCGAGGCCAACAAGGCGCTGGACCGGTTGCGTTCCGGCGAGGTCGAAGGGGCCATCGTGCTGGTTCCCTGAATGCAGGGCATCGGTATGTTTCCCAATGGCGCGTGGGAGCGGCGCGGATAGTTCAGTTGCATCTCGTTTTTGGAGTGCAATCCATGAAAAATGTCCTTGTGCTTGTTCATGATGATGAAGGTCAGGAAGCCCGTCTTCAGGTCGCGTTCGATATGGTCAGGGCGCTTGACGGTCACCTGGTCTGCCTCGATGTCGAACTGCTTCCCATGGTCGCGGCCGATGCCTACAGCGGCATGGAGGTCGCCCGGTTGGCATGCGCCGAGCATGACAAGTCCGCGGCAAATCGGGCCCGCATCACCCAAAATCTGTCGCGCGAAGGCATTGCGTGGGATTGGCACAGGGTCATCGGCATGCCCGATACGGCGATCGAGAATGCCATCGGCCAGGCCGATGTTCTTGTCCTGTCCAGTCATCTCGACAAAGGCGATACGGTGGAACTACGCCAGTTGGCCAATCGGATTGTATCCAGAATACGGCGCCCCGTTCTCGCGGTCCCCAAGACCTGTAAAGGTCTTGATCTGCACGGGACCGTTCTTGTTGCCTGGGACGGCTCCCGCGAGGCCGATCAGGCGCTGCATGACGCTGTCCCTCTCCTCGGCCTGGCGGGTGAAGTCATCCTGATCGACATTGACGAGCCAAAAGGCCCCTTTGCGCTGGAATCGGCCGCGACTTACCTGTCCCGCCACGGCATCCATCCCAGCGTCGAAGTCATGCAGGTTGAAAGCGGCCAGACAATCTATTCCGCCATCCTCAAAAGAGCCCATGCGGCCCGTGCCGCCTATGTCGTCATGGGGGCTTATGGCCATTCGCCCACCATCGAGACCTTTTTCGGCGGCGTCACCCGCTCGATGCTGGCCAACAGCGATCTGCCGGTTCTGCTCTCGCACTGACATCGCCTGACCGCAATCGGTGGAGGACCGATTTTGCGGACCGGAAAAGCATCCGAACCTCGCCGTTCGGATGCTTTTCCTGATCGTGACCGGGCGGGTGTCAAACCACCACGATATGATCCTCGACCTGTGTCACACCCGGCGCAGCCCAAGCGGCCCGCTCGGCAACCCGGCGCTCGTAAGGTGCGCGCACTTTTCCGCCAAGGGTGACTTTCCCACCGTCCAGCGTAATTGTTACCCCGGCGGCATCGAGATCCGCCTGCCGCTCAAACGCGTCCTGAATGCGCCTGCGCACTTCCGGCGGAGACACATGGGAAGCAACCACAATATTGTTGGAAACGCCGGTCACACCGCTGATACGCGATGCAACATCCCGCGCTTCGTTGCGTTGATAATGCCAATCCACCGTGCCGGTCAGCGTTACCCAGCCATGTTCAACCGTCACATGGATCCGGTCCTCGGGAATAAGCACGGCCCATTGCATGATATCGACAATCCGTTTGGCGATCTCATGGTCGGCCGTCTTGGCATCGGTCTTGAAGCGCACCTGCACTTCCTGGGCGATGGCCTTCACGCCATCCACCCGGCGCGCGGCCTGCTCGGCTGCAAGTTTCTCGGCATAGCTCTTCACATAGCCGCTCAACGTCACGACACCATCAACGACGGCAACACCGATGTCCGCGTGGTCGACGCTTGGTTCCCATTCAAGCTCAGCGATGACATCGCTTTGCAATTGGCTATCCGTTTTCATGATTTTCCGTCTCCAAATCATAGAGAAACAGTCGATACCGGCCAGGCGCAAAGCCTGAAGCCCAAGTCCCCCCACAAGCAATCTGGCCACCCGGTCGGGCCGCAAGTATTCGCAATGTTACGGAGCGGCCATGATCGACATGGTCGGCGCAGGATCGAGGAAGGCCGACAGCATTCCGGCGGCGCGTTTTTTTTTCAGTTGTCCGGGCTCAGGCGCTTGATCCGCTCGAGCAGCAGCAGCAGGACGATCCCGACCATCCCGACCGCCAGCAGTTGCACCGGATGGAGCGGCGCGAACTGGAGCAGCCGCCGGAGCGGCGGCACGGTCAGGACCAGGACGGCCATGGCGCCAATCGCCGCCAGGACATAGCGAAACACCAAGTTGCCGCGCAGCAGTGCCTCGCGAAGCGACGTGCTGAACGAGCGATCAGCCAGGATCAGGGCGAGCACGGCCGCAACCAACCCAAAGAACATCAGCGTGCGAAGCTCTGCCGGCGCAATGTCTTGCCGGGCATGGAACAGGTAGAGCGCCGCCAGCGCAACAAACGCGACAACCCCTTGCGCGACACTGTGCACCACCATCGGCGCTGAGAACAACCGCTCCGTGGGGTCGCGCGGCCGCCTTCGCATCAGGTCGCCCTCTTCGGGCTCGGCCTCGAAGACGAGCGCGCAAACCGGATCGATGATCATCTCGAGCAGCGCGATCTGGATCGGTCCGAGCACGACGGGCAACCCGGTGACCAACGGCAGCAAGGCAAGTCCGGCGATAGGGACATGCACGCCGAAGATGAAACGCATCGCCTTGCGGATATTGTCGTAGATGCGCCTGCCAAGCCTGATCGCAGCGACAATCGCGCCGAAATCATCCTCGACCAGCACGATCGACGCCGCCTCGCGCGCGACATCGGTGCCGCGCTTGCCCATGGCGATGCCGACATGCGCGGCCTTGAGGGCCGGCGCATCGTTGACGCCATCGCCGGTCATCGCGACCACTTCGCCGGCGGCCTTGAGTGCGGACACGATACGCAGCTTCTGTTCGGGCAGAGTGCGCGCAAACACCGTCACATCACGAATGCGCCGGGCAAGCGCCGCATCGTCCAGTGCGGCAAGTTCCGCCCCCGTCATCAGCCCGCCATCGGCAAGGCCTGCCTTGCGTCCGATCGCACTTGCGGTGACAGCATAATCGCCGGTGATCATCACCACGCGCACGCCCGCAGCCCGACACTCGGCCACCGCCGAAGCCACGCCCGGACGCAGCGGATCGATCAGTCCGATAAGGCCGACCAGAGAGAAGTCATGCTCGTCATGGGCCTTGCCGATGTCGTCGGGTGCGACGCTGGCGGTAGCCACGCCAAGCACACGGATCCCCCGCTGCGCCATTTCCTCTGCTGCCGCCTCAAGCGCTGCCATGCCGTTTGCGTCGAGCCGGCAGAGCTGCGCAATCGCCTCCGGCGCCCCCTTGCCCGCGACGATAAGGGGTCCCTGCCCTTCGGCTTCGCGCCATATATTCGACATCGCCAACAATTCAGGGCGCAGTCCGTAGGAGCGCATCAGAGTGCGGCTGTCATGGCCGCCGTTGCCGAACGCCCGATCAGCCTCGTGAAAGGCGATTTCCATCGGATCGACGGGAACGGGCGCGCTTGCCAGCGCGGCCGCTTTGAGCAAGGCAGAGAAAGCCGCATCGGGCTGGCTGTCGCCAAGCACGGCGGTGCGCCCGTCCGCCAGCCACAGCTCGGTTACGGTCATGCGGTTCTGGGTGAGTGTGCCGGTCTTGTCCGTGCAAAGCACCGTCACCGATCCCATGACCTCAATCGCCGAGGTGCGCCGCGCAAGCACGCCGACCTGCGCGATCCGCCACGCCCCCATGGCAAGGAAAATGGTCAGAACGACGGGAAATTCTTCGGGCAGCAGCGACATGCCCACGGCAATCCCGGAGAGCGCCGCCTCAAGCCAACTCCCGCGCGAGAGCCCGTAGAGCAGGACCACAAGCAGCGCCGCAGCAACCCCGCCGATCGCGCACCACCGCACGATCCGACTGGTCTCGCCTTGAAGGCGAGGCGATTCGGTGTCGAGCGCGGCAAGCGATACGCCGATCTGCCCCATTCGGGTGTGAGCGCCGGTTCCCGTAACGCGCGCCAGACCACGGCCTCGCGTGAGAATTGAGCCGGAGTAGATTTGCGGGAGATCGTCTCCGCCTGGCTCGGCGAAATCGGGATCGTCGGGGGTGGACGCGCGCTTGCGCACGGGCACCGATTCCCCCGTCAACAGCGATTCATCCACCTTGAGCTCGCTCGCTTCGAGCAGCAGCGCATCGGCCGCGACCCGATCTCCCTGCTCAAGCACAAGCCAATCGCCGCGCACCACCTCGCGCCCCGCAATCCGCACGGCCGCGCCGTCGCGCAGCACAAGCGCACGCGGCGCCGACAGGTCGCGCAAAGCCTCGAGCACGCGCTCTGTGCGCGTTTCCTGAACGATGGTGATCGCGATCGAAAGCCCCGCAAAGGCGATGAGGATCAGCGCCTCGGTCGTGTCGCCCAGCAGCAGATAGATCGCTCCTGCCGCCGCCAGCATGGCAAGCATCGGTTCGCGCAGCACTTCGAGGGCGATCCTGAGCGGTGTGCGGCGCTGCCCGCGCGGCAGTTCGTTGGGCCCCTCCGATGCGAGCCGCGCCTGCGCCTGCGCCGTCGTAAGCCCACGCTCCTGCTCTTCCGTCTTTGGTTCGCTCATCGTCAAGGTCTCGTAGCGGAATCAAGGACGATCGTCCGCGACGACTCCTTTACCAGCATAAGGCGCGCGCCAGCCAGTCAGCGTTTCGGCTTTGCCCCGACGGCGTGGATTTTCAGGGGAAGCGCAAGGCTGAGCCTGACGCCGAAATAGCCGCGGTCGTCATGGCCGCGGTCCCAGCCCCCGATGATCTTGCCCTTGCAGGTCACAGGTCGGCCTTCCGGGTTCAATTCGGCCAGCGCCGCCCGGACATTGCCGGCCAACTCACCCGGAATCCAGCCCACCGCCCGGCCACCGATCATCACACCGACGGCGTTCGGGTCCTGCTGGCTGTTGTCCAGCACCAACTGCGCGGGAAAGTGGCAATTATGGCCTTCGGCGCATCGCCCGCCGACCAGTGTGGCGATCTCGCGCTGCCACTGGGATTCTCCGACCAGTGCGACATTGAAGCCCCGCCCGGCGGCGAGCGGCAAGACGCCGACTTCGTCCCACCAGCAGCCCTGCCCATCATAGTTGGTGGGGAAATGCGGTTGGCCCGCCATCTGGTGCGGCTTTGCGAAAAGGGCCGCAAAGGGCATGCATGCCATCCTGCCAACCATCAGAGCGACATCACCAGCATATCGGCCACGCCCTCGCAGAGCGCGCAGCGATGACCCCATGCGCCATCACGCCCTCATAACTGCCGATCTTCAGATGACTATCGCACCCCGCCATCGCAATTTCCTCTTCGCGCCGGGCCTGGACGATAAAACCTGTGCGCCCGCGAACGAATCAGTAGCTTTACCTAATCGCGTGCTGGCGGTGAGTCTGGCCGTGGCGATGATCAGGCGCGCCGCCCTCGTCGATCCCAAACACCGTCCCCGTGATCTTGTTCCGTCCGGCCACTTTGGCCAGATAAAGCTGATTGTCGGCGAATTTGACCCAAAGATCCCGCGGCATACCCGGCCTGCACCGGGCCGAAGCGATGCCCACACTGACGGTCACATAGGGGCTGACGCCCGAATTGCGGTGCGGGATGCCCAGCGAGCGGACCTGTTCCATGATGGAATTGGCCACGATCATGGCAGCTTCGTGATCGGTGGCCGGCAAAACGCAGGCGAACTCCTCGCCCCCATAGCGGGCGGTCAGGTCCGAGGCCCGCCGGACGGCGCGCTGCAGCGCCGCCGCGATCATCACGATGCAGTTATCTCCTTCGGGATGGCCATAGGCATCGTTGAATTGTTTGAAGAAATCGATGTCGATCATGATCACCGAAAGCCAGTCGTCCGTGCGTGAAAGTCTGGCGGTTTCCACATCGAGGGTCTGTTCGAGCCGACGACGGTTGCTCAGCCCCGTCAAGGCGTCAGTAACCGCCAGTTCGGCCAGTTGATCGCGCATGCGCTTCAATTCGATATGATTGTGGACGCGCGCGCGCACGATGGCCGGGTGGATCGGCTTGACGATATAGTCGATCGCCCCCAGCAAAAGCCCGTTCGCCTCGGATTCCTCATCCCCCAGTCCGGTGGTGAAGATGATCGGGACGTCCGCGATCAGCGGATCGGCCTTGCACCTGCGGCAAACCTCATACCCGTCGGTGCCCGGCATAAGCACATCGAGCAAAATGAGATCGGGCAGGCTGGTCTGCGCGACCGCTATGGCCTCTTCGCCCGATGTGGCAAAGCAGATCTCGTAATCATCCTCCAGCGCCGCATTCATGATCTCGATGTTCGAGACCTCGTCATCGACGATAAGAACCACGGGCCGGCCCATCACGAGTTCACCGCCGCCAGAGGCGTCGTGCCGGATTCATGCCCCCCATGGCCCGCCAGCAGATCGAGTTGGGTCAGAGCCTCCTCGAAATTGAGTTTGGCAAGCGCGGCCTTGACCGCATGCAGCCCGGCCGCTTCCGGACTGGCGCCCAGCATCTCCTCAAGCTGCTGGAAAGCTTTGCGGGCGCCAAGGCTTCGACGGTGCAGCAAACTGCGGATTTCCTCAATCTGGGCCGCCCATGCCGAATAATCGAGTTGCCCGCCTGATTGCGTCAAAGTCGGCTTCTGCATCCTTTTGAGCCTAGCCGAAGCGGCGAGCGCGGGCAGGATGGCCTGCTCTAGGCTATCCATCTGCTCTTCGATCCGGCTGAGGTCGGATTGGGCCAGCGCGGTTTCAACACGCCTGGCCGCGTCGGCCACCGCGCCGATCTCCAGCGTGCCCGCAATGCCCTTCAACGTATGGCCAAGACGCCGCGCCTCCTTCAGATCTCCGGCGGCGATCTGGCCGCGAAGCGTCGACATGGCCGTGGCGAAAGTATCGCCGAAATCGACGATGAGTTTGCGCAGCAGCGCCCGCTTGCCGTTGACACGCACCAGCGCCGCCTCAATCCCGAACGGAGGCAGATGGTCGGGCAGGATATCGGCCTTGATCGGCACCACAATCGGCTCTGCGGCCCCGGCAGAACCTGTCTGAGACGGACGGGGTTTTAGCCATCGATCCAGTTTGCTGACAAGCAGGGCAGGATCGACCGGCTTGGCAATATGATCATTCATGCCCGCGTCGAAGCAGCGCTGCCGTTCGGCCTCATAGGCGTGGGCGGTCATGGCAATGATCGGCAGACGCTCGGGCGGAAAGGTTTGGCGGATGCGCACAGTCGCTTCGATACCGTCCATTTCGGGCATCTGCACATCCATCAGAATGGCATCAAAGGGCTCGGCCGCATCCCTGATGCAGTCCAGAGCAATGCTGCCGTTTTCGGCGACCTCGACCTGCAACCCGGCATCGGTCAGCAATTCAATCGCGATCTCGCGATTGATCTGGTTGTCCTCGGCCACCAGAATGCGCAATCCGCGCAGATGGGGCGCCACCATCGGCACCGTACCGGCCGGAGCATCACCAGCCGCAGGATCCGGTTGCTCTGCGCCGAACACAGTGGTCATTGTCGAGAGCATCGTTGCCGGATCGATCGGTTTGATCAGCACGGCGGCGATGTTCGCCGTTTCCGCTTCGGCCCTGACCTCATCATGCCCGTGGGCCGTGACCAGAAACACATGGGGCACTTTCGCCAGATAAAGATCCTGCCGGATGGCGCGGGCGGTTTCGATGCCGTTCATGTCCGGCATCCTCCAATCCATCAAAACCAGATCATAAGGCACAGCATCGGCCGCAGCCGTCACAAGAGCGCCCAACACCTCCTTGCCCGAAGCAACGACATCGACATTCATCGACCATGCCGCAAACATGGCCTGCAGGATTTCGCGTGAGGCCGGGTTGTCATCAGCGACCAGCACGCGCAACCGCTTGAGTTCGGGCGAAGGCATGTCCTGCACCGTCGGCGCGGCATCATCGGCCTGAAGCACCAGACTGAACGTAACCGTCGTTCCCTGCCCAAGACTGCTTTCGACCCCGATATGCCCGCCCATCAACTCGACCAACTGCTTGCTGATGGCAAGGCCCAGACCTGTGCCGCCAAACCGGCGTGTGGTCGAACTGTCCGCCTGGGTGAAGGAATGGAACAGCAAAGCCTGCTGCTCGGGGGTCATGCCGATGCCGGTGTCCCTGACCGAGATTTCAAGCGACACAGCCGTCCCGTGCCGCGCCGAAAGGTCGACCGTGACCGTGACCGTGCCGTTTTCGGTGAACTTTACAGCGTTGCTTACCACGTTCAGCACGATCTGGTTGAGGCGCAGACAATCACCCAGCAGCGAGGCGGGCACGGTGGGGTCCATGATAAGCTCGACGGCAACACGCTTTTTGGCGGCTTCGACCGACGCCATGGCCAGTTGGCCTTCGAGCGCGGCCCGCAGGTCGAAAGGCGCGATCTCCAGCGAGAGCTTGCCCGCCTCGATCTTGGAGAAATCGAGGATGTCGTTGATCAGCCGTAAAAGGGACAGTCCCGCGCCGTTGATCTTGGAAACATAGTCCTGCTGCTTGGGCGTCAAGCCCGTGCGCAAGGCGAGATGGCAAAATCCCAGAATGGCGTTCATCGGCGTACGGATTTCGTGGCTCATGTTGGCCAGAAACAGGCTTTTTGCCCGGTTGGCCTCCTCGGCCTCCAACGTCCTTTCGCGCAGCGCCTCATTGTTGATCGCAAAGCTTTCAACCAGCGTCCTGCTCAGCCAGACCAGCACCCCGGTCTGCAGGGCAACGATCCCGGCATGCAGCCCTACCCGGCTTACGTCCGCTCCATCGGCAAAGACGGCAAGGGGCAAAAGGAAGTCCAGCATGATGTGGTGTATGGCGATGGCCACGGCGCCCACCACCACCACGCGCCAGTCACACCACGCGATGGTCAGCGCCAAAAGCGCAAAGAAATACATGTGCATGTCCATCTGCCACGGATGCCCCGCCAGCAGATAGACGAGCAGGGCCGGTTCGCCCATCAGCGCGACAGCGGAGAGATAGCGCGTGACAGGCGCAATTCCGCGCCTCCACCAGATCAGATGATAGGCCGCCGCCAGAAGCGCGCCCGCAAGGCCAGCCGCAACGGGCGGACGACCCACGGCAAAGGCAACCGCCGCGAGCACCGGAATGTGCAGCCAGAGGAAAATGACCAGAAACCGACCAAAGCGGACACGCAGCTTATCGAGATCGGACATCAGGCAGAGGCTCCAGGAGAGATTGCAACTTGGTGAAATCCTGCGCAGCCCCGAAGCAGTTGGGGGTCAATGACCAGCCAGGCGCCCGCGTGATAAAGCGCGTTCACGGCGTTCTTGTCGGCGGAATGCAGGATGACGACATTCGTCAAACCGCCGACATCGACGATGCTGCCGCCCGCGGCCCGCACCAGCCCGATGGTCCGCCCCAGATCATAGGATGGCGGCGCGATGACGGCATATTGCCCCCGATCGCCCGACGGCCAAAGCGTGGCAACGGCAATAGCCGCCGTCACGGCAATCATGAGGGCGGCAGCCGGAATGAGATCACGCCAATGCTGTTTGACGGGGGTCAGGGCCGCACAGAGCATCGTTGCCCCTTCTTTCTCGCCGGATGCAAAATGGAGGCCAACAGGCCCCCGGACAGGTATTTCCACCGTGAAAGGTTACGCCTGAGACATTGCAATATGGTTAAGAATTGCCATCGAACGCTTCCCGCCACGGGGGCGCTCAATGGCCTTACTCAAGCCTGGATCTGGGCATACCCCCGCCCTTTCGGGCGGATAGGACGGACAGGCTCTGTCTGCGGACGCCTTTGCCGTTGATGATGCG
The DNA here is from genome assembly GCF_028607105.1 of Novosphingobium humi. Classification (GTDB taxonomy): domain Bacteria; phylum Pseudomonadota; class Alphaproteobacteria; order Sphingomonadales; family Sphingomonadaceae; genus Novosphingobium; species Novosphingobium humi. Next base: position 1,400,586 of record NZ_CP117417.1, on the reverse strand, counting down.
CGGCGAAAGGCGCGCCTATCTGCCGCGCCCCTGCCCTGCCGCCGATACCGCCAGCAGCGCGGCCGAATGAACCGGCCCCAAGGGCGCGCGCGATTCGATCATCTGGCCCAGTGTCTCCGCGCTGACCGGGCGCGAAAAGAGGAAGCCCTGGAAATGGTCGCAGCCGCATTCCAGCAAACGCGCGCGCTGACCTTCGGTTTCCACGCCCTCGGCAATCACCTCGAGATCGAGCGCAAGAGCCAGTTGGATGATCGCCTGAATAAGGCGGACGGCATCCTCGTCGTCATCATCCAGATTGCGCACAAAGGCGCGGTCGATCTTGATCCGGTCCACCGCAAAGCGTTGCAGCGAGGACAGGCTGGAATAGCCCGTGCCGAAATCGTCCAGCGCGATGGCAAAGCCTTCCTGCTTGAGCGTGGCGATATTGTCGCGCGTGGCCGCATCATCGCCCAACAGCACAGTTTCGGTGATCTCGAATTCATATTGGCGCGGGTCGATGGCATGTTCGGCCACAAGGCGGCTGATCATTACCATGAAATTGGGGGATCGCAATTGCAGCGCGGAAACGTTGATCGCCACCGGCACGCCATGCCAATTGCGCGTTTCGGCAAAGACGCGCCCGACAATAAAAGCGCCCAATTGCGCGATCAGCCCGCTCTCCTCGGCCAACACCACAAAGGCATTGGGGGGGATCAGGCCCTTTTCCGGATGGTTCCACCGCACCAGCGCCTCGACCCCGCGCATGCGGCCCTGGGCGTCCACCTGCGGCTGATAGACCATATGCAGCATCTCTTCGTTCAGAGCCTCGCGCAGGTCCATTTCCAGGTGGCGCCGGATGCGCAGCGCGGCATCCATTTCCGGCTCGAAGAAAGTGGCTCGGTTGCGCCCCTTTTCCTTGGAGCAATAGAGCGCCAGATCGGCCTGACGCAGCACCTCGCTGGCCGAAATGTCGGGATCGCTGATGATGGTGATGCCGATCGAGCAGCCGATTTCCACCACCTGCCCATCAATATCAAACGGCCGGGCAAAGGCGTTGATAATCCGTTCGGCCAGATGGGCGGCGCCTGCCGCGCCCGAATGCGGCTGCAGGATCACGAACTCGTCCCCGCCAAGCCGCGCCACCGTATCGGTATCGCGCAGGAGATTGGCCAGCCTGCGCGCCGCCGCGCGGATCAGCGTATCGCCGGCCGGATGGCCCAGTGTGTCGTTGACCTCTTTGAACCGGTCCAGATCGAGACATAGCACCGCCACATCCATCCCCGATCGCCGCGCCAGCGAGCGCAACTGGTTAAGCCGCTCGAACATCAGCGCGCGATTGGGCAATTGGGTCAGCGTGTCGTGAAAAGCCAGATGGCGCGCCCGCGCCTCGGACAGGATCAGGCCGCGCGCATAGCGGTGCGTCTGACGCGCAAGGCTGGCGCCCAGCAGCAGCAAAAGCAGCAGCATCGCCACCATCGGCCACATCAGCCGCACCAGAAGGTCACTGCCCGGATTGCGGCGATCCCATGCCAGACCGGCCACCACCTTGCCGCCCAGATCCTGTAGCGGGAGGACCGCAGTCTTGTCATCGCCGCGCAGATCGGTGGTAACGCGGAAATTGTTTACCAGTTTGCCGACGCTGAAAATCGACAGCACCGAGCGATCCACCGGCGCCATGGTGATCACCACCGGCCCGCCCAAAGCCCCCGCATGAGAGCGCACCAGCGTCGAGGTCATGATATAAAGCTGGTTTTCGGCAAACAGGATATTGGTGAACTGGACCGGCTGGGGCAAGGCATCGGTCTTGCCGGACGGGATCGAGGCTTCGGCCGCCCGCGTCCGGCCCAGAAGATCGGCCATTGCGCTGGCATAGGCGCCGCTGATCATGCCCGGATCGACGCTGCGCCCATCCATGGCAAAGAACAGCGGACGGTCACGCCCGTCCACCACGATCAGCCGGGTGATATTATCGCGATCAAGAAAATAGCGCGCCAGATTACTCTCGATCCAAGCCGGATCGAACGCGCCGGTCAGATGGCGCAGCGCTTCCCCCGATTCCAGCCGCGGTTGAACAACGGCGGCAAAGCTGGTCAGGCGATTGCGGTAACCGCGGTCGGCCGTCTGGGTCTGCATCAAAAGCGCGACATCGTCGAATTGGTTGACCATAACAGTCACAACAAGTGTCAATACCGCGAGAACCCCAACAGCAAGCGCAATCACGGGGCCATAGACACCGGCGCCAGCCCTCTCGGCGCGAGGGGTCTTGGGGTTTGTCATGTTCAGCGTCAGCCTTCCGTTGCTGTTGATTTACAAAAACATGCCGGCATTCGGTTGTGCTGATGGCGAATAAATAAATGTACTTGCGAATTTGGCTCAGAACCTCCTCCGCAATTGCGCCTAGGGGCGACCATGGTCTGGTTCAGAAGTGATGCGGCGCCCGCTGGCGGACGCCGCGCTCTAGGCGATGCAGATCTGGTTTCGGCCGCCGCGTTTGGCGCGATAAAGCGCCCCGTCGGCAGCCTCCAGCGCGGCGCGGGCGTTGGGAAAGGCAAAGACATTGGCCACCCCCCCCGATATGGTAATTTGCCCGATGGGCTGGTCGCTCTTGCGGTTGACGAAATGGCGCCGCGCCAGATTTTCGCGCGCCTCGTCCAGCAATTGATGAACCTGCGAGGGGGTCTTGTCACGAAACAGCATGACAAATTCCTCGCCGCCGTGGCGCGCGACATGGCATTTGTCGTCCGACAGGCGCTGAAGCGTCTGGGCGATGGCCTGAATCACGCGGTCGCCCGCCTCGTGGCCATGGGTGTCGTTGATGCGCTTGAAATGGTCGATGTCGCAAAAGGCCAGACAAAGCGGCTCGATCCGCACTTGCGCCTCGCGGTATTCATTTTCCAGCACGGCTTCAAAAGCGCGGCGATTGGGCAGGCCGGTCAGGTGATCGACATGGGCGTCGCGCTGGGCACGGTCGAGGCTCTTGCGCAGGGCGGTGGCTTCCTGCTCGCTGCGGCGCATGCTTTCCTCAAGCAGTTGCGTGCGCTCGATCATCGCGCGGGTCAGTTCGGCAAGGCTGGAAACAAATTCGCCGCCATCAACCCCGGGCAGCACGCTGACCACCTGTTCAAGGGCTGCATTATACGAACCGGAGTCGCTGCGCGCCCGCGCGGCGGTGCTGGTGAAAGCCTCCAGCCGGGTGCTTAACCGGCTGAGCATGTGCTGCGCATTCTCGCGCAGGGCGCCATCCTCGTCCCTTTCCGTCACCTGATCCAGCCAGGCCTGCGTGATGATCCGGTTCTCCTCGCGCATGACGCTGAACTTTCGCGCAAGGCGCGGCGATGACCCCGAATAGGCGGCATGAACCGCCAACAGGTTCTCCGGCGTTACTTCCAATTTATTATCGACGAAGAATTCTTTAATACGATCAATCAATTGTTCCCTGCGCACGTCGTTCAAGGGCGTTGCATCAGGGTTTTGCGACATATTATCAAATTCAGCGGAGGAGGCCAAAGCCAACTTGAACAAGCGCAAGGCTGAATCCTTTATGAGTAACGATTGCACTGATGCCGGATTAGAATCAAGCTTCCTTCAAATGCGCCCTGTTACCCGCTACAAGATTCCCCTATCCGCCGGCACGCATCTTTAACTATACCTCCACCCCCTAGGGGTTTAGCGCTTGTACCAAAGACCCAAGACATTGGTCGTATTGGTCCCCGACTCGCTTGCAAAGAGCCGGATCGGGGCGCATGCGCGGGACGCCCCGACAGTCCCTGACCCACGGCCCCGGCCCTGGGCCCCGGAACCTATCCCATTGTCAGGCCAACACAAACGCAGGAGAAGCCCTCGCCATGTCTGCGCGCATTGCCCATCAGACGCTCAAATCCCGCATCACCAGCGCCGAACAGGCCGCCGCCCTTATCAATCCGGGCGATACGGTCGGCATGAGCGGGTTTACCGGTTCCGGTTATCCCAAGGCGGTGCCGCTGGCGCTGGCCTCGCGGATCGAGGATGCCCATCGCGCGGGCGATCCGTTTCAGGTGCGCGTGTGGACCGGCGCCTCGACCGGGCCGGAACTGGACGCGGCGCTGGCCAAGGCCAATGGCATCGAATTCCGCCTGCCCTATAATTCCGACCCCATCGCCCGCGAAAAAATCAACAGCGGCCAGATGGACTATTTCGACATGCACCTCTCGCAGGTGGCGCCGATGGCATGGCAGGGCTTTCTTGGCCCGCTCGATGTCGCGCTGGTCGAGGTGACGGCCATCAACGCCGACGGCAGCCTCGTGCCTTCCTCGTCGGTGGGCAACAACAAGACCTGGCTCGACCGCGCCGACCGCATCATCCTTGAGGTGAACCGCTGGCAGGCCGAAGAGCTGGAGGGGATGCATGACATTTATTACGGCACCCGCCTGCCCCCGCATCGCGTGCCGATTCCTCTGACGCGCCCGGATGACCGCATCGGCCAGCCCACGCTGCAATGCGATCCTGACAAGATCGTGGCGATTGTCGAAACCGACGCGCCCGACCGCAATCTGCCCTTTGACGCGCCGGGCGAGACGGCGCTGCGCATCGCGGGGCATCTGCTTGATTTCCTTGCCAATGAAGTCAAGCAGGGGCGGATGCCGGAAAACCTGCTCCCGCTGCAATCGGGCGTGGGCAATATCGCCAATGCTGTGCTCTCGGGTCTGGTCAACAGCCCGTTTGAAAACCTCACATCCTATACCGAGGTGATCCAGGACGGCATGATCGACCTGCTCGACGCGGGCAAGCTGCGCATGGCCTCGGCCACGTCCTTCTCGCTGTCGCCCGAGGCGGCGCAGCGGATGAACAGCAACATGGCGGCCTATCGGGAAAAGATGATCCTGCGCCCGCAGGAAATCAGCAACCACCCCGAGTTGATCCGCCGCCTTGGCTGTATCGCCATGAACGGCCTGATCGAGGCCGACATCTACGGCAACGTCAATTCGACGCATGTCATGGGCAGCCGCATCCAGAACGGCATCGGCGGCAGCGGCGACTTTGCCCGCAACGCCTATGTCTCGATCTTCATGACGCCCAGCACCGCCAAGGGCGGCAAGATCAGCGCCATCGTGCCGCAGGTGGCCCATGTGGATCATATCGCGCAGGACGTGCAGGTGGTCGTGACCGAACAGGGCCTTGCGGACCTGCGCGGGCTTAGCCCCAAGCAACGCGCGCTGGCCATCATCCAGAACTGCGCCCACCCCGATTTCCGCCCGATGCTGGCCGATTATTATGAGCGCGCGCTCAAGGGGTCTTATGGCCTGCATGCGCCCTCGCTGCCCGGTGAGGCGCTAAGTTGGCATCAGCGGTTCATCGAGACGGGGTCGATGAAGGTTTAAAAGGGTTTGCCTCCGGCGGGCCAAGGGTCTCGACCCTTGGCAATCCCGTTACTGTCTTTGTCGCGTTATAAACTCGGCCCCGGCTTTTGAACGCGGCGTTGAAAATTAAAAGCCTGCGGCGCCTTCTATAGCGCCGCAGGCTTTTATCATTTCAGACCCGGCACAAGGCAGCCACTTTACGCCACCCCATAATAGGATTGCCAAGGGTCGAGTCCCTTGGCCCGCCGGAGGCATAAATGGCGGCCTTCAACGCCCCCCCGCATCAATCCTCCAACGGCACACCCGGCAAATGCTTCGACGTGCGAATCGTCAGCGACGTCTTGACGCTGGCTACATTGGGCGCGGGCGTCAGCTTGCTGGTCAGGAATTCCTGAAAGCTTTGCAGATCGCGGCTGACGATTTTCAGGATGAAGTCGATTTCGCCATTGAGCATATGGCATTCGCGCACTTCGGGCAGCCCGCGCACATGGTCCTCGAACCCGCGCAAGGCTTCCTCGGCCTGGCTTTTGAGCGAGACCATGGCAAAGACGGTTATCGAGAAGCCGAGCTTGGCCCCATCGAGTTCGGCGTGATAGCCGCGGATGACGCCCTCTTCCTCAAGCGCGCGCACACGGCGCAGGCAAGGCGGCGCGGTCAGCCCGACGCGTTGGGCCAATTCGACATTGGTAACGCGGCCCTCGTCCTGCAATTCGGCCAGCAAGCGCCGGTCGATCTGATCAAGGTTGGCCATAAGCCCGGAAAATCCCCATTTGCGGCCCGCAGATTGCGGCGGAAAGACCCATCCTGTCGGCTGGGTCGCCAAAGATGAAAGAATCAGCCCATCTGTTGCGGGCCGTGCTAATATTATTATCTATGGCCGCAATCGTCCCACATTGCAACGCCACCAAGCTACGTGCTTTCGCCTGCCAACAGGTGTGATAGGATGCATAATAAAGTTGTACACAGGTTCCGCTGCCGATCCTAACCTCTCGCTAGGATTTCACGCCGTATTGGCTTGGAAAGGCCATCTGAAACACCATAACTGCTGATACAAAAAACCATGCGCTATGACGACCGCCTTGCCACCGCCCTTCGCCTGACGCCAGTCGGGCAAGGCGTCGCGCGCATTCAGTTCCGGCAATTGCTGGACTTGCTGGGCACGCTGCCGGTTGAGGAACAGGGCGAAATGGTCGATCTGGCCTATCTGCGGCTTGGCGAATTGGGCGGGCGGATTCCGGCGGCCGACCGCGCGGCGATTCTGCGCCAGCCCGGCCTGCGGCTGCGCGCGCCCCGGCTGGTGGCGACGCTGGCGGGGGCCGAACCGGTGGTGTCTTTGTCCGCGCTCCACGCCGCGCAATTGAGCGATGAGCAATGGGTTGACCTGATCCCCGCGCTGCCGCTGGCCTCGCGCGGGAGCTTGGGCATGCGGCGCGATCTGGGGCCGGGCGCGCGGGCGCTGCTGGCACGTCTGGGCATAGGCGATCCGGCGTTGAGCAGCACGGCCGCGCCAAAGGAACCGACGCCCCAAGCCCCCGAACCCGTGGCCCAAACGCCCGCGCCGCCTCCGACCCCGGCCCGGCCCCCGCGCGCGTCGGCCTATCAATCCTCCTCGCCGCCGGCCGAGGATACGATCGGCGCATTGGTGCGGCGAATCGAAGCCTTTCGTCAGGCCCGAGAAAACAACATCGCCGCCGAGGCCGCCCGTCCGGCACCGCCCAAAAAGACCCGCCCGGGCCAACCGATCCAGTCGTTCGATTTCGCCAGCGATGGCGAAGGCCGCATCGTCTGGGCCGAGGCGCGGGTCGCGCCGATGGTGGTGGGCTATGGGCTGGGCGGCAATGGGCCGGGGGCCAATGCGGTGCGCCTGCACCAACCCTTCCGCGCGGTGATGATCACGCTGGCCGGGGCGCCGGCGATTGCGGGCGAATGGCAGGTGGACGCCGTGCCGCGCTTCGATCCGCTGGGCGGGCGCTATATCGGCCATCTGGGGCGCTTTCGACGGCCTGCGGCGGTTGCGGCATCCCCTGCCCCCGCCGTTCCCGCGCAGGACAGCGAGACCGACCGCCTGCGCCAGTTGCTGCATGAATTGCGCACGCCGGTGAATGCGATTCAGGGCTTTGCCGAGGTGATTCAACAGCAATTGTTCGGCCCGACGCCGCATGAATATCGCGCGCTGGCCGCCGTTGTCGCGGCGGACAGCGCGCTGATGCTGGCCGGGTTCGAGGAACTCGATCGCTATGCCAGGCTGGAAAGCGGCAGTCTCGCGCTGGCCAGAGGCGAATGCGATCTGGCCGCCGCGCTCGATGTGCTGGTATCTCGATTGGCAAGCGATGAGCGCGGGCCTGCGCTGCGGCTTGAGGGGCATGAGCGCCCCTGCCCTGTCGCGCTGGACGGGACCGAGGCAGAGCGGCTCTGCTGGCGCCTGCTGGCCACGCTGGCGGGCAATGGCAAGGCGGGAGAGGCGATGCCGATCCGGCTGGAGCATCGCGGCGATGCGGTGCTGGCCGACTTTGCTCTGCCGCAGGCTCTGGCCGGGTTGAACGATGAGGAACTGTTTCACGGCGCCGTCCCCGCCACGCATCAACCCGGCGCGGGCATGTTCGGCACGGGCTTTGCCCTGCGTCTTGCCGCCGCCGAGGCGCGGGCCGCAGGGGGCAGCCTCATCCGCGAGGGCCAGCAACTTTTACTGACATTACCGGGCTTGACCCTGCCGATCGTTAACCTTAGCCAAGTGCCTGAAAACAGGCCGGAGGCATGCGAAACGCCGGTGGCTTGATTTCTTCGCGCGGCAGGGAGCCCGATTTGTCATTTCACCAGATTACCGACCAGCCCGCGCAGGAGGCATTTGTCCGCTTTCGCCAAGGGGTTGGACAGCGTTTCGTGGTCACCATCGATACCGAGGAGGAATTCGATTGGACCAAACCGCTGACCCGCACTCGCCACCGCGTCGATACGGTTTCGCGCCTGCGCAAGTTTCAGCAGTTTTGCGAAGGTTTCGGCATCGTTCCGATCTATTTGATTGACTATCCGGTGGCCACCTCCGCTCTTGCCGCAGAATTGCTGCGCGACGCGGTGATCTCCGGGAGAGCGGAAGTCGGCGTCCAGCTGCATCCTTGGGTTAACCCGCCTTATGAAGAGGAGGTTAACCAGTATAATAGCTTTTCGGGCAATCTGCCCTTCGCGCTGGAGCGGGCCAAGTTCCTCAAGCTGCATGCCACGATTGCCGAGAATTTCGGCGCGGCCCCCATGATCTATCGCGCCGGACGCTATGGTATCGGGCCCAACACCGCCGATGTGCTGCATGAGGCCGGGGTGGCCATCGACACGTCGGTGCGCTCGCGCTTTGATTACAGCGGTTGGGGCGGCCCCAATTTTCGCGATCTGCCGCTGCGGCCCTATTGGGTGGGCGAACCGGGGCGCCTGATGGAAATGCCGTTGACCACAGTGTTTTCGGGCCTTTTGCGGCGCCATGGGCAATGGCTTTACCCTAAATTGTCCCGCTTTGACCGGCTGCGCGGGGCGATGGCGCGCTTTGGCTTGTTGGAGCGCATTCCCCTGACGCCTGAGGGCGTCACGGTGGGCGAGGCGCTGCGCGCGGTCAATATTGCGGTGGACGAAGACCTGCCGGTCATCGTCCTGTCCTTTCACAGCCCTTCGCTCTGTCCCGGCCACACGCCCTATGTACGCACCGAGGCCGATCTGGACGAAATGTATGAATGGTGGCGCCAAGTGTTTGAATTGCTGATCGCGCGCGGCGTCAAACCGACCAGCGTGCGCGAGGTGATGGAAAGCACTCTGTTCGATTGAAGCCCTTGCCTGTTGCGCATGGCGCGGCTAACGCGAGGCGGCGCTTCTTGCGCAAAGCATGGCTTGGGGCCTGTAGCTCAATGGTTAGAGCTGGCCGCTCATAACGGCTAGGTTGCGGGTTCGAGTCCTGCCGGGCCCACCATGCTTTGCACCAGACCGTCCTCGACAGCGCTGTTTTTCGGCACTTTTCTCTTCAACGCCATGTCCATGCCGGGCTTCGAGCAAAGGGGAACGGCGCCCGCCGCTCCCCCTTTGCTGTCAATTGGCCACAGCAACCGCAGCAGCATTTTCCACCTTGGCCACAGGGGCGGCCGGGGCCAGCGCCGCAGCCTGAACCGGCGCCGTGCCGGCAGGAATGGTAAAGGACACCGGATCGGCGGTATGGGCGCGCAATTGCTGCCCATTGGTCAGCGTGGCCGAATGGCCGGTGACAAACGCGCCAAACACACCGACCGCGACCACCGCGCCCACTGCGGCCCCGGCATTGCCCTGCCCCTCGCTGCGATAGGTGCCGTTCAGCGGGATCACCCGATCGCCCAGTTTCAACGAATTGAATGTCACCTCCAGCTTGGCCGATTTGCCGAATGCGCCCTTGCCGGTGCGATAACTGACACTTGCCTCGCCCGGCGTGCCGCGCGGGATCAGGACATAACCTTCCTGCATCACATCAAAAACGGTCGAAATCTTGAACTTGTCCCCAACCTTCAGCGACTTGGACGAGAGCGTGTCATTGGGCGTGACGACCACTTCGGCATTGGGCGCCAAAGTGATGGTCTTCCCCAAATTGTCCTGCGCCATTGCGGAATTGGATGAAATCAACAGAACCGCCGGAAAAATAAACTTGAACAATAGCCCCTCCTGTTGAGAACAGGGTAACACCCCCCCGTCAACACGCGGGCTTCATCTTGGTTTGACCTGTTCTTTTCAAGGATGCCTGCAATCATAACGGATCCATAATCCGGCCAACGGGCGCAAGATAATGCCGCCCTTTTACCGATCTGATGGAATAGCTGGCGATAATCTGCCAAGGCGCATGTCTGATGCGGCGCCATTTTGGCGCTAACCCTGCACCTCGCTGCCCTTCTTGTCTTTTTCCGCTTGCGCTAAATGCCCAGCAATCCTAGGGGCATCGGCGTGTCGGGGAGTAGCGCAGCCTGGTAGCGCATCTGCTTTGGGAGCAGAGGGTCGCAAGTTCGAATCTTGTCTCCCCGACCAATTTCCAGCTGCATCACAGATCGCGATAAAATGCCAAGCCGCTGTTGAATGTGGCTTGGCCGGCATAAGATGGCGGCTGTTATTTCGTCCACCCGCCATGCCGGATGCGCGCGCAGGGCGGCAACCGTAGCCGGGCGCGCCTGCCTATTGACCGCAGGCTTGCCTGGCCACCGTCTCGAGCGCAAGAGCGGCATTGCTGAAGCCGAAATGACGTTCAAAACAGGCCCGCGCCCGGCGTCCCATATCAGCCCGTTCTTCGTCGGTCAGGTCGGACAGATGTTGCAGCAATCCGCGCGCGCCATCCAGCGTGTCGGGCGCCACAAAACCGGCGCGCTTGTCCGCGACTTCGCGCCAGATATTGACCTTGTCCGAAATCAGCACCGGCAGCCCGCAGGCCAGCGCCTCGGCCACAACGATGCCGAAATTTTCCTGATGCGACATGAGGGTGAAGGCCAAGGCCGCGCGATAGGCACCCCACTTGGCGTCTCCCATCAACATGCCGGGCCAATGGATCCGCGAGGCGATGCCCAGCTTTTGCGCCAATGCCTGCAGGGTCGCCTTGAGGCCCGCCTGATCCGGCCCCGCAATCACCAGATCGACATCGGGATGGCGCACCGCATATTCGGAAAAAGCCTCAATCAGCAGATCACATCCCTTTTTTTCATGGATGCGGCTGAGATAGAGCAAATACGGCCGGTCGCCCAATTCGGGCACCGCCCGACGAAACGCAAGGATTTGCCGATCAATGTCATCGGACGGCGGGTTGGCCGCGCCATAGCCGACCACCTTTTCGCGCACCCGATAGGGCCAGAAAGCGTTCCGCGCGAGCAGCCTTTCCTCCTCGGTGGTGAACAGCACCTTCGAAGCATTAGCCAGCAACGGCCCCTCGTTCAGCAGCCAAGACATTTGCTTGGCCATGGATTTGAGCGGATAGGTCTGTTTAAACCATGGATCGAGCATGCCATGGGTGAAGACCAGATAAGGCGTATCACCGCCCACCAGCCCCCAACGGGCCGCCATGGTGCTGAAATTCCAAAGGCCCTCGACAATGGCCACGTCATAGTTGTCACGATGCGCCTTGAGCCAGGAGATGGCATGGGGCGAAAAACGGACACGCTTTTCCAGGGCGCGAACCAGCGCGCTGCCAGCCTCCGCCTCGTGCCTCGGCCTCCCGATGGCGATCACCTCGGCCGGGCAATCGGCCAGAAACGGTGCATCGGGCGGATCCATGGTCAAAATATCCTGTTTGTGACCGTTCCGCGCCAGTTCAACTCCTATTCTGACAACTCCTTCGATTGGTCCACCTTCCGCCGGATCGGCAGAGGCTATTATCCGTAAAATCTTCATACCGCCCGGTCCGTCTCCGTCCCCATCAGACCCTCGGGTTTATATGGAATTTTTATGTCAGTTTGACTATCTCTATTTTTATGGTTTACGTATTTTAACGAGGATAGGCAATTGAGTCATCATTCCAAGGAAAATCAAATTTTTCGGGTCAATTTTCTTAAATTATCATACAAGATGCCTTTCCCATGCCGGATATTACAATATAATTCAAAATCACATTCCTTTGGAAACATCGTTATAATTAACTATAGTTACAGGTCGGGCCACAAAGGGTGATTTTTTAGCGCGATCCAGCGGCATTGCGCCAAAAGTCCATATTCTAATCTGCAAATCGTTGGCCTGATGCCAAAATTCACAGATCAACTGGATTAAGGTCCGCAACCGGCGCGACAGCCGCCATTCCAGTCGAAAATCGCCGACACCCCGGATCTGAGGCTTTCATTCAGCGGAAATCGTCCGCCCCGCGCTATTTGTCCAGCATCTCGGCCAAAGCGCGTCGGGCACGGTAAAGCCGCGTTTCCACCGCCTTGCCGGTAATGCCCAGCAAGGCGGCCACTTCGGCCTCGCCCATGCCCTCTACCCCGCGCAGCACCAAAACCTCGCGCTGGGACGCGGGCAGGCGCGCTATGGCCGCCATCGCGCGGGCCAGTTCCTGCCGGTCGGCCAGCGCATCATCGGCCCCTACCGCCGGATCGGGCATGTCGGGCTCGTGATCCTCGGTCAGAGCAAAGGAGAACAGCGCGCGCAATTTCCGGCGACGCGCCCGGTCGCGGCATTTGTTGAGCGCGATGCGCGCGATCCAATGCACAAAGGGGCGCGTCCGGTCATAACGGCCCAGCGCGGCAAAGGCGCTGATGAAACTCTGCTGGGTGATGTCCAAGGCGGCGTCCTCGTCGCCGCAGGAGGCGCGCGCGATACGGAACACCGCGTCGCGGTGGCGATGCAGCAGAGCGCTGTAGGCCGCCTGCCGCCCGCCCAGCGCCAGCGCGGCCAGATCGCCATCGCTCAAGGCTTGCGGGCTCCAGGCTTCGGGCGCGGGCATCAGCGGGGCTGATCCGCCTCCGTGGCCGTCAGCATCCGGGCCACCCCCGCATCGAAACGCGCCGCCTGATCCGGGCGCAGCACCGCGCGCATGGCAAAGACATGCTCCAGCGTCGCTTTTTGCAGCGCGCCCATCGCGTGATGCGAGCGATCCACCGCGGCGGCCACGCGTGGGCCATAGGAATGCTCATCGCGCAGGGCCGCCGCCAGATCGGCATTGGCCGCCCGCTGCTGCGCCACCAGTTGCGCCTTCTGCACGGCAAAGCCGGCGTTCATCGCCGCAATGCGTGCCTGCTGCGATGCATCAAGCGCCAGTTCGTCATGCAGCAATTGGTGCAGCGCGGTTTCGTCCTGCACCCGATGCGGCATCATCCGCGCCACCATCGCCCCGCCCAAGGCCCCGGCAAACCCCAGCGCCAGCGCCAGCAGCAACGAACCCTTGCGATTCACAGCGCCCGCTCCAGCAAAGTGGACGGCGCCAGCGCCAGCCCCTGACCCAGCGGATCGACCGGCGCGCGCGGCGCCGCGCCCAACCCGGAAACCAGCGCCCCCGAAACCATCGCAATGGCCGCAATCCCCGCCAGCATCGGCACCGAGAGCGCCGGTTGCCGCGCGCGTTCGGCGCCTTCCAGCACCGCCGCCTCGATCAAGTCCAGCCGCGGGTCGGTCTGCGCGGCGCCCAGCCGCGCCAGCAGATCGTCGATTTGCACCTTCATCCTAGTCTCGCCTCTTCGCAACTGCCCTTCGCCTTCTATACGCAGCCATCGGCTCTGCCCCTCATTTTTTCTGCGAGGGGCAGGCCCGCGTCATGCGTATCGCGTCATGACTGTCCCGCCGGGACTGTTCAATATGGAGAACTGGCCCATGCGTTTCCTGATCCTGCCCCTGATCGCCCTTGCCGCCCCAGCGCTGAGCACCTCCGCGCTGGCCGCCCCGGCGCTGACCTCGGCCACCCCGGCCGAAGGCAGCGACACCGCCAATGTCACCCGCATCACGCTCAATTTCAGCGAGGTGATCGACCCGGCCGCCTCTGGCGTCGAGGTGTTGATGACCGGGATGCCCGGCATGGAGCACCATGAGCCGGTGAAGACCGGCGGCGTCAAGGTCGCTATCTCGCCCGATGGCCGCGCGATGGTCGCAACGCTGCCCCGCGCCTTGTCCGAGGGCACCTATGCCGTGCGCTGGCATGTCGCCAACAAGAGCGCCGAAAAGGCCGGCGGCGCCGTGACCTTCAACACGCACTAATACCGAGAACCCCCACCCCAACGCGACACTGTGCCGCCGGACCCACCATTTTCGGCAAAGTAATGTGCAGATCTGTCATAAGCTCGTCATAACACGGGGCCGCCTCGCGGCTTTGGTGAACGGGGGGCCGCATGATGACGAAACTGCCGCTGATCGCGTTGGGGTGTGGGGTGATGGCGGGTTTTGCCGCGCCCGCCCAATCCCATGACATCCCTTTCGCGCCAAGCCATGGCAAAGGCGCGGCCTTTTTGCGCCTGAACGATCCGGCCTTCGCCCCTGCTGTCCGGCACAGGGGCCAAACCGGCGCAGCCCCCGGTTTCACGCATCACCCAAGCCCCGATCTGCACCAAGCCCCGGCCCGCAGCCTGCGATGACGGACCGGCTTGTCACGGCGCTTGACCGCCCGGCAATGGCCTCGACAAGGGGATATAATATGACGCAAGAAACTCCTGCATCCACGCGCCCGCCTTCCGCGCGCCTGATTGCGATCGACGCCCTGCGCGGGCTGGTGATGGCCTTCATGCTGGTCGACCATGTGCGCGAAACTTTCTTCCTGCATTTGCAGGTCAGCGATCCGGTCGATGCCAATACGGTCGATCCGGGCCTGTTTTTCACCCGCCTGCTCTCCACCTTCTGCGCGCCGGTGTTCGTCGCGCTGACGGGCCTGTCGGCATGGCTTTACGGCCAATCCCACAGCAAGGGTGAGGTCAGCACCTTCCTCGTCAAACGCGGCCTGTTCCTGATTGCGCTCGAACTCTCGGTCGTGTGCTATGCATGGCCAACGCAGGCGAACCACTTTCCGCCCCCAACCGTGTGGTTTCAGGTGATGTGGGCGATCGGCGGGTCGATGCTGGCGCTGGCCGCGCTGCTCCATCTGCCGCGCGCGGCGCTGGTGGCATTGGGCCTGGGGATTGTCACGCTGCACAATCTGCTCGATCCGATCCGTCTGGTCGAAGGCGATGCGTGGTATGTGCCTTGGGCCTTGCTGCACCAGCACGCCGCGATCCATGCGGTGGACTGGATGACGGTCAAGATCACCTATCCCATTCTGCCGTGGATCGGGGTGATCGCGCTGGGCTATGGCATGGGGCCTTGGTTTGCCCGCGGGACCGATCCGGCGCCGCGTATCCGGTGTCTGGCGCTGCTGGGGCTTGGGCTGGTGCTGGGTTTTGTCCTGCTGCGCTTTGCCAATATCTATGGCGACAAGCCCTGGTTCGTGGCGCAAACCCCGCTGCGCACCGTGATGAGCTTCCTTGCGCTGACCAAATATCCGCCCAGCCTGCTGTTCCTGATGCCGACGCTTGGCGCAGGCTGCCTGCTGATGGCGTGGTTTGAACGGCTGGGCGATCATCGCGCGATGCCGATGCTGGCCTGTCTTGGGGGTGCGCCGCTGTTCTATTACGTGCTGCACCTTTATACGCTCAAGGCGATCTATAATGTCGCCATGGCGCTTTACGGCCCGGTCAAGGGCCAGTTCTTCGGCGTCGATCACCTCTCGACGGTGTGGATCTGGGTGGCGATCCTGTTGCCTGTGCTTTACCTGCCCACGCGCTGGTTTGCCGGGCTGAAGCAGCGCCGCCGCGATCTGGCATGGCTTAAATATCTCTGAAGCGGCGGGCAAGGAGGCGCGCGCATCAATCGTGCCGCGCCCCTCATCTTTTCGACATGATCATCCGTCAAATCGCCCCGCTTCGATCAAAGATTCCTCATAATCGGCATAGCCTCACAATTGTCACAAAAGAGACCGACCGTTCGCAAAAGGACGGAAAACAACGCAAACGGATCGGTCCGACACCCACGCAGGTTGAGAACAAGCATTCATCAGGGGGATAACCAGAATGATCGACCGATCCGCTATCAAACCCGTGCTGCTGGCAACAGCTGCGCTGCTCTCGACACCCGTTTTTGCCGCCGATGAGCCCAGCTCCATCGTCGTCACCGGCCAGCGTCAGGCCTATCGCGGCGATGTTCCGGTCAAGGAACTGCCGCAGACGATCCAGTTGATCGACGCCAAGCTGATGGACGTGGTCAACCTGACCAAGATGGATTCCATCACCGACATTGCCAGCGGCATTGTCCGCCAGAACAATTTCGGCGGCCTGTGGGACAGTTTCGCCATCCGCGGCTTTGCGGGCGATGAAAACTTCCCCACCGGCGTGCTGGTCAACGGCTTTAACGGCGGGCGTGGCTATGGCGGCGCGCGCGATGCGTCCAACGTGGAAACCATCGAAGTGCTCAAAGGCCCCAACGGCGCGGTTTTCGGCCGGGGCGAACCGGGCGGCACGATCAACATCATCACCAAAAAAGCCA
Organism: Novosphingobium humi; assembly: GCF_028607105.1. Taxonomy (GTDB): domain Bacteria; phylum Pseudomonadota; class Alphaproteobacteria; order Sphingomonadales; family Sphingomonadaceae; genus Novosphingobium; species Novosphingobium humi. The sequence goes on along the minus strand of NZ_CP117417.1, from coordinate 1,384,306 downwards.
AGCTCGGCCAAACCTTTGGCAAGATCGGCGCGCAGGCCGGCTCCTTTGACACCTATCGCGGCGAAGGCGATCTCAACATCGCCATCAGCGACAAGCTGGCCATCCGTGCCAATGGTGCGATCGAGGACGCCGGATCGTTCCGCAACACGGTGAAATCCAGCAAGGAAGTCGTCAACCCCTCGATCCTGTGGCAACCCACCGACAAGACCTCGCTGAGCTACGAACTGGAATATGTCAGCCTGCGCACGCCCTTTGATCGCGGCATTGTTGCTATCAACGGCAAGCTGGGCGCGGTGTCGCGCAATACCTTCCTTGGCGAACCCGGCGACGGGCCTACCCGCGTCAATGTGCTGGGCCATCAGGCGCAGTTGCAGCAGAAGCTGGGCGGCGACTGGGTGGTGATCGCGGGCTTTGGCCTGCGCGAAACCAGCATGATCGGCTTTTCCGAGGACGCCGAACTGGCCCCCGGACGCCAGACCTTCTACAGCACCGGAACGATGCTGGCCCGCCAGCGCCGCTATCGCGATTTCCGCACGCGCAACATCACGGGCCGTGCGGAAATCTCGGGACGGATCACCACGGGGCCGATCCTGCACCACGTCCTGCTGGGCGCGGATATGGACGAATTCGACATCAACCTGCTGCAGACCCGCTATCGCCCCGTGGCCTATACCGCAGGCAGCCCGGTCACGGCCGCCAGCAACGCCATCAACGTGTTCGCGCCCGTCTATGGCCTGATGCCCACCCCCACCAGCACCGTCTTCAATTCGCTGGAAAAGCAGAAGAGCTGGGGCATCTATTTCCAGGACCAGATGGATATCGGCGAAAAGGTCAAGATCCGCTTTGGCGGCCGCTTTGACCATTTCAACCAGCAGATCGGCGCGCGTGTCGGCAATTTTGCGCCCACCACCAATTCGGTCAAGGAACGCTTCAGCCCGACCGTGGGCCTGCTCTATGACGTGAACCCGCGCGTGGGCCTGTATGCGGCATGGGGCAACGGTTTCCGCCCCAACAGCGGCACCGACGCCAACAACAACCCCTTTGCGCCGGAAACCAGCAAGTCCTATGAAGTGGGTGCACGCTATACGAGCAAGGTCATCAGCGCCTCACTGGCGGTCTTTACCATGACCAAGCAGAACATCCTGACTTCGGACCCGATCAATGCGGGCTTCTCGATTGCGGGCGGCAGCGCGCGCAGCACCGGTGTCGAAGCCGGGGTGGACGGGCATCTGCCCGGCATGGTCGAACTGCATGCCACCTATGCCTATACCGACGCGCATTGGACCAGCAGCTCGCTTGATCCCAATTTCTCGCAGACCATCCAGCCCGGCGCCAAGCTGATCAACATCCCGGCCCATACCGCCAACCTGTTGGTGACCAAGGGCTTTGATCTGGGCGAAAAGGGCAAGGTCACGGTGGGCGCGGGCGTCAACTATGTCTCCTCGCGTCTGGGCGAAACGGCAACGACCTTCTTCCTGCCCGCCTATACGCTGACCCGCGCGCTGCTGACCTACGAGCCGACCAAGCGCATCCGCCTCGGCGTGGATGTCACAAACCTGTTCGACATCACGTGGTACGCCTCGTCCTACTCGACGCTGTGGGTGGCGCCGGGTGCGCCGCGCACGATCACCGGGCGCATCAGCTACGCGTTCTAAGTTCCATCCTGACTGGCCACCGCCTGCCCCCACGCAGGCGGTGGCTTTTTTGTGCCTTCTTGCCGGAAAGCCGCCGATGAACCGCAAAAGCCTGCTGATCTGGCATCGCCGTATCGCGCTTGCTCTCGCCCCGATCCTTGCCTTGCAGGCTTTGACGGGGCTGCTCCTGCTGGTCCCCCCGCCCCGCGCGGCGATCATGCCGGGGCCTGCCCTGCCCCCTTCGGCCTTGGTGCAAAGCGCGATGCGGGCCGCGCCGGGGTTTCGCGCCTTTCGCCTCGATTATCCGCCCGATGGCCCGGTGGTGGCGCGCATGGGCAACGCATCGGGCCATCACGTTTTCGTGGCCATCGACCCGGCCACCGGCCATGTGCTGAGCACCGGCACGCTCTGGAATGACCCGTGGCGCGTGGCGATGGAATGGCACAACAGCCTGTTTTCCGGGCCTGCGGGTTCAGCGCTGGTGGCGCTCGAAGCCATCGGTCTGCTGGCGCTGGGCATCAGCGGGATCATCTTCTGGTGGCCGGGCAAGGGGCGGCTGCGCCAGGGCCTGTCGATCCCCGCCCGCGCACCCAAGCGTTTGAAATTACGCCTGTGGCATCGCTCGACCGGGGTGGTCGCCTCGGCGCTGCTGGGGATGATGGCGGTGACGGGACTGCTGCTGGTCTGGCCGCTGATCGTGCCGGCTGCGGACGGCCCTGCACGCCTTGACCCCGCCCCCATGCTGGACGCCGCCTATGCCCGCGCCGCCCTGCACGGCCAGCCCTTGCGCGACATCCGCCTTGCGCCATCGGGCCATGCCACATTCCATTTCGCGGCGCGCAGCACCAATCACTGGGATCTCGACACCGTGACGATCGCCCCCGATGGCGCCCCCCGCGTCACTCGCGCTGCCGATGCACCCGCTTTGTGGATGCGGCTGCTGCCCTTGCATACGGGCGATGCGCTGGGCATTTTCGGCCAGACCCTCATCGCGCTGGTCGGCGGCGCGCTCCTCTTTCTCACCATCAGCGGCGTGATCGCATGGAACCGCGCCCGTAAAGGAAAAAGCAAATGACCATTCTTTCCCGCGCCGATTGCGCCACCATCGTCCACTGCGGCGACCCCAAGCGCGGCGCGGCGTGGGCCGAAATCTTCGCCCGCGATCTTCCCGAGGTGCCCTTCCGCTGCTGGCCCGCCATCGGCGATGCGCAGGATGTACGCTATCTCATCGCATGGACGCTGTCCGAAGAGATCATCGCTGCCCTGCCCAATCTGGAGGTGCTGTTTTCCATCGGCGCGGGGGTGGATCAGCTAGACCTCTCGATCCTGCCGCCCCATGTGCGCGTGATCCGCATGATCGAGCCGGGCATCACCACCACCATGGCCGAATATGTGACGATGGCCGTGCTGGCGCTGCACCGCGATCTGCCCGCGCTGGTGGCGGGACAGCGCGCCGGAACCTTTCCCTATATGCCGGTCAAGATGGCGCGCGAGCGCCGCGTGGGCATCATGGGATTGGGCGAGCTGGGTCAGGCCGCGATCCGCATGCTCTCCCCCATCGGCTTTCGCCTTTCGGGCTGGAGCCGCAGCGGGCGCGCCATCGAGGGCGTGGAAACATTCGCGGGCGACGCGGGCATGGACGCCTTTCTGGGCGGGCTGGACATCCTTGTCTGCCTGCTGCCGCTGACGGATGAAACGCGCGGCATTCTGTGCCGTGAAACCTTTGCCAAAATGCCGCGCGGTGCTGCTCTCATCAATGTCGCGCGCGGCGGGCATCTGGTGCAGGAGGATCTGCTGTCCGCGCTGGACGAAGGAGCGTTAAGTGCTGCCTTCCTCGATGTCTCGACCCCCGAACCCCTGCCCGAAACCCACGCTTTGCGCAGCCATCCCGCGGTTTTCCTGACCCCCCATATCGCGGGCGTCACCCGCATCGACACGGCTGTTTACGCGCTGATAGACGCGCTCAAAGGCGTGATGGCGGGCCAGAGCGTGGCGGGCGACATCGACCGCAGCAGGGGTTATTGAGGGCGCGGCATAGTGTGCCGAAAGGCCCGCTTAAAAAACCGTATGCGCCCCCTTGCGGCGATGGCAATCGGCTTCTTCTTCCGGCGCGGCGGTGGCCTATTATGAGCGTGTTCGGTGCCAAGGCGCGCACCCTTTTCAGGATGGACCCATGACGATTTTCACTCCCAAGTTCATCAGCTTCGACTGCTATGGCACGCTGATCAAGTTTCACATGGGCGACATGGCGCGCCAGTTCTATGGCGATGTGATCGGCGAGGAAAAGATGCCCGCCTTCATCAAGGACTTCTCGGCCTATCGCCTTGATGAAGTGCTGGGCGCGTGGAAGCCCTATCGCGAAGTGATCGGCAATGCCCTTTCCCGCACCGCCAAAAAATGGGGCGTGGCCTATGACGAAGCCTATGGCGAGGCGATCTATCAGGCCGTGCCCACCTGGGGCCCGCACCCGGATGTACCGGGCGGCCTGTCGAAGATCGGCACCAAAATTCCGCTGGTCATTCTGTCCAACGCGATGAACAGCCAGATCCACGACAATGTGGCCAAGCTGGGCGCGCCTTTCTACGCCGTCTATACTGCCGAGAGCGCGCAGGCCTACAAGCCGCGCATGCAGGCCTTCGAATATATGTTCGACCAGCTCGGCTGGGGGCCTGAGGTGGGCATGCATGTCTCGTCCAGCTTCCGCTATGACCAGAACACCGCAACCGACCTTGGCTTTGGCACGCGCGTTTTCGTCGGGCGCGGGCATGAACCGTCGAACGCCAATTACCGCGATGTCGAAATCCCCCACATCGGCTGTCTGCCCGCTCTGGTGGGCCTCTGACCCTGATGCGCCCTGCCCTTTCCCTCTGGCAAGCGACGGCTCCCGGTTTTGCCTCCGGCATGACCGGGCCGGTCGAGGGCCGCTATGATGCGGCCATCATCGGCGGCGGGTTTACCGGCCTGTCGGCGGCGCTGGCTCTGGCCAAGGGCGGGGCAAGGGTCGCGCTGCTCGAAGGGGGGCCGGTGATCGGGGCGGCATCAGGCCGCAACGGCGGGCAATGCAACGCGGGCACGGCGCATGATTTCGGCGCTCTGGCCGCCGCGCATGGCGTGGACAAGGCGCGCCGCTGGTATCTGGCCCATTGCGATGCGGTCGATACGGTCGAACGCCTTGCCCGCGAGGAAGGCATCGCCTGCGATTTCCGCCGCGCGGGTCGCGCCAAACTGGCCGCCAAGCCGGAGCATTTCACCAAGATCGAGGCGGCCTACAAGCTGCTTTCCGCCGAGGTGGACCCCAATGTTTCGCTGGTGGATGCCGATGGTCTGGCGCAGGAGATCCGTGCCGAGGGTTTTTACGGCGCGCTGATCCAGCATACGAGCGCGCAGCTTCATGTGGGCCGGTTCGGGGTGGGCCTTGCCCATGCCGCCGCCCGCGCTGGCGCGCATATCTGGGAACAGGCCACCGTGACGGGCATCCGCCGCGAGGGCGCGCAATATCGCCTTGAAACCCCGCGCGGCACCTTGTCCGCCTCGCAGGTTCTGGTCGCCACCGGCGGGGCCAGCCCGCAGGCGCCCTTCGGCTGGTTTCGCCGCCGCATCGTCACCGTGGGCAGCTTTGCCATCGCCACCGCGCCGATTGACGCCGCGCTGGTCGATCACCTGTTCCCCGGCCGCCGCAATTACGTCACCAGCCGGATCATCGGTAATTACTTCCGCCTGACCGCCGACAATCGTCTGGTGTTTGGCGGGCGGGCGCGCTTTGCCCTGTCCAATCCGGCCTCTGATCTCAAGGGCGCTGATATTCTGGAAAAGGCCATGCTGCGCCTGTTCCCCGATCTGGCGGGCACGCAAATCGAGCATCGCTGGGGCGGCGCGATCGACCTGACGCAGGACCGCCTGCCCCGCGCGGGCGAGCATGAGGGCCTCTATTACGCCATGGGCTATTCGGGCCACGGGGTGCAGATGGCCACTCATATGGGCGGACAGATGGCCAGGGTGATGGGGGGCGATGCCAATGCCAATCCCTTTGCCGACCTGAACTGGCCCGCCATTCCCGGCCATCTGGGCAAGCCATGGTTCCTGCCCTTTGTGGGCGCCTATTATCGCGTGCTGGATTATTTCCAATGATGGACTTTTCACGCCGCGCCATGATGCTGGGCGGATTGGGCGCCGGGCTGACGGGCTATGCCCCCGCCTTTGGCAAAACAATGCCGAAACGCGGCGGCTCGATCCGGGTGGCCACGCAATCCGTCTCCACCGCCGACACGCTCGACCCGGCCAAGGGCGCGCTGTCGACCGATTATGTGCGCCATTACATGCTCTATTCGGGCCTGACGCGGATTGGCCATGATCTGATCGCGCGGCCCTCGCTGGCCGAACGGATCGAGAGCGCGGACCGCATCACATGGCATATCGCCCTGCGCCGGGGCGTGCATTTCCATCAGGGCGGCGAACTGACCAGTGCCGACGTCGTCTTTTCGCTGCTGCGCCACAAAGACCCCGGGCTGGGCAGCAAGATGGCCAGCCTTGCCGAGCAATTTGCCGAAGTGCGGGCCGATGGGCGCTATGGCGTCAACATCCGCCTGACCGGGCCGAATGCGGATTTGCCCGCCATTCTGGCGCAGTCGCATTTCCTGATCGTGCGCCACGGGGTGGACCGGCCCGACGGCAACGGCACCGGCGCTTTCCGTCTGGCCGAATTCAAGCCCGGCATCCGCACCGTCACGGTGCGCAACCCCGATTACTGGGTGCCGGGCAAGCCTTACCTTGACCGGGTGGAACTGATCGCCATTCCCGATGAGGTAAGCCGCGTCAATGCGCTGCTGGCGGGCGATGTGCAGCTGGTGAACGCCGTGGCCCCGCTTTCCACGCGCCGGGTCGAAGCCTCGCCCGCCCATGCCATCGCCACCACGCCATCGGCGCTCTATTCAAACCTGATCGCGCGGATGGATCGCCTGCCCAGCGGCAATCCCGATTTCATCGCCGCGCTCAAACATCTGATTGATCGCCCGCTGGTCAAACGCGCGCTGTTTCGCGGCTATGCCACCATCGGCAATGATCAGCCGATCCCGCCGTTCCATCCCTATTACAACCCCGCGATCCCCCAGACCGCGCTCGATCTGGACCGGGCCAAATGGCATGTGCAGCGGGGCGGGTTTCAGAATGTGCGCCTGCCGATCTTTTGCGGCCCGGCGGTCGAGGGTTCGGTCGATATGGCCTCGGTGCTTCAGGAATATGGCGCGCGCGTGGGGCTTGATCTGGCCATCACGCGGGTTCCCTCGGACGGTTACTGGTCCACCCACTGGATGCGCCACCCGCTTTCCTTTGGCAGCACCAATCCGCGCCCGACGGCCGATCTGGTCTTTTCGCTGTTCTACAAATCCGATGCGCCATGGAATGAGACGGGCTGGAAGAACCCCCGTTTCGACCAGTTGCTGCTGGCCGCGCGCGGCGAAACCAACGAGGCGAACCGCAAGGCCATGTATGGCGAGATGCAGCAGATCGTCCATGACCGGTGCGGCTCGATCATTCCGGTCTTCATCAACCTGATCGACGGGCATGACCGGCGGTTGCAGGGGCTGAACCCGCTGCCGATGGGGGGATTGATGGGCTATCAATTTGCCGAACACGTATGGTGGGCGGCATGAGCGGGCCAAAAACCGGAAACGGGGCGGCCAAAGCCAGCCTGTGGCCCTTGCTGGGGCGGCGGGCGGGATCGGCTCTGCTTACGCTGCTGCTGGTCTCGATGGTGATCTTTGCCATTGCGGGCCTGCTGCCGGGCGACGCCGCGCAGGAGGCTCTTGGCCAGTCCGCCACGCCCGAACAGGTCGCCGCGCTGCGCCACGAAATGGGCCTGGACCAGCCCGCCCCGGTGCGTTACGCGCGCTGGCTGTCGGGCATGATGCATGGCGATGCGGGCCAATCTCTGGTGGCCGGGATGCCGGTGCGCGCGATCATCGCCGAACGCCTGCCCAATACGCTGATGCTGGCGGGCATGACGGCGGTGCTGGCTGTGCCTCTGGCGCTGGTGATGGGCATTGCGGCGGCGATCCGGCGCGGTACATGGATCGACCGGGCGATCAATCTTGCCTCGCTCTCGATGGTGGCGCTGCCCGAATTTCTGGTGGCAACGGTGGGCGTGCTGATCTTTTCGGTCAAGCTGATGTGGCTGCCCTCGATTGCGATGGTGTCGGCCGAGGCTTCGTGGAGCGATACGCTGCGCTCCTGCGCGCTGCCGATCCTGTCGCTGACGGTGGTGGTGGTGGCGCAGATGGCGCGCATGACGCGCGCGGCCATCGCCGACCAGCTTGACCGGCCCTATGTTGAAATGGCGCGTTTGAAGGGCGCCTCGCTCTCGCGCGTGGTGCTGGGCCATGTGCTGCCCAACTGTCTGGGGCCGATCGTGAACGCGATGGCGCTTTCGCTTTCCTATCTGATGGGCGGGGCGATCATTGTCGAAACGATCTTCAACTTTCCGGGGCTGGCCAGCCTGATGGTCAATGCCGTGACCAGCCGTGACATGCCCTTGCTTCAGGCCTGCGCGATGATTTTCTGCTCGGCCTATCTTCTCTTGATGCTGGTGGCCGACATGGTCGCGCTGCTGGCCAACCCAAGGCTGCGTGCGCAATGAAACGCTCGATCTCGCTTTTGACCCAGGCCCCTCTGGCCACGCGCATTGCCGCCGGTTTCGTCGGCTTCTGGCTGGTGCTGGCGGTGGCGGGGCCGTGGGTCGCGCCCCATCCGGTGGGCGCCTTTGTCGATCAGGACGTGTTTTCCGGCCTGTCCGCGCGCTTCTGGCTGGGCAGCGACTATCTGGGCCGCGACGTGTTTTCACGCCTGCTCTTCGGCGCGCGCTATACGGTGTTTCTGGGGCTGGGCGCGGCGCTGATCGCGGCCTGCTGCGGGACTTCGCTGGCGCTCTGGGCCACGCTGTCGGGCGGGATGGTCGATGAGGTCATCTCACGCGCGATGGACACGCTGATCTCGATTCCGTCCAAGATCCTCGCGCTGGTGCTGGTGGCGGCCTGCGGCTCATCCTTGCCGCTCCTGCTGCTGATCTGCGCGCTGACCTATGTGCCGGGCAATTTCCGCATCGCGCGCGCGCTGGCGATGAACCTTGCCGCGCTGGATTTCGTGGCGGCGGCCCGCGCGCGGGGCGAGCGCAAATTCGCCATCGCCCTCCACGAGGTGCTGCCCAATATGGTCCACCCGTTGCTGGCCGATCTGGGGCTGCGCTTTGTGTTCGTGGTGTTGCTGCTTTCGGGTCTGTCGTTTCTCGGCCTTGGGGTTCAACCGCCCTATGCCGATCTCGGCTCGCTGGTGCGCGAAAATATCTCCGGCCTGACCGAGGGCGCGCCCGCCATCCTTGCGCCCGCGTTGGCGATTGCCGTGCTGACGGTGGGGACTAACCTGTTGATTGACGCCCTCAAGCCCGAGGACAAACGATGAGCGCGCCTCATATCGAAGTTTCCGGCCTGACCGTGGCCGTGGGCGATGTGCCGATTGTCTCGGACATTTCCTTTGCCGTGCCGCGTGGGCAAGTGCTGGCGCTGATCGGTGAATCCGGTTCGGGCAAGAGCACGACCGCGCTGGCGCTGATGGGATGGTGCCGCCACGGCGGGCGCATCGCGGGCGGCACGATCCGCGTGGGCGGCATGGTCATCGAGGGCAAGAGCGAGGAAGAGCTCTCCGCGATCCGGGGCCGCCATATCGCCTATATCGCCCAAAGCGCGGCGGCGGCCTTCAACCCTTCGCGCCGGATCATGGCGCAGGTGATCGAACCGGCCCTGATCCACCGCATCATGACGCGCGAAGAGGCCGAGGCCAAGGCGGTGGACCTGTTCCGCGCGCTGGCCCTGCCCTCGCCCGAAACGATTGGCGAGCGCTATCCGCATCAGGTGTCGGGCGGGCAATTGCAGCGGTTGATGGCCGCCATGGCGCTGATCACCGATCCCGAACTGGTGATCCTTGACGAGCCGACCACCGCGCTGGACGTGACCACCCAGGTCGAGGTGCTGAAATGCTTCAAGGCCGCGCTGGCCCATTGCAACCATGGCCGGGGCGCCACCGCGATCTATGTCAGCCATGATCTTGCCGTGGTGGCCCAGATGGCCGACCGCATCGCCGTGCTTTTGAAAGGGCGGCTGGTCGAGGAAGGTCCGGCCGAGCAGGTGCTGACCGCGCCGCGCGATGCCTATACGCAGGTGCTGGTCAATGCGCCCCATCCGGTGCCTGCCGCGCCTGCGGGCGATGATGCTGCACCGGTGCTCTCGGTGCGGGGGCTGACGGCGGGCTATGGGCGCGTGGTCGATGGGATGCCGCAAATCCCGGTGCTGCGCGATGTGGCGTTTGATCTGCCTGCGGGCGGCGCGCTGGGCATCATTGGCGAAAGCGGGTCGGGCAAATCGACGCTGGCCCGTGTGATCGCCGGGCTGCTGCCCGCCGCGCAGGGCAAGGTTCTGCTGAACGGCAGCGCCCTGCCGCCACGGCTGGAGGATCGCAGTCTCGACCAGTTCCGCACCGTGCAACTGGTGTTTCAAAACGCCGATACCGCGCTCAATCCGGCGCATAGCGTGCGGCGCATCCTTGCCCGCCCCTTGCAGCATTACCACGGGCTGACAGGCAGCGCGGCGGATCGGCGGGTGGCCGAACTGCTCGACCTGACGCGCCTGCCGCCAGAGGTGATCGACCGGCCCGTTACGAAACTTTCGGGCGGCCAGAAGCAGCGCGTCAACCTTGCCCGCGCGCTGGCGGCCGAACCGAAAGTATTGCTCTGCGACGAGGTGACATCCGCGCTCGATACGGTGGTGGGCGCCGCGATCCTTTCGCTAATCGAGGATCTGCGCCGCGATCTGGGGCTGGCCACAGTGTTTATCAGCCATGACATCCATGCCGTCTCGGCCCTGTGTGAAAAGGTGCTGGTGCTCTATGGCGGTACGCCGGTCGAACTGGCCACGCGCGCGGCGTTCAACGGGCCGCGCCATCATCCCTATACCGAATTGCTCAAATCCAGCCTGCCCACGATGGACCCGCGCTGGCTGGACACCACGCGCGCGCCGATCCTGCGCGGTTTCCGGATCGAGGGGCTTTGCCCGTTCCAGCCGCGCTGCGCCGATGCCGTTCCGGGCCTGTGCGATGCCGTTCCCGCGCCTGTGCGCGAGGGCGATGGCATGCGCTGGCTGTGTCACCATTCCCCCAGCTTCAAGGAACCAGCATGACCGCCCGTTTCCGCCGCCTTGTCGAAACCGACCGGCCAGAGGTGAGCCTCACCATCGACGGCGTGGGCGTTACCGCTCTTTTGGGCGATACGCTGATGGTGGCGATACTGACCAACGGCGATGCCCTGCGCACCAGCGAGTTTGCCGCAAGCGAACTGGCCGCCCCTCAGCCCGGCGATGGCCGGCGCGCGGGCTTCTGCCTGATGGGCGCGTGTCAGGATTGCTGGGTCTGGACCGCATCGGGCGCGCGCCTGCGCGCCTGTTCGACGCCGGTGGAAAACGGCATGGACATTTCGACGCATCAGCCGGAGGCCACATGGGCGACCGTCAAGTAATCATCGTCGGCGCAGGCCCCGCCGGGGTGCGCGCAGCGGCCGCCGTGGTCCGCGCCGGGCTGCGCCCCATCGTCATTGACGAGGCCGCGCGCGCCGGGGGCCAGATCTATCGCCGCCCGCCCGAAAATTTCCAGCGCGATCATGACGCGCTCTATGGCACCGAGGCGGCCCGCGCCCGCGCGATCCATGAGGATTTCGCCGCCCTTGCGCCCCATATCGACTATCGCCCCGAAACGCTGGTCTGGAATGTGTCGGAGGGCCATGTCTGGGCCGCGCATGAGGGCGAGACGCAGGCCATTCCTTATGACGCGCTGATCGTGTGCAGCGGGGCCAGCGACCGCGTGGCGCCGATCAAAGGCTGGCAGGCGGCGGGATGCTATTCGCTGGGCGGGGCGCAGATTGCCTTGAAGGCGCAGGGCTGCGCGATCGGACACCGGGTGATCTTCATGGGATCCGGGCCGCTGCTCTATCTGGCCGGCGCGCAATATGTGAAGGCCGGGGCCGAGGTGGCCGCCGTGCTGGACACCTCGCCCTTCTGGCTGCGGGTCAAGGCCGCGCCCAAACTGGCCGCGATGCCCGAACTGCTGTGGCAGGGGGTAAAGCTGCTGCGCGATCTGAAACGCGCGGGCGTGCCGGTGCTGACGGGTGTGACGCCGGTGGAAATCGAGGGCGAGCCGCAGACCGGCGTGTCGGGCGTGACCGTGCGCCACAAGGGCGCGGTCAAGCATTTCGCGGGCGATGCGGTCGCGATGGGCTGGCATGTCAAGCCCGAGGCGCAGATTGCCGATCTGGCCCGCGCGACTTTCGCCTTTGATCCGGCCACGCGCCAGTGGTTGCCCCAGACCGATGCCGATGGGCGGGCGGGCCATGCGCTCTACCTTGGCGGCGATGGCGCCCGCGTGCTGGGCGCGCGCAGCGCCGAGGTGACGGGCGAACTGGCCGCGATGGCGGCGCTGGCGGATCTGGGCCTGTCGGTGGATGCGGATCGCCGCCGCTGGCTGCTGGCCGAAAAGGCAAATTACATGCGTTTTGCCAAAGGTTTGGCACAGGCTTTCCCATGGCCGCATGAACTGGTCGCCGCCATCCCCGACGAGGCCATCGTCTGCCGCTGCGAGGCCGTGACCGCCGCCACTTTGCGCGCCAGTGTTAACTCCGCCCATGCGCAGGAGGCCAACCGGGCGAAAGCCTTCAGCCGCGTGGGCATGGGCCGTTGTCAGGGGCGCTATTGCGGCCATGCCAGCGCCGAAATCATCGCGGCGGCGCGCGCCGTATCGCTGGAAAAGACCGGCCGCCTGCGCGGGCAGGCCCCCGTCAAACCCATCCCCGTCAGCCTGAAGCGGAACGACCTATGACCCCGATCCACCAGAGCGATGTCGCCATCATCGGCGGCGGTTTGATGGGATGCAGCGCGGCGTTTTTCCTTCGCCAGCGCGGCCTGTCGGTGACGGTGCTGGAAACCGACAAGGTGGGACGGCAGGCCAGCGGCACCAATTTCGGCAATGTGCGCCGTCAGGGCCGCCCGATCTTTCAGCTCCCCCTCGCCAATCGCGCGATCCGCATCTGGCGCGATTCCCCGCAATTGCTGGGCTCGGATGTGGAATATCTGCAAAGCGGCCATATCCGCGTATGTTTCCGCGAGCGCCCGGAAAATGTCGGCAAGATGGAGGAATATGCCGCCCTTGCCCGCGAGGAAGGGCTGGACCTCGAATTGATGTCGGCCAATGCCCTGCGCGAGAAATTCCCGTGGCTGGGGCCGGATGTGCTGGCCGGGTCTTATTCGGCCACGGACGGCCATGCCAACCCGCGCCTTGCCGCGCCTGCCTTTGCGCGGGCGGCGGCGCGGCTGGGGGCCTCGATCATCGAGGACACCAAGATTGTCCATGCCGAAAAGATCGGCGAGGATTTTCGCCTGACCGCGCAGGATGGCCGCCGGTTTGCCGCGCCCATCCTGCTGATCACGGCGGGCGCATGGGCGGGCAAGATCGCGGGCTGGTTTGGCGAGGAAATCCCCCTCACCCCGCGCGCGCCGACCATGAGCGTAACCGAGCCGGTGCCCTATGCCATCGCGCCCGCCGTGGGCGTGATGACGCCCGAGGAAGTCGAAACCGTCTATTTCCGCCAGGTGGCGCGGGGCAATATCGTGCTGGGCGGATCATGCCGGGCGCAATCCTATCCGGATGATTACCGCTCCTATGTCCTGCCGCAAAATACGATGACGCAGTTTGAACATCTGCGCCGCCTGGCCCCCGCTCTGGCCAATCTGCAGGTGATCCGCGTATGGAGCGGGATCGAGGGCTATACCGATGACGCCCTGCCGATCATGGGGCCAAGCGCGAAGGTTTCGGGCCTGTTCCACGCTTTCGGCTTTTCAGGCAGCGGGTTTCAGATCGGGCCGGGCGTGGGCGAAACCATGGCCGAATTGATCGCCACGGGCGCGACCGATATTCCGCTGGAGCATTACAGCGTGACGCGGTTTGCCAAATAAGCGTTGGGGGGCAAAGGCATCAAACCTTTGCCCCCTTTTCGTTACAGCCCGATCAGCACCGTCTTGCTCTTGCAACTGGCCAGATAGGCCTCGCGCCCCAGATCCTTGCCCAGCCCCGATTGCTTGAAGCCGCCGGTGGGCAGGATGAAATCATCCGAACGGCCATAGCGGTTGACCCAGACCGTGCCCGCCTCCAGCGCGCGGGTGGCGCGGATCGCACGGCTCAGGTTTTGCGTATGCACGCCAGCGGCCAGACCATAGCGCGTGCCATTGGCCAGAGCATAGGCCTCCTCCTCATCGGCAAAGCTCTGCACCGTCAGCACCGGGCCGAAGATCTCGCTCTGCACCGCAGTGGCGTCGGCGGAAAGCCCCGCAATCAGCGTGGGGGCATAGAAAGTTCCGGCCCGTTCGATCCGCGCGCCGCCCGTGATCGCCTCGCCGCCCTCGGCGCGGGCGGTTTGGACGATGGCGTCGATCCCGGCCAATTGCTTTTCCGAAACGATCGGCCCCATGGTTGTGCCATCGGCCCATGTTTCGCCCAACCGGTGGGCGCGGAACAGGGCGGCGATGCGCTCGGTCACTTCATCGGCCACGCCGGCCTCCACCAGCAGGCGCGATCCGGCGACGCAGACCTGACCGGCGTTCAAGGTGATCGCGCGGGCGACAATCGCGCAGGCCTTGTCCATATCCGCGTCGGCAAAGATGATCTGCGGACTTTTGCCGCCCAGTTCGAGCGTGCAGGGTTTCGGCCCGGTGGCCGCACAGGCGCTCATGATCGCACGGCCCGTGGCGGTCGATCCGGTAAAGCTGACCTTGCTCACCTGCTCTGCGCGGACAAGGCCGTCGCCAATGTCATGGCCCATGCCCTGCACCACGTTGAAGATGCCCGCAGGCACCCCCGCCTGCACAGCCAGTTCGGCCAGACGCACCACCGAGAAGGGCGTCAGTTCGGAAGGCTTGAGCACCACCGCATTGCCCGCCGCCAGCGCCGGGCCCAGTTTCCACGCCGCCATCACCAGCGGCAGGTTCCACGGCGCAATCGCGCCCACCACGCCATAGGGTTCATTGGCGGTGAAACCAAAACGGTCATCGGCTGTCGCGCCTACCTCGCCGCCATGCTTATCGGCAAATTCGGCGAAAAAGCGGATGCATTCGGCGGTATAGGGCAGATCCCAAGCCAAAATCTCGGCCAAGGTGCGCGTCGAGCCCACCGCCTCGAGCGGGGCCAGAACCGCGCGGTCGGCGTCAATCGCATCGGCCCAGCGATGCAGGATACGGGCGCGGGCGCGCGGGTCCATCCGGCCCCATCCGCTGCTTTTCTGCGCGGCGGCGGCATCTTCTGCCGCTTGGCTCATCTGGTCCATGGCCGCGCAATGCAGCGGGGCCAGCAAGGCGCCGTCAGAGGGCCGCAACACATCGAACACCGCGCCGGCGCCCAGAATTTTGCGCCCACCGATGAAATTGGCCGCCAGATCGGGCCTGATGGAATCGGGGTTGAAGGCAATTGTCATCGGGCATGGCTCCGCAGTGGTTCTTTGGGGGTTCTGGGGGCAAGACTATTGCGGTGCGGCAGAATCGACTGGGCAAAGCGGGGTGCTCAACGCCATAATCTTCTGATCTTGTGCATAAGGCGGCAGCCTATTCCATTCGCGCGGGGCTAACCCATTATCAGGACTGGCGCATCACCCCCTCGTTTGGATGCGCCGACACACCAATACGGTTGGCGGGGCAAAGGAAAGGAGTGCGGCGATGGGCGAGCTGGTGACCAGCGACGTAAAGTTTCGGGCGATGCGGCATGAGGATGTCGAGCGCGCGGTCGAGATGTCGCGTGCGCTCTCCTGGCCGCATCGTGAAGAGGACTGGGCGCTGTTCCTGACGCTGGGCCATGGCATCGTGGCCGAGGTGGACGGAGAGGTGATCGGCACCATCTGCGGCTTTCCCTATGGCGACCATGCCGCGACGCTGGGCATGGTGATCGTCGATGATGCGCATCAGGGCAAAGGCTATGGCCGCCAGCTGATGCAGGCGATGCTCGACCATCTGGGCAACCGGACCGTGCTGCTTCAGGCCACGGTCGAGGGCGCGCCGCTTTACGAAAAGCTGGGCTTTGTCGATATCGGCACGCTGCACCAGCATCAGGGCACGATCCCGCTGGCCCCGCTGGCCGCGCTGCGCAGCGGCGAACGCATCCGTCCGCTCGGCTCGTCCGAACAGACGCCGGGCGAATTGTACAGCAAGGCCACCGGCACCGACCGCCATGCGATGATGCGCGCCCTGACCGCGCAGGACAGCACGGTGGTTCTGACCCATGACGATATTCCCGTCGGCTTTGCCCTGCTGCGCCGGTTTGGCCGGGGATGGTCGGTGGCGCCTGTGGTGGCGCCCGATGCCGATGGCGCCAAGGCGTTGATCCTGCACTGGCTGGCCCAGAATGCGGGCAATTTCACCCGCCTCGACGTGACCGGGGAAAGCGGACTTTCGCCATGGCTGGAAGGCCTTGGTCTGCCCCGCGTCGATACGGTCCGCATGATGGCGCGCGGGCCTCTGCCGAAAACCACGGGCGATGCCACGCTCTTTGCTCTCACCACCCAAGCACTGGGGTAAACCATGCAACTTTCCGATTCGACCCTTTTGAAGCAGGCCGCGCTGATCGGCGGACAATGGCTTGGCGCCTCCTCGCGCGATGCGTTGGCGGTGAAGGACCCGGCCAATGGTGCGGTGCTGGGCGCGGTGCCCGATTGCACAGGCGATGACACGCAGGAGGCCATTGCCGCCGCCAGCGCCGCATGGCCCGCGTGGCGCGCGCGCACGGCGGGCGAACGCTGCGCTCTGCTTGAGGCATGGCATGCGCTGGTGCTGGCCAATCTGGACGATCTGGCGCGGATTATGACCGCCGAACAGGGCAAGCCGCTGGCCGAAGCGCAGGGCGAGATCCGCTATGCCGCCAGCTTCATCAAATGGTTTGCCGAGGAAGGGCGCCGCACGGGCGGGCGCAATGTCGTCTCGCCCGAGCGCGACCGCCGCATCATCGTGCTGACCGAGCCGGTGGGTGTTTCGGCGGCGATCACGCCGTGGAATTTCCCCGCCGCGATGATCACCCGCAAATGCGCGCCCGCGCTGGCCGCCGGTTGCCCGGTGGTGATCAAGCCTTCGGAAATGACGCCCTTCACAGCGCTGGCGCTGGGCGAACTGGCGATCCGCGCAGGTTTTCCGGCGGGCGTCATCAACATCGTCACCGGCCTGCCCACCGCGATTGGCGCGGCCATCACGGCCAGCCCGCTGGTGCGCAAGCTGTCCTTTACCGGATCGACGCGCGTGGGCGCGCTGCTGCTTGAACAATGCGCCAAGACCGTCAAGCGGACCAGCATGGAATTGGGCGGCAATGCGCCGCTGATCGTCTTTGCCGATGCGGATCTTGATCTGGCGGTGAAGGCGGCGATGGCCAGCAAGTTCCGCAATGCCGGGCAGACCTGCGTCTGCGCCAACCGCCTGTTGGTGGCCGACGAAATCTATGACGCCTTTGCCGAAAAGCTGGCCGCCGCGGTCGCCGGGTTGAATGCCGCGCCGGGGATGGAGCCGGACTCGACGGTCGGCCCGCTGATCAATGCCGCCGCCGTGCAAAAGGTCTCGGCCCATCTGGAAGACGCGCTGGGCAAGGGCGGCAAGATCCTTGGCCAGGGCAAGGGCCGCAGTGATGATCGCTTTGTCCGCCCGGTCATCATCGGGGATGCGAACCCTGACATGCGTCTGGCCTCGGAAGAAACCTTCGGCCCGCTGGCCCCGCTGTTCCGCTTTACCAGCGAACGGCAGGCGATCGAGATGGCCAATGACACGCCCTATGGCCTTGCCGCCTATTTCTACACCCGCGACCTGTCGCGCTCGTTCCGTGTGGCCGAGGCGCTGGAGGCCGGGATGATCGCGCTGAACACCGGCGGGATCGCGATGGAAATGGCGCCCTTTGGCGGCGTCAAGCAATCGGGCCTTGGCCGCGAAGGCGGACAGCAGGGCATCGAGGAATATCTGGAAACCAAGGCCTTCCACATCGGCGGGCTGGAATTGGGGGCATAAGACCCATGCGCAATTACAAGATCGCCGTCATCGCCGGGGACGGCATTGGCAAGGAAGTCATGCCCGAGGGCCTGCGCGCGCTGGAAAAGGCATCGAGCCGTTACGGTTTCGGGCTGGACCTGCAAGTGCATGATTTCGCCGATTGCGATTACTATGCCCGGCATGGCCGCATGATGCCCGAGGACTGGAAGGAGCAAATCGGCCGCCCCGATGCGATCTTCTTTGGCGCGGTGGGCTGGCCCGAAACGGTGCCTGATCACATTTCGCTGTGGCAGAGCCTGCTGCAATTCCGCCGCGAATATGACCAGTTCGTCAATCTGCGCCCGGTGCGTCTGATGCCGGGCGTGCCCTGTCCGCTGGCCGGGCGTGAACCGGGCGACATCGACTTCTGGGTCGTGCGCGAAAACACCGAGGGCGAATATTCCAGCGTCGGCGGCCATATGTTTGCCGGAACCGAGCGCGAGATCGTCATTCAGGAAACCGTGATGACGCGCCAGGGCATTGACCGCGTGCTGCGCTTTGCCTTCGACCTGGCGCAGAAGCGCGAGCGCAAACACCTGACCAGCGCCACCAAATCGAACGGCATCGCCATCACCATGCCCTTCTGGGACAAGCGCGTGGAGGCCATCGGCGAGGAATATCCCGATGTCGCCCATGACAAATATCACATCGACATCCTGACCGCGCAATTCGTGATGAACCCCCAGCGTTTCGACGTTGTGGTGGCCTCGAACCTGTTCGGCGATATCCTCTCCGATCTTGGCCCGGCCTGCACCGGCACGATCGGCATCGCGCCCAGCGGTAATATCAACCCCACCGGCGAACACCCCAGCCTGTTCGAGCCCGTCCATGGTTCGGCCCCCGACATTGCGGGCAAGGGCATTGCCAATCCGGTGGGCCAGATCTGGTCGGCCGCGATGATGCTCGAACATCTGGGCGAGGCAGAAGCGGCGGCGGGCATCATGCGCGCCATCGAGGATGTGCTCTCCACCCCCACGGGCCGCACCGGCGATCTGAAGGGAAGCGCCAACACCGTGGAATGCGGCAAGGCGATTTCCGCAGCCATAGGCTGAACCACGGCATAAAATGCCGCACCCCTGCCCCTGTTTGGCGCAACACGCCTGAACCGCTAGCATAGGTTTGCCTCATGACCGAAACCCTGACCAATCGCTCGCTGATCGACCTTGACCGCGATCACCTGATCCACCCGGTGGCCTCTTTCCGTGGCCACGAGGCGCATGGCGCGCGCGTTTTGGCCAGCGGGGACGGCATGTGGCTGACCGATATAGAAGGCAAGCGCGTCATCGACGGCTTTGCCGGTCTGTGGTGCGTCAATGTCGGCTATGGACAGGACAGCATTGTCGAGGCCGCCGCCGATCAGATGCGCCGCCTGCCTTATGCCACGGGCTATTTCCACTTTGCCAGCGAGCCGACGATCCGTTTGGCGGCAGAATTGACCGCGCTGACGCCCGAAGGCCTCAACCACGTCTATTTCACCCAAGGCGGTTCGGACTCGGTGGACAGCGCGGTGCGCTATATCGTCCACTATTTCAACGCCATCGGCAAACCGGACAAGAAAGAGTTCATCGCGCTGGAATGGGGCTATCACGGCTCCTCGGCCACCGGGGCCGGCCTGACGGCGCTGGCCAATTTCCATCGCGGTTTCGATCTGCCCTATAAATGGCAGCACCATATCGCCTCGCCCTATCCCTATCGCCACCCCAATGGCCATGACGATGCCGCCGTGATCGCCAGCACCATTGAGGCGCTGGAGGCAAAGGTGGCCGAAATCGGCGCTGACAAGGTTGCTGCCTTCTGCTGCGAACCCATTCAGGGCAGCGGCGGTGTGATCGTGCCGCCGGTGGGCTGGCTCAAAGCCATCCGCGAAGCCTGCGACCGGCTTGGCATCCTGCTGCTGGTGGATGAGGTCATCACCGGCTTTGGGCGCACCGGGCCTTTGTTCGCCTGCGAGGCTGAGGGGGTGACCCCCGATTTCATGACTACCGCCAAGGGCCTGACCGCCGGTTATGCCCCGATGGGCGCGCTGTTCATGGCCGACCATATCTATCAGGCGATTGCCGACGCCAGCCCGCTGCCGGTGGGCCATGGCGGCACCTATTCGGGCCATCCGGTGGCCGCCGCCGTGGGGCTGGAAGTGCTGCGCCTCTATCGCGAGGGCGGCGTGCTGGCCAATGGCGTGATGGTGGGCGAACGTTTCGCCGCGCGCATGGAGGCGATCCGCAGCCATCCTCTGGTGGGCGATGTGCGCTATCGCGGGCTGCTGGGCGCGATCGAACTGGTGGCCGACAAGGACACCAAGGCGCCTTTTGCCGCCGATCTGGCGCTGGGCGATCGCCTCTCGCAGATGACCTGGGACAATGGCGTGATCGTGCGCTGTTTTGCCAATGCGGTCATCGGCTTTGCCCCGGCGCTGACCTGCACGCCCGAGGAAATGGACATCATTTTCGACCGTGTGCAATTGACGCTCGACCAATTGCTGGATCAGGCCGATATTCGCTCCGCAATCGGCCAATAAGAGGAAAACGCCCCATGATGCCCGGCCCCAAACTCGACCGCATCGATCTCAAGATCCTTGCCAAGCTGCAACAGGCCGGGCGCGTCACCAATGTAGAACTGGCCGATGCGGTGGGCCTCTCGCCCAGCCCTTGCCTGACGCGGGTAAAAAGGCTGGAGCAGGCGGGCTATATCACCGGCTATGGGGCCCATCTCAACCTTGGGAAGCTGGGCGAATTTCTGACGGTTTTCACCGAGGTCACGCTCTCGGAACACCGGCGCGGCGACTTTTCGCGCTTTGAAAGCCGGATCGTGAAACTGGACGAGATCGTCGAATGCCATCTGGTTTCGGGCGGCTATGACTATCTGCTCAAATTCGTCACGCGCGGCGTGTCGCATTACCAGTCGATCATCGAAGGGATGCTGGAAAGCGATTACGGGATCGAGAAATATTTCTCCTATGTCGTGATCAAATCGCCCTTCATCAAACATCACTTCCCGATCCAGAGCCTGTTCGGCAATTCGGTTTAAGGGCCTTCAGACCATGACGGACATAGCTGCGCTGCTGGCGCCATTGGTGGCGCTGCGCCATGATATCCATGCCCACCCGGAACTGGGCTTTGCCGAACATCGCACCGCGCGGGTGATTGCCGATGCGCTGCGCGCGGCGGGTCTGGAGGTGCATGAGGGCATCGGCGGCACCGGCGTGGTGGGCGTTCTGCGCCATGGATCGAGTTCACGCACCGTGGGCCTGCGCGCCGATATGGACGCGCTGCCTATCGATGAAAAAACCGGCCTGCCCTATGCGAGCCGCCATGAGGGATGCTTTCACGGCTGCGGCCATGACGGGCATATGGCGATGCTGCTGGGCGCGGCCCAGGCGTTGGCCGCCGATCCTTCGGGCATCGACGGCACGGTCCATTTCATCTTCCAGCCTGCCGAGGAAGGGCAAGGCGGCGCGCGCGCGATGATCGAGGATGGCCTGTTCGAGCGCTTCCCCTGCGACCGGGTCTATGCGCTGCATAACTGGCCCGCCCTGCCCGCCGGAACGATTGCCACGCGCGCGGGCGCGATCATGGGCGCGGCGGACAAGTTCCACATCACCTTGCGCGGGCGTGGCGGGCATGCGGCCGTCCCGCATGACACCAATGACACGCTGCTGGCCGCCGCATCGCTGGTGCAGCAATTGAACACGATCATCGCCCGCAACGCGCCGGCCAGCGCCAATGCCGTCCTGTCCGTGACGCAGATCCACGGCGGCCACGCGCATAATGTCATCCCCGGCGAGGCGATGGTGGCGGGCACAGTGCGCACATTCGACCCCGCCGTTCAGGACCGGATCGAAGAGCGGATGCGCCAGATCATCGCCGGGATCGAGGCCGGTTTCGAGGTCAGCGCCGAACTGGACTATGACCGCTACTATCCCGCCACCATCAATGACCCGGACGCGGCCGAGGATGCGCTGACCATCGCGGCCATCGTCGGCACGGCCCACCGCGCGCCCGAACCCGCCGCCACGTCCGAGGACTTCTCCTTCATGCTGCAGGTCCGCCCCGGCGCCTATATCTGGCTGGGGCAAGGCGTGGGGGAAAGCCCCGCCCCGCTGCACAATCCGCATTATGACTTCAACGACGCCGTGCTGGAAACCGGCCTGCGTCTCCATCTCGCGCTGGCCCGGCACTGGCTGGCCCCGCAGGAGTGATTGCCATGAACCGGACCACATGCCCCTCCTTTATCGACCTTGACGCCTTTGCCCAAACCGCCACACCGGGCGCGGACCCGTTTGGCGCAGATGCCGCCTTGCTGCCCCTGCGCGGCGGGCCGGTGGAAATGCACGCCTGCCTGCTTGCGGGAAGCGGCAGCGCGCAGACGCAAACCGGCGACACAATGCTGATCGTGGCCGAGGGTGTGGCCACGATCACTGCCGCAGGTCAAACGCACACTTTGGCCAAGGGCGAAAGCCTCGTCCTGTCCGGCCCGCAAGCGTTTGATTGGGCCGCCGAAAACGCCCGCGTCGTCACCATGCGCTATACCGGCGGCGCGGGCGAAGCGGCAGGCGTCACCGCCATCGACCCCACGACGCAGCGCGTGCCCTCCGGCGCGCCTCTGGCCGAATTGCTGATCGGCCCCACGCCGCAATGCCATAATCACACGCAGTTCCTCTCGACGGATGGCGAGTTCATGGTCGGTGTCTGGGATTCCACCCCCTATCACCGCCGCGCGATGCCCTATCGCCATTTCGAACTAATGTATCTGCTCGACGGCAGCGTGACCTTCATCGACGAGGAAGGCCGCGAGGGCACGTTCCGCAAGGGCGACCTGTTCATGGTCGAACAGAACGCCCAGTGCAGTTGGGAAAGCCGCGAGGACGTGACCAAGATCTTTGCGATCTATCGCCCCAAGTAAGGGCCGCCGGGTTTTGGGTGGGGTATTGGGCGATCAATGTTCGCCCAATACCCGCGCCTTCATCCGGTGCAGCCCCATCCACATGCCGACCACCACCAGCGGCACCATCACGCCCATGATCTCGGCCGCCGGGAAATGTTCAAAGCGATGCTCGGCGGCCTTGAGCATATAGCCGATCAGGCTGATGCCATAATAGCTGAGCGCGACGACCGAGAGGCCCTCGACCAGTTGCTGCAGCCGCAATTGCAGGCTGGATGACCGCTCCATGGATCGCAGCAGGCGCCCGTTCTGGTTCTCGATGCGGGTTTCGACGCGGGTGCGCAGCAGCGATGTGAAATGCGCCGCCCGCTGCGTCAAATCCTCCAGCCGCCGCGAATAGGCCTGTGTGGTGCGGATCGCGGGCAGCAGGCGGCGCTGGGTAAAATCCTCAAGGCTGGGATGGCCGGGAATGGCGCGCGGCATCAGGCCCGCCAATCGCTCCTCCACCAATTGGGCATAGGCGGCGGTGGCGCTCATCCGGTAATGCGTCTCGGTGGAAAGCGACATGAGATCGAGGCTGAGCACCGACACCCGTTCGAGCAACGCATCATCGGTCGTATCAGGATTGGCCACATCGGCGGCCAGTTCGCGCAAGGTCGCCTCGGCCGCGTCCAGCCGGGGCCAATAGGCCTGCGCCATCGGCAGACCCATCAGCGCCAGATTGCGGTAATTGCCCAGTTCCTGAAACCGCTGCAACAGGCGCGCCAGGTCGGCGGGCGCCGCGCCATTGGCCGAAACCAGCGCAATGCCCAGCCCCTCGGCCCCGATGCGGAAATCCGACCACAGCCGCACGCCCGACACGCCGATCATGCAGGACACAAGATCGGACCCGACAAAGCCCATCTGCGGCAAGAGGTCGCGCGCCTGCGCCTGATTTTCAACCACATGGATGCGCGTGGCGCGGATGGCCTGTCCGGGAAAACGCTCGATCCATGCCAGCGCCTGCGCTGGGTCGGCATGGGGTTCGTGCATGAACAGGGTGATGCCGCAGGCCTCGCTGTGCTGTTCCCAGACAAAGGAAATACCGGGGCCAAGCTCGCCCTCGGCATGGCGCGGATTGTCCGATTGATTCAGCCGCCCGCCGATGGGCAGATTTTCCAGCATCGCCCTTTGCCCCGCCCGCTCCTCGGGCGAGACCAGGCGCAACACCTGAAGGATCCGCGTCGGCGCATGGATCGCGGGCCAGCGACGCAGATGCATCTCGCCCACCACCTGCCGCCGCAGCGGATGTTCGTCGAGCCTCATTCTCCACTCCCCCTTAACGCGGCGATTATTCCCTGCCCCAGCGACAGGCCGCCATCATTGGCCGGCACCTGTCTGTGGGCCACCGGCACCATGCCCCGCGCGCGGATTTCCCGGCGCAGCGCGGCCAGCAAAACCCGGTTCTGCATCACCCCGCCCGACAGGACGACATGGCCGCCCGGCGCGCCGGCCAAAGCCGCGTGATGCGCCAATGCCCTTGCCAGCGTGGCATGAAACCGCGCCGCAATCCGCCCCGGCGCAACGCCTGCGTCCAGATCGCCCAGCAGCGCCCGCCACAATCCGCCCCATTCCAGAGCAGGCGCAACATCCCACGCCGCCTCGTCAAAGGGCCGGGCCAAGGCTTCGAGCGCCATGGCCGCCTGCCCCTCATGGCTGATCCGCAAGGGGTGGATGCCCAGCGCCGCCGCCGCCGCATCGAACAACCGACCTGCCGATGAACATGGCGGACAATTCGTGCCGCTGTCGATCATGCTTTCGGCCAAGCGCAACTTGGGTTCCTCGGGCAGATGGTGTAATAAAGACCCCGCCGCCGCGCGCCAATCGGCCCCGAATGCCGCGCGCAAATGGGCGAGCAGATTGCGCCACGGCTCCTTCATCGCCGCCGCCCCGCCGATCAGCGGCACCGGCGCGAAACCGCCCACACGCTCGACCCCGCGATAACCGCCGCGCAGCACTTCGCCGCCCCACAGCGCGCCATCCGGCCCCAGCCCCAACCCGTCGAGCAACAGGCCTACATACTCGCCATCAGCCATGCCATTGTCGGCCATACAGGCGGCCATATGCGCATGATGGTGCGCCACGCGAACCAGTGCCGCGCCCGTTTCCTGCGCGATGCGCTCACCCATCTGGGTGGAAAGATAGCCGCCATGAGCATCGACCGCGACAATCCGGGGCGTGAAATCGAACAGGCGGCGATAGAGATCGAGCATCGCGCGATAATCCCCCAGCGCCGCCGCCTGCTCCAGATCACCGATATGCGGGCCGACCATCGCCTCGCCGCCACGGATCAGGGCAAAGGTCGCCTTCAGCTCCCCCCCGCAGGCCAGCACCGGAGGCAGGCCATCAAAGGGCAGAGCGATGGGCGCGGGCGCATATCCCCTCGCCCGCCGGATGGGGATCGGCGCGCCCGCCTCGTCCATGGCCAGAACGCTGTCATCCAGCCGGTTTTCGATTGTCCGGTCATGCATCACAAAGGCATCGGCAATCCCGGCCAGAGCCTCACGCGCCTGCGCATTGCCGATCACCTGCGGCTCGTCGGACCGATTGCCCGAGGTCATCACCAAAGGCCCGCCAAATTCGGCCATCAGCAAATGGTGCAAAGGCGTGGCGGGCAGCATCACGCCCAGATGATCCTGATCCGGGGCCAGCGCATCAGGCACATCGGCCACGCGAGGCAAAAGGACAATCGGCGCCGCCGCGCTTTCCAGCAAGGCGCGTGCCGGGGCGCTGACCTCGCACAAGTCCTCCGGCCGAGCGGTCATCACCGCAAAGGGCTTGGCATCGCGGGCCTTGCGGCGGCGCAATTCCGCCACCGCCCGCGCATTCATGGCATCGCAGGCCAGATGAAACCCGCCCAATCCCTTGATCGCCACAATCGCCCCGCTGCGCAGCAATTGCGCGGCGGCCGCGATGGGTTCTCCCTCGCCCCCCTCGATCCACAGGCGCGGGCCGCAGACGGGGCAGGCAATCGGCTGGGCATGGAAACGCCGGTCCGCCGGATCGCCATATTGCGCGGCGCAGGCTTCGCACATGGGGAAATCGGCCATGCTGGTCTGCGCCCGGTCCCACGGAATGGCGCGGGCGATGGTCAGACGCGGGCCGCAATGGGTGCAATTGGTGAAAGCATAGCCGTGCCGTCGCTCTGCGGAATCGCGGATTTCGGCCAGACAGGCAGGGCAAGTCGCCGCATCGGGCGGGATGGCGGTGGTGGTGGCGCCCTGCCCGCTTTCGACAATGCGGAACGCGCCCCAGCCTTGACCAACCGGCGCATCGCATACCTCGATGCCCGCCACGCGGGCCAAGGGCGGCGCCTCGTCCCGAATGCGGCGCGCCAGTTCGTCAAGATCGGCATCATCGCCCCATGCCGCGATGCGCACGCCCTCGCCATCGTTCGACACTTCGCCCGTCAGGCCAAGTTCTTGCGCCAGACACCAGACGAAGGGGCGGAAACCCACCCCCTGCACCGTGCCGCGCACGCGGATGCTGCGCCCGCATGCCGACATCAATGCACCGTGCAGACCATGCAGGGATCGAAACTGCGCACGATATGCTGGACCGAGACCGGCTCGGTTTCACCCGCGCGGATCGGCGCGCCGACCAGCGCCTGTTCCAATGGCCCCGGCACCCCTTGCGCATCGCGGGGCGAGAAGTTCCATGTGGTGGGCGCAATGATCTGATAATGGCTGATCCGCCCGCCATCCAGCCGCAGCCAGTGGCCAAGGCTCCCCCGCGCCGCCTCGGTCAGGCCCATGGCATCGCCGGTGTCGAGACGCGGGCGCGTGTCCTGAAAGGGCGCGGCAGGGTCGATGGCGGCGATCCAGTGCTCCATCGCCATCACCACCAGCGCCACCTCGATGACGCGCGCCACCACGCGGGCCTCGACGCTGGCCCCGTCGCGCGCCACATAATCGCGCAGCAGCGGATGGCCCGCCACCAATTGCCGCGACAAGGCGCCCACCTCGGCCACATTTCCGCCAAGGCGCGGGGCCTTGCACCAGCTGTAGGCATCCGGGTTGCTCATGTCCGGCGTGGGGGCGGCATGGCGCGGGGCGCCGCCCTCGCCTGCATACCATGCGTGGGACACATCCTCGGTGATCGCGCCGATGGGCAAAGGCCCCGCAGCCCCGATCCCGGCATCAAACATCCCGCGCGGAAACAGCGGCCCATCTCCGCCCGCATAGGCGCCGAACGCGATATGGCGCAGGCGCGTCACCCCGGATCGGGCCAGATCGAGCCTTTGCGCGATCTTCAGGAAATGGGCAAAATCGCCCCCGCGCCCCTGCGCCCAATCGTAAAGCGCTTCGCGGCTGGAAATCGCGGCCACGGCCTCCAGCGGCGCGGCAAACAGGGTATTTTCGCAAAAGCTGCGAAAACCCGCCAGCATCAGCCGCAGCCGCGCCTGTTCGGCCCGTGTGATGGCCCGCGTCGATCCGCCCGGCTGGATAGAGAGCGTATGCGGCCATTTGCCCGCCAGCACGCCCATCATGTTCATCAGGCCAGCACGCGCAGGCAGAATCTGGGTTGCCGCGCTGCCTTTCAGGGCGGTAAAACGGCCCGCCGCCGCCTCGTGCCACGGCTCGCCCGCATAGGTGGCACGGGCAAAATCGGGCATGAAGAACAGATAGAAATGGGTGATATGGTCCGCGATATTTTCCACCGCATGGACCAGATTGATCGCATGTTGGCCATTGGCGGGGGGCAGGCGCCGCTCCAGCCCGGCGGGGCGCACCCCGGCCAGCGCGCGGGCCGCCGCCACGCTTTGCGAGACCGAACAGATGCCGCAGATGCGCGGCGCATAGGTCAGCGCGTCGGCCGCAGGCCGGCCCACCAGCATCGCCTCAAACCCGCGATAGAGCGGCGAGGTGACGCGCGCGCCCTCGACATGATCGCCCGCGATGTCGAGCCGCACCTCAAGATCGCCTTCCACCCGGTTGAACGGGCCAAGGATCAGGCGCGATGGTTTCTCGCTCATGCGCCCTCCTTGCGCCGGTCGCGCGGCAGGATGGCGGGGGTGGGCCTTGCGGCATTTTCCTTCAACCGGCGCGGCGTTGCGGCCTTGGACAGGCTGGCCAGCGCGACGAACCACGCCTTGGGCATATCGGTGGGCAGACCGATGGGGATGCCGCTGATCTTGGGCGTGGCGGAAAAACTGTGGCCCGGCTCTTCAAAACCCGGCGCCGTGCAGTTGATGCAGGGGTATCCCCCCGTCAGACACGAACCCGACCCGTTCCAGGCCCGCGTGTTGCAATCGGCCCGCGCCTGCGTGCCCTTGCAGCCGAGGTTTTCCATCATGCAGCCAAGGTCGCCCAGTTCCTCGGCGCTGGCCTTGAATTCATAATATTCGTTGCGGGCGCAGCCGTGGTGGACCAGTTGCGATGTATAGGCCAGCGGGCGCTCCCATTCGTCGAGGTCGGCGGCGGACAGGGTGCCGCCCGCCAGTTGCAGGATCGTGTCGACAAACCATCCCGGATGGATCGGGCAACCGGCAATGTTGATAACCGGCAATCCGCCCCGCGCGCGAAACCCTGCGCCCAGCAAGCCGCCGGCCCGCGTGCCGTTATAGGCAAGCCCGCCCGCCTCCACCGCATTGCCGCCCCCGGCCGTGATGCCGCCAAAGGCCGCGCAGGAGCCGACCGCGATAATATGGGTCGCATGGGCGGCAATCGCGCCGATCATGTCACGCATCGGCCGCCCGGTGCCCGCCATCAGGTGAAAGCCGCCGGTGCCGTTCGGGCCGTGGATGACCGATCCCTCGAGGCAGAGAATATCGACCGGCTGCGTCCCATCGGCAGCGGCGTCAAGGATCGCGCGCGCCTCCGCCCCGGTCGCCTCGGAGAGCGAGGGGTGCCACAGGACCTCGACATGGGCGGCGCGCAGGGCGGTGACGAGATCAGGCTCCTGCTGGCCCAGCAGGGAGAGCGTGCAACCCCCGCAGCCCCCCGATTGCAGCCAGATCAGGCGCAGCGGACGCGTAGGCGTTCCGGCGGGATAGGTCATTCCTCGCCCCCTTCCGGCCCCGCCAGCGGCAGGCGCAGGGTGAACACCGCCCCGCCGCCGGGCGCATCGGCATAGTCGAGCGATCCGCCCAATTTGCCCGCCATCGTATAGGAAACATAGAGGCCCAGCCCCGTGCCCGCGCCGATCGGCTTGGTGGTGAAGAAGGGTTCGAAGATCTTGTCCTGATGATCGCGCGCCACACCCGGCCCATTGTCGGCCACGGACAGCGCGATGGTGTCGCCCTCCTGCGCGGCGGAAATATGGATCACACCGCCCTCGCGGTCGCGCAACGCATCGGCGGCGTTCTGGACCAGATTGACGAGGATCTGGTGCAACTGTCCCTTGCGGCTGGAAATCTCCATCCTTTCGGGCAGATCGCAGTCCAGTTCGGGCGGATCGCGCAGCGCCTTCAGCACCCAATCGGCCGCTGTATGCACCAGTCGGACAAGGTTGAAACTTTCCAGCGGCTCGCGCTGGCTGGCGGAGAAGCGGCGCAGGTCCTGCACGATGTCCCGCACCCGCTCGGCCCCTTCCAGCGTGCCATCGACCAAGGGGCCGATGTCGGAGAGCACGCGGTCGATTTTCAGCTTTTCGCGCAGGGCGGCCAGTTCGGCCCCGCCCCGCCCGGCGTCAATCGCGGCCAGATATTGCGTGATCGCCCCGCCATAGCGTTTCAGGGCATACATATTGCCGAACACGAAACTGATCGGATTGTTCAGCTCATGCGCCACGCCCGCCACCAGGCGGCCCAGCGCCGCCATCTTCTCGCTGGTCAGCAATTGCTGCTGGGTCTGGCGCAATTTGCGATGGGCCGCGTCCAGTTCGGCCAATGTGCGTTCAAGCGCGACATTGCGCTCCTCCAGCGCGGTCTGGCTGGCGACGAGATCGGCATAGACATCATCCATCTTGCGGATGACATCGATCCACATATCCTCGCCATTCATGCCAAGATCGGCAAGAGCTGCAAATTCCTGCACCGGATCATGCGGACAATCGACATGGGACGGATCGAACCGGCCATCGAACCTGTCGCCGCCAAACCTGTCAAAGCCGCCCGGCGCCATCATCGGCCGACAGCCCCACGCAGCGGGTGGACATTCTCCAGCCCATAACGTTCAAGTTTCGCCCGCAGCCCCACGCGCGAGAGGCCCAGTTCACGCGCCGCCTGCGATTTGTTCCAACGGTGGCGGATCAGCGTTTCGCGGATGATCCGCGCCTCCATCGCGCAGACGCGTTCCTTGAGATCCCCCGTCAGGTCGCCCAGACCGGCCATGGTCTCAACCGGCTCCTCGGCCAAAGGGCGCGCGGGCGCGGCAATATGGGGCGAAAGCACATCCACCCCCAGCCAGCGCCCCTCCACCCCGCGCACCAGCATGCGCTGGATCTCATTCTGAAGCTCGCGCACATTGCCCGGCCAGCCATAGGCCGACAGGCGCGCCATCGCCTCGTCGGAAACGCCCTGCACCCGCTTGCCCATGCTGCCCATCGCGCGGTCCAGCAGGGTCTGCACCAGCACGGGCAGATCGCCGGGGCGGTCCTTCAGATCGGGCAGGCGCACGATCATGCCCGCAAGGCGATAGAACAGATCGGCGCGGAACCGACCCTCGCGCATTTCCTGTTCAAGATCGCGGTTGGTGGCCGCGATAATGCGCACATCCACCTTGCGCGTGCGCCCATGGCCCAGCGGGCGGATCTCGCCTTCCTGCAAAACGCGCAGCAATTTGACCTGAAAGGCGGGGCTGACCTCGCCGATTTCGTCGAGGAACACCGTGCCGCCGTCGGCGCGTTCGAACAGGCCGATATGGTCGTCGATCGCCCCGGTGAAGGCGCCCTTTTTATGGCCGAACAATTCGCTTTCCAGCAATTCGTCGGGCAAGGCGCCGCAATTTTCCACCACAAACGCCTTGTTCCAGCGCAGCGAGCCATAATGCAAAGCCCGCGCCGCCAGTTCCTTGCCCGTGCCCGACGAGCCGATCAGCAGCACCGGCACGTCAAAGGGCGCCACCTGCGCCAGCGCGCCGCAAACGTCATCCATCGGGCTGCCCGCCGCGCGCACGATGCCGTCGTTGAAATCATAGGCTCGGCGCACCTGCGCCTTGCGCTTGTCCACCACCGCGCTGGCGGCCTTGGGGGCCATGCGCAATTCAACCGCCAGCAATTCGTTTTCCCGCTGAAGCTGAAACAGGCGGCAGGCCGAATGCAGCGTCAGCAGCAGATGGTCGGGATGCCAGGGCTTGGTCACATATTGGAAAATGCCCGCCTGATTGATCCCGTCGATAATGTCATGCGCATCGGCATAGCCCGAAATGATCATGCGGATCACATCGGGCCAGCGCTCCTTGACCAGCGTCAGGAATTCCACCCCGCTGCGCTCGGGCATGCGCTGGTCGCACAGGATCACCTGCACCCAATGTTGGGACAGCATCTCCTCGGCCTCGCGCGTCGAGGAGGCCGTCAGGATCTCGAACTCATCCTCCAGAATGCGGCGCAGGGATTCAAGGCTGCGGATCTCGTCATCGACGATCAGGATGGTTGGCAGGGCGGATTGCGTCATAAACCAGCCCTCTAGCAGATTCTGGGCAATTGCTCACCCGCCAACCAGTCGACCACGCGCATCCCGCCAATCAGCGTTTCCATCCGCAGCAATCCGGGCGTGCCGGGGGGCATGGATGCCCCCACCGTGCCGATCCGCGCCGCCTCGCGCCCTTCGGGATGGGCGCGCATGATATCCAGCACCGCCTCGGCCTGTTCCTCCGGACAGATGCAGATCAGCTTGCCCTCATTGGCGATATGGATGGGATCAAGGCCCAGCAATTCACACGCCCCTGCCACTTCGGGCCGCACAGGGATCGCCGCCTCTTTCAGCACCATGCTCACCCCCGCCGCCTCCGCCAGTTCGTTGAGCGTGGCCGAAAGCCCGCCTCGCGTGGGATCGCGCAGGCAGGCAATCGAGGGCACCGCCGCCAGCATATCGCCCACCATCCGATGCAACGCCGCGCTGTCGCTCTCGATGGTGGTGCCAAAGGCCAAGCCCTGCCGCTGGCTGAGGATCGCCACGCCATGATCGCCCAGCGTGCCCGACAGCAGGATCGCCATGTCCGGCGCAATACGTTCGGGCGCGATTTCAATGCCTTCGGGGATGATGCCGATGCCGGTCGTGGTGATGAACAGGCCATCGGCCGCCCCGCGCTCGACCACCTTGGTGTCGCCCGTGACGATGGGCACGCCCGCCTTGCGCGCCGCCGCGCCCATGCTGGCCGCGATGCGGTCGAGCGTTTCAAGCGGCAGCCCCTCCTCGATAATGAACGCCGCCGAGAGCGCCACCGGCACCGCGCCGCCCATGGCCACATCGTTGATCGTGCCATGCACGGCCAGCGATCCGATATCGCCGCCGGGAAATTCCAGCGGGCTGATGACATGGGCGTCGGTGCTCATCACCATCCGGCCATGCGGCAGGGTGAGCCGGGCCGCGTCATGGCCCTGATCAAGGATGGGGTTGGCGAAATGGCGGGCGAAGATCTCGCGGATCAGGCGCGTGGTGGCCATGCCTCCCCCGCCATGGGCCATTTCGATGGCAGCGCCGGGGCGCAGGATGGTGCTCATTCTGCGGCCTCCATCTCTGCCATCGTTTCGGCGCGACGATAGGTGTAATAGGCCGCGCAAGAGCCTTCCGAGGAGACCATGCAGGCCCCCATCGGCGTTTCGGGCGTGCAGGCCTTGCCGAACAATTTGCAGTCCTTGGGCTGTTTCACCCCGCGCAGGATGGCGGGGCATTCGCAGGATTTGACCTCGCGGCTCTGCTTCTCGCTGATGGCGAAACGCGCCTCGGCATCGAAATCGGCCAATTCGGGCCGGATCGCGCGGGCGCTGCGCGGCACGCTGCCCAAACCGCGCCATTCGAATGTCTCGCGCAGGGCAAAGACCTCCTCGATCACCTCCTTCGCCCGCGTGTTGCCTGCCTCGGTCACAACGCGCGAATATTGGTTCTCAACCTCACGCCGCCCCTCATTCACCTGCCGGACCAGCATCAGCACCGATTGCAGCACGTCCAGAGGCTCAAACCCGGCGATCACCATCGGCCGCCCATATTGCGCCACCAGCGGGCGATAGGCCCCCGCGCCGATCACCGTTGAAACATGGCTCGGCCCCAGAAACCCGTCCAGCGCAATGCCGGGCGCCGCCAGCACATGCTCCATCGCAGGCGGGGTCAGCACATGGTTGCAGAACACGCTGAAATTGGTCAGACTCTGCGCCCGCGCGGTCAGGATGGCCATGCCTGTGGCGGGCGTGGTGGTTTCAAAGCCGATGCCCATGAACACCACCTGCCGCCCCGGATTATCCCGCGCCAGCGCCAGCGCATCGAGCGGCGAATAGACCATGCGGATATCGGCCCCCGCGCCCCGCGCCGTCAGCATGGATCGCCGCCCGCTGCCCGGCACGCGCATCATGTCGCCATAGGTGGCCAGGATCACGCCATGCCGCTCGGCCAGTTCGAGCGCATCGTCCAGCCTCCGCATCGGCAGCACGCAGACCGGACACCCCGGCCCATGCACAAAGCGCACATTGGACGGCACCAGATCCTGCACCCCATAGCGAAAGATCGCATGGGTATGCCCGCCGCAAAATTCCATGAAGGCATAAGAGCGCGCCGGATCGACCTCGCGCGCGATGGCCGTGGCAAGGCTTTGCGCCAGCGCCGGATCGCGAAATTCGGAGACATATTTCATTGTCCGGCCCCCAATTCTTCCTCGATCAACCCCGCCTCGGCCATCATTTTCAGCGTGGCCTCGGCCTCCTCCGCGCTGATCTTGTGCAGTGCATAGCCGACATGGAGCAGCACATAATCGCCCAGCGCCACATCATCGACCAGCGCCACCGAAACGGAGCGCGTGATGCCGCCCGCCGACACCGTGGCCATGCCATCGGGCAACAACTCCACCACCTGCGCGGGGATCGCAAGGCACATGGGATCAGCCCTCCACCACGGGGCGCGAGGCCAAAGCCATCGCGCGGGCGGCCCGCAACCAGTCGAGCCATTGCGCCATGCCCTCGCCGCTGCGCGCCGAAACGCGGATCAGGCGGACGCGCGGATTGACGCGACGGGCGTTGGCCATCGCGGCCTCGATGTCGAAATCCAGATGGGGCAAGAGATCGACCTTGTTGACCAGCACCAGATCGGCGCTGGCGAACATATCGGGATATTTGAGCGGCTTGTCCTCGCCCTCGGTGACGGAGAGGATCGCCACGCGCGCCCCCTCGCCCAGATCAAAGGCAGCCGGGCACACCAGATTGCCGACATTTTCGATGAACAGCACGCTGCCGTCCGCAGGCGAAAGGTGGTCCACCGCATGGCCCACCATATGGCCGTCGAGATGGCATCCCTTGCCGGTGTTGATCTGGATCGCGGGGGCCCCGGTGGCGCGGATACGGTCTGCGTCGGCGCTGGTCTGCTGATCACCCTCGATCACGGCGACAGGAAATTCGCCCGCGATCTCGCTCAAGGTGCGGCACAGCAAAGTGGTCTTGCCCGATCCGGGCGAGGACACCAGATTGAGCGCCAGAATACCGGCCGCCGTGAATCGATCCCGGTTGGCGGCGGCATAGCGGGCGTTCTTGCCCATAATGTCGGCCTCAAGCTGGATCAGGCGCGTCTGGCTCATGCCCGGAACGGAAACGCCCGCAGCGCCATGGCCATAGTGCAGATCCTCGCCATGATGGTGATGATCGTGGGCATGGTGATGATGGTCATGCCCGTGATCGTGGTCATGGTCATGATGGTGGCCATGGTCATGATGGTGATCGTGGGCATGGTGATGATCGTGGGCATGGTGATGATGCCCGCCTTCCAGCTTGGCACCGCCTTCGCCGCATCCGCAAACCGTGCACATCACAAAACCTCCAATTCGCGGATGGTCATGTCTTCGCCACCCGTCACCTGCAATTGATAGGACCCGCATTGCGGGCAAGCATCATAGCGCGCGGCAATTGCCACATTGGCGCCGCAGGGCATGCACCAGGCGCGCGCCGCCACATCCTCGATCTCCAGCCGCGCGCCTTCGGCCACGCCGCCGCGCATCACCACGTCAAAGCCGAAACGCAGCGCCTCCGGCTCAACGCCCGACAGCGCGCCAATGGCCAGCCTGACCCGTTCGACACGGGTAAAACCGGCGGAGCGGGCCTGTTCCTCCAAAATCTGGCGGATGGATTCGCATATTGCCATTTCGTGCATCAGGCCGCCTCCACCGCTTCGTCCATTGTCCATTCAACGCAAGGGTCGATGGCCTGCATCACCCATGCCGCATCCCGCGCCCCATGGCACTGCGCCAACAGGCCCGCCGCATCGCCATCCGGGCCGAACCGGCGCGCGGTGGGGGCATCGATGGTGTAGGCCGCCACCCGCCCCTTGTGAAGCACGACGCGATGGATCAGCCGCCCCCTTGCACAGGTCAGAGCCGCCACGCCCGCGCCGGGTTCGGGGGCATGCATGGCGGGCGCAACCGGCGCGCCCGCCAGCCGCCCGGCAAAGATCGGGCGCAAGGCCTCCGGGGCATGGGCCAGAAGCCGCTCGGCCAGCCCCGATGCCTCCAGCCCACGCCAATCGCCCGCGATCACCGCGCGCGCCAGTTCGGTCTGCGGCGCCTCACCGATCAGCGCGGGCCAGTCGAGGCACAGGCGAAGACCCGTCTCGCGCCGCGCCTCGGCATGGACGCGCGCGATGCGCCGGTTCAGATCATCCGGCGCGATGGTCTCGCCCATTGCCGCCGCCACGGCCATTTCCCCGGCCAGCCCCTGCGCCTCGCGGCAGATCCCGTGCAACCGGCGCAGCGCCTGCCCCACCTTGATCGCGGGCAGGCCGATCAGCAAGCCTTGCGCATTGGGGACCGCGCAATGGACAATGCGCGCGCCTTTGGGCGTCATGGCGATGCGGATGGCCGGGCCGGTCATGCCGCATCCTCGCGGTTCAGGCGGAACAGGGCGCGGCGGCTCAGCGCCGGTTTGGGTTCGGGCCGGGGTGCGGGTTCCTGCTGCGGCGCCGTCATGATTTCGGCCATGGCGGCGTCCGCGGTGGCGATGGCCGCCTCCATGGTTTCAAATTCAAACATGGGCGAAAACAGCGAGATCGCCCAATAGAAGCCCAAGGCCTCTTCATGCCCCCGGATCGCCTCATAGGCGCCTGATGGCAGGGCGATATGCCGCTTCTCCCCCACGCGGGCGGAGGTTCCAGTGGCTGGGGTTTCATCCTCGGGGCCAAAAGCCATCACATTCATGAACCATGGTGTGATCAGCACGCCCAGACGCCAACCGTCATGCGCGCATGCCCCCCGCATCGCCACGCCCAGCGCCGGGTTCACCACCGGCACGCCCGCCATGCGCGTCTGCGCAATTTCGGCAAAGACCGCCTCGACCTGCGTGATCCATGGTTCGGGCTGGCTCATTCCACCACCATAAAGCCTGCCTTGGGCGCGTCGCATTGCGGGCATGTCCAATGGTCGGGCAAATCGGCAAAGGGCGTGCCGGGCGCGACCTGCCAATAGGTGCAGCCCTCGGCAGGGTCATAGATATGCCAGCAGATCTTGCATTCCAGCTTTGTCTGCGGGCCGATCTTGCCCACGTCCCCGCCAAAGGAGCCGTCGAAGAAGTGGGACTGGCTCACCGATAGGTGTCCATGATCTCGGCCAGCCGCTCGGCGCTGTCGGCAATGTCCTCGGGCGCGGCCTGCGCCACGGCGGGCAAGGTGCTGATCTCGATCGTATTGAGGATCAGCGTGTCCTGCGAATTGAAATAGCGCACCCACCAGTTATGCCGCGTGCCCGTGCTGCGGATGCGGCAATTGCCATAGCCGCGCGAGAGGATGATGAGATCGCCCTTGCCCAGCGCTTCTTCCAGAAACAGCAGATCGCCCTCGGTATGGGGCAGCAGCGAGAGGTTGATGACATGCGGATCGGTGCGCGTGGCCGTGCCGGGAATATGGGCGTTGATTTCAGCGATCAGCGCGGGAGCGTTGAACAGGCCGTCAAAGGTCTTTTCCGGAATCGTCACCTCGCCCTGCGCGCGGCCAAAGGCGGCGGCGATGAAACCGGCCGGAAAGGCACCGATGTCCACCCGGTCGCCCCGGCGCTCACCTGTCTGACGCACGCGCCACACGCCCGCCAGCACCGACTCCTGCGCCTGATAACTGTCGCCCAGCACGACCGAAACCTCGCCCTCGCCCAGCAATTGATCCACGAAGGCAAGATCAGCAGGCGCCAGATGGGCCAGATCGACGCTTTCCTCCGGCCCGCCCGCTGCAACACGGTTCAGGGCAGCAAGGATCGCCTCGCCCGCCGCCACGCCTGCGGCATGATCGGCGGCGTCCGCCGGGATGCTGGCCATCGAAAACACCCGCATCTCCTCGGGCATGATCATGTAATCCAGCTTGGCATCGTCCGGCCCATCGGGCTGGCTGCCGGGGCCGACAAGAGCGCTGAGGAGGGTTTCGATTTCAGGGTTCATCATGCGTCTCCGTTGGGCGTGGCGCAGCCCGAAGGCATACGGAAGGGCGGCGGGTCGGACGGTTCGCGGCCCAGCATGTCGGGCAGTTCGTTCATATATTCCGACCAGTCGCGGATACCCTCGATCGCCCCCAGATATTGCCCTTCGCGCAGGAAGATCAGCGCCGGAAAAGAGGCAAAGCGAAAGCGGCGCTGCATCGCGCGCTCGGCCTCGCGCGCGGCGATCAGCACGCCGACATGCCCGCCCAGCGCCTTGTCCAGTTCAGGCACCACCACGGCCAGATCGTCGCATTCGGCCAGCCGCCACCAGTCCCCCGCCACCAGCAGCATCGAGAGCGGATGGGACGCGGCGATGGCGTCGAAATCCTCCTCGCCCACCACGGCGTAATCATGGCGCGCGATGATCGAGGCAAGCAGCGGCGAATGGGACGAGCGGTCGAGTTCGGGGGAAAGGTCGCTCATGGGCGGTTCTCCGGCATAAGGTGTTCGGGCAATTGCGGTTCGCGGGCGATCAGATCGGCAAAGGCGGCGTCCAGATCGACCGCCTCGCCGCGCAGCAGCGCCGCCAGCGCATCGGTGGCGGCCAGCGTTTGGAGGGCGGTTTCCTCGTCCATCTTTTCGCGCGCGGCGCCAAGAAAGGTCATCAGCCATTCGCCCGGCGCGCATTCGCCCACCAGCGCGGTGTCGATGGAATGGAGCGCGCCGTCATGGTGGCACAGTGCAAAGCCCGCGCCGCCTTCCACCACGCGCATGGGCAGGCCCACGCACATTACAGCGATACTTTCAGATTAGGCCCGCCAAGGATCGACTGGATTTCGGCCTCATGATCCTGTGGCCCCGCAGGCCCGGCCCAGCCATCGGCCAGCACACGAGCATCGCCATGGCGGGGGGCCTGATCGGCATCCGGGCGGGCGGCCTCATAATGCTCCATCAGCATTTCGAGGCTGCCGATCCCCTGTTCGGGCGAAAGCGGCACCGGACGGCGCGTGGCGTGAACCCCGCGCGCGGCCAGCCATTGGAGGGCCACCTCGATCGCCGGCTCCATCTGCGCCTTGACGCTTTCGCGCAAAGATCCGCCGAAATCCTCCAGTTCCTCGGGCTGAACCCCCACCAGCAGGATTTCCAATGGCGGCTCGCCCATCATCTCGGCCATGGCCAGCACTTCCTGAAAGCCGGTCTGGTGCAGCGAGATCTTTTTGGCGCCAAGGAAGCTGGGCACTTCCTCGCCCTCGACCACTTTCATCGTAGCGGGCGGCAATCCGTAATCCACCGCGTCGAACACCACCAGCAGGTCGGCCTCTCGGATGTCCTGCACCAGATAGATGCCCTGTGTGCCGCCATCCATCAGCCGCACATGGTCGGGGAATGACCAGTGGCGATGGAGATGTTCGACAGCGCGCACGCCAAAGCCTTCGTCGGCCCACAACAGATTGCCGATGCCCAGAATGAGTGTGTTGAGCTTTTGCCCGTTCATTGATTGCTCCCCACCAT
Organism: Novosphingobium humi; assembly: GCF_028607105.1. Lineage (GTDB taxonomy): Bacteria > Pseudomonadota > Alphaproteobacteria > Sphingomonadales > Sphingomonadaceae > Novosphingobium > Novosphingobium humi. The sequence goes on along the minus strand of NZ_CP117417.1, from coordinate 1,345,645 downwards.
CGCGTCGAATGGCTTCGCTATGGAAAGATGGATAGCAAGCGCTGTGCCAGTTCCTGCCAAAGCGTGAAGATATGGGCCAAATGGGTTAGGGGTGGCTGCGGGGCGCAAGGGTTAAATGAAAAGATTCTTTCCACTATGGAAAGACAGTTTGGACACCATCTTTCCATGCAAAAAGGGGAGCGGTTTCCCACTCCCCTCTGCGTTGTACAGGGCAGAACCGATCAGGTATCGCGGTCAATCGGCTTGGCATCGCGGAAATTGCGCCAGCCCGAAATCATCGAGGAAATGATCGACTGGCGCGACATGATGTCCTCGCGCACGGCGGCATAGATATGGACGATCACAAAGATCACCATCGCCCACATCACCAGATGGTGCCAGGTGTGCACGGTCTGCGAATTGCCGCCGAACAGCCATAGCACCGGCCCGGTAAAGACCGTGTGGATCCAGCCCGGCCCCTCACCCTCGCCATAAAGTGCGAGGCCGGTGACGATCATGAACAGGCCCACCCAGACGAACAGGATATGCATCGAGACCATCGCCAGCGGATTGTGGCCGATATATTTGCGCGGATGCTCCTCGATCATCGCATACCAGCGCATTTCATGCAGCACGCCCTTCCAGAAACCGATATGCCAGAAAGGCGGGCGGAAGATCTCGCGCGCGTGATGATTGCCGACAAAGCTCCAGTAAAAGCGCAGGACAAAGCCCACTGCCATGATCTGGCCCGCGCTGAAATGCAGAAAGCGGACCCAGCCGAAGAAGTAATGGCTCGACGCCTCGCCCATCAGCGTGAAAGGCGGCGAACCGATCAGATAGCCGGTGACAAACAGCACCGTGACGGCAAGCGCATTGATCCAGTGCCAGATGCGCACCGGCGCTTCATAGACATAGACGGCCGGTTCGCTGGATAATGGTTCCTCTATGGGTGTGCTGGCCATGGCGCACCTCCCTTATGCGGCAAGCAGCGCAAGGCCGGTGGCGCCAAGCGCAAGGCCCGCCGCCAGCCGACCTTGCGACTGTGAGAAGATCATCCGTCCGATGCGATAGCCCGCGCCATGCAGCAACGCCGAGGACAGCAGGAAACCGCCGAAATAGGCCGCCAGATTGCCGCCGGCCTCCGCGCCATGGGCCAGACCATGCACCGCGCCCGCCGCCACGATCAGCCCCAGCCCAAGGCCCGAGGACAACCGCGTGGCCAACACCAGGAGCGCGCCCAGCACCAGCACCGAACCGGCCACCATCGGCTCAACCATAGGCAGCGCGCCCGTCATCAGCCCGGCCACAGCGCCCGCCGTCAGCGCGCCCATAAAGGCCAGCGGCGCGATCACCGCCGAACGCGCAGGTCGCGTGGCCGCCCACAGGCCCACCGCCACCATCGCGGCCAGATGGTCCACGCCCGAAAACGGATGCGCCAGCCCCGCTATCATCGAACCATCATGGCCCGGATGCGCCATCGCGGGCACGGCACTCGCCGCAAGAACAGAGGCAGCCAGAACAGTTTTACCAATCGCTTTCATCAAACCTCTCCCTTACCGTACCTTGACCTGCGCCATTTCCTGACCGTCCGGCCCCATCACATGGGTCGAACAGGCAAGGCAGGGGTCGAAACTGTGCAGCGTGCGCAGGATTTCCACCGGCTCTTCGGCGCGTTCCACCTTGGTGTTCATCAGGCTGGCCTCAAAGGCGCCGATGTTGCCCTGATTGTCGCGCGGGCTGCCGTTCCATGTGGTCGGCACGACGCATTGGTAATTGTCGATCTTGCCGTCCTTGATGCGGATCCAGTGGCCCAGTGCCCCACGCGGCGCTTCGGTAAAGCCCACGCCCTTGACCTCGGCGGGCCAGGTCTTGGGATCGAATTTGGCGGTGTTGGCGGTGGATGTGTCGCCCGCCTTGATATTGGCGATCAACTTGTCGAGGAAATACTTCTGCTTGCGCGCCGCCCATTGCGCCTCCAGCCCGCGCGCGGCGGTGCGGCCCAGCGTCGAGAACAGGGCGTCCATCGGCACGTCCAGCGTTTTCAGCGCCCAGTCGACCTGCTCCTTGATCTCCTTGTTGCCCTGCATATAGCCGATGACATAGCGCGCCAGCGGCCCCACCTCCATCGCATGACCGCGCCAGCGCGGGGCCTTGATCCAGCTATACTTGGCGCTTTCGTCGATTTCCTCGATGCGGGTGCTGGTGCCCTTGGCGCCCTTGCCCAGCTCGTAATGCGGCTCGGTCACGCCGTCCCACGGGTGCAGGCCCTTGCTCTCATCCTCATATTTGTACCACGAATGGGGCACAAATTCCTGTACCTGCGTCAGATCGGTCAAATCGACCGGGTGGACCTCATTCAGCTTGCCGTTGATGATCGCCCCGCGCGGCATCAGCAGGTTGGCGGGGCTGTAATCATTGGCCTTGTCGGGAATATCGCCATAGGCCAGCAGCGACTTGTTCGACAGGCCGCCGCCATAGAGCCAGCCCTTGTAGAACGAGGCAATCGCCATCAGATCGGGAATATAGACATTCTCGACGAACTCGATGCAGCGCTGGGTGATGTCGGCCACGTAATTGAGGCTCGCCATGTTGATCGGCGCGCCCGCCGCCATATCGCCGTCAATGTTGATCGCGCAGGGAACGCCCCCGACCAGCCAGTTGGGGTGAATATCCTTGCCGCCGAAAATCGTGCGCACGCGCATGATTTCCTTCTGGAAATCCAGCGCTTCAAGGTAATGCGTCACCGCCATCAAGTCGGCTTCGGGCGGCAATTTATAGGCCGGGTTGGTCCAATAGCCATTCTTGAACGGCCCCAATTGCCCGCTCTCGACAAATTTGCGCAGGCGCGTCTGCACATCGCGGAAATAGCCGGGCGAGGAATTGGGGTGGCTGGGCGAGACCTTCTGCTGCAACTCGCTGGTGGCCTTGGGGTCGGCCTTCAGAGCATTGACCGGGTTGACCCAATCGAGCGCGTGCAGGTGATAGAAATGCACCAGATGGTCATGCACCTGAAGCGACAATTGCATGATGTTGCGGATCGAATTGGCGTTTTCGGGAATGTCGATCCCCAGCGCGTTTTCCACCGCGCGCACGCTGGTCAACGCATGGGTGCCGGTGCAGACGCCGCAGATGCGCTGGACAAAGGCCCATGCATCGCGCGGGTCGCGGCCCTTCAGGATCACTTCCAATCCGCGCCACATCGTGCCGGTGGAAACGGCGTTACGGATCACATTGTTGGCGTCGAGATTGACCTCGCAGCGCATATGCCCTTCGATGCGGGTGACGGGGTCGACGACAACGCGCTTGCCGCTGCTGTCGAGGTTAAAGCCATTGGGCGTGGCGATCGTGGCCATCAGTCCTGTCCCTCCAGTTCGCTGGATTTGCTGTCTTCGCCGGTCTTCTGGCGCGCGCGCTTGACCGCGCTGGCGGCGGCATGGGCGGCCGCGGCAATGCCCACCACGCCCGCAGCGGTCCCGCCGATCCGGTCGGCATTGGCCTCGATGCCGAAACCCTTGATGTCGGTCAGGCGCTCATAGAAGCTGCCCTTGTCCCAGAAGCCGTCTTCCGAACAACCGATGCAGGGGTGGCCCGCCTGAATGGGGAAGGACAGGCCGCCGTTCCAGCGCACCGTCGAGCAGGCGTTATAGGTCGTCGGACCCTTGCAGCCGACCTTGTAGAGGCAATAGCCCTTGCGCGCGCCCTCATCATCGAATTTCTCGACGAACTGGCCAGCATCGAAATGCGGGCGGCGATAGCATTTGTCGTGGATGCGCTGCGAATAGAACATCTTGGGGCGGCCCTGAAGGTCCAGCTCCGGGAAACGCTCAAAGGTCAGGATATAGGCGATCACCGCGGTCATCACCTCGGCAATCGGCGGACATCCGGGCACCTTGATGATCGGCTTGGCAGGCAGGCCCGGCACCTTGTGCACCGGGGTCGCCTGCGTGGGGTTGGGCCGCGCGGCCTGAACGCAGCCCCAGCTTGCGCACGACCCCCAAGAGATGATCGCCTTGCAATGGTCGGCGGCTTCTTTCAGCTGCTCAAGGAACGGACGCCCGCCGATGATGCAGCTCATCCCCTCCTGATTGAGCGGCGGATTGCCCTCGACCGCCAGGATGAAATTGCCATCATACTTCTTGATGGTTTCCTGAATGATCGCCTCGGCCTGATGCCCGGCGGCGGCCATGATCGTGTCGTCATAATCAAGGCTGATCATGGAAAGGATCACGTCCTTGGCCAGCGGGTGGCCCGAACGGATAAAGCTTTCCGAACAGCAGGTGCATTCCAGCCCATGCAGCCACAGCACCGGAATGCGCGGCTTGGTTTCCATCGCGTTCTGGATTTGCGCGGCGGCGGCGGGCGGCAATCCCAGCGCGGCGGCGGTCAGGCTGCAAAACTTGGTAAAGCTGCGCCTCGTGATACCCTGACGGCGCATCACATCATAAAATGTCTCGGTGGCCATGCGTGTTCTTCCCCGGACGATGCCCCTTGGTCGGGGCTCTGCGTGTTAAGATTTCGGCAGATGTCGTTAAGCAAGGCCTGTGCCAGATACGGATATTGGCGGGAAACGGTCGAAAATGACCGACTGACGAACCAATCTGGATGGCAAGTTGCCTTCCACAAGCATCGCACACTTTCCACCCATGGGTGCAAATCCGTCTTCGCAGTTTGCCCCCTTGTTCGCCCGGCACGGCGCGGCCATAGGCTTGGCCCATGAGCATCATTCTGATCGACGCCGGAGGAACCATCTCCTCCCTGCCCGACGCGGGCGGCAAGCTGGCCGGGGGCGCTTCCGGCCTTGGAGAAACGCTGGCCGGACCTGTCGTGCGACAGGTCTATGCGGGCCTGTCCGAGGACATGACGCTGGCCGACATGGCCCGCGTGCGCGATGCGGTACTGGCCGCGCTGGGCGAGCCGGAGGTGAACGGTATCGTCGTCGCCCATGGCACCGATGCGATGGAGGAAACCGCCTATCTCATCGACCTGTCATTGCCGCTGACCAAGCCTGTGATCGTGACCGGGGCGATGCTGCCGATCAGCGATCCGGCCAGCGATGGTCCGGGCAATCTGGCCGCCGCACTGCGCGCCGCCGTCACGCCGGAATTGGCCGCGCATGGCGCGCTGGTGGCCTTTGCCGGGCATCTGATCCCGGCGGCGCTGGTGTATAAACATGCCACCTCGGCGCTCGACGGCTTTGGCTGGCGTGGGGGCACGGCGGGTGCGGCTTCGGGCGAGGCGATCACCGCGCCTGCGCCCCTGCCCCGGTTTGCGCCGCTGGCGCCGGTGGTGCCGGATGATGCCTGTCCGATCATCGCGCTTTCGGGCGGGGATGGCGGCGCCATGATCCGCGCGGCGGTCGCATCGGGCGCGCGGGGCATCGTGCTGATGGCGCTGGGTCGCGGCAATGGCTCGGTGGGCGCGGCTTTGGCCGTGGCAGAGGCGGGCGTGCCGGTGGTGGTCGCCTCGCGATGCCCCACCGGCTCCACCGCCGCCGATTATGCCAGCGGCCAGCGTTTGGCCGAAGCGGGCGCGATCTTTGCGGGCGGATTGGGCGCCACTCAGGCTCGGATTTTGCTCTCCACCCTGATCGCGGCGGGCGAACACGATATTGCCGGGCAATTTGCCGCGCGCGGCGCCATTTACACGGAAACCCATTGATTATGCTGACCCATCGCATCGCCATCATGGACGATCTGGACAATCTGCGCGCGCTGATGGCGCGGGCCATCGACCATCTGCAGACCGGATTCCTGACGCCGGAGCAGATTGCCGCAAGCCGCCATGTGATGGGGCTGGATACCCAGCTCATCAAGGACGGCACCTATTTCCTCGTCGAATCGGATGGGGTGCTCGCGGGCTGCGGAGGTTGGTCCTATCGCGCCACGCTCTATGGCGGCGATGCCAGCGTGGTCGCGCGCGAACCCGAAGTGCTGGACCCGGCCAGGGATGCCGCCCGCATCCGCGCCATGTACACCAACCCCGATTTCGCCCGGCAAGGCATCGGCCGCCGCGTGATGCAGGTGTGCGAGGATGCCGCCCGCGCTGCCGGTTTCGCCCGCACCGAGATGATGGCGACCATGGCGGGCGTCCCGCTCTATCGCGCCTGCGGCTATGGCCCGATCGAGGAAGTGCTGTCCGCCCCGATCGACGGGGTCAGGGTGCCCTTGCTGCGCATGGGCAAGACGTTGTAGGCAAAGAAAAAGGGCCGGCGATCAACCGGCCCTTTTTTTTCATCAGGGAATGGTGCCCCTGGCCCGACTCGAACGGGCACATCTTTCGATATCCGATTTTGAGTCGGACGCGTCTACCATTCCACCACAGGGGCGTTTTTCCCAAAACCCTCCGCGAAAGGATCGACGCGGCGGGTCTGTCCGCTCCGCCTAGCGATCCTTTCGCATCAGATCAATGGCTTTTTCAATCCGCCTTGAGCGCGCCCACCAGCAGCTTGTGGAGGCGCGAATGCAGCGCATCATTGCCCGCCAGCACTTCCTTGTCGCAAATCGGCAGCGACTGGCCGCGATAGTTCGAGACGAAACCGCCGGCTTCACGGACGAGCAGGCAGCCCGCCGCCGAATCCCAAGGCTTCAGGTTCGATTCCCAGAAACCTTCGTAACGGCCCGCCGCCACCCATGCCAGATCGAGCGAAGCCGCGCCAAAACGGCGAATGCCCGCCACCTGCGGCGCGATGGCCGAATAGATCTTGGCCCATTCCAGCGGATCGCCATGGCCCGCAAAGGGAATGCCGGTGGCGATCAGGCTCTCGTCCAGATGACGGCGGCCCGACACGCGCAGACGGCGGTCATGCAGCCATGCCCCGCGCGTCTTTTCCGCCCAGAAGCTTTCATCCGTGATCGGCTGATAGATGATCCCGGCGATGACATCGCCCCAACCATCGCCCGCCGGGCCCTTGCCATCATACGCAGGCTCCTGCGCGGCGATGGAAATGGCGAAATGCGGGATGCCGTGCAGGAAATTGCTGGTGCCATCGAGCGGGTCGATGATCCAGCGCGGGCGGGTGGGATCGCCTTCGATCACCCCGCCCTCTTCCATCACAAAGCCCCAGTCGGGGCGCGCGGCGCGCAGTTCGTCATAGATCGTGCGTTCGCTCTGCTGGTCGGCGCGGCTGACGAAATCCGCCGTGCCCTTGCGGCTCACCTGAAGGTGTTCCACCTCGCCAAAGTCGCGACGCAGGCGCTGACCGGCCTTGCGGGCGGCGCGCTCCATCACGCGGATCAGGCCGGAAATTGCCATGCTCAGTCAGCCTTACCGACATAGGTGCGTTCGTAAACGTTCACCACGATGCGGGTGCCCGAAGCGATATGGGGCGGCACCAGAATGCGCACGCCATTGTCCAGCACGGCGGGCTTATAGCTCGACGAGGCGGTCTGGCCCTTCACCACGGCGTCGGCTTCGACGATGGTGGCTTCGACCTGTTCGGGCAGCTGAACGCTGATCGGGCGTTCATCGTACATTTCGAGAACCGCTGTCATACCGTCCTGAAGGAAGGCAGCAGCATCGCCCAGAAGGTCGGTCGGCAGGTTGATCTGATCGTAGGTTTCCACGTCCATGAACACCAGATCGTCGCCCTCGGCATAGAGGAACTGGAAATCCTTGGTGTCGAGACGAACTTTCTCCACCGTGTCGGCGCTGCGGAAGCGCACATTGGTCTTGCGCCCGTCGATCAGGTTCTTCATTTCGACCTGCATAAAGGCGCCACCCTTGCCGGGTTGGGTATGCTGGGTCTTTGCGACCTTCCAGATACCGCCTTCATATTCGAGAATGTTGCCGGGGCGGATTTCGACGCCGCTGATCTTCATGGGGTTTGACCTTCGATGGAAAAGAGCAGAAACAAGTTTGGCGCAAAAGCGCAGTCGGGCGCCCTTAGCGGACACAAGGCCATATGGCAATCGTGCAGTGCATTGGGATTGGCCGCCACTGCGGTCTTTTCCGCGCCCGCCATGGCCGAACCCAATGGGCCCGCCTTTACGGTCCGGCGCGGCGAATATGTCTGCGAAATGCCCGGAACCGCGCTGACCGCCGCCGGATTGCGCCGCCCGGAAGAGGATTTCACCATCCGTCAGGGCTCGATCTACAGCACGAGCGAGGGGCGCGGGTCCTATCTGGCCACGGGCGATGAAATCCACATGACAACCGGCCCCAAGCGTGGCGAACGCTTTCGCCGGGTCAGCGAGAATTTCCTGCGCAAGCTGACCAGCGAAGGCAAGGAAACCGACCTTCGCTGTATCCGCCGCGTGGCCAACAACCGCTACTGATCGGCGGGCCTCAGCCTTCCACCGGCCAAGTGGTGCGGTGGGCCGCCGCCCGCTTCGTGCTGGTGTAGAGCCAGATCAGGGCGGCGGTAAAGATCGTGATGCCCAGCGGCAGCGCCAGATCGCCCGGCTCGATGATTTCCAGCGGGGTCGGGCTGTTGCGGGCCGCGGCGATCCCGGCGAAAACCACGCCAAACAGGCTCTCGCCCGCGATCAGGCCGGTGGCCGCCAGCACGCCCAGCCGCTCGGCCAGTTCGGGGTCATGGTTCTTCCTGGCCCAATTGTCATAGAGCCGCCCGATGATCGCCCCCACCGGGATCAACAGCGTCAGCCCCATCGGCAGATAGATGCCCATGCCCAGCGCGAGGGGCGGCAGCGCGCCCTTCTTCATCGCACGCAGCACCTCGTCGATGATGACGGCCACCACGCCGATGCCCGCGCCGATGCCGATCAGGCCCCAGTCGAGACTGCCGCCCAGCACGCCCTGCGCAATGGCGGAGATCAGCGCCGCCTGCGGCGCGGCCAGCGCCTCAGGTCCCGCATTGGCGGCGCCCTGAAAACCGAAGGTGGTGTTGAGCAGGCTGAGCACCGGCGGGATCACCAGCGCGCCGAACACCACCCCCAGCGCCAGCGCGATCTGCTGACGCCAAGGTGTCGCGCCGATCAGCTCGCCGGTTTTCAGATCCTGAAGGTTGTCGTTCGAGATCGTCGCCACGCCAAAGACGATGGCCGTGACAAACAGCGCAAAGGCCACCAGCGCGCGCGTTGCATCAGGCGCGATGCCCCGACCAAAGATCGCCGCCAAAAGCAGCGCAATGCCCAGCGCGGAAATAATGCCGGTGCCAGAAATCGGGCTGTTCGACGCGCCGATCAGGCCCGCCATATAGCCGCAGACCGAAGCGATCACGATGCCGATCAGCAGCACATACAGCACGGTCAGCACCAGCACTGGCACGAAATGCGCCTCGATCGGCCCGCCCGCCGCAAACCCGGCCAGCAGCAGCCCGATCGGCACCATCGAGGCGGCGATCACCGCACCCACCAGCCCGATCGGCAAATCCTGCTCGCTCAGAGCCAGCGCCCCGCCCTGCCCCGACTTGCGCGCCCGCTGCGCCGCCAGAGCGCCGGTGATGCCCTTCACAATCGGTCCGATCACGCGCAGCAGCGTCCATACTGCCGCCACGCCAATCGTGCCCGCGCCGATAAAGCGCACCTTGCTCTTGAACACGCCGGAAACGAAACCGGCCATTTCATGCACTGCGGGAACTCCGCCCGCCGTATAATGCGGCACCAGAATGACCCAGCTGATCAGCATGCCGATCAGCATCGCGATGCCCACCGTCAAACCCACCAGATGGCCCACGCCGATCAGCGCGAGGCTGAAACTGGTCGAAACGCCCGAAGCGCCCGCGCCAAAACGAAACACGCGCGAGGCTTCCTCGGCCACCACGCCCATCTTGGCCAGCAAAGTATAGCCCACCGACACGCCCGAGCCCAGCACGATGGCGGCCAGACCCTTGCGGTTCTCCTCCTCGCCGCCGACGCCCGCGCCGACTTTGAGCACCTCGGCCGCCGCCACGCCTTCGGGATAGGGCAGATCGCTGCCCGTCACCAAAGCGCGGCGCAGAGGGACCGAATACATCACCCCAAGAATGCCACCGACACCGATCACCGCCACCGATTGCCAGTAAGGGAAATCCACCCACCAGCCGATCATGATCAGACCGGGCAGCACGAAGATGATCGCGCTCAATGTCCCCGCCGCGCTGGCGATGGTCTGGACGATGTTGTTTTCCTGAATGGTCGCGCCCGAAAAATGGCGCAGCACCGCCATCGAGATCACCGCCGCCGGGATCGATGTGGCAAAGGTCAGGCCGATTTTGAGGCCCAGATAGACATTGGCCGCCGTGAACACGATGGTGAGCAAAGCGCCCAGCACGACACCGCGTATGGTTAGCTCGCGCGCATTGGCGCCGTCAGGATTGGCTTGGTTCATGCCCCTGTTCTGACACGGCGACGGCCCTTGGGAAAGGGGCTGCCGCCATGCTCTTCAACAACTTTATTGCGCAGCCGTGATGGCATCCATCAAGGCTTTGACATTTGCCGCCTCATCGCCATTCCAGACCGCACCGGAAATCGCCAGAAAATCAGCGCCTGCACGCACCAGCGGCGCAGCATTTTCGGCATTGATCCCGCCGATTGCCACACAGGGAATTTCAAACAAAGTCTGCCACCAGGTCAGCAATTCAGGTTCGGCGTGATGCTCGACCTCTTTGGTGGTGGTGGGATAGAAGGCGCCAAAGGCCACGTAATCGGCCCCGGCCTCGCCCGCTTCCAGCGCCAGATGGCGGCTGTTGTGGCAGGTCACGCCGATCTGGGCATCGCGGCCCAGCTCCTCGCGCGCGATCTTCACGTCGCCGTTCTGGGCCATGTCGTCTTGCCCCAGATGCACGCCATCGGCATTCAGGCGCTTGGCCAGCGTGATCGAGTCGTTGACGATAAAGGCGATCTCGCGCTCGGCGCAAATGGCCTGAAGCGGGGCGGCCAGACGCGCGGCGGCGTGATCGTCGATGCCCTTTACGCGGAACTGAAACGCCGCGATCCGGTGGCGCCCCTTCAGACCCGCGTCCAGCGCGCGCGCCAGCCTTTGCGGAAAATCGCCGCCCACATCGGCGGGCGAGATCAGGTAAAGCTGCGTGGGCGCACGGGTGTGTTCGAAAGTCGGTGCTTCTTCGGTCATGGCCGCGCCCATACCGCATAAAAAACGCGGAGGCCAGTGCCGGCCCCCGCGTCTTTTGCTTCACCCAAGGGGTTGAGGAATTATTCCTTGCCCTTGTAGATGTTGACCAGCTTGCCCAGCATGGCCAGCGCTTCATCGCGCGGGCGCTGGAACGTGTTGCGGCCGATGATCGAGCCGTTGCCGCCGCCGTCACGGATGTCGCGCGCGTCCTGATAGACCGCATCAGCGCCCTTGGTGGCCCCGCCCGAAAAGATCACGATGCGGCGGCCGTTGAAGCACGACTGCACCACATGCTTGACGCGATCGGCCTGCGCCGACCAGTCGGTGCCCTCATAGCAGGGCTTGGCTTCTGCCTGTTCGATGTGGTTGCTGGGCAGCTTGACCTTGATGATATGCGCGCCGATCAGCGCGGCGATATGCGCAGCATAGGCGCCCACGTCCAGCGCCAGCTCGCCGCTCTTGGGCAGCTTGCCGCCGCGCGGATAGGACCAGATCACCGTGGCAAGGCCGACGCTGGCCGCTTCGTTGCGCAGTTCCTTGATCTCCTCGATCATCTCGAACACATCGTCCGAGCCGGGATAGATCGTGAAACCGATGGCCGAGCAGCCCAGACGCAGCGCATCATCAACGCCGCCCGTCAGCGCCTGATTGGCCGCCGTGCCCCAGCTGTTCGAGCTGTTGACCTTGAGGATGGTCGGGATCTGCCCGGCAAACTTGTCGGCGCCCGCCTCCAGCATGCCCAGCGGCGCGGCATAGGCCGACAGGCCGGCGTCGATGGCGAGCTGATAATGGTAATGGGGATCGTAAGCGTCCGGGTTCACCGAAAAGCTGCGCGCCGGGCCATGCTCAAAGCCCTGATCCACCGGCAGAATGATCATCTTGCCGGTGCCGCCCAGCTTGCCCTGCGAGAGCATGCGATAGAGGTTGGCCTTAACGCCGGGATTGTCGGATTCGTAATTGCTGAGGATCTTCTGGACAACCTTGGTGGTCATGCGTGTTTCCCTGTTGGTTAAGGCCTGTTGTTCATACCTATGCATAGAGGTTTGCATAGGTATGCGCGGCCGGTCTGAAATAGCCCGCCCGGTTTTGCAATGCAACTGCTGCACTGCAACCGGGCGGGCGGAATTATTTAGATTTCGAGCGCCTTGACGCCCGGCAGTTCGCGGCCTTCCATCCATTCAAGGAAAGCGCCGCCAGCGGTCGAGATATAGGAGAAGTCCCCTGCCACCCCGGCGTGATGCAGCGCAGCAACGGTATCACCGCCACCCGCCACCGAGACCAGCGAACCTTCCTTGGTCAGCGCCGCCGCGATCTTGGCCAGAGCCACCGTCGCCGCATCAAAAGGCACGGTTTCAAACGCGCCCATTGGCCCGTTCCACACCAGCGTCTTGCAGGTCTTGAGCGCATCGGCCAGCGCCTCAACCGCAGACGGCCCCACATCGAGGATCATCTCGTCGGCAGCCACTTCATGCACATTGCAGGTGCGCAGCGAGGGCGGATTGGCGGCAAATTCCTTCGAGACCACCACTTCATAAGGCAGATGCACGGTGCAACCGGCAGCGTCCGCCGCCTCCATGATCTCTTCAGCCGTGGCGGCCAGATCGTGTTCGCACAGGCTCTTGCCCACATCCACGCCGCGCGCGGCAAGGAAGGTGTTGGCCATGCCACCGCCGATGATCAGGTGATCAACCTTGGTCACCAGATGCTTCAAGACGTCGAGCTTGCTCGACACCTTGGCCCCGCCGACAACCGCGGCGACCGGGCGCACCGGATTGCCCAGCGCATTTTCCAGCGCTTCCAATTCGGCCTGCATCGAACGACCGGCATAGGCGGGCAGCACATGGGCCAGACCTTCGGTGCTGGCATGGGCGCGATGCGCCGCCGAGAAAGCGTCATTGACGTAGAAATCGCCAACCTCGGCCATCGCCTTGACCAGTTCGGGATCGTTCTTTTCCTCGCCCGGCCAGAAGCGGGTGTTTTCCAGCAGGGCAATATCGCCCGCGCCCAGAATGCCCACCGCCTGCTTCACAACATCACCGGCCACTTCGGGAACGAACATCACTTCGCGGCCCAGCACCTTTTCCACCGCGCCCACGACCAGCGAGAGCGACTGATCCGCCACGCGATTGCCCTTGGGACGGCCGAAATGCGCCAGCAGCAGCACCTTGGCGCCCTTGTCGGCCAATTCCAGAATGGTCGGCGCCACGGCGCGCACGCGGGTGTCTTCCGTCACCGCGCCATCCTTCATCGGCAGATTGAAGTCGACGCGCACCAGCGCAACCTTGCCGGTCACATCGCCCAGATCATCGAGCTTGCGAAAAGCCATCACTAACCCCCAATTCGGAACGCAGCTTTAGCGTCCGATCGTAAACATATGCCTGAGAAACAAAGGGCGGAAAGGTTTCCCTTCCCGCCCCGGTGTTCCATCAGAGGAACTTGGCCATCGCGCCTGCCGTGTCCAGCATGCGGTTCGAGAAGCCCCATTCGTTGTCGTACCAGCTCAGCACGCGCACCAGCTTGCCGTCGATCACAGCCGTTTCGAGGCTGTCGATGGTCGAGGAATGCGGATCGTGGTTGAAGTCGATCGAAACCAGCGGCTCTTCGGTATAGCCCAGCACGCCCTTGAGCGGGCCTTCGGCGGCAGCCTTGAGCAGAGCGTTCACTTCCTCGATGGTCGTGTCGCGCGCGGGGGTGAAGGTCAGATCGACGACCGAGACGTTCGGGGTCGGCACGCGGATCGAGGAACCGTCCAGCTTGCCCTTCAGTTCGGGCAGCACTTCACCCACGGCCACGGCAGCGCCGGTCGAGGTCGGGATCATGTTCAGAGCCGCAGCGCGGGCGCGGCGCGGATCCTTGTGGATCTGGTCCAGGATCTTCTGGTCGTTGGTGTACGAGTGGATCGTGGTCATCAGGCCACGCTCGATACCGATCGATTCATGCAGAACCTTGGCAAAGGGCGCCAGACAGTTGGTGGTGCACGAAGCGTTCGAGACGATCAGATCGTCGGCGGTCAGCGTTTCGTGGTTCACGCCGAACACGACGGTCTTGTCGACCTTCTTGGCGGGCGCCGAGATCAGCACGCGCTTGGCGCCGGCGGTCAGGTGCTTGCCGGCCGAATCGCGGTCAACGAAGAAGCCGGTGCATTCCAGCGCGATGTCGATGCCATTGGCGGCATGCGGCAGGTTGGCGGGGTCCTTCTCGGCGGTCACCTGAACGCGCTTGCCGTTCAGGATCAGGTCGTTGCCGTCCACTTCGACGGTGCCCGAGAAAGTGCCGTGGACGCTGTCATGCTTGAACAGACGGGCATTGGCCTTGGCATCGGCCAGATCGTTGATCGAAACCAGTTCGAGCCCGCAGTCGGGGCGCTCCAGAATGGCGCGGGCCACATTGCGCCCAATGCGACCGAAACCGTTGATGGCAACCTTCACAGCCATGAGTATCCTCCTCGTTAGTTCTGGAGTGCCGCAAGAATTTGCGGCGCAATCTTTTCAGCCGTAAGACCGAAATAGTCATAAAGAACCGGGGCCGGAGCCGATGCGCCAAAGGTGTCGATACCAAAGCGCAGACCGTCAAGGCCCGTGATACGTTCCCAGCCAAAGGTCGTACCTGCCTCGATGCTGACGCGCAGCACATCGGCGGGCAGGACATCGGCCCGGTATTCCGCATCCTGTTCAAGGAAGCGGCTCATCGAGGGCATCGAGACCACATCAACACCCACGCCCTGCGCCTCAAGCGCATCGCGGGTCGCCATCGCGATCTCAACTTCCGAGCCGGTCGCCACGATCACCACCTTGCGCGCGGCCTGGGCCGCGGCAAGACGATAGGCGCCCTTTGCCGTCAGGTTCGGACCCGAGTGGCGGAACTGCGGCAGGTTCTGACGGGTCAGAGCCAGCACGCTGGGGCGGCCTTCATTGGCGATCGCCAATTGCCATGCCTCGGCGGTTTCAATCACGTCGGCAGGGCGGAACACTTCCAGATTCGGAATCATGCGCATCGACATCACATGTTCGATCGGCTGATGGGTCGGACCATCCTCGCCAAGGCCAATCGAATCGTGGGTCAGCACATAGACCACCTTGGCCCGCTGAATAGCCGACATACGAATGGCATTGCGGCAATAATCCGAAAACACGAGGAAAGTGCCGCCATAGGGGATGATCCCGCCATGCAGCGCCATCCCGTTCATGGCCGCGGCCATGCCGAATTCGCGGATGCCGTAATAGACATAGCGGCCCGAGTAATCCTGCGGACCAAAGGGCTTGGTCGACTTGGTGACGGTCAGGTTCGAGCCGGTAAGGTCGGCCGAGCCGCCCACCATTTCGGGCACATGGGCCGTCAGCACCTCGAGCGCCATTTCGCTGGCCTTGCGGGTGGCGACCTTGGTGCTGCCTTCCAGCCAAGCGTCGAACGTGGCCTGCACCTCGGTCTGATCCGGCAACTGGCCGTTCATGCGGCGCAGCAGTTCGGCGCCCTTGTCGCTGGCCGCCACGCGCGCGGCCCAATCCACCGCCGCCGTCTTGCCCAGCGCGCCCACATTGCGCCAGTCGCCCAGAATGTCGGCAGGCAGTTCAAAGGCGGGCAGCGTCCAGCCCAGTTCGCCGCGCGCGGCCTCGACCTCGGCAGCGCCCAGCGGCGAACCGTGGACCGAATGGCCGCCCTGCTTGTTGGGCGCGCCTTTGCCGATGATCGTGCGGCAGGCCACCAGCGAGGGGCGCGGATCGGCCACCGCTTCGGCAATCGCGCGCTCGATGTCGGCAAAGTCATGGCCATCGCAGGATACGACATGCCAGCCGGTCGCCGTATAGCGCGCGGCCACGTCTTCGCTGGTCGACAGGTCGGTGTCGCCGTCGATGGTGATGCGATTGTCATCCCACAGCACGACCAGACGGCCCAGCTTCAGGTGCCCGGCAAGGCCGATGGCCTCGTGGTTGATGCCTTCCATGATGCAACCGTCGCCCGCGATCACGAAAGTCTTGTGATCGACCAGATCGTCGCCGAACTGCGCGTTCAGGTGACGCTCGGCAATGGCAAAGCCCACCGACATGGCAAGGCCCTGACCCAGCGGCCCGGTGGTGCATTCCACGCCCGGCAGTTCAAAGTTTTCCGGGTGCCCGGCGCAGACCGAGTGAAGCTGACGGAAATTCTTGATGTCTTCGATCGTGGGCTGTTCATAGCCGGTCAGGTGCAGCAGGCTGTAGATCAGCATCGAGCCGTGGCCCGCCGACAGGATGAAGCGATCGCGGTCGGGCCAGCGCGGCTGGGCCGGATCAAACTTCAGGAATTTCGAAAACAGCACCGTGGCAACATCGGCCATGCCCATCGGCATGCCGGGATGGCCCGAATTGGCGGCCTGAACCGCATCCATCGAGAGCACACGGATGGCGTTGGCCATGTTCTGCAGGCGGGGGGCGGTAATGCTCATGATGCTTCCGAAAGCTCCGAATAGGTATGCACAGGCACACAGGCGTGCGATTCGCGCCGCCTCCATTGCGGACCCATGGGGGCGGCGTCAACCTCTGCGCAGCGCCAAAATGGCATCGAAATCGCCGCAACCGTTGTCATTTGGGCCGCTGCGGCCTTTGCAAGGGCAAAATTATTGCGCTAGGCCTCTGCCCCTGATGGCCAGCAGCGAACAAGAACCCGCCCCGATCAACACCGCCCTCGACCGGATCGAGGCCGCGATGGACCGGATCGCCCATGCCGCACAGCGCGCCCGGCAGGCCCGCCTCGATGCGGCCGACCAGACCGCCCGGCTTGAGGTCCGCCACGAAATCCTGCGCGAAAAGGTGGGTAATGCGCTCTCCACCCTCGATGCGCTGATCGTACGGGTGCAAAAATCGTGAGCCGGGTCGATCTGATGATCGGCGGGCGTGATTATGCGGTCGCCTGCTCGCCGGGCGAGGAAGAGCATGTACGCATGCTGGGCCGCATCATCGAGGAAAAGATGAACGCCTTGCCAGGCGCGACGAATCAGAGCGAAATGCGCTCGATGCTCTTTGCCGCGCTCCTGCTGGCCGATGAACTGCACGAATTGCGCCAACAGCTCGATCAGGGCGCCCCGCCCGCCGATCCCGCAACGGCCGCACGCCTCGAAGCGCTTGCCGCCGGACTCGAACAATTGGCAGCCTCGGTCGAGGATCTTCTCTAGCACCCCGTTCTGGCCCTTGAGAAATCGCGCCATCGCGCCTACATATGTGCGTGACGGGTACTGCCCGGTGCGAGCCGCATGAAAATCCCTGAGGCTATAAGCAATCCTAGGGGGCTGTCCCTGCCACTGGCTCTGGCCTCTGGTACATGGTCCCCACCTGACGTCGAGGCGTCAGAGGATTTCCCGGCAACGGCCCATGGTGGTCCCGTCACCCTTTATATGTTGCGCGTTGGCCCTCCGGCCAACGCTTGCGGCGCCAGCCCTCTCCCCCTGCCCTGCCACCCAGATGATAACCCGTAGGGTAGCATGGCAGGGGGAGAGGGCTGACGCCGTTTGAGAGGCTGACTTGACCGACAAGAAATCCCTGCGCGCCCGTTTGCGCCGCCTGCGCCGCGAACATGTGAACGCCCTGCCCGCATCCATGTCCGCCCTATTGTTCCTGCGTCCGCCCGGCGCGGTGGCGGCGCTGGCGGGCGAAGGCTCGGTGGTGGGCCTCTATCACGCCATTTCGGGCGAGGCGCCGACGCGATCCTATGCCAAATGGTTTGCCGAAAACGGGCGGCGAATCGCCCTGCCGTGGTTTGCCGCCGCGGGCGCGCCGATGCAATTTCGCGCATGGAATGATCCCTTTGCCGACGAAGGCCTGGAAACCGGCCCCTATGGCGCGCTCCAGCCCGCCGCCGACGCCGAGGAACTGTTTCCGGATGTCGCCTTCGTGCCCCTGGTGGGCTTTACCGCCGAAGGCCAGCGCCTCGGCCAAGGCGGCGGGCATTATGACCGCTGGCTGGGCGCGAATCCGGGGGTGATGGCGCTCGGGCTGGCATGGGATTGCCAGAAGGTGGACAGCCTGCCCGCAGAGCCTCATGATATGCCCCTGCGCGCGGTGATTACCCCCACCCGCCTTTACGGAGACATCTGATGCGCAAGGAGCCTACGTGGCGGATTCCTGTCGGCCTGCTGCTGCTGCTGGTTGGGCTGGCGGTCTATGCGGCGCTGGTGGCGCGCTATATCGCGCCTTGGATCGCGCCTTGGCCCGCGCTGGGGCAAATGCCGGTCTATGTCGTGCTGGGGGTGGCCTGGCTGCTGCCCTTGCGGCGCTTTCTGATCTGGATGGAGACCGGGCGCTGGGGCTAAATCCCCCGGCGTTTTATTCGTCCAGACGCAAAAAGGCCCGATCCGCGATGGACCGGGCCTTTTTGTTTTCCTTTCGGAAATGGACCCAAGGTGGCGCGAGTGACGGGGCTCGAACCCGCGACCTCCGGCGTGACAGGCCGGCACTCTAACCAACTGAGCTACACCCGCGCAATATGCTTGGGCCTCGCAAGGAACCATGAAGTGGCGCGAGTGACGGGGCTCGAACCCGCGACCTCCGGCGTGACAGGCCGGCACTCTAACCAACTGAGCTACACCCGCTCACTTCGATGTTTCCTTCGGGGCAGCGCCCCTTGGGTGACGCGGCCTCTACGTTGGGAGGGGCGACCTGTCAACAGGCTTGAACATGCTTTTGCCCAAGCCCCGGTTTTTCAGGGTTTTCACGCGGTGAACGCCCTTTAATCGCTGGCACGAATCTGTTTCGGGCGCGTGACAATGCGATTTATCCACAGACTAATGCCGCAAAATCAGCACTTTTCATATTTCCAATTGCGCCTTTTCCCTTCCCCCATCCATTCCACCGCCTGAGCGATGCGGCGGGCGCGGGTGGCGGGCGCTTTGGCCTCGACGATCCATTCCAGATAATCGCGCCGATGCGAGGGCGCGAAACCCTCGAACACCGCCCTCGCCGCCACATTCTCCGCCAGAGCCTCTGTCAGATCATCAGGAACGGCAATCTCCGCCTTGGGCGCCTTGGGCGCCTTGGACGCGCGGGCGGCCTTCTTCGCCCCCGACAGGCCCTGCGCGGCCTCCATCAGCCGCATCCGAAACGTATCAGGATCGGGCAGGTCGTCCATACTGGCGATCTTGCCATAGGCGCCCAGCCCATCATCACGGTGGCCCTCCTCGGCCCCCTGACGCCCCGCGCCATGGATCACAAAGGCGCAATGGGCCTTGAACGCCGCCATCCCGGCCAGATTCTTACCATTGAGCGTGAAATGGGGCATCGACCATTTGATCGTCTCGCCCAGCCCCGGCACGGCCTCATGCACCGCGCGGCGCAGATGGATCAGGATCGGCCGCGCGAAATCGGGCGCAGCCGCGATATAGGCATCGATTCTCTGATCCATTTGCTCTCCCTTTTAAACGGCCACTGGCGCTCCCAATTTCCCTTGGGGCGCGTAATCCAGCACCGAGAAATCCTCGATCCGGTAATCAAAGATGCTCTGCGCCCGCGGCGCGATCGCCAGCCTCGGCTCGCCCGAGGGCACGCGCTTCAACTGTTCCTCGACCAGATCGCCATGGTTGAGATAGAGATGCACATCGCCCCCCATCCACACCAGTTCGCCCGGCTCCAGCCCGGTCTGCGCCGCCAGCAGGCGGACGAACAGCGCCGCGCCCCACAGGTTGAACGGCACGCCCAGCGCCAGATCTGCGCTGCGCTGATAAAGGATGCCCGACAGGCGCCCATTGGCCACATGGAACTGATAGGTCTTGTGGCAAGGCGGCAGCGCCATCGCGTCCACCTCGGCCACATTCCAGCCTTCAACGATATGGCGGCGGCTGCCCGGATTGGTTTTCAGCGCATGGACCAGATCCGCAACCTGATTGATCCCCTGCCCCAGCCGATACAATCCATCGCCCGCAGGCTCATACGTAGGCCAGTTCACCCATTGCTTGCCATAAACCGGGCCCAGATCGCCCCAGCGCGCGGCAAATTCCGCATCCGCCACGATCCGCGCGGAAAAATCCTCGCGCGTGATCTGGTCCCCCGTCTCGCGCCGATAATGCGCCAGCGGCCAGTCGGTCCAGATCTCGACCCCCTGCGCGCAGAGCGCCCGGATATTGGTGTCGCCGGTCAGAAACCACAGGAATTCGCGCGTGGCGGTTTTCCAGAACACCCGCTTGGTGGTGACCAGCGGCATACGCCCATCGGAGAGATCACACCGAATCGTCGCCCCGAACAACGACCGCGTGCCCACGCCCGTGCGGTCGCGCCGCTCGTCGCCCGTTTCCCAGATCCGGCGCATCAGATCGAGATATTGCCATTCCCAATGGCGGCGAGAGCTTGAACTGTCGGTCTGCATGCCCCTCATCTAACGCCGCCCCGCGCCGAAAGCCACCGGCAATCGCCCTGCATCGCCTCCCGCATCGCCTAAGGATATTTGCGAATCCGTTCCGCGCGATTTGCCAAAGTCTATGTCGTAAAACAGGCCGATATCACTCCAATGGATCGCCTGCGTTGAAATCCGCCTCCCTTCCCTGCCGGCAACTGGCCATCGCCCAATTGGCGCTGGCCATGGTGCTGATGCCGCTGATCGCGCTGTGGCCGCGCGCGGGGCTGGCGATGCTGGTGCTGCCCCTGCCGGGGCATGGTGCAGGGGCGGCCCAATGGGCCAGACATCAGGGCCTGCCACTGACAGGCCGGGGTGTGGCGCGGGGCAGCCTGATCGTGATCGGACGCGGGCCATATACGCCTTTTTCCGCGCTGGGGGCCGGAGCGCTGGTTTTCGCGGTGCCCTCCTCGCTTTGTCAATCTTCTCCCAATGCACAATCTGCAAATCACCAAGGATAGACCATGAAGGAAATCGTCAATCTGCGTCATCTGGGGATGAAGGCCCTTGTCGGCGTATGCTGGCTGGTCACCATTCTGGTGCTGGTGGGCAGCATGATCGCCGGGTCGGGCTTTACCCCGGTGCTGCTGGCGCTGGCGCTGGTGGCGGTGCCGACGCTGCTGGTGATGGCGGGCAAGGATGATGGCGTGGCACGCATCGCCATGGGCGCCACCCTGCCGCTGTTCAGCGCGGTGCTGCTTTATCAATGGAGCGGCGCCACATGGCAGGTCGATCTGCACATGACCTTCTTTGCGCTGATCGCGATGCTGCCCATGCTGGTCGACTGGCGCCCGATTGTCGCGGCCACGGTGGTGACGGCGCTGCACCATCTGCTGCTCAGCTATATCGCGCCATCACTGGTATTTGGCGCCACGGGCGATCTCTTGCGCGTGGTGCTTCATGCGGTGATCCTGCTGGTGGAAACCGGGGTGCTGATCGCGCTTGTGCATAAATTGTCGCAGGTGATGATCCAGCAGGAGGCCGCGCAGGAGGAAAAGGAACGCGTCACCCTTGCCGCCGAGCGTGAGCGTGAAAGCGCCGAGGCCGAGCGGCGCGAAGTGGTCGAGGAAATCGGCGCGGCCATGCAGGCGCTGGCACGCGGCAATCTGGGCCACCGACTCAACCGTCGTTTCCCGCCGCAGTTCGAGGAATTGCGCGAGGACTTCAACCGTTCGGTCGGCGATCTGGCCGCGCTGGTCAGCCAGGTCTCGCGCGCATCGAGCGTCATTCAGGCAGGATCGGCCGAAATGCGCACCGCCAGCAACGATCTGGCCATGCGCACCGAGCAGCAGGCCGCCCGCGTCGAACAGGCAGGCTCGACCATGCAGCGCCTTGTCGAGGCCGCGCGCGATACCGCCCAGAGCGCCGCCTCGGTCAATGCCGCGCTGGATCAGGCCCAGCAAAGCGCCAATGACGGCCAGCATGTCGTCAGCCGGGCGATGGCGACGATGGAACTGGTCGAGAAATCCGCGCAGGAGATCCGCCAGATCATCACCCTGATCGACGGGATCGCCTTCCAGACCAATCTGCTGGCCTTGAACGCCGGCGTCGAGGCCGCGCGTGCGGGCGATGCGGGCAAGGGCTTTGCCGTGGTCGCCAATGAAGTGCGCGCTCTGGCCCAGCGCAGCGCGGATGCGGCCAATGGCATCAAGCAATTGATCGACACATCCACCCATCAGGTTTCCGAAGGCGTGGCGCAGGTGCTCCAGACCGGCGAGGCGCTACAGGGCATCATCGGCCAGATCGGCCAGATCGCGCAGGCCGTCGGCGCGATTGCCGATGCCGCCTACAGCAATGCCGAGGATCTTTCGGCCGTGGGCGACACGTTCCGCATCCTTGACCAGTCGACCCAGCAGAACGCCGCCATGGTCGAGGAGAGCAACGCCGCATTGCAGGCGCTCTCGGGCGAAACCAATGTGCTGATCAACGCCGTGGGGCGGTTCAGCGGAGATGGTTCGGAGGCCCAATCTGGGGGCCGCATGGGGCTGGCGGCATGATCGCGGCCTGTGGAAAAGTTTGAAAAGCCGTGATTTCTGCGGTTTTCTGAAAAAATGCATCGGTTTTTGAAAAAACTTGCCACTTGCCGCTTGCCAAGCCGAATACCCCCCTATATAGGCGCGCTCCTGCCCAGCGGCGCTCTTCGGAAAGCCGCTCCGGTCGGGGAATAGCTCAGCCTGGTAGAGCACTGTCTTCGGGAGGCAGGGGCCGGAGGTTCGAATCCTCTTTCCCCGACCATTTTCTCTCTTTCGGAGAGATACAGGATAAGGCGGCCTTCGGGCCGCCTTTTTCTTTGCGCGCAAGATATTTGCCCCGGCCGTGACGCCACCCGCCCCGGCCCCGCCGCGACAATTATTAACGCAAATTTCACAACCTGATCCTAACTTTCGTCCAATTTCGCGCTTCAGGGGCAAGCCATATCCATGTCCGTCATTGCCAAGATCCAGCGGGCCAGTTCACAACCAGATGCTCGGCCTGCCCGGTCCGCGCGCAATGACCTGCTCGCGCTGGCCATTGCGGTGGCGGCGACATGCATGGTCGCGGCCATCGGCGGCAAGGCGCTCTCACAGGTCTGGGCGCGGGCCAGCGGCATCGGACTTGGCCCGGATCAGCTTTTGACCAACGCGCTATTGCTGAACATCGCGCTCGTCATCTTTGGCTGGCGCCGGTATCAGGATCTGCATGGCGAGGTCGTGGCCCGCCGTCAGGCCGAGGATCTGGCCCGCCAGATGGAGCAGACCGATCCGCTGACCGGCTGCCTCAATCGCCATTCCTTTGCCCCGCGCGCCAATCAACTGCTGGCCGCCCTGCGCGAGCGGGGCGAGACGGCCGCGCTGGTGATGCTCGACATCAATGACTTCAAGGTCATCAATGACAAGATCGGCACGCAGGGCGGTGATCGGCTGCTGACCGACACAGCGCGGCGGATCGAGGCATTGCTCCCGCCCGAAGCCCTGCTGGCGCGGCTGGGCGGCGATGAATTTGCCTGCGTCATTCCCTTTGCGCCCGGCCACCCGGAGCGCGTGGACCATATTGCCGACGCCATGCTGGCCGCGATGGACCGCAAGCTGGAAAATCACCGGCTGAGCGCCAGCGTGGGGCTGGCCAGCGGCGACCGCCAGAACCGGCTGGGCAATGGGCCGATCGATGCCAATGGCCTGCTCCATCTGGCCGAGGTCGCGCTGTTCCATGCCAAGAAGCAGACGCGCCCTGCACCGCTGTGGTTCGAGGAATCGCTGGAAACCGAATTGCGCTATCGCTGCGAACTGGAACTGGCGATCCGTGAGGCGATTCCGGCGGGCGAATTTGTGCCCTATTATGAACAGCAGGTCGATCTGGCCACCGGCGAGGTCTTGGGCTTTGAAATGCTGGCGCGCTGGCATTCGCCCACCTTTGGCCTGATCGGGCCGGATGTGTTCATCCCGATTGCCGAGGAAATCGGCGTCATTGCCGATATGTCCGAATCGCTGATCCGTCAGGCATTGCGCGATGCGCGCGAATGGGACCCGCGCCTCACGCTCTCGGTCAACATCTCGCCGCTGCAACTGCGCGATCCGTGGTTTGCGCAAAAGATGCTCAAGCTGCTGGTCGAGGCGCAATTCCCGCCCCAGCGGCTGGAGGTCGAAATCACCGAGACCAGCCTGCACCAGAATATCGCCGTGGTGCAGTCGCTCGTCACCTCGCTGCGCAATCAGGGCATCACGATCAGCCTTGATGATTTCGGCACCGGCTATTCCTCCTTTGCCCAGCTTCGCAAGCTGCCCTTTGACCGCATCAAGATCGACCGCAGCTTTGTTCTGGCCATGCAGGAGGATTCCGACAGCCGAACGATCGTGGAAACCATCGCGCTGCTGGGCAAGGGTCTGGGCCTGCCGATCACGGCCGAGGGTGTCGAATCGGCCGAATTGCTCGAGAGCCTGCAATCCCTGGGCAGCTTCAAGGGCCAGGGCTATCTCTATGGCAAGCCCCAGGGCGCTCAGGCCACGCGCGAATTTCTGGCCCGGCGCGACCTGCTGGCCCCGCATGCGCAGGACGTTTCGCTGGCCACCAGCCGCCCGGAGGCCGCCGCCGATCCGGCAACCGATCCCGCCATGCCGCAAGAGTGGCGCCGCACCGCCTAAAAAGGTGGACCTGAGCCGCCAACAGGCATAGAGCGCGGCCCATGCGCATAGGTTTTGTCAAGATGCACGGGCTGGGCAATGATTTCGTCGTCCTTGATGGGCGCAGCGAAGCCCTGCCCGAAATCACCACCACGCTGGCCGCCGCTCTGGCCAACCGCCACACCGGCATCGGCTGCGATCAACTGGTCGTGCTGGACGGGTCGGATGTGGCCGATTTCCGCATGCGGTTTTTCAACGCCGACGGCAGCGAAAGCGGCGCCTGCGGCAATGCCAGTCGCGCCGTGGGCCTGCTGCATGGCCGCCCCGCTCGAATCGAGACGCAGGGCGGCATATTGACCACCGAGCCGAGCGAGGCCGGGATCAGCGTCGATATGGGCGTGCCGCGCTTTGACTGGGATGCCATTCCGCTGGGCTTTGCGATGGACACTCTGACCATGCCGGTGGGCTGGGAAGACCTGAGGGACCCCACGGCGGTCAATGTCGGCAACCCGCATGTGATCTTTTTCACGCCCGACACCGATGCCGTCGATCTGGCCCGCATCGGTCCGATCATCGAGCATGATCCGCTGTTTCCCGAGCGCATCAACGTCAATGTCGCCACCATCGCCTCGCGCGGCGCCATCCGCCTGCGCGTGTGGGAGCGCGGCTCGGGCATTACGCTGGCCTGCGGCACGGGGGCCTGCGCCACGGCGGTGGGCGCGATGCGCCGGGGCCTTGTCGACCGCCGGGTCGAGGTCACGCTGCCCGGTGGCCGCCTGATCATCGAGTGGAACGCCGATGGCCGCATCATCATGACCGGCCCTGCCACTGAAGCCTTTCGCGGCAGCTTCGAGCTCTCCGATTTCCCTGCATGAGTGTTGAAGTCGTCTCCTTGGGCTGCCGGATGAATCTGGCCGAAAGCGAGCGGATGCAGGCGATGCTGGCGGGTGAAGCCGATCTGGTGGTCATCAATTCCTGCGCCGTGACGGCCGAGGCGCTGCGCCAGACGCGGCAGGCGATCCGCCGCGCGCGGCGCAAAAGCCCCGATGCGCGCCTGTTGGTGACGGGCTGCGCGGCCGAGATCGAGCGCGAGGCGATTGCCGCCATGCCGGAGGTGGACGGGCTGATCGCCAATGCGGCCAAGCTGGACGCGCGGGCGTGGAATGTGCCCGATCTGGCCCCGGTGGCGGCGCGCTCGGTGGGCCATACGCGGGCCTTTGTCGCGGTCCAGAACGGCTGCGACCATGCCTGCACCTTCTGCATCATCCCGCAGGGGCGCGGGCCTTCGCTTTCGCGCCTGACGGCCGATGTGGTGGCCGAGGTGCGCGAGCATGTCGCGGGCGGCGTGGGCGAAGTGGTACTGACGGGGGTGGATTTGACCTCGTGGGGCCAGGATTTCGGGCTGCGTCTGGGCGCTCTGGTTTCCGCCATCCTGCGCGAGGTGCCCGAACTGGCGCGCCTGCGGCTGTCCTCGGTCGATGGGGTGGAGATTGACGAGGAATTGTTCGATCTGCTGGCCGGGGAAGCGCGGCTGATGCCCCATCTGCACCTCTCGCTCCAGCATGGCGACGATCTGATCCTGAAACGCATGAAGCGCCGCCACAGCCGCGCCGATGCGCTGGATCTGGTGGCGCGGTTAAAGGCCCTGCGCCCCGATATGGCGATCGGCGCCGACATCATCGCCGGTTTTCCCACCGAGGATGAGGCCGCCCATCAGGCGAACCTGTCGATCATTGCCGAACTTGCCATCGTCCATGGCCATATCTTTCCTTATTCGCCCCGCCCAGGCACGCCCGCCGCGCGCATGCCGCAGGTGGAGCGTCATGTGGTGCTGGCCCGCGCCGCCGCCCTGCGCGAGGCGGTCGCGGTCCAGCGGCAGGCATGGCAGGAAAGCCTGATCGGGCGGCCCCAGACCATTCTGGTCGAGCGCGACGGCACGGGCCATGCGGAAAATTTTGCCTCCATTCGCGCGCCTGCGGGCGCACGGCGCGGGGCCATCATCACCATCACACCCACATATCTGCTTGAAGGAATGCTGGCATGAGTGCCGATAGCTGGTCCGACCGTTTGCTGGGCGGTTTTGCCAAAACGACCGACCGGTTGACGGGCAACATTGCCGGTCTGCTGGGCGGGGCTTCGCGTCTGTCCGAGGATCAGCTCGACGATCTGGAAGATGCGCTGATCCTGTCCGACCTTGGCCCGCGCGCGGCCGCCCGCATCCGCGAGCGTCTTGCCACCACGCGCTTTGAGCATGGCGTTGATGAGGCCGCGATCCGCGAGGCCGTGGCGGCCGAAATCGCCGCAATTCTGCGCCCCGTGGCCAAGCCGCTGGACGTGACGGCCTTTCCGCGCCCGCATGTGGTGCTGGTCATCGGCGTCAACGGCAGCGGCAAGACCACGACCATCGCCAAGCTGGCCCATCTGTTTCAGGAGCAGGATTACGCGGTGATGCTGGCGGCGGGCGACACGTTCCGCGCGGCGGCCATCGGGCAATTGGGCGTCTGGGCCGACCGGCTGGGCGTGCCCATCGTCAAGGGCCCCGAAGGCGGCGATCCGGCCAGCGTGGTGTTCGACGCGGTCAAGGCCGCGACTGACAAGGGCACCGATGCGCTGATCGTGGACACCGCCGGGCGTTTGCAGAATAAGCGCGAATTGATGGACGAACTGGCCAAGATCCGCCGCGTTCTGGGCCGGTTGAACCCGGCGGCGCCCCATGATGTGGTGCTGGTGCTGGACGCTACCAATGGCCAGAATGCGCTGGCCCAGATCGAGGTCTTCCGCGAGGTGGCGGGCGTCACCGGCCTTGTCATGACCAAGCTGGACGGCACCGCGCGCGGCGGCGTTCTGGTGGCGGCGGCCGAGCAATATGGCCTGCCGATCCATGCCATTGGCGTTGGCGAAACCATCGACGATCTGCGCCCGTTTGATCCCGACCTTGTGGCCCGCGTGATCGCCGGGGTGGCGGCATGAGCGCGACGAAGAAGAAATCGGGCTGGCTCAATATCGTCATCGATTATGGGCCGATGCTGGCCTTTTTCCTGGCCTATCGCGCATGGCGGCCTGCGGGCGCCGAGGCGGGGATCGGCGATATTGTGGCCATCACCAAGAGCACGGTGGTGTTCATCGCAGCCACGCTGGTGGCGCTGATCGTGTCAAAATGGCGGCTGGGGCGGATCGGGCCGATGCTGTGGCTCTCTTCGGGCCTTGTCGTGTTCTTTGGCGGGCTTACGATCCTGCTGCATGACGCAACCTGGGTCCAGATCAAGCCGACCGCGATCTATGTGGCCAGCGGACTGGCCCTGCTGATCGGGCTGATGCGCGGGCATGCGCTGCTGAAAATCCTGCTGGAGGACGCCTTTGCGGGCCTGTCCGACGAAGGATGGATGAAGCTGTCGCGCAACTGGGGCTGGTTCTTCCTCTTCCTCGCGGTGCTGAACGAGGGGCTGCGCCATTTCTACAATCAGGCCAATCACAATTTCGACACGTGGCTGGCGATGAAGATCTGGCTGTTCATGCCGCTGTCCTTCCTCTTCACCTTTGCCCAGATGCCGATGCTGTTAAAGCATGGGTTGGGGGCCGAAGAGGAAGGGACGGAAGAAGATAAGGGATAAATTCGGGGGACTCACCCATTACTGTCTGCCTTGGCGCTATGGGTTCGGCGTTTTGTGTCGAACACGGCGTTGAAATTTTAAAAGCCTGCGGCGCGAAACCGAAGCGCCGCAGGCTTTTCCATAAAAAATGGCCCCAAAGCGCGAGGCTTCAGGACCATCCCAAACCCAATAATGGGTGTGCAGGGGGACGAGTCCCCCTGCAAAAATCAATCGCGAAGCGAAGTGATCAACCCTGCTGGTCCGCGCGCGACGCGCCTTCGCCATCGAGGTTGGCTTCGACAAACGCCCAGTTCACATGGTCGAGCAGCGCGTCGAGGTAGTTGGGGCGCAGGTTACGATAGTCGACGTAATAGGCGTGTTCCCAGACGTCGAGCGTGAAAAGCGGCTTGACGCCTTCATAGGCGACAGGCGTGTCGGCGTCGTGATAGCTCGTCACCTTCAGCTTGCCGTCTTCGAGCACCAGCCAACCCCAGCCGCTGGCAAAGTGACCGGCGCTTTCCGCCTTGATCGCGGCCTTGAACGCGTCGAGGCCACCCAGATCAGCCTCGATCTTGGCCAGCAGCGCCGCCGAAGGAGCGGTCTTTTCCGGCGAGAGGCCGAGCCAGTAGAAGGTGTGGTTCCAGATCTGGGCCGAAGCGTTGAACAGCTTCTTGTTGCCCGCAGCCTTGGCGGCCGCGATCACTTCGAGCAGGCTCTTGCCTTCCAGATCGGTGCCCTTGATCTGGTCGTTGGCCTGCGTGACATAGGCATTGTGGTGCTTGCCATGGTGATAATCAAAGGTTTCGGCCGAGAGGACCGAGCCAAAGGCATCCTTGGCATAGGGCAGTTCGGGAAGAGTGAAGGCCATGACTTTCTCCTGTGTTATCGCGAATCCCCGGCCTGGGGCTTGGATTTTGATATGGGCATCAAAGCCCGGATCGGCCAGCATTGAGAACGAAAAATTCTGTAGGACGGGAAAGTTTCCCCTTCCCGCCCCTTCATTTAGATCTCGACCTGGCTGCCCAGTTCGACCACGCGGTTGACGGGCAGGCGGAAGAATTCCATCGCGGAGGCCGCATTGCGCATCATCCATGCAAACAGCTTTTCGCGCCAGATTGCCATGCCCGGCTTGGACGAAGCGATCAAAGTCTGACGCGAGAGGAAGAAGCTGGTCTTCATCATGTCGATCGGTTCGCCATCCAGCGTTACGCCCTTAAGCGCGGCGGGCACATCGGTGTCCTCAAGGAAGCCGAACTTGATCGCCATTTTATAGAAGCCCTGACCGAAATTCTTCATCTCGATCCGCTCGCCATCCTCCAGCACCGGCACGTCCTGAATGGCGATGGTCAACACAACCACGCGCTCATGCAGAACCTTGTTATGCTTGATATTATGCAGCAGCGCCGAAGGCACCCCGCCCCGCGTCGACGACATGAAAATCGCCGTACCCGCCACGCGCTGGGCGCTGGAATGGGCGCTCTTGGCAAAGACCTCGAAGGGGATCGTGCCCTCGGCCATGCTGGCCCGCATCAGCGCGCGCCCCTTGGACCATGTGGTCAGCAGCGTGAAAATCGCCAGCCCCATCACCAGCGGCACCCAGCCGCCATCGGGGATCTTGGTCAGATTGGCCGAGAGATAGCCGAAATCGAGCAGGGTAAAGACCACCAGCAAGGGGATCGCCAGCCACTTGGCCCATTTCCACACCACAAACAGCATCACCGCCAGCAGGAAATTGTCGATCATCATCGCACCCGTCACCGCGATGCCATAGGCCGCCGTCAGGTTCGAGCTCTCCTTGAACACAAACACCAGCAAGATTACCGCGATCATCAGCGCCCAGTTGATGACAGGAATATAGATCTGCCCGGCATTCACGCTGGTGTATTTGATCGACATGCGCGGGATAAAGCCCAGCTGGATCGCCTGTTGCGTCACCGAAAAAGCGCCGGTGATGACCGCCTGCGAGGCAATGATCGCGGCCAGACTGGCCAGACCCAGCAAGGGCCATTGGAACCATTCGGGCGCGAGGAAATAGAACGGGCTGGCCAGAGCGGGCGCGCCCACACGCACCAGCAGCGAAGCCTGCCCCAGATAATTGAGCACCAGCGAGGGCAGCACGATGGCCAGCCACGACAGGCGGATCGGCGGACGCCCAAAGTGGCCCATATCGGCGTAAAGCGCCTCGGCGCCCGTCACGGCCAGCACCGCCGAACCCATCGCCAGAAATCCGCGCATTGGATCGGCCACAAACATCGCGGCGGCAAAATGGGGCGAAAGCGCGGCGATCACGCCGGGATGCTCCAGAATGCTCATCACGCCCAAGACCGCGATCACGCCGAAATAGGCCATCATCACCGGGCCGAAAAAGGCCGCAACCTTGGCCGTACCGCGGCTCTGGATCAGGAACAGGCCGATCAGGATCACCACCACCATCGGCACGACCGCGCCATGCATGCCGGGCTCGTAAACGGCCAGACCCTCGATCGCACCCATCACCGACACGGCAGGCGTGATCATCGAATCGCCATAGAACAGCGAGGTGGCAAACACCCCCAGCAGCACGATGCCCGCCGACCAGCGCTTGCCCGAAATATGCTGGTTGACCAGCGCCAACAAAGCCAGCGACCCGCCCTCGCCCCGGTTGTCCGCACGCATGATGATCGAGACATATTTCAGCGTCACAATCACCATCATCGACCAGAACATCAGGCTGATGATGCCATAAATATGCAGTTGATCGAGCGGCAGCCGGTGATGCCCGGCAAAAGTGTCGCGCATCGCGTAAAGCGGGCTGGTGCCGATGTCGCCAAACACCACGCCCATCGCGCCCAGCGCCAGCTTGTGCAGGCTGCCATGCGATCCGTGATGGTTGGAAGAGTGTTCGACCTTATCGGTCTCGCCCGGCTGCGCCACTGGCTGCATCATGCCTATGCCCCTGAGTCGCCGCAAAAAGCGGCACGGCCCGGCGATTAGCAGCGCGGCAATGCCCCGGCAACAGCCGTTTGCATCCCGCCGCGCTGCCCAATCGCTTATTGCGGCGCTGCCATTGGGGCGGCCATGGGCGCCGCCATCGGGGCGCCTTGCGGGGCGGCGGCCTCGGCCTGCGCGCGCTGACGCAGCATCGCCATCAATTCATCCAAACGCTTCAAACGCATGGCAATATCATCGCGCCACGGAGCATCGGCAGGCGCCTTGGCCACCAGATCGGCCCACAGACTGCGCGTTTCGTCAAAACGCCCCGCCCGCGCCATCGCCAGCCCAAGGAAGAAGGACGGCCCGGGCGCCTTGGGATCGGCATTCTGCGCCTGACGGAAGGCATAGAGCGCGGCGGGCGAAAGATTGCCCTCGGCATGGCTGACCAGCGCATTGGCAATCGCCAGCCACGCATCGCCATTCTTCGGATCGGCCTCGACCGCCCCGCGCAAAACCGTTGCCGCCTCGGCATATTGGCCATGCATCGCCAGCGCATCGCCCGGCACGACCCAGCGGTTTTTGGTCGGGTCCACGCCGGACAGCTTCTGCCGCTCCTCAACCAAGGCCTTGCCATTGCCGGCCGCCGGGTTGCTCGGCGCCTTCATGGCCGAGGGCATCGTCGGCTGTCCCTGCAGCGCGTAACCGGCAAGGCCCACCATCAACGCAGCCGCCACCGCCTCCCAGCCCTCACGCCGCCCACGCATCAACATGAGCAAAACCGCCAGCACCAGCACCACCAGCGCGATCAACACCACCCAGGTCATGCCTCATTCTCCTGCCCGCCGGTAAATCGCTTGCGCAGCAAAAACGCCGCCAGCGCCACCAGCAGCAAAGGCGCGGCAAACAGCGGCCATGTCGCGGCGCTGACGCGGGGCTCATAGCTGACATAATCGCCATAGCGCTGGATCAGCCAGCTGCGAATCGCCTCGGGGTCCTCGCCCGCCGCGATGCGCTCGCGCACCTGCGAACGCATGTCGCCCGCGATCGAGGCATCCGAATCGGCAATCGACTGGCTCTGGCAGACCAGACAGCGCAGCGTTTCCATCAGAGCCTTGGCCTTGGCCTCCTGCGCCGGATCGGGCAGTTGGCGATAGGCCCAGGGCGCGGGCGGCATCGAATCGTCGGCCCATGCAGGCGCGGCAAAAATCAGCACCAAAGCGGCAAAGAGCGCGCGGATCATCACTGCGCCTCCTTGAGCAGGCGGATGATATCGGGGATCTGTTCGGGGCGGATATCCCCGATATGCTGGTAACGGATCACGCCCTTGCCATCGATGACAAAGGTTTCCGGCACGCCGCTCGACCCGATGGCCAGTTGTACCGCCGACACGTCATCGGCCCCGATCCGCGCATAGGGGTTGCCATATTGCCCCAGAAACGCGGCCAGATCCTCCTTGTGATCGCGGATGGCGATGGCATTGATCGTCACGCCCTGACGGCGCAATTCCTCCAGCACCGGCGCTTCGGCGCGGCAGGGGATGCACCAACTGGCAAAGATGTTGAGCAATTGCGGCTTGCCGGTCTGAAAATCAGCCGTAGCCAGACCGGGCCGCTCATCGGCCGCCGCACGCAGCGTGAAAGCGGGCAGAGGCTTGCCGACCATCTGGCTGGCGATATCGGTGTTCTTGGGCTTGACCAGCCCGACCACCACCAGCACCACGAAACCGGCAAACAGCACCAAAGGCAGCCACAGCGCCCAGCGCGGGGCCTTGGCGGGATTGTCCTTGCTCATGCCGCATCTCCCTTGGCCGCATCTCCTTGGGCCGTATCTCCTTGGGCCAAAGCCGCCACTTCATCGCGCCGGTTTCCGCCCTTGGCCCGCGCCACGCGGCGCTTCAGATCCTGCGCCACGCGGCTGAGCAAAGCCAGACCGCCGCCCAGCGCCACCAACAGGCCCCCGATCCAGATCAGCGGCACATAGGGCTTCCACCAGAGACGCAATTGCCAGCGGCTCTCGCCCTTGTCCGATACGGTTTCATCGCCCAGCACGGTATAAAGCTGACCATTCCAGCGGCCCTTCAGCGCCGAAACCGCATTGGTCTGCAGCGGCGCCCAGAAGGTGCGCGATTGCGGGCGCAGCGTCACCTCGGCCCCGCCGTCATAGCGCGCCTTCAGAACGCCTTCCATCGCCGTCCAGTTCGGCCCGGCAATCGGCGCCACCTCGGCCAGGCGAATGCTCCACGGGCCAACCTGATTGACTTCGCCCACCTTGGCGGCCACCAGACGCTCGACGGTAAAGGCGCTGTCGCTGGCCATGCCGAAGAGCGCCACGCCGATCCCGGCATGGGCAATCACCATGCCCCAAAGGCTGAGCGGCGCGCGCAGCACTGAACGGCCCCGCAGCGGCAGGAAGGAAGCCACCACCAGCGCCGGACCAAGCGCCAGACCAAGCAGCGGCAGCACATGGCGCACGCCCATGGCCCAAGCCCAGCCCCCCGCGATCAGAGCGACCACCAAGGGCAATGCCAGCAGCGGAGAAATGCGCGAGAACCTGTCCCGCCGCCAGCGCAGCATCGGGCCAAAGAGCAGCACGACAAACATCGGCACGGCAAACATCGCCGAAACCGGGGTGAAATAGGGCGGGCCGACCGAAACCTTGGTCCCCATCGCTTCGGTGAACAGCGGATAGAGCGTGCCGATCAGCGTGATGCCAAGGATCGAGGAGAGCATGACATTGTTGAACACCAGCGCACTCTCGCGGCTGGTGATGGCGAAGCGTTCGCCCTCGCTCACGGTGCTGGCGCGCAGGGCAAAGAGCAGCAGGGCCCCGCCGATATAGATCGCCAGCAGCGCCAGAATGAACCCGCCCCGGCGCGGATCGACCGCAAAAGCGTGAACCGAGGTCAGAATGCCCGAACGCACAAGGAACGTGCCCACCATCGACATGGAAAAGGCCACCACGCCCAGCATCACCGTCCATGCCCGCAGCGCATTGCGCGCCGCCAGAACGCTGGCGCTGTGCAACAAAGCCGTCGCCGCCAACCAAGGCATCAGCGAGGCATTCTCGACCGGGTCCCAAAACCACCAGCCGCCCCAGCCCAGCACGTAATAGGCCCAATAGCTGCCCGCCGTGATGCCCACGGTGAGGAAGATCCAGGCGCCCAGCACCCAAGGCCGCATCGCGCGGGCGAAATCCGGCCCGACCTGCCGCGTGATCAGCGCGCCGATGGCAAAGGAGAAGGCAATCGAAAGCCCGACATAACCCAGATAAAGCGTGGGCGGATGAAAGGCGAGGCCGGGGTCCTGCAGCAGCGGGTTCAAGCCATTCCCATCCTCAGGCACCGGATAGAGCCGGGCAAAGGGATTGGAGGCAAACAGCAGGAAGGCATAGAAACCAAGGCTGACAAAGGCCTGCCCCGCCAGCGTCGCCATCATCGTGGGTTCGGGCAACCGGCGCTCAACCGCGGCGACAAACGCCCCGCCCAGCCCCATCACCGTCACCCAGAGCAGCATCGAACCTTCGTGATTGCCCCAAGTGCCCGCGATCTTGAACATCAGCGGCTTTGCCGAATGGCTGTTTTCCGCCACCAGTTTCACCGACAGGTCGGTCTGCACAAACAGCCAGATCAGGATGCCCAGCGCAGCGGCCGCCAGCACCCCCTGCACCATGGCCACCGGGCGCACGATGCCCGCCATCCCCTTGCCATTGGCCGTCAGCGACAGGCCGCCGGCCAGCAATTGCAGGCCGGCCAAAGCCGCCGCCAGCCACAACAGGCCCAAACCGATTTCAGGAAGCACGGGGGGAAATCCTCACTTGGTGTTTTCGATGGCTTTGCGGGCCTGCTGCATATCTTTCATCTCGCGCGGCACGTATTTCTCATCGTGCTTGGCCAGCAGATTGTCGGCCACGAAAGTGCCGTCACGCCCCAGCTTGCCTTCGGCCACGACGCCGCTGCCCTCGACGAACAGGGCGGGACGGATGCCGGCAAAACGCACCGGGATCCGCGCCTTGCCGTCGGTGACGATGAAATTGACCGTGACGCCATCGGGCGCATTCTTCATGCTGCCGCGCTCGACCATGCCGCCCAGACGCACGGCCCGATCCGCTTCCGGCGGATTGGCCGCCATATCGGCGGGGACATAGAAATAGCTGGCCTGGCTGCGCAGCGCCCATGTCGCCAGCAGGCCCGCGCCGATCAACGCCACCAGCGCAACCGCCAACAAAACCAGACGTTGATGTTTGGCCCGAACCGCCATGATTATCCCTCGCGTGCCTTGTCGCGGCGTGCCTCGGCCCGGCGCATCGCCAGCCAGCTATAGGCCGCCAGACCCAATGTTGTCGCGCCCCCTAATGCATAGGCGGCGATCACGAATTGCCATTGGTCAAATGTCTCGGTCATTACCAAGCCTCCCCGGCGGCCGGGGCCTGCGCCCGCATGGCCTTGCGGCGCAAACGCGCCTCGGCCTGTTCATCGGCCAGAATGGTGCGCATCCGCGCCATCACGATCCCGCCAAAGATCAGCGAAAAGCCCAAAGTGGCGATCAGCAGCGGCACGAGAAAGTCCGCCGCCATGGCCGACTTGCCCATGGTGATGCTGGGCGGCTGGTGCAGGCTGTTCCACCACGTGACGGAATAATGGATCACCGGGATGTTGACCGCCCCCACAAGGCCGAAAATGGCGGTGATGCGGCTCTGCCCCTGCCCTGCCTGCTGGCTCCCACGCGCGGCGGCGTCGAGCGCCATATAGCCGAAATAGAGGAACAGCAGCACCAGCATCGAGGTCAGCCGTCCATCCCACACCCACCATGTGCCCCATGCCGGACGGCCCCAGATCGAACCGGTGATCAGGCACAGCGCGGTAAACACCGCGCCGGGCAGCGCCACCGCCCGCGCGGCAATCCCGGCCAGCGGATGGCGCCAGACGATTTCGGTAAAGCTGGCAATCGCAATCGCGCTCCACCCGCCCATACCCAGCCAGGCGGTGGGCACATGCAGGTAAACGATTCGCACCGTATCGCCCTGAAGCGCATCGGCGGGGGCAAAGAACACGCCCCACACCAAGGCCCCCGCAGCCAGCGCAAAGCCCAGCAACAGGCACAGCGGCGCGGCCCAGCGGGCAATACGCAGGAAACGGGCGGGATTGGCAAAACCGTGCATGACCGATCAATAACCGCAAAAGCGCCGACCCTTTCGGCGCGCGTCCTTGCTTTGGCAGGCCGCATCGCGCGCGGCAAGGGGGCCATGGGGCCAGCACCATGGTTTTTACGCGTATAGGAACGGCGGCAAAAAGCAGAAAGGGCAACAAAAAAGCGGCCCGCAAAGGCCGCTGCTGCTTGTAAAAAATGGGGCGATTAATGGGGCTCGAACCCACGACCTCCGGTACCACAAACCGGCGCTCTAACCAACTGAGCTATAATCGCCACACAATTTTTGCGGGGTTTTTCAACCGCGCCGTCCCTGCCGGGAGCGGCCCTTTGCACCAGCTTGGCGAAGATGGAAAGAGTTATTTTCACTTTTCCGTGAAAATTTTTCCCACACCGCCCATTTCGCTCATACCCCAAGGCAGAGCAGGCGCGCGACAGGCCGGTGCAGGCCCGCCGCGCCCCGTAAAACGCTTACTTCTTGGTGAGCGAAAGCCCGCCAAAGCGCTTGTTGAACTGCGCCACGCGGCCGCCCTGATCCAGCAGACGGGCGTTGCCGCCGGTCCATGCCGGGTGCGAGGTCGGGTCGATGTCCAGCGCCAGGGTGTCGCCTTCCTTGCCCCAGGTCGAGCGGGTCTGGAAGGTCGTGCCGTCGGTCATCTGCACGGTGATGAAGTGATAATCGGGATGGATGTTAGCCTTGGCCATGGCATTCGCTTTCACAAAAAACGACCGGTTCCGACCGGCCTGAATGAGAAGCGGCGCGCATAGCCGCGCGCCGCCTGCTTGTCCAGTTGAATCAATCCTTGGGCGGGTCGGCGATCATCGCGGTAAAGTTGACCTCGCAGGTCACCTTGTCGTCAATCTCGGCCTTGCCCCAGAATTTGCACACGCGCGCGCGCTTCTGGATAAAGCCCACCTTGAGATCAAGCAGCACGCCCGGCTCCACCGGAGCGCGGAACTTGGCATCCTCGATGCTCATGAAATAGACCAGCTTGTTGCTGCCGGCCAGTTCCAGCGTTTCAATGGCCAGAATGGCCGCCGCCTGCGCCAGCGCCTCGATCTGAAGCACGCCGGGCATGATCGGGCGGCCGGGGAAATGGCCCTGAAAGAACGCCTCGTTGAACGAGACGGCCTTCACCGCATGGATGTCCTCGCCGATGTTCAGCGCGGCAACCCGATCCACCAGAAGCAAGGGGTAACGATGAGGCAGCGCCGCCAGAACCTTGCGAATGTCATATGTCAGCGGCACCGCGGCTGCGGCAGTATCGTCGCTCATCCTATCCCCCTCGCCTTTCCTCAGCGGCTCTCGTTGGTCGGCGCCTGCTGCTGCTGCTGAGCGGCGGCTTCACGCGCTTCGCGCGGCTGCCAGCCAGCGGGCGGCACGATCTGAACCGAAGGCAGAGCCGTGTTCAGTTCGGTCAGGATCTGCTGGTTGAGATTATAGGCGTTGGTCGCGGCCAGAATCGCTTCGGGGTTGAGCAGCAGCGTCACGCCGGCCTTGCTCATCGCGGTCTGCACAGCGGCGGCGCGCTTGTCCATGATCTGCTCAAGCACATAGGCGTCCGACAGGCGAACCGGTTCAACGATCTTTTCGATCTCGGCCTTGCCCTGCTCCTGGATCTGCTGGACCTGCTGCTGGGCAGCAGCGGCCAGAGCGCTCACATTGGCGCCGGGCGCCGCGCGATCCTTCTGGAACTTGTCCACGATCGGCTTGATCTGGGCGTTGAGAGCGGCTTCCTTGGCCTTGGCCGCGTCAAGCTGCGCCTTGTAGGTCACTTCGCGATCCGCCTGCGCCTTTTTGAAGGCCAGCGAATTGGCGACGACCGCATCGAGGTTGGCAACCGCCACGCCGTTGACGCCGGCCGAAGCGGACGCGGCCGGAGCAGCAGCGGCAGACTTGGCGGCCGGAGCAGCCACAGCAGCCTGCGAAATACCAGCCAGCGCGGCCAGAGCGATAATCTTGGCAAAAGTTTTCATCAGAACTGCGTTCCCACGTTGAATTGGAAGGTTTTGGTGTCGTCGCCCTCTTCGTGCAGCAGCGACTTGGCAATGTCGATGCGGAACGGGCCAAAGGGCGAATTCCAGTTAAAGCCAACGCCGATCGCAATACGCGGACGCGGGCTGTCGCCGTAATAGAATTCCTTGAACGGGCTGATGTTGCTGCCGATCGCGGTATTGGCCGCACCTGTTGCAGTGTTGGTCTTGCTGGTGGTCGTGACCACGCTGCCGTCGGTGTTGGTCTGGGAATACAGCGCATTGCCGCTTGCATCGCGCGAAGGCACAAAGATCGAGCAGCCGACATAGCCGCAGATCGCGGTCGAATCCTGCAGATTGGGCTTGGTGACGCCCCAGACCGCGCCCGCATCAAGGAAGACCGAGGGCCGGATGCCCATTTCCTTGGCACCCGAACCCAGCGGGATTTCGACTTCGGCGTGGAACAGGTAATAATATTTGCCGCCCACCGAATCCTGCGTCCAGGCGTTCCTGTCCGTCGAGAGGACATAGGCACCCGTGCTGTCGGTCGTATAGGGCTTGCGCACCACGCGCGGGCCGATGCCGCGGATGTCAAAGCCGCGCATCTGCGGCTCGCCCAGATAGAAACGGTCGGTCAGGAACACATCGTCCACGCCATCGATATGGCGGCGGCTCAACGCCTTGATCGCGCCGGCCTCGCCCTTCATCGAGAAGATGAAGCCCTTGCCCAGCGGATAGAACTGCGAGGCATTGGCGCGGATACGCGCATAGCGCACATCACCGCCCAGACCGGCAAAATCGACACCCAGAGAGCCCGAACGACCGCGCGTCGGACGCACGCGATTGTCCAGATTGTCATAAATCAGCGAAGCGCCAACAATCGAGGACAGACGCTTGCCTTCCGCATCGCAAAGATAGCGGCCCGCCAGCAGCGGATTACACGCCAGCACGCCCGCCGCGTTCTGGGTATAGAACTGCGACTGCGACAGCGAGACATTGTCATAATTGAGCGTGTAACGGCCCACCAGCGACATGAATTCGGTTACCGGGAAACCAAGGCGAGCCTGAAAACCGATGGTCGAATTGCTGTAGAGCGAGGTCGAATTGGTGGTGTAATAATTGTAGTTATTATAATCGCGCCGATAGATGTCGATGCCCATCGAGACATTCTTATCCATCAGATAAGGCTCGGTGAAGGACAGCACGAGGCTCTTCGAATAGCGCGAGATCGATCCCGACAGACCGATCGTCTGGCCGCGCCCGCGGAAGTTGTTCTGGCGGATCGACGCCTGAAAAATGAAGCTCTCAAGGCTGGAATAACCGGCCGAAAGCTGCAGTTCGCCAGTCGGCTTCTCCTCGACATTGGCTTCCAGAATGATGCGGTCGCGCGCCGATCCGTTGACCTGCTTGACCTCGAACTTCTCCTGGAAATAGCCGAGGCTCTTGATGCGGTTGGTCGAACGCTTGACCTGAACCGAGTTGAAGGCATCACCCTCGGCCAGACGAAACTCGCGCCGCACCACCTTGTCCTGCGTCAGCGTGTTGCCGTTCACATCGATCCGCTCGACATAAACGCGCGGCGCTTCCTGCAGGTTGAAGGTGACGCCCATTTCCAGATTCTTGGCGTCGCGCTGATAATCGGGGCGCGTATCGGCAAAGGCATAACCAAACACACCGACCGTCTCGTTCATCTTGTCGATCGTGTCTTCGACCAGCTTGGCGTTGTACCACTGGCCCTTCTTCATCGGCAATTGTTTGGCCAATTGCGCGCCGTCAAAGTCGCGCAGCTGGCTTTCCACCTTCACATCGCCAAACTTATAACGCTGCCCTTCTTCGACCACATAGGTGATGATGAAGTCGCGCTTGTCCGGCGTCAGCTCGGCCACGGCCGAGACCACGCGGAAATCGGCATAGCCCTGCGTCAGATAGAACTGGCGCAGCTTCTGCTGGTCATAGGCCAGCTTGTCCGGGTCATAGGACGTATTCGAACGGAAGATATGCAGCGGGCGCGCGGTCTTGGTGATCATCGCCGCCTCAATTTCCTTGAGGCTGAAATGCTCATTGCCGATCACGTTGATCTGGCGAACCTTGGACTTGGGCCCTTCGTTGATTTCAAAGACGATATCGACGCGGTTCTGGTCCAGCCGCACCATCTTGGGCTCCACCGTCGCGGCGAAACGGCCCTGACGCTTATAAAGCTCGATGATGCGCGACACGTCCGCGCGAACCTTGGACCGGGTAAAGATCTGGCGCGGTGCCAGCTTGATTTCCGGGTTGATCTTGTCTTCTTTCAGGTGCTTGTTGCCCTCAAGCACGATGCGGTTGATGACCGGGTTTTCCTTGACCGTAATCACCACACGGCCGCCATCATTGCGCACCGACACGTCGGCGAACAGTTCAGTGGCGTAAAGATCCTTGAGCGCCTGGTCAGCGGCGGCCTCGGTGTAGGGCTGACCCGCGCGCAACTGGATATAGGAGAGGACCGTATCGGGTTCGAGACGCTGCGCGCCCTCAACCGTCAGCGAGAGGATGGGCTCGGCCGCGACCGAGGCATTGGCCACAGGCTGGGCGGCGATCGCGGGCGTTGCCGCAGGCTTGGCCGCCGTCGCAGCGGCAGCCGCAGGCTTTTGTGCCGGACGCTCGGCCGCGAGCGCCATCTGGGGCGCGCCCGCCAAGATCGTCGTGCCCAGCAAGGCCATGCCGATCTGGCCCAGGCGCGTCATCTTATCCGTATTTGCCTGCCCGAAAGCCATATTCCGATCCATCTTCGACACGGTACTTCCCATCCTTAGCAACCGTCGGTCACCCGATCGGCCAATGCGCCCCCGACAATCGGCCCCCATCAGGCGGCCAGTTGCACGGTCCCCGTGTTTGCCCGTTTCATGCACCGGACGAACCGGCCGAAACAGCATCCCTTTTGCGCGTCATGCGCCCTCTGCCCGATGCGGGCCCAGCTTTCAAGGCATCTTGCGCCATCCGGCGATGCGGGCCGGGCAAAACCGCCCCGTCAAAGGCCGAACAGATCCGCCGGCACCAGATCGTTGATCGTGACGAACACCATCAACGCCAGCACAAAGGCAATCCCGGTGCGAAAAGCCCATTCCTGGCTCTTTGCATCCAAGGGTTTGCGCCGCACCGCTTCGGCCACGTAAAATGCCAGATGTCCACCATCCAGCGCCGGGATTGGCAGCAGATTGATGAATGCCAAATTAATTGAAATGAAAGCCGCAAAGGACACAAACGGCAACCATCCCATTTGCAGGGTCTGGCCCGAATATTGCGCCATTTTAATCGGCCCGCTCATCTCGCGCACGCTGCGCTGGCCGGTCACGATCTGTTTCAGGCCCGTGGCGATCAGCCCCATCAGATGCAGCGACTGGTCGCCCGCGGTCACAAAGGATTCGACGACGCCCATGCGGATGTGGATCACCTCGGTGTCGCCCAGCGGCCGCCCCACGCCCAGCCGCCCGATCCGCGCGCTGTTGCCCAGCCCGTCCTTCATCATTTCGGACGCCAGCGTCACCGGAATGGTCAGCTTCTGACCCGAACGTTCGATCTGCAAACGCACGGTTTCGCCGGGAAAGGGTTTGACCGCATCGGGGATCTGTTCGAAACCCGAAATCGCCTTGCCGTCGATGGCCACGATCCGGTCGCCCAACTGCACACCCGCCGCCTGCGCCGCCGAATTCTCGCTGAAACGCCCCACCACCGCCGGCACGGTCAAGCGCCCATAGGCCATGTTGAAGGCGGCGAACACCAGCACCGCCACGATCAGATTGGTCGCCGGCCCCGCCAGAACGATCAGGAAACGCTGCCACAAGGGCTTGAAATGGAACCAGCCCTCGCGCTCCTTGATGTCGAGCGGGATCTTGTCCACCCCCGCCGAGGCCGGATTCATGTCGCCCGCAAACTGGACATAGCCGCCCAGCGGCAGCATCGAGAGCTTCCAGCGCGTACCGCGTCGGTCGGTCCAGCCCGCGATCTCCCGGCCAAAACCGATCGAAAAGGCCACCACCCTTACCCCGCACCAGCGGCCCACCAGATAATGGCCCAGTTCATGCACCAGCACCAAAGGCCCCAGCAGCAAGGCAAAGGCAAGGATTGTCATCAGTATCGTCGGCTGCGCCATGGTTCAGGCCATCTCCAGCAAGGCGGCGGCGCGGCGGCGGGCCTGCGCATCCACCTCATGCACCTCGTCAATAGCAGCCGGAGGAGGCGGCGCATAGGCATTGAGCACATCCTCGACCATCGCCGGAATGCGGGTAAAGCCGATCCGCCCGTTGAGGAAGGCATCGACCGCCACCTCATTGGCCGCATTCAGCACGGCGGGAATGCCGCCACCCGCATGGGCCGCCTGCCGCGCGAGCCTTGTGGCGGGGAAACGGGTTTCATCGGGCGCGCGGAAGGTCAATTCGCCAATCGCGGCCAGATCGAGCTGGCTCGAGAGCGGCGTCTCCATCCGTTCCGGCCAGGCGAGGCACGAGGCGATCGGCACGCGCATGTCGGACGGCCCCAATTGGGCCAGCGTCGAACCATCGTGATATTCGACCATCGAATGAATGATCGATTGGGGATGCACAATGATCCGCAGCCGGTCGAGGCCCACGGGAAACAGATGATAGGCCTCGATAAATTCGAGACCCTTGTTCATCATGCTGGCCGAATCGACGCTAATCTTGGCGCCCATGCTCCAGTTGGGATGCTTGATCGCCTGCGCCGGGGTGGCGCTCTGCAATTGCTCAAGGCTCCAGTCGCGGAACGGGCCGCCGCTGGCCGTCAGCGTGATCCAGCGGACATGATCGACCTTATTGCCCGACAGGCATTGGAAAATCGCATTATGTTCGGAATCGACCGGCAACAGCGTGGTGCCATGCCGCGCCACCGCCGCGATCATCAATTCGCCCGCCGAAACCAGCGCTTCCTTGTTGGCCAGCGCCACGGTTCGGCCTTGTTCGATGGCGGCCATCGTGGGGGCCAGCCCTGCGCAACCGACAATCGAGGCCATCACGATATCAGCCGGGCGGCGCGCCGCATCGACCAGCGCCTCCGCCCCTGCCGCTGCCTCGATATTGGTCCCGGCCAAAGCCTCACGCAATGCAGGCAGCGCGGCGGCATCAGCGCAAACCGCCACCTCAGCCTCAAACTCACGCGCCAGCGCAGCCAGAGCCTGCGCATTGCCATTGGCGGTCAACGCCACGACACGCCACTCCGCGCGATTGCGGCGGATCAGATCCAGCGTGGAGGCACCAATAGAACCTGTGGCGCCCAAAACGGAAATTGATCGCACTTAGAATCTTCCTACTGCGCCGATAACACCGGCAACGAACAGCACGGCGAGCAAACCGTCAACCCTGTCGAACAAACCGCCGTGGCCCGGAATGAGATGGCCGGAGTCCTTGACCCCCGCGCGGCGCTTCATCCAGCTTTCGAAAAAATCACCAGTTTGGGCGATGATGGCGGCCAGCACGCCCGCAGCGACCACCTCCAACCAGTTGATGGCCAAGGGCGATGTCGTGCTGGTCAGGTGCAGCGCGGCCATTTCGCGGGCGGCCCGCCACAGCGCATAGGCCTGAACCGCGCCCACGGCCAGACTGGCCCCGATCGCCCCGCCGACCAGTCCGCTCCAGGTTTTGCTGGGGCTGATTTTCGGCGCGATCTTGGGCCCGCCAAAGGT
Organism: Novosphingobium humi; assembly: GCF_028607105.1. Classification (GTDB taxonomy): domain Bacteria; phylum Pseudomonadota; class Alphaproteobacteria; order Sphingomonadales; family Sphingomonadaceae; genus Novosphingobium; species Novosphingobium humi. The sequence goes on along the minus strand of NZ_CP117417.1, from coordinate 1,301,910 downwards.
GCGCCCGGCAAAATAGGCGCCGATATCGGTGGCAATCACCGCCAGCACCGGAATCATCACCGAGACGGTATCCTCGGCCCGCAGCACGATCAGCATCTCGGCCGCCAGTCCGACATAGGCCACGCCCGCCACCAGCCAGAGCACCCTCGCCCACCAGCTGGCCACAATCGCGCGCGAGAGCTTGCTCCACTCCCACAACACGCCCGTCGCCACCAGCAGCACGAAGACCATCCACGGCAAGCCGCCCAGCCACAGCGCCCCGCCTGCCACCGCCACCATCACGATGGCCGAAAGCGTGCGCGCCTTGAGATCGGAATTCTTTTTGGGAGCCGCAGCCCCCTCGCCCTCAGCGACCGCCAAAACGGCGCTCCCGCTGGCCGAAGGCGCCAAGCGCGTGAGCCAGATGGTCGGGCGTGAAATCGGGCCACAACACATCGGTGAACCACATTTCGGCATAGGCCGCCTGCCACAGCAGGAAGTTCGACAGGCGCACCTCGCCGCTGGTGCGCACCACCAGATCGAGCGGTGGCAAGCAGGCGGTGTCGAGTTCGGCCTCGATGGCCTCGGCGGTAATCTCGCCCTTGGCCGCCGCCGCCGCCGCCGCGCGGGCGATCTCCTGCTGGCTGCCGTAATTGAGCGCAATGGCCAGCGTCAGTTCGCGATTGCCCGCCGTGCGCGCCATCGCACCTTCAAGCAATTCGACAATATCATCCGACAAGGCCTTGTAATCACCGATTATTTTCAACCGCACGCCATTGGCCGCGATTTCATCGATATCGCTGATGATAAACCGCTTGAGCAGCCCCATCAGGTCGGACACTTCCTGTTCCGGGCGGCGCCAGTTTTCCGACGAAAACGCATAAAGCGTCACCGCCTCCAGCCCCATGCCGCGCACCCCGCGGATCAGGCGGCGCACCGCCTCGACCCCGCGCTGGTGCCCCAGCACGCGGGGCAAATGGCGCTTCTTGGCCCAGCGGCCATTGCCATCCATGATGATGGCCACATGGCGGACCCCGTGTTCGGGCCCGCCAGAAGCAGGAAGCAGCGCAGCGGTCACTTGCCCAGGATTTCCTTTTCCTTGGCCGCGGCGGCTTCGTCGGCGCCCTTGATCGCCTCGTCGGTCAGCTTCTGCACTTCGGTTTCAAAGCGCTTGCGCTCGTCTTCCGAGATCAGCTTCTTGTTCTCATCGGCCTTCAAGGCTTCCATGCCGTCGCGGCGGACATTGCGTATCGCGATGCGCGCGCCTTCGGCATATTTGCTGGCGAGCTTCGCCAGTTCCTTGCGGCGTTCCTCGGTCAGATCGGGGATCGGCAGACGGATGGTGTTGCCATCGGTGATCGGGTTCAGCCCCAGACCCGCCGAACGGATCGCCTTTTCCACCGGCGTCACGCTCGAACGATCCCACACGGTCACGGTCAGCATGCGCGATTCGGGCGCGGCCACCGTGGCGCAGGCGTTGAGCGGCATGTGGCTGCCATAGATCTCGACCGTGATCGGATCGAGCAGCGCGGTATTGGCGCGGCCCGTGCGCAGGCCCGACAGGTCGCCCTTCAGCGATTCCACCGCGCCCTTCATCCGGCGCTCAAGATCAGCCTTGTCATATTTGGGAGCAGCCATTGGTATTCTCCTGAATTACTGCACAATCGTCTGGACGCCCTGTCCGGCCAGCACGCGGGCCAGATTGCCACGTTCGCGGATGGAAAAGACGACGATCGGAATCTTGTTGTCACGGCACAGCGCGACCGCGCTGGCATCCATTACCTTGAGGTTGTCGGCCAGAACAGTGTCATAGTCGATGGTGTCGTAACGCTTTGCCGCAGGATCCTGCTTGGGATCGGCATTATACACGCCGTCCACGCTGGTGCCCTTGAGCAAAGCGTCGCAGCGCATTTCGGCCGCGCGCAGGGCCGCGCCCGAATCCGTCGTGAAATAGGGCGCGCCAACCCCTGCGGCAAAGATCACCACCCGGCCCTTTTCCAGATGGCGCTCGGCGCGGCGGCGGATGACCGGCTCGCACACCTTGTCCATCTCGATCGCGCTCTGCACGCGGGTGGGCACGCCCAGTTGCTCGAGCGCATTCTGCATCGCCAGCGCGTTCATGACCGTGGCCAGCATGCCCATATAGTCGGCCTGCGCGCGGTCCATGCCCTTGGCGGCGCCGGCCATGCCGCGAAAGATATTGCCCCCGCCGATCACCAGACAGATTTCCAGACCGCTTTCCTTGGCCGCCTTCACCTCTGCGGCCATTTCGGCCACAAATTCCGGGTCGATGCCGAAAGGCTGGCTTCCCATCAACACTTCGCCCGAAAGTTTCAGCAAAACGCGCTTATATTGGGGCTGAGCCATGGTTTCGATCTATCCTTATGCTTCGCAAGCGCCCTTATACCGTGGCGCTGCCTGTGCCAAGGGCGCGAAAAAACTAATGTACACAGCGATAGAGAAAACAGCCGGAAGGGCCAAACAAAAAGGCCCGCCGTTTCCGACGAGCCTTCATGCTTTCCCTGAGGGAAAAGAAACTTACTTCAGGCCGGCGGCAGCAGCCACTTCGGCGGCGAAGTCGGTTTCTTCCTTTTCGATGCCTTCGCCCAGCTGGAAGCGGACATAGTCCACCAGCTTGATCGTGGCGCCGGCAGCCTTGGCGGCAGCGGCAACAACGTCGGAGACGGGGGTCTTGCCGTCCATCACGAACAGCTGCGACAGAAGAGCGTTTTCCTTGGCATACTTGGCCACGGCGCCTTCGATCATCTTGGCCTGAACGGCTTCGGGCTTGCCCGATTCAGCGGCCTTTTCCGCGGCGATCTTGCGCTCGCGCTCGATCAGCGAGGCGTCCAGATCTTCAGCCGACAGGGCCAGCGGGAAAGCGGCGGCAATGTGCATGCCGATCTGCTTGCCCAGCGGCTCCAGAACGTCGGCCGGAGCATTGCCTTCCAGAGCGACCAGCACGCCGATCTTGCCCAGGTTGGGGGCAGCAGCATTGTGCATGTAAGCCACGACCACGCCCTCGGAAACCGAAACAGCCTTGATACGGCGGACCTGCTGGTTTTCGCCGATGGTGGCGACGTTGCTGGTCAGCTTTTCGCCAACCGTGCCGCCGTCAGGATAGGCAGCAGCCTTGAGAGCTTCGACGTCGGTGATGTCGCCGTTCAAAGCAGCTTCGGTCGTCTTGCGCACGAAGTCCTGGAACTGGTCGTTCTTGGCGACGAAGTCGGTTTCCGAGTTCACTTCGACCGCGATGCCCTTGGTGCCGGCGATCGCCAGACCAACCAGACCTTCGGCAGCCGTGCGGCTCGACTTCTTGGCGGCGGCAGCCAGACCCTTGGCGCGCAGCGCGTCAACGGCCGCTTCCATGTCGCCATTGGCTTCCTTGAGCGCCTTCTGGCAATCCATCATGCCAGCGCCAGTGCGTTCGCGCAGGTTCTTCACGTCGGCGGCAGTAAAGGCCATGTCCGATAGTCCTTAGACAAGAGTTTTATACAGATGCGCCGGGCCACATGGACCCGGCGCGTTCCAATTTTGTGACGGAGTCATTTTAAGACCCCGTTCCAAAGGCTTATCAGCCTTCGATCACTTCTTCGGCAACCGGCTCGGCCATCGCGCCGATGTCCGCGCCCGAAGCGACCACAGCAGCGCGGTTGCCCTTGGTGGCAGCAGCGGCAACAGCATCGCAATACAGGCGGATGGCGCGCGAGGCGTCATCGTTGGCGGGGATCGGGAAAGCGATGCCTTCGGGCGAAACGTTCGAGTCGAGGATGGCAACGACCGGGATACCCAGCACGTTGGCTTCCTTGATCGCCAGCTCTTCCTTGTTGGCGTCGATCACGAACATCACGTCGGGGATGCCGCCCATGTCGCGGATACCGCCCAGCGACAGCTCAAGCTTGTCGCGCTCGCGGGTCAGCTGAAGCACTTCCTTCTTGGTCAGACCCGAAGTGGCGCTCGACAGGCGCTCTTCCAGCGTCTTGAGACGCTTGATCGACTGGCTGATCGTCTTCCAGTTGGTGAGCATGCCGCCCAGCCAGCGGTGGTTGACGAAGTGCTGACCAGCTGCGCGAGCGGCTTCAGCGATGGGCTCCTGGGCCTGGCGCTTGGTGCCGACGAACAGAACCTTGCCACCGGCCTGAACGGTCGCCGAAATGAACTCCAGAGCGCGGCTGAAGAGCGGCACGGTCTGCGACAGGTCGAGGATGTGGATGCCGTTGCGCGCGCCGAAGATATAGGGCTTCATGCGCGGGTTCCAACGGTGGGTCTGGTGGCCGAAGTGGGCACCGGCTTCGATGAGCTGCTGAATCGTAACGACGGGAGCCGCCATAAATATGTCCTTCCGGTTGTTCCTCTGAGACGCTGGAACCGTGCGGCCAAGGCCATGATGGCCCGAATTCCCGCTGCGGCACCGGTGAAGATGCGTCCCATGTGGGTTGGCCCGACCTTTGTAGAACCCGCAAAGCGCGAATCCCTCCATGGATCGGGTGCCGCGCCCTTAGCCCCAGTTCGAGAAATAATCCAGCGCCATTTTGGAGGGGACCGCGCGCAATCTTCGCAAAGAATCCTCGGCTCATCGCAAAAAGCGCTTGACCGAATGGAACAGGTGTGGAACAAATTGCCAACAGAACGGAACTAGGGAACATCCATAGGGGACCCGTTCCAACTCTTACTGGTTATCCACATGTTGTACGCAAGGCGTCTCGTCCCTTCAACCGACGATCATGCCCGATGGACAAAGGACTATACCGCGATGCTGACTCTTGCGATCAATGGTATGACCGGCCTTATCGCCGCCCTCGTTATCACCTCCCTGTTCCAGAGCGCACGATCCTTTCGGCCGGCATGGCGGCAACTCAGCGCCGAGGTAAAGCGGCTCGAAGCGGGCAGCGTGCTGCGCGTCACCCTGAGAGAGGCCAACGCGGCCGATTGGGATAGACTGGCGGCCCCTGCGCAAACTGCGGCAGCCCCGATCCCGGCGACGCAGGGCGAGCGCCCCGCCATCGCACCGATCGCGCTTATTCCCCAGCCTCGCCGCGCACTTCATGCGCCCTTGCGCCACGCGGCCGCCTGACTCGCATATACATCAGCAAACCGACCGGGATCAGGATCAGATAGACGACACAGATCCCCACCAGCGTAAGCCAAGGCTCACTGAGCAAGGCGGCAAAAACGATACCAAAAAGGGCGATCAGTTCAAGACGGATCGAGCGGCGTGGGCGCAGCGACTTCCAGCTGAGCGTCGGGATGGCCGAAATGAGCAGGAAAGCATTGAAGGCCAGCCAGACCCCAACGATACGCGGATCACGAAAAATAGGATCACCCGAAGCCTCGCCGCCGCTGGCAATCCACAGATAGATCGGCAGAAAGGCCAGCCCTGCCCCCACCGGCGCGGGAACACCGGTCAAAAAACCGGCCTGTTTGCGCGGCTCGTCAGGCAAATCGATGCGGGCGTTGAAACGGGCAAGGCGCAAGGCCATGCAGATCGCGAAAGCCAGCGCGGCAAACCAGCCAAGACGCGGCACATCCTTAAGCGACCACAGAAATACGATCAGCGCGGGCGCCACGCCAAAGGAAATGGCATCAGCCAGACTGTCAAGTTCCGCGCCAAAGCGCGACTGGGCCTTGAGCAGGCGAGCGATGCGGCCGTCGATACCGTCAAGCACGCCGGCCAGAATCACCGCCAGCACCGACTTTTCCCAATCGCCCTGAATGGCAAAGCGTATGCCGGTCAAACCGCAGCACAGCGCCGCCGAGGTAATCGCATTGGGCGCCAGCGCCCGCAGCGTCAGCCCGCCGGGCATCCGCCTTTCGCGATGCGCTTCATCGCCTGCCGGCCCATCGCTCACTGGCTCACGCCCTCGATCAGGCCGACATCGCCGATTTCGGCCAGAATGGTTTCCCCGGCCACCGTGCGTTGCCCCAGCAAAACCTTGGGCTCTGTGCCCTCTGGCAGATAGACGTCAACGCGGCTGCCGAAACGAATCAGGCCCACGCGCTGGCCCGCGCCGATAATGTCGCCGGGCTTGACGAAAGGCACGATGCGACGAGCAACAAGGCCCGCGATCTGGGTAAAGCCGATCATCGTGCCATTGCCGCGATCGATCAGGATATGCTGACGCTCATTCTCTTCGCTGGCCTTGTCGAGGTCGGCGTTCAGGAACTTGCCCGGAATGTAGATGACGCGCGAAACGGTGCCATTGATGGGCGCGCGGTTGATATGAACGTCAAACACGCTCATGAAAATCGACACGCGGGTAACCAGGGCATCGGGCAGTCCTGGCGTTCCGGTGCCATCCTCCATCACCAGTTCACGCGGCGGGGCCACCTTCTGGATCAGCGTGATGAGGCCATCGGCGGGCGCCACGACATAGCGGTCGCCGCGCGGCGTCACGCGCAGGGGATCGCGGAAAAACGCGCAAATCCCATAGGTTAAAATACCGAGCGGCCATGCCAGCAAGCTCCACCCCATCAGCGCCGCCATCAGGCAGGCAAGGGCGGAAACCGCAGCGAATTTGCGCGCTTCGGGGTGTACGGCGGGCCAGTGCCATCCGGCAGTGCCACGCCCCTGGTTATCAAGAATTTCTCCGGGCATGGCGCAGTCTCTAGGCGCAGGAAGCCGGCGCTGCAAGCATCGCGTCGCGCCTACCCCCAGTTGTCTGCCTCCGCCGCATCATTCGCCCACCGGTTCCTCGACCAGTTCGACGATTTCGAACACATAGCTTTTCCAACCCCGCATCCGCGCCCCGTCGCCCGCCGCCGCCTTTAACCGCGTGGCATCGCCCAGCGAGCGCGTATGCCCCCAGAACACCTCGGTCTTGCCATTGGCCAATTCGGCCACGATGCGCCAGTAATGGGTAAAGCGGTCGCTGGTCGGACCGATCCGCTTGACATAGCCATCGGGCATGGTCGCGGTCAGATATCGCTTTTTCTTCGCCATCCCTGCGTGCCTAGAGCGTTTTCGGACCAGATGGAACATCTGGTGCCTTGCGAAAACGCGCCAAAGCAGGAGTCGAGATCAATCAATCCTCATCATCGCCGATCCACAGATGGTGGCTGTCGATGCGCAGGCGGGTGATGGCGGCATGGGCATCGGCGCGCGCGATGCTCTCGGCCCGCGCGGCATCCTGCGTCTGGCGCTCGGTCAAAAGCAGTTCGGACAGGTCGAGCGCGCCCGCCTGAAACCCGCGGCGGACCTTGGCCAGCGCAGCCTCCTGCGCGCGGCGGCTCGCATCGGCGCGTTCCCATGCGTGGAGCGCGGCCTGCGCCCCGGCCAGATCGGAGTCGGCGGTTTCCTGAAGCGACCGGCGAACGGCCTGAAGATCCGCCCCGGCGGCGGCGGCATTGGCCCCGGCCTGATCGGCCAAGGCGCTGCGTCGCCCGTTGCCAAAGGGCATGATGAAGATCAGCCCTGCCCCGCGCTCGATCCCGCCCTTGTCGGAAAAGACGCGCACGCCCACCTGCGGATCGGCAATCCGGTCGGCACGGGCGCGTTCGGCGCTGGCTTCCGCCATGTTCGCGGTGGCCTCGGCGGCGGCGATCTCGTGGCTGCGGGCAAAGACCAGATCGCGCAGATGCGTCAGCCCCCCTTCGGGCTCATGCGGGGTGGGAATGGCCTCGGCATGATCGGGCAGGGTCATGGCCGGAAATTGCGCCTGCAACCGGCTGCGCGCAACCTTCTCGCGCCCGCTCGACTTCTCGGCCGCCAGACGCGCGGCCTCCAGCGCCGCCATCGTCTGATCGGCCTCCAGCGCCGAGGCGTCACGCAATTCGACCCGCCGCTTCACCGCCGAGAGCAGCGTCTGGTAATTGGCCACGCTCTGCCGATCCACCTCGGCCTCGCCCGCCGCCGATAGCCACGCCCACCAGTAATCGGCCAGCATCAGCGCGGTCTGGTGGCGGGTATCCTCGGCGCGGTTCTTTTGCGCGGTCAGCCCATATTGGCCGATCTGGCGGTCCAGCCGAACCTTGCCCGGCCAGCGCACGCCCTTGGTAAGCTGCGCCTCGAACTCGTCATAGATGCTTTCCTGACGGATGGAGCGCCGGTTATACGAAGTTTGCAGATTGTAATCATAGGGGCCACGCTCAAGCACGCGCAACTCGGCCTCGGCGGCGCGGGTGCGGGCATTGGCGGCCTCAACACCGGGGTGGCTGGCCAGGGCCTGCGCCACGGCGGCGGGATCGGGCAGGCCCGGTTCCGGTGCCGCCGCCAACACGGGAAGCGGCATCAGGCAAAGAGCGAGAGAGAGAAACTTACGCATCGGCTTTCTCCGCGCGGGATTCGCCAAACCGTTCATACAGGATCGGCAGCAGCACCAGCGTGAGCAGAGTGGAGGTGATCAGCCCGCCGATCACCACGATGGCCAGCGGCTTTTGGATTTCCGAGCCCGGCCCGGTGGCAAACAGCAAGGGCACAAGGCCAAAGGCGGCAATTGTGGCCGTCATCATCACCGGACGCAGGCGGCGCTTGGCCCCCACCCGAACGGCTTGGGCCAGATCCATGCCGCCATCGCGCAATTGCCGGAAATAGCTGACCATCACCAACCCGTTGAGCACGGCAATGCCCAACAACGCGATGAAGCCGACCGAGGCTGGCACCGAAAGATACTCGCCCGAGGCCGCCAGAGAGACCATGCCCCCCACCAGAGCAAAGGGAATGTTGACCAGAATGAGCAGCGAGGCGCGCGCCGAGGAAAGCGTGGCGTAAAGCACGACAAAGATCATCAGCAAGGCAATCGGCAGCACCACCGCCAGACGGGCCGAGGCGCGCTGCTGGTTTTCAAACTGGCCGCCCCAGACGATGCGATAGCCCTGCGGCAATTTCACATTGGCGCCGATATCGGCCTTGGCCTGCTGGACATAGCCCACCAGATCGCGCCCGCCGACAAAGGCCTGCACCATGGCAAAGCGCGAGCCGTTTTCATGCTCGACCTTGACCGGGCCTTCAGTGCGCTCGACCTTGGCCACATCGCTGGCGCGCACCAGTTGGCCGGTGGGGCTGCGATAGAGGCGGTCGGCAAAGCTGGCGGGATTGGCGGCCTCGCCCTCGCCCCGGATCAGGATCGGCACGCGGCGCAGCCCTTCGGCCACCACGCCCGAACGCACACCTTCCAACTCCGAGCGCATCGCATCCTGCAGCGTGTCGATGGGCATGCCCACGCGCCCCGCCGCGGTGCGGTCGATGTCGATCTGGAGATAGTCCACCTTGTCATTGGCCACGGTCAGCGCCTCGCTGGTGCCGGGAATGGCGCGCAGGCGGCGTTGGACCTCGGCGGCAAGGCGGCCCAGTTCGGCGCTGTCGGGACCAAAGATCTTGATCGCCAGATCGCCGCGTGCGCCCGTCAGCATTTCGGAAATGCGCATCTCGATGGGCTGGGTAAAGCTGGTCTGGACGCCGGGCAGATTGGCCACCGCCTTGCGGATTTCATTGACCACCCATTCCTTGTCGCCCACGCGCCATTCGCTGCGGGGTTTCAGAATGATGAAACTGTCCGTTTCGTTCAGCCCCATCGGATCAAGGCCCAATTCGTCCGACCCCGTGCGCGAGAGGACATTGGTCACCTCGGGCACCTTGCTCATGATCGCCTTTTGCGCGGCATGGTCGATTTCCATACTGTGCCGCAGCGAAATCGAGGGCAACTTGGTAAGCTGCACAATGGCCGAACCTTCATCCATCGTGGGCAGAAAGGTCTTGCCCGTCATCTGATAGGCCACCACCGCCAGCACCAGCGAAAGCCCCGCCGTGATGAACACCGGCAACCGATGCGCAAAAGCCCAGTCGAGCAGCCGCCCATAACGCGGCGACAACTGCCGCATCAGCCAAGGCTCATGATGGGCATCCCCCGGCTTCAACCCAAAGAAGGACAGCACCGGGACCAGCGTCAGCGCCAGCACCAGCGCGGAAAGCAACGCCAGCACGATGGTCAGCGCAACCGGCGCAAACAGCTTGCCCTCCAGCCCTTCAAGCGTGAGCAGCGGCAGGAACACCAGCGCGATGATGGCAAGGCCGCTGGCCACGGGCGTGGCCACTTCGGCGGCGGCGATGAACACATTGTGCAGCCGCCCGCCCCCGGCATGGCGCGGATCGCTCATCCGTTCGACCACATTCTCGACCACCACGACCGCGCCGTCGACCAGCATGCCCACCGCAATCGCCAGGCCGCCAAGGCTCATCAGATTGGCCGTCAGCCCCACCGCGCGCATGGCGATAAAGGTCAGCAGCACCGCCATGGGCAGCGCCAGCGCCACAATCACCGAGGCGCGCACATCGCCAAGGAACAGCAGCAGCAGCACGACCACCAGCAAGGTCGCCTCGATCAGCGCCTCCTCGACCGTGCCCACCGCGCGTTCAATCAGGTCGGATCGGTCATAGAAGGTTGCGATCTTCATGCCCTTGGGCAGGCTGGGCTTCAGTTCCTCGAGCCGCACCTTCACGCCATCGACGATCTTGGCCGCATCCACGCCGCGCAGGCCGATGACAATGCCCTCGACCGCCTCGCCGCGCCCGCCCTGGCTGACCACGCCATAGCGGGTCAGCGCGCCGATCCGCACCTTGGCCACATCGCCCACGCGCACCACACGCCCTGTCGAGGACTTGACCACCACCGCCGAAAGATCCGCCACATTGCGGATCGCACCCGACGAGCGCACAATCAGCGCTTCCTCGCCCGCCACAAGGCGCCCGGCGCCATCATTGCGGTTCGAGGTAGCGATCGCGGCCGACAGGTCGGTCACCGTCAGGCCCGCCGCCGCCAGCGCCTGATTGTCGGGCACCACCTCATAGCTTTCGGCCAGACCGCCCAGCGCGTTCACATCGGCCACCCCCGGCACCGTGCGCAGCGCAGGCCGGATCACCCAGTCGAGCACCCGGCGCTTTTCGGCCAGATCCTGCGGGCCCTCGATCGTGAACATGAACATATCGGTCAAAGGCGTGGCAATCGGGGCCAGACCGCCGCTGACCGTCGAGGGCAGATTGCCCATCACCCCGGTCAGGCGTTCATTCACCTGATTGCGCGCCCAGTAAATATCAGTGCTGTCATCAAAATTGATGGTAACGTCGGCAATCGCATATTTGGCCACAGAGCGCAGCACGGTCTGATGCGGAATGCCCAGCATTTCCATTTCGATGGGGGCCACCACGCGGCTTTCCACCTCTTCAGGCGTCATGCCGGGGGCTTTCAGGATCACCTTGACCTGGGTTGAAGAAATGTCGGGAAAGGCGTCAATCGGCAGGTTGAGAAAGGACCAGATGCCCCACCCCGCCAGCGCCAGCGCCAGCGCCAGCACCGCCATCCGCGCGCCCAGCGCCCGTTCGACCAGTTTGCGCAGCATGGATCAGGCCCCTGCGAAAATGGCTTTGAGTTCGGCCACGCCCTTGGTGACCACCTGCGCATGGGCATCCAACCCACCGCCGATCACCATGCGCCCGCCGCTCTCGCCCGCGACCTTGACCACCTGACGGCGGAAATTCTTGCCGTCGCGCACAAAGACCACATCCTTGCCATCGACATTGGCCACCGCCGTAAGGGGCACGCTGACGCCTCTGGTCGTGTCCCCTGCCGCCTCGATGATCGCCGTCACGCCCTTGCCGGGGATCAGGCCCGCGTCGCCGGCCACACTGGCGCGCGCCACCAGCGACCGCGTGACCGGATCGAGCGAGGCGCCCACGGAGAGCAATTTGCCCGTCACGCGCCGCCCGTCCTGCTCCACGGCCACCGGCATGCCGGGGCGCAATTGCCCCGCCAGCCTTTGCGGCAATTGCAAATCGAGCCGCAGCGCCGAAACATTTTCCACCACAAAGGGCGCGCCATCGGTGCTGACCGCGCCGCCGGTTTCGACGCTGACGCTGGCCACGCGGCCCGCGATGGGCGAACGCAAGGTCACCGTGCCATCGCGCGAGGCCCCGCCCAACGCCAGCAAACGCCGGTTTTCCGCCAGAGTCGCCTGAACCGCGCGCAGATTGGCCACCGCTTCCTCGGCGCGCGAGGGGGCGATCACGCCTTCCTTGGCCAGTTGGCTCAGACGCGCGGCATTGGCCTGCGCCACGGGCAATTCGGCCTGCGACCGCGCCATCGCGCCGCTGAACTGCACCGATTCGGCCGCCTTGACCACGCCCAGCACCGCGCCGCGCGCCACCTGCTGGCCCGGAATCACCAGCACCTTGACCGCCGTGCCGCCAAAGGGAGACGTCACCGCCACCCGCGCCTCGGGCGGCAGCGACACCGTGCCCGGCACGCTGGCCAGCGGGATCGGCGCATCGCCCTGTACAGGTTCGACCGTAATGCCCAATTCCTTGACCTGCGCCTCGCTGAGCGCGACCAGATCGCCCTTGGGGCTGGGCGCTTCGGGCGCGGCCTCTTCGGCGCCGCGCGAACAGGCGGAAAGCAGGGCGAGTGCGGCACCAGCGGCCAGCAGGGAGTTTTTGCGCATCATGGCCACCGCCATGGCGCACAAAGCTGACAGGAACTTGTCAGTTTCGTGTGGCAGGTCCAATAGTCATGACGGACAAGGAAACAGGGACTCAAGGCTTGCGGCTGTTGTTGATCGAGGATGACGGCGAATTGGCAAGCCGGCTGAGCAATCGCCTGCGCGATGCCGGCTTTGCCGTGGATGTCGCCGGATCGCAGGCCGATGGCGAAGGCTGGCCCGATCTGGACAAGATCGCCGCGATTATTCTCGACCTCGGCCTGCCCGATGGCAATGGGCTGGATCTGCTGCGCTATTGGCGGGCGCGGCGGGTCGATTGCCCGGTGCTGATCCTGACCGCGCGCGGCAGTTGGCAGGACAAGGTGGAAGGCCTGAATGCCGGGGCCGATGATTTCGTGGTGAAACCTGTGCGTTTCGAGGAATTGCTGGCGCGTCTCCACGCGCTGCTGCGCCGCCATGTGGGGGGGCGCACGCAATGGATCGAGGCGGGTGGGGTGCGGCTCGATCCGGTGGGGCGCAATGCGCAGGTCGATGGGGCGGCGCTCTCGCTGTCCAAACAGGAATTTCGCCTGCTGCAGCTCTTTGTCCGCCGCCCCGGACAGGTGCTCTCGCAAGGCGACATTCTCGAACATCTCTATGATCTTGACGACCAGCGCGACCTGAACGCCATCGAGGTGCTGATCAGCCGTTTGCGCCGCAAGGTGGGTGCCGCCCGGATCAAGACCCTGCGCGGCCTCGGCTACAGGTTTGAGGCATGAAGCGGGTGTTGATCCCTGCCCGCTTTGCCGCGCACAGCCTGCGGCTGCGGTTTCTGCTCGCGATCCTTTTGTGGGTGGCGCTGGGCATCGGGGGCATCTGGTATTCGGCCACGCGCGTGTTCACGCGCCATATCGAGGCGCAATATCATGACGAGCTCTATGGCCATGTGCGTGAATTGGCCGGGCTGGTGAATATCTCCAAGGACAGCCACCTTTCGCTCTCGCGCCCGCTGTCCGATCCGCGCTATCTTGAGCCCAAGTCAGGCTATTATTGGCAGGTTTCTGTGCATAAGGGCGACCGGATCCATTCGGCGTCAATGGTCCACGGCGAAATCGACGAAGACATCGCCCATTCGCCCCAGATTTTCCATTCGATCGACAATGGCCCGACCGGCAAGACCATCGCCTATGGCTTTACCCGCTTCACCCCCGATGGCCGCATCGTCCATTACGTCATCGCGGTCGACAAACGCTATCTGGATCAGACCATCGCCAGTTTCACCCGCGAGCTGACCATGTGGCTGACGGCGCTGGCGGCTGCATTGCTGATCACCGGCTATGCGGTGGTCCTGTTCGGCCTGCGCCCCCTCAACCGTCTGGCCACGGCCATCGGCCAATTGCGCGAGGGCACCAGCGCGCGGCTTGAGGGCGCCTACCCTTCGGAAATCGCGCCTCTGGTCGAGGATCTCAACGCCTATATCGCGGGCAATGAGGCGGTGATCGAGCGCGCGCGGGTCGAGGCGGGCAATCTGGCCCATGGGCTGCGCACGCCGCTGGCCGTGATCACCGACGAGGCCGAAAGGCTGGCCCGCCAGCCTGAAAGCGCAAGGGCCGCGCGCGCGCTGCTCGATCAGGCGCATGTGATGGTGCAGCAGATCGACTTTCGCCTGGCGCGCACCCGTTCGGCGGCGGGCGCCCGCGCCTCGCTGCGGGTCAGCCATTTGCCCGAGGCGGTGCTGCCCATCCTTTCGGCCATGCGCAAATTGCATCCCGATTGTGCCTTTGACCTGTCGGCCCCCGCCCCCGTGCGTATGGCCATCGACCCGGTTGATCTGTCCGAACTGGTGTCGAACCTGCTGGACAATGCCGGAAAATGGGCGCGCCGCCGCGTGGTTCTGACCGTTGCCGAGGGGCCGCGTATCCGCGTGGAAGACGACGGCCCCGGCATGAGCGGGGAGCAGATCGCCCGCGCCTGCGAAATCGGCAGCCGGTTCGACCCCGATATGCCGGGCAGCGGCCTTGGCCTTGCCATCGCCCGCGACATTGCCGAAGCCTATGGCCTGACGCTCCGGCTTTCCTCGCCTCCGGGCGGCGGACTGGTGGCGGAACTGGCATGAGGATTGTCTGGCAAATCGCTCTGATCATGGCCTTTTATGGATCAGGCGCATTTATTGCCCGCATCACCCATGCCCCCCTGCCCGCCAGTGTGATCGGGCTGGGGCTGATCCTGCTCGCGCTGCACCGGCGCTGGATCAAACCGGCGCATCTGCGCGACGGGGCGCAGGCTTTGCTGGGGCGGATGCTGCTGTTCTTCGTGCCTGCCGTGCCGGTTTTGATCGAGCATCGCGAATTTGTCAGCATGTTAGGGGTCCGTCTGATGCTGGCCGTGGCCATCGGCACCGTTCTGGTGATGGCCGTGACGGGCGCAGTGGTGCAGATGGTGGCGGGCGCCGATGATTGATGGGGCCGCAACCGCCCTGTGGTCCACACTCACGCTGGCCGGTTTTGCCGCTACCCGCGCGGTGCACCGGCGCTGGCCGCGCTGGTGGCTGATGCCGCTGATCACGGCGCCGTTGGCCATTGCGCTGATTCTCTGGTTTTTTCATGTCCCCTATGCTGCCTATCGCGCCGGATCGGGTTGGCTGCTGTGGATGCTGGGCCCGGCGGTCACCGCCTTTGCCGTGCCGATCTATGACCAGCGGGCGATGATCCGCCGCTATTGGCGCCCGCTTCTGGCCGGGATGATCGCGGGCAGTGCCGCCTCCTTTCTTTCCGGCTGGATGCTGGCGAGCGCGCTGGGCATTGATGGGCCGCTGCGCCTCTCGCTGCTGCCCCGCTCGGTCAGCACGCCTTTTGCCATGGCAATTTCGGCCGAGATCGGCGGCATGCCCGACATCACCGCGGTTTTCGTCATTGCCACCGGCATCCTCGGCGCGCTGCTGGGCGAGGCGGCGGTGACGCGGGGCATCCCTTCAGGCCGGACGGCGCAAGGGGCGATGATCGGCGTATCGGCCCATGCCATCGGCACCGCGCAGGTGCAGCCGCGCCACCCGCGCGTGGGGGCTGTGGCGGGGCTGGCGATGGTGCTGACCGGGCTGCTCAATCTGGCGCTTGCCCCCTTGGCCCTTTGGTTTCTGCGCGGTTAATTTTTGCCCGGCCGTTGCTGCCAAAACCGGGGTGAACCGATGGAGCGGATCGTAAAACTTTCCGCCCTATTAACTTTTTAAGCCTATCATTGCCCCCTCGATGGAGGCTGATTTTCGTGAATATGCAAGGTTATCGGGGTTTTGGAAAATCAGGTTCCGGCGGCCAGGGCGGCCGCGGGGACAATCAGCGCGTGGACCTGACCGCCGTTTGCGAAGTGCGACAGGGCATGGCCGAATGGCGCCGCGTCACGCTGGACGAACTTTCGCCCGGCGGCTTCCGCATCAACCGTTTTGGCGAGGCCGACCCCAGCCAGCCTCTGCGCATCCGCATTCCCGGCCTGCAAATGCTCTCTGCCCGGATCGTCTGGCAAAAGGATGGTGCGATCGGCTGCGCCTTTGCCGCCCCTCTGCACGAAGCCGTGTTTGCCCATGTCACGCGCAGCCTGACGCGCTGAATCACCGAATCCTGCGGCCAAAGCGGCGTGCAGAAACCCGCCCCCGCGCAGTAGGACGCAAGGGAACCGGATGCGAAATCAGGCTGGAGCGCCGCGCCAGATGGCAGGCGATAATCAGGTCAGGGTCCCAATCTTCCGTTTCGTCCTTGACCTTTTGCGATGCCGCCGCCTGTTGGCGCGCGCAATCGCGCAAATACAGCACCAGCGCGACAAAACCCACAAATATCACGGCCCCGACCAGCCCCAGCACCAGCAGCATCCCACCAGTCGAGGCCCATGCCATATCCGCGATCTGTTTGAGATCGAACATCATCGAAGCGATGCCCCAGATCGCGGCAAAGCCGAGCGCAAACAGATTGCGCAGCATCGAACCCAAAGCTTCCAACAGGCTGAACATCACTAGCACCTCGCCGGCAATGCCTAACAAGGTCTGGTTAATGACGTGCTAACCCTAAACAGCAAACCTCGTAAAAATACGGTACGCAACGAAAAAGGGCGGCAAGCCTGCGCTTCCCGCCCCCTTCCTGATACCGATACGATGATCAGATATGCAGCGCCCGGCCATAGGCCGCCAGCGTCGCCTCATGCATCATTTCCGACAGGGTCGGATGCGGGAAGACGGTGTTCATCAATTCCGCTTCGGTGGTTTCCAGCGTCTTGCCGACCACATAGCCCTGAATAAGCTCGGTCACTTCCGCGCCGATCATATGCGCGCCCAGCAGTTCGCCGGTCTTGGCGTCAAACACCGTCTTGATGAAACCTTCCGGCTCACCCAGCGCGATGGCCTTGCCATTGCCGATGAAGGGGAAATTGCCGACCTTGAGCGTGTAACCGGCTTCCTTGGCTTTGGCCTCGGTCAGGCCGACGCTGGCCACCTGCGGGTGGCAATAGGTGCAGCCCGGAATGTTGCGGCGGTCCAGACCGTGCGGATGCACGTCCTTGTTGCCCAGTTCCTGCGCGATGGCTTCGGCCGCCGTCACGCCCTCGTGGCTCGCCTTGTGGGCCAGCCAGGGGCCGGGCGTCACGTCGCCGATCGCCCACACGCCCTTGACATTGGTGCGGCCCAGCGGATCGGTATTGATGATGCCGCGATCGGTGGGGATGCCCAAGGTTTCCAGACCGATGTTTTCCGTGTTGGCCACAACGCCCACGGCCACGATCACATGGCTGAACTCTTCCTCGGTCACCTTGCCGTCGGGGGCCTTGATCTTGGCCTTCACGCCCTTGGCATCGGCCACAAGACCTTCCAGACCCGTCTTGGTGCGGATCTTGAAGCCCTGCTTGGTCAGCGACTTTTCAAGGAAGGCCGAAACATCGGCATCCTCGGCCGGCACGATGCGGTCGGCCATTTCGACAACCGTGACGTCCGCGCCCAGATCATTGTAGAAGCTGGCAAATTCGATGCCGATGGCGCCCGAACCGATGACCAGCAGCTTGCTCGGCATTTCCTTGGGCGTCATCGCATGGCGATAGGTCCAGATGCGGTTGCCATCCGCCGGGGCAAAGGGCAGGTCGCGGGCACGTGCGCCGGTTGCGATGATGATATGCTTGGCGGTCAGGGTCTCAGTGCCCTTTTCGCCCTTCACTTCCAGCTTGCCGGGAGCGAGCAGCTTGCCGGTCCCCATGTGAACGGCCACCTTGTTCTTCTTCATCAGATGCGTGACGCCCTGATTGAGCTGCTTGGCAACGCCGCGCGAACGGGCGACCACCGCGGCCAGATCGGCCGTAACGCCCGTGGCCGACAGGCCATAGGCTTTGGCATGCTGCATCTGGTGGAACACTTCGGCGCTGCGCAACAGGGCCTTGGTGGGGATACAGCCCCAGTTGAGGCAGATGCCGCCCAGATTTTCGCGTTCGACAATCGCGGTCTTCAACCCCAACTGCGCCGCGCGGATCGCCGCGACATAGCCACCGGGGCCGGAACCCAGAACAATCACATCATACGCTTCAGCCACGTTGTTTACTCCTGAACCACCGGGCGGGGCCGCCCGGCGTCATCGACAGCCACAAAGGTGAAAACCGCTTCGGTCACCTTTTGCGCCTCGTGTTGAAAACGGTCGCGCCGCCATGCCTCGATGGCAATCGTCATCGAGGAGCGGCCCACCTTGCGGATTTCGCCATAGACCGAAACCTCATCGCCGACCTTGACCGGCTTGAGGAATTGCACGCCATCCATGGCGATGGTCACGGCCCGACCGCGCGAATGCCGCGCGGCCAGCAGCCCTGCCCCCATATCCATCTGACACAGCAGCCACCCGCCGAAGATGTCGCCATAGGCGTTGGCATCGGCAGGCATCGCGGTGACCCGGATGACCGGTTCAGTGGCGGGGCGCAGGGTCAAGGCCTCCATCTCAGGCCAGCAGGCCCAGCGGATTTTCGACCAGTTCGCGGAAGGCTGCCATCAGCTGCGCGCCGTCGGCGCCGTCAATGGCGCGGTGGTCAAAGCTGCCCGTGGCGCACATGGCCGTGGCCACGCCCAGACTGCCGTCTTCCAGCACCCAGGGGCGCTTTTCACCGGCACCGATGGCCATGATCATGCCCTGCGGCGGGTTGATGACGGCTTCGAACTGCTTGATGCCCATCATGCCCATGTTCGACAGGCTGGCCGTGCCGCCGATGAACTCGGTCGGGGCCAGCTTGCCCTCCTTGGCGCGCTTGGCCAGATCGGCCATGCCGGTGCTGATCGCGGCCAGCCCCTTGCCCGAGGCATCGGTGATGATCGGCGTGATCAGGCCGTTGGGGATCGAGACCGCCACCGACACGTCGGCGCGGGCATATTGGCGCAGCGTATCGCCGGCAAAGGCGACGTTGCACTGCGGCACCTGCGTCAGGGCAACGCCCAGCGCCTTGATCAGCATGTCATTGACCGACAGCTTGACCCCGCGCGCGGCCAGCGCCGCGTTCAGCTCACCGCGCAGCTTGAGCAGCGCATCGAGGCGGATGTCCACGGTCAGGTAGATATGCGGCACCTGCTGCTTGGATTCGGTCAGGCGGCGCGCAATCGTCTTGCGCATGGTCGAGAGCGGCAGATCCTCATGCGGGATGCCGAAGTCCGGCAGAGCCGCCGCGACCGGGGCCGGAGCCGCCACAGGCGCGGGTGCAGCAGCCGGAGCCGCCGCCGCAACAGGCGCCGCCGCGCCGGGCTGCGCGCCCTCAACGTCGGCCTTGACGATGCGGCCATTGGGGCCGCTGCCCTTGACGGCGGCCAGATCGACGCCCTTTTGCGCGGCAATCCGCTTGGCCAGCGGCGAGGCGATCACGCGGTCGCCGCTCTTGACCGGAGCAGCAGCCGGGGCCGCCGCCACCGGCGCGGGAGCCGCCGCAGCAGCAGCCGGAGCGGGCGCGGCAGCGGCAGCAGGCTTGGCCACCGGCGCGGAGGCATCTTCGCCTTCACCGGCCAATTGGGCGATCACGGTGCCGACCTTAACATTGTCGGTGCCTTCGGGGATTTCGATGGCGACAATCGTGCCTTCGTCCACCGCTTCGAATTCCATCGTAGCCTTATCGGTTTCAATCTCGGCCATGATATCGCCAGCGCTAACCGTATCACCAACTTTAACCAGCCAGCGGGCCAGTTTCCCCTGCTCCATCGTGGGAGACAGAGCGGGCATCTTGATCGAGATCGGCATGAGGGCTTCTCGTCCTTATGGCTAATTTTAGAATCGGTCTGCTTCTGCCGGGGATTGCGACAATCGGCAAGATGCTTAGGCCGAATAGGAATGTGCTTGATGGCTTAACCCACAAAACTTATGGCCTGCGCACGCCTTGCGGCAAGCCCAAATGCGGCGCCCCATGCTCTGCACGCGGCCAAATTGCGTCGCGCGCGCGATTGTGCCATCACCACGCATGACGAACTGTCCGGTTCAAGCGGCCGGATATATCGGTTCAAAGGGAATGTGCGATGCGTGTCTATCTGGTGATCGTGGATGAAACCGATGAAGCGCGCGTGGCCCTGCGCTTTGCCACGCGGCGCGCGATCAAGACTCAGGGACAGGTCCATATTCTCGCGCTCGTGCCGCCCCAGCCCTTTTCGGCCTTTGGCGGCATTCAGGCCACGATCGAGGAAGAGGCGCGCGCAAGGGCCGAAACCATCGCCGCCGCCGCCGCGGGCAGCGTCCTGTCGCAGGCGGGCCATATGCCGGTGATCGCGGTCGTCGCGGGCGATCCGGTCAGGGCAGTGCGCGAATATCTCTCGCAACACAGCGAAGTGGCCGCGCTCGTTCTGGGCGCGCCTTCGGGCGCAGGGGCCTCCGGCACAGGTCAGGGGCCGCTGATCGGCCACTTTACCGGGGCCGGGCTGGGCGCCCTGCCCTGCCCCTTGTTCATCGTGCCGGGCGGTATGGACGAGGCCGAGATCGACCGCCTCAGTTAACGCCGTTTGCCCTGATGGCGGATATTGGCGGGCCGCCCGCGATGCCCCACCAAATGGCTGCCGCGCCGCTTGAGCCCCGCCTTTTCGGGCAAAGGCACGCCGCCGCGCTTCTCGATGCGCCCCTGCCCTTCCTCCGGCTCGAACTTCAACGCGCCCGTCAGCGCATTGGCCTCGGCCAGACGCAGGCGGACCCGGTCGCCGATGGCAAAGACCGTGCCGGTGGATTCGCCCACCATGCGCTGGCCCTTTTCATCATGGTGGAACCGCTCATCGCCCAGCACCGAGACCGGCACCAACCCGTCGCCGCCCAGCCCGATGATCGTGGCGAACAGGCCGAAACGCTGGACCCCGGTGATGCGGCAATCGAACATTTCACCCACATGCATCGAGAGCCAGGCCGCAACATAGCGGTCCACCGTCTCGCGCTCGGCCACCATGGCGCGGCGTTCGGCGGTGGAAATCGCATCACAGATCCGCGCCAGATCCGAACGGTCCCGCCCATGCAGGCCTGAGAGCGCAGGCAGATCGCCCGATGGCGCGGGCTGCTCCAGATGGAACGCGTCGACCAGCGCGCGATGGACCAGCAAATCCGAATAGCGACGGATGGGCGAGGTGAAATGGGCATAGGACCCCAGCCCCAGCCCAAAGTGTCCGGCATTGCGCGGCCCGTAATAGGCCTGCGTCTGGCTGCGCAAGACTGCCTCCATGATGAGGGCCTTTTCCACCTCGTCATCGATGCTTTTGAGCATCCGGTTGAACAGGGCGGGCGTAATCACCTGCCCCAGCGCCAGCTTGCGCTCGAACGTGGCCAGATAATCCTTGAGCGCGATCAGCTTTTCGCGGTTTGGCGGCTCGTGGATGCGATAGACCACGGGCGCGGCCTTGCTTTCCAGCGCCTTGGCCGCCGCGACATTGGCCGCAATCATGAAATCCTCGACCACGCGATGCGCGTCCAGCCTTTCGCGCACCGCCACCTGTGCCACCCGGCCCATCTCGTCCAACACCACGCGGCGTTCGGGCAGATCGAGTTCGAGCGGATCGCGGCTCTCGCGCGCATGGGTCAGCGCCTTCCACGCGCCCCACAGATTGACCAGATGCGCCTCAGCCTCGCTCTCGTCAATGCGGCGCTGGGCCTCCTCATAGGCGATCACTTCGGCAATCCGCACAATCGCGCGGGTAAAGCGGAAAGAGGTCATCCGCCCTTCGGCATCAAAGGTCAGATGGCAGGCCATGGCCGCGCGGGGCGCGCCGGCCTTGAGCGAGCAGACATCAGCCGAGAGCACCTCTGGCAGCATCGGCACCACGCGGTCGGGGAAATAGACCGAATTGCCGCGCTTGCGGGCCTCGCGGTCCAGCGCGCCGCCGGGGCGGACATAGAAAGACACATCGGCAATCGCCACCACCGCGCGCCATCCGCCCTCACCATCGGGTTCGGCCCAGATCGCATCGTCATGGTCGCGCGCGTCCACCGGGTCGATGGCCACGATGGGCAGATGCGTCAGATCCTCGCGCTGCTCCTGGCTCAAGGGCTGGCGGGCGGAAAGTTCGGCCTCGGCGATCACCTCGCTGGAGAAGATATGCGGCAGGCCATGCTTGTGGATCGCGATCAGGCTGAAGCTCTTGGGCGCCAGCGGATCGCCCAGCACGGCCACCACGCGCACGCCCGCGCGCGGGGATCGGCCCGCCGGTTCGGCCATGACCAATTGGCCCTCGACCGCTCCGCCAAGATCGGAGATCTGCACCGCATGGCGCTCGCGCTTGTCGATAGGGGCCAACCAGCCCTTGCCCGCGCCGTCGATCTCGACCACGCCCATGATCGCCTCGGCGTCATTGGACAATTTCTTCATCGGAAAGGCCAGCCAGCCCTCGCCCGTCTCCTCGGTGCGGCTCAAAATCCGGTCGCCGGGCTTGAGCGCGCCCACGCCGCGCATCTGCGGCCCCTTCTTCTGCGCCACGCGCTGTTCCACCACGGTCAGGCGCGGCGGGGCACCGGCCTCCTCGGCCTCCCACTTGTCCGGCACAGCAATCGGCATGCCGTCCTCGACCCCCACCACGCGCAGGACCGTGACCTTGGGCACGCCGCCCATGCGGTGATAGGCGGTGCGCTTGCCGTCGATCAGGCCCTCCTCGGCCATGTCTTTCAGCAAGGCCTTGAGCTCGATCTTTTCCGCGCCCTTGAGGCCAAAGGCCTTGGCGATCTCGCGCTTGCCCACCTCGTCGGTGGCGTTGGAGATAAAGTCCAGCACCTGCTGGCGGGTGGGCATGCCCGGTTCGATCTTGCGGCGGCCGTCCTTTTTGGGGATGGTCAGCTTGCCGGGTTTGCGCGGGGGTCGTTTGTCAAAGGCCATAGCCGATGCCTTGGCCCCAAAGCGCGCGCATTACAAGCTTTAGGGCTGCGGCCGCTCATAAGAGCCGCCCGGCAAGGCGCTGGCGATCGGGCTTTGCGCGCCATTGGCCCCGATGGCCGAAACGCCGAGGAACCAGTCATCGCCGCGCAGGCCCTTGAACGTCATGGCCGTGGCGCGGGTGGTGGCAAAGGGCTTGGCCTCCCATCCGGCGGCGTCGGTCCGGCGGCGCCAGATGGCGTAGGAAGCCGCGCCCGGCACCGCGCTCCATTTGAGATCGGTGTCCGGCGAAACGGCAATCTTCTGCGTCACCGTGGGCGGCATGGGCGCGGTGGCGATGGCGGCGGCGGCCCGAATGTTGAGCGCGGTCACGCGGGCCAGATAGGGAAAATCCATGAACTCGATCGTATCGCCATATTGGGTGGCGCCTTCCCGGCGGATGTCCTGATGCTGGTGATCGTAATTTTCGACCGCCACGGTGATGCGCACAGCGGGAAAGCCCTTTTCCTCAAAAGGCAGATGATCGCCCCCGCGCCCGACCCGGTCGGCCCGCCACACCTGCCGCACGGCCAGATCGCGCGCCGAAAGCCCGGCGATATAACGCGAAAGATTGCGGCTGGGGCTGTCATTCTCTCCCCCCTCGCGGCGCTGGGCGGCGGTCAGCTTGGCATCCGCATTGGCGCGCGGCCCTTCGGAGAAAACGCGGACATGCGCGTCATCCACCAGCCCGTCCGACCCGCGCGTGTTGCCCACGATGTCATTGTTGAGCACGGCCTTCACCTTCCACCCGCGCTCGGCCGCGACATCGGCCAGCAGGCGGCCGCCCAGCAGGCCCTGCTCCTCGCCCGAAAGCACCGCATAAACCACGGTGGTGGGGAATTTGCGCTGCGACATGATCCGCGCTGCCTCCAGCACCAGAGCCACACCCGAGCCGTCGTCATTGGCGCCCGGCGCATCGGCGGTGGCGTTCATCACATCCGAAACGCGCGAGTCGATATGGGCCTGAATGATGGTCACTTCGTCGGGCCGCTCGGTGCCCTTTTGAATGGCCACGACATTGACCAGCCGTGCGGGCGTCGGAATGCGCGCACTGGTCACCATGCGTTCGGGCAGTTCGATGGAGAGGCATCCGCCGCATTGGGCACCGATGGCGCGGAATTGCCCTTCGGCCCATTTTCGCGCCGCGCCGATCCCGCGCTTGGGATCATCCTGCGCCGAGAGCGTATGGCGCGTGCCAAAGCCCACCAGCGAAGTCACCGTCGCGCGCAGGCGCTCTGGGGATGGCGCATTTCGGGGGGCGCTCTGGGCAAATGCGGCGGCGGGCAGCAGAGCGGCGGCGATGAGCGTGTGGCGGATCATGGCCGCGAATGTGCCATGCCCACGCCCCCGCGCAAGGGGGCAAACTAGCGTAGTTTTTCCAGCCAGATCGTGCGGCGGATCGTCTCATCGATCATGCAGGAAGAATATTCGACAGCCTCCAGCGTGCCGCCCTCGGCCTCTTTCGATTGCAGCAGGCAATGCCTTTGCCGGTCTGCGATCCATTGCCGCTCGGCGCTGCGCAGCGCGGGCCGGCGGGCCGGGTCAAGCCGTTTGAACGCCACCGCCCAGACCGCGTTCAACCGCGCATCCTGCCGCTTCATCTCCTGCGCATTGCACTGGTCATGCAGAATCGTGTTAAGATCGCGGCGCGCCATGCACCGCCGATAGGGCGATGAATAGCGCGCGTCGATTTCCGGATGGCTGGGCGCCGGATCGGCAAGCGTCAGGATCGGCCCAAAGGAATAGGCCGGAACCGTTGCCGCGAGAACCAGCGCCAGCAGCATCAATAGGCCCGCGCGACGTAGATGCGCTCAACCGCCGGCTCGCCGGTGAAGGGGCAGAGCCCTTGCGCGGGCGCGGCATCGAGCGCGGTGTTGCGGATGGTCAGTTTCAGCGCCTTGAGCTGTTCGACCACCTTGTCCAGCGCCGCGCCGGTCGGGCGGCTCCAGTTCAGTTCGACCCAGCCGGGGTAGCGCTTGTCCTCGGCAAAGAACTCGGCCAATTCGGCCAGTGTGGTGAGGCCCCGCGTGATATTGGCGTCGCGCTTTTCTGTGGCTTCGCGGTGCAGGCTGGCCTGAATGTCCTCCAGCAGCGCGGCGGCCCCGGCGACAAATTCCTCGCGGCTCTGGCCCACGAAATTGGTCTTGGCATCCTCGCGCCAGATACGGTCGCGGCGCAGCGCCGAAACCATCCCGCCCGCCGCATCGCGCCCGCCGATTTCCAGAATGATCGGCGCGCCCTTCTTGACCCATGCCCAGCGCTTTTGCGTCGCCTTGCCGGGGCGCTTGTCGAGCAGCACGCGGATCGGTTCCCCAAGCGCCGAGAGTTTGAGCAATTCGCGGCGGATTTCCTCGCAATAGGCCAAGAGCGCCTCGTCGCCATCGTCCTCGCGCAGCATGGGCAGGATGATGATCTGATGCGGCGCAATGGCGGGCGGCACGCGCAGCCCGTCATCGTCGCCATGCGTCATGATAACGCCGCCGATCATGCGGGTCGAAACGCCCCAACTGGTCGTATGCGCCAGTTCCTGCGCGCCTTCCTTGCTCTGATAACGGATGCCCGCCGCCTCGGCAAAACCGGTGCCCAGATAATGGCTGGTGCCGGCCTGAAGCGCCTTGCCGTCCTGCATCATGGCTTCGATGGAATAGGTCGCCACTGCGCCGGGGAAGCGTTCGTTCTCGGGCTTTTCGCCCGCCACCACCGGCATGGCCAGTACGTTTTCGGCAAAGCTGCGATACATTTCGAGCGCGCGCAGCGTTTCCTTCATCGCATCATCGCGGTCGGCATGGGCGGTATGGCCCTCCTGCCATAGGAACTCGCTGGTGCGCAAAAACATGCGGGTGCGCATTTCCCAGCGCACGACATTGGCCCACTGGTTGACCATCAGCGGCAAATCGCGCCACGACTGCACCCAGCGCGCCATAGCCGCGCCGATCACCGTTTCGGACGTCGGGCGCACGATCAGCGGCTCTTCCAGCTTGGCCTCGGGATCGGGGATCAGCCCGCCCTTGCCGTCGCCGATCAGGCGGTGATGGGTGACGACCGCCATTTCCTTGGCGAAACCCTCAACGTGGTCGGCTTCCTTGGAAAAATAGCTCAAGGGGATGAACAGCGGGAAATAGCAATTGTCGACGCCAGCTTCCTTGATCGCGGCGTCCATGATCTTCTGGATGCGTTCCCAGATGCCATAGCCCCACGGCTTGATGACCATGCAGCCGCGCACGCCGCTTTCCTCGGCCATCTCGCCTTCGGAGACGACTTGCTGATACCATGCGGCGAAATCATCTTCGCGCTTCACGGTCAGGGCGTGGCGGATCTGGGCGGGCTTTTGCGTTTTCTGATTCATGGCGCGCAGCGTTTAAGCAAGGCGCCGAAAAACGGGAACCGGTTTTTTGCAAAAAACGCCGGGATGGACGAAATTCCCTGCCCCGGCCCCGCAATATGCCCGGCGCAGCCACCGCTGCGCCCGGCGAAATGCTTACTTGGCCAGTTTGTCGAGCATCTTCTGCATTTCCAGCATCTGGTTGCGCAAGGCGTCGATCTCGGATTTGGTGTCAGCCTCGGCTTCCGGCTCGCGCGCGGGTTCGGCCGGCTTGGGCGGCGTGGCTGCGCCCTCGGCGCCGGGCATGAAGGCGGCGGCGGCGGCCTGGAACATGGCGATGTTCTGCTGGGCCAGACGGGCCAGCGGATTGCTCTCCATGCTGTCCTCGAACGCTTTGCGCAGCTTCATCTGGTTGGCGCGGAACTGCTCCATGCTGGCTTCGAGATAATGCGGGATCAGGCCCTGCATCGAATTGCCGTACATGGCGATCAACTGGCGCAGGAAATTGACGGGCAGCATCTGCTCGCCGCTGGCCTCTTCCTCCATGATGATCTGGGTCAGGATCTGATGCGTGATATCGGCGCCCGATTTGGCGTCCAGCACACGGAATTCGACACCCTCGCGCGTCATCTTGGACAGGTGGTCCAGTGTGATATAACTTGACGACTGGGTATTATAGAGACGCCGGTTTGCGTATTTCTTGATGATAACCGTGTCGCTTTTGCCTTCTGCCTTTTCGGTCATGCGCCCTCGCTCCTCCCAGAGTTGTAGCGCACGCTAACACCGTATGGCGGTGCGGTGCAACATATTGCTGCTGCGCGGCAGTGGTTTGTCACAATTGCATTTATGCGATTTCGCCTTCGCCATTTGCAAAGCTGGAAAATGCCTGCAACACAGCGCGCCAGCCCAGCAAAACCGCCCCGTGGCGGCCCGGAAACTCGCGCGCCGGGGCAATGGCGGCAAGCCCCGGCCAGTCAGGCAGATCCCCCTCGCCCGCCAGCCAGCGCATGAGATCGGCCTCGGCGCGGGCAAAATCACCTTCGCCGCGCCCGATGGCGGCATCGGCCATGATTGCGCCTGCCGCCTGCCCGATCGCGCAGGCCTGCGCGGCAAGACCGATCCGCGCGATCCGGCCCTCGGTGTCCAGATCGATCCCCACCTTCATCGTGCTGCCGCAACTGGCCGAGCGCGCCGCGCCTTGCAGGGTCAGCGCATCATCCCAGCGATGCCGGACCAGCCCTGTCGCCAGCATCAACACCTCAGGCGTATAGAGAGCGGCAACCGAGGCCATCTCAATCGACCGCGCGATGCGTCTTGCGCCTGGCGTGAGTCGTCGGCGTGTGAGTCGGCCCGGGGCTGGGCTCGGCTTCGTCCTTGGCGCGATCCTCGGCGGCCTCGCGGCGGCGCTGCGAGATCATCTTGACCATCGCCTCGCTGCTGGCATCAATGAAATTATACGTGCGCGAATGGGTGATCCAGCCCGGACGCCCCTTTGGCCCCCAGATCGTGTCATAGGCCAGAATCAGCACCGAATAGCCCAGCACGATGATCAGCGTGCCCTTGACCGCGCCAAAGCCGAAACCCAAAACCCGGTCCACCGGCGCCAGCGCCGAGGCGCGGCTGGCCGTGCCCAGATAGCGCGCCACCGCTCGTACCAGCACATAAGGCACGATCAGCAGCAGAAAGAACGCCAGCACGCTGGCCCCGCTTTCCGTACCGATATGGGGCGTCAGCACCTCGGCCAGCGGCGTGTGCAGCGTATGGATCGCAACAATCGCCACCGCGCCCGCGAAAAGCGAGATCGCCTCCTGCACAAAACCGCGCAGAAAGCCGAAGGTGGCGGCAAGGCCGACCACCACAAGCACAAGAATATCAAATCCGGTCATAGTCCAAGGGGGTTATTCGTCCCCCACGATGCGGTCAACGAGATTTGGCAGGAGATTGATGACCCGGTGCCTCATTTCAGCGGGCGCATCGCCGCCCGACGCGCCGTCATCAGGCCCATAGGCCTGCTCAAACCCCAGCTTGGCCCCCTCGCGCAGGCGCAGGCCGCCATGGGCCACCGGGCGGATTTCCCCGGCCAGCGACACTTCCCCAAACCATATCGCCCGCGCGGGCAAAGGCCGGTCCGCCAGCGCCGACACCAAGGCTGCGGCCACCGCCAGATCCGCCGCCGGATCGGCCAGACGATAGCCCCCCGCGACATTGAGATAGACTTCACAGGCCGAAAAATTCAGCCCGCAGCGCGCCTCCAACACGGCCAGCAGCATGGCCAGACGCCCATTGTCCCAGCCGACCACCGCGCGCCGGGGCGTTGCCCCCGACTGCAAACGCACAATCAGCGCCTGAATTTCCACCAGCACCGGGCGCGTGCCCTCGATGGCGGGGAACACCGCGCTGCCCGGCACCGGATTTTCGCGGCCCGACAGGAACAGCATCGAAGGGTTCGACACTTCCTCCAAACCCTTGCCCGCCATGGCGAAAACGCCGATTTCATCGACCGGGCCAAAGCGGTTCTTCAGGTTGCGCAGGATGCGATATTGATGGCTGCGCTCGCCCTCAAAGGCCATCACCACATCGACCATATGCTCCAGCACGCGCGGACCCGCGATATTGCCGTCCTTGGTCACATGGCCCACCAGCACCAGCGCCGCGCCATTCTCCTTGGCATAGCGGATCAGTTCAAACGCGCAGCCGCGCACCTGACTGACCGTGCCGGGCGCGCCCTCGATCTGGTCGGAATGCATGCATTGGATCGAATCGATCACCAACAGCGCGGGCGCCTCCATCCCGCCCAGCGTGGTCAGAATATCGCGCACCGAAGTGGACGAGGCGAGGCGAATCGGGGCGCTCTGCAACCCCAGCCGTTCGGCGCGCAGACGGATCTGACCCGGCGCTTCCTCGCCGCTGATATAGACCGCAAGCCCGCCCGCCTGCGCCACTCTGGCGCTGGCCTGAAGCAAGAGCGTCGATTTGCCGATGCCCGGATCGCCGCCCATCAAAATCGCGCTGCCCGGCACAAGACCTCCGCCCAGCGCCCGGTCGAACTCGGCAATCCCCGTGCTGCGCCGCACCAGCCGGTCATCGGCCTTGTCCAGCGGTTCAAACAGGATCGCCCGTCCGCCGCTCGACAGATCATGCTTGGCCGAAAACACCGTTTGCGGCGCCTCCTCGCTCAGCGTGTTCCATTCGCCGCAATCGACGCATTGCCCCTGCCAACGGGTGGTGACGCTGCCACAAGAGGAGCAGACGAAGCGGCGTTTCGGTTTGGCCATGCACGCATCGTAGGAAGAACAAAAGGGGAAATCAAGGGTGGAAGTTTTGCCTCCGGCGGGCAAAGGGTCTGGACCCTTTGCAATCCCATTAATGGGGGGCGTGCATCATGGCAGCCAAGCGCCAAACGCATAAATAGAAAGCCTGCGGCGCCATTTATGCTGCACCGCAGGCTTTAAAATTCAAACGCCGCGTCCAACACATTAGGTCGAACCCTAGGCGCAACAAAAACATTATCTGGATTGCAAAGGGATAAATCCCTTTGCCCACCGGAGGCGAAAAGCCCCCACCCCTACTCCGTCAAATCGCTCCAGGCATCCTTCAACCGGTCAAAGAAACCCTTGGCCTCAGGACATTCCTCGCCCGTTTCGGTCGCCTGAAACTCGCGCAGCAATTCCTTCTGGCGCGCGGTCAGCTTGGTCGGCGTTTCCACCGCCACCTCGACCACCAGATCGCCCATCCCGCGCCCGTTCAGCACGGGCATACCGGCGCCGCGCTTGCGCAATTGCTTGCCGGTCTGGATGCCTGCGGGAATGTCGATGACATGCTTGACGCCATCCATGCCCGGAATTTCGATCTGCCCACCCAGAGCCGCCGTGGTGAAGCTGATCGGCGCGCGGGTCAGCAGCGTCGTGCTTTCGCGGTCGAACACCGGATGACGCCTGATGTGCAGGAAGATGTAGAGATCGCCCGGCGGCGAGCCATTGGGCCCGGCCTCACCCTTTCCCGACAGGCGGATGCGGTTGCCATTGTCCACGCCCTTGGGGATCGCCACTTCCAGCTTCTGGCGCTGATCGACGCGGCCTTCGCCATGGCACTTCTTGCAAGGCTTTTCGATCACCTCGCCCCGGCCGTGACAGGTCGGGCAGGTCCGCTCGACCATGAAGAAGCCCTGTTGCGCGCGCACCTTGCCATGCCCGCCGCACAGGTTGCAGCGGCGCTTGCCCGTGCCCGGCTCGGCGCCCGATCCCTTGCAGGGTTCGCAGCCCGTGGCCACTTCGACCTCGATTTCCACGGTCTTGCCATGAAACGCATCGTCCAGCCCGATTTCGAGATCATAGCGCAGATCGGCCCCGCGCCGCGCCTGTTGGCGCCCGCCGCCACCGCCAAAGGCGTTGCCGAAGATGCTCTCGAAAATATCGCCGATATCGCCGAAATCGCCGCCGCCCTGAAAGCCGCCGGCTCCCGGCCCGCCATTTTGAAACGCGGCATGGCCGAAACGGTCATAGGCGGCGCGCTTCTGCGGGTCCTTCAGGCAATCATAGGCTTCGCTGATCTGTTTGAATTTGGCCTCGGATTCCTTGCAACCGGGGTTGCGGTCCGGGTGAAATTTCATCGCCAGTTTGCGATAGGAAGATTTCAGCGTCGCCTCATTGGCATCGCGCGAAACTTCCAGCAGTTCGTAATAGTCGATTTCAGCCGACATTGCACATTTCCCCTGAAGAGAGGCCCGCCCCGTTCAGAGCGGGCCTCTTTCATCGCAACATCAGGCCTTCTTGTCGTCCACTTCCGAGAACTCGGCGTCGACCACATCGTCCTGCGCCGGAGCAGCGCCCGGAGAGGCCGCAGCAGCCTGTTCCTTCTCATAGATCGCCTGCCCCATCTTCATGGCCTTTTCGGTCAGGGCCTGGGTCTTGGCGGTCATTTCGGCCGGATCATTGCCTTCGATGGCGGCCTTGGCATCGGCAATGGCGGCTTCGATTTCAGCCTTCAGCGAGGCATCGATCTTGTCGCCATTTTCGGCCAGTTGCTGTTCGGTGGCATGGACGAGGCTGTCGGCGTTGTTCTTGGCCTCGGCGGCCTCACGACGCTTCTTGTCCTCTTCGGCAAACTTTTCGGCATCGCGCACCATCTGGTCGATGTCGCTGTCCGAAAGGCCGCCGCTGGCCTGGATCTTGATCTGCTGCTCCTTGCCGGTGCCCTTGTCCTTGGCGGACACGTTCACGATGCCGTTGGCGTCAATGTCGAACGTCACCTCGATCTGGGGCACACCGCGACGCGCCGGCGGAATGCCGATCAGGTCGAAATTGCCCAGCATCTTGTTGTCCGCCGCCATTTCACGCTCGCCCTGGAACACGCGGATGGTCACGGCCTGCTGATTGTCATCAGCGGTCGAGAACACCTGCGACTTCTTGGTCGGGATCGTGGTGTTGCGGTCGATCATGCGGGTGAACACGCCGCCCAGCGTTTCGATGCCCAGCGAAAGCGGGGTCACGTCGAGCAGCAGGACATCCTTGACGTCGCCCTGCAGCACGCCCGCCTGAATGGCCGCGCCCATGGCAACCACTTCGTCAGGGTTGACGCCCGTGTGGGGTTCCTTGCCGAAGAAGTCCTTCACCGCTTCGCGCACCTTGGGCATGCGGGTCATGCCGCCCACCAGCACCACGTCGTCGATCTGCGCGGCGGTCACGCCGGCATCCTGCAACGCCTTGCGGCAGGGTTCCATCGTGCGGGCGATCAGATCGGCCACCAGACGTTCGAGATCCGAACGGGTGATGGTTTCGACCAGATGCAGCGGCGTGGTCGCCCCTGCTTCCATGCGCGCGGTGATGAAGGGCAGGTTGATTTCGGTGGTCTGGGCGCTCGACAGCTCGATCTTGGCCTTTTCCGCCGCTTCCTTCAGACGCTGAAGCGCCAGACGGTCGCTGCGCAGGTCCAGACCTTCCTTCGCCTTGAACTTGTCGGCCAGATATTCGACAACCTTGGTGTCGAAGTCTTCACCGCCAAGGAAGGTGTCGCCGTTGGTCGACTTCACCTCGAACACGCCGTCGCCGATTTCCAGGATCGAGACGTCGAACGTGCCGCCGCCAAGGTCGTAAACAGCGATGGTCTTGCCGTCGTTCTTTTCCAGACCATAGGCCAGCGCAGCCGCCGTGGGCTCGTTGATGATGCGCAGCACCTCAAGGCCCGCGATCTGACCCGCGTCCTTGGTGGCCTGACGCTGGGCGTCGTTGAAATAGGCGGGCACGGTGATGACGGCCTGCGTCACGGTTTCGCCCAGATACGATTCGGCCGTTTCCTTCATCTTCTGAAGCGTGAAGGCCGAGATCTGCGAAGGCGAATAGTCGGTGCCACCGGCTGCAACCCATGCATCGCCATTCTTGCCCTTGGCAATGCGATAGGGAACCAGTTCCATGTCCTTCTGGGTCATCGGATCGTCAAAGCGACGGCCGATGAGGCGCTTCACAGCGAAAATCGTGTTGTCGGGGTTGGTCACCGCCTGACGCTTGGCGGGCTGGCCGATCAGGCGCTCACCATCTTTGGTGAAGGCCACGATCGAGGGCGTGGTGCGCGCGCCTTCCGAATTTTCGATAACCTTGGGCTTGCCCCCATCCATGACAGCAACGCAGCTGTTGGTGGTACCAAGGTCAATACCGATTACTTTACCCATATCGTCGATCCCTAAGTCCAGTGTTGACACCACCCTTTGGCTTCCCGAAAAATCCGGCAAAGCGGCTCGATGGCTCGTTTGACTTGGCGGCATATAGGTGGGCTTTTTCGCCTAACAAGGGCCTTGCCGCGCGAAGCTTCACTTCATCCACGACCTTGGCGCATTTTGGCAGCCATTTTCGCCGGGATCGGCGGAATTTGCGTTTTGGAATGGCCTGGCGGGCACGCACCAATCGGCGCGCCGTTTTCCCGCCCGCAAGGCGCAATTGCGCCGGAGTGATCGCAGTGATGCTTGGAATGGCGCGCAAAATTGCCTAGAGCTGCACCCTGCCGCGATCCGCAAGCCGGGCCTGTCGCCGCCTCTTGCGTCGCATAACATTCAAGATCCCAAGGACTGTCGCCCGATGAAAAAGATCGCTTTGGCCCTTTGCCTGCCTCTCGCCCTTGGCGCCCTGTCGGCATGCAAGGACGAGAAAAAGGCGCAGCCCCCTGCCGGTCTCTCGGCCATGGACGGCATGTTGGTCCATGATGGCCGCCTCGTCCTGCCCGCGGTCAAGGGGCGACCGGCGGCGGGCTATTTCACCGTTTCCAATCAAAGCGGTTCGGTCGCCACCCTCACCGGGGTCAGCGTGGCCCATACCGGCAAGGCCGAGATGCATGTCACGCTCGACGGCATCATGGAGGCCGTGCCCCGGCTCGACATCGCCTCAGGGCAGAGCGTGGCCTTTGGACCGGGCGGCAAACATGCGATGGTCTTCGATGTCTCGCCCGATCTCAAGGCCGGGGGAGCGACCGAACTGACGCTGACCTTTTCCGACGGGCGCAAGTTGACCGCGCCGATGCAGATCGAGGCGCCCGGCATGATGGGGCCGGGAATGACGGGGGCGGGAATGGATCATTCCAAAATGTGATCGCCTGCATCGCATCCCATAACGAAAAGCCCGCCTGTCAGTACGACAGGCGGGCTTTTCGTTATGGGGTATCGCGGCGGCCCGTTCAGCAGCGGACGCGATATTCGCGGCCGCGATTATCCATGCGATAGCAATTGCCGTCACGTTTGCGCACCGTCGAGCCGGCCAGACCGCCCGCCGCCGCGCCAATCGCCGCGCCGGTGGCCACATCGCCGCCCGACACACCGGCCACAACCGCACCGACGCCCGCGCCTGCCAGCGCGCCCTCGCCGCCATAGTTGCGGGCACAGCCCCCGGTCATCACCAGACCACCGGCCAGCACGCCCACCATCAGAAAATTGCGCATAACAGCCTCCTTTCCTCGTTACCCAAGGAAAGGGCCAAGGCGGGGGAAAGTTCCACCCGCCCTGCGCGCGCTGTTTATTCCGGCTTTTTGGCCACAGCCACCATGGCCGGACGCAGCAGGCGATCCTTGATCGAATAGCCATGCTGAAGCACCTGAATCACCGTGCCGGGTTCGGCATCATGGGGCACTTCGATCATCGCCTGATGCTGGTTGGGGTCCAGCGGCAGGCCATGCGCCGCCACCTTCTGGATGCCGTGCTGGCCAAACACCTTGTCCAACTCGCGGCTGGTGGCCTCGATCCCGGCCAGCAGTGCCTTGAGACGTTCATCCTCGCGCAGATCGGCGGGAATGGCATCGAGCGCGCGCGACAGATTGTCGGCCACGCTCAACATATCGCGGGCAAAGCTGGTGCTGGCATAGGCGCGCGCGTCGGCAATGTCCTTTTCCAGACGGCGGCGCACGTTCTGGGTGTCGGCGCGCGCGTAGAGCACGTCATTGCGCGCGGCTTCCAGATCGTTTTCGAGTTGGGCGATGCGGGCGGCCAGATCGTCTCCGGCCTCATTCTGACCCTGCGTAGTTTCTTCCGTCATTGTTCCGATTATTCCAGTTTCAACCGATCAGTTTGCCCAAAGACTGGGCTGTGAAATCCACCATGGGGACGAGACGCGCATAATTCAACCGCGTTGGCCCGATTACCCCCACAACGCCGATCACCCGCCCATCGCGATCACGATAGGGAGATGCAATGACCGACGAGCCTGAAAGCGCGAAAAGCCGGTTCTCGCTGCCGATGAAAATGCGCGTTGCGTCGCCCTGTTTGGCGCGGTCGAGCAATTCGGCCACCGACTGTTTGTTTTCCAGATCGTCGAGCAGCGAACGCACCCGATCAAGATCGGACAATGCCGCCTCGTCCAGCAGATTGGCCTGTCCGCGCACGATCAGCACGGGGCGATGATCGGCGTCCTCGCTCCACACCGCCAATCCGCGCTGGACCAGATCGGCGCTGGCCGCATCCAGAGCGCTTTGCCCGGTGATGATTTCGGCCTGCATCGCGCGCGCCGCCTCGGCCAGAGTGCGCCCGCCCAGATGCGCGGTGATATAATTCGACGCCGCCTCCAGCGCCCCCGGCCCCAGCGAGGCGGGCAGCGCCAGAATGCGGTTTTCGATGCCTCCATCCTCGCCCACCAGCACCGCCAGCGCCCGGCCCGGCGAGAGCGGGACAAGGCTCATCTGGGCCAGACGCGGCTCGCGCCGGGGCACCATCACCACGCCTGCGCAGGCCGACAGGTCCGAGAGCGCCGCGCTGGTCGCGGCCAGCGCCGCCTCGATCGGGCCGGGCTGGTGCAGCGAGCGCTCGATGGCCGCGCGCTCCTCCATGCTGGGTTCGCGCACCTGCATCATGCCGTCGACAAAAAGGCGCAAACCCTGCTCGGTCGGCATCCGCCCCGCGCTGGTATGGGGATGCGAAAGCAGGCCGATCCCTTCCAGTTCGGCCAGCACGCTGCGGATCGAGGCAGGCGAAAGATTGAGCGCCCCGCCGCCCGCCAGCGTTTTCGACCCCACCGGCTGGCCCGAATCCAGATAGGCCTCGACCACCTGCCGAAAGATTTCGCGCGCGCGCCCCGTCACCTCGGGAAAGGAAAGGTCGGAAGGAAGCGAATTGGCCATCTTCACCATATTGGGCGGCCAATCCCGTCAAATCAAGAGACATGGCGCATCGATAGACACGGCAAATCAGGCAGAAGCGGCAGGCAAAACCTTGCCCCTGCCCGCGGGACGCGATAGGGCCGCGTCAAATCTGTCCCGAACCCGACTTTACCAACAGAAAGGCCTGCCATGCGTCCCTCTGGCCGCGCGCCCGACGAAATGCGCGAGATCGAAATCATCACCAATTTCACCAAGCATGCCGAAGGCAGCGTGCTGGTCTGCTTTGGCGACACCAAGGTGCTGGTCACGGCCAGCGTCGAGGAACGCGTTCCCCCGTTCCTGCGCGGCAAGGGTGAAGGCTGGGTGACGGCGGAATATTCGATGCTGCCTCGCGCCACCCACACCCGCGGCAGCCGCGAGGCCGCCAAGGGCAAGCAGTCGGGGCGCACGCAGGAAATTCAGCGCCTGATCGGCCGTTCCCTGCGCGCCGTCACGGATCTCAAAAAGCTGGGCGAGCGCCAGATCACGCTGGATTGCGACGTGATCCAGGCCGACGGCGGCACCCGCACGGCCTCGATCTCGGGCGCCTGGGTGGCGCTGCGTCTGGCGGTCAACGGGCTGATGGCCAAGGGGCTGATCGCTGAAGATCCGCTGCCGCGCAAGGTGGCCGCGATTTCCTGCGGCATCGTCAATGGCGCGGCGGTTCTCGATCTTGATTATATCGAGGATTCGGGCGCGGATGCCGATGCCAATTTCGTGCTGATCGAAGGCGGCCATATTGCCGAGGCGCAGGCCACCGCCGAGGGCGCGACCTATGACGAGGAAGGCCTGCTGCGCCTGCTGCGTCTGGCGCGCATCGGCTGCGACCGCATCTTTGCCGCGCAGGCCAAGGCGGTCGGGGCTTAATTGCCCCGCCGGCCTGCCGTACAACATCCAGATATCCTCCATAGGGGCCAAGCGCTGATGACCAGACTTTCCGGCAAGATCGTGATCGCCACGCATAATCTGGGCAAACTGGCTGAGATGCAGAAGATGCTGGCCCCTTATGGACTGGAATGCGTGTCGGCGGGCGAACTGGGGCTGGAGGAGCCGGAGGAAGTCGGCACCACCTTCATCGAAAACGCGCTGATCAAGGCGCGCTTTGCGGCGGTGGAAAGCGGGCTGCCCGCGCTGGCCGACGATTCGGGCCTTTGTGTCGAGGCGCTGGGCGGACGGCCCGGCGTCTATACCGCCGACTGGGCCGAACGCCACTGGTACGAAGGCCCCGAAGGCCGCGACTGGTTCATGGCCATGGGCAAGGTCGAAGGCCTCCTGTGCGAACAAGGGCCGGACGTGGGCCGCGCGGCCCACTTCGCCTGCGTGCTGGCGCTGGCATGGCCCGATGGCGTCGATGCGGTCTATGAAGGGCGGGTCGATGGCACAATGACATGGCCCCCCCGCGGGCGTCTGGGCTTTGGCTTTGACCCGGTTTTCATCCCGCGCGGCTACGACCAGACCTTCGCCGAAATCCCCCCCGCCGACAAGGCCAGGATCAGCCACCGCGCCGATGCCTTCGCCAAGTTGGTGGCGGATCAATTCGGGTAAGGGGATTTGGGGTTTTACAGAGTTTATGCCTCCGGCGGGCAAAGGGCCCCCGCCCTTTGCCCGCCGGAGGCAAAACTCCAAAATCTCAAAACCCCTTACGGCACCTTCTGCCCAAAAATATTCCCCGCCGGCCAATAGCGGCAGACAAGGAAATCATCCCTTGGTCCGCGCGCCAAGGCGCAGCCCACCTTTTGCGTCCCGCGCCAGACGATCTGGGTGTAATGGGCAACATTGCGCCAATTGCCGTCGCGGGTAACGGCGGGGAATGTGCCGGGCAGGAAATCATCGCGTTCGGAGATGAACTGCTCGATCATGGTTTCGATCGGGTATGCCCCCGCCGTGCCCATAAACAGGTTTTCGCCCGCCTTTTTGCGCCGTTCGGCCGAGGCATGTTCGAATTTTCCGCTGCGCGCCAGTTCCTGCGCCCAATCGAGCGCGCCTTGCGCCAGCGCTTCGTCCCAGACCAGCGGCGCCTCGCTCATCCGCCCCCTTTCGCGGTTATGGGCGGCCAGCGCGCGGGCGGCCAGAGCGGGCGACATGGCCGGGGCGCCGGAGCCATAGACGGCAACCGGAGTGATTGCGGGCGCGGCCGCAACCGGGCCGCCGATCAGGCAACAGAGGACAAAAGCATGGCGTATCATAGCCGCCTCTTGACATCTCAACCTTAAACCAGCGTGAAGAAAGCATGGCGCGCGCACTTTATATTCACTGGCCCTTCTGTCTCAAGAAATGCCCTTATTGCGACTTCAACAGCCATGTGCGCGATGGGGTTGACCATGATCTGTGGCGTGGGGCGCTGCTGGCCGACCTGCGGCGCGAGGCCGAAATGGCGGGCGGCGAGGCGCTGGAGAGCATCTTTTTCGGCGGCGGCACGCCCAGCCTGATGCCTCCCGCGCTGGTTTCCGCCTTGCTGGAGGAGGCGCAGCGCCTCTGGGGTTTTGCGCCGGATATCGAGATCACGCTAGAGGCCAATCCGTCGAGTGTGGAGGCCGCGAATTTTGCCGCCCTGGCCAGCGCGGGGGTCAATCGCGTCTCGCTGGGGGTTCAGGCGCTGGATGATGCGGCTCTGCGTTTCCTTGGCCGCCTGCATGGTGTGGACGAGGCGCTGGCCGCGCTCGGCGTGGCGCAGGAGCATTTTTCCCGCGTCAGCTTCGACCTCATCTATGCCCGCCCCGATCAGTCCGCCGATGCGTGGGAGGCCGAACTCACCCGCGCCCTCGCGCTGGGCACCGATCACCTCTCGCTCTATCAGCTGACCATCGAGGAAGGCACGCGCTTTGCCACTTTGGTGCGCGAGGGCGCCTTTGCCCCGCTGGAGGATGATCCGGCTGCCGATCTTTTTGCCCTGACCCGCGCTATTACCGCGCGCGCCGGATTGCCCGCCTATGAAGTGTCGAACCACGCCAGACCGGGTCAGGAAAGCCGCCATAACCTGACCTATTGGCGCTATCGCGACTATGCCGGGATCGGGCCGGGGGCGCATGGGCGGCGGGGCGGATTTGCCACCACCCGGCATAAAAAGCCGGAAAACTGGCTGGCCTCGGTCGCGGCCAAGGGCCATGGCACGCAGGAAGAGCGCGCCCTTTCCCCTATGGAACAAGGCGCCGAGGCGGTGCTGATGGGCCTGCGTCTGGCCGAGGGGATGGATGTGGGCGCGCTGGCCGCCCGGCTGGGTCTGGCGCAGGGTGATCTGATCGAGGCGGACAGGCTGGCGCTGTTCATCCGGCAGGGGTTGATGTGGCAGGACGGCCCGCGCATCGGCGCGACCGAGGCAGGGATGCTGGTCTTGAACAGCCTGATCGCACAGGTCACGCCCGATGGATTGGCCGGATGAACGAGGCCGCCGCCTTTCTCGCCGCCCGCGCCGACGTGCTGGCAGCATGGCACGCGCATCTGACCGATGCCCGCCGCCGCAGCCCGCATACGGTGCGCGCCTATATGGCAACGGCGGGGCGGTTGATGGATGCGCTGGAGGCCTATGACTGGGCGGCGCTGGCGCGGATTGATACGGCGGGCCTGCGCCATTTTCTGGCCGAGCGGCGCGAGGATGGCATAGCCAATATCTCGGTTGCGCGCGAATTGTCGGCCTTGCGCGGTTTCCTCAGCTTTGCCCGAGAAAAGGCGGGCATGGTCAAGCCCGCCCCGCCCCGGTTGCGCGGCCCCCGGATCAAGCGCGGCATCCCCCGCCCTGTCACGCCCGATGAGGCAACGGATCTGGCCGATCTGGTCGCAGTCAATGCGCGCGATGACTGGCAGGGATTGCGCGACCGGGCGGTGCTGCTCCTGCTCTATGGCGCGGGGCTGCGCATCGCCGAGGCTTTGTCGCTGACCGGCGCGGACTGGCCGATGGGCGACCGGCTGACCATCACCGGCAAGCGGCAAAAGCAGCGCGTGATCGCCATCCTGCCCGCCGTGCGCGAGGCGATCGCGGCCTATCTGGCGGCTTGCCCCTATCCGGTCGAGCGGGACAAGGCGCTGTTCCGCACGGTAAAAGGCGCGGCGCTCTATCAATCGGCGGTGCAAAAGGCGGTGGCCGATGCGCGCGGGATGCTGGGCCTGCCCGATACGGCCACACCCCATGCGCTGCGCCATTCCTTTGCCACGCATCTGCTGGGCGCGGGGGCGGATC
This sequence comes from Novosphingobium humi, assembly GCF_028607105.1. Lineage (GTDB taxonomy): Bacteria > Pseudomonadota > Alphaproteobacteria > Sphingomonadales > Sphingomonadaceae > Novosphingobium > Novosphingobium humi. The sequence goes on along the minus strand of NZ_CP117417.1, from coordinate 1,262,068 downwards.
TGCGCTCCATTCAAGAATTGTTGGGCCATGCCAGCCTGTCATCGACGCAGGTTTACACAAGGGTTGACGCCGCGGTCCTGCTCGACGTCTATCGCAACGCCCACCCCCGCGCCGAGGATTAGCGCGCAAACCACCCGTCGATCCGAGGCCGCATCGCGCGCAGCACAGGCACCTCGACCCAACGATAGACCGCCACCGACAGCGCCACTGCCGCCGCGCTGACCAACCCCGCCCATGGCAGCCAAGGCAGCGCATCATCGCCCAGCCGGTCCTGCACCGCCAGCGCGCCATGCACCACCGGCAGATGCACCAGATAAAGCGCAAAGGAGGCATCGCCCAGCAGCACCAGCCAGCCCTGCCGCGCCAGCCAGCGCGACAAGGCCCCGCCCCCTGCGCCAAAGATCCAGATGAACAGCGCCATCAGCGGCAGATAGGCCAATTGCATCCGCCACACATCGGGCAGGCCCAGCAGCGGATAGGCCACCATCGCGGACACCAGCAAAGCCAGCGCGCCGATCTCCACCCCCGTCCCGCCCCGGCGCGGCAGGCGATAGACCAGCATCCCCACCATAAAATCGAGCAGCCGCGAAACCGGGCTGATATAGGTCAGCCAGTGGGTCAGTGTCGGCGTATCGCCCGCCAGAATCGCCCCCTGCCCCGATGTGACGCGCCAGACCACCACGCCCAGATTGAGCGCCAGCAGCCCCGCTGCCAGCCAGCCCAGCCGACGAACCGGCATCAGCGCAAGACCTGCAAAACAGGCATAGAAAAACGCCTCGTCCGACAGGCTCCAGCTTGGCTCGTTGATGGTGAAATACCAATCGGCGCGCGGCACCCATGCCTGTAGCAGCAGCAGATTGACCGCGACCTTGGCCCAGCCCTCCTGCCCCACAGCGAAAGCCGCCAGCGGCACGCCCACCAGCCAGTGCAGCGGCAGCACCCGCGCCAGCCGCAGCGTGAAATAGTGCGCAGCCCCGATCCGGCCCTGCGCCAATCGCCCCTGATAGGTGTGGGCCAAAATATAGCCCGACAGCATGAAGAAGAAGGACACGCCCGCATAGCCCTCGTGAAAGAGGGTGCGCGCGAGGGGCTGCAACGCATTGGGATATTCGGCCAGAGGCCAGAGATGCGAGGCCAGCACCGCCAGCGCCGCGAAGAACCGCAGCGCCGTCAGTTGATCGAGGCGCATGGTTTAGGCCGCCAGCATATCCTTGTGCCGCCGCTCGATCGCGGCCCAGATCATGGCGCCGGTGTCGCTGTTGTTGAAGCGGTCGATGGCGACAATCCCGGTGGGCGAAGTCACGTTGATTTCGGTCAGCCATTGCCCGCCGATCACGTCAATGCCGACAAACACCAGCCCGCGCGCGCGCAATTCCGGCCCCAACACGCGGCAGATTTCCGCCTCACGCTCGGTCAGCTCGGTCGCCTCGGCGCTGCCGCCGACGGCAAGGTTGGAGCGGAACTCGCCCTCGCCAGGCTTGCGGTTGATCGCGCCCGCCACCTCGCCGTCGACCAGTACGATGCGCTTGTCGCCCTTGGACACATCGGGCAGGAAGGGCTGAACCATGAAAGGCTCCTTCCACATCTGGGTGAACACCTCGATCAAGGCGCCCAGATTGTCGCCGCCGGCAGGCACGCGGAACACCGCCTTGCCGCCATTGCCATGCAGCGGCTTGATGACCAGATCGCCGCCGAAACCGCGCTCGACCATGCGCTTTTGAAAACCGCGCACATCCTCGATCCGGCGCGCGACCAGCGTGGGCGGCATGAATTGCGCGAAATCGAGCACAAAGACCTTTTCGGGCGCATTGCGCACCTGTTCCGGGTCATTGACGACCAGCGTCTGCCCTTTAAGCTTTTCAAGGATATGCGCGCCGGTGATATAGCCCAGATCGAACGGCGGGTCCTGACGCATCAGCACCACGTCAATATCCGCGCCCAGATCGATATTGGCAAATTCGCCCAGTTTGTAATGCGATTCGCCCGCCGTTGGACGATGCACGATGACCGGCGCGGCCCATGCCGAAACGCGGCCCCCAGAATCGCCAGTGCCATCCGGCGTCGATTCCCATGCCAGCGTGCCGACATCATAATACCACAGCGAATGCCCGCGCGCCTGCGCCGAGAGCATCAGGGCAAAGGTGGAATCGCCCGCGACATTGATCGAAGGCAAGGGGTCCATCTGGACGGCAACACGCAGCGACATTGGCAAAATCTCCACTCCGCCGGTTGGCGGAAGACCGAATAACACCGATCAGATCGGCATCCATGCGTTGGCGATGTGGCGCACGATCACGCCGGGCGCAAGCAACAGAATATCTACCCGCATATCATCCCCGGCTTTAGCATAGTCCGGCCACAGCAATTCGGCCGCGCGCGCCACGCGGGTCAGGCGACGCTGGTCGATGGCGAAATCGAGGTCGGCCTCGCGGGCGCGCCATTTGACCTCGACAAAGACGACGAGGCCGGGCTGGCGCGCGATGATATCCACCTCGCCGCGCGGGGTTTTGACGCGCTGGGCCAATATCTCGAACCCCTGATCGCGCAGCCATTCGCAGGCCAGTCCCTCGCCATGCCGCCCCCGCGCCTCGGCGGCAATGCGGTCGGCCTCGCGTTTCCAGTTCATAGGGGCCAGTTCATTTCAACGTCAGCGCCAAAGCATACAACGCCTTGCGGTCCAGCCCGGTGGCCTTGGCCACGGCGGCGGCGGCCTGGCTGGGCTTCAACTCGCGCAATTGTTCGCGCAGCAGCTTTTCGGCATCCTCCATGCTGGCCGCCTCCGCCACCGCCGGGCCGACCATCAGCACGATCTCGCCGCGCGGCGGATTGGCGGTGTAATGTTCGATCAGTTCTTCCGGGCTGCCGCTGCGGCATTCCTCGAACATCTTGGTCAATTCGCGCGCCACGGCCACCTCGCGCCCCGGCAAAACCTTGGCAATCGCGGCCAGCGCATCGGTCAGGCGCGGCGCCGTTTCATAAAACACCAGTGTCGAAGGCACCACGGCCAGCTCGGCCAGAGCATGTTCGCGCGCCTTTTCCTTGGGCGGCAAAAATCCGGCAAACAGGAACCGATCCGAAGGCAGGCCCGAAAGCGTGATGCCCACAATCGCCGCGCTGGGGCCGGGGATCGAGGTGACGGGAATGCCCCGCTCGCGGCATTCGCGCACAAGGCGATAGCCCGGATCGGACACCAGCGGCGTGCCCGCATCCGACACCAGCGCCACCGCATGATCCGCCATCAGCGCCAGCAACCCCTCACGCGCACGCTCATCGGCATGGTCGTCATAGCGGATCATGCGCGCCTTGATGTCCAGATGCTGCAACAAACGCCCGGTAACCCGCGTATCCTCACAGGCCACCGCCGCCACGTCTCGCAATGTCTCGATAGCGCGCAAGGTGATATCGCGGAGATTGCCAATTGGCGTGGCGACAATATACAGGCCAGCAGAGAGTTTTTGTTCCATAGCTCAGCTTCATAGCAGGGCCGAACGGAGCAAGCCAACAGGACAAAAAACATGGAACAGCCCAAGGCCCCCGCATTCCGCACGCTTTGGCGCAAAAGCATGACCCTTGGCGTCACCGCGCTGCTTTCGGCCTGTACGGTCGTGCCCAAGGGGCCGGTGGAAACGCCCAATGCGCCGCCGCCGCCCACCGCGCAACTGCCCGCCGACGAAGGACGCCACCGCGTCGCGCTGCTGGTGCCGCTGTCGGGTCCGGGGGGCGCGGTGGGTCAGGCGCTGGCCAATGCCACGACCATGGCCCTGCTGGACACCAATGCCACCAAGATCCGCATCACCACCTATGACACATCATCCGGCCCGGCGGCGGCGGCGGCCAAAGCGCTGGCCGATGGCAACCGGCTGATTTTGGGGCCGATGCTTGGCGATGATGCGCTGGTCGTGGCGCAGACGGCGCGCCCGGCCCATGTGCCGGTGATTTCCTATACCGGCGACGCGGGCGTGGCGGGCAATGATGTGTTCGTGATGGGGGCGGTTCCGGCCCAGACCATCGCGCGCGAGGTCAAATATGCGCGCGCACAGGGTCTGACGCGCTTTGCCGCGCTGATGCCGCTAGGCAACTATGGCGAACGGGCGGGCAATGCCACCATCGCGGCGGTGCGCGCGGCGGGCGGCACGCTGGTGGGCATGGAAAGCTATGACCGTTCCAAAGGTTCGCTGACCGCGGCGGTGCGGCGGTTGAAAGGGCGCGGGGCGTTTGACGCGGTGGTGATCGGCGATACGGCGGCCATGGCGGCGCAGGCGGCCCCGCTGCTCAAGATCGCGGCGCCCCATCTGCGCATTCTGGGCAATGAACTGTGGGCCGGCGAGGCCGTGGTGGCGCGCACGCCCGCGCTCAACGGCGCATGGTTTGCCGCGCTCTCGGATCAGCGTTTTGGCCGCTTTACCGAAAGCTACAAGGCCCGTTTTGGTCAGCCGCCCTATCGCGCGGCCACGCTGGGCTATGACAGCGTGCTGCTGACGCTGCGCATCGCGCGCGAATGGGCGCCGGGCACGCCCTTCCCCACCGGGCGTCTGCTGGATCGGGGCGGGTTCCTCGGTCTGGACGGGATCTTCCGGTTCAACGCCAATCAGGTGATCGAGCGCGCGCTGGAAGTGCGCGAGGCGCGCGGCGGGGCGATCAATGTGCTCAGCCCCGCCCCCACCCGCTTCGAGGACTGAGGTTTCAGGGGATTTTGGGGCGCCGCCGCTTGCGTTCGGGGCCAACGCCGGTCTAGTCTGTCGTTCATGTCGGACGATCTGTTTGAAACCCCTCGCGGCCCCTCGGGCGAGACCTATGACGCCAATGCGATCGAGGTGCTCGAGGGCCTTGAACCGGTGCGCCGCCGCCCCGGCATGTATATCGGCGGCACCGACGAACGCGCGCTCCACCATCTTGTGGCCGAAGTGCTGGACAACGCGATGGACGAGGCCGTTGCGGGCCATGCCAACCGCATCGAGGTCATCCTTGAGGAAGAGCAAGGAACGCCCGGCCGCATCACCATCATCGACAATGGCCGCGGCATTCCCGTGGGCGAACATCCCAAGTTTCCCGGCAAATCCGCGCTGGAGGTGATCCTTTCAACGCTCCATTCGGGCGGCAAGTTTTCCGGCAAGGCCTATGCCACCAGCGGCGGTCTGCATGGCGTGGGCATCAGCGTGGTCAATGCGCTTTCGACGCTGACGCGGGTTGAGGTGGCGATCAACAAGGAATTGTTCGCACAGGAATTTTCCAAGGGGCATACGCTGGGCCCGATCAAAAAGGTCGGCGCGGCGCCCAACCGGCGCGGCACCAGCGTGCAGTTCACGCCCGATACCGAGATTTTCGGCAGTGATGCCCGCTTCAAGCCTGCCCGCCTGTTCAAACTGGTGCGCTCCAAGGCCTATCTGTTTGCGGGCGTCGAAATCCGCTGGAAATGCTCTCCCTCGCTGGCGTCCGAGGATGTGCCCGCCGAGGCCACATTCCAGTTCCCCGGCGGTCTGGCCGACCATCTGGCCGAGCAACTGGCCACGCGCGAATGCGTGACCGCCGCTCCCTTTGCCGGATCGCAGGATTTCCCCGGCGAGATGAACGGCCGCGTCGAATGGGCAATCGCCTGGCCGCTGTGGTCCGAGGGCGCCTATTCCTATTATTGCAACACCATTCCCACGCCCGATGGCGGCACGCATGAACAGGGCCTGCGCGCGGCGCTGACCAAGGGCATCCGCGCCTTTGGCGAACTGGTGGGCAATAAAAAGGCCAAGGACATCGCGCCCGAGGACGTGGTGACCTGCTGCGAGGCGATGCTCAGCGTCTTTATCCGCGACCCGCAATTTCAGTCCCAGACCAAGGACCGCCTGACCAGCCCCGAAGCGGCGCGTCTGGTGGAAAACGCGGTGCGCGACCATTTCGACCATTTCCTGACCGACAATATGGATCGCGGCAAGGCGCTGCTGGGCCATGTGATGGAGCGAATGGACGAGCGTTTGCGCCGCAAGGCCGAGCGCGAGGTCAAGCGCAAGACCGCCACCAATGCGCGCAAGCTGCGCCTGCCGGGCAAGCTGACCGATTGCAGCGGCGAAGGCGATGGCGAGACCGAACTGTTCATCGTCGAAGGCGATTCGGCAGGCGGCAGCGCCAAACAGGCCCGCGACCGCAAGACGCAGGCCATCCTGCCCATTCGCGGCAAGATCCTGAACGTGGCCAGCGCCAGCCTCGACAAGATCCGCGCCAACCAGGAAATCGCCGATCTCTCGCTGGCGATGGGCTGCGGGCTGCGCAAGGACTGCAACCCGGACCTTTTGCGCTATGACCGCATCATCATCATGACCGACGCCGATGTCGACGGCGCGCATATTGCCACGCTCTTGATGACCTTCTTCTTTCAGGAAATGACCGAAGTGGTGCGGCGCGGCCATATCTATCTGGCCCAGCCGCCGCTCTATCGCCTGACGGCGGGCAAGGAGAGCGCCTATGCCCGCGATGACGCGCACCGGGCCGAGCTGGAAAAGACCAAGTTCAAGGGCAAGAAAGTCGAGGTAGGCCGCTTCAAGGGCCTTGGCGAAATGAACCCCCAGCAATTGCGCGAAACCACGATGGACCCGGCCAAGCGCAGCCTTGTGCGCATCACCCTGCCGCAGGAATATGAGGACCGGGCTCAGGTCAAGGATCTGGTCGACCGCCTGATGGGCCGCAACCCGGAACACCGCTTCCACTTCATCCAGAACCGCGCCGCCGATATCGACCCCGAAATGATCGACGCATAATGGCCACCAAGGCCCATTACGAGGTGCTGGACGGCTTGCGCGGTGTCGCCGCGCTGCTGGTTCTGGTGTTTCATATCAGCGAGATCCTGTCCAAGGGCGTGATGGCCGACAATTGGCTGCCCCATGGCGCGCTGGCGGTGGATTTCTTCTTTGCGCTTTCGGGCTTTGTCATCGCCCATGCCTATGACCGGCGCATGGCCGAGGGGCTAGGCTTTGGCGGCTTCATCCTGCGACGGTTTGTGCGGCTGCATCCCATTGTGCCGCTGGCCACGTTGATCGGTGCGCTGGCGTGGGTCTTTGCGCCCTTCCCTCATGCAGCCCATGTGGTCGATGGGCGGTTCTGGACGGCGGTGGTCATGGGCCTCGTCCTACTGCCCTATCCCACACTGGCAGACCGGGCGGAGGATACCCATTCGCTCGACGGGCCGACATGGACGCTGTTTCAGGAATATATCGGCTCGATCGCCTATGGGCTGTTGCTGCACCGCCTGTCGCCGCGCGTGCTGGCATGGCTGCTGGTTCCGGCGGGCGCTCTGCTGGCATGGGGCGCGGTGGCCTATGGCAATCTCTCGGTCGGATGGGGGTGGAGCCACTGGTGGATGGCGGAGGCGCGGCTGGCGTTTCCCTTCATCTTCGGCATCATGCTGCGCCGTATCCTGCCGCGCCTGACGCCTTTGCGGATGAGCTTTGGCGGGTTGGCCATCGTCATGACCATCGCCTTTGCCGCGGGCATGCCGGGGGGCAAGCCGGGCTGGGCCAATGGGCTGCTGGAATTCGCCTATGTCGCCCTGCTCTTTCCGCTGATCATCCTGATGGGCGCGCATTCGCGGATGAGCGCGGGGATGCGTAAAGTCGCCAAGGCGCTGGGGCGCCTGTCTTACCCGTTGTATATTATCCATTATCCCTTCATCTATTGGTATTGGGATATGGCGCTTGACCCGCATCCGCATGATCTGGCCCTCTGGGCGCCGGTGCTTTACATCGGCTCGGTGGCGCTGGGCTGGGCGGCGCTGAGGCTGTGGGATGAGCCCTTGCGGCGCTGGGCCACGGCGCGATGGATTACGAAGGAGAATTGAAATGACGCATACGGGACAGTGCCTGTGCGGCGCGGTCAAGCTCTCGCTGGAGGGCGAACCGATTGCCGCGCGCATGTGCTGGTGCCGCGATTGCCAGCGGTTGGCCAGCGGGTCGGCCACGGTCAACGTCCTGTTCGCGCCGGAAAATGTGACGGTGACGGGGCCGGTGACGCTGCATCGCAAGACCGCCGACAGCGGCAATACGGTCGAGCGCGCCTTTTGCAGCGCCTGCGGCAGCCATGTGTTTTCGCGGCCCCTGCTCGATCCGCCGGTGGCCTATCGCATCCGTGCGGGGGCCTTGGACAATCCTGATATCGCCAAGCCCACCGGCATCATCTGGACCGCCAGCGCGCCCTCATGGGCGGTGATGGACCCGGCGCTGCCGCAATTTCCCAAGGCGCCGCCAGCCTAAAAAGGGCCGCCGCCAGCCTAAAAGGGCCGCTGCCAGCCTGATGCCGGCAGCGCCCATAGGCTTCAATCCTGCGGGCGCAGCTTTTCCATCGGCACCTCGGCAAACATCTTTTGCACGGCCGGGCGCGCGTTGATCTGGGCGATCCAGCGCACCAGATGCGGCGCATCGGCCTCGTTCACCAGTTCGGGGAAGCTGTAATTCATGCCATTGGCGATGGCGAAATTGCAGATGTCGGCCAGCGTGAACATGCCGCCCGCCAGCCATTCATGGTCGGCCAGATGGTCGTTGAGGCGCGTGACCGAATAGGAAATCTTGCGCATTTCCTCGTCGAGCAGATCCTGGGGGAAGCCTTCGCGCGCGCGGCGCCATTTGACCTGCTGCTCAAAGACCGGGATGGCCTTCACCTTTTCCTCAAAGGCCTCGTCGCTCATGCCTTTGACCATATTGCCGACATAGCGGTGCCAGCCGATGGTCGAGACGCACCAGCAGAAATATTCATCCACCCACTTGGTCCAGATCCGCATCTGGGCGCGGCCATAGGAATCGGCGGGGCGCAGCTTCACCTCGCCGGGGTGCTCATCCTCCAGATATTCGCAAATCACCGTGCTTTCGGTAATCACCTTGTCGCCATCGACCAGAGCGGGCACCTGTCCGCGCGGATTGATGGCCTTGAACCAATCCTGATGATGTTCAAAGATGGCCGGGTTCAGGCGGTGCCCTTCGAACGGCGTGCCCTTTTCATAAAGGGTGAGCAGCGGCTTCATCGAATTGGCGGCGGGGCCAAAGGAATAGAGTTTGAGCATCGTCCAGGCATCCTCTTGTGCTTTGCGCCGACCTTAAGGAATGTAAGCAATGCATACAAGTGGTGGGAAAAATACCCGGCAAGTTCAACCCATCGGGCCGAGCCGGTTTTCCCTCATCCGCGCCCGGATCGAAACTTTCGCCCCGCGCCCCGGATGGCACACATGGGTCTTTGAATTCCTGCTCTTCGGCTTCAAGCAAGGCTGGGCCTGCCTGTTTGGCGGCCTGATGCTGGGCCTGCCTGTTTGGCGGCCTGATGCTGGCCCTGCTTTTGCTCACCCATCTGTTCTATCCGGCCCACGCGGCGCTGGCCCGCTATGACATGCTGACGCTTTCGGCGCTGGGGATACAGGTGGCGATGCTGGCGCTGCGGCTGGAAAGCCGCGAGGAGGCCTGGGTTATCGCGGCCTTTCACATCGTCGGCACGGTGATGGAACTGTTCAAAACCGCGCAAGGGTCATGGGTCTATCCCGAGGCAGGGTTTCTGCGGATCGGCCATGTGCCTTTGTTCTCCGGCTTCATGTATGCGGCCGTGGGCAGCTATATCGCCCGCGTGTGGCGCATCTTTGATTTCCGTTTCAGCCATTATCCCGACGAGCGGCTGACCGTGCTGGTGGCGGTGCTCATCTATGTGAATTTCTTCGCCCATCACTGGCTGCCCGATATTCGGCTGGGCCTGTTTGTGGCGATTGGGCTGCTGTTTTGGCGCACGCGGGTCTATTTCCGCAACTGGCGGGTGCATCGCTGGATGCCGCTGCTGCTGGGGTGGTTTCTGGTGGCGGGTTTTATCTGGATCGCGGAAAATATCGCGACCTTTGCCAATGCCTGGCTCTATCCGGGCCAGCGGCATGGCTGGGTGATGGTTTCGCCCTCGAAATTGGGCGCGTGGTATCTGTTGATGTATATTTCGTTTGTGCTGGTGGCGCGGCTGCATCGCGCCGCGCCACCGGGCGATCAGTAAAGTAGATAAGGCCGGATTTCCTCCGCCCAGCGCATTTCATCGGGCGCGGTGATCGCATCGAGATCGCCTGCAACCGACCCGGCATCATCCACCCATTCGCGCAAACCCGGCCCGCCGTTGATGACATCAATGGCAAGACGGGTCAGTTCATACTCATAGGGAAAATCGCGCCACAGCGGATAATCGGGATAAAGGCGCCGGATCGCCTTGAAGGCCAGCGCCTGCAAACGCCAGGGGCGGAAGGCATGATGGTCATAGAACCCGCCCTCGGCATGGATCATCAAGGCGCTGCAAAGCTGCCCCACATGCTTGTGGAACGTGGGCGAGAACCAGCATTCGCGCAGCGCGCAGCCCGTCATCCACTGCGGCGCAAATGCCTGCATTTCGGCCAGCACCGCCTTGGCATCCACATCGGGCGCGCCGAACAAAACCTCCAGCGGACGGGTCGTGCCGCGCCCTTCGGACAGGTTCGTGCCCTCCAGCATCACCGTCCCGGCATAGGCGCGGGCCATGTTCAGGCTGGCCGCATTAGGGCTGGGGTTGATCCAGATCCGCTCTTCAGGCCAGCCAAAACCGGCAAGACCCGCGCGGGCCGGAGCATCCGGCGCCCAGCCCTCCATCGTGATGACACGGTAATCCACGTCCAGCTTGTAATGGTCGATAAACCAGCGCCCCATCTCGCCCAGCGTCAGGCCATGGCGCATCGGCATCGGTCCTGCGCCGACAAAGCTCTCCTGTCCGGGGATCAGCGTCAGCCCCTCGATGGGCCGCCCCGCCGGATTGGGCCGATCGAGCACCCAGACCGATTTGCCCGTGCCCGATGCCGCCTCCAACAGATAAAGCAACGTGGTGACGAAAGTGTAGATCCGGCAGCCAAGGTCCTGAAGATCGAACAGGAACACATCGGCCGTGTCCATCATCGCCGGGGTCGGGCGGCGCACCTGACCATATAGGCTGAACACCGGAATGCCGAGCGCGGGGTCAAATTCGTCCTCCGTCTCGACCATATTGTCCTGCTTGTCGCCCTTCAGCCCGTGCTGGGGGCCAAAGGCGCTGGTCAGGTTCACATCGCCGCAGGCGGCCAGCGCATCGAGACTATGCACCAGCCCCGAGGTCAGCGAGGCAGGATGCGCGACCAGCGAGACACGGCGCCCGGCAAGCGGCGCACGAAGAGCGGGATCAGCGAGCAGGCGATCAAGGCCGAAATGAACAGTCATGGCGCCTCCGCTGCCGCAAGCTGGAGCGTGAAGCAAGAGCGCTTGTGAAAATCGGGCCGGCCTTCGCCACGGGCCAGCGCCCAATAGGATTTGTGGCCGCCCTTTCCATCGACGCCCATCTCCTCGATCACGGCGGTCAACCCAGCGCAAACCGCCCCATCCAGAATTGCGCGCGAGAGGCGGACCTCGCAAATGGCCGCATCGCCCTCGCGCCGGATGACGATTGCCGGGGCGATTGTCATCTCCGCATCGCGCCCGCCCTCGCGATAATCGGCAAAGGCATAGGTCGCCCAGCGCGAAGAGGGCGAGAAGTTGAATTCGCGATAGGTGGTCCCCGCCTGCCCCAGAAACATCTCGAAACAGGTCGTCTTCCACAGGTCGTCATGGCGCTCCGGCGCAGCGGGCGCAGGCAGCACCAGCCCCCCCGCCCCGTCCACGCGATAGCGCAGCATCAGAGCATCGCCGCGCGCCTCCCATGCCACGCTCACGGATTTCACCCCCATTGCGGGCGTTTGCGGGTGACAGATCAGCGAGAAAGTTCCCAAAGCCAATTCTCCATGCTAGGCGGCAGCTTCAATCAAGAGGCAAACATGACCGAATACAAGTCCGACCTGCTGCGCCTGCTGTCTGAACGCGGCCATATCCACCAGTTGACCGATGCGCATGGGCTTGATGCCCTTGCCCAAAAAGAGGTGGTGGTGGCGTATAACGGCTATGACGCGACGGCTTCCTCGCTGCATGTCGGCAATCTGGCCTCGGTGATGCTGCTGCGCCGCCTGCAACAGGCGGGGCACAAGCCCATTGCGCTGATGGGCGGCGGCACGACCAAGGTGGGCGACCCCAGCGGCAAGGACGAATCGCGCAAACTGCTGACCGAAGAGACGATTGCCTCGAACATCGCGGGGATCGCCAAGGTGTTTCACCGCCTGCTCCGCTTTGACGACAGCGCGACGGGCGCACAAATGGTCAACAATGCCGATTGGCTGGACCAGTTGGGCTATATCGACCTGCTGCGCAATGTCGGCCCGCATTTCACGGTCAACCGCATGCTGACCTTTGATTCGGTCAAGCTGCGGCTTGATCGCGAACAGCCGCTGACCTTCCTTGAATTCAACTACATGATCCTTCAGGCCTATGACTTCCGCGAACTGGCGCTGCGCCACGGCTGCCGGTTGCAATTGGGCGGGTCGGACCAATGGGGCAATATCGTCAACGGCATCGAATTGACGCGCCGCATGAACGGGATCGAGCTTTTCGGCCTGACCACGCCGCTGCTGACCACGGCCGATGGGGCCAAGATGGGCAAGAGCGTCAACGGCGCGGTGTGGCTGAATGAAGAACTGCTGCCGCATTATGATTTCTGGCAGTTCTGGCGCAACACCGATGACCGTGATGTGGGCCGTTTCCTGCGGATCTTCACCGATGTTCCGCTTGACGAGATCGTCCGGCTCGAAGCGCTGGAGGGCAGCGAGATCAATGCGGCCAAGGTCGTGCTGGCCAATGAGGTGACGAAACTGGTGCGCGGCGAAGAAGCCGCCAAGGCCGCCGAAGCCACCGCCAGCGCCACCTTTGCAGGCGGCGGTCTGGGCGCGGATCTGCCGGTGTGGCATGTTCCGGCCGAAGGCTGCACGATCATCGATGCGCTGGTCGGAATTGGATTTGCGGCGAGCCGAGGTGAAGCCAAACGCCTGATCGCAGGCGGCGGGGCCAAGCTGGATGGCATGGCCGTAAGCGATGAAAATCAGGCCATTAGCCTTAAAAGCGGGGAAATCCGCCTTTCTTCGGGCAAGAAGAAACACGGCATTCTCAAGCCCTTGTGACATTTTTGGAGGCGGCAAAGCCTTGCCGCCTCCACCGGCAGCCTTTTGCCATATTTACCATTTTTTCGCCATTTGTGTCCTAAATGCTTCTCCCGGACGTATTTTATGCAGGAGATTGACACATGGCTTCAGGGGCTCAGCTTTCGGTTACCGAACTGCGCCGCGCCGCGCGCCATCCGGTCAGTTTCCGGGTGGTAGCCGAACACCGGCGCGTGGGCGATGTGATGCTCGACATCGCCAATATTTCGATCCACGGCTTCATGGTCGGCAACAAGGTCGAATTGGGGCGCGGCGAAAGGGTGACGATCCGTTTGCCCGTCGTCGGGCGCATCGAGGCCCATCTGATCTGGTCGACCGACGATCGTTCCGGCTTTCAGTTTGAACGCATCATCCGTCAGGACGATTTCACCAACATGATCGCCGCGCTGCAACCCAATCCGCGCCTGCGCCGATAATCGCGGGCGCCGGGCAACGGCGCGCACAAGCCAGATTTTTCCTTCCCCAAGCACTGGTATCTTGGCAATCGCCTTCGCACCTGCCACATCGGCGCGGTGATGGAGCCAACCAACCCTCTGCAAATTGCGGACTATCGCCGATTTTGGACCGCCCGTTTCCTCTCCTGGCTGTCGGGCTCGGGCATGGTGGTCATTATCGGCTATCAGCTCTATGATCTGGCGCGGCAATCCTATGGCATGACCATTGCCCAGGCCTCCTTCATGCTGGGGGTGTTGGGCTTTGTGCAATTCGTGCCGATGTTTCTGCTGACGCCGGTGTCGGGCGTGGTGTCCGACCGGTTTGACCGGCGCAAAGTCGGCGCGCTGTCGGTCTCGGTCGATATGGCCATGGCACTGACGCTGGCCATCACCACATGGCAGGGCTGGCTCAGCATGCCGCTGGTGCTGTTTCTGGGCATGGCGCATGGTACGGCGCGGGTATTTGTCGGGCCGTCGGTGGGGGCCATTGCGCCGATGATCGTGCCGCCCGCGCTCTTGCCCCGCGCGATTGCGATGAATTCCATGGCCATGCAATCGGGCACGATTGCCGGGCCTGCGGTGGCGGGGTTGCTGTTTGGCTGGCATCCTTCGCTCTTCTATTGGATGTCCTGCGCGCTGCTGTGCGTTTCGGCGCTGGCGCTGCTGACGATCCGCCCTCTGCCCCCCCATGCCGCCAACCGTGAAACCCATCCGATGCGCATGGCGTGGGAGGGGCTGGCCTTTGTGCGGAGCAATCCTTTCCTGCTGGGCTGCATCACGCTCGATCTGTTTGCGGTGCTGCTGGCCGGGGCCACGGCGCTGCTGCCGGTCTATGCGCGCGATATCCTGCATGTGGGGCCTACGGGTCTGGGCCAGATGCGCGCGGCCCCGGCGGTGGGCGCGGCGGTGCTGGGCATCCTGTTGTCGATCAAACCGCTGGAGCGGCGGGTGGGCATCACCATGCTCGGCTCGGTCGCGCTGTTTGGCGCGGCGACGGCGGTGTTTGCCGTTTCCACCAATTATGCGCTGTCGCTGGCCATGCTGGCGGTGCTGGGCGCGGCCGACATGATCAGCATGTTCGTGCGCTCCACGCTGGTCCAGATGCATACGCCCGATGAAATGCGCGGGCGGGTTTCGGCCATTTCGGGTCTGGCCATCGGCGCGTCCAATGAATTGGGCGAGATGGAATCGGGCATTGCCGCATGGCTGCTGGGGGCGCAAGGTGCGGTGCTGTTCGGCGGCCTTGGCGCGGTGGCGGTGACGCTGATCTGGGCCTTTCTGTTTCCGCAAATCCGCAAAGCCAATCGTTTTACCCCCCAAGAGGATGATTGATCATGCTTCAGCCTGTTTCCTATTCCGACGGTGATGTCGCGCTGACCGGCTGGCTGGCGCGTCCGGCCGGAACGCCGCGCGCCGCGATCCTGATCTGGCCCACCATCGCCAATATCGGCCCTGCCATCGAGGCGCGTGCGCTGGCTCTGGCCGAACAGGGCTATCTGGCCATGGTCGGCGATTTCTACGGCGCGCCCGTCGCCAGCTTTGAGGCGTCATTCCCGATGGCCGAGGTTTTGCGCAAGGATTGGGATGCCTACCGCAAGCGCCTCCATGCCGCGCTTTCGGCGCTGCGCGCCCTGCCCGAAGCCGAAGGTTTGAAGATGGGCGTCATCGGCTATTGCATGGGCGGTCAGGCAGCACTCGAACTGGCGCGCGACGGGGCCGATATTGCCGCCGCGGTCAGTTTCCACGGCGTGTTCGGCACCGAGAAGCCCGCCGCGCCCGGAGCGGTCAAGGCGCGCATTCTGGTGCTGCACGGCGATGCCGACCCGCTGGCCCCGCGCAGCGCCGTCATCGGCCTGTGGGAGGAATTGGACGCCGCCGGGGCCAACTGGCATTTCCATTCCTATGCCAATGTGCGCCACGGCTTTACCGACCCCGACAGCGATGCGCGCGGCAAGGATTTCCTTGGCTATAACACCAGCGCCGACCGTCAGAGCTGGGCCGCGATGCTCAGCTTCTTCGACGAGATCTTCGCCTGATCAATCGATGCGCTGGAGGGCATCGCCCTCCAGCCTGCGATAAAAGCAACTGCGCGCACCCGTGTGGCAGGCCGGGCCTTCGGGGCGGCACAGCATGACCAGCGCGTCCTGATCGCAATCCACCCGGATTTCCTGCACCCGCAGGAAATGGCCCGAAGTCTCGCCCTTCAGCCACAATTTCCCGCGCGAACGCGAATGGAAATGCGCCAGCCCGGTCTCGCGCGTCTTGTCCAGCGCCTGCGCATCCATGAACGCCACCATCAGGATCTCGCGGCTTTCCGAATCGACCGCGATGGCCGTCAAAAGACCCTGCGCATCGAAACGCGGCATGAAGGTGGAACCGGATTCGCGCTCGATATTCCCGGCGGACATACGTAAAAATTCCCGTTCAAGGCGCCCCTGCCCTCTGCGGTGCGCGGTGATGTTGCGCGATAACCACAACTGGGGGCGAAAATCCACACTTGCGATCATCGCCTCTTTATCTTTGGCCCGAAAAGTTGAAACAAATCGGTCACGGTCTTGAGGGAGATCGCATTTGACCAGGCAGCGGAACGCGCCACGGTTCAGGGAAATGCCAGCCAGCGCTGAAAGAGCGTTGCGCGGTAGTAGAGAATGAGGGTTCAGGTGTGGTGGCCCATCAGGGGGGGACACCAGTTGCGCTGAGAAGCGTCGCCTATCAGTTTCGTCACGTGAACGCCCGGAGGTTTATCCCTCCGGGCGTTTTCTTATGCGCCGCTCAAGGCAGCGCCTCGCCATGCACGCGGGCGAAACAGGCCACGATTACCCGCGCCGCGCCCGCCTGCTCGAGCGCGGCGATACAGGCATTGGTGGTCGCCCCGCTGGTCAACACATCATCGGCCAGAATCACCTTGGCGCCATGCAGGCGCGCCTTGCGGGCAGGATGCAGGGCAATCGCGCCGCTCAGCACTTTGGCCCGTTCCTGCGGCCCCAGTCCGCCCAGCATCGGCGTCTTGCGCCGCCGCACCAGCGCGTCGACCAGCGGCTTTGCCCCGGTGTGCCGCGCAATCTCCTGCGCCAACAGCGCCGATTGGTTGAAGCCCCGCCCCCACAGCCGCCAACGATGCAGCGGCACCGGCACCACCAGCCAGCCCGGCCCAATATCCTGCGCTTTCAGCCGCGCCGCCATCAGCCGCCCCATCAGCCCGGCCAGCGCCAGGCGCCGCCCATGTTTAAGCGCGATCACCAATTGGCGCGAGGTATCATTATAAAGCGTGGCCGCCGCGACGCCATCATGGCGCGGCGTCTCGACAACACAGGTGTGGCACAGCAGGCCATCCTCGGCATGGGAAGCCGCCGCGCTGCTCAACGGGCGCTGGCACAGCCGGCACGAAGGATCGCCCGGCATCGCCAGCCCCGACCAGCACGGCGCGCAAAGCCCGCCATGCGCGCTGATCCCTTCGCCGCACAGCGGGCAGCGCGGGGGAAACAGCAGGTCGAGAACGGGCGAAAGTTGGCGCATGGACCAAAGTCTAATGGCTGCTTTTGCGGGGGCAAGCGTGAAGATCCTTGCAGCCGCGCGGCGCAAGAGGCAGGACGGGGCGCATGAGTCAGCCTCCCCGCATTTTCGCGCCGCACCGCCGCCTTGCCGCCCGCCGCCGGGCGATGGTCCTGCAAAATCAGCCCAATGCCGCGCATTATCTGCTCGACGATATGGTTGAGGATGTGCTCGAGCGGCTCTCCTTTGTGCAGATGGTGCCCAAACGGGCGCTGGTGGTGGGCGATTGGACCGGTGCGCTGGGTGCCGCTCTGCGCGCGCAAGGCGCCGAGGTGGTGGAGGCCGATCCGGCGGGCCTGCGCGGGGCGATGGTGCTGGATGAAGAGCAGCCCTATCTGCTGCGCGATTTCGACCTCATCGCCTCGTTGGGCACTTTGGATACGGTCAATGACCTGCCCGGCGCGCTGATCCATATGCGGCAGGCGCTGGCGCCGGGCGGCGTGATGATCGCCAGCTTTGCCGGGGCCGGGTCGCTGCCTGCGCTGCGCGCAATCATGATGGCCGCCGATGGCGACCGCCCCGCCGCCCGGATGCACCCGATGGTCGATGTGCGCGCAGGGGCGCAATTGCTGCAACGCGCCGGTTTTGCCGATCCGGTCAGCGATGGTCGCGCGGTCAAGGTGCGCTTCCGCTCGCTGGCGGGGTTGGTGGGCGATGTGCGGGCGCAGGCTTGGGGCGGGGTTTTGGCCCAGAACGGCCCCGCCGTGGGCGAGGCTGGTTATGCCCGCGCGCTGGTGGCCTTTGATGAACTGGCCGAGGATGGGCGCGTGACCGAAGTGTTCGAGATTTTGACGTTGAGTGGGTGGAGAAGATGAAGGGATAGATGCGAGGGTCTAGACCCTCGCGCTCCCGTTACTGTATGCGTTGCGTGTCCGGTTCGGCGTTTTGTGTCGGACGCGACGTCAAAAAATTAAAGCCTGCGGTGCCTTATCTTGGCGCCGCAGGCTTTTATTTATTCAACGCTTCAAATCAGGCACACCCCAGTAACGGGATTGCCAAGGGACGAGTCCCTTGGCCCGCCGGAGGCATAAAGCCTGCCTTACCCCAAAGCCGCCTGCGCCGCCGCCAGACGGGCGATCGGCACGCGGAAGGGCGAAGCCGAGACATAATCCAGCCCGGTCTTTTCGCAGAAGGCAATGGAGGCCGGATCGCCGCCGTGCTCGCCGCAAATGCCCAGCTTGATGCCCGGCAGGGTCTTGCGCCCACGCTCCGCCGCCAGTTCGACAAGCTGCCCCACGCCCTCGACATCGAGGCTGACGAAGGGATCGCGCGCATAGATGCCCTGCTCGACATAGGCCGAGAGGAAGCGGGCCGCGTCATCGCGCGACACGCCCAGCGTAGTCTGCGTCAGGTCGTTGGTGCCAAAGGAGAAGAACTTGGCCTCCTCGGCAATTTCGCCCGCCATCAGCGCCGCGCGCGGCAATTCGATCATCGTGCCGACCAGATAATCGAGCACCTTGCCCTTTTCGGCAAAGACCTGAGCGGCGGTGCGATCCACCAGCGCCTTGAGGATCGAAAGCTCCTTCTTGGTCGCCACCAGCGGGATCATCACTTCGGGTACAACCGCCTCGCCGGAGGCCAGCGCCACATCGACGGCGGCCTCAAAGATCGCGCGCGCCTGCATTTCATAGATTTCCGGGAAGGTGATCCCCAGACGGCACCCGCGATGGCCCAGCATCGGGTTGAATTCATGCAACTCGCCCGCGCGGCGCTTAAGCGTTTCGACGCCAATGCCGATGGCATCCGAAAGCTCGGCAAATTCCGCGTCGCTATGCGGCAGGAATTCGTGCAGCGGCGGATCGAGCAAGCGGATCGTGACGGGAAGGCCCGCCATGATCTCGAAGATCGCCTGAAAATCAGCGCGTTGTTCGGGCAGCAGTTTGGCAAGAGCGGCGCGGCGGCCATCCTCATCCTCGGCCAGGATCATCTGGCGCACGGCCGAAATGCGGCCCGCATCAAAGAACATATGCTCGGTACGGCACAGGCCGATGCCCTCGGCGCCAAAGCTGCGCGCCGTGCGGCAATCCTCGGGCGTTTCGGCATTGGTGCGCACCTTCATCCGGCGGTGCTTGTCGGCCCAGACCATCAGCGTGCCGAAATCACCCACCAGTTCAGGCTCGATGGTCGGCACGGCGCCGCCCATGATGTCGCCCGTCGCGCCGTCCAGCGTGATGATGTCACCTTCCTTCAGATCGCGCGTGCCAATCTTGAGGGTGCGGCTGTTCATGTCGATGCTGACGCTGCTGGCGCCCGAGACGCAGGGGCGGCCCATGCCGCGCGCCACGACGGCCGCGTGGCTGGTCATACCGCCGCGCGCGGTCAGAATGCCCTTGGCCGCATGCATGCCGTGGATGTCTTCCGGGCTGGTTTCGACGCGCACGAGGATGACGCTGTCGCCGCGCTCGGCCCGCGCCTGCGCCGTTTCGGCGTCCAGCACAATCGCGCCCGAGGCCGCACCCGGCGAGGCGGGCAGCCCCTTGCCCAGATAGTCACGCTCCGCCTTGGGATCGAGCGTGGGGTGCAGCAACTGGTCGAGCGCCATCGGGTCGACGCGCTTGATCGCCGTGGCCTCATCGATCAGGCCCTCGCCCACCATATCGACCGCCATTTTCAGCGCAGCCTTGGCCGTCCGCTTGCCGCTTCGCGTTTGCAGCATCCACAGCTTGTTGCGTTCCACCGTGAACTCGATGTCCTGCATGTCCTTGTAGTGCTTTTCCAGCAGTTCAAAGACAGCGGCCAGTTCGGTGTAGGCCTCAGGCATCGCCTCTTCCATCGAAAGCGGCTTGGCCCCGGCGCGTTCGCGGGCAAATTTGGTCAGATATTGCGGGGTGCGGATGCCCGCCACCACGTCTTCACCCTGCGCATTGACCAGCCATTCGCCGTAATAGGCCTTCTCGCCGGTCGCCGGATCGCGGGTGAAGGCAACGCCGGTGGCCGAAGTATCGCCCATATTGCCGAAGACCATGGCCTGCACGTTGACCGCCGTGCCCCAGTCGCCCGGAATGTCGTTCAACCGGCGATAGACCTTGGCGCGCTCGCTTTCCCAACTGTCGAACACCGCGCCGATCGCGCCCCAGAGCTGCTCATGCACATCCTGCGGGAACGGGCGGCCCAGCGCCTTTTCGACGATGGCCTTGTATTCGCCGACAAGCGCCTGCCAATGCTCGGCTTCAAGTTCAACATCGGCGTAGAAACCGTTGTCTTCCTTGACGATTTCCAGAGCATCCTCAAACAGGTGATGGTCAATGCCCAGCACCACGTCGGAATACATCTGAATGAAGCGGCGATAGGAATCCCAAGCAAAGCGCGGATTGCCCGACCCTTGGGCCAGACCTTGCACCGTCTCGTCATTGAGGCCCAGGTTGAGCACCGTGTCCATCATGCCCGGCATCGAAACCCGCGCGCCCGAACGCACCGAAACCAGCAGCGGATTGGCCGTATCGCCAAACTTGCGGCCCGTGGAGCTTTCCACATGCGCCACGCCCGCCGCAACGCCCGCGCGCAGATCGGCGTCAAAGCTTTTGCCGTTGGCGTTATAGGTCGCGCAGACTTCGGTGCTGATCGTGAAGCCCGGCGGCACCGGCAGGCCGATGCCGGCCATTTCGGCCAGATTGGCGCCCTTGCCGCCCGCGATTGTCTTGTCGCGGCTGCGCGGGTCGGTCGAATTGGCGCCACCACCGAAATAGAATACGTATGCAGACATGATTAGACCAAGCCTCCCAGAACGAATCGGCCTTTGTACTTACCCTGCCCCTAGCCCTCGATCCTTGAGAAGTCAGCCACTTTGTGCGTTGCAGCACGCAATTGCGACAAAAGGCCTAGGCGCGCGGAGCGGATCGAGGGGTCTTCGGCATTTACCGTGACGTCATTAAAGAAATCATCAACCGCTGACCGCAGAGTGGCCAGAGCCGCCATCGCGCCGGTAAAGTCCTCGGCGGCGACCGCCGCTTCGGCCTTGGGCGTCGCATCGGCCAGCGCGGCGATCAGCGCGGCTTCGGCAGGTTCGGGCGCAGGATTGGTGACATCGGCGTCCCAGCCCTTCTTCTCCTCGGCCTTGAGGATATTGGCCGCGCGCTTGTAACCGGCCAGAAGGTTCTTGCCATCGTCGGTCTGCACAAATGCCTGCAACGCATGAACGCGGGCGAGCAGGCGGACGAGGTCGTCCTCACCGCCAAGCGCAAACACCGCGTCGATCAGATCGTGGCGGACGCCTGCTTCCTTTTGCTGGACCTTGAGGCGGTCGGCGAAGAAGGTGATGATTTCATCAACAGCCGCCTGAAATTGCACCCACTGCCTGGAAGCCGCATGGACGATCTCCATTGCCTCCTCCTGACCTTGGCCTGCTGGCGGAAACAGTTGATGATTGACTGGACCTCCTGCTTCCAGAAGGAGCTTTCGAAGCGAAACTCGAACCCCCTTTGCCAATATCAAGCCGATTGACGCCAACGTCGCGCGCCTGAGAGCGTAAGGATCTTTTGAGCCAGTCGGCTTTTCCCCGATTAAAAAAAACGCAGCAATGGTATCAATTTTATCCGCCAGTGCCACACACACCGTCACCGGCGCGGTGGGCACATCATCCCCCTGCCCGACCGGCTTGTAGTGATCGCGGATTGCATCGGCCACGGCATCGGGCAGACCTTCGGCCCGCGCATAATAGCCGCCCATCAGCCCCTGCAATTCGGGGAATTCGCCCACCATTTCGGTGACGAGATCGGCCTTGCACAATTCCGCCGCCTGACGCGCCGATGCCGGATCGGCGCCCGGCACAATGCCTTCGCTGGCAAGCCATTCGGCCAGCTTGGCCACACGAGCAACCTTGTCGGCCACCGTGCCCAGCTTCTCATGGAACGTAATCCGCTCCAGCTTCTTCGCCTGATCGGCCAGCGGGGTCTTCAAATCCTGCTGCCAGAAGAAACGCGCATCGCTCAAACGCGCGGCCAAAACCTTGCGGTTGCCGTCGATGATCCCCGCCCCGCCGTCCGTGGCGTCGATATTGGCGGTGCAGACGAAAGCATTGGCCAGCTTGCCCGCCGCGTCTTCGCACACAAAATACTTCTGGTTCACGCGCGCGGTCAACTGGATGACTTCTGGCGGAACCTCAAGGAAAGCCTCGTCAAACCGGCCCAGCAAGGGCTGCGGCCATTCGGTCAGACCGGCATTCTCGATCACCAGCCCTTCATCCTCCACCAGCGTCAGGCCAGCGGCCGAAGCCGCCTCCTTCGCCTTGGCGCGGATGATGTCCTGACGCTCGTTATGATTGACCAGAACATGCGCGGCGCGCAGGTCATCGGCATAGCTGTCGGCGTCCGCCACCGTCACCGCGCCCGACGAATGGAAACGATGCCCCACCGTCTCACGGCCCGATACGATCCCGCCGACCTCACATTCCACCACCGCGCCATCGAGCAGCGCGACAATGCCCTGCAACGGGCGCACCCAGCGCAGGCTCTCGGTGGACAGCGAAGCCGCCCCCCAGCGCTGCGACTTGGGCCAGCTAAACCCGCGCACGATGGCCGGAATCGCCTCGGCCAGCACATCGGCAGTCGCCCGGCCCGGCTTTTCGGTCACAGCGAAAAGCACGCCATCGCGCTCTTCCAACTGCTCACGCGTCAATCCGGTCTTGCGCAGGAACCCGGCCAGCGCCTGTTCGGGCGCCGAGGCTTTCGGCCCCTTCACTTCCTCACGCACCGCCTGCGTCGCCACAGGCAATCCGCGCGCGATCAGCGCCAGACGACGCGGCGTGCTCCACACAACCAGTTCGCCCACCGCAACGCCCGCCGCCGCCATGGCCCCGCGAAACAGCTTTTCCAGTTCGGCCCGCGCGCCTGCCTGCATCCGCGCGGGGATTTCCTCGCTGCGCAGTTCAAGAAGGAAATCGCTCATTTCGTCCACCCCGGAAATTTCACGGCCCATTCGGCCTCGTTCTTCTCGATCCACGCTTCGCACGCGCCCTTGGCCAGATCGCGCACGCGGCCGATATAGCTGGCGCGCTCCTGCACCGAAATCACGCCGCGCGCTTGCAACAGGTTGAAGAGATGCGATGCCTCAATGGCCTGATCATACGCCGCCAGCGGGATCTTCGCCTCGATACAGCGCTTGGCCTCGGCCTCGGCATGGGCAAAGCCTTTGAACAATTGCTCGGTGTCGGCCACCTCGAAATTGTACTTCGACATTTCCTGCTCGTTCTTCAGGAACACGTCGCCATAGGTCAAGCCCGCGTCATTGAAACGCAGGTCATAGACCCAGTCCACGCCCTGAATATACATGGCCAGACGTTCGAGGCCATAGGTCAGCTCGCCCGCCACCGGCTTGCAGTCAAACCCGCCGACCTGCTGGAAATAGGTGAACTGCGTCACCTCCATCCCGTCGCACCAGACCTCCCAGCCCAGCCCCCATGCGCCCAGCGTCGGGCTTTCCCAGTCATCCTCGACAAAGCGGATGTCATGCGCCAGCGGGTCCACCCCAATCGCGGCCAAGGATTGCAGATACAACTCCTGCAAATTCTCCGGCGAAGGCTTGAGGATCACCTGATACTGGTAATAGTGCTGAAGGCGGTTCGGGTTTTCGCCATAGCGGCCGTCGGTCGGGCGGCGGCTGGGCTGCACATAGGCGGCCTTCCACGGTTCGGGGCCAAGCGCGCGCAGGGTTGTGGCGGGGTGAAACGTGCCCGCGCCCATGCGCATGTCATAGGGTTGCAGAATGGCGCAACCCTGCTTGCTCCAGAAATCATGGAGGGTCAGGATCATGTCCTGAAAGCTCAGCGGCTTTTTGGCCAGAGGTGCTGTTTCGCTCATAGGGCCTGCCTTTGGCGTAAGGCCCGCAAAGGGTCAAGGGTGACGGACCAAGGGCGGCAAAAACCCCCGTTTGGCCCGCAAGGGGCGCCATTCCCGCCCGCATTAACCTTTCATTCGCTCATTCGCGCAATCGACAGGGGACGCAGGATCTATATAGGGACCGCCATGTCGAAGGTCATTCTCCCCCGCCTCATCCGCGCCATGGCTTGTGCCTGGGCGCTGCTGGCCGCTGCGCTGGCATTTGTCACGCCGGCCGCCGCCAAGGTCCAGCGCCATCCCACCCCGGTCGCCAGCCGGCAGGTGGCCAGCCCGCATGTCGCCCGCCCGGCCTTGTGGAAAGTGCAGCGCGGGGACACGGTGATCTATCTGTTCGGCACGGTCCATGCCCTGCCCGCCAATATCGACTGGTTTGACGGCGCAGTGGCGCAGGCCTTTTCGGAATCGACCTCGCTGGTGACCGAGATTATCGAGAAAAAGCCGGAGGAAATGCGCGCCATCGTGATGGACAAGGCGATGCTGCCGCAGGGCCAGAACCTGCGCGCCACGCTCTCGCCCACCACGCGCAAGGCGCTGGAAAAGGCGCTGGCGGGCAATGGTCTGGCGCCTGCCATGTTTGACGGTTTCCGTCCATGGTATGCCGCCGTGGCGCTCTCGACCCTGCCCTTGATGAAGTCGGGCTATGATCCGGCCAATGGCGTCGACGGGCGGCTGGTCAAAATGGCGCAGGAGCGCGGGATCGAGCATGTCGCGCTTGAAACGCCCGAATATCAGCTTGGCCTGTTCGATTCGCTGCCCATCGCCTCGCAGCGCGGGTATTTGCGCGAAGTGGCGGTCAATTCGCCCAAGATCACCACCGAACTGGGCGCGATGATCGCGGCGTGGAAAGTGGGCAATGCCTCGCGTCTGGCCAAATTGATCAACGCCGATCAGAGCGACCCCAAACTGGCCGAGGCGCTGCTGCTGGGCCGCAACCGCAATTGGGCGGCATGGATCGCAGAGCGGCTGAACAAGCCGGGTAAGGTCTTCATCGCGGTGGGCGCGGGCCATCTGGCCGGACATGGCAGCGTTCAGGAACAACTGGCCAAACAGGGCATCATCGCCACACGGGTGCAATGATGAAACGGGGCTGGGCCGCCCTTGCCGCGCTCTCGCTGGCGGGGGGAGCGCTCTGGTATGGGCTGCATCGGCCTGAAACGGTCCATCCCGCGCTGTGGCAGATTGAAGGCCCCGGTGGGCAAAAAGGCTGGTTGCTGGGCACGATCCACGCCCTGCCCCGCGCGGCGGACTGGCGCGAGGGCGCGGTGGCGGCGGCGTGGGACGGGGCCGACACGATCATCGTGGAAATCGCCGCGCTGAATGATGATGCGGCCACGGCGCGGGCGTTTCAGGCGCTGGCCCATACGCCCGGTCTGCCCCCGCTGGATGCGCGGGTGGCGCCGCAAAACCGCGCGGCTCTGACGCGGGCACTGGCCGATGCTCATGCCAAACCGGGTGATTTTGCCGATACCGAAACCTGGGCCGCAGCCCTGATGCTGGCGCGCGAGGCGGCGACGGGCAATCCGGCCTATGGCATTGACCGCGCCGTTCTGGCCGAGGCCGGAAGCAAGCGGATCGTCGAGTTGGAAGGCGCCGCCGCGCAACTGGCCATCTTCGACCGCCTGCCCGAAAGCGCCCAGCGCCGCCTGCTGGATGAGACGCTGTCCGACGAGCGGCCCGATACGCAGCCCCCCGTGGATCTGGCCGCCGCGTGGAAAAAGGGCGATGTCGCCACGCTGGCGCAGGAAACCAACCGCGGCATTCTGGCCGATCCGGTCCTGCGCGAGGCGCTCTATACCGGCCGCAACCGGGCATGGAGCGCAAAAATCGCCCAGAGCCTCGCCACCGGCGCGCATCCCTTTGTCGCGGTGGGCGCGGCGCATATGGCCGGACCGGACGGCCTGCCCGCAATGCTGGCCGCGCGCGGCTATCGCGTTACGCGGGTGCAATAGCGGCCCTGGCCCTGCGCGCTTGCTTTTCCCCTGCTTTGCGCCTAAGGGCCCGCGCTTGCCCGGCATGGTCATCCCTGGAGGCGTGTCGGGTGTATTTTGGTTCCAGAAGTTTTGAAAGGCTTGTGTTATGAGCAATACCCTGACCCTGCCGGCCGAGACGCGTGCGAAGACTGGCAAGGGAGCCAGCCGCACCCTGCGTCGTGAAGGCCGCGTGCCCGCCGTGATCTATGGTGGCAATGCCGAACCCGTCGCGATCCACGTCGAAGCCAAGGAGCTGATCCGTCAGCTCAACACCGGCACCTTCTTCGACAGCGTGATCGAGCTGACCGTTGACGGCCAGACCATCAAGACCACCCCCAAGGACGTCGCCTTCCACCCGGTGAGCGACCGTCCCGAGCACGTGGACTTCCTGCGCGCTTAATTGCGACAGGCGCCGCATGAAGCGGCGATGAAACAGGCGGGAAAGATGGCCGGAAACGGCATGTCTTTCCCGCCTTTTCCTTGGCCAAAGGAAATGAATGCGATGCAATTGTGGGTGGGCCTCGGCAATCCGGGCGACCAGTACAGGATGAACCGGCACAATGTGGGCTTTATGGCCTGCGATGTGATCGCCGACATGCATCGCTTTGGCCCGGTGCAAAAGAAGTTTCAGGGCTGGCTTCAGGATGGCCGCATCGGCACAGAGCGGGTGATCCTGCTCAAACCGGCCACCTTCATGAACGAAAGCGGCCGCTCGGTGGCCGAGGCGATGCGCTTTTTCAAGCTGACGCCCGATGCCCTCACGGTCTTTCATGACGAGCTGGACCTGCCCCCGATGAAGGTCAAGGTCAAAACCGGCGGCGGCCATGCCGGACACAATGGCCTGCGCTCGATCGCCCAGCATATGGGGCCCGACTATCGCCGCGTGCGCATCGGCATCGGCCATCCGGGACACAAAGACCGCGTGACGGGCCATGTTCTGGGCAATTACGCCAAGGCCGAAATGGATGATCTGGCCGACATGCTGGGCGCGATTGCCGCCGAGGCGCCGTGGCTGGCCAAGGGCGATGATGTGCGCTTTATGAATGATGTCGCGCTTCGGCTTGGCTGAATTGCCATGCAATATCTGGCGCGCGATACTGGCGCTTTGCTTTATCATTAACCGCGCTTCAACCGTTCCTGTCCCATAGATCGCGCCCAATAGATGGCGCCATCGTTGGGCAACCTGCCCCGCCGCGCCGACAGAACGGGGCATTATGGCACAGACCCAGCAACGTGGGCACCAGCAAGGCATGCAAAAGCAGAACTGGCTGCTGACCGGCGTCACCATCGGCAGCATCATTCTGGCGATTCTGGGCTGGACGCGCAAAGTGGACTGCGGTTGCCCCAAGGATTTGAACGCCACGGTTTCAAGCGCGATCAAGGGTTTGGGCGAAGGCATCGGACAAGGCAACAGCGCAAAGGTGCTGGACGCCAAGGGCATGGCCATCCGTGTGGGCGCGCCCGATGCGGGCAAGGCTGCGCCGCTGGGCCGCTCCGCCGTGCTGGGCACCGGCATCGGCGCTTCGGGCAACCCGGCCAATCTGACCAATACACGCGGCCCGCTGGGCGTCGGGCGCGGGATAGGCACGGGCGTGGCACCTTCGGGCAGCGGCAATCTGCGCGCCGATGGCGCCCCCTTTGACGGCACCGGCGACGGCTTTGCGCGGGGCAATGGCGCCAGCGGCATCGGCGGCACCACATCGCGCGGAACCAGCGGCGGGCCGGGCAATCCCTCTGGCGGATCGGGCGGCGCATCCAGCGGCCAGCTCGGCCCCAACGGCCAATCGGCAGGCGCAACCGGCTCGACAGGCGGCTCTCTGGGCAGCGGTTCGCAGGGGACAGGCTCGACCTCGGGCGGCCAGCAGGCGGTGGCGAGCAGCGGCGGCGCAGGCAATGGATCGAGTGGGGGATCGCCCAATGGCCAGAGCGCCGGTCAGGGCGCCACGTCGGGCGGCGTAACCAGCACCACCAGTTCGACCACTTCGGGCGGCGCGGTTTCCTCAACAGGCGGCGCGACCACCACTGGCGGCACGACGGGCGGGCGCGATCCCTTTGGCCCGCGCGATCCCAATATGCGCCCCGGCGGCGATGGAGCATCCTCGGGCGGGCGCGGACCTGCCGGTGGCACGGATGGGCGCGGCCCGGACGGCCGCGATCGCCCCGGCGCTGGCGGCCCCGACAGCGATGGCGGCAGGGATCGGGACGGGCGCGATCCGGGCGGGCGCGGCAACGGCTGGTTCGACGGCTTCCACTTTGGCGACAAGGAAAAGGGCGCGGGCGCGACCGATGTTCCCGAACCGGGCACCTTTGGCCTGATGGGCATCGGCGTGGCGGGCCTCGGCTTTGCCTCATGGCGCCGCCGCCGGGGCAAGGGCGTGCCAGCCCGCAACCGCGAGGACGGCCCGGCCGAACAAGGCACGGCCTGATCCGGGCGCCCCACTTTTCCCTTGATTTCGCCCCTTGGCTGGACCATCGCGCGCCCATGACAAGGCCCCGCCAAAGCGGGGGCCAATGGCGCGCGCCCGCCTTGCGCAAAGGCAGGCCGCAAGGCGATTAAAAGGATCGAGCGATGGGTTTCAAATGCGGGATCGTCGGCCTGCCCAACGTGGGCAAGTCCACCCTGTTCAATGCGTTGACCGAGACGCAGGCGGCGCAGGCGGCCAACTATCCCTTCTGCACCATCGAGCCCAACGTGGGCCAGGTGGGCGTGCCCGATCCGCGCCTTGACAAGCTGGCCGAGATTGCCGGCAGCCAGAAGATCATCCCCACGCAATTGTCCTTTGTTGACATCGCGGGCCTCGTACGCGGCGCGTCCAAGGGCGAAGGTCTGGGCAACCAGTTCCTTGGCAATATCCGCGAAGTGGACGCCATCGTCCATGTGCTGCGCTGTTTTGAAAATGACGACATCCAGCATGTCGACAACCGCGTGGACCCGATTTCGGACGCCGAAACGGTTGAGACCGAACTGATGCTGTCCGACCTTGAAAGTCTGGAAAAGCGCGTTTCGGCAGCGCAAAAGAAGGCCAACAGCGGCGACAAGGAAGCCAAGATCCTCGTCTCGGTGCTGGGACAGGCCCTCGAACTGCTGCGCGAGGGCAAGCCTGCCCGCCTGACGCAGCCCAAGGATGATGATGAAGCGCGCGTCTTTGCCCAGGCCCAGTTGCTGACCGCAAAGCCGGTGCTCTATGTCTGCAACGTCGAGGAAGAAAGCGCGGCCACGGGCAATGCTTTTTCCGCCAAGGTGTTTGAAAAGGCCAAGGCCGAAGGCGCCACCGCCGTCATCGTCTCCGCCGCGATCGAGGCCGATCTGGTCGGCATGGACCCTGAGGAGCGCGCCGAATTCCTTTCCGAACTGGGCTTGAAGGAAACGGGCCTCGCGCGCATCATCCGCGCCGGTTACGACCTGCTCGGCCTGCTCACCTTCTTCACCGTCGGCCCCAAGGAAGCACGCGCATGGACCGTGGCCAAGGGCTCGAAGGCCCCGCAGGCGGCGGGCGCGATCCACTCGGATTTCGAACGCGGCTTTATCCGGGCCGAAACCATCGCCTATGACGATTACGTCTCGCTGGGCGGCGAAGGGCCGTGCCGCGATGCGGGCAAGCTGCGTCAAGAAGGCAAGGAATATGTCACCAAGGACGGCGACGTGTTCCACTTCAAGTTCAACGTGTGATGAGCGCTGAGTTTCGGACCTTTTTCGAAGATCTTGTACCGGGCGAAGTGCACAAGTTCGGCCGGTATGAGGTCAAGCGCGATGAAGTGATTGACTTTGCCCGCGCCTATGATCCGCATGAATTCCACCTGTCCGACGAGGCGGCGGCAAACAGCCATTTCGGCCGCCTTTCGGCCAGCGGTTGGCACACCTGCGCGATGACCATGCGGATGATGGTGGATCAGATGCATGAAAAAGGCATCGCCAGCATGGGCGGCGCGGGGGTCGATGAATTGCGCTGGAGCGCGCCGGTCTATCCGGGCGACGTGCTGCGCGTGGAATCGGAACTGCTGGAAAAGCGCCGCAGCCGTTCGCGCCCCGAAATGGGCCTGATCCGGCGGCGCAACACCGTGTTCAATCAGGAAAACCGCGCAGTGATGAGCTTTCTCGTCACCGGCATGATCGGCTTACGCGATCCGTCAGCCCCCTTTGAGGATTGACGCGAATTTGCAAGATTACGGGTTCAGGGCGATGGTCATGAAGCAGTTTTTCCGTCTGATGGCCGCCCTGTTCCTGTCGCTGGCCGCGCTGACCCAGCCCGTCGCCGCGCGCGGCAAGGCGCCCGAGCGCATCCCCACGATCCTGATTTCCATCGACGGTTTCCGCCCCGATTACATCAGCCCCGCCCTCACCCCCAATCTGGCCGCAATTGCCGCCAGCGGCGTGTCGGGCACGATGACGCCCTCCTTTCCCACCATCACCTTTCCCAATCACTGGACCATGGCCACCGGCCTGCGCCCGGATCGCCACGGCATCGTCAACAGCGCGATGAGCGATCCGGCCCACCCCGGCGTCATCTTCGGCAAATCCAGCGAGCAGCCCTGGTGGTGGGATGGCAGCGGCGGGCCGGTGCATGTCGAGCCGATCTGGGTAGCCGCCGAGCGCGCCCATATTCGCAGCGGCATCATGTTCTGGCCCGGATCGACCGTGGCCATCGACGGCATCCGCGCCAGCGACTGGCAGGCCTATCACGCCGATCTGCCCAATCATGAACGCGCCGAGGTGGTGCTCGACTGGATGCGGCGGCCCGCGAAAATCCGGCCCGGTCTGGCGCTGCTCTATTTTGGCGATGTGGATGTGAACGGCCATCGCCATGGGCCGGGCTCACCCGAAACCACCGCCGCGATCCGCGATGTGGATGCGGCCATCGGCTATCTGCGCCGGGGTCTGGCGGCCATGCACCGACGGGTCAACATGGTCATTGTTTCGGATCACGGCATGGCCCGCACCATTCCCGACCATGTGATCTGGGCCAAGGATTATCTGGCCAAGGAGGATTACGCTCTCGTTTCCTATGGCGGCATATTGTTCATCAACAATGTGCCGGGGCATGAGGCCAAACTGGCCGAGAGCCTGAAGAAAATGCCTTCTTTCATCAACTGCTGGCGCAAGGGCGAATTGCCCGAACGCTTCCATTACGGGCATAATGCGCGCGTGCCCGACTGGCTGTGCCTGCCCGATCCGGGGGCGCGGATCATGGATGGCAACCCGGAGCACCCCAATGACGGCGGCGACCATGGCTATGACCCGGCCGCCCCCGACATGCGCGCGCTCTTTCTCGCCACCGGCCCGGCCTTCCGCCCCGGCACGCATCTGCCCGCGTTCGACAATGTTGCAATCGAGCCGCTGCTGCGCCGGTTGATAGGTCTGGCGCCCGGCAAGGATCGTGACGGAACGGTGGCGCCGGTGGCAAAGGCGCTGCGGTAGGGCCTATTTCCGCCCGAACAGCTTTTCAATATCCCCATGCGCCAGCTTCACCCAGGTCGGCCGCCCGTGGTTGCACTGGCCTGAACGCGGGGTCACTTCCATCTCGCGCAGCAGGGCGTTCATTTCGGCCACATTGAGCGCCCGCCCCGCCCGCACGCTGCCATGGCAGGCCATGGTGGCCAGCACCAGATCGAGCCGCTCGCCCAGCAAAAGCGCATCGCCATTGGCCGCCAGATCATCGGCCACATCGCGCACCAGCGCCTGAACATCGCCCTTGCCCAGCGCGGCGGGGACCGAGCGGGCCAGCATCGCCGTGGGCCCGAACCGCTCCAGCGCCAGCCCATGCTGGGCCAGCGTGGGGATCGCCTCCTCCAGCCGGTCGCAGCTTGGCTCGTCCAGCTCGATCACCTCGGGCAGGAGCAAGGCCTGCGCGGCGGCCACCTTGTCGCCCGCGCCCGCCGCCTTCAGCCGTTCCAGCACGATGCGTTCATGGGCCGCGTGCTGGTCCACGATCACCAGCCCGTCCTCGGCCTCGGCGATGATATAGGTGTTGGCGACCTGTCCGCGCGCCACGCCCAGAGGATGGCGGACCGCCTCGGGCGCCGCTTCCTGCGCAGCCTCGGCACGGCCCATCGGCAAATCCTGCGCGGGGGCCATCACCTGCGCCTCATAGCCGCGCCATGCCGCGCCCGCCTCGCTGACGCGGTTGGGAACCGAGGAATAGTTGGGAGCATATTGGCGGGCGAAGAGGCTCGACAGGCTGGGCGCCGGGGCGGGCGCAATCGGCTCAACCTGCGCAATGCCCGATGTCCAAGCGGCCATCGCGGGCGCTGCGGGGGTCTGGGCGGTCTTTTGCCCCGCCCCTTCCAACGCATGGCGCAGGCCCGAGACGATAAAGCCCCGGATAAAGGAGGGATCGCGGAAACGTACCTCAGTCTTGGCGGGGTGGACGTTCACATCCACCTCCTCGGGCGGCACGTCGAGGAACAGCGCCAGCACCGCATGGCGGTCGCGCGCCAGCATATCGGCATAGGCCCCGCGCACCGCGCCCACCAGCAGGCGATCCTTGACCGGGCGACCGTTGACGAACAGATATTGGTGATCGGCCACGCCGCGATTGAACGTCGGCAGGCCCGCCACGCCCGTCAACCGCGCAGGGCCGCGCTCCAGCTCGATAATCACCCCATCCTCGGCCAGTTCGCGCGCGACGATCTGGGCCACGCGGGCAGGACCAGTCTGCCCCGGCTGGACCGACAGGACGCGGCGCCCGTCATGCTCCAGCACAAAGCCCACCTCGGGCCGCGCCATGGCCAGACGGCGCACCACATCAAGGCAGGCGGCATATTCGCTGCGCCCGCTGCGCAGGAATTTGCGCCGCGCCGGGATTTTGGCGAAAAGGTTGTCCACCCGGATGCGCGTGCCGGGCGGCAGCGCGGCGGGGCCGTCCTCGACCACCTCGCCATGATCGACCACCCGGCGCCAGCCCTCGGCGGCGCCGCGCGGGCGGCTCTCGATGGAAAAGCGCGCGACGCTGGCGATCGAGGGCAAGGCCTCGCCGCGAAAGCCAAGGGTCGTGACCAGTTCGATAGCCTCGTCGGGCAATTTAGATGTCGCGTGCCGCTCCAGCGCCAGCGCCATCTGGTCGGGCGCCATGCCGCAGCCATCGTCGGTCACCTCAATGGCGTCCAGCCCGCCATCGGACAGGCGCACGCTGATCTGGCCAGCGCCCGCGTCGATGGAATTTTCCATCAATTCCTTGAGTGCGGAGGCAGGCCGCTCGACCACTTCACCGGCGGCAATGCGGTTGACCAGATTTTCAGGAAGGCGGCGGATGATCGGCATGGACCCCGTATAGAATGCCTTGACGCAAAGCACAGGACGCCGCAGCGAGAATTTCCACCGATTTTCCGCAAATGCATGGGGCCAATCGCCACCGCGTTGGTGCAATCGTCACACGAATCAGCCATGGCCAAGATCAAGCGAAAGCGATTCGCGCCGATCCGTTGACGCATTGCAGGACAGGGCCAACAAATTTTTGGCCTTTATGCTGCTCATGCGTTATGGAGCGGCGCGCCCACACCCAAATATCCTGCCGAACGTTCAGAATGTCCGGCAAAGCCACGGAAGCCTCGATGTCGTCCTTTTTCTCGCGTTTCATGAAATTCGGTTCGCAAAACATGGCCATCGACCTCGGTACGGCCAATACGCTTGTCTATGTGCAGGACCGGGGAATCGTGTTGAACGAGCCCAGCGTGGTGGCCATCGAGACGATCAACGGCAACAAGAGCGTCAAGGCCGTGGGCGATGATGCCAAGATGATGATGGGCAAGACCCCCGACAGCATCGAGGCCATCCGCCCGCTGCGCGACGGCGTGATCGCCGACATCGAAATCGCCGAAGAAATGATCAAGCATTTCATCCGCAAGGTCCATGGCAAGCGCAGCCTGTTCCGTTACCCGGAAATCGTGATCTGCGTGCCTTCGGGGTCCACCAGCGTCGAACGCCGCGCGATCCGCGATGCGGCCAGCAATGCGGGCGCCAGCCAGGTTTACCTGATCCTCGAACCGATGGCCGCTGCGATCGGCGCCGATATGCCCGTGACCGAACCGGTGGGTTCGATGGTGGTCGATATCGGCGGCGGCACGACCGAAGTGGCGGTCCTTTCGCTGCGCGGTCTGGCCTACACCACCTCGGTGCGCGTGGGCGGCGACAAGATGGACGAAGCCATCGTTTCCTATGTCCGCCGACACCACAACCTGCTGATCGGCGAAGCCACGGCCGAGCGCATCAAGAAGGATTACGGCATTGCCGTGATGCCCGCCGACGGCATTGGCGAAACGATCCACCTCAAGGGTCGCGATCTGGTCAATGGCGTGCCCAAGGAAATCACGATCACGCAGGCCAATATCGCCGAAGCGCTGTCCGAACCGATCAGCGCGATCATCGAAGGCGTGCGCATCGCGCTGGAAAACACCGCGCCCGAACTGGCCGCCGACATTGTCGATCAGGGCATCGTGCTGACGGGCGGCGGCGCGCTGATCAAGGGTCTGGACGATTATCTGCGCGAGGAAACCGGTCTGCCGGTGTCGATCGCGGAGGATCCGCTGTCCTGCGTGGCGCTGGGCACGGGCCGCGCGATGGAAGATCCGATCTATCGCGGCGTGTTGATGACGGCCTGATCCTTTGGGCTGATCGTCGGAAGTTTTGTTTCCCTGTCCGCCGTCGGCATAGGGCCACGGCGGACAGATAATGCGTAGGAAAGGCGGGATGCATGGCTCCGCCAGGCAACCGGCGCCCGGGCTATTCGCGCAGGGCGCATAACAATATCTTCTTTGCCTATGTGGCCGCTGCGGTGGGCACGGTGGTGGGCGGCGCGCTGCTGTTTGGCTCGATGGGCAGCACCGGCAATTTCGCGTCCCTGCGTAATCTGGCCAGCGATGTGACCCAGCCTGCGGCGCAACTGACGGCGCAGGGG
This sequence comes from Novosphingobium humi, assembly GCF_028607105.1. Taxonomy (GTDB): domain Bacteria; phylum Pseudomonadota; class Alphaproteobacteria; order Sphingomonadales; family Sphingomonadaceae; genus Novosphingobium; species Novosphingobium humi. Next base: position 1,227,319 of record NZ_CP117417.1, on the reverse strand, counting down.
CGTTCGGCCGCGGGCGGCGCATGGGGCGTGGCGGCGGGCTATTTCACCTCTGGCCCGGAAAATGCGCGACTGAAGAAAGAGGTCGCGCTGGGCCGGGTGCAGGCGGTCGAACTCGCGGCGGTCAAACAGGAGAACGAGCGGCTCAAGGCCATGCTGGGCCTGACATCGGACACGCCCAGGCCGGTTGCTTTTGGCTGGCTGGTGGCCAGCACCAGCGCCAGCGCGCGCCGCTATGCCACGATCTCGGTGGGCAGCCTTCAGGGCGTGAAAAGCGGGATGCCGGTGCGCACGCATCTGGGGCTGATCGGGCGCGTGCTGGAGGTGGGCCTACATTCGGCGCGGGTGTTGATGATCACCGACCCCGAAAGCGTGGTGCCGGTGCGCCGCGCCAGCGATTCCATCCCCGCCTTTGCCACGGGCAAGGGCGACGGCACCGTGCAATTGCGGCTGCTCACGCTGGGGCTCAATCCGCTCAAGGTGGGCGATGCCTTCGTCACGTCGGGTTCGGGCGGGCTTTACTGGCCCGGCACGCCGATTGCGGTCGTCTCCAGCCTGACGCGCGACGGGGCGATTGCCCGCGTGCTGGGCGATCCGGCGGTCAGCGAGATGGTGGCGGTGCTGCCCGCATGGGCGCCGGGCGATGATCCCACACTGCCCCCGCCCGCCGATCCGGTGAAGGCCAAGGCGGACGCCGATGCCGCAGCCAAAGCCGCCGCCAAGGCCGATGCGCAGGCCAAAACGGCGGCGGCCAAGGCCGCCAAGCAAAAGGCAGCGCAATAAATGCCCGCCAACCGCCTCTTGCGGGGCAGTGCGCGCCAGATCAGCCGCGCCCCCTCGCCGTTGATCGCCTATGCCGCGCCATGGGTGACGGTGGCGCTGGCTTCCTGCCTGCCGGGATGGCCGCTGATTGCGATGGCGCCGATCATGCCACCGCTGGGCTTCATGACGTTGCTGGCATGGCGGCAATTGCGGCCCGGTTTGCTGCCGGTCTGGGCGGGCGCGGTGCTGGGCATGGTCGATGACCTGTTCAGCGGGGCCCCCTTTGGCGCGGCCATGGCGCTCTGGTCGATCACGATGATCGTGATGGATCTGATCGAGGCGCGTTTTCCATGGCGCAATTTCCTGACCGACTGGCTGGTGGCCGGGCTCTTTATCGTCGCCTATCTGGCGCTGGGCTGGGTGATTGCGGCTCATTCGGGCGGGGCCATCGCGCCCGCGCTGATTGTGCCGCAAGGGCTGGTGGCGCTGGTGGCCTATCCGATGGTGGGGCGCACGGTCGGCCTGATCGACCGCTGGCGGTTGATGCGTTTCCGGGTGCTGGGTTGATGGCAAAGCGCAAGAAAGCGCCAAAACTGATTACGCCGGCCATGCTGCGCGACAGTTTCGACCGTCGCTCCATGGTGGTGGGCGTGCTGCAGGGCGGGGTCGGCGTGCTGCTGGCCACGCGCATGGGCTATATCGCTCTGGCCGAGAGCCAGAAGTATCAGATGATGGCCGAGAGCAACCGGGTCAACCTGTCGCTGATCCCGCCGCGCCGGGGCTGGATTCTCGACCGCGATGGCCAGCCCATCGCCAGCAACCGCGCCGATTTCCGCGTCGACCTGATTCCCGACCGGGTGATCGAAAAGGAAAAGACGCTGGAGGAACTGGCCAAGGTGCTGGGGCTGGACGAGATCGCGCTCCAGGATGTGCGCGACCGGCTGGACAAGGCGCGCGGGTTTCAGCCCGTCGAGGCCGGATCGCATCTGAGCTGGGAACAGTTCGCCGCGATTTCTGTGCGCCAGCCCGATCTGCCCGGCGTGGTGCCCCAGCGCAGTTTCTCGCGCTATTACCCCTCCGGCCCCTGCGTGGGCCATCTGGTGGGCTATGTCGGCGCGGCCAATGCCAAGGATTATGAAAAAGAGCACAACCCGCTGCTGATCACGCCGGGTTTCAAGATCGGCAAGGACGGGCTGGAAAAGGTCTATGACCAGACCCTGCGCGGCCAGCCCGGCGCCCGGCGCACCGAGGTGACCGCCAGCGGCAAGATCGTGCGCGACCTTGAAACGCGCGAGGATGTGCCGGGGCAGCCGATCAAGCTGACGGTCCATGCCGGTTTGCAGGAATATGCCGCGCGCCGCATCGGGGTGGAAAGCGGCGCCTGCGTGGTGATTGATTGCCTGACGGGCGACCTCCTGTGCTTTGTTTCCATGCCCAGCTTCGACCCCAACAGCTTTACCGACGGGGTCGGGCGGCTGGAATGGAAGATGCTGTCGGACGATGACCATGTGCCGCTGCGCAACAAGCTGCTGCACGGGCTTTATCCGCCCGGTTCGACGGTCAAGCCCACAGTCGCGCTGGCCTTTCTTGAGGCGGGGCTTGACCCCAAGGCCAGCGTCAATTGCTCGGGCGGGCTGCGCGTGGGCAACCGCGTGTTCCACTGCTGGCAGCACCATGGCCATGGCAGCGTGGACATGGCCAAGGGCATCTACCAGTCCTGCGACGTCTATTTCTATCACTTTGCCCAGCAGATCGGCATGGACCAGATCGCGCGCACGATGCGCAAGATCGGCTATGGCCAGAAATTCCCCCTGCCCTATCCCAGCCAATCCTACGGCACCGTGCCCGATCCGGCGTGGAAGATGAAGAAATATGGCAAGGAATGGGCCGTTTACGATACCGTGAACGCCACAATCGGCCAGGGTTACGTGCAGGTGAACCCCTTGCAGCAGGCGATCATCGCCAGCCGTCTGGCCAGCGGCAAATTGCTGATGCCGCGCCTGATGCATGAGGATAAGCCTGCCGCGCCCGCTTCGCTTGGCGTGCCGCAGGAACATCTCGATTTCATCCATGCCGCCATGCACGAAATGGTGAACGGCCGCGGCACCGGCCATGCCGCCAAAATCCCCATTCCCGGCGTCGAACTGGCGGGCAAGAGCGGCACCGCGCAGGTCGTGGGCCTGAATATCGGCAACGGCAAGGGCGGTCTGTGGCGCCACCGCGACCATGGCCATTTCATCTGTTTCGCCCCCTTTGACAAACCGCGCTATGCCTGCGCCGTACTGGTCGAACACGGCGGCGGTTCGGGCGCGGCCATGCCGATCGCGCGCGATGTCATGACCTATATGTTCGACCAGCAGAAGGCGTGGGACGCGCTGAGCAAGCTGGAGGCCGGATGGGGCGGCACGCCGCAACAGCGGCAGGCGGCCAAGTACCGCGCTTATGCCGCGCAATATGGCGTTTCTGCCCCTGCGGTTCAGGACAGTGACGAGGCCCTTGCCCGCGAGAGCGAGGCCGATGCCCGGCCCGCGCCCCAGCCGATCCAGTCGGATGCCGCCCCGCCCGCGCCCGAACCTGTGGGCGAGGACACACCCGCCCCGGCGCCATCACCCGCACCGTCGCCCACACCTTCAGCCGCGGCGGGCCAGCACCCATGAGCATGCATGTCATCCCCACGCCCCTGCGCGGCCTGCCATGGCGGGTACTGATCCCGCTTACGGCGCTGGTGCTGTTTGGCGCGACGGTGCTGTGGTCGGCGGCGGGGGGCCATTGGTCGCCCTATGCGTGGAAGCATATCTTCAACTTCGGCCTGTTCCTGTCGCTGGCCATCGCGATTTCGCGCCTGCCCGAGCGCGCCTTTCGACAATCGGCCTATCCGATCTACGGCGGCCTCGTGTTCCTGCTGATGCTGGTCGAGGCGGTGGGCAAGGTCGGCGGGGGCAGCCAGCGCTGGCTCAACATCGGCTTTATGAACCTGCAACCCTCGGAATTGATGAAGCCGGGGATCGTGCTGGTGATGGCGGTGTTTTATGCCAGCCTGCCGCCCACGCTGATCCGCAGCTGGCGCGCGCTGGTGCCGCCGGTGATCCTGTTGGGGGTGCCGGCCGCGCTGGTCATGCTCCAGCCCGATCTGGGCACGGCGCTGGCGATCTGTTTTGGCGCGGTGGTGGTGGTGTTCCTGTCGGGCACGCCGATCTGGTGGTTCCTGAGCGGCGGCGCGGCGGCGGCGGTGATTGCCCCGCTGGCTTTCTTTTTCGCGCTGCATGATTATCAGCGCAAGCGGGTGCTGGTCTTTCTGGACCCCGAAGCCGACATGCTGGGTTCGGGCTATCACATCACCCAGTCGAAAATCGCCATCGGTTCGGGCGGCTTTTTCGGCAAGGGGCTGGGCAATGGCACGCAGAGTCATCTGAAATACCTGCCTGAGGCGCATACCGACTTTGCCTTTGCCACCATGGCCGAGGAATGGGGGATGATCGGGGGATTGTTCATCCTGTTTGTGTTCTTTGTCGTGCTGTTCCGCTGGGGTATGGGTGTGGCGCGGCGCGCGCCCGACCGCTTCAGCCAACTGCTGGCCGCAGGCATGACCGCGACGATCTTTTTCTATGTTGCGATCAATATGATGATGGTCATGGGCCTTGCCCCGGTGGTGGGCATCCCCCTGCCCTTTATCAGCCATGGCGGTTCATCCATGATGACCAACATGATCTGTATCGGCACGATCATGGCCGTTGATCGCTGGGGCAAACGCGCGGGCGGCAGGCTGGGTTGAGGCCCTTTGGCCAAGTCCCGCAATTTTTTTGAAAGAATCACTTGCGCGCCCGCGATCACACGCTAAAGGGAGCGCCTCCGGCGGGGAGCCAACCAAGCTCTCCCACCAAACCCGGTACGGACGCATAGCTCAGTTGGTAGAGCAGCTGACTCTTAATCAGCGGGTCCTAGGTTCGAGCCCTAGTGCGTCCACCACGGTTTTTTCGCCTCTCGGCGTGGATGGACGCATAGCTCAGTTGGTAGAGCAGCTGACTCTTAATCAGCGGGTCCTAGGTTCGAGCCCTAGTGCGTCCACCAAATCCTTTTACGCCTTCACGGCCGTGAACGGACGCATAGCTCAGTTGGTAGAGCAGCTGACTCTTAATCAGCGGGTCCTAGGTTCGAGCCCTAGTGCGTCCACCACCCTTTCCCGACAGATCCCTTTCCATTTGCCGCGATGGTCGATAGTGGCCGCGCCATGGCCCATATGCCCTCCCCTTCGATCAAGCGCCTGCCCGGTCTGGAACTGCTGCGGCTGGTGGCGGCGTCCTGCGTGCTGCTGCTGCATGTGCGGGCGGTGTTTGGCGGGCAAAGAGTGTTTGGCCTCGGCTATCTGGGGGTCGATTTCTTCCTGATGCTTTCCGGCTTTCTGATGGCACGGGTGCAGGAGCCGAGGCTGGAGCATGGCGCAGCGCCTTGGTCGTTTCTGCGGCGGCGCTTCTGGCGGCTGTGGCCGATGATGGCGCTGGGCGGGTTGATCGGGATGCCGCGCCTGTGGCTGCGCTCGGCGGATCTGCCCAATTTCCTGCTGGCGGCGGTGCCGAACATGGCGCTGCTGCCGGTGTGGTGGTGGACCTTTGCCTTTCCGCTCAACATTCCGGCATGGACGATGACCTGCGAACTGGCCTGCAATGCCGCCCATGTGCTGGGCCTGTGGCGGCTGCGCCGGGGGTGGCTGATCGCGCTGGCGGCGGGGCTGGTGATGGCCGACGGCTGGATCGCGTGGCGGTTTCACGGGCTGGATGTGGGGCCAAAGAGCGAGAATTTCTTCTGGGGCGTGCTGCGCTGCCTTGCCGCCTATGTGCTGGGCATCGTGCTGGCGCGCTGGTGGTGCGAAGAGCCTGCGGTGCCGGTGCCGTGGTGGCTGGCGCTGCCGCTGATGCCTGCGCTGCTGCCGCTGGTGTGGTGGACAAAGACGCAGGGGTGGTGGTTCGACATCGGCTTTGTCGTGCTGGCCTGCCCGCTGATGATCGCGGGCGCGATGCGGCTGACGCGGTTTCATCGCGCGGCGCTGTGGCTGGGCCGGATCGCCTTTCCCCTGTTTGCCCTGCAAATGCCGATTCTTCAGGGCATCCGGCAATTGGGCGGCAATTACTGGATCGGGCTGGGCGTGGCGGCCGTGGCGGGCGTTTTGGTGGCGATTCTGGCCGCGCAGCTATCCGCCTGGCGCATATTGCGAAGAAATAATGTGATGGCGATGTGATCCACCTCTTGCAATCACAGCGTCATGTGATTACCTCACATTCATGACACAGAACATCATCGATCGCGTTCGCCGCCTCGTCAACGAAGGGGGCATGACCCGCGCCGGTCTGGCCCGCGCCGCAGGGCTTCATGCCAACACCCTGCGCGATGTCAACGAGCCGGAATGGAACCCCACCGCCGAAACGCTGGGCAAGCTCGAGCGTTTCCTTGATGAGAGCGACGACACCCCGGTGCTGGTCAGCATCGAGGAAATCATCGAGGAAGCCCGCAACGGGCGGATGTATATCCTTGTCGATGACGAAGACCGCGAAAACGAAGGCGATCTGATTATTCCGGCCCAGATGGCCACTCCTGCCGCGATCAATTTCATGGCCACCTATGGCCGCGGCCTTGTCTGCCTTGCCCTTTCGCATGAACGCGTGGACCAGCTTGGTCTGGAGCCGATGAGCCGCCGCAACGGCACCCCGCTGGGCACGGCCTTCACCGTCTCGATCGAGGCCAAAGAAGGCATCAGCACCGGCATTTCCGCCGCCGACCGCGCGCGCACCGTTTCGGTTGCCATCGACGGCAGCAAGGGCCCGGCCGACATCGTCAGCCCCGGCCATGTGTTCCCTCTGCGTGCGCGTCCGGGCGGCGTGCTGGTGCGTGCGGGCCATACCGAGGCGGCCGTGGACATTTCCCGCCTTGCCGGTCTCAACCCCTCTGGCGTGATCTGCGAGATCATGCGCGAGGATGGCACGATGGCCCGCCTTGATGATCTGGTCACCTTTGCCCGCCAGCATAGCATCAAGATCGCTACCATCCGCGACCTGATCGCCTATCGCCGCAAGCATGACCGCATGGTCAGCCTGAAGTCGGAAACCTCGTTCAAGAGCCGTTTCGGCGGCGAATGGCAGGCCCGCGCCTATGCCAACAAGGCGACCGGCGAGGAAAATCTCGTCCTGCTCAAAGGCCGCATCGACCCCAGCAAGCCTACGCTGGTGCGCATGCATTCCACCTCGATGTTCAGCGATCTGCTGGGCGAGGACAGCCCGCGCGCCAATCTGCTCCACCGCTCGATGGAAATCATCGGCGAGGAAGGCGCAGGCGTGATCGTTTTCGTCAACCGCCCGCATTCGGAAGTGTCCAAGTCCTTCGAATATCGCCAATTGGCGCTGGACGGCAACACCAAGCCGCTTGAGGAACTGCGCGATTACGGCGTGGGGGCGCAGGTTCTGGCCGAGCTGGGCATCCATGAGCTGGTGCTTTTGACCAATACGCATCATACGCTTGTCGCGCTGGAAGGTTATGGGCTGACCATCACCGAAGAACGCCGCATTGCTTGATTGAAGGACCTGTTATGGCCAAGTTTCTGATTGTCGAAGCCCGCTTCTATGACCACCTCAACGACATGCTGGTCGAAGGCGCGCGGGCCGCGTTAAAGGCGGCGGGGCATAAGGTCGATGTGCTGACCGTGCCGGGCGCGCTGGAAATTCCGGGCGCCATCTCGCTGGCCGAGGCATCGGGCGAATATGAGGGCTATGTCGCCATCGGCGTGGTGATCCGGGGTGAAACCTATCACTTCGAAATCGTGGCGGGCGAAAGCGCGCGCGGGATCATGGCGCTGACCATGGACGGCATTGCCATCGGCAACGGCATCCTGACGGTGGAGAACGAGGCGCAGGCCATCGTGCGCGCCGACCCCAAGCAGAAGGACAAGGGCGGCGAAGCGGCCAAGGCGGCCCTGGCCCTGCTGGCGCTGAAGGAAAAGTTCGGCGCGTAAAACGCCGGGCAGGATTTGAAAAAGGGCGCGGTGGTCATGCCATCCGCGCCCTTTTGCTTTACCAGACCTTCACGCGGCTTGCCGGCGGCAGATAGAGCTTGTCGCCCGGCTTCACATTGAACGCCTTGTACCAGTCATCGACATTGCGCACCGTCAGCGCGCGATACTGGCCCGGCGCATGGCCATCGGTGGCGATCTGGGCGCGCAGGGCGGCCTCGCGCACCTTGGTCGCCCAGCTTTGCGCAAAGGCGAGGAAGAAGCGCTGATCCCCGGTCATCCCGTTGATGACAGGCGCGGGCTTGCCCTTGAGCGAGGCGTGATAGGCATCAAGCGCGGCAGCCAGCCCCGCCACATCGGCAATATTCTCGCCCAGCGTCAGTTCGCCCTGAACATGCAGACCGGGAAATGGCTCATAGGCGCTGAACTGATCGGCCAGCGCCTTGCCCGCCTGTTTGAAGCGCGCCATGTCGGCGGGCGTCCACCAGTCGCGCAGACGGCCCGAAGCATCGAAAGCCGCGCCGTTGTTGTCAAAGCTGTGGCTGATCTCATGGCCGATCACCGCGCCGATCGCGCCATAGTTGAACGCCGCATCCGCCGCCGGATCATAGAACGGCTTTTGCAGGATCGCGGCGGGGAAATTCAGCGCGTTCTGCACCGGCAGATTGACCGCATTGACCAGTTGCGCATTCATCCACCATTCGCCCCGGTCCAGCGGCTTGCCGATCTTGGCCAGTTGCAGATGATATTCATTGAGGCCCGCCGCCTTGGCATTGGCATAGGCATTGTCAGGGCTGAGTTTCAGCGCCGAATAATCCTTCCACGTGTCGGGATAGCCCACGCCCACAACAATGCCGCGCACCTTGGCGATGGCCTCCTGCTTGGTGGCGGGCGCCATCCAGTCGAGCCGCGCAATGCGGACGGCAAAGGCATCCTTGATGCCCGCGACCATGCCCTGAATGCGGGCCTTGTCGGCGGCGGGGAAATATTTTGCGACATAGAGCCGCCCCAGCGCATCGCCCAGCGCACCGTTCAGCGCGGCAATCGCCCGGCGCTCGCGGCTGCGCTGAACCTTTACGCCCTGCAGAGCCTCGCCGTAGAAAGCAAAGCGGTCATCGTCGATCTTGGTGGGCAGGACCGAGGCATATTGGTTGACCTGATGAAAGGCCAGCCAGTCTTTCCACACATCCAACGGCTCGGAAGCGACCAGCGCGGCGATGCGCGGGATCGACTGGTCATGAAACGCGGCAAAGCGGTCCTGATGGGGCAGGCCTGCGGCGTTGAAGAACGCTTCCCAGTCAATGCCGGGCGCCTTGGCGGCGAAATCGGCGCGGGTCCATTCGGCATTGGCGTGCTGGAAATCCTCACTCTGCTCGCGGCTTTCGTGGGCATCGGCAATCTTGGCTTCAAGATCGTAGATCCTGCCCGCGCGGGCCTCGGCCTCGGCGGGCGTGGCGGCCAAACCGGCATCGGTCATGATCGTGGCGATATAGGCGCGGTATTTGGTGCGAATATCGGCCATCTTGGGATCGGCCGAACGGTAATATTCGCGCTCCGGCAGGCCAAGCCCCCCCTGCAATACATAGGGCATCACCGCTGTACCATTAAGGGATTGGGTGATGAACAGGCCGAAGAGGTTCTCGGTCTGAAAATCGGTGGCATTAAGGGGATCTACGTCTGCGCGGACCTGCGCGCCCAGCATGCGGGACAGGTCAGCCTTGTTCGCAATCGCAGCAAACTTGGCCAGATCGGCCTTGATCGGAGCCATGCCCGCCGCGTTGATCGCCCCGGTGTTGAGATAGGCGCGATAGTAATCCCGGATCAGCGCGGCGTCGGTGCCGGGCTTGGGATGGCCCGCGACGACCTGTGCGACCAGCGCGGTGATTCGCTTTTCGGTCGATTGATCGGCGATATAAAAGCCGCCGACCGAGGCGCGATCGGCCGGAATCGCGGTTTCGCGCTCCCAGATGCCATTGGCGAAGAGGTAAAAATCATCTCCGGGGCGGATAGAACGATCCATTCCGGATGTATTCAACCCCACCGAGGCCGCCTTGGGCGCCCCCGCACCTTGGGCCATCATCGGTGCGGCCAACGCCAAAGGGCAAAGGCCAAGCGCCAGCGCCCGGCGGAAATCTGCAATCTTGGGCATTATCCTGTCCTTACAATATAATAGCGCCATTCCCTCTCTCGGGGTTCCTTGCATAGACCCCGCATGACGGGCGCGGTCAACAAGTTACACCGATGTTAGTAAGGTCGCCATGGCGCTGGAGATAAGCCAATCGGCGGGTTTGAATAGTCCAAATGTGGCGAATCTGCACAAGACGCCAATGACCTTGACGATATACATAGGTGTAATCACCTACCAACGCTTGTTCAAATGCGAACCACGCCTGCCTATCGCACTAGACAGATCATCAACAATGCCCCGATGCAGAGCAATCTGCAATCGAGCGCAATGTCCAGAAACAGGGATAGCATGGACCGGACCGACGACCCTCTCGCGCTGATGCAATGCTTGCGTAATGCCCTCGACCGGCTGGACGCCATTAATGCCTTTACCGCAGCTGCACACTTGGACGCCTGTTTGCATGCGTTGAGCGATTACTTCATTTCCGACGAGAATCACTCGAAAGGCGATTAATCGGTATTCCCCCTAATATTCCCAGCGCCCCGGCTTGGGCTAAACTACGCAGACACCAGTAGCTATTTCTGCTGCTGCCAGGTTTTGCTGCTAGTATGGGGGACATCGCAAAGGATGAACTGGACCGACAGAAATCCTGCCGCGCTGGCCAGCGCGGCGCCTCAGATCTGGAAAGAGCCCGAGGGCACCCAGCCCGTCAATCAACGCCTGCGTACGCTGGCGCAATCGCTGCTCAATGCCGCCATCGAACTGGAAAAGGCACCGCCTGCGGCGCCGGTTGACGATGGCGGGGCCGGTATCGGGGCAAGGCCCAAATCAGACCCGGCCGAACAGGCCCAACAACTCTATCGCGAACGCCGCCGCCGGATCGAGGCGTTCGGCGACGACACGCTGTTTGGAGAGCCCGCGTGGGACATCCTGCTCGACCTGTTCGTGGCCGGAGAGCGCGGCAAGCGTGTGGCCGTGACCAGCGCCTGCATCGGCTCGGGCGTGCCCAGCACGACGGCGCTGCGCTGGCTCAATGTGCTGGAGGTGCGCGGCATGGTCGAGCGCGAGGATGACAATCACGACGCGCGGCGGTCCTTTGTGCGCCTGACCGCCAAGGCGCGGGCGATGATGCTCGAATATTTCGCCAGCCTCTGAGACGCCTTCAGCGCAAACAAAAGGGCGGGGAGCCACCTCCCCGCCCTTTCCTGTTCCAGTCGCCCGGAAAAGGCTGATTAGACCTTCAGGCGGCCAAAGGCGCTCTTGCCGGCATAAAGCGCGGCAACGCCCAGTTGTTCCTCGATGCGGATCAGTTGGTTGTACTTGGCCAACCGGTCCGAACGGGCCAGCGAGCCGGTCTTGATCTGGCCGCAGTTGGTCGCAACCGCGAGGTCGGCGATGGTCGCGTCCTCGGTTTCGCCCGAACGGTGGCTCATCACGGCGGTGTAACCGGCGCGCTGGGCCATCGACACGGCTTCGAGCGTCTCGGTCAGCGTGCCGATCTGGTTGACCTTGACCAGCAGCGAGTTGGCCAGACCCTGATCGATGCCCATGGCCAGACGCTTCGGGTTGGTCACGAACAGGTCGTCACCCACCAACTGCACCTTGTCGCCGATCAGATTGGTGAGCGCAGCCCAGCCTTCGAAATCGTCTTCGCTCATGCCGTCCTCGATCGAGATGATCGGATAGTCGGCCGAGAGCTTGGCCAGATATTCGGCGAATTCGACCGGCGAGAGCGACAGGCCCTCGCCGCTGATTTCATACTTGCCGTTCTTGAAGAATTCGGTCGAAGCGCAGTCGAGCGCAAGCAGGATATCGCTGCCCAGCTTGAAACCGGCCTTTTCGATCGAGGTCGACACGAAATCGAGCGCGGCGCGCGTGCTGGCGATGTTGGGGGCAAAGCCGCCTTCGTCACCCACGGCCGTGGCCAGACCCTTTTCGTGCAGGCCCTTTTTCAGCGTGTGGAAGATTTCCGCACCCCAGCGCACGGCTTCGGCAATCGAATCCGCGCCGACCGGCATGATCATGAATTCCTGGAAGTCGATCGGGTTGTCGGCATGTTCGCCGCCGTTGATGATGTTCATCATCGGCACGGGCAGAACATGGGCCGAAACGCCGCCGACATAGGAATAGAGCGGCAGGCCGCGCGCGTCAGCGGCCGCCTTGGCGGTGGCCAGCGAGACGCCCAGAATGGCGTTGGCGCCGATGCGCGCCTTGTTGGGCGTGCCGTCCAGTTCGATCATGGCAAGGTCGATGTCGCGTTGATCTTCGGCATCGACGCCGACCAGCGCTTCGTGGATCTCGGAATTCACCGCTTCCACAGCCTTGGTGACGCCCTTGCCCAGATAGCGGCTCTTGTCGCCATCGCGCAGTTCAACCGCCTCATGCGCGCCGGTGCTGGCGCCCGAGGGCACGGCGGCGCGGCCAAAGCTGCCATCTTCGAGCAGCACATCGACTTCGACCGTGGGATTGCCACGGCTGTCCAGAATTTCGCGAGCGTGGATGTCGATAATCGCGGTCATGGCGTGTTCATCTCCTCTCGGACACCTTTCAGATGCCCTCAAGACGATTCCCTTAGCAGCGGAACCTTGGCAGGCAAGCTGCATTGCAGCATGATAGGAACGAGGCGAGCAAATCGATGCGAATTCATCACGCGATTCTCTACGCCCCGCCCAAGAGAAGGATGACAAGCCATGGCCGATGAAACCAACGCTCTTGTTGCCGACGCTGCCGAAGCCGTGAACGAAACGGCCGAGGGCGTGAAGGCCAAGTTCAGCAAGGCGATTGACGATGCGCGCGCGGGCGCCCTCGCGCTGGGCAAGGATCTGCAGGAAAAGGCTGCGCCCTACACCGAAAAGCTTTCGAGCGGCGAATTGCTGGCCGAAGCCAAGGCGATTGGCGAACAGGCCAAGGAACGCGCACTCAATCTGGCCGCCGACGGCAAGGTGAAGGCGAGCGATGCCATCACCTCGCTGGGCAAGGTCGTGGCTGACAATGCCGGCCTTGTCGATGACAAGCTGGGCGAGAAATATGGCGATTATGCCCGCAGCGCAGCCCGTGCGCTTCAGGAAACCGGCGCCAAGCTGGAATCCAAGAATCTGGAAGAGCTGGGCAAGGAAGCGACCGAATTTGTGAAGAAGAACCCGGTGATCGCCGCGGGGGCGCTGATCGCCGTGGGCTTTGCCCTGACCAAGCTGCTGGGCGGCAAGAGCGACGAAGAAGCATAAGCCGCAAGGCATGAAGCAGAAGGCGCCGGGGCGGTCATGCGCCGCCCCGGCGCCTTTACGCAAGCATTGAAGGGGGCCTGATGCCCAAGCATCGGCAAGACAGCAGCGACATCGACGAGCCCAGTCTCGAAGAGGATTTTCGCGGGCTTTTCACATCGACCCGCGCCGCATTCGACAGCGAGATCGAATATCAAAAGGCCCGCGCAGGCATGGCGGTGAGGCTCGTCCTGCGCATTGCGGGGCTGACGGCGCTGGCGCTTGCGCTGGTGTTTTTCCTGCTGATGGCGATCATCATAGGCTCTCTGCTGGGTCTGACGACGCTGGTGGGGCCGTGGGGCGCGATGGGCATCGTGGTGGCGGTGCTGCTACTCGTCACGTTGTGGAGCGTTGTGAAGGTCAAGCGGGCCGTCGGCAGGCTGACCGCCCTGTTTTCTCCTTCGGAGCCGGATGCATGAGCCCTGCCGAGGAAAAACTGGCGCAATTGCGCGCCGCGCGCGATGCCGCCCGCGCCGAATTTCTCAGCCGCTCCACCCGCATCCGCGCGCTGGCCGAACCGGGCGAACTGGGTCGCCGCCTGACCAATGACATTCAGGTGCAGGGGCGCAAGGCGCTCTCGCAGGCAATGGAGATTGCCGCCGACGAGCGCGGCGTGCTGGCGGGCACCTTGACCGCGCTGATGCTGTGGCTGGCGCGCAAACAGATCTTTGCCAAGGCGGTCGAACTGGCCCCCAAGGCCAAACCGGCCTGGAACAAGGCGCTGGATACGGCTCGGTCCGGCCTTGCAAAAATCCGCACCCGCCTGCCCGGAAAGGGCGATGGGGTATAAAACTTGCGCAAAACGCAATCAGAATATGCTTGATTTCAACCTTGGTGGTGCTTGCTGATCGGCTTTGCCGAATGCTATGGCAAAGGCTCAATCCTCCAATTTGCTGGAAACAAGCCATCATGTCCCAACTTCTCCACCTCGTCATCGGCGGTCGTGTGCGTGACCCGCAGGGCCTCGATTTCGTGGACCTCAACGCGCTCGATTATGTCGGCGTGTTTCCCGATTACGCTTCGGCCGTGGAAGCATGGCGGGGTGCCGCCCAGCGCAGCGTTGACGATGCCGAGATGAAGTATGTCGTCGTCCATCTGCACAAGCTGCTGGAACCCGGCCACGAGCATTGATTGCGCCCCGGTGCTGATCCTTTCGCGATCAGGCCGCGCAAAACAGAAAAGGCCCCACCGGATGGCGGGGCCTTTTTCCTTGGACGAAACCGGCGCGGATCAGATGAACTCGATCTTTTCCACGACATAGAAGCGTTCGCCCGCAGGCACGCGCACTTCGATCTCGTCATCCACCTTCTTGCCGATCAGCGCCCGGCCCAACGGTGAGACATAGCTGATCCGGCCCAGTTTCGCGTCCGCCTCATAGGGGCCAACGATCTGATAACGCACCGGCTTGTCGTCATCGTCCAGCAAAGTGACGGTGGCGCCAAAAATGATCCGATCGCCCGAAAGCGAGGTGGGGTCGATGATCTGGGCCCGGCTGATCTTGTCCTCAAGATCGGCGATCGTGGCCTCAACCTGCCCCTGACGCTCCTTGGCGGCGTGATATTCCGCATTTTCGGAAAGGTCGCCATGCGCGCGCGCTTCCTCGATCGCATCAACGATCCGGGGGCGCTCTTCCCGCAGCGCCTTCAGCTCGGCCGTCAGCTTTTCATAGCCAATCGCCAGCATCGGCAGCTTTTCGATACTTGCCATCCGTGAAACTTCCTTCATGGCCCTTCCCTCCGCCGGGACAGTCGGAGGCACCGCCCCGCGTTCAATCGAAAACGCGGGGGAATGCCTTCCAACTTTTGCGGAAAGGACGTGGTCGGTCAGCTATAATAGGCCTGCAACGGGCACACTTCAAGACTGGCCGAACGCAAGGCGCCAATCGCTTCCACAGCCGCGACGCTGCCCGCCGCTGTGGTGAAGTAAGGCACCTTGTTGCCCAGCGCTGCCTGACGGATGCTCTGCGAGTCCTTCAGGCTCTGCCAACCCTCGGTGGTGTTGAACACCAGAGCCACGCCGCCATCGATGATCCGGTCCACGATATGCGGGCGCCCTTCGGCCACCTTGTTGACCAGTTCGACCGCAACGCCCGCCTCGGCCAGGAACTTTTGCGTCCCGCCCGTGGCGATCAGCTTGAAGCCCAGATCGACCAGCTTGCGCGCGGCGGGCAGCACGACCGCCTTGTCGGTGTCCTTGACCGAAATGAACACCACGCCTTCCTGAGGCAGCTTGACGCCCGCGCCCAACTGGCTCTTGGCAAAGGCCGTGGCAAAGTCCTTGTCGAGGCCCATGACCTCGCCGGTGGACTTCATTTCGGGCGAAAGCACAGGGTCAACGCCGGGGAAACGGGCAAACGGGAACACCGCTTCCTTGACCGCCATATAGGGCAGATCGCGGCGGAACGGCGGGAACGTGTCCAGCTTTTCGCCCGCCATCACGCGCGCGGCGATCTTGGCCACCGGCTGACCGATGGCCTTGGCCACGAAAGGCACCGTGCGCGAGGCGCGGGGATTGACCTCGATGAGGTAAACCTCGCCATCCTTGACCGCGAACTGGATGTTCATCAGCCCCTTGACGCCCAGCGCCAGCGCCAGCGCTTCGGCCTGACGCTCCATCTCGGCGATGATCTCGGCCGAAAGGCTGTAAGGCGGCAGGGTGCAGGCGCTGTCGCCCGAGTGGATGCCGGCCTCTTCGATATGCTGCATCACGCCCGCCACGACGACCTTTTCGCCATCGCACAGCGCATCGACATCGCATTCGATCGCATCGCGCAGATACTGGTCGATCAGCACCGGCGAGTCGCCCGACACCTGCACCGCCGTGGCGATATAGTCATCAAGCTGCGCCACGCTGTCGACGATTTCCATCGCGCGGCCACCCAGCACGTAGCTGGGACGCATCAGCACCGGATAACCGATGCGATTGGCCACCGCCACGGCTTCGTCACGGCTGCGCGCAATGCCATTGGCCGGCTGCTTGAGGTCGAGCTGCTCAACCAGAGCGGCGAAACGCTCGCGGTCTTCGGCAAGGTCGATGGCATCCGGGCTGGTGCCCAGAATGGGGATGCCCGCGTCTTCCAGCGCCTGCGCCAGTTTGAGCGGGGTCTGCCCGCCAAACTGCACGATCACGCCGACCAGTTCGCCCTTCGACTGTTCAACCGTAAGGATTTCCAGCACGTCCTCGGCCGTCAGCGGCTCGAAATAGAGGCGGTCCGAAGTGTCATAGTCGGTCGAAACCGTTTCCGGGTTGCAGTTGACCATGATGGTTTCATAGCCCACCTCGTCCAGCGCGAAACAGGCATGGCAGCAGCAATAGTCGAACTCGATGCCCTGACCGATACGGTTCGGGCCGCCGCCAAGGATCACGATCTTCTTGCGGTCGCTGGGCGCGGCCTCGTTCTCGGCCGCGCCAAACATCGGCGCTTCATAGGTCGAGTACATATAAGGCGTGATCGCCTCGAACTCGGCCGCGCAGCTGTCGATGCGCTTGAACACCGGGCGCACGCCCAGACGGTGGCGCAGAGCGCGCACTTCGGCCTCGCTGGTGGCGCCCACCATCGCTTCGACCACATCATGCAACAGGCCCGAACGCGCCATATTGGCGCTGCCCGCAAGCGTTGCGGACTGCACCGCCAGCTTGGCCAGACGCTTGTCCGAGAAGCCCATCGCCTTCAGACGGCGCAGACCCTCGGCATCATTGGGCAGGCCATTCTTGGCCACCTCGGCCTCGGCCGCAATGATTTCCTCGATATGGGCCAGGAACCACGGATCGTAATGGGTGATCCGGTTGATGTCGGCGGCGGAGAAACCTTCACGGAAGGCCTGCGCCACCACCAGCAGGCGGTCGGGCGTGGCGCGCGAGAGGGCCGCGGTGATCTCATCACGGCTTGCGCCCACCAGTTCATCGACGCGGTTGAAACCGTCGAGGCCCGTTTCCAGACCACGCAGCGCCTTCTGCATCGATTCCTTGATGTTGCGCCCGATGGCCATCACCTCGCCCACGCTCTTCATCGCGGTGGACAGGATCGGCTCGGAGCCCTTGAACTTTTCAAAGGCAAAGCGCGGGATCTTGGTGACGACATAGTCGATGCTGGGCTCGAACGAGGCGGGCGTGGCGCCCGTGATCTCGTTGGTCAGCTCGTCCAGCGTATAACCCACAGCTAGCTTGGCCGCGACGCGCGCGATGGGGAAGCCGGTGGCCTTGGACGCCAAAGCCGACGAACGCGACACGCGCGGGTTCATTTCGATCACGATCAGACGGCCATCCTTGGGATTGACCGCGAACTGCACGTTCGACCCGCCCGTTTCCACGCCGATCTCGCGCAGCACGTTCAGGGACGCGGTACGCATGATCTGATATTCTTTGTCCGTCAGCGTCAGCGCGGGCGCGACCGTGATCGAATCGCCCGTGTGGACGCCCATCGGATCGATATTCTCGATCGAGCAGATGATGATAGAATTGTCGTTCTTGTCCCGAACGACCTCCATCTCATACTCCTTCCAACCGAGGAGCGATTCTTCGATCAGCACTTCGGTGGTGGGGCTGGCTTCCAGACCGCTCTTCACGATCTTTTCGAACTCGGCCTTGTTATAGGCAATGCCGCCGCCCGTGCCGCCCAGCGTAAAGGAGGGGCGGATGATCGAGGGAAGGCCGGTGCGTTCCAGCACGGCAAAGGCTTCCTCTACCGTATGGGCCACGCCGCTGCGCGCCGATTCCAGACCGATCTTGTCCATCGCCTCGCGGAACCGCTGGCGATCTTCGGCCTTGTCGATGGCGTCGGCGTCGGCGCCGATCATCTGGACGCCGTACTTTTCCAGCGTACCGTCTTCAAACAGCGCCAGCGCGGTGTTCAAAGCGGTCTGGCCGCCCATCGTGGGAAGCACCGCATCGGGGCGCTCCTTTTCGATGATCTTGGCGACCATGGCCGGGGTGATCGGCTCGATATAGGTCGCATCGGCCATTTCCGGGTCGGTCATGATCGTCGCCGGGTTCGAGTTGACCAGGATGACCCGGTAACCTTCTTCCTTCAGCGCCTTGATCGCCTGCGTGCCGGAATAGTCAAACTCGCAGGCCTGACCGATGATGATGGGCCCCGCGCCAATGACGAGGATCGAGGAGATGTCTGTCCGCTTAGGCATCAGGCAATGCTCTCAATGAATTTCGTGAAAAGATAAAAGCTGTCCATCGGCCCCGGCGAGGCTTCGGGGTGATACTGCACCGAGAAGGCTTTCTTGCCCGTGATCTCGATGCCGCAGTTCGAACCGTCAAACAGCGACTTGTGGGTTTCCACCACGCCCTCGGGCAGCGTTGCCGCATCCACCGCGAAACCGTGGTTCATCGACGTGATTTCCACCACGCCTTCGGCCATGCGCTTGACCGGATGGTTCGCGCCGCGATGGCCCTGATGCATCTTGATGGTCTTGGCCCCGGCGGCCAGCGCCAGCATCTGATGCCCCAGACAGATGCCGAAGATCGGGATGTTGCGTTCCAGCAGCGCCTTGATGACGGGCACGGCGTAAACGCCCGTGGCCGCCGGATCGCCGGGGCCGTTGGACAGGAACACGCCGTCGGGTTTGAGGCCAAGGATAACCTCCAGCGGGGTTTCCGCCGGAACCACCGTCACTGAGGCGCCAGCGGCCACAAGGTTGCGGAAGATGTTATCCTTGGCGCCGAAATCCATCGCCACAACATGCGGGCGCGGATCATGCGGGCTGCGGCCATAGCCCTTGCCCAGATGCCAGATGCTGCCTTCCCAGCTTTCCTGCGCCTTGCGCGACACGATCTTGGCCAGATCCATGCCTTCAAGGCCGGGCCACTGCTGCGCCTTAGCCAGCAGGGCGGGAATGTCAAACTCGCCCGCCTCATTATAGGCGATGACGGCATTGGGCGCGCCCGAAAGGCGGATGCGGCGGGTCAGGGCGCGGGTGTCGAGACCGGCAATGCCGATCTTGCCCTTGGCCTTCATCCAGGCGTCGAAACGGCCTTCGGAGCGGAAGTTCGAGGGGTTGGTCACATCTTCGCGAACGATGCAGCCAACGGCGCCATCGACGGCGGCTTCGTTGTCTTCATGGTTCACGCCGACATTGCCGATGTGGGGAAAGGTAAAGGTCACGATCTGGCCCGCATAGCTGGGGTCGGTCATGATTTCCTGATAGCCGGTGATGGAAGTGTTGAAACACACTTCGCCAACCGCGCTGCCCTGGGCGCCGAAGCCTCGGCCCCAGGCGACATAACCATCGGCCAGTACCAGGACGGCAGTGGCGCCAAGTGGTTTAGGCGCAAGCGAATGGGCGGGGTCTGCCATGGGGGGCGCTCCGTGAGAAGGTTTCAACAATGGGTGCTAAGGCCCGCCCGCTAGACCCATGACCCGCACGCGTCAACCTATCAAAAGCGGAAAAATCCCGCTAGGGTTATGCGCCAAGCCGCGAAATGCGCAAAACTCCACGGGAAAGTTCTGAAAAATGATCCGCGATTCGATCAAGGCCGCGCAGGTGGCCGCCATGAAATCGGGCGACAAGCCCCGTCTTGCCGCCGTCCGCCTCATTCTGGCCAAGCTGAAGGACAAGGATATCGAACTGCGCACCGCATCCAGCATCCCGGATGACGATGTGATCGTGACCGATGTGCTGCAAAAGATGGTGAAGCAGCGCCGCGAATCGATTGCCATGTATGAACAGGGCGGCCGCCCCGAATTGGCCGCCGCCGAGGCCGCCGAGGTTGCAGTGATCGAGGACTTCCTGCCCGCCCAGATGGGCGAGGATGAGGTCAAGGCCGCGATTGAGGCAATCAAGGCCGAAGTGGGCGCCACCAGCATCAAGGATATGGGCAAGGTTGTTGGCGCGTTGAAGGCCCGCCACGGCACCCAGATCGACATGGGCAAGGCCAGCGCGCTGGTAAAGGCCGCGCTCGCTTAATGTCACTCTCGCCCCAGTTCCTTGATGAATTGCGCAGCCGGATCACGCTGTCGGCCATCATCGGCCGCACCGAGCGCGTGACCAAGGCGGGGCGCGAGTTCAAGGCCTGCTGCCCGTTTCACCACGAAAAGACGCCCAGCTTTACCATCAATGATGAAAAGGGCTTCTATCACTGCTTTGGCTGCGGCGCGCATGGCGATGTCATCCGCTGGATGACCGATCAGCGCGGCCTGTCCTTTATGGATGCGGTGAAACAACTGGCCGAGGAGGCGGGGATGGAAGTCCCCGCCCCCGATCCAAGGCAGGCCCAGCGCGCGGAAAAGCAAAAGAGCCTGCACGATGTGATGGGTGCGGCGCAGGCATTTTTCGTCGACCAACTGGCCAGCCCCGAGGGCGGACAGGCGCGCTCCTATCTGGCCTCGCGCGGGTTCTCGCAGGCCGTGTGCCGCGAATTCGGCTTTGGCTATGCGCCAGAGGGGCGGCAGGCGTTGAAAGGTGCGCTGGGCCAGTTTCCAGAGGCAATGCTGATCGAGGGCGGCCTGCGCATCGTGGTGGAGGATAAGGAACCGTATGACCGGTTCCGGGGCCGCCTGATGCTGCCCATCCACGATCCGCGCGGGCGAGTGATCGCTTTTGGCGGGCGCATTCTGGCCACGCATAAGACCGATGCGCCCAAATATCTGAACTCCCCCGACACGCCTTTGTTCGACAAGGGGCGCACGCTTTACAACCACCACCGCGCCTCGCCCGCCTCGCGCCAGAGCGGGCGGATCATCGTGGTCGAAGGCTATATGGACGTCATCGCGCTGGCCGCCGCCGGTTTCCATGATGCGGTGGCGCCGCTGGGCACGGCGCTGACCGAGACGCAGATCGAGATGATCTGGCGCATGGTGCCGATGCCGATCCTTTGTTTCGATGGCGACGCGGCGGGCCAGAGGGCGGCGATGCGCGCCGTAACGCGCGCCCTGCCCCTGCTGCGCCCCGGCCATTCCTTGCGCATCGTGCGTATGCCTCAGGGGCAGGACCCGGACGAACTGATCAAGGCGCGCGGCCCCGGCGCGATGGAAGAAGCGCTGGCGAGCGCACAAAGCCTGCTCGAAACCCTGTGGGCGCATGAAGTCGATGCCGCGCCCACCAACAGCCCCGAAGAAAAGGCGGGGCTGAAGGCGCGGCTGATGGCCCATGTCGACACGATTGCCGACAATGACATCAAGGCGCTCTATCGCCGCGAATTGCTCGAACGCTTTTCCGCCTTCGCCTTTCCCCGGCGCGAGGACAATCGCGCGCCATGGCAACCGCGCCAGCCCATTGCACGCCAACAGCGCGGCGGGCGGTTCGGGCGCGACATGCCCCCGCCCCTGCCCCACGAGGAAACCACGCAAAGGTTGCAGCGCCCCGCCAACCCGTTCCGTGCGGCCACGATCGAGGCGGTGCTGGCGGGCCTGATCCGTATGCCCGGCGAAATCGCCCGCCATGCCGGCCTGCTGGCACGTCTGGCGCAGGAGGATGCGCGATGCGATGCACTTCTTGATGCGCTCGATGATGGCGCCCCCCTTGAAAGCGCCGCCATCGGCACCATCTTGGCCGCGAAAGGCTTAACGCCTCCCGACACCACCGCACGTCCCGGCATGGGATTTGCCTTCCTTTGCGAATCGGGGGAAGGCGCGAAAACCCAATTGTCCGATGTGCTCTGTGTGCTGGCGGAAAAGCCGATGGTGGAGGCAGCACTGGCCCAAACCCGCGAAAGCGGCGAGGTGACCGAGGAAAGTTGGGCAGAACAGCAGAGATTGTTGGCGCGTTTGCGCGATTTGGAAAAAAGAGAGCTGGATTTGAAGGCGCGACTCGGCCAAATGGCGGTTGCACAGGATAATGCTGCGGCGGCATCGCCCGATGCCGCGCACCTCTAGATGGCGTATAGGATGGACGAAGAGATTTCTGGCGCGGACATGTCGGACGGCGGCAAGGGCGAAGGCGGCGACGCTCCCCTGATCGACCTCAATGAAGCCTCGATCAAGAAGCTGATTGCCCGCGCCAAGCGTCGCGGCATCATCACCTATGACGAATTGAACGAGGCGCTGCCTCAGGACCAGTTCTCGAACGACCAGATCGAGGACATCATGGCCGCCATCAGCGAGATGGGCGTCAACATCGTGGAAAGCGATGAAGATGCCGTCGAGCAGGATGACAACGCGGCCGACGATGTCGAAGATTCGGACGCGATGCTGGCCGACCGGCCCGCGGTTGAAAAGAAGAAGGAAACGGTCGAGCGGACCGATGACCCTGTGCGCATGTACCTGCGCGAAATGGGTGCGGTTGAACTGCTGAGCCGCGAGGGCGAAATCGCCATCGCCAAGCGGATCGAGGCCGGCCGCGACACGATGATCCTGGGCCTGTGCGAAAGCCCGATCACCTTCCACGCCATCATCCAGTGGTCCGAAGCGCTCAACAACGGCGAAATGCAGCTGCGCGAGATCCTCGATCTCGACGCCATGCTGTCGAAAGAGCCGCAGCCGGAAAACCTGTCCGAAGACGGCGAAGAAGCCGATGGCGAGATTTCCGAAGCCACCGCCGGCCCTTCCTTCAAGGAGGAAGAGGACATCGAGGAGGAGGAATCCGCCGACGAGGACGATGAGGACGGCATCGAGCGCCGCGCCAAGCGCCCGGTCGAGGAAGAGGAAGAGGACAACACTCTTTCGCTCGCCCAGATGGAAGCGCAGCTCAAGCCCGAAGCGCTTGAGAAGTTCGCCCGCATCACCGACCTGTTCTACAGCTTTGAAAAGGCGCAGGCCGAGCGCCTCGACTTCATGGCGGTGGGCAATGATTATCCGGCGGACAAGGAGCGCGCCTATCAGCAGCTGCGCGAAGACCTGACCGCCGAGGTCGAAAGCGTGCAGTTCCATGGCCAGAAAATCGAATATCTGGTCGACAATCTCTACGCCTTCAACCGCCGCCTGACCGCGCTGGGCGGCCAGATGCTGCGTCTGGCCGAGCGCCACAAGGTCAGCCGCAAGGACTTCCTTGAGGCCTATGTCGGGCGCGAACTGGACGACAACTGGCTGGCCAGCGTGCAGGGCAAGGACAAGAAGTGGGCGGCCTTTGCGCTCAATGAGGGCGATGCGGTCGAGCGCATCCGCGCCGAGGTTTCGGACATCGCCAGCCAGACCGGCATGAGCCTGCCCGAATTCCGCCGCATCGTGAACATGGTGCAAAAGGGCGAACGCGAGGCCCGTATCGCCAAGAAGGAAATGGTCGAAGCCAACCTTCGCCTCGTGATCTCGATTGCCAAGAAATACACGAACCGGGGCCTGCAATTCCTTGATCTTATTCAGGAAGGCAACATCGGCCTGATGAAGGCGGTGGACAAGTTCGAATATCGCCGCGGTTATAAGTTCAGCACCTATGCCACCTGGTGGATCCGTCAGGCCATTACCCGCTCCATCGCGGATCAGGCGCGCACGATCCGTATCCCGGTGCATATGATCGAAACGATCAACAAGCTGGTGCGCACCAGCCGCCAGTTCCTGCACGAGCAGGGCCGCGAGCCCACGCCCGAGGAAATGGCCGAGCGCCTGAGCATGCCGCTCGAAAAGGTGCGCAAGGTGATGAAGATCGCCAAGGAGCCGATCAGCCTTGAAACGCCGATCGGCGACGAGGAAGATTCGCATCTGGGCGATTTCATCGAGGACAAGAACGCGATCATCCCCGTCGATGCCGCGATCCAGTCCAACCTGAAGGAAACCGTCACCCGCGTGCTGGCATCGCTGACGCCGCGCGAAGAACGCGTGCTGCGTATGCGCTTCGGCATCGGCATGAACACTGACCACACTTTGGAAGAAGTGGGCCAGCAGTTCTCGGTCACGCGCGAACGTATCCGCCAGATCGAAGCCAAGGCGCTGCGCAAACTCAAGCACCCGAGCCGGTCACGCAAGATGCGGTCGTTCCTCGACCAATAATTGCGGAAATCTTGATGCAAAAGGGCGCGATTCTATTGGGAATCGCGCCCTTTTTCGTTGAAATGTGATGGATGGCGGCGCCAAACATGCCGCCATGGCGCAAACGGGCCACGGCCATAGCAAAACTGCCGCTTTTGCCCCCCGTTGGGGGTGGCCATGGCGCGCTTTGACGCCTAAGGAGCCGCCAAGACGACTCTGCGGGAATGAGCCAGACCCATGAAAATCGCTATCGCTTCCGACCATGCCGCCGTCGGCCTCAAGGCCGAACTCGCCCAGTTTCTGCGCGACGAGGGCCATGAGGTTAACGACCTTGGCCCGGCCACCGAGGACCGGGTGGACTATCCCGACTATGGCTACAAGCTGGCCGAGGCGGTGGCATCGGGCGAAGCGGAATATGGCGTGGCCCTGTGCGGCAGCGGCATCGGCATTTCCATTGCCGTCAACCGCCACCCCGCGCTGCGCTGCGCGCTGGTGGGCGAACCGCTCTCGGCCGCGCTGGCACGCGAGCATAACAATGCCAATGCCATCGCCATGGGCGCGCGCCTGACCGGCGTCGACATGGCCAAGGCCTGCCTCACCGCATTCCTGAGCGCGCAATTCGGCGGCGGCCGCCACACCGGCCGCGTCGAAAAGCTGACCAACCCCACCTTCTGATCCCCAAAAGGACAAGCCACCATGACCGACATTCGCCCCGACGATTTCTTCACCGGCACGCTGTCTGATCGCGATCCCGTGATCGCTGGCTGGATCAACAAGGAACTGGGCCGTCAGCAGGACAAGATCGAGCTGATCGCATCGGAAAACATCTGCTCGACCGCGGTGCTTGAAGCCGCCGGTTCGATCCTGACCAACAAGTATGCCGAAGGCTATCCGGGCCGTCGCTATTATGGCGGCTGCGAATATGTGGATGAGATCGAGCAGATCGCCATCGATCGCGCCAAGGAATTGTTCGGCGCCGCTTTCGCCAATGTGCAGCCCAATTCGGGCAGCCAGATGAACCAGGCCGTGTTCCTCGCGCTGTTGACGCCGGGCGACACGTTCATGGGTCTGGACCTGAACTCGGGCGGCCACCTCACCCACGGCAGCCCCGTGAACATGAGCGGCAAGTGGTTCAACGTGGTGCCCTATGGCGTGCGCGAGGACAACCAGCTCATCGACATGGACGAGGTGGCCCGCATCGCCCGCGAATGCAAGCCCAAGCTGATCGTCTGCGGCGGCACGGCCTATTCGCGTGAATGGGACTGGGCCGGTTTCCGCGCGATTGCCGATGAGGTCGGCGCTTATCTGCTGGCCGACATGAGCCACATTTCGGGTCTGGTCGCGGGCGGCGCACATCCCTCGCCGGTGCCTTTCGCCCATGTGACCACCACCACCACGCACAAGAGCCTGCGTGGCCCGCGTTCGGGCATCATCCTCTCGAACGACGAAGCCATTGCCAAGAAGCTGAACTCGGCGATCTTCCCCGGCCTTCAGGGCGGCCCGCTGATGCACATCATCGCGGCCAAGGCGGTTGCTTTTGGTGAGGCGCTCCAGCCTTCGTTCAAGGCCTATGCGGCCCAGATCAAGGCGAACGCCAAGGCGCTGGCCGCATCGCTTCAGGCCGAAGGTCTGGGCATCGTGTCGGGCGGCACCGACAACCACCTGATGCTGGTCGACCTGCGCCCCTATGGCGCCAAGGGCAAGCATGCGGAAAAGGCTTTGGACCGCGCCAGCATCACCTGCAACAAGAACTCGATCCCCTTCGACGATGAAAAGCCCTTGCTGACCAGCGGCATCCGTCTGGGCACGCCCGCCGGGACCACGCGTGGTTTCCGTGAGGAAGAGTTCACCCAGATCGGCAAGTGGATCGCGCAAGTGGTTGACGGCCTTCGCAAAAACGGCCCCGAGGGCGATGCGCAGGTCGAAGCCCGCGTGGCCGCCGAAGTCGCCGAAATGTGCGCCCGCTTCCCGATCTATCCCAAGCTGGGCTACTGATCCTTGCGCTGTCCGTTCTGCGCCTGTGACAATACGCAGGTGAAAGATTCGCGCCCGACGGAGGACAATACGTCCATCCGTCGGCGCCGACAGTGCGAGGGCTGCGGCGCGCGTTTCACCACGTTTGAACGGGTGCAATTGCGCGAAATCACCGTGGTGAAAAGCAATGACCAGCGCGAGCCGTTCGACCGTTCAAAGATCGAGCAGTCGGTCGCGCTGGCATGCCGCAAGCGGGGCATTGCGCAGGAGCGTCTGGACCAGCTCGTTTCGGGCATCCAGCGCCAGATCGAAACGCTGGGCGACAGCGAAGTGCCGTCCAAGGCGATTGGCGAAATGGTGATGGAAGGGCTGCGCGCATTGGACAGCGTAGCCTATATCCGCTTTGCCAGCGTCTATCGCGACTTTTCCGAGGCGCGCGATTTCGAGGAATTTGCCGGCAACGTGCGCGATGCGGGGCATAAGAAATGAAACCTGTTATCGTCCTCGTCCGCCCGCAACTGGGCGAGAATATCGGCAAGGCGGCGCGCGCCATGCTCAATTTCGGCCTTGTCGAAATGCGGCTGGTCAGCCCCCGCGATGGCTGGCCCAACCCCAGCGCGGGCCCCGCGGCCGCTGGCGCCGACATAGTGCTGGAACAGGCCAAGGTGTTTGAAACACTGGCCGAGGCGGTGGCCGATTGCCCGCATGTCTATGCCACGACGGTGCGCAAGCGCGGCGTGACCAAGCCGGTGCTGACGCCCGAGGCCGCCACGCGCGAAATCCACGCCCAGCCGGGGCGCAGCGCAATCATTTTCGGCCCCGAACGCTCGGGTTTGGAAACGGACGATGTGGCGCTGGCCCGCGCGATCATCACCGTGCCGATCAACCCCGAATTCGGCTCGCTCAATCTGGCGCAGGCGGTGATTTTGTGCGCCTATGAATGGTCCAAGGGTGTCGCGCTTGAACAGCCCCCGGTTGAGGAGATCCTGCCCCCTGCCCCGCAGGAGGAGCTGGAAGGGCTGATCGCGCATTTCGAGGGCCTGCTGGCCCCGCGCGGCTATTATTTTCCCGAAGCGCGGGCCGACACCACGCGGCGCACACTTCGCAACATGCTGACCAAACCGGCGTGGAACCATCTGGAAATCCGCACGATGCGCGGCGTCCTTTCCACGCTGATGCGCGAACCGGGCGTGCCGCCGCCGCCCCGCGCCAGGCCCGTTGCCAAAGCCGAAGACGAATCCGGCAACACGGGGGATTGACAAAATCCGTCATTCCCGCCAAGGGCGCCCCTTCACAAGGATGGCGCCCACCCGGCGCCGTATTCCATTGGCCCTGCATGTCCGGTGAAGCAGTGGCCGCCTGATGCCAAAATCGCATCAGGGTGCGCGCCGGAACCTGTCGATCATCACGGTCGGCAACAGAAGGCACGAGGCATTCCGCCCTGCGCCATGAAGCAAATGTAAGGAAGACTATGTCGAAGCGTCACGCCTCGAAGTACAAGATTGACCGCCGCCTTGGCGAAAACATCTGGGGCCGTCCCAAGTCGTCGGTGAACCGTCGCTCGTATGGCCCCGGCCAGCACGGCCAGCGCCGCAAGAGCAAGATCTCAGACTTCGGTATCCAGCTGCGCGCCAAGCAGAAGCTCAAGGGCTACTATGGCGACATCACCGAAAAGCAGTTCAAGCGCACCTATCAGGAAGCCTCGCGCATGAAGGGCGACACCGGTCAGAACCTGATCGGCCTGCTCGAACAGCGTCTGGACGCGGTGGTCTATCGCTCGAAGTTCGCCCCCACCATCTTCTCGGCCCGTCAGGTCGTTTCGCACGGTCACATCTATGTGAACGGCGTGAAGTGCAACATCGCCTCGCGTCGCGTTCGCCCCGGCGACGTGATCAGCCTCGGCAAGAAGGCCAAGGAAATGGCCCTCATCGCTGAAGCCCAGGCTCTGCCCGAGCGCGAAGTGCCCGACTATGTGTCGCAGGACGCCGACAAGGTGACCTTCGTGCGCGTTCCGACGCTCGACGAAGTGCCCTATCCGGTGAAGATGGAACCGAATCTGGTCGTCGAATTCTATTCGCGCTAATTCACGTTTCCTCGCGGAACAGACAGAGGGTGGAGAGCTTCGGCTTTCCGCCCTTTTTCTTTTTCGCAACAAAGC
Organism: Novosphingobium humi; assembly: GCF_028607105.1. Classification (GTDB taxonomy): domain Bacteria; phylum Pseudomonadota; class Alphaproteobacteria; order Sphingomonadales; family Sphingomonadaceae; genus Novosphingobium; species Novosphingobium humi. The sequence goes on along the minus strand of NZ_CP117417.1, from coordinate 1,199,200 downwards.
TTTTCCGGCTCGTTTCTGTCATCAGATCGTCGCCTTGGTCCGTCATTTCACCGCGATGAACGGAACCAATGCAAATCAGAATCGTATCGATGTCATGAACAAGCTCTATCGTTATGTCACCGCCCACCGCGTGGGCAAATGGTATCCCGATCTCGCCACGGCGCAGCGCTTCGCCTTCAAGATCGGCGCGGGATTCATGGCGGAAAAAAGCGGGCAGTTCTCCAGCTATCTGGGAACGCGGCTCGAAGTGCTGATGCCCGACGGGCAGGTCGTCGCGACGGCAGGCTAATCAGGGCTGCGGATCGGGGAGAGTTTCGCGGACAGGGACCATTTTGCGCGGCGCGGGCCTGACGCGGGGCGATGAGGCCTGTACCGCCCCCGGTTTGGGCGATCTGGGCTTTTGAGGGGTGGGGCTATGGTCTTCTCCCGGCGTGTCCTTCTTGCCTGCGGGAAAGCCAAAGCCCTGGTCGATCCGGCTCATCTCCTCAATCACCGCATCGGCCAGCCTGGCCACCGGCATGTCGGAAAACACGATGCGCCGCAGGAGGTTCTCGGTCAGAACCTGCCGCTTCTTGTAAAACTGATAAAAATAGATCGCAAAGCCATCAAGCGCGGTCACCACGGTCTGGGCCACGGCGGCATCCACCCCGCGCGCATTGATCGTCACCGCCAACAGGGGCCAGACCATCACCGCCACGGAAAGCAGCATGGCTAGAACAAAGAAGACCTTGTTCAGCCAGCCATAGGACCATTGCTTGATGTGGACATCCTGCGCCAAGGCCATGCGCAGGGCATCCTCGTCCAGACTTTGCCTTTTCTGAAGATAACGGATCAGAAAGTCGCCGCTTGTCTCACCCATGGCAAATCCCCCGATCAGGCCATGGGTGAATAGAGCGCCTGTTTTGCCATCAGGTCAAGAAATTCGCCATCAGACCTTTATCGCGCGAAATATCGCGCGCGAAATGCCGAGGCAAAGGCGGCAAATCGTCCCTCGGCAATCGCGGCGCGCATACCCGCCATCAATTGCTGATAAAAGGCCAGATTATGCTCGGTCATCAGCATCGCGCCCAAAATCTCGCCCGCCTTGTTCAGATGGTGCAGGTAGGCCCGGCTGTAGGTCGCGCAGACCGAGCAGGTGCAATCCTCGTCAATCGGCCCGGTATCCTCGGCGTGTTTCGCGTTGCGGATATTCAGCGGCCCGCTCCACGTAAAGGCCTGCCCATTGCGGCCCGAGCGGCTCGGCAGCACGCAGTCGAACATATCGACCCCGCGCTCGACCGCCCCCACCAGATCGTCCGGCTTACCCACGCCCATCAGGTAACGCGGCTTGTCATCAGGCAATTGGCCCGGTGCGAAATCCAGCGTGGCGAACATCGCCTCCTGCCCCTCGCCCACGGCCAGCCCGCCGATGGCATAGCCGTCGAAACCGATCTCCTGCAATTTGCCCGCAGAAATCGAGCGCAGATCCAGGTTCAGCCCGCCCTGCTGGATGCCGAACAGCGCCGAGCGCGCGGCATGCTCCTCACCCGAATCGAAGCCCTCGCGGCTGCGCTTCGCCCAGCGCATCGACATCAGCATCGAGCGCTCGATCACCTCCTTGGGCTGATCGGCGCGGGGGCATTCGTCAAACGCCATGACGATGTCGCTGCCCAGCAGGCGCTGGATTTCCATGCTGCGTTCGGGCGTCAGATTGTGGCGCGAACCATCGATGTGGCTGGCAAAGGTCACGCCCTCCTCGGTGATCTTGCGCAGATCCGACAGGCTCATCACCTGATAACCGCCACTGTCGGTCAGGATCGGGCGGTCCCAGTTCATGAATTTGTGCAAACCGCCCAGCCGCGCCACCCGCTCTGCGCCGGGGCGCAGCATCAGGTGATAGGTGTTGCCCAGAATGATGTCGGCCCCGATCGAGCGCACCGTTTCCGGCTTCATCGCCTTGACTGTCGCCGCCGTGCCCACGGGCATGAAGGCTGGCGTGCGGATTTCGCCGCGCTGCATCTGGATGGTGCCGGTGCGCGCCTTGCCGTCGCGCGCGTGGATGTTGAATTGAAAACGGGTCATGGGGCCGCGCCTTACGCCGAAAAGCGAAGGCCTGCAATTGGCCCGCAATCTGGACGCGGGCGCGCCCCGCCGCTAGCGTGACCCGCATGAAACAAGCCGCCCTGCTTCTCGCCCTTCTGGCCCCCCCCGCTTTGGCCGCCCCCGCTTCGGCCAAGGATGATCCGCTGACCCGCCCGATCACCACCAGCTATACCGACCGCTGGATGCAGCCGCGCGCCCCGATCCCCATCTATGGCAAAGTGTGGATGACAGGCTCGGTCCATCTCAACACGGCGGTGATCGACACGGGCGCGGGGCTGGTGGTGATCGACGCGGGTCTGCCGCAATTCGAGCCGCAGTTGAAAGCCCAGATCCGCAGCCTTGGCCACAAGCCCTCGGATGTGCGCTACATCCTCGTCACCGAGGCGCATTTCGACCATGCGGGCGGCGTGGCGGCGCTGGCGCGCGATACGGGCGCGACCGTAATCGCCAGCCCCTATACGGTGGCCGCGCTGCGCAAGGGGCAAACCGGGGTCGAGGACCCGCAAAATGGCGATCTCAAGCCGTTTCCGGCCCCCACGCGCCTGCGCGCGATCCGCGACGGCGGCCAGATCAAGCTGGGCGACACCGTGATCACCGCGCGGTTCACCCCCGGCCATACCGCCGGATCTACCAGTTGGACATGGCGGTCCTGCGCGCCCAAAGCAGGGGCAAAACCCGAATGCCGCGCCATGGTCTTCATGGCCAGCCTGAGCGCCACAGCGGCCGACACCTATCGTTTTTCCGCGTCCGAACATGCCGCCGTGGTCGCCTCCTTCCGCCAGTCTTTTGCCAAGGCGCGGGCCTTTGCCTGCGACTATCTGATCACGGGCCATCCCGAACACGGCCAGACCGATGACAAGGTGGCCGCCGCGATGCGCGCGCCCGGCAGTGTGAATTGGGAGGACAAGGGGGCCTGCGCCGCCACCGTCGCCCGGTTCGAGGACCGTTTGAACACCACCCTCGCCCGCGAGGCCGCCAAGTGACCATCGACCCGATGTATCCTGCGCTGACCGGGGTGGCGGCGCTGGCGGGTTTTGTCGATGCGGTGGCGGGGGGCGGCGGGCTGATTACGGTGCCCGCGCTGATCTATGCGGGCCTGCCCCCGGCGATGGTGCTGGGCACGAACAAGCTGCAATCCTGCAGCGGCACGGCTCTGGCGACATGGCGCTATCACCGGGCAGGCCTGTTTCAACTGCGGCCCAATCTGCCTGCGGTGCTTTTCGTGCTGGCGGGGGCCGCGCTTGGGGCCTGGGCGGTTCAGCGGATCAGTCCGGGCCTGCTCAAACTGCTGGTCCCGGTTCTGCTGATCGTCATGGCGGCCTACACGCTGCTCAGCCCCAAGATGCATGACCACGAAGGCGAGGCGAAGATCACCGAGAAAGCCTATCTGCCCATCGCCGGAGGTATCGGCTTTTACGACGGCTTCTTTGGCCCCGGCACGGGCCAGTTCTTTGCCGTCACGCTGGTTTCGCTGCGCGGTTTTGGCCTGACGCGGGCCACCGGCCTGACCAAATTGTTCAACCTGACCAGCAATCTGGCCTCGCTGACGGTGTTTGCGTTAGGAGGGCAGATTTGGGTGGCGCTGGGCCTGTGCATGGCGCTCGGCTCGATGACCGGGGCCTGGGCGGGATCACATATGGCCACAAGGCTGGGCGCGAAATTCATCCGCCCGCTGCTTGTGACGGTCAGCCTGTCGCTGACCGCCAAGCTGGTCTGGGGCTGGTTCGCGGGTTGACCCTGCCCAAGGGGTTTACTGCTGGATCAGGCGGATGAAATCCTGCTGATTGATCTGCGAAACATAGCTGCGCACAATGCCGCTGGCCACACCGGGCGTGGCCGAAAGTTCACGGATGGCAAAGCGCCAGAAGGCGGCGCCTGCGGCGCGGAACATCTGCGCGCTGCCCTGCTTGGCCAATGGCTTGGCCACATCATAGCAATCCATCACCACCAGCCGGGTGAAGATTTTTGCCACATCCTTGTCGAGCGCCGCCTTCTTTTCGGCATCCACCGTGACCACGCCCGCCGCCGGAGATGACGCGGCGATCTCGACCGCCGCCCATTTGGACAGGGCGGTTTTGTCCTCGGCGGTGGCCTTGGTGGTCACGCATTCGGCCAGCTTTTGCGACGCTTCATCGACCGTCGGCGCCTGCGCCAGAGCGGGTGAGGCGATCATGGCCAGCAGGCTTGCGATCCCGATTGTCTTTTTCATATCCGCGTTCCTATCCGTTCGGTCTTTCAACGATCCGGACGCGAAACTGGCCGAGGCGGCGCACCAAGGCAAGCCGCAATTCGTCCCCCCGCTCTAGCCCCGCGGCAGAAGCAGGCTGGAATCGCCATAGGAATAGAACCGATAGCCCGTGGCGATGGCATGGGCATAAACCGCCTGCATCCGATCCAGCCCCATCAGCGCCGAAACCAGCATGAAGAGGGTGGATTTGGGCAGGTGGAAATTGGTCATCAGCCCGTCAATCGCGCGGAAGCGATAGCCCGGTGTGATGAAGATCGACGTGTCCCCGCTGAAAGGCCGGATCACCCCATCCTCTCCGCAAGCCGATTCGAGCAGGCGCAACGAGGTCGTGCCCACCGCGATCACCCGCCCCCCGGCGCGGCGCGCGGCGTTCAGGCGCTCGGCGGCCTCGGGGCTGATCGTGCCCCATTCGGCGTGCATCTGATGGTCGGTGGTGTCATCGGCCTTGACCGGCAGGAACGTGCCCGCGCCAACATGGAGCGTGAGAAATTCGCGCGCAATGCCAGCGGCATCAAGGCCCGCGATCAGGTCGGGGGTGAAATGCAGCGCCGCCGTGGGAGCGGCCACCGCGCCGTCCTTTTGCGCAAACATCGTCTGATAATCGCGCTTGTCGGCCTCATCGGTCGGCCGCTTGCCCGCGATATAGGGCGGCAGGGGCATCCGCCCGGCGCGCTCCAGCAAGACCTCGACCGGCTCATCACCATGGAAGGCCAATGTCCAGCTGCCATCCGCATGGCGCGCCTCGGCCGTTGCAGCAACCTGCTCAGGGAAGGTGATCACATCGCCCTCGCGCAGGCGCTTGCCATTGCGGACAAAGGCCTGCCAACGGCGAAGGTCGATACGCTTGTGCAGCGTCGCGCCGATCCGCGCCTCGCCCCGCGTGCCCTCCAACTGGGCCGGGATCACGCGCGTATCGTTGAACACAAGCACATCGCCCGCGCGCAGCAATTGCGGCAGGTCGCGCACGCGATGCTCACCAAAATCGCCGATGGGCCCGGCCAACAGCATACGCGCCGAATCGCGCGGAGACACGGGCCTCAGCGCGATATTTTCAGGCGGCAGGACGAAATCGAACAGATCGACGCGCAAAACAGCCTCAGTTCGAACGCGAGTTGTTCAACTGATCAATGCTGATCTTGGGCGCAGCCGTCGGCGCGGTGATCACCGGGCGCGGCTTGTTGTCCGATGCAATCGAGGCCTGCAGGATCTTGGTCGGGTTGCTGGGCGGCTCGCCGCGCACGATGGCATCGACGATATCCATGCCCGCAATCACGCGGCCAAAGTTCGTATAGCGCTTGTCCAGCGCAAAGCGCGGATAAAACACGATAAAGAACTGGCTGTTGGCGGTGTCCGGCTCATTGGTGCGCGCCATCGACACCGAGCCGCGCACATGCGGGATCGAATTGAATTCGGCCTTGAGGTCCGGCAGCTTCGATCCGCCCGCGCCCGTGCCCGTCGGGTCGCCCGTCTGGGCCATAAAGCCTTCGATCACGCGGTGAAAGATGATGCCGTCATAAAAACCCTGCCGGGTCAGTGTCTTGATACGCTCAACATGATGAGGCGCCCATTTCGGCATCAGACGGATCGCCACCCGGCCGCCGTTCGACAGATCGAGCAGCAGCACATTGTCGGGATCATGCGAGATGTCCTGATCGACCTTGGCCGACAGGTTCGCCGCAGGCAGCGCCGCCTCAGCCTTCAGATTGGCCAGCTTGGGCGTCTTGTCTTGATGGCGGGCGCAGGCCCCGGTGGACAGCATCGCCGCGCCCAGCAGCACAGCAAGCGCGGTTTTGGCGAAATCAGGACGTTTCATGCGGCTCTCTTGCAAGTATGGCACCCAAGGCCCGGCTTGGGACCAATTGCGGCGGCGATAGACCGCCAAGGCTGTCGTGGCAATGAACCAGTCACCGAAAATTCGGCACGGCTCATCCATCGTCTCCCATTCGCCCGACTTTATCAATACGCGCCATGACATCGGCGCGCACGGCGGGGCTGACGAATTTGGCGATTTCGCCGCCGAACAGCGCGATTTCCTTGACCAGTTTGCTGGCGATGGGCTGCAACGAGACATCGGCCATCAGAAACACCGTCTCGATCCCGGCGTTCAACTGCTGGTTCATGCCCGCCATCTGATATTCATATTCGAAATCGGCCACCGCGCGCAGGCCGCGCAGGATCACGCTGGCCCCCTGCCTCTCGGCAAATTTCATCAGCAACGCATTGAAGCCCACCACGCTGACATTATCCAGACCCATATCCGCCACTTCGCGCGTGACCATGGCCATCCGCTCTTCGGGGGCGAACAAAGGGTTTTTCGAGGGATTGGTGGTCACGCCGATAATCAGCCGATCCACCAGCTTTGCCCCGCGCCGGATGATGTCGGCATGGCCCAGCGTGATCGGATCGAACGTGCCGGGATAGACGCCGACCCGCTCGGTGACGCCATCAAGTATATTTGCCATGCCTGACCCCTGCGCTCCCCCGGCCTAAGATTGCCTTATGCGTAAAGCCGGAGAAGCAACCGGTCCAGCCTATTAACGATCACGCTCAACGATAAAACGGGCCAGTGCGCGCAGCAGGTCGGCCTCGGGACCATGGCTTGCCAGATGGGCAATGGCCTGATCGATCAGCAGCCGCGCCTGTTCGCGCGCGCGCTCGGCGCCCAGCAGCGAGACGAAGGTTTCCTTGCCCGCCTCGGCGTCCTTGCGCAAAGCCTTGCCAGCCAACGCTGCATCACCCTCATGATCCAGCAGATCGTCCACGATCTGGAACGCAAGGCCGATATCGCGGGCATAGGCGCGCAGATGGCGACGGCCTTCGGGCGGCACCTTGCCCAGAATCGCGCCCAGTTCGACCGCCGCGCCCAGCAGGGCCCCGGTCTTGAGCTGCTGCAGCCGCGTGACCGTGGCCAGATCGAAGCTGGCGGTTTCGGCGGCGATATCCATCATCTGGCCGCCCGCCATGCCGTTGTGGCCGCTGGCCGTGGCCAGCGTCGTCACCAGTTCGACCCGCACAAAGGGATCGCCGCTGGTGGCCACATCGGCCAGCAGTTCAAAGGCAAAACACTGCAGCGCATCGCCCGCCAGCACCGCCGTCGCCTCGTCAAAGGCCAGATGCAGCGTGGGCTTGCCATGGCGCAGCGCGTCATTGTCCATACACGGCAGATCATCGTGGATCAGCGAATAGACATGAACCGATTCGATGGCCGCCCCCACACGCACCGCCGCATTCCGGTCCACCCCATACATCTCGGCCACCGCCGCCACCAGCAAGGGCCGCACCCGCTTGCCCCCGCCGATTACGGCATAGCGCATCGCCTCGAACAGGCGCGCGCGCGGGTCCTCAGGAACCGGCAGCAGCGAATCGAAAGCAGCGTCAATATCGGCCTGGATGCTTTTCAGCCCCTGAGCCAACAGATTATCGGTCACAACAGCCATGGCTTGCCCCTTCCCCTTATTGTTCGTCGAGCGGGCGCAGACCGGCGGGCGCGCCATCGGGTCCGGCCACGATGCGCTCGATGCGCGCCTGCGCCGAATCCAGCCGGGCCTGACAGGCCTTGCGCAGCGATTCGCCGCGCTCATACAAAGTGATTGATTCATCAAGCGGCACTTCGCCGCCCTCCAGCCGCCGCACGACATCTTCCAATGCGCGCAGGGCGTCCTCGAAACTAAGACCGGAAAGCTCGGGCGAACTTGCAATTTCTTGGCTCATGCACATTGCCATGGCCCCAATTGCACGGGCTGGTCAAGGCTCCCCCAAGGGCATCGTGCAACTATACACGTTCATGTGCGACCGATACGCTCTGGAAATCTGCCTGCCATGGCGCTAAGGGCGCGGCCATGACAAACGCCGCCAGCACGATCACCCCCGAAGTTGTCGCCGCCCACGGGCTTAGCCCGGAGGAATATGACAAGGTTCTCCACGCGCTCGGACGCGAACCGAACCTTGTCGAACTGGGCATTTTCTCGGTCATGTGGTCGGAGCACTGCTCGTACAAGTCGAGCCGCATCCACCTGAAAAAGCTGCCGACCGAGGCGCCCTGGGTCATCTGCGGCCCCGGCGAAAACGCCGGTGTGATCGACATTGGCGATGGTCAGGCCGCCATCTTCAAGATGGAATCGCACAACCACCCCAGCTATATCGAACCCTATCAGGGCGCCGCGACCGGCGTAGGCGGCATTCTGCGCGACGTGTTCACCATGGGCGCCCGCCCGGTGGCGAACATGAACGCGCTGCGCTTTGGCCGCCCTGATCATCCCAAGATGAAGCATCTGGTGCAGGGCGTGGTGGCCGGGATCGGCGGCTATGGCAATTGCGTGGGCGTGCCCACGGTTGGCGGCGAAACCAATTTCCACAAGGCCTATGACGGCAACATTCTGGTCAACGCGATGACCGTGGGCGTGGCCGACACCGACAAGATTTTCTATTGCGCCGCCACAGGTCTGGGCAACCCGATCGTCTATGTGGGCTCCAAGACCGGCCGCGACGGCATCCATGGCGCCACCATGGCCAGCGCCGACTTTGACGAAAAGTCGGAAGAAAAGCGCCCGACCGTGCAGGTGGGTGACCCCTTCACCGAAAAGCTGCTGATCGAGGCCTGCCTCGAACTGATGGCCACCGACGCCATCGTCGCCATTCAGGACATGGGCGCGGCGGGCCTGACCTCCTCCTCGGTCGAAATGGCCAGCAAGGGCGGCGCGGGCATCCGGTTGAACATGAACAATGTTCCCTGCCGCGAAGAGGGCATGACCCCCTATGAAATGATGCTCTCGGAAAGCCAGGAGCGTATGCTCATGGTCTTGAAGCCCGGCAAGGAGCCAATGGCCGAGGCGATCTTCAAGAAGTGGGAACTGGACTTTGCCGTGATCGGCGAAGTGACCGACACCGGCCATATGGTGCTGGAATTCAACGGTGAAGTGGTCTGCGACATTCCGCTCGATCCGCTGGCCGATGATGCGCCGCTCTATGACCGCCCCCATGTGCCCACGCCCAAGCCCGCCCCGCTGGGCGCAGTGGCCGAAAGCGCCGACATCGGCGCGGATCTGCTCAAGCTGATCGGTTGCCCCGATCTGGCCTCGCGCAAGTGGATTTTCGAGCAATACGATTCGCAGGTCGGCGGCGATACGCTGCAAAAATCGGGCGGCGATGCGGCCGTGGTGCGCGTACATGGCACCGACAAAGCGCTGGCCATCAGCACCGACTGCACCCCGCGCTATTGCTTCGTTGATCCGTATGAGGGCGGCAAGCAGGCCGTGGCCGAAACGTGGCGCAATATCTGCGCGGTGGGCGCAACGCCGCTGGCGATCACCAACTGCCTCAACTTCGCCAACCCGCAGCGCCCGGAAATCATGGGTCAGATCGTGGGCTGCCTCGAAGGCATGGGCGATGCCTGCCGCGCGCTGGACTATCCCATCGTGTCGGGCAACGTCTCGCTCTATAACGAATCGAAGGCCACCGGCGGCGGCAGCGCCATTCTGCCCACGCCCGCCATCGGCGGCGTTGGCCTGATGCTGAACCACGAAAAGATGGCCACCGTGAAGTTCAAGAAGGCTGGCGATGCGATCTGGCTGATCGGGCCGGAAGGCTCGCATCTGGGCCAGTCGATCTGGCTGCGCGAAGTGGCCGGGCGCGAGGAAGGCCCCGCCCCTGCCGTGGACCTGAACGTCGAACGCCGCAATGGCGAAACCGTGCGCCAGTTGATCGCCGATGGCGTGGCCACGGCTGTGCATGACATCTCGGATGGCGGCCTGCTGGTGGCCCTGGCCGAAATGGCGATGGCGGGCGGCATCGGCGCGCGACTCGACGTGACGCTCAACACCGCGCAGGCCTTTGGTGAGGACCAGTCGCGCTATGTCGTGACCACTGCGGGTGATGTCGTGCTCGAAGGCGCGGTGCGTCTGGGCACCGTGGGCGGCGCGGATGTGGCGGGCGTGCTGGTGTCGGATCTGAAGAAGGCCAATGAGGCGTTCTTTAAGGATTGGATGGAGGGCTGATTTTAGCCTCCGGCGGGCAAAGGGCCTCGGCCCTTTGCAATCCCTTTATGGGGTTGTGATCAGCCCACCACATCATCCCAATAGGGTGAATGAAAAAGCCTGCGGCGCTTTAACCCTTGAGGTTTCCGCGCCGCAGGCTTTCATTTTTCAAACGCCGCGCCGATCAACCGAGGCCGATACCGAACGCGACAAAGACAGTAACGGGATTGCAAAGGGTCCGAGACCCTTTGCCCGCCGGAGGCATCAATCCCTTAGCCCAAAACCCAATCGCTCTCCGCCACGCCCAGCAAACGCAACACCGCCGTCAGATCCCCGCGATCCACCCAGCCATTGGCCGCAGCGCGCGCCTTGGGCTTGGCCTCGAAGGCCACGCCATAGGCCGCCGCCTCGATCATCGGGATGTCATTGGCGCCATCGCCCGTGGCCAGAGCCACGGCCCCCTCGCCCAGCGCCGCCATTTCCTCGATCAGCGTCGCCTTCTTGGTGCCGCTGTCGCAGATCGGGCCGTCGAGCCCGCCGGTCAGTCGCCCATCGGCCACAGCGAGGCGGTTGGCCACCACGCGCTCAAAACCAAGCTGCTCGGCCACCGGATCGGCAAACTGATGGAAGCCGCCCGTCACCAGCACGGTGCGGCAGCCCTTTGCCTTGAGCGTTTCGACCAGCACCTTCGCGCCCTTCATCGGGGCGATGCGTTGGTCAAGGCAATCGGCAATCGCCTGAGCGGGCAAGTCCTTGAGCAGTCCGACCCGCTCGGTCAGCGCCTGGGCAAAGTCCAGCTCGCCGCGCATGGCGCGCTCGGTGATATCGGCCACGCGATCCTTGATCCCGGCAAAATCGGCCAGTTCATCGATGCATTCCGCCGAAATCATCGTCGAATCCATGTCCGAGATGAACAGTTTGGGAATGCGGATTTTATGATCCGCGATCAACGCGTCCGAGACGCCCACATGGGTGTCGATGGCCCCGCGCAGATCCTCCAGCGCCACGCCTTCGACAATGACTTCCCACACATTGCCGGGCAGTTCGCGCGCATCGGCCGAGGCCTCGCCTTCGCTCAAAGCCTCGAGCAACGTATCAATCCTTGCCGACAGGTCCCCGCAATCTGCTAATACGCGCGCAATGAGCACCGAAATATCCCTTCATTCCTCGACAGGCCCGTCAGCCCGCCCTTTGGTCGGCCTCATTGCAGGCCCGACCGCCAGCGGCAAGAGCGATATTGCCATGGGCCTTGCGCGCGCGCTGGAAAAATCCGGGCGGCGGGCCGTCATCGTCAATGCCGACAGCGCACAGCTCTATGCCGACCTGCCGGTTCTCTCGGCGGCGCCCTCGGCGCAGGAGCAGGCGGAAATCCCCCACCGCCTCTATGGCGCGTGGGATGGGGCGCAGAGCTGCTCGGCCGCCGATTGGGCGGCGCGCGCGCGCGGGGAGATCGCAGCGGCCCATGATGCCGGGATCACGCCGATCCTGGTGGGCGGCACCGGACTTTATCTGCGCACGCTGCTCTATGGCATCGCGCCGGTGCCCGACATCGCGCCCGAAGTGCGCGAGGCGGTGCGCGCCATGCCTGTGGGCGCGGCGCATGAGGAACTGAGCCGCCTCGACCCCGAACGGGCCGCCGCATTGCACGCCAATGACACCACCCGCGTCCATCGCGCGCTGGAGGTGGTGCGCTCCACCGGGCAAACCCTCGCCCATTGGCAGCAAAGGCTGGAGGGCGGGATTGGCGATGCCATCACGCTGGCCCCGCTGATCCTGCTGCCCGACCGCGACTGGCTGTATGAACGCTGCGACCGGCGCTTTGGGCTGATGGTAGAGCAGGGCGCGCTGGAGGAGGTCGAGGTGCTGATGGCGCGCGGGCTGGACCCTGCGCTGCCGGTGATGCGGGCGATCGGTGTGGCCTCGCTCGCGGCGCATCTGCGTGGAGACATGACACTGGACGAGGCGATTGCCGATGGCGCGCAGGCCACGCGCCAATATGCCAAACGCCAATACACATGGTTTCGCCACCAGCCGCCCGCGCAATGGCCCCGCGCGGGCCACACAAATGTCGCCTTAAAAAGTCATTTTGATATTTTATTTCACGATTAATCCTTGACGAGACATTTTGCATCACCTAGAGCCCGGGCCGTCATCGATAGACAGGCGTGGAATCGCCTGTGTGCCGGTGGGGCAAGGTCGGGTCAAACCCTGCGAAATGGCTGAATTTCGCGGTTTTGCACCATTTCCCCTCTTGCGCAGCAGGCCAAGCTTGGCCATGGCCGCGCGATTGTCGTGAGCACGCTCCCCATACGGGGCCGGTGGCCGCAAACATTGTGATAGAAGGATGGATTCCCGTGAGCCAAGAGCTGAGCGGTGCGCAAATTCTGGTTGAAAGCCTTGCCCGTCAGGGGGTCGAATGCGTATTCGGCTATCCGGGCGGCGCGGTGCTGCCGATCTATGACGCGTTGTTTAACGATGCACGCATGCGCCACATCCTTGTCCGCCACGAAGCGGGCGCGGCCCATGCCGCCGAAGGCTATGCGCGCTCCACCGGCAAGCCCGGGGTGGTGCTGGTCACATCCGGCCCCGGCGCAACCAATGCCGTCACCGGCATTGCCGATGCTTTCCTCGATTCGATCCCGATGGTGGTCATCACGGGTCAGGTCGGTACGCCGCTGATCGGTTCGGACGCGTTTCAGGAAGCCGACACCGTTGGCATCACGCGCCATTGCTGCAAGCACAATTATCTGGTCAAGGACCCGGCCGATCTGGCCAAGGTGATCGACGAGGCGTTCCAGATCGCCACGACGGGTCGCCCCGGCCCGGTCGTGATCGACATCCCCAAGGATGTCCAGATCGCCACCGCCCATTTCCCCGAAGGCCCGGTCCAGCGCCGCAACCGCTATCAGCCGCGCATGGCGGGCAGCGAAAGCGAGATCGCGCAGGCGGTTGAACTGCTGGCCAACGCCAAGGCGCCGGTACTCTATACCGGCGGCGGCGTGATCAACTCGGGGCCCCGCGCATCCGAACTGCTGCGCCAGCTTCAGGCGCTGAGCGGCGCGCCGGTCACCTCGACGCTGATGGGTCTGGGCGCGTTTCCGGCAGGGCATGACGACTGGCTGGGCATGTTGGGCATGCATGGCACGTATGAGGCCAACTGGGCGATGAATCAGGCTGACCTGATCGTCTGCATCGGCGCGCGCTGGGATGACCGCGTGACGGGCCGTCTGGACGCTTTTGCGCCCAATTCGACCAAGATCCACATCGACATCGACCGTTCCAGCATCAACAAGATCATCCGCGTCGATCTGCCCATCGTGGGCGATTGCGCGACCGTTCTGGGCCAGATGGTCGAGGCGTGGGGCAACCGCAAGCCGCAGGACCTGACCGCGTGGAAAGAGCGTGTGAAGGGCTGGAAGGCGAAGAAGAGCCTGTCCTATCCGCGCTATAACAGCACGATCGCCCCGCAATATGCGATCGAGCGCCTGTTCGAGCTGACCAAGGACCGCGATCCCGTCATCAGCACCGAGGTCGGCCAGCACCAGATGTGGGCGGCGCAGTATTTCCACTTCTTCGGCCCCAACAAGTGGCTGACGAGCGGTGGTCTGGGCACGATGGGCTATGGCCTGCCCGCGGCCATCGGCGCGCAATTGGGCAATCCCGACAGCCTGGTGATCGACATTGCCGGTGACGCCTCGATCCAGATGAACATTCAGGAACTGGGCACCGCCACGCAGTACCGCCTGCCGGTCAAGGTGTTCATTTTGAACAACGAATGGATGGGCATGGTCCGCCAGTGGCAGGAACTGACCTATGAAAGCCGTTATTCGAACAGCTATTCGGACTCGCTGCCCGATTTCGTGAAGCTGGCCGAGGCCTATGGCTGGAAGGGCATCCGCATCCAGAACGAGGCCGAACTGGACGCAGGCATTCAGGCGATGATCGACCATCCCGGTCCGGTGATCGTGGATTGCTGTGTTCACAAGGAAACCAACTGCTTCCCGATGATCCCCTCGGGCGCGGCGCATACCGACATGATCCTCTATGGCGACAATGTGGCCGGGATCATCGACGATGAAGCCAAGGCGCTGGTGTAAGGAGGGCGAGAGAGATGATGAAGATCAAGCACGCCGCCGAGGAACGCCATGTCCTGATGCTGGTGGTCGACAATGAGGCGGGCATTCTGGCCAAGATCGCGGGCCTGTTCACCGCGCGCGGCTATAATATCGACAGCCTGACCGTCTCGGAAATCACCGAGGACCATTCGACCAGCCGCATCACCATCGTGACGCATGGCCCGCCCGATGTGATCGACCAGATCCATGCCCAGCTCGACCGCCTTGTGCCCGTTCACAAGGTGATCGATCTGACCGAGGAAGGCCCCTATGTCGAGCGCGAGCTGGCGCTGGTCAAGGTGGTCGGCAAGGGCGAGAACCGGGTTGAGGCGCTGCGCCTTGCCGATGTATTCCGGGCGCGCCCGGTCGACACCACCACGCAGAGCTTCATTTTCGAACTGACCGGCACGCCCGACAAGATCGACATGTTCGTCAGCCTGATGAACGAGTTGGGCCTTGTCGAAACCGCCCGCACGGGTGTGGTGGGCATGGTTCGCGGCACGCGGAAATCTTAAAAGGGGCTCCGGCGCGCCCGGAAATCCTGAACTTGACCGGGGCGGCAGTCTGATGCAGATGCCGCGCCAAATCTGAAACCCGCCACCGACAGGTGGCACCTGTCCGGCCCCTTTGAAAGCGCCAAGCGCGGGGGCATTCAAGGGGAATTGCTGTGAAGGTCTATTACGACGCCGACGCCGATCTGAACCTGATCGTCAACAAGAAGATCGCCATCCTCGGCTATGGTTCGCAGGGCCACGCCCATGCGCAGAACCTGCGCGATTCGGGCGTGAAGGACGTGGCCATCGCGCTGCGCCCCGGCTCGGCCTCGGCCGCCAAGGCCGAAGGCGCCGGCTTCAAGGTGCTCTCGAACGCTGAAGCCGCCGCATGGGCCGACGTTCTCATGATCCTGGCCCCCGACGAGCATCAGGCCGCGATCTATGCCGCCGACCTGCACGCCAACCTGAAGCCGGGCGCGGCGCTGGCTTTCGCGCATGGCCTCAACGTTCACTTCGGCCTGATCGAGCCGCGCGCCGACATCGACGTCATCATGATCGCCCCCAAGGGTCCGGGCCACACCGTGCGCGGCGAATATGTGAAGGGCGGCGGCGTGCCCTGCCTGGTCGCCATCCACCAGAACGTGACCGGCAACGCGCATGACATCGCTCTGGCCTATGCCAGCGGCGTTGGCGGCGGCCGCAGCGGCATCATCGAAACCAACTTCCGCGAAGAATGCGAAACCGACCTGTTCGGCGAGCAGGCCGTGCTTTGCGGCGGCACCACCGCGCTGGTTCAGGCCGGTTTTGAAACGCTGGTCGAAGCCGGTTATGCGCCGGAAATGGCCTATTTCGAATGCCTCCACGAACTGAAGCTGATCGTCGATCTGATGTATGAAGGCGGCATCGCCAACATGCGTTACTCGATCTCGAACACCGCCGAATATGGCGACATCGTGACCGGCCCGCGCATCATCACCGAAGAAACGAAGAAGGAAATGAAGCGCGTTCTGGAAGACATCCAGTCGGGCCGCTTCGTGAAGAACTTTGTTCTCGACAATCGCGCCGGCCAGCCCGAGCTGAAGGCTTCGCGCATCGCCGCCAAGCGTCACCAGATCGAGGAAACCGGTTCGAAGCTGCGCGCCATGATGCCCTGGATCGGCGCCAACAAGCTGGTTGATCAGTCGAAGAACTAAGCGTTCCTTCCTGATCGCACGGAAGCGCGCCCGGCAGCCTTGCCCGGCGCGCTTTCTTGTTTATGGCTGGCGCGATGACGATGCGCGCCGACCATATCCTGATCTGTTTCCACGATTTCAACCGGGGCGGCACCGAACGTATCGCCCTTGGCATGGCGCGACGCTGGATCGACCGTGGGCGGCGGGTAACGATCCTGTGTGGCGCGCGCATGGGGGGGCTTGAGGATACGGTCGATCCGCGCATTGCGGTGGTCGAACTCGACCCGCCGCTGCCGCGCAGCCTGACCTCGCGCCTGCGACTCGGCCCCGCAATGGCGCCCTATGTCGAACGCCTGAAGCCCGATGTGATCTTCCTGCCGGGCAATTTCCATTTCCCGCTGATCCCGGCTTTGGCCAAAGTACGTGGTGCCGCCGCGCTGGTGGCCAAGATTTCCAATCCCGCCGTGCCCAAGGGCATCGTGGCGGGGCCGGTGCGCTGGCTGCTGCGCCGCTTTGCGGGCGATCTGGACGGGTTTGCCGCGATGAACACGGGCCTTGAGACCGAGATCCGCGCCATCGCGCCATGGGTGAATGTCTCGACGCTTTATGACCCGGTCTTTCTGGCCGATCATCCCACCGCCCATCGCCCGACCGGCGACCGGCTGGAAATCCTCTGGGCCGGGCGGTTTGAGCCGCAAAAGGACGCACCTCTGGCGCTCAAGACCATCGCGGCGCTCAATCGGATCACGCCCGCGCGGCTGACCATGCTGGGCGAAGGCTATCTGCGCCCACGCATGGAAAAGATGGCAGCCCGCATGGGGCTGGGCGAACAGGTGCGTTTCATGGGCCATGTCCCGGCCATCGACCCCTTTCTGGCCGAGGCGGATGCGCTGTTCGTCTCCAGCACGTTTGAGGGCGGCCCCGCCGTCGCAGTCGAGGCGCTGGCCCATGGCGTGCCGGTGGTTTCGACCGATTGCTCGCATTTCCTGCGCGACATCATGGCCATTCCCGATGCGGGCATGATCGTGCCATGCCGCAAACCCGATCCTCTGGCCCATGGCCTGCTGACGGTGGCGCGCGCGCCCCGCCCCTCGCCCGCGCTGCTGCGGCCGCTGATCGCGCGTCTGGCGGCTGATCCTTGCGCCGATGCCTATCTGGCGTGGTTCGACCGGGTGGTGCATGATCGCGCCGCAAACCGAACGGAGGCCCCATGAGCAACAGTGAACTGGAAAGCCGCGGCAGTATCGGGCGGATTGAGGCCTTTTCCGATGGCGTGCTGGCGATCATCGTCACCATCATGGTGCTCGAACTCCACGCTCCGGCCGAGGAAGGCTGGCAGCCCCTGCTCCGCCTCTGGCCGGTCTTTCTCGCCTATGTTCTCAGCTTCACCTATGTGGCGATCTATTGGGTGAACCACCACCGTCTGCTGGCCCATGCCACGCGGGTCACGAACCGGCTGGTGTGGAACAATATGGGGCTGCTCTTCACGCTCTCGCTGGTGCCTTTCGCCACGGCCTATCTTGGCGAGCATCATTTCAGCAAAGACGCCACGATGCTCTATCTGGGCGTGATGCTGACGCCTGCGGTCTGTTATCTGCCCTTGCAGGCCGATGTGCGCCGCCATGGCCACCGCACCCCGATTGCCGAGGCCTATTACCGCACCAGCATGCGTAAAGGGCTGGTCTCGACGCTGCTCTATATGGCCGGCCTTGGCCTTGCCCTGTGGCATCCATGGGCAGGCATTGCCTGTGCGGGCGCGGTGGCGGTGCTGTGGTTCCTGCCCGCCGGGCCGGTGGACCGCCTGTTCGAAGCCTGCGGCGGGGCTTGAGCCTTTCGCATCGCGGCGCAATCAAGACTTTACTTCGCGCCGCGATGGCGTCATAGGCTTTCCCCATGATCGCTCACCTGGACCTTACCCTGCGACTTATCCGCCCTTGGGCGTGAGCTGGCGTGCCGGTTGAGCGCGCGCGGCGCTCAAGGGAGCAAGCATCAAGCCTCAAGTCGCATATCCAGCCTTACGAGATCCTGACATGTCCATGCTGAAAGACCCTTCGGTCAAGTATCGTCCGTTTCCGCAGATCAACATCCCTGATCGCACCTGGCCGTCCAAGGTGATCGAAAAAGCCCCCCGCTGGCTCTCGACCGACCTGCGCGACGGCAACCAGAGCCTGATCGACCCGATGGGCGCGGAAAAGAAGAACCGCTTCTTCGACCTGCTGGTCAAGGTGGGCCTCAAGGAAATCGAGGTCGGCTTCCCCAGCGCGGGCGCGACCGAATATGACTTCATTCGCGGTCTGGTCGATCAGGGCCGCGTGCCCGATGACGTGCTGATTCAGGTGCTGACGCAGGCGCGTGAGGATCTGATCAAGACTTCGTTTGAATCGCTGGCGGGCATTCATTCGGCCATCGTCCATGTTTACAACGCCGTTTCGCCGCTGTGGCGCAATGTTGTGTTCGGCATGGAAAAGCCGCAGGTGCGCGGCATCGCCGAAAACGCCGCCAAGCTGCTGCGCGACAATGCCGCGCGTTTCCCGCAGACCAAGTGGCAGTTTGAATATTCGCCCGAAACTTTCTCCACCGCCGAGCTGGATTTTTCCATCGAGTGCTGCGAGGCCGTGATGAACATTCTCCAGCCCACGCCGGAGAACCCGATCATTCTGAACCTGCCCGCGACGGTCGAATGCGCGACGCCCAATGTGTACGCCGACCAGATCGAGTATTTCTGCCGCAACCTGCCCAATCGCGAAAGCGCGGTGATCTCGCTGCACACGCATAATGATCGCGGCACGGGCGTGGCGGCGGCCGAACTGGGCCTGATGGCGGGCGCGGACCGCGTCGAGGGCTGCCTGTTCGGCAATGGTGAGCGCACCGGCAACTGCTGCCTGGTGACCGTGGCCATGAACATGTACACGCAGGGCGTTTCGCCGGGTCTGGATTTTTCGGACATCGACGAGGTGATCCAGACTGTCGAATATTGCAACCAGCTGCCCGTGCCCGAACGCCATCCCTATGGCGGCGAACTGGTGTTTACGGCCTTTTCCGGCAGCCATCAGGACGCGATCAAGAAGGGCTTTGCCGCGCAGGAAAAGCGCAATGACCAACTCTGGGCGGTGCCTTATCTGCCCATCGATCCGGCCGATCTGGGCCGCTCGTATGAAGCCGTCATCCGCGTCAATTCGCAAAGCGGCAAGGGTGGTTTTGCCTGGGTGCTGGAGCAGGATCAGGGCCTGAAGCTGCCCAAGAAGATGCAGGCGCATTTCAGCCGCCATGTGCAGGAACTGGCCGATCAACTGGGCCGCGAACTGGTGGCCAGCGACATCTGGGATGTGTTCCAGCGCGTCTATCATGTGAATGATCCCCAGCATCTGCAACTGGTCGATTACGAGGAAGCACGCGCGCCCGACGGCACCCGCGTGTTCGCCGGAAAAATCGGCGTCGATGGCCAGGAACGCAGCGTCTCCGGGCGCGGCAACGGGTTGATCTCCTCGGTGGTCGCCACGCTGGCCGAACATTTCGGGGTGGCGATTTCGGTGAAGGATTATTCCGAACATGCGCTCTCGGCCGGATCGGAAGCCAAGGCGGCGGCCTATATCGAGGCCGTTGGTCCCGATGGCCAGACGGTCTGGGGCGTTGGCCTCGACAATGACATCGCCACCGCCTCGGTGCGCGCGGTCTTGAGCGCGGCCAATGCGCTGAAGCCTGCCTGACGGATCACGGCATCAGTAGAAAACAGAAAGGCCGGGGAGCGATCCTCGGCCTTTCTGTTTGTGTCCGTTACGCCTCCCAGCGCGTCATGCTGAACAGGTTTGGGCGTGCGGCCCAGAGATGCCCACCGCATAACAAAAAAGGCGCCCCTGCCTTGCGACAGGGGGCGCCTAATTCCTTAGCCGAAGCTCTGCTTAGCGATAGCAGACCTTCTTGACCGCTTCGATGATGCGCGGCGTGTTGATCAGCGCGGCCTTTTCGAGGTTCGCCGCATAGGGCAGCGGAACGTCTTCATTGCACACGCGGACCACCGGCGCGTCGAGATAGTCGAAGCCGTCTTCCATCGCGATGGCCGCGATTTCCGAGGCGATCGAGCAGGTCGGCCAGCCTTCTTCGGCCACGACAAGGCGGTTGGTCTTGGCCAGCGAAGTCAGCACCGTTTCCTTGTCCAGCGGACGCAGCGTGCGCAGATCGATGACCTCGGCGTCAATGCCCTCGCCCGCCAGCGCTTCAGCCGCTTCCAAGGCCAGACCCACGCCGATCGAATAGGACACGATGGTCACGTCCTTGCCCTCACGCATGATGCGGGCCTTGCCGATGGGCAGAACGTGATCGTCCAACTCGGGCAGTTCGAACGAGCGGCCATAGATCAGTTCGTTTTCAAGGAAGACGACCGGATCTTCGCTGCGGATAGCGGCCTTGAGCAGGCCCTTGGCATCCGAAGCGTCATAGGGCGCGATCACGATCAGGCCGGGCACGTTGGCATACCACGGGCCATAGTTCTGCGAGTGCTGAGCGCCCACGCGGCTGGCAGCGCCGTTCGGGCCGCGGAACACCACCGGGCAACGCATCTGACCGCCCGACATATAGTTGGTCTTGGCCGCCGAGTTGATGATGTGGTCAATCGCCTGCATAGCGAAGTTGAACGTCATGAACTCGATCACCGGGCGCAGACCACCCATCGCTGCGCCCGTACCGATACCGGCAAAGCCATATTCGGTGATCGGTGTGTCGATGACGCGCTTGGGTCCGAATTCGGCCAGCAAGCCCTGAGTCACCTTATAGGCGCCCTGATATTCGGCGACTTCCTCGCCCATCACGAAAACGCGCGGATCACGGCGCATTTCTTCGGCCATGGCGTCACGCAAAGCATCACGAACGGTCGAGGTCTTCATGTTGGTGCCATGGGGCACAACCGGATCAGCCGGACGAGGCGCAGCAGCAGGTGCCGCCGCCACAGAAGCAGCAGCCGGAGCGGCAGCAGCAGGAGCCGAAGCCGCAGGGGCCGCCTCACCTTCGCCGCCGATCAGCGCGATGACCGTGCCGACCTTCACGCCTTCGGTGCCTTCGGCGATCAGGATCGAACCGATGGTGCCTTCGTCCACCGCTTCAAATTCCATCGTCGCCTTGTCGGTTTCGATTTCGGCCAGA
The DNA here is from genome assembly GCF_028607105.1 of Novosphingobium humi. GTDB lineage: Bacteria > Pseudomonadota > Alphaproteobacteria > Sphingomonadales > Sphingomonadaceae > Novosphingobium > Novosphingobium humi. Next base: position 1,177,981 of record NZ_CP117417.1, on the reverse strand, counting down.
ATATCGCCCGACTTCACTTCGTCGCCAACCTTGACCAGCCATTTGGCCAGCTTGCCCTCTTCCATGGTGGGCGAGAGAGCGGGCATCTTGAGTTCAATCGCCATCTCAGTAAGTCTCCACCAGAACGTCGGTATAAAGCTCGTTCATCGCCGGTTCGGGCGAATTTTCGGCAAAATCGGCCGCTTCGGTGCAGATGGCGCGGATGCGCTTTTCGATTTCCTTGAGCTTGTCCTCAGGAATGCCGCGATCCAGCAGGTCCTTTTTGGCCGCCTCGATCGGGTCGCGATGGTCGCGCACTTCGTTGACTTCCTCGCGGCTGCGATACTTGGCCGGGTCGGACATCGAGTGGCCGCGATAGCGATAGGTGTTGAGTTCCATCAGCACCGGACCATTGCCCGAGCGGACATGCTCGACCGCCAGATTGGCCGCGCTGCGCACTTCCAGAACGTCCATGCCGTTCACGTCCATGCCGGGGATGCGGAAGGCCGCGCCGCGACGATGGAAATGCGTTTCGGCCGACGAACGGTTGACCGCCGTGCCCATCGCATACTGGTTGTTTTCCACAACAAAGATGATCGGCAGGTTCCACAGAGCCGCCATATTGAAGCTCTCGTAAACCTGACCCTGGTTGGCCGCGCCATCGCCGAAATAGGCGACGCACAAGCCATTGTCCTCATTGTACTGATGCGCAAAGGCCAGACCCGCGCCCAGCGACACCTGCGCGCCCACGATACCGTGGCCGCCGTAGAACTTGTGGCTGGTGCTGAACATGTGCATCGAACCGCCCTTGCCGCGGCTGATGCCGGCCTCGCGCCCGGTCAGCTCGGCCATGATCACCTTGGGATCGATGCCATAGGCCAGCATGTGGCCATGGTCGCGATAGCCGGTGATCACGCTGTCGTGGCCTTCTTTCAGCGCCGACTGGATGCCGACGGCCACCGCTTCCTGACCGATGTAGAGGTGGCAGAAGCCGCCGATCAGGCCGAGGCCATACAATTGACCCGCACGTTCCTCGAATCGGCGGATGAGCACCATCTGCTCATAGAAATGCAGCAATTCCTCATCGCTGGCGGCATAGCGCCGATTGGCCTCATAGGCGGCCTGAAGAGCATTGAGGGAGTTATCGGCTGCGGCAGGCGCCGCATTCTGAGTTTTGCCGGTTCTGGCCAAGACGCTTCCCCTGAAGGTCGTTATGTTCAGCCTTGCCTATAGGAGTTAGACTCCATCCAGCAAACCGTCACATACGAATTTTGTAATGACCGCGCATCACTTCCAATGGCCCACTTGACAGAGGGCAGGAATCACCGCGCGATCAGTTCACCATCATGATGATCTCATCAGGATGCGCAACATTAAGATTTTTGCGCAACAATTCTCCGGCCAGATCGGGATCGGCATGACGCGGATCGAGCAGGTTGACACGGTTGCGCAATTCATCGCGCTGGACCGCCAGTTTCTGGATTTCCTGACGGCGCTGCTCCAGCAACTGGCGATTCTCGCTCCACGCCAGCAGGCCGCTGGGCCCGGCGATCGCCACGGCAAGCATGATCAGAAGCAGACACAGGGCCACACCCTGCGCCACAGCTTCACGCGCCATTTTCGGCCTGTGCATTCTTTGTCGCATAATTACCAAGAATCATAAATGGGTGCCGCTTTCAAGCGGGAACGCGCAGGAAACCGGGCAAAACCGCCGAAATTTTCGACAAACCCCCGGCCTTTCCCCTCGCCGCTATGTAAACCAACCTAATCCCCGGTTCAGGCCAACTTTGTCGGACTGTTTTAGAGAATCAGACCGCATTCCGCTTCAGGACAAAGTTATGTCTCAGCTCGACACCACCAATGATCCCTATGCTGACCAGCGCAATGCCCCGCGCAACAATCTGCTGCTTTCCTCTGTCTGTCACTGGCCCAACCGCCAGTTGGATGAACGGGTCAAGATCCGCAATGTTTCGGCCACCGGCCTGATGGCCGAGGGCACGCTGGGCGCCACTGTCGGGGAACAGGTCGTGCTGGAATTGCGCAATATCGGGGCCATCGAGGGCATTGTCGCCTGGGTTCAAAGCAACCGCTTCGGCGTGGCCTTTGCCCGGCCGATTGACCCCGTCCTGCTGCGCACCCCGGCCGAAGTCAGCGCCAAGCAGAGCGAAACCCGCGATTATTACCAGCGCGGCCCGGTTTCGGTGCTGAACCGCCAAGATGAAACAAGGACCGACCGCCTGCGCCGCATCTGATCAACGGGGACGCAGCACCAGAGTAAACCCGTCGCGCGGGCGCAGGGTCAACCGCGCCACCACCTCCGGCCTGCGCCGCCCGGCGGGAAATTCCAGCCGGAAATGGCGGATCACCTCGGCCAGAATCAGCGCCGCCTCCTGCTGGGCAAAGCCCGCGCCGATACAGATTCGCTCGCCCTTGCCAAAGGGAATCCACGCCTCCTTCAGCGCCTCGGCCCCCTCGGGCGTGGTGAAACGGTCGGGGGCAAAGGCATGCGGACAGGCCCAGTTGCCCGGATTGCGCTGAACCAGCCATGGCGCGACCAGCATCAACTCGCCCGCCCCGATTCGCTTGTCGCGCATGGTGACGGGCGCCTCGGACGTGCGCGGCAAAAACCCGACCGGCGGATAGAGCCGCAGCGCCTCACGATAGAGATTGCGCACGCCCTCCAGCGCCCTGACGTGCTCATAATCGAGCGGCCCTCCACCCGTCGCCGCCTCGATCTCGGCATGGAGTCTTTCCTGCATCTCCGCGCATTCCGAGAGCAGGTAGAGCGCCCAGCCCAGCGAGGTCGCCGTCGTCTCATGCCCGGCCAGAAAGATCAGCGCCAGTTGGTCCACCAACTCGTCAGCGGTGAACGGCGCCCCGCTGACCGGATGGCGCGCATCGAGCAAGGCGTCGAGAATATCGCGCCGCTCGCCTCGCCGCTGCGCCACCCGCGCCTCTACCATAGGCGCAAACACCGCCCGCACCTTCCCGCCCAGCCGCCGCGCCCGCCGCCCCAGCCCAAAACCGGGCAGCCGATATAGGCGCAGCAGATGCGCCCGCTGCGACACGCTCTGATATTCGCCAAAGGCGCGATAGACCGCTTCAGCCTCAGCCTCGCCCAATTCCACCGAAAAGATCGTGCGGAAGATCACATCGGCCGTCACATGCGTCATCAGCGGATCGACATCCACAGCCCGCCCGCATGCCGCATCAGCCTGCCCCCGCATCCGCCCGATCATGTCGCGCGTGGCCGCCGCCATCAGCGGAAAGGCGCGTTTCAGATTGGTGTGAACAAAGGCCGGATTGACCATCGCGCGCTGATGCGCCCATTCCTCGCCATTGCTGACAAACACGCTGTTGCCGATCATCGGGGAGAGCATGTCATGCACCATGCGATGCTTGGGAAATTGCGCCGCATCGTGCAGCACCTGCTCGACCAGGGCCATATCGTTGACCATGAACGCCCGCCCCGCTGGCAATTGCGTCACGCCCAGCTTCATCGTGTAGGCCCGGCCATGGAGCATATCGAGCCAGCTCTTGCACCAGCCCAGATAGAAGCGGCGCAGCAGCCCCGGCTTTTTGGCCAGAGGTTGCGGATAGGGCGGAGTGAAAGGGCATTCATGCATGGCGCTGCGCCTCAAACGCGGCGATGGATTGGCCAATCCGGCGCCCCGATGCCACCAGCGCCAGATAATCCACCGGCGATGCGCGATCCAATCGGCGCAGGTAATCGAAATGGGTCTGATATTTATCGCGCCGCCGCCGCGCATAGCGGGCCGGATCGCAATAGACGAACCATCGCGGGGTGATCTGCACCAGCCCCTCCGGCGCCTCCCTCGCCCGCCCAAGGCATGGCGCGACCAGCGGCACACAGGCCCCATCCGTGACCGAGGCGATATCCAGCCAGCGGAAATTCCCGGCAGCCACCGTGTCCAGCACCGCGCCAAACCACGCCGCATCCCCCCGGCAGGCGATGAGCTGCACCACGCTGCCCAGCGTTACCAGCGCGAAATGGTCGGGCATCGCCCCGCCCCGCCGCGCCAGCAGACGCGCCATCACCATCACCGACAGGATCGTCCCCGCCGAATGGGCGATCAGCAGCACCTCGTCCCAATCCTCCTCCAGCGCCGTAGCGATGCGCTCGGCAAAACAGTCGAGCCGCTCCTCCAGCCCCGGCGCCTCTTGTCGCGCAACAATGGTGCTGAAAATCACAAAGCGCAGCAGCCACAGGCTGTGCAGCCGCTTCTGCAGTTCCATCGCCAGCGCCCAACCCAGAGCGAGCGCCACCGGCAAAGCCAGCCACCCGCGCCCCAGCAAACCCCACAGGCCCAGCGCGAACACCACGGGCAGCGCGATATACAGCACACCGGGCAAAAACAGCGTCTTCCACCCCGCCCTGGGCCAGCGCCGCGCCAATTGCCAGTCCAGATGGCGGCACAGGTGCCAATAGGTCCTTATCCCCTGCCACAGCAGCGCGGGAGGGTGTTTGGCCCATGTGGCCCGGACGATATCGTCCCACACCAGAAATTCATGCGCGCCCGACACCGCCCCATCCTCACGCGCCAGCGTCCAGGCCACATTGCACCCCGCCCGCCCCCGGCGCGAGAGCCTCAAACCCTCCTCCTTGCGCGCCTCTTCGGCCAGCAGCGCGTGGTAATAGCGCGCCCCGCGCGGGTCATATCCGGGCAGGTAGAAGATTTTGCGCTTGAAAGCGGGCGCGGGCGCGGGTCTATCCATGGCCATGACCCAGCGCCGCTACTGCCTGTTCATGAATGGCCGGATCCACAACCGCAACATCGGGTGCAAACGGCATGACAATGCCTATGGCATCCGCGGCGGCGGCAATGGGGCGGACCGGCGCCGGGCAGACCACGCGCTCTATGCCCATATGCGCGAAAACCGCGATCCGCTGGCCCTGCCCGTGCTGGGTTTCACGCGTTTGTTCGGGTGGTTCTTCTTCAACTATCATGGCAAGCCCTGGCGCGGACAACTGATCCGCAAGCTCTTTCCGGGCTACTGAATTTGCCTCCTGCGCAACACAGGGCTTGCAACCGAAACGGCGGCAAGAATCAGTGTTTATGGCTTTTTTAGGTGCAAGCCATGCGGGGGCTGGATAGGCTGGGTATCAGAAAAACAAAACATGCCGGCCTTTGTCTGGCTTTCCGATCCGCAACTTTGTGTGGTCGCCTTCATCATCAACCTATCCCTAAGCGATATGAAGGCGGCCCCTTTCCTTTGTGCCCGTTTTCCTTCCGGCCCCGCAATCAGACCGACGCGGGCACCAGCAGACGATAACCCACGCCCGGTTCGGTCAGGATCATCTGGGGATCGGACGGATTGATCTCCAGCTTTTGCCGCAACATGCCGATATAGACGCGCAGATATTGCGGATCGGCTTCTGAGCGGCCCCAGCCCGCAGCCAGCAGGCGCTTTTGCGTCACCACCTGCCCCGCGCTGTCGGCCAGCATACGCAGCAGATTGTATTCCTTGGGCGAAAGTTTGATGAGATCGCCGCGCAGACGCACCTCGCGCGTGCCGAAATCAATGCTAAGATGGCCCAGATCCAGCCCCTCGGGCACCTCGATCAGATGCTGCCGCCGCCGCAGCGCCGAACGCACCCGCGCCAGCAATTCGCCCAGCACAAAAGGTTTGTCGACATAATCATCGGCCCCTTCGTCCAGCGCGGCGATCTTCTCGGCCTCCTGATGGCGGGCGGAAATCACGATGATCGGGGTCGAGGATGTCTCGCGGATCTTGCGGATCACCTGCTTGCCATCCATGTCGGGCAGACCCAGATCGAGCAGCACGACATCGGGATCGGCCAGCAGGAAACTGGCCAGAGCGGCGGTGCCGTCGCTGGCCACCGTCACCTCATGCCCCACCGCGCGCAAGGCCGGGCGCAGCGCCGTCACGATGCCCACTTCGTCATCCACCAGCAAGATATGACCGCTAACCATATGTTCCCTTATGCCTTCATGCCTGCCGCGCCCGGCGCCCGATCATCCGCGTCATCCGCCATATTGGCGCAAATTTCATCCTCATCCTCATCGGCCAACCGGCTCTGGTCCTGCTCCATCAGGGGCAGGATGATGGTGATGCGCGTTCCCTGCCCATCGCGCAGCGGCGATTCAAGTCTAATCCTGCCGCCCGAGGCCTGAACAAAGCCGCGCACGATGGCCAGCCCGAGCCCCGAACCTTGCGGCACACGGGCATCGCGCGCAAGCCGGTAGAAGCGGTCGAACACCCTTTCCTGCTCGGCAGGAGGGATGCCATGACCCTCGTCGCTGATGGCGATATGGCACCACCGGCCCTCGGGCATACAGGCAATGGTGATCGGGCGGCCCGCCGGACTGTAGCGGATCGCGTTCTGCAGCACATTGGTCACGGCCAGATCAAACAGCGTGGCATCGGTGCGCACCAGCAATTCCTGCGGCGGCATATGCAGCGTCATCGGGTGGGTCTGGCGATGCATCTGCACCCGGCCCATGATCGCGCGCAAACTCTCGCCCACCGGCAGCAGCGACCAGCTCAACCCCTCCTCGCCCGCCTCAAGCCGCGTCATCTGGAGCAGGTTGGTGGTCAGGTCATTGAGCCTTGCCGATTCTTTCACGATGCCGTCCAGCAGCTCATGCGAGGTTTCGCTGTCAAATTGCGCCCCGAAACTCAGCAGGCTCGCCGCCGAGGCGCTGATCGCGGTCAGCGGGCTGCGCAGGTCATGGCTGACCGAGGCGAGCAGCGCCGATTTCAGCTCCTCGGTGCGGGCATGGGCATGGGCCTCGGACAGGCGCAGCGACAGATCGATCCGTTCGAGCGCCAGCGCCGCCATCCGCCCCTGCGCCAGCATCAGGCCGATACCGCGCGCGCGCGCCGTGGCGCGGTCCACCACCATCGCCCCCACGCAATGCTCCCCCGCCAGCAACCGACAGCCGATCAGATGCTCATCCTCCAGCCATTCCGGCTCCCACAGCATCGCCGCCTTGGCCAGGGCGATCCATTCCGGGTCCTCTCCGCTATGGGCCACCGGCACGGCGCGCCCCTCGGTCATGCGATAAAGGCCCAGCGAACCGCCCTGTCCGGCCAGCAGACTGTCGCACAGGATGTCATGGACGGCCTCGTCGCTGCTGGCGCTCTGCAACTGGCGCGAGAGGGAGAGCAGGCTGGCCAATTGCTGGTTCGAACGGTTGGCGCGCGTCGCCTCGTCGCGCAGGCGGCCCGACAGCAGGCCCGAAATCACCGCGCAGAGCGCAAAGACCACCGGCGGGGCAAGGTCAGTGGTCCGGCTGATCGCCAGTTCAAACACCGGCTCGGAGACAAAGAAGTCGAACAGCAGCGAGGAAAGCAGCGCGCAGAGCAGCGAGGGCATCAACCCATAGAGCGCCCCCACCATCGAGACGCCCACCACAAAAACCAGCGAGGCATAGCCCTCGCCCAGCCAGGGGTTGAGCAGGATGCCCAAAAGGGAAAAGCCCCCGACCAGCCCCAGCGAGGCCAGATAGGGCCAGATCGGATTCGCGCGCATGGGATCGCCCTTGATCGCAGGGCGTTCAGGCTCGCTCACAGCCTTGAGGTCAAGAGAAAGGGGGCTTTTCACGCCCCCTTTCCTTTGCAGATCCAAGACCTGCGGGCAATGGTGTTGCCCTGCGCGATCAGATCGCCCCGATTAAACGGCTAACGACATCGGGCTCATCGCATTGTTGCGATTGCCCGCCAGTTCGCGGTTGGCCCACAGCGCGATCAGCGTGGCCGCCGCGCCCGAGAGCAGATAGGCCCCCGACGAGATCAGCCCATAGGTCGTGGCCAGTTTCAGCGCGATCAGCGGCGCAAAGGCGGCCCCCACCAGCCATGCGATATCGCTGGTCAGCGCCGAACCTGTATAGCGATGCTGGGTCGAGAAGCTGGACGCCACAGCGCCAGAGGATTGGCCAAAGGAGATGCCCAGAATGGCAAAACCGATGGTCATGAAGGCGACCTCGCCTCCGGTGCCCTGACCCAGCAATTGCGGGGCAAAGCCGGAGAAAGCCGCAATCGCCGCCGCCGAAGCGCCCAGCACCGCGCGGCGCCCGAAGCGGTCCGCCATATAGCCCGAGACGATGATCGCCATCACCCCGATCATGGCCGCGCCGGTTTCGATGATCAGGAACGAGGCGGGGCGCTCAGGCGTGTTGAGCATCACATAGGAAAGCGGAAACACCGTGACCATGTGGAACAGCGCAAAGCTGGCCAGAGGCGCCAGAGCGCCGATCAGGATGGTGCGGCCTTCCTCGCGGATGGTGACGATGGCCTTTTCCGGCTGCAGGTCGCGGCTTTCGAACAGGCGCACGAATTCGGGCGACTCCACCAGACGCAGGCGGGCAAAGAGCGCCACCACGTTGATGGCAAAGGCCACAAAGAACGGGAAGCGCCAGCCCCAGCTCAGGAAATCCTCGGTGGGCAGCGACGAGACGAAGAAGGCGAACATGGACGAAGCCACGATCAGCCCCAGCGGCGCCCCCAACTGCGGCACCATCGCGAACCATCCGCGGCGGTCACGCGGCGCATTGAGCGCCAGCAGCGAGGCCAGACCATCCCAGCTTCCGCCCAGCGCGAAACCCTGACCCAGCCGGAACAGGGCGAGCAGCGCGATGGCTGTCTTGCCCAGCGTGGCATAGCCCGGCAGGAAGGAAATCGCAGCCGTCGATCCGCCCAGCAAAAACAGCGCGATGGCCAGCTTGGCCGTGCGGCCGTAGAGTCGGTCGATGGTCATGAACACAAAGGTGCCCAAAGGCCGCGCGACAAAGGCCAGCGGAAAGATCGCGAAGGAATAGAGCGTGCCGGTATAGGCATCGGTGAACGGGAAAAAGAAGCTCGGAAACACCAGCACCGAGGCGATGGCATAGACGAAAAAGTCAAAGAATTCCGAAGTTCGACCGATGATCACGCCAATGGCGATCTCACCGGGAGAAACGTGATCGGAATGGCCGGCATGGCCCGAAACGACCCCTGCGGCCACCCCGTTTGAAACGGAGGTGGTCATGTTCAGCATCCCCAAAATCGGGCCGGTGTTTTCCCATGGGAACAACCCGGCTTTTCTCTTTAATTATGACCAGTCCACAAGGTTCCAAAACGCGCGGAAAACCGCAGATTTCAGGGCCTTTTGGCGGGCCTGAAATGAGACTGCATCAAAAGATCCATGATGGCAATCAAATTGATGGGACAATATGTCCTATCGCGGTTGCAGCATGAGCCTCCTACGCGCGGGCGTCATGAGCACGCAACCCACCCTCCTTCGTCACGCGAGCCGGCTCGGCAGCCTTGTCAGCCTCGCCTCGCTCTCCGCCTGTAGCCCGGTGGTGCTGAACCCCGCGGGCGACATCGCCAAACAGGAAGCCAGCCTGGTGGTCACGGCCACGCTGCTGATGCTGATCATCATCGTTCCGGTGATGGCGTTGACCGTTTATTTCGCATGGAAATATCGCGAAAAGGCCGGTGCGCGCTATGAACCCGAATGGCACCATTCGACCCAGCTCGAACTGGTGATCTGGGCCGCGCCGCTGATGATCATCATCGCGCTCGGTTCGCTGACCTGGGTGACCACCCACACGCTCGACCCGTTCCGTCCGGTCTCGCGCATTGCCGAGGGCAAGCCTCTTGCTGCGAATGCGAAGCCGCTCGAAGTCCAGGTCGTCGCGCTCGACTGGAAGTGGCTGTTTATTTATCCTGAGCAGAAAATCGCCACGGTCAACGAACTGGCCCTGCCGGTGGACCGCCCGGTGCATTTCAGCATCTCGGCCTCCTCGGTGATGAACTCCTTCTATATCCCGGCGCTGGCGGGGCAGATCTATGCCATGCCCGCGATGACGAGCGAGCTGAACGCCGTTTTGAACAAGACGGGCACGTTTGACGGCTTCTCGGCCAATTATTCGGGCGCGGGCTTCTCGCACATGCGCTTCAAGATGCACGGCATGACCGACGCCGATTTTGACCAGTGGGTCGCCAAGGTTGCCAAGGGCGGCGACGGCTCCAATCCCGACAAGGACAGCGCCGGCGCGCTCGACACCGTGGCCTATCTTCAGCTGGAACAGCCCAGCGAGAAGGAACCGGTCCGTCACTTCACCACCGTGGCCGACGGGCTGTTCGACAAGATCGTCAACCTCTGCGTCCGTCCGGGCAAGATGTGCGTGCGCGACATGATGGCGCTCGACGCACGCGGCGGCGCCGGCAAGGCAGGCATCTATAATGTCGCCGCGCTGACCTATGACAAGAATGGCCGCGAAACGACCATCCCGGTCATCCCCGGTCGCGCCGCCGAGCAGGCCGATGCCCGCACCAAGGCTTTCGTGCGCGCGATCTGCGTTCCCGATGGCGTGAAGACCCCCGTTCCTGCCGCCGCTGCCAAGCTGTCGCTGGCCGCCCCTGCGCGCACCCCTCTTAGCTGATAGCGAGATCCCATGATCCCGACCCATTCCCATTGGACACCGCTGCTGGGCCGCCTTGGCCCGGACGCGATCCCGACCGAGCCGATCGTGCTCGCCACCTTTGCGGCCGTTTCACTCGGCGGCATCGCGCTGGTGGGTGCGCTCACCTATTTCCGCCTCTGGGGCTATCTGTGGAAGCAGTGGTTCACCAGCGTCGATCACAAGAAGATCGGCATCATGTATATGGTGCTGGGGCTTGTGATGTTCCTGCGCGGTTTTGCCGACGCGATCATGATCCGCAGCCAGCAGGCGCTGGGCTTCGGCGGCTCTGACGGCTATTTGAACAGCCACCACTTCGATCAGGTGTTCACCGCCCACGGCGTCATCATGATCTTCTTTGTGGCGATGCCTTTCGTCACGGGTCTGATGAACTATGTCGTGCCGCTCCAGATCGGCGCGCGCGACGTGTCCTTCCCCTTCCTGAACAACTTCTCGTTCTGGATGACGGCGGGCGGCGCGGTGCTGGTCATGCTCTCGCTGTTTGTGGGCGAATTCGCGCGCACCGGCTGGCTGGCCTATCCTCCGCTCTCTGGATTGGCGTACAGTCCCGATGTCGGCGTGGATTACTACATCTGGTCGCTTCAGGTGGCCGGTGTCGGCACCACGCTTTCGGGCGTCAACCTGATCGCCACGATCATCAAGCTGCGCGCGCCCGGCATGACCATGATGAAGATGCCCGTCTTCACCTGGACCGCTCTGGTCACCAACATCCTGATCGTTGCCGTGTTCCCCGTGCTGACCGTCGTTCTGGCCCTGCTGGGTCTGGACCGCGTGTTCCACACCAACTTCTTCACCAATGACTTCGGCGGCTCGCCGATGCTCTATGTCAACCTGATCTGGATCTGGGGCCACCCGGAGGTTTACATTCTGGTGCTGCCGGTGTTCGGCGTGTTCTCGGAAATCGTCTCGACCTTCTGTTCCAAGCGCCTGTTCGGCTATACCTCGATGGTTTACGCCACCTGTGTCATCGGCATCCTGTCCTATTCGGTCTGGCTGCACCACTTCTTCACCATGGGTTCGGGCGCGTCCGTGAACTCGTTCTTCGGCATCACCACCATGGTGATCTCGATCCCCACCGGGGCCAAGCTGTTCAACTGGCTCTTCACCATGTTCCGCGGCCGCATCCGGTTTGAACTGCCGATGATGTGGACGGTCGCCTTCATGCTCACCTTCACCATCGGCGGCATGACCGGCGTAATGATGGCTGTGCCCGCCGCCGACTTTGTGCTGCACAACTCGGTGTTCCTGATCGCCCACTTCCATAACGTCATCATCGGCGGCGTGGTCTGGGGCGTGTTTGCCGCGATCAACTACTGGTGGCCCAAGGCTTTCGGCTTCAAGCTGAACCAGTTCTGGGGCAAGGTTTCGTTCTGGTGCTGGGTTCCGGGCTTCTGGATCGCCTTCACCCCGCTCTACATCCTCGGCTTCATGGGCGTGACGCGTCGTATGCGCGTGTTCGACGCCAGCTTCGAGCCGCTGCGCGTCTATTACTGGATCGCGCTCGCCGGCGCCTTCCTGATCGCGGCCGGTATCGGCGCGATGCTGATCCAGTTCGCCGTGTCGATCTGGAAGCGTGAAGAATACAAGGACGAAAGCGGCGATCCGTGGGGCGGCCGTACCCTGGAATGGGCGACCTCTTCGCCTCCGCCGGAATATAACTTTGCCTTTACGCCCAAGATCCACGACATCGACGCCTGGGCCGACATGAAGGCCAAGGGCGTTGCCCGCCCGGTCAGCGGTTTCCAGGACATCTACATGCCTCAGGGCACCTGGGCCGGTATCGTGCTGGCGGGTCTGTCGACGGTCTGCGGTTTCGCGCTGATCTGGCAGGTCTGGTGGCTGGCCATCGTGATGCTGGTGGGTATCGTGGGCACCGCGATCTTCCACACCTTCAACTATAACCGCACCTTCTATATCAAGGCCGACCATGTCGCCGAGGTTGAAGCTGCGCGCACGGCCCAACTGGCCGCGCTGGAAAAGGGAGCCGCGTAATGGCGAGCACCAACCTCACCGAGCAGTATTACGATCTGCACGAACACGCCCACCCGGACGGCTACAGCACCACGCTGGGCTTCTGGATCTACCTGATGAGCGACTGCCTCATCTTCGGCATGCTGTTTGCCACCTTTGCGGTGCTGGGCGGCAATTATGCCGGAGGTCCGGCGCCCAAGGATCTGTTCGACCTTCCGCTGGTGGCGCTCAACACCTCGCTGCTGCTCTTCTCGTCGATCACCTATGGCTTTGCCATGATCGCAATGCAGAACGGCAGCAAGAAGGGCCTGATCGGCTGGCTGATCCTGACCCTGTGCTTTGGTCTGGGCTTCCTCTCGATCGAACTTTACGAATTCCATCACCTGATCGAGGAAGGCGCCGGGCCGCAGCGCAGCGCGTTCCTGTCGGCCTTCTTCACGCTGGTCGGCACCCACGGTCTGCACGTGACCTTCGGTTCGATCTGGCTGGTCACGCTGCTGTTCCAGGTGGGCAAGCATGGCCTGACCGAGGCCAACAAGCGCCGCCTGTCCTGCCTCTCGCTGTTCTGGCACTTCCTTGACGTGGTCTGGATCGGCGTGTTCACCTTTGTCTATCTGATGGGAGTGCTGCGCTAATGGCTGACCACGCACACGGGCATGGCCACGAGCCTGCGTTCCACGCCACCACCAAGGATTACGTGATCGGCTTTGTCCTTTCCGTGATCCTGACCGCCATCCCCTTCTGGCTGGTGATGAGCGGCGCGATCGCCGACAAGTCGACGACCGCCATCGTCATCACCGCCTTTGCCGCGGTTCAGGTTGTGGTTCACATGATCTACTTCCTGCACATGAACGGCAAGATCGAGGGCGGCTGGAACCTGATGGCCGCACTGTTCACCATCCTTCTGGTGGCGATCATCCTGTCGGGCACGCTGTGGGTGATGTTCCACCTCAATGCCAACATGATGCCGGTCAAGATGGACGGCATGGGCTGATGAAGTCCGGCCTTTATGGCCAGCAAAAGGGGCGGCGCCGGATTCTTCCGGTGGCCGCCCTGCTGCTTTGTGCGGCGCTGTTTTCGGCGCTGGGCGTATGGCAGGTGCAAAGGCTGGCATGGAAACGCGCGTTGATCGCGCATGTGAACGAGGTTTCGACCGCCAATCCGGTCGAGGCGCGGCTGCTGCCGATGGCGCCAAGCAAGCGCGATCTGGCCGATCTGGAATATCGCCGCGTCTGGGCGCTGGGCCGGTTTGAACCGCAGGCCACCACGCTGGTCTCGGCGCTGACCGAGCGGGGCGCGGGCTATTGGGTGATGGCGCCGCTGCGCATGGGCGACGGGCGCGCGGTGTGGATCAATCGCGGCTATGTGCCGCTGGGCAGTACCGCGCTGGCCGAGGCCGCGCGCACGCCCATGGGCGAAGTGGCGATCACCGGCCTGCTGCGCAAAACCGAGCCCAAGGGGCGCTTCCTTCAGGCCAATGTGCCGACGCAGGACCGCTGGTATGCGCGCGACATTGCCGCCATGTCCGCCACGCGGGGGGTGAAGGGGCAAGCGGCCTGGTTCATCGATGCCCAAGGGCCGGAAATCCCCGGTCTCCCCATCCCCGGCCTGACCGTGGTGCAATTCCCCAACAGCCATCTGCAATATGCGCTGACATGGTTCGCCATGGCGCTGCTCAGCCTGTTTGCCATCTGGCTGGTCTGGCGGCGCCCGGCCTGATAAAGCGCGGCCATGGCGACCCAACCCACTCCTATGGCCGATTACGATATTGCCCCCGCCTCCTATGGCAACATGGGCCTGCTGGTTCAGCTGCGCTGGATCGCGGTGCTGGGGCAATTGATCACGATCTGGGTGGCGTGGCGCGTGCTGGGCGTGCGGCTGCCCATGGCCGAACTGGTGGCGGTGCCCGCGCTCCTGGCGCTGATGAACATCGGCACATGGGCCTATGGGCGCCAGCGCGCTGGCTATTCCTATCTGGAACTGCTGGGCGCGCTGATGCTCGATGTCGAGGCGCTGAGCTGGCAGCTCTATTTCACCGGCGGCGCGACCAACCCCTTCATCTTCCTGTTTCTGGTCCAGATCATGCTGGGCGCGATCCTGCTGCCCGCGCGGTGGAGCTGGATCGTCGCGCTGGTGGCGTGCTGCGATGTGGCGTTTCTGACGTTTGATTATCGCCCGCTCGATCTGCCCCCGGCCTATGTGGGCGAGCATTTCCGGCTCTATCTGCTGGGCAGCCTCGCCTGCTTTGTGCTGATCGCGGCGCTGCTGGTCTATTTCGTCGTCCGTATGGACCGCAATCAACGCGCCAGCAGCGCCGCCCTTGCCGCCCTGCGCCAACAGGCGGCCGAGGAGAATCATATCATCCGATTGGGCCTGCTGGCCAGCGGGGCCGCGCATGAACTGGGTACGCCGATGGCCTCGATGTCGGTGATCCTGGGCGATTGGGCGCGGGAAAAGACCATTGCGGGCGACCCTGACCTTGCCGCCGATGTGGCCGATATGCAGGCGGAATTGAAACGCTGCAAAACCATCCTGTCGGGCATCCTGATGGCGGCGGGCGAGGTGCGCGGCGAGAACCCCAGCGTCACCACCGCGCGCGGTTTCTTAAGCGAAATCGTCGAGGACTGGCGCGCGCGCAGCCCCGCCCCCATCACGCTGGACGACCGGCTGGGTGAGGATGTGCCGATCATCGCCGACCCGGCGCTGCGGCAAGTGATCGGCAATGTGGTGGACAATGCGCTGGAGGTTTCGCCCGAAGGCATCGCCATAGCCACCGCGCGTGACGGCGACATCTGGCAAATCGCCGTGCGCGATTTCGGTCCCGGTTTCGCCCCCGATATGCTCGATCAGGTCGGCCGCCCCTATCGCTCGACCAAGGGACGCGATGGCGGGGGGCTGGGCCTGTTCCTCGTGGTCAACGTGCTGCGTCAGCTTGGCGGGCGGATCGAGGTCAGCAACACCGAAGAGGGCGGCGCGCTTGTCATCCTCTCGATCCCATTGTCGGCGCTGGCTTTTGCGGGCAAAGGAACATCATGAACAACCCTCTGCCCCATCTCGTCATTGTTGAGGATGATCCCGCCTTTGGCCGCACCCTGCGCCGATCCTTCGAGCGGCGCGGCTATGAGGTGCTGCTGGCCACCAGCCCCGATGAACTGGGCCTGCTGATGAGCAGCACGCGGTTTCAATATGCGGTGGTGGATCTGAAACTGGGCACCGCCTCCGGGCTGACCTGCGTGCAGATGCTGCACGAAAAAGACCCCGAGACGACGATCGTCGTCCTCACCGGTTTTGCCAGCATCGCCACCGCCGTCGAGGCCATCAAGCTGGGCGCGTCGCATTACCTCGCCAAACCGGCCAACACCGACGACATTGAGGAAGCCTTTTCCAAGCGCGAAGGCAACGCCGCCGTTCCCGTCGAAGGTCGCAAGACCAGCATCAAAACGGTCGAGTGGGAATATATCCACACCACGCTGGCTGAATGCAATTTCAACATCTCCGAAGCCGCGCGGCGATTGGGCATGCATCGGCGGACTTTGGCGCGAAAGCTGGAGAAGCAGCAGGTTAAGTGAGGGGTTTGCCGTTTGGAGTTTGCCTCCGGCGGGCAAAGGGACTCGTCCCTTTGCAATCCCATTAATGGGGTAGCGCTAGAATCGTCGCGTTGGGATTGTGTTTTTAAGCCTGCGGCGCGGATTGCGCTGATGGGCGCCGCAGGCTTAAAATCGCTGGCGCTGCGACATTCAGCCAAGGCTGATACGAAGTGCAACGCAGACATTATCGGGATTGCAAAGGGCCCCCGCCCTTTGCCCGCCGGAGGCATAAACCCCTTAAGCCAATTCCTCCAACACCACCTTCAACGCCGCCGCATTGATCGAGGCCGCCTTGGTCACATCATCCGCCTCGCTGTAGCAGCGCAATTCCGGCGCATTGCCCGACCGCCGCAGATGCAGAACCGAACCATCGGCGCAGAACATGCGGATGCCATCGGTCAGATCGACGCGCGTGATCGCCCCGGCAATGCCACCGAAATAGCCTGTCAGGCGCGCCATCTGCTCCTGCGCACCACCTTCCAGCAACGCGGCAAAGATCGCCTCGCTGCGCTCGGTGGCAAAGTTCTGGATGCGGTCGGAATAGGTCACGCGGGGCGGCAATTCGCCCAGCAGATCGGCCACCCGCTGCCCCCGCGCCGCCGCAATCACCGCCACCACCGGCAACACCGCATCGCGCGTCGGCAGCGCGGAAATGCTCCGCCCGCCAAGATCGAAATTACTGGCCAGCAGGAAGCCGCCATTGGCCTCATAGCCGCAAACCTTGTCCTGCCCGGCGGCCAGAGCTGCATTCATCGCGTCGATCACAAAGGGCGAGCCGATCCGCGTGCGTGCGCAATGGGCAAAGGCGCCCGACAGCTCCAGCACCGTGTTGCTCGACACCGGCGTCACCACCGTGCCCGCGCCCAGCGCCCGCGCGCAAAGCACGCCCAGCACATCGCCGCGCAGCCATTCGCCGGTATGGTCGGCCAGCAGGGGCCGGTCGCTGTCGCCGTCGGTGGAAATGATCGCGTCAAAACCATATTCCGCCGCCCATTCGCGCGCCAGCACCACGTCCTCGGGGCGGATCGCCTCGGTATCGACGGGGATGAATTTGGTGGCGCGGCCAATCGGCACACCCTCGGCGCCCAGCGCGTTGACAATGGAAAGCACGATGTCGCGCCCCACCGCCGAATGCTGATAGACGCCGATCTTGCGCCCGGCCAGCGCATCGGCGCCAAAGGCATCGACATAGCGCCCAACATAGGCCGCAACGGCATCGGTGATTTCGGGCAAGGGCGCGGGCGCGGGCGCGGCCAGCATGCCCGCATCGTCAAACACGCCTTCGCCCAGCGTCACCACCTGACGTTTCATGCCCGCCTCGTCCGACTTCAAAACCTCGCCGGCGGGGCGATAGAATTTGATGCCGTTGCGGTCGTCGGGAATATGGCTGCCCGTCACCATCAGGCAGGGGATCGCCTGCCCAAAGGCATAAAGCGCCAGCGCGGGCGTGGGCACATAGCCGCAAAACACCGGCTCTCCGCCGCCATCGCGGATCGCCTGCGCACAGGCGGCCAGAATGCGCGGCGTGCTGGGCCGCAGATCGCCCGCCAGCGCAACGCGCCCGCCCGCATATTCGCCGATTTCGCGCAGATAGGACAGGAAGCCCTGCGTATAGCCGTAGCACACAAGGTCGGTCATCGCGACGACTTCGCCGCGCGCGCCGCTGGTGCCAAATTGCACGCCTGACTTCTGCATCAGCATATCGACGGTAAGCGGAGCAAGCGCGGCGGTACTGGTCATGATGGCCTTCCTGAGCAGGATGATCGTGTTCAAGGCAGAGATTGCCTATATTGAATCCACTATACAACTTCTTGCATTGCAGCAAAGTTCCAAAATGGATTTTACAAACGAACCATATTATTCGCCCGATGCTAACCGAAAGCGATAGTTCCCAGCTTTGAAAAAAGGCTTATTGGCCCCGCGCTTCAAAGCCCAGTGCCGGATCATCGGTGAAAAACCCGTCCAGCCCCAGCGCCAGATAGCGCCGTATTTCGGCCACGCTGCCCGCCGGATTGCGGGCATTTTCGCCTTCGCCATTGCGGAAATCAGCGGCGAGGAATCGGTTTTCCGGGCGGAAGGTCCATGTGCCCACCAAGAGCCCCGCGCGCCGTGCCGCCTCGACCAGCCCGGTCGGCTTGCCCAGCCGCCCGTCGGCCTCCAGCGGGATCAGCATCCGCGTTGCCGGCGCCAGCCAGTCGGCATAGGTGGCGATTTCCGCCAAACCCTGCGGCGTCAGCAGATCGGCCCAGCGCCTTTTGTCGCCCGTCGCTTCGAAATCGGCCGGGCTCTGGCGCGGATCGCCCACCAGTTGCATCAGCTGTATATTCGCGCGCCCCGTAAGCTCGCGGCGCAGCGCCTTCAGATTGGCCACCTCGAAACTCTGGATCACCACCGGCGCCTTTTTCAAATAGGCGCTGGCGTTCAGGCGTTCGATCAGGCGCGGTTCAATCGGCAAACCGATCCCGGCAAAATAGGTCGAATGCTTGACCTCAGGGATCAGGCCGATCACCCGACCGCGCGCCGCCGATTCGGCCGCTACGAAATCGGCGATCTCCTCAAGGCTGACGATCTGGAACTGGCCATCATAGCTCTGGCTCTCGGGCCGCACCGCGCCGAGGCGCTCCTTGGCCCGCAGCGTCTTCAGTTCGGCCAGCGTGAAATCCTCGGTGAACCAGCCGGTCAGCTTTTCACCATCGACGACCTTCTCCACCCGGCGCGCGGCAAATTCGGGATGCGAAGCGACATCGGTCGTCTCGGCAATATTGTTCTCATGGCGCGCCACCAGCACGCCGTCCTTGGTGCAGCACAGATCGGGCTCGATAAAATCGGCCCCATCGGCAATCGCGCGGGCATAGGCGCCCAGCGTATGTTCAGGCCGCAGCGCCGATGACCCGCGATGCGCCAGCAGGATAGGCCGCGCCGGGCGGGCGCGCATGGAAACGCTGCCCCCCACAGGCGCGGCAAAAGCGATGCTCCGCCCCCCCGCCACGGCTGTCGCCGCGACCAGACCTTGCGACAGAACCTTGCGACGAGAGAGCGGATTACGCATCGATCAGAGACCCACCGCCAGAGTGACAAAGAACTGACGCGGGGCCACCGGATAGGCGGCATAGCTGCCAGCATTGTTGAAGCTCGACACCTGCAGCCAGCCCTTCTTGTCGAACAGGTTGGTGACATTCAGGCTCAGCTCGGCTTTCTTGGCATGCACCAGAGCGGCGGGCAACTGATAAGCAATGCGCGCCGAGGCCAGGAACAGGCTGGGGATCGAGGCGTCATTGGTATAGGTGGCATAGCGGCGGCCGATATAGTCGCCGATCAGTTGCACCTCGGCCCCGGCGTAATTCACCGTCAGCATGGTCTTGTTCATCCAGTTGGGCGAGCCGGGGATCTGCTTGCCGCCCGTGGGCACCACGCCCGCGACCGTGGCATAGCCGCCGATCTGGGTGCCGGTGGCGGCGCCCGTCAGGGTTGAATAGTCGCTGGAATATTTCGAACTGTTGTAGCTCAAGGCATTGTACAGCTTCACATGCTGGCCAAAGCCCAGCGTGATCGCCGCGTCCACGCCATTGGTGCTCACGCCGCCCACGTTGAAGAGCGCGGTGGTCGAGGGGTTGATCGTGTTGATCGTGCCCGAGGTGGAGAGCGCCAGCAGGCGGTTGCTGAAATCGACGTGGTAATAGTTGATCTGCGCGTCGATGCTGCTGAGCAGGCCGGTGAAGTTGCGGTGGCTGCGCAGGCCCACTTCATAGACCCATGCGGTTTCGGGGCGGACGTTCGACTTGATGTAATCAAACGCCGCCTGGCTGCCCGTGCTCCACGGATCGGCCGAGCCGCCCGCACCATAGGCCTGGAACTGGCGCAGGTTCTTCTGGATGTTGAAATAGACCTTTTCCGACCCGTTCAGATCGTAATTCGCGCCCAGCGAGGGCAGGAACCAGTTGGTCGAATTGATACGGCCGCTGGGGCGCGGAGTGTTGATTTCCTGCACCGTGAACAGGCCGTTGGCGAATTGGGCGCTGGTCTTGATACCGGCTTCCACGTTCAACCGGCTGTTGACGCGCCATGCGTCCTGAATGTGCAATTGCAGATTGTCGGTGCGCATTTCCACCGCATATTGCGTGATCAGATAGCCCGAGGGACGGATATAGGGGCTGTAGGCGTCCGGCGTGTTCACATTCATCGGATACCAGCGGCGATAGGCCGAGGATTCATTGTGGTGGAACCAAACGCCCGCCTCGATCTGGTGATCGCCCGCGTCAATATTCAGGTTGCTGATGATGCCTTCGCGGTGGATCATATATTCGGTGGTGCGGATGGCATAGCCCGACCCGCCAAACACGGTTTTCAGATCCTGACCGGGGAAATATTTGGCAAAGAGCGAAGGCAGGCCCGCCACCGTGATCGGCCCGGCCACGACGCCCACGCCATCATTGTGGTGGATATAGAACTGGTTGGACCACTTGACGGCCTTCGACAGGTTCACGTCATATTTGATATAACCCAGATAGTCGGTGCGCTGGGCATCCGAATAATAGTTGCGGTAATTGTTGGCCGCCACCGCAGGCACAGCACCGCCGGCATCCAGATAGTTCAGCGCCGCGCTCAGGCTGGGATAGGTAAAGGGGCGCGTATAGGGCGCATAGGCCTGCACCGCATTGGTGGGGTTGGTATAGATGGTGGTGGCATCCTCATTCGGCTCGATCTTGTCCGAATAGGCGAAATAGGCGGTCAACTTGCCGTGGCTGTCTTCATGGATGAATTTGCCATTGGCCTGATAGCCGCCCTGAACGCCTGCAAAGTCCCACGCGCGGGCGCGCTGGCGGCTGCCCGAGAGGAAGAGCTTGTTGCCATTGCCGAACTCGCCCGAATCCACGCGGACAAAGGTGCGCGCCGTGCCATAGGAACCGGCGGTGTGGTTCATTTCCAGCCCGCGTTCGTTCGAGGGATCGCGGCTGGTGATTTCCACCGCGCCGCCAAGGTTGCTGATCGAGGCCACGCCCAGTTCGCCAGCGCCCGTGGCCACCACGGTGCGCCCGGTGTTTTCCGAAATCAGCGCGCGGCTGGGTGAAAGGCCGTTGTAATTGCCATAGTTCTGGTCGCCCAGCGGCACGCCGTCCATCGTATAGCCCAATTGCTGGGCCGAGAAACCGTGGACGAACATCTGCGCGTTCTGCTCGTTGTTGCCCCACGGGTCAGCCGTCACATAGAGCACGCCGGGCAGGCTCTGGATCGCCTTCAAGGGTGAGATACCGGGCAGGATCTTCTGCATTTCGGCCGCCGGAATGGCCGTGGCCGAACGGGTGGTCTTGGCGTTGACGACGATAGTTTCGCCCCCATCGTCAACAGAGGCGGGCGCTTCGGCATCGGCAGCAGGCGCCGCAGCAGGCGCCTCAGCGGCCAGAGCGGGCGTGGTGGCAAGAGCCAGCGAAACAGCGGCCAGCGACAGGCTGGTGCGCATCATGCTGGCGCACAAAGTGATTCGACCCATGGTATTCCCCATTCTTGTGCAGCAAGCCTGCTGCATGTGCGAAGGCCGCTAGGGCAAGGCGATGACCGCAACGCGACAGTTCAATGACAGAACCATGAAAGATATAGCATTTTTGTAAGCCCCGCCCGGTTACACCGCCCCCGTCCCGCCCCTGCGCCCGCCTGCTTGTCCGGTTGCCAATCCCACAGGCCGCGCCTAGTCATGCCATCATGTGCAGCGCGACCACCCCTTCCCGGAAAACCGGCGCAGAAGCGCCCAGCGCCCCGCTGAGCGCCGAACGCATCGTGGGCGAGGCCATCGCGCTGATGCAGGAACAGGGCCTTGACGCCGTCTCGCTGCGCCGCCTTGCCGGGCGGCTGGGGGTGCAGGCCATGTCGATCTATTGGCATATCCCGAACAAGGAGGAACTGCTGCGCCGGATGAGCCAGCGGCTCTATGCCTTGGCCATGGCCGATATGCCCGTGTGCGAGACATGGCAGGATTGGGCCCGTGCCTATGGCCGCGCACTTTGGGCCATGTATCACAGCGCGCGCGATGCCGCGCGGCTGACCTTCTCGCTCGGCTATGTCGAGGAGGATTTCCGCAATTTCCGCCAATATCTGGCCCAGCGCCTGCAACCTCTGGGGCTGAGCGCGGCCGAGGCGGTGCAATTGCATTCGGCCATTCAGGCGCTGGTGATCGGCTGGGCCGGTTTCGACAACACCTATGGCGAGGCGATGGGCAAGCTGACCCCGATCGAACCGGCGGTGATGGACAGTCTGGAAGCACTGATCGTGGGCTCGGAATGTCTGCGCCGGATGTGAAAACGCCCGAACGCGCGCCTGCATGGAGCCAGCCCGGCAACGGCCTGCTGTGGGGCAAGGATTTCCATACCACCGGCCCGCGCGACATTGCCATCGACACGCCGCGCGCCGACGGCGTCTTTCGCTGGCTGCATATGAGTCTGGCCGACAATGGCGCGCGGCAATGGATCGAGCGCGCCGATTTCCTGCCCCAGAATGTGCGCGAGGCGATGCTGGCCCCCGACACGCACCAAAGCAGTTTCGTCGAGGGCGAGACGCTCTCCTGCGTGTTTCAGGATCTCCAGCGCGATTTCGAGATCCGCTATACCGACCGCGCCGGAACGGTCCATGTGGCGATTACGCCCGACATGATCATCACCGCACGGATGCATCCGCTGGGCTTTGCCGATGTGCTGCGCGATCGCTTTGCCGAAAAACTGTTCATCGACAGCCCCCAGCGCGCGCTCGATGTGCTGGTGTCTGCCATTGTCGCCAATCAGGCCGCGCTGGTCACGCAATTGTCGGCCCGCGTGCAAAAGGCCGAGGATGCCGTGCTGGCGGGCAAGGCCCCGCCCTCGGCGCGCGATCTGCTGGAATTGCGGCGGCGACTTTCGATCATCCACCGCATTATGGACGGCACCAAGCGGGTGCTGATGCGGCTGGAGGAGGACGGTGATCTGGACGCCGCGCTCCACCCCACGGTGGAAAAGCTGACCCAGCGCGCGCAGGGGCTGGACGAGGATGTGACCGCCGCGCAAGGACAGGTGCGGATGCTGCGCGAGGAACTGGAGCTGGCCGCCAATCAGCGGATCAACCGCAACCTCTATATCCTCTCGGTGATGACAGTGCTGCTGATGCCCGCCACGCTGGTCACGGGCTTTTTCGGCATGAACACCGGCGCCCTGCCCTTTGCCCATGGTTCGGGCACATGGGTGGCGGGAGGCGTCGCCTTGCTGGCCTCGCTCGCCACCTATCTGTATCTGCACTGGCGCGGTTTTTTCCGTTAAAGCGCCCTGATTACCCGGCGGTTTTCGCAAAAACCTTCGCGCCATTTTGCGCCCAGTCCATCAGCGCGGCGGTGCGGGCCTTGGCGCCTTCGGGATCGGCCTCCATCGGCAGAACGGCATCGACGATACGGTCAAAATGGGCGCGGATCTGCTCCTTGGCTTCGGGATAAGGGATGATGTAGAGGTCGCCCTTCTCGACCCCCTTTTTGGTCCATTCGGCCAGTTCGACCGGGTCCATCCCGTGGCGGTGGATCGAATGGAGCGACTGGATCGTCGCCTCATCCTCGCGGTATCCCGAGGGGCCAAGGCCGGCCGGGCGCAGCTTGCTGGCCTCGGCAATGTTGCTCTTGATATTGGCGGGGCAGATTACCGACACGCCGATATTGTGCTTGGCCAGCCCCTGCGCATAGCCTTCCATCAGATTGATGACCGCCGCCTTGGCCGCCGAATAGGGCGCGGCCAGCGCGCTGCCCGAAAGGCCGCCAAGGGACGAGGTGGTGACGATATGGCCTGGCCTGCCGCTTGCGATCATGCGCGGCACGAATGTCACCATGCCATTGATGACCCCGCCAAGGTTCACCCCGATCAGCCAGTCGAAATCGGCATAGGTGGTCTTTTCCACCGGGCCAAAGCTGTTCACGCCCGCCGTGTTGAACAGCATCGTGGGGGCCGCGCCAAAGACCTGCTCAACCTCGTCTGCGGCGCGGGCATAGGCGGCCCGGTCGGTGATATCCAGCACGATGCCATGGGCGGTGATGCCTTCGCCGCGCAATTGGGCCAGCGCCGTTTCAATCGCATCGGCACGCAGATCGGCGATCACGATTTTCGCCCCTGCCCGACCGAACACCAGCGCCTGCCCCAGCCCCGCGCCCGAGGCGCCACCGGTGATAAAGGCCAGTTGCCCGTTGAAATCCTGCATAAAAGCCATCCTCTCTTACAATGCGGGCGATCTGCGATTTGAGTCGCCTTTGTATGTTATACTTACATTGTAAGAGCCAATGCGCAAGAGCATCGCCATGCCCCGTAATCAGGACCCCAGCACCTCCAGCGCATCGAGATTGGCATCCATGTCCTCCCATGTCGGCTGCCCTCTGGCCTGGCGCAGCAGCAGACCCAATTCGACCGCTTCGGGCCGCAACAGGCGCGCGGCCAGATGCCAGCCGAACCAGCGCCGCGCCGCATCCCGATCCGGCCCGGTCAATTCGGCCGGGTCGCTGCCCGCCTTCATCCATGGCGCCATCGCCCTTTGGCCCAGATGCAGCATCGGTTTTCCGGCAAAGGCGGCCAGCATCCAGCTTTCGCCCTGATCGGTCAGCACCGCCGATGCGCCCGCCACCATGGCCTCGGCCCCATGGCCAGCCATGCCCATACGGTCGGGCGCTGCGGCCACGAAAGCCTCCAGCGCCGAGCGGTCACCATGCAGCCGGTTGAGCGGATGATCGCAAACCTCGATCCGCCATTCCTCGGGCAGGCGCGCCAGCAGCGACTCCAGCAGCGCCACGCCGTCCTGAAACGCGGCATGGCGCAGAAACAGGTTATCCTCATGCTCACAGGGCAAAGACACCGCCAGCGAGGGACGCGACAGGGGAATCGAAACAGGCCCGAACCGCGCCGCCGCCGCCGCCCACAAGGCATCCATCCGCGCCGCCAGATCCTCGGGCAAGTTCCAGACCTCAGGCATGGCGCCGCAGGAAAGCGGCGTTTCCTCAAGCACCACCCATGACGGATCGGTGGCGAAGGGGGCGGCCGCGCCCTCCATGATATAACGCACTGTACGGGGAAACAGGGCAGGCGTGGCAAAATCGCTGCTGCGCACAAGGGTCAGGTCGGGGTTGATGCCTGCCACCGTCTCGATCAGCCCCGGCACCGCCGCGCCATGCGTGCGAAACAGCGCCGGATCGCCCTGATCGACAATATGCCAGCGCAGCTTTTCCTGCGCGATCAAAGGTTCAAGCTGCGGCCCGTCCACCCCGGTGTTGCGCCAGAGCGGGGCCGCCATCACATGGATCTCCTTGACCCAGGGATCGGCGTTGAGCCGGAGCAACATCGGCGTCACAACGGTCTCGAACCACCGTGGCGTGATGACCGGTAGATAGAAGAAAAGACGCATCCCCATTCCCTGCCGCTTGGCGACGAAAGCCCCGCCCCCGCCGCCTCGCCATAGTAACCGGGATGCTTAAAGCATGTCTGACCCGCGTCTCAGCAAAAGCCCCTAGGCCGGTTTCAGAGAGTGAGAACGATGCGCCCCTCGATCTTGCCCGCGATCATCTTGTCAAACACGGCGTTGATGTCGTCCAGCCGGGCGGTCTGGATCGTGCTTCTCACCTTGCCCTCGGCGGCAAAGGCAATTGCCTCGGCCAGATCGCGCCGCGTGCCCACGATCGAGCCGCGCACGGTGATGCGTTTCAGCACGACGTCAAAGATCGGCGTGGGGAACGCGCCCGGCGGCAGACCCACCAGCGCCACTGTCCCCTTGCGGCGCACCATGGCCAGCGCCTGTTCAAAGGCCGGGACCGACACGGCCGTCACCAGCACGCCATGCACGCCCCCGCCTGTGGCCTCGACCACGCGGGCGGCGGCATCGGCGTCCAGCGCGTTGACCGCCAGATCCGCGCCCAGTTCAAGCGCAAGGTCGAGCTTGTCCTGCCCCACATCGACGCCCACGACTTTCAGCCCCATCGCCTTGGCATATTGCACGGCGACATGGCCAAGCCCGCCCACGCCCGAAATCGCCACCCACTGTCCGGGCCGGGCCTCGGTTTCCTTCAGGCCCTTATAGGTGGTCACGCCCGCGCAAAGGATCGGGGCCAGCGGGACCAAATCCACGTCAGCAGGCAGGCGCCCGACAAAGGCGGCGGGCGCCGTCACATATTCGGCATAGGTGCCATTGACCGAATAACCGGTGTTATGCTGCTTTTCGCACAGGGTTTCCCAGCCCGTCTGGCAAAATTCGCATTGGCCGCAGGCATCGTGCAGCCATGGCACGCCCACCGCATCGCCGATCGCCAGATCATCCACTCCTTCGCCAAGGGCGACGACATGGCCCACGCCCTCGTGGCCGGGAATGAAAGGCAAGGTCGGTTTGACCGGCCAGTCGCCATGGGCGGCATGCAGATCGGTATGGCACACGCCCGTGGCCACCAGTTTCACCAACACCTCGCCCCGTGCGGGGGTGGGCACGGGCCATTGCTCGATGGTGAGCGGCGCCCCGAATTCGCGGACGACCGCCGCGCGCATGGTGGCGGGAATTGTGGGGGAAAGCGAAGTCATGGAGAATCTCCTTGAAAGGCTGGCGCTTACCTAGTCCCCGATTTTTCTCCATGCCTTGATGCCGGTCAATCCTTCTGGGCTATGGCCACCCCGGCGGCATGGCCGCTGGCCCATGCCCATTGAAAATTATAGCCGCCCAGCCAGCCCGTCACATCCACCGCCTCGCCAATGGCATAGAGGCCCGGCACGGAATTGGCCTCCATCGTCTTTTGCGACAGGCCGGCGGTGGCGATGCCGCCTGCGGTCACTTCGGCCTTGGCATAGCCTTCGCTGCCATCGGGATTGAAACGCCAGTCGGCCATTTGGGCCTCGGCCGCGCGCAACGCCTTGTCCGACAGATTGCCCAGATCGCCCGTGATCCCCAGCCTTTCGGCCAGCGCCGCCGCCAGGCGATCGGGCAAATGCGCGCCCAACACGCGGCGCAAGGCAGCCTTGGGATTGGCCTTCTTGGCCTCGACCATCCAGCCGGGCGCCAGATCGGGCAGGAAATTGATGCCAAGCGGCACGCCGCGCTGCCAATAGGAGGAGATTTGCAGAATCGCCGGACCCGACAGCCCGCGATGGGTGAAAAGCGCCGCCTCGCGGAAGGCCGCCTTGCCCCATGGCCCATCGCTCACCCGCGCCTCGACCGGGGTGGCCACGCCCGACAATTCGCGGAACAGCGCCTCATCGCCCGGCAAGGTCAGCGGCACCAGCGCGGGGCGCGGCTGCACGACCTTCAGCCCAAATTGCCGCGCCAGATCATAGGCAATGCCGCTGGCCCCCATCTTGGGGATCGAAGGCCCGCCCGTGGCGATCACCAGATGGCGCGCCGTCAGCAACCGGCCCCCGGCCCGCACATGGAACAAGCCGTCGGCATGGCTGACCTCGCCCAGCGAAAGCCCACAGGCGATCTCGGCGCCCCCGATGCGGCATTCCTCGACCAGCATCGCCAAAATCTCGCGCGCCGAACCATCGCAGAACAATTGCCCCAGCGTCTTTTCATGCCACGCGATGCCATAACGCTGAACCAGTTCGAGGAAATCGGCAGGCGTATAGCGCGACAGGGCCGAACGCGCGAAATGCCGGTTGGCCGAGAGATAGCGTTCATGGCTGGCGTGGATATTGGTGAAATTGCAGCGCCCGCCGCCCGAAATCAGGATCTTGCGCCCCGGTTCGGGCGCATGATCGACCACGACCACCCGCGCCCCGCGCTGTGCCGCCTGCGCGGCGCAAAACAGCCCAGCCGCGCCTGCGCCCAGCACGATGGCATCATGAATTTCCGGTGTCGCCTTCATCGCGCCGCCCATAGGCGATCAGGCCGCCTCGCGCCAGCAACGATCTGTCGCTTGGAATAAACCCATTTCTGCCCTAGAACCCCATTCATGTTGCCCGACGAGATGATCCAGCACAGCCCCATCGCCGCCGTCGTGAGCGATCCCCGGCTGCCCGACAATCCGATTATCGCCTGCAATCAGGCCTTTATCGACCTTACCGGCTTTGCCCGCGAGGAAATCATTGGGCGCAACTGCCGCTTTCTGCGCGGGCCGGATACAGAGGATGAACTGACCGAAACGCTGCGCCGCGCGATCCACAATCGCCAGCCCGCGCTGGTCGAAATCCGCAATTACAAAAAAGACGGCACCCCTTTCCGCAATGCCGTGATGATCGCGCCCGTGTTCGATGCCGAAGGCCATGTCGAGTATTTCCTCGGCTCGCAGGTCGAGGTGACGGAACAGGGCGCGCACAGCAGCGATCTGGCCCGCGAACAGGCGATGGAGCGCGTCAACACCCTGCCCCCGCGCCAGCGCCAGATCCTGATCGAAATGGCCCATGGCAAGCTGAACAAGCAGGTGGCGTGGGAATTGGGCCTGTCAGAGCGCACGATCAAGATGCACCGCTCGGCCATGTTCAAGACGCTGGGCGTGCGATCCAGCGCCGAGGCGATCCGCGTGGCGGTTGAGGCGGGGCTTTAACGCGGGCGAAGGGATAGCGCGACGCCCAGCCCCGCCGCGCAAATCCCGCCCGTCAGCGCCACCACGCCGGGCCATTGCCAGTGCTGATAGAACCAGCCGCCAGCCGTGCCGGTGATCCCGGCGCCAAGGTAATAGAACAACAGATAGAGCGAAGCGGCATGGCCCTTGTCCGCCCCCGCCCATTGGCCCACCCAGCCGCTGGCCGCCGCATGGGCCGAGAAAAAGCCCAGCGTCAGCAGCAGAATGCCCGGCACGATCAGCCCCAGCGCGCCTGAAAGCGTCAGCAGCGCCCCGATCAGCATCGCCGCCAGCCCCATGGCCAGCACCGGTCGTCGCCCCCATGCCTCGGTCATATGCCCGGTGACGGATGAGGAGAAAATGCCCGAAATATAGGTCAGAAAGATCGCGCTCATCGCGCCATGACCCAGCGAAAAGGGTGGGCGAACAAGGCGAAAGCCGACATAGTTGAACAAGGTGACAAAGACGCTCATCAGCGCGAAGGCGATGAAGAACAGGCGCAGCAGCCCATTATCCTGCATCAGCCGCCACCACACCGCCCGATGATGCGCCCAGCCCAGCCCCTGCTGGGGCACAAACCGGCGCGAGGGCGGCAGAAGCAGGCCAAAACCCAGCGCCGCCGCCAGCCCCAGAGCGCCCATCGCCCCCAGCGCAATGCGCCATGAGCCGAACTGCGTGAACCATCCCGTGGCAAAACGGCCCATCATCCCGCCAAAGGCCGTGCCCGCGACATACAGCCCCATGGCCTTGACCAGATCGGCAGGGTGCATTTCCTCGGCGATATAGGCCATGGCGACGGCCGGAACGCCCCCCAGCGCCACCCCTTCGAGCAGACGCGCCGCCACCAGCCATGGCCAATGCGTGGCCGCCCCCGCCAACAGATTGAGCAGGCTGGCCGCGATCAGCGAGCCGAGCATCAAGGAGCGGCGCGGCATCGCCTGACCGATCGCGCCCGCCAGAAACACCGCCACGGCCAGCGCCCCCGAGGTCAACGACAAAGCCAGCGAAGCCCCCGCCGGGGCCAACGCAAATTCGCGCGCGAATTCGGGCAGCAGCGGCTGGACGCAATAGAGCAGCGAGAAAGTGGCATTGCCCGCCAGAAACAGTGCGAGGCTGGCCCGGCGATATTCGGCGCTGCCCCGGCGCATTCCGGCAAAAGGGACCCGTTCAGTCATAGCGCGGCGATGCGCCAGCAGGCGGCGGATTCCAAGCGCTTACTTTTCCACCGCGCCCTTGAACGCCGCCCCGGCATCGACGCTGGCGCGATAAGTCGGCGCAACCCGCGCCCGCGCCGCCTGTTCATAGACATAGCCCGCGCCCAGTAATTTGCCCTCCTCATAGGGCCGCGCGATAAAGGACAGGCCCACCGGCAATCCCCCCACCAGCCCCATCGGCACAGTGAGATGCGGATAGCCCGACACAGCGGGCAGGCCGCTGGCCGAAGGTCCGCGCCCCTGATCGGTATAGATGGGGTCGATCAGCCACGCCGGGCCCGTGGTGGGCTGGACCAGAATATCGGCCTTGGCCAGCATCACTTCGAGCCCTTCTTTGGCCGCCAGACGCACGGATT
Source organism: Novosphingobium humi (assembly GCF_028607105.1). Taxonomy (GTDB): domain Bacteria; phylum Pseudomonadota; class Alphaproteobacteria; order Sphingomonadales; family Sphingomonadaceae; genus Novosphingobium; species Novosphingobium humi. The sequence goes on along the minus strand of NZ_CP117417.1, from coordinate 1,147,900 downwards.
TGGCCCGCGCGCCCAGATATTCCGGATCGGCAATGCCGCGTGTTTCCTCGGCCTCCTCAAAGCTTTCCTGCGCGAACAGGGGCATTTCGGCCTCGGCATTGGCACGGTTAAAGGCAATGATGTCGGCCAGCCTGCGCAATTTGACCGCCGCCGTGGCCCCGGCCAGATAGGTGTTGAGATCGGCCTTCAACTCGCTGCGCAACACCTCCTGCTCAGCCGCGCCAAGGCCGTCGAGGTTGGGCCGCGCCACCTCGATCAATTCGGCCCCCTGCGCCTTGAGCACATCGAGCGCGGCGGCAAATCGCGCGCCCAGAGCCGCACCCATCGTCGGGCGATAATAGGCCACGCGCACGCCCTTCAGGCTGGCGTGTTCCAGCGGGGCGGCATAATCCTGTTTGTGGGCATCGGCCTCCGTCGTGGCGGGATCGGCCGGATCGCTCCCCGCCATGGCCGAGAGCATCATGGCCACATCGCGCACGCTGCGTGCCATCGGGCCGGGCGTGTCCTGACTGTGGCTGATCGGCACGATATGGTGGCGGCTGACCAGCCCCACCGTAGGTTTAAGCCCCACCAGACCGTTCACCGAGGAGGGGCAGACCACCGAGCCATCCGTCTCCGTCCCCAGTCCGCCCGCGCCAAAACTGGCCGCCACGCCCGCCCCTGTGCCGCTGGATGATCCACATGGGCTGCGGTCCAGCGCATAGGGGTTGCGCACCTGTCCTCCAACCGCACTCCACCCGGAAATCGAATGGGTCGAGCGGATATTGGCCCATTCCGACAGATTGGTCTTGGCCAGGATCACCGCCCCGCCCGCGCGCAGCCGCGCCACCACCGGCGCATCGCGCCCGCCCACATTGTCGCGCAGCGCCAGACTGCCCGCCGTGGTGGCGATGGGGTCCTGCGTCTCGATATTGTCCTTGATCAGGATCGGCACGCCATCCAATGGCCCCAGCGCCTTGCCCGCCCGCCGCCGCGCATCCGAAGCCCGGGCCTGCGCTATGGCGTCGGGGTTGATGGCGATAATCGCGCGCAATTGCGGCCCCTTGCGATCCATCGCGGCGATGCGCTCCAGATACGCGCCCGTCACCGCCTCGCTGCTGACCGTGCCCCGCTCCAATTGGGCCGAGATTTCCCAGAGCGGCACTTCCTCCACTCTGGTTGCGGCCTGTGCCGTCTGCGCCGCCAATGCCCATGCGATCCAGTAAAGCCTCATGCCGCCCCCCTTTGTGCCGCCACGCGATTAGCCCGCAGCCGCCCACAAGCAATGCGTCGAATCTGCATAAAAAGAGGAGGCCTCAAACCCGCAACAGATCCCGCATATACCAGACCGGCAAATAGGGCCGCGCCAGCGCCTTATCGATGGCATAGGGCCACCATCCCGGACCAAAGGGCAGATAGACCCGCACATTCACCCCCAGATCGCGCGCCATATCCATTGTCCGCGCGCGCGGCAGGCCCCGCAACTGCTCCAGTTCGCAAGGCGTGCCGCCGCGCAGCAGCGCCTCCAGCGCCCGCCCCGCCAGCGCCGGATCATGCGTGGCCACCGCCACCGGGGCGGCGCGCCCGGCCAGACCTTGCGCCAGCGCGAGATAGCGCGAGGGATCATCCGCCGCCGGATCGGCCCATTCGCCCTTGACCAGCCGCAGCCGCAGCGGCGCATCGGCAAAGCGCGCCGCATCCGCCACCGACCGCGCCCAACGCGCCGGGATCGCGCATCCCACATCAAAGCCCTGCGCCGACAGGTCCGCCATCGCCGCATGGGTCGCGTCGGCCAGAGCGGGCGCATGGGCATCAAGCACGATGGGCAACCCGCCCTGCGCAATCCGCCGCAGGCGCGCGACGTCAAACCCCAATTGCGGCGCCTTGACCGCCAGCAGCGCCGCAGATCCGCCCATCGCCGCGCAAAGCGAAAGATTGGCCGCCTCCACCTGATCCGGCCCGTCGCCATCCCCGCCGAAATAGCCATAGCTGAGCAGCAGCCCCTTGCGGGCCAGAGCGCGCGCCAGGGCCGCCACATCGGGCGAGGGCAGCCGTGCCCCCAACCAGCCGGGCAAAGCATAGCGCAAATCGCGCAGCGCGGCCCACAGGCTCATTGGCCCAGCCGCGCCCTGACCCACGCCAACCCGTCCTGAACCAGCGCCACCATGCCCTGGCGCGAATAGGGATAGGTGCGCAGATGCACCATCGGATGCGCATCCTGCGTCCATAATTGCGCAATCCACGGTTCCACCCCGCCCAGCAATTCGTAGGCCGCCAATCCGCGCCGCGCCGCATGGGCCAGCGTATGGAGCATCAGCAATGCGCCGGGCGAACAACGGGCATAGGCCTCGTCAAAGCCGATCTTGAACAGCCAGAAACGCCCGTCGCTTTCCAGCGCCAGCTGCATCGCGGCGGGGCGGTTGTCGATCCGTATGAAGGCGATGCGCAGCGTGCCCTCCTGCGCCGCATGGCGGAAATAGGCGCGGAAAAAACTCTCCTTGCCCGCATCCATGGCCATGGCCGTGCCCGCCGCACGCTTCCAACTGGCCAGTTCGACCGCCAGCGCCTCGTCGAACAAGGCGTCGAATTCGCCCGGATCGGGGGCAATGATTTCGTAATCCACCCGGCCCATGGCCGCGGCCCGCCGCGCGGCGCGGCGAAAATCGGAACGGCGGCCCGCGTTGAACGCCTGCTCGGGCCTGTGCCATTTTTCATCCAGCGCGATGGTCGGGCAGGCCAACGAAGGGCGCAGCGACACCAGCCCCTTGCCTCGCATCGCCGCCTTCAGGGCCGGGATCAAAGGCGAGGCGACGGGCAGGCGGTGCAGCTCCACCGCCCGCCTGTCCTGTGCCAGCAGGGAGGCGATCTGCGCGGCGGCGGCATCATCGGCATAGGCGCCGTCGCAGGCCTCATAGACCTCCTGCGCGCCGGGCTGGCGCCAGCGGGCGGAAAAACCCGCGCCCCGACACAGCGGCAACAGCGCCGCAATCCCCTTGTCGCGCCGGGCGATCAGCACCTCGAAATGATCCCCCGCCTGCATCGTGGCCGCCAGCGCGGCGACAAAATCGCGCGATCCGGTGGGCGATCCGCCCAGACGCCGCCACGCCTGCGCCAGAGGCCCGCCGCTGCGAAACCGGTCCAGCCCGAGCACCACCTCGTCCGGCAAACGCTCACCCGGCCACAAGACCTTGTCGAACAGCGCGTGTTTCACCCGAAATTCCCTCCGCGCGGAAGGAATAGAGGAAAACCCCTAAAAATTCCTTGGGTCACCCGGCTGGCATCGGCGACGGCGCGGCCCCATAATGCGGCCATGCCCCGCCCCGCCATCCGCCCGCTGACGCCCGCCGAAAAGGATATGACCGCCGCCATGTTCGGGCCGGCGCTCGATCCCGAACCGGTGCGGGTGATCCGCCGCCGGTGGTGGTGGTTCCAACCGCGCAATGTGGTGATGGCCCCGCGCGGGCATCTCCATTTCCACCCCGACAGCCATCTATGGCACCCCTGCTTTGCCCAAGGGTCGCCCGCCGCGCAGGGCCTGTTCATCCACGAAATGGCTCATGTCTGGCAGCATCAGGCGGGGATGAACCTGCTGCTGCGCCGGATGCCCTTTTGCCGCTATGATTATGCGCTGCGCCCCGGCGCGGCCTTGGGCGATTACAATATCGAGCAACAGGCCGAGATCATCCGCCACACCTTTCTGCTGCGGCAAGGCGCATCATGGCCCGGTGCGCCGCATCTGGGCGATCTTGAACGGATCATCCCTTTTGGCCGGGCAAAATAGCGTATCGGGCAGGACTTGACCCGGCCCGCTTCCCCCTGTTCACTCAGGATCAGGGGAGACCACGCTTGGCCGCACATGACAACCAGCTTCAGGCCGCGCTGAAATCGCGCCATGTCTCGATGATCGCGATCGGCGGGATCATCGGCGCGGGGCTTTTCGTCGGCTCGTCCAGCTCCATCGCGCAGGTCGGCCCGGCGGTGGTCATGTCCTATGGGCTGGCGGGGCTGGTTGTACTGATGGTGATGCGGATGATGGCCGAAATGGCCGCGCTGCGCCCCGGCCTTGGCGCCTTTACCGAACTGGTGCGCGAAGTATTGGGGCCGCGCGCGGGCTTTGTCTGCGGCTGGCTCTATTGGTATTTCTGGGTCATCGTCGTGCCGATCGAGGCGATTGCCGGGGCCAAGATCCTGCATATCTGGATCGACGCGCCGGTCTGGGCCATCGGGGTCGCCCTGCTGGGGATGCTGACCGGGGTGAACCTGATGTCCACCCGTTCCTATGGCGAGTTTGAATACTGGTTCTCGCTGATGAAGGTGCTGGCCATTGTCAGCTTTATCGCGATTGCGGGGGTCTGGGTGTTCGGCCTCACCTCGCCCAGCGGGCCGACATGGAGCAACCTCAACGCCTACGGCGGCTTTGCCCCGCATGGCTGGGGCGCGGTTCTGGCGGGCACGGCCAGCGTGATCTTTGCCCTGACCGGCGCAGAGATCGCCACGGTGGCGGCGGCCGAATCGCATGAACCGGCCCGCACCATCGCCCGCATCACCAGCAGCGTGGCCGCGCGGATCATCCTGTTCTATGTGCTCTCGCTGCTGCTGATCGTGGCGGTGATGCCATGGACATCCATCGTGCCAGGCACATCGCCCTTTGCCATTGCGCTGGGCCATATGGCCATTCCCCATGCCGAATTCGTGATGAACCTTGTGGTGCTGGTGGCCGTCCTCTCCTGCCTCAATTCGGGCATGTATGTGACCAGCCGCGTGCTTTTCGTGCTGGCCGACAAGGGCGATGCGCCCGGATGGCTGGTCGCGGTCAACCGGCGCAAGGTGCCCGCCCGCGCGATTCTGATCGCCAGCCTGTTCGGCTATCTGGCGCTGGCGGCCTCGGTCATCTCGCCCGAACTGGTGTTTTCCTTTCTGGTCAATGCCTCAGGCGCGCTGATGCTGTTCATCTATTTCACCGTGGGCGTGGCCCAGATCGTCCAGCGCCGCCGGATCGAGGCGCAGGGCACGGAGCGGATGCCCATCCGCATGTGGCTGTTTCCCTATCTCTCCTATGCCACGTTGGGCGCGATCCTGAGCATTCTGGTGGCGATGATGTTTGCGCCCGCGCGCCGGGTGGAACTGATCAGCAGCCTTGTCACGCTGGGCGTGGCGATGGCGGCGGCGTGGTGGCGGCGGCGTTAAACCGCCAGCGGCAATTTGCGCAGGCGCTGCCCACTGGCCGCAAAGACCGCATTGGCCAGCGCGGGCGCCACCACCGCGCAGGGCGGCTCGCCCATACCGCCCGGATCGGCCTGACTGGCGATGATATGGGTGGCGATGCGGGGCGCCTCATTCATGCGCAGGATGCGGAAATCGTGGTAATTTGACTGCTGCGCCGCCCCGTCCTTCATGGTGATCTCGCCATAAAGCGCGGCGGAAAGGCCAAAGATCACCCCGCTCTCCACCTGCGCCTCGATGCCCAGCGGATTGATGGCCAACCCGCAATCGACCGCAATGGTCACGCGCACCGCGCTGATCTGGCCATCAGCCACCTTGGCCTCGACCACGGCGGCAATATGCGTGCCCCATAGTTTGAGCACGGCCATCCCCATGCCCTGCCCCGGCGGCAAGGCGCGGCCCCAACCCGCCTCCTTGGCCGCGCGGGTCAAGACCGCCCGGCTGCGCGCATCCTCCATCAGGGCGAGGCGATAGGCCAGCGGATCGGCCCCCGCGCCATGCGCCAGTTCATCAATGAAACTTTCCACCACAAAGCAGGAGCGCAAGCCCCCCACCCCGCGCCACCAACTGGTCGGCACCGCGCTTTCCACCTGCTGAAACGTCACATGATGGGCGGGTACGGCATAGGGCATTTCCACCGCGCCCTCGATGGCATCGGCGTCCACCCCCTTGAACCCGTCGCCCATCAGCCGCGCCATGATCGAGGAACCGGCGATGCGATGCTCCCACGAGGCGGGCCGCCCCTTGTCGTCGACCACCGCGCTGATCCGGTCGGCATAGGCGGGGCGGAACATGTCGTGCTGCACATCCTCCTCGCGGCTCCACACCAGCTTGACCGGATAGGCAACCTGCCGCCCCAATTCGACCGCGCGCAGCACCATGTCGGTTTCCAGCCGTCGCCCGAAACCGCCGCCCATCTGAAAGTTGTGAAAGACCACCTTGTCCTCGCCCAGTCCCAACGCCTTGGCCGCATCGGCGCGGGCCTGCGCGGGCACCTGCGAGCCGGACCAGATTTCACAGGCGCCATCCGTCACATGGACGGTGCAGGCCAAAGGCTCCATCGCCGCATGGGCCAGAAAGGGCTGGTGATAGGTGGCGGAAAATTCCCGGCCCCGTGCGGTGTTAAGGTCGCCCTGCGCCTTGGCCGAATGGCCGGGGCGGGCCAGCGCCGCGTCCAGATCGGCCAAAATCGCGCCCTGATCAGCCGGTTTAGGCCCCGGCGCCCATTGCACATTGGCCACCACATAGCCCTGCAACGCGGCCCAGTAATGATCGGCCACGACAAAGACCACATCGCGGCCCTTGACCAGTTTGACCACGCCGGGGGTGGCCAGCGCCGCCCCCTCGTCCAGCCCCGCCAGCGTCCCGCCATAGATCGGACATTGCGCCAGCGTGGCGACCTTCATGCCGGGCAGACGGAAGTCGATGCCGAACTGCATTGCCCCGGTGATCTTGGGCCGCGCGTCGATGCGGGGGGTGGGCCGCCCGATCAGGCGCAGGTTCTGCCGCAGGGGCGCTTCGCGGGGCAGGACAGCGGCCGCAATCAGATCGCCCATCGCGATCCGCCGCTTGCCGCAAACCACGATGCCATCGACCAGATCGCAGCCTTCCGAGGGAATGCCCCATTGCCGCGCCCCCGCCTCGATCAGGGCCACGCGCGCGCGCGCCGCCGCCTGCCGCATCGGCTTGTACACTTCGCGGATCGAGGTCGAGCCGCCCGTCTCCTGCGTGATGGGGGCAAAGCGGGGCGCGTCGCCATCGGGAATGCTCACCCGCACCTTGTTCAGGGCCACGCCCAATTCCTCGGCCACCAGCATGGAGAGGGAGGTGATCACCCCCTGCCCCATCTCGGTCTTGGGCAAGGCCAGTTCGACGCCCATCGCGGTGATGGAAATATAGGCATTGGCCGCCAAGGCCCCGCCGCCCGCCCCGCGCGCCACCGGCACCACCAGCGCCGCGCCCACTGCCGCCGCGCCCTGCAGCACGCTTCGACGCGAAATTCCGCCCTCGCTCATCGCCCGCCTCCTGCTGCCAGTTTTACCGCCTTGCGGATGCGCGGATAGGTGCCGCAGCGACACAGGTTGCCGCTCATCCCTTCGTCAATCGCCGCATCGTCGGGGCGCGGATTGGCCTTCAGCAAGGCGCAGGCCGCGATCAATTGGCCGGGCTGGCAATAGCCGCATTGCACGACATCGACCTCCTCCCACGCCTGTTGCAGCGCCGCGCCATGGGGGTCATCGCCCAGCCCCTCGATCGTGGTCACATCGCGCCCGATCACCGCGCGCAAGGGCGTCTGGCAACTGAAGAACCTTTGCCCCCCGATCAGCACGCCGCAGGCCCCGCAAAGCCCCACGCCGCATCCGAATTTCGTGCCTGTCATGCCCACCATATCGCGCAGCACCCACAGCAGGGGCACATCGGCGGCGGCATTGTCGATACTGTGCTTTTGCCCATTCACGCTCAGGATGATCGGCATGTCATGTCCCCCTTGGCGGGCAAGCTAACCCATGGCGCATAGGCGCGAAAATACGCAAAGCTCGCGCGGGTTTGGCCCTTTGCGGCGGCGCGGCATTCTGCAATGATCGGACGATGGGCCATTACAGGAGACATTTGCTACCATGCGCCTGACCAAGACCGGGCTTGCCACGATGGCGGCGCTTTGGGCATTTTCCGTTCCTGCTTTTGCCGCCGATCTTGAAACACAGATCCGCGCCGTTCTGAACAAACCGGCTATCGAGGGCACGCGCTGGGGCCTGCGGGTGGAGGACAAGGAGGGCCATGTCATCGCCTCCATCGCCCCGGATGAGAGGTTTCAGCCCGCGTCCAACACCAAGGTCTTTGTCACCACCGCCGTGTTTGACGCGATGGCGCGCGCGCCTTTTCCCAATACGGGCAATGGCGTGCGGATCGAAAGCGATCACGGCCGCCAGAATATTGTGCTGATCGGGCGCGGCGATGCGATGATGAAGGACACGCCCGATTGCGAAAAGGATTGCCTTGCCGCTCTGGCCGATGCCGTAGTGGCCAATTTGCGAATTAAGGGCGGGGTAAAGCGCGTGGGCGATGTCATCGGCGATGACAGTTTCATGCCCTTTGAACGCTGGATCATCTCCGACCGCATCCGCCCCGGCACACGCACCCAGATTTCCGCGCTGACCATCAATGACAATGAACTGACTGTGCTGGCCAATCCGGGCGATGCGGTGGGGGCGCCGGGGCGGGCCGCGCTGGAAATCGCCGCGCCCGAAATGGAGATCGTCAACCAGATCACCACAGGCGCGCCCGATTCCCGCGCGGAGGTCATGGTCGAGATGATCCCCGGCACGCGCCAGATCCGCCTGTTCGGCTCGCTGCCCCTTGGCGGCAAGGAGCAGAGGCTGGATTTCGACATCGACGATCCGGCCGATTATGCCGCGATCCGTCTGGCCCAATTGCTGCGCGAACGGGGCGTGAAAGTGACCGGCCATCCTCGCGCCCGCCATGCGCCGATGGGGCCGGTGGATCTGATCCCCGCGCCTGTCGCGCCTGCCATTCAGGCCAAGGATCTCTCAACCCTTACCCCGCCTGATCTGATCGAGGATCTGACCGTCACCTCCAAGGTCAGCCAGAACCTGCACGCCCATCTGTTCCTGAAAAAACTGGCGCTGACGCAGGGCTTTTCGCCCACCACGCCTGCCGGGCGGATCGTGCTGAACCAGACCATTGCGCGGGCCGGGCTGCCCGCCTCGGCCTATGATTTCTATGACGGTTCGGGCCTTTCGCCCGACAATCGCATCACGCCGCGCGCGATGGTGCACTATCTCCATTGGGTCGAGGCCCAGCCCTGGGCGGCCGATTGGCGCAAGACATTGCCCATCGGCGGGGTGGACGGCACGCTGGGCCGCCGGATGAAAAATCCCGTGCTGCAAGGCAAGGTCTTTGCCAAGACCGGCACCTTGCTGGCGGCCAATGCGCTGGCGGGCTATCTGGTGGCGGCCAGCGGGCGCGAACTGACCTTTGCCATCTATGCCAATGACCGACCCTCGGGCGCGCCCTCGGTTCTGCCCACGATGGACGAGGCGCTGGCGCTGATCGCGGCGGCCAACTAAAGCACCACCATGAGCAGTCATCAGCCGCAACGGCACCTTCACAGCCTGCATGCGATGCTGCTGGCGCTGGGCATGATTATGTCCACCGATGCGCTGAAAACCGCGCCCACGATTGTCGCCTCGATCGGCCATTGGCATTTTCTGGGCCTGTGGATGGCGGGGGCGGCGATCTCGATTGTCGGCGGACTGTCCTATGTCGAAATGGCCGCCGCCTTTCCCGATGCCGGGGGCGAATACAGCTTCATCCGCCGCGCATGGGGCGAGAGGGTAGGCACGCTTTACGCATGGTCGCGCTTTGCCATTATGCATACCGGATGGGTGGCGCTGATGGCGCATCTGGCCGCCGATTATATCGGGGGGCCGCTGGGTCTGGGCGCGGGCGGGCGGCTGGTGATCTCGGTGGGGCTGGTGGCGGCGATGACGGGGCTCAATCTGGCCCATGTGCGGCTGGGTTTCCTGACGCAGGCGGCGCTGGTGCTGGCCGTGGCGCTGGGTTTTGTCAGCGTCATTCTGGCCGGGATGGTGGTGCCCGCCGCGCCGGTTTTGCCTGACGGGCCGCGCCCGCCGATGGGCGGAATCGCGGTGGCGCTGATCTATATCTTCCTTGCCTATGGCGGGTGGAGCGATGCGGCCACGCTCTCGGCCGAGGTGCGATCCGGGCGGCGGGGCATGTTCATTGCGGTGATGGGCTCGATCGGCCTGTTGGGGCTGATCTATGTCGCGCTCAACTGGGCGCTGATGCGCGGGCTTGGAGAAGGGGCGCTGGCCCGCTCGGTGGCGCCGGCGGCCGATCTGGCGCGCATGGCCTTTGGCTGGCCGGGGCAGGCGCTGGTGATGGCGGTGGTGGGCATATCGGCGGTGGCCAGCATCAATTCGACCATCATCGTCTGCGCGCGCACCACCTATGCCGCCGCGCGCGATCATCCCGGCCTTGGCGCTCTGGCCCATTGGCATCCCACGCGCGGCGCGCCCACCCGCGCGGCGCTGGCGGTGGGAGGCGTGTCGCTGGTGCTGACGCTGCTTTCCGCGCTGACGGGCAGTGGGTTTAACGCGATGGTCGATTACATGACGCCGGTCTATTGGCTGTTCATCGGCATGGGCATGGGTGCCGCGATCCGGCTGCGGATCATGCATCCCGCCCTGCCCCGCCCGGTCAGAACGCCGCTCTTTCCGCTGTTTCCCGCCATTTTCATCGCTCTGGCGGCCTATATGCTCTATGCCTCGTTTGTTCAGCTTGGGCTGGGCGCAGTGTTTGGCGCAGGGGTTCTGGCACTGGGCGCGGGGCTGGATTTTCTATTGCGCCGCCGCGCGCAAGCATACGCAAAATAGCGCTTTACGGCGGTCTTGGCGGCGTCATCCCCGCGTGCCACAAAGGCATGTCTTTCCATCAGGAGTTGAACCAATGAAACGCCTTTTGACCGCCGCCGCCCTCCTTGCCGCCATCCCCGCCGCGGCGCAGGCGCAGGACGTCACCCGCATTCCGGGCGGCGCCACCTCGCCCATTCTGGCGGGCGTGTTCGTTCCGGCCAAGGCGGATATGCTGATCCTCTCGGGCCAGGTGCCCGCCCCCGCCGTTCAGGGCGGCGCGCCCGATGCCATCGCCACCTATGGCGACACCAAGACCCAGGCGATCAGCGCGTTCAAGAAGATCGAGGCCCTGCTCAAAGCCCAGGGTTATGAAATGTCGGATGTCATCAAGCTGACGGTCTTCCTTGTCGGCGATCCGGCCAATGGCGGCAAGCTGGACTTCAAGGGCTTCAACGAAGCCTACAGCCAGTTCTTCGGCACGCCGACCCAGCCCAACAAGTCGGCCCGCTCGGTGGTTCAGGTGGCCGCGCTGGCCGGCCCGGCCTTCCTTGTGGAAATCGAGGCGACCGCCGCCAAGACGCCCAAGAAGTAATCAGGACATGAGGGCGGCGGGGATACCTGCCGCCCTTATTCCTTGGCCCCCTATTCTTTGGGAGCCGTCGGGTCGGCAATCTCGGGCCTTGGCACGGCAAAGATGCCCGCATGGCCCGCCCTTGATCCCAGATCCTCGCTGGACGTTAGGCTGATCAGCCATGGCGAAAGCAGCAGGCCCAGCGCCAGCGGCGAAAGCCACAGCCCAAGGCTGGTGCTGTAGAAAAAACTCGCGGCAAACAGCGCGCCCAGCAGCAGATGTTCGCGCAAAGAGCCCAGCAGGCCCCGCACCGGCAGCCGCCGCGCCTCGCGCGCCTGCGTGTTCCAGCCCGAAGGCACGCCCATCAGCAACGCCCCCAGCGCCTTGGTCTGGGTCACCATCGTGACCGGCGCCAACAGGATGGACAGCAGCACCTCCAGCGCGACAGAGCGCAAAACGCCCCCCGCCCCGCCAAAGCTGCGCGCCCGCGCCGGATCGGCCAGTATCCAGAGCATCCCCATCACCTTGGGCCCGAACAGCAGCACCAGCGTCAGCCACAGCACATTGAGCGGCATCCCCCCCGCCGCCTGCCACTCGCCCGCCGCGCCCATGCGCAGGATCGAGGTGATGACCAGCAGCAGCCAGCCCGGCGAGGTGAGATAGGCCGAAGCCCCCAGCAGCAGATGCAGCCGATGCGTCAGGCTCAGCCCCGAAGCGCCCAGCAGTTGCAGATGCTGCAGATTGCCCTGCATCCAGCGCCGGTCGCGGATGGCGAAATCGACGATGCTGGGCGGAAATTCCTCATAACTGCCGCCGATCATGATCATGTGGACCGCCCAGCCGCGACGGCGCAGCAGGGCCGATTCAAACATGTCATGGCTCTGGATCGGCCCGCCAAAGGGGGGATTGCCCGGCAATTGCGGCAGGCCGCAGCTCTCGGCAAAGGCGCGGGTGCGCACAATCGCATTATGGCCCCAGAAATTGGCCTCCGACCCCGACCACCACAAGAGTCCTGCCGAGGCAATCGGACCATAGGCCTCACTGGCGAACTGCATCCAGCGCTGGAACAGGGTGCGCGCATTGGTGATCATCGGCACGGTCTGCAACAGGCCGACCGAGGGGCGCTCCTCCATGATCGCCGCCATGCCGACAATCGCATGGCCGCTCATCAGACTGTCCGCGTCCAGCACCAGCATATTCTCATAAGCGCCGCCAAAGCGGCGGACCCATTCGGCAATATTGCCCGGCTTGCGCTCGGTGTTCTGCGCGCGGCGGCGATAGAACAGGCGGATCGGCAGACGCGGGGCCAGACGCGCCCAGGCCTCCTCCTCCAGCGCGCCATGATCGGGGCGCGAATCGCTCAGCACGAAAAAGTCGATCCACGCCCCGCCGCCCGCTGCGGCAATCGAATGCCCCATCGCCTCGACGCGGGCAAAGACCTCCTCGACGCTCTCGTTATAGACCGGCATCAACACCGCCGTCCGATGGCGCAGGGCTTTGGCCGGGCTGGGAATTTCGGTGAAGCCGGGGTGTTCGCCGCTGATCAGCTGCACAAAACCGATCGTCGAGGTGACAAAGCCAAAGGCCACCCAGCTGAACAAAGGCACAAAGCAGATCAGCAGCGCCACCTCGAACCAGTCCAGCCCGTCGAGCGAAAATCGCACCCGCAACTCGCTCGACGCCGCCAGACTGAGCACCGCCGTCAGCAGCACCAGCAGCAGCCGCTTCATCCCCATGCCATGCGGGCGCGTCAGCACCTCGATCCGCGCGGGCGGATTGCCGAACAGATCCTGCACCGGCATGGCCAGCGGCGCTTCGGGCGGCAATTGGGGCAGATCGGAGGCGCTTTTCACGGCCGCACCGTCTTGATCACGGTTTCGCTCAGCGCCCCGCCGCCGCGGCGCAGGAACAGGCGGAACTCATTCTGTTTCAGCCCTTCGACCCGCACATCCATCACCACACGCCACAGGCCGCTCTGCCCCTCCACCGGAAAGACATTCGCCATGATCAGCGCCGCGCCCAGATCGGTCACCGCCTCAACCTTGCTGTCCCGCGTCAGGCCGCGCAGCGCCGGACCGGAAAAGTCAAAGACATAGCGCGTGGCCCCGGCGATCGGATCAGCGCCCGGCACCCCGCCCGGCCCCATGAAATAATTGACGCAGACCGCATTGCCATCCCCCGCCAGATCGCCCTGGCCCCAGCGCAGCCGATAGGCGAAATCGCGGCGGTCCCCGGCGCGCGCGGGGCGGTCGGACACCCACATCGCGGCCATATTATCAACATTTTCCGAGATCGTGTTCATCTCATACAGCATCACCGCGCCCGGCCCCCAATCGCCCTGCGGCGATACCCAGAGCGAGGGGCGGCGGTTGTAGAAATTGAGGTCATCCTGATAATGGTCAAAGGCGGTGTCGCGCTGGATCATGCCAAAGCCCTTCACCCCATCGGCGCGCAGCATGTGGACGCGCGGCCCCGGCGGATTGTCCAGCGGGCGCCAGATCCGCTCGCCCGTGCCGCTGTGGATGGCCAGACCGTCGCTGTCATGCACCTCGGGCCGCCAGTCGCCATGGGCGGGGCGGGCGGACTGGTCGAAATCGAACATGCTGGTGATCGGCGCCACGCCCAGCCGCGCAATGTCGCGCCGGACAAACAGCGCCGTACGCACCCCGTGTTCCACCCCCGCAGCCGTGCGCGTGATGTCAAACGCATAGGCGCCGCACAGCGAAGGTCCGTCGACCAGCGCATGGATCAACAGATGATCCTCGCCCTTCTGCTCGATCCAGAAATCGGTGAAGGCGGGAAATTCCTCCGGCCCCGGCATGGCGGTGTTCACCGCAATCGCGCGGGCCGACAGACCATATTGCCCGGTCGGCCCCACCGCGCGGAAATAGGACGCGCCAAGGCTGGCCAGCCAGTCGCCCCCGCCATGGGCCTCCATCACGCGGAAACCGGCGACATCGGCCGATTGCCCGCCGCCGAACAGGCCATGGGTGTCCACGATCGCGCGTGCCACGCCATTTTCCACGACATGGATGTTCACCGCATCGGGCGCCGTATCCACCTTGGCCGGAAACAGACGCAACCGGCCCGCCACCATCTCGGCGGGATCATAGCTCAACCGCACATGGGTGTCGAAATCGGGCACGGCATGGGCGGCGATCTGGCGGGCATAGGGGCGGCGGGCGCGGGCCTGCGCCTGTGCCACCAGATCATCCCACGAAAAGCGCCGGGCGGGGCCGAAACGCCCCGGTATGGCTGCCTCGCCCAGGGCGCGCCCGGCAAAAGCCATCAGCAAGGCGCCCAATCCGCTTTTCGTTACATTCCTTCGGGTCAATCGGGAAATCATCATGGTCCTTTGTGGTCGCGCCGCCAGCCGATGATCACCTGATCGCCCGGCTGCAACGCGCTCGACAAGACTTCGCTGCGGCGGCCGTCATTGGCCCCCAGCGCAACGGCGACGAAACGCGGGGCGCCATCGCTGTCTGCCACATAAACGCCGCTCTGGCGGCTGCGTTCCTCGCCATGCAGGCTGAAAGTCAAAGCGGCATTGGGAACGAGCAGGACATTCTCGCGCTCGGCCAGATCGATTTGCGCCAGCGCCTCAAGGCCGGGCAGCAGAGGCGCGCCCGCTTTTTCGGCCCCACCATTTTCCGGCGGCGCCAGCGCAAACACCGCCTCGCGCCCGCCATGGGGCAGACGGTCGATGCGCACCAAAGACGCCTTGCGCTCGGCATCGCTCTTGCCATCGACCAGTATCCGCGCGCCTGCCTTGGCCGCCATGCGCCCGGCATCGCTTTCGGTGATCGGCACGGATAGGCTCAGCTTTTCCGGATTGGCCGCGATGGTGCAAAGCGGCTGTCCGGCATGGACCCATTGCCCCGGTGCCACCGAACAGGCCACCAGATAGCCCGCAAAGGGCGCCCGCGCGATGGCATTGGCCATCGAGGCGCGGTCCATTTCAATCTGCCGCTCGCCCTGCGCGATGGCGTCCTGCGCGCGCGACAGGTCGATCTGCGCGCGCGAAACATCGGCCCGCGCGCCCTCCATCTCGTTGAGCGAAGGCACCCGCCCGCCCGATTTGCGCCACACGCCCTCATAGCGATCCAGCCGCACCTGATGTTCGCGCAGGGTGATCTGGGCGCGCTGTGCGGCCTCCCTGGCGCTGTCCAGCGCGGCCTGATTGCTCTCCAGACTGCGCGCCAGCGCCTGCGTGTCGAGCACCACCAGTTCCTGCCCCGCCACCACGCGCATCCCGCCCGGCGAGGCAAGGCTGACCACCACGCCATCCTGCGCGGCGGCCAAAGTCACCTCGCCCTCGCCATGCAAAGTGCCGCGCAGCGAGAGCGTGGGCGTCAGATCGCCGCGTTCGACCGGGGCGCTGAAATAGGGCGAATCCGTCCCCACCAGAAAGCGCGTGAACAGCCAGAGCGCCGCAAACCCGGCCAGCACCACCAGCAGCAGCACGGTCAGCCCACGTCGCCGCCGGGGCCTCTGCGCGCCCAGCAGGCTGTCGGTCGGCGACAGTTCAGTCACAATGCGCCTCCTCGGCCATGGCCTTTTCGCTCCATTGGCGGATGGTGGCAAGGGCGGCGGTGTGATTGGCCATGATCTGCGCCTCGCGCGCGGCCAAGGCATTGGCCTCGGCCACATAGAGCGTGGCGAAACTGACCGCCCCGCCGCGATAGGCGATGCGGGCATTGGTCAAGGCCGCCTCGGCCTGCGCCAGCAAGGGGGTTTGGGGCGCCGGATTGCCGATCGGCATGGCCGAGGTCTTGTCCAGCCTTGCGCGCAGGGCCGCTCCGTCCTGTCCGGTCAGCGCGGCCAGATCACCCAGCGCGCGCTCCAGTCCGGCGCGGGCGGCCTCCTCGTCTGTGGCATTCAGGCCCACCATCACGCCCGCCATGTCCTCGTCCAGCGCGGGCACCAGACCGGCCTCGCGGCGGAAACGGGCGATTTCGGCATTGTCGGCCCATGGCGCCAGCATCGCATGGCGCGCGGCCAGACGGTCGGCCCAGACACGCAGCCGCAGATAGGTCCGCGCCACCGCCTCGGCCTTTTGCAGGCGTTGCACTCTGCGCTCATGCTCCTGCGCGCGGCGTTTCTCGGCGCTTTGGCGGTGCAGCACGGCCCGGATGCCGCCGCGAATCCCCCTCTCCGGCGCGGCGCAGACCGGCGGCAGGGCGCTCAACGCCTGGGCCACCATTTCATCCAGCAGCGCATCGCCCGATTGATGCCACCAATCCCCCGCCGCCGATGGCTCGGCCCGAGCCGGGGCCTGCGGATGCAGCCCCGCCTGCGGCGTACAGGCCGCGCAGGCGAGGAGGAGCGCCGGAACCAGCCCTTGGAAACGGGTCCGTTCGTGAAGAAACATGAACTTGTGCACCTTTGCTGCTTAGCAGAAGCGGGGAGGCGCCATAGCGAAAGACCGCTCCATCCATCGCGCGTAGGCAACGCTTTAGCGGTCAACCTGTGGCAAATCCGTGCCTTGCAATGGGGCAAGCGGGGGCTTGATCTTCGCCGCGATTGGAACATAATAAGAACATATGAGAATCATAAACGCCCACTCTCCTTTGCCCGATGCGCCGCCCATCCGCCGATGGAGCAGCGGCATGGAGGCCATGGACGCCGCGCTGGGCGGCGGGCTGGCCCATGGCTGCCTGCATGAAATCTATGCCGCCGAGGTGGGCGATGGGGCGGCGGCGGCGGGTTTCACGCTGGCCGCGGCAACAGGGATGAGCGGGGCAAAGCCCCTGCTGTGGCTGCGCTCGCGGCGGGCGGCCGGGGCATTGGGCGTGTTTCAGGGCGCAGGCTGGGCCGAACTGGGCGGCGCGCCCGGTGGCGGGCTGGTGGGCGTGGTGGGCGATACGATGGGGCTGCTGCGTGCGGCGGTCGATGGTTTGCGCTGCGCGGCGCTGGGGGCGGTGGTGGTGGAAAGCTGGGGGGCGATGCGCGAACTGGATCTGACCGCCAGCCGCCGCTTTGCGCTGGCGGCGGAGCAGTCGGGCGTGCCTTTGCTGCTGCTGCGCGTGGATGCCGCGCCATCGCCCAGCGCGGCGCGCACGCGATGGCAGGTGGCGGCCGCGCCCTCACGCCCCCTGCCCCAGGCCGGGCCGGGCCATGCGCCGGGCGCGCCCTGTTTCGACATTACCTTGTTGCGCCAGCGTTCAGGCCCGTCCGGCCAGAGCTGGCGGCTGGAGTGGGACCGTGAGAAATGCCAATTCCGTGACGGGCAATTCCGTGAAGCGCTATCTGGCGCTGTGGTTCCCGTTCCTCTCGACCGATCGGCTCCGGATCGAGCAGGAAAACGGCACGCTGCATAACGCCCCCTTGGCGATGGTGACCAAGGTGCGCGGGGCCTTGCGATTGGGCGCGGTGAACGGCGCGGCGCGGGATCGGGGCATGGCGGTGGGCATGGCATTGGCCGATGCGCGGGCGGTTTTGCCCGATCTGATCGTGGCCGAAATGGATGAGGATGCCGATGCGCATTGGCTGATGCGTCTGGCGCGGCGCTGCGGCGCGTGGTCGCCCCATGTGATGGTCACGCCGCCCGATGGGCTGGTGATGGAAAGCACCGGGGTCGATCACCTCTTCGGCGGCGAGGCCGGACTGGCCGCACAGGTCGAGGATGCGATGGCCGATATCGGCATGACCACGCGGGTGGCCATGGCCGCCACATCCGAGGCGGCGCAGGCTCTGGTGCGCTATGGGGTGCATAAGGGCCAGGGGCCGGTGGCCGATGAAGGCGGCGCCATCCGCGCCCTGCCGATCGCCGCGCTGGGGCTGGAACATGAGGCGGCTCTGGCGCTTTCGCGCGCGGGGCTGAAAACGGTGGGCGATGTGGCGGGGCGCTCGATGGCGGCCATTGCCGCGCGTTTCGGTGCACAGGCCGTGACCGCCCTGCGCCGCCTGCTGGGCGAGGAACAGGCGCCGATTGCCCCCATCACCCGCCCGCGCCCGCTGCGGTTTGAGCGGCGTTTTCCCGAACCTATCGGCCTGCAATCCTCCATCGCGGCCTGTTTCCTCGACCTGATGCATCAGGCCGCGGGCGAGATGGCGCAGCGCGAT
Organism: Novosphingobium humi; assembly: GCF_028607105.1. Lineage (GTDB taxonomy): Bacteria > Pseudomonadota > Alphaproteobacteria > Sphingomonadales > Sphingomonadaceae > Novosphingobium > Novosphingobium humi. The sequence goes on along the minus strand of NZ_CP117417.1, from coordinate 1,129,666 downwards.
CTGGGCGGACGGCGCTTTGCCCTCACCCTGTTTCGCAGCGATGGGGCGCGGCATCGGCTTCGAATCGAAACCGGCCTGCCCACGCGAGATCCCGCGCTGGTGCTGCGCCTGTTCGATGAACGGATCGCGGCGCTGGCCGATCCGCTCGATCCCGGCTTTGGCTATGACAGGATCACGCTGCTGGTGCCGCTGGCCGAACCGCTGATGGCCAGCCAGAGCGCGCTGGGCGGCGAGGAGAAGCAGGAAGCAGCGCTGGCCGAATTGATCGACCGGCTGAGCACGAGGCTGGGGCCGGATGCGCTGCGCCGTCTGGTGCCGCAGGACAGCCATATGCCCGAACAGGCGCAATGCGCGGTGGCGGCGCTGCATCATGCGCCGGGCCATCACGCGCCGATTGCATGGCCCGCCCCCGCGCAGGGAGAGCCGCCTTTGCGCCCCCTGTTCCTGTTCGATCCGCCGCAACGGGTTGATGTCATTGCCGAAGTGCCCGACGGCCCGCCCCATCGTTTCCGCTGGCGCGGCACGCTGTATGAGATCGGCCGGTTTGAAGGGCCCGAGCGCATCGCCGCGCAATGGTGGCGGCGCAAAGAGGGCGAGATCCCCGGCATGGGCGGATTGACCCGCGACTATTACCGGGTCGAGGATCGGCACGGGCGGCGCTACTGGATTTTCCGCCATGGCTTGTATGAGGAAAAGCCCGATCCGCATTGGTATATGCATGGGCTTTTCGCATGAGCGCGCCTGCTTTTGCCGAACTGATCGCGGCCAGCAATTACAGCTTTCTGCGCGGGGCATCGCATCCGGGCGAGATGGTGGCGCGCGCGGTAAAGCTGGGGATCGCCGGACTGGGCATCGCGGATCGCAACAGCGTGGCGGGCGTGGTGCGCGCGCATAAGGCGTGGAAGGATCTGGGGCGCGAGAGTTGCGGGCTGAAACTGGTGGTGGGGGCGCGGCTGGTCTTTGCCGATGAGACGCCCGACATCATTGCCTATCCGGCCACGCGCCATGGCTGGGGGCGGCTGACGCGGCTGCTGACTTTGGGTAATCGGCGGGCGGAAAAGGGCGACTGCATCCTGCGCCTGCCCGATCTGCTCGATCATGCCGAGGATCTGCTGCTGATCGCGACGGGTCAGGATCGCGGCGTGCTCGAACGCTTGCAGGAGGCGCGGCCCGGCGCGGTCTGGATCGCGGTGCATATGCTGCGCGGCGGGGCCGATGCGCGGCGTCTGGCGGCGGCGCAGGCTTTGTCGGCGGCCACCGGCGTACCTTTGCTGGCCAGCAATGACGCGCTTTACGACAGTCCGCAGGCGCGGCCCCTGCACGATATCCTCACCTGTATCCGCGAGGGCGTGACCATCCAGAGCGCCGGTCGCCGCCTAGCCATCAATGCCGAGCGCCATCTGAAAAGCCCCGCCGAAATGGCGCGTCTGTTCCGCGCCTGTCCGGCGGCGGTGGAGGCAAGCATGGATCTGCTCGGCCGCATTGATTTCAGGCTCGATGACCTGCGCTATGAATATCCGCATGAGCCGGTGCCCGATGGCTGGCAGCCGCAGGAATGGCTGGAACATCTGGTGATGCGGGGCATCAAAGCTCATTTCGCCAATGGGCTGCCCAAGCAATATTTCACTGTATTACAGGAAGAATTTCGCCTCATCCGATCCCGCAACTACGCGCCCTATTTCCTGACCGTGCATGACATCGTGCACCATGCGCGCAGCCTTGATCCCCCCATCCTGTGTCAGGGGCGCGGCAGCGCGGCCAATTCGCTGGTCTGCTATTTCCTGGGCGTTACGCCGATTGACCCGGTGGATCAAAAGCTTCTCTTCTCGCGCTTTCTGTCCGAGGCGCGTCATGAGCCGCCCGACATTGACGTCGATTTCGAGCATGAACGCCGCGAGGAGGTCATGCAATATATCTATGCCCGCTATGGCCGGGATCGCGCCGGGATTGCCGCCACGGTCATCCATTACCGCCCGCGCAGCACGATCCGCGAAGTGGGCAAGGCGCTGGGCATGAGCGAGGATGTGACCGCGCGGCTTGCCTCGACGATCTGGGGCAGTTGGGGCGGCGATGTGCCGCAGGCGCGCGTGACGCAGGCGGGCTTTGATCCGGCCAATCCGGTGATCGCGCGGATGAAGCATCTGGTCGATCAATTGCTGTGTTTTCCGCGCCATCTCTCTCAGCATGTGGGCGGCTTTGTGCTGACGCAGGGACGGCTGGACGAGATGGTGCCGATCCATAATGCCGCGATGCCCGACCGCACCTTTATCGAATGGGACAAGGACGATATCGAGGAACTGGGCCTGATGAAGGTCGATGTGCTGGCGCTGGGGATGCTGACCTGTATCCGCAAGAGTTTTGACCTGCTGCGCCGGCATGGAATCGGGGATTATTCGCTGCGCAATGTGCCGCTGGAGGATCCGGGCGTGTACAGGATGCTGTCCAGAGGCGACAGCATCGGCACGTTTCAGGTCGAGAGCCGGGCGCAGATCGCGATGTTGCCGCGCATGAGGCCGAGCGAATTATACGATCTGGTAATTCAGGTGGCGATCGTGCGCCCCGGCCCGATTCAGGGGGGCATGGTCCATCCCTATCTGCGCCGCCGCACGGGCGAAGAAAAGGTGGTCTATCCCAGCCCCGCGCTGAAGGATCTGCTGGAACGGACGCTGGGCGTGCCGCTGTTTCAGGAACAGGCGATGAAACTGGCGATTGTCGGCGCGGGCTACAGCGTGGCGGATGCCGACCGCCTGCGCCGCGATATGGCCGCCTTCCGCCGCAATGGCCAAATTGAGGAAAACCACAGGGCCAAATTCATCTCCGGCATGATCGGCAATGGCTATGACGCCGAATTTGCCGAGCGCTGTTTCGAACAGATCAAGGGCTTTGGCGACTACGGCTTTCCCGAAAGCCATGCGCAGGCTTTTGCGTGGCTGGCCTATGTGTCGTCATGGCTGAAATGCCGGCATCCGGCGGCCTTCACCTGCGCGCTGCTCAACAGCCAGCCGATGGGCTTTTACGCCCCGGCACAATTGGTCCGTGACGCCCAGGAGCATGGCGTGCTGGTGCGCCGCGTCGATGTGAACCACAGCGCATGGGATTGCACATTGGAAGACGGCGGGCTTGTGCTGCGGCTGGGCTTTTCGCGGATGGACGGGTTTCGCCGCGAATGGGCCGATGCGATTGCGGCCGGGCGCGATCATGGCCCCTATCAATCGGTGGAGGATCTGGCCCGGCGCGCCGCCCTGCCGCCCCCGGCCCTGCGCAAACTGGCCGATGCTGATGCGCTCGGCTCGCTGGGCCATTCGCGGCGCGAGGCCTTGTGGGAGGTGCGCCGCAAGCCGCCTGCGCAATTGCCGCTCTTCGCTCATGCCGGGGCGGACGAACTGGGCGATGAGACCGATGCCCCCCTGCCCGAAATGGAGCAGACCGAGGAGGTGCTCACCGATTATCAAACGCTGCGCCTGTCGCTCAGGAACCATCCGATGCGGTTCCTGCGCGATGCGTTCAAAAAGGAGGGCGTATCATCCTGTGCCCATGTGCAGAGCATGAAAGACGGGCGCAGAATCCGCGTGGCAGGCGTGGTGCTGACCCGTCAGCGGCCCGGCAAGGGCAATGCCGTTTTCATCACCATCGAGGATGAAAGCGGCATTGCCAATGCGCTGCTCTGGGCGCGCGATCTGGAAAAACAGCGCAGCGCGGTGATGGCCGCGCGGCTGATGCTGATCGAGGGAGTGGTTCAGCGCAGCAAGGAAAATGTGGTGCATGTGATGGTCGAGCGCGTGATTGACCGCACCGCGATGCTGGCCGGACTCTCGGAGACGGCCGGGGGCGAAATCCCCCGCCCTTCGGCGCATCATCATCCGCGCAATGTCCGCATCCTGCCCAAATCACGCGATTTCCATTGAGGCGACAAAGGCCTCGCCCGCCAGCACGGCCGCCGCGCTTTCCTGCATGTTGCCCTGCGCCAGATCCAGCGCGGTGCTGTGTCTGACCGTGCTGTTTGGCGTGGCGGTGCTGATTGAGCGCGTGCTGGCGTAAACTCCATTTCACTTGCCCCGCCCCGCACCAAGGCATTACGGGAGGGCCATGACCCAGACCATGGTGGTGGAAGATGATGCCGAAGTGGCGCAGGTGATCGCCGATCGCCTGCGGGCGCAGGGCTATGACGTCATCCACGCCACCACCGGGCGCGAGGCACTGGCCCATACGCACACCACCCGGTTTGACGCGATCACGCTGGACCGGATGCTGCCCGATATGGACGGCATGGCGCTGGTGGCGCGGCTGCGCGCCGAAGGGGTGACAACGCCGGTGCTGATGATTTCCTCGCTGGGCGATGTCGACCAACGCATCGCGGGGCTGCGGGCGGGGGGCGATGACTATATGGTCAAGCCCTTTGCCCCCGACGAGGTGGCGATGCGGGTCGAGGTGCTGCTGCGGCGCGGGCGCGACTATCCGGCCGAGGGGCGGATTGTGGTCGGCCCGCTGGAAATGGATCTTATCAAGCGCAAGGTCTGGCTGCATGGCGAACCGGTGGCCTTGCTGCAAAAGGAGTTCCGCCTGCTCGAACTTCTTGCCCGCCATCCGCGCCAGATCCTGAGCCGTCAGATGATCTTTGAACAGGTCTGGGGCTATTTCTTCGATCCGGCGGACAATCTCATCAATGTCCATATCGGCAAATTGCGGCGCAAGCTGGAACAGCCGGGCCATGCCCCCATCATCGAGACGGTGAAGGGCGAAGGCTATCGGCTGGTGGTGGGCTGATCTTGCCGATCACGCGCCCTTCCCTCCAGCGGCCTTCGCTGCGCTGGGCCGAACTGCGGCGGACATCGACCTTCCGCCTGATGCTGGCGCTGGGGGCGGTGTTTCTGGTGGCGGTGGCGCTGCTGCTGGGGGTGACCTATCGCTTGACCCAGCGCGAGCTGATCACCCGTTCCGACCTCATCCTCGCCTCGGAAACCGCGCGGCTGGGCGGCGCCACGGCCGATGAGCGCGCCGACAGGGTGCAGGACGCGATTGCCGCCAGCACGTCGGGCCTCAACTATTTCGTGCTGATCGACGCGCAGGGGCACAAGATTGCGGGCAATCTGGATTGGCAAGGCCCCCCGCCCACCGAAGTGATGAAGGAATGGCCCGCCGGAGCGCTGGCCCCCCGACCGCTGCTGACCATGACCAGCCGCCTGCCCGACGGGCAGAGCCTGATCGTGGCGCGCGACATCACGCCCGCTGTGGAATTTCGCGCCCGTATCCTTGCGCTTTCGCTGGCAACCGGGGCGGTGGTGGTGCTCTCGGCGGCGGTCGCGGCGGTGGCGCTGGGGCTTGGGCCGCTGCGCCGCATCGGGCAATTGCGCGCGGATGCCAAACGCATCTCGGCGGGCGAGTTTGCGCACCGGATGCCGGTATCGACGCGCGGCGACGAACTCGATCTGGTGGCCACCACGATGAACGGCATGGTCGAGGAAATTGAACGGCTGATGGAACAGGTGAAGGGCGCGACCGATGCCATCGCCCATGATCTGCGCAGCCCGCTGGCCCGGTTGCGGATGCGCCTGGCCATGATCAGCCCAAGGCCGGAAGGGGTCGATCAGGCGGTCGAGGATATTGACGCGCTGCTGGCCCGTTTCGACGCGCTCTTGCGCATTGCCGAGCTGGAGGCGGCCAATCGCCGCGCCGGTTTCGGCCCGCTCGACCCGATGATGCTGATGACGAGCGCGGCCGAACTCTACGAACCATTGGCCGAGGAGCGCGAGATCGAAATCGCGCTGAGCGGCAGCTATGGCCACCAGATCATCGGCGATGAAGCGCTGCTGGTCGAGGCGGTCGGCAATCTGCTGGACAATGCCATCAAATTCACGCCCCACGGCGGCCGAATCCACCTGTGCCTGATCCGGCGGGGCGAGGAACTGGCGATCGAACTGGCCGATAACGGGCCGGGCATCGCGCGATCCGAACGCGATGCGGTGCTGCGCCGTTTCTATCGCGGCGCGGCCAGCCGCCAGACGCCCGGCTCGGGCCTCGGCCTCAATCTGGTGGCCGCGATTGTCCATCTCCATGGTTTCGGGCTGGAACTGGACGACGCCGGACCGGGGCTGATCGTGCGCATCCGCGCGCCCGAATGGCGCAGCGGCGGGGTGTAGGCGGCGTTTTCAGGGGTTTGGCAGGATTGGGCCTCCGGCGGGCAAAGGGACTCGTCCCTTTGCAATCCCATTACTTTTTGCGTTGTGCTTTGGGTGCCACGTTGTGTCAGGTTGCGGGAATGGCGGTTAAACCGCTCGCGGGAAGGAAAGAGACGTTCCGGACACGGTGCTGTTGCTGACATTGTCCCATTCGATATGATGCGGTTATGTTGATCTTCAAACAAGCCCTAGCAATCATCGTCGTAATTACATTGTCAGGCTGTCCTGGGCACGATCAACCTGCGGCAAACAAAAGTCGCGCCGTTTCGTTGGGCACTTACACGCATGACCTATCATGTTGGGGGCCCATTAAAAATGGTCACGTTTCTCTCGCAAGCAAAGCAATCCTAACTTCAATTGGGCAAAAATATGTCGCGATCTTTCCGATTTCAAAAAATTGCCATCTGAAGAAATCAGGCAACACGTGGGCATTTATGAACGTGAGGATAGGTAGTTTCGTCAAAAATGCTAACACTGACCACATTATGAGAGGACGATCACTAGATCCGTGGCTCAACTTAGAAGCCTCGTATATAAATCAGACCTCGGTTGTTTATGATATAATGGCCACTTGCCGTGCTGAACATCCGAATGGGGAGCCAAGCTCTCTCGTATTTTGGGATTGTGAACTGTTCCGGGCTGAAGTGATACTACCTCTCACCGAGAAGTTTATCGATGCGATTTGACTGCATTTATCGCCCGAAAAATTATGTCCGCTCCCCCTAACTTTCCCGCCATCCCCCCCGCCGCGCAGCGCCTTTCAAAACCCGCCACCTCCCCCAACACACAACGCCGCCCCCCTCACGCCACGCCGACAATATCGGGATTGCAAAGGGCCCCCGCCCTTTGCCCGCCGGAGGCATCTACCCTTCCCTCCTCCCCCAACCCCCAACCTAAAATCCAATTCATTTGAATCCCGACCCGCATGGGACGAAACGTAGGATCGCAACCGGCGCATCCCCCAACCGCGTCGTCAAGATCGGGTATTCATGCTCCAACTCGTCAAAATCGCGCTTGGCAAACCATACACATTTGTGGTCATGGCCATTCTCATCGTGCTGGGCGGCTCCATCGCCTGGCTGCGTTCGCCCACCGATATTTTCCCCGATATCAAGATGCCTGTCATCGCGGCGGTATGGACCTATCGCGGTCTGCCGCCGGAGGACATGTCGGGTCGCGTCGTCTATTATTACGAGCGGCAATTGTCATCGACGGTCAATGATATCGACCATATCGAGAGTCAGTCGCTGGCCGGGATCGGCGTGGTCAAGATCTTCTTCCACCCCGGCGTGGACATCCGCACCGCCACCGCGCAGGTGACATCCATGTCGCAGACGGTGCTCAAGCAGATGCCGCCGGGCATCACGCCGCCGCTGATCCTGAACTACAACGCCTCGACCGTGCCGATCCTTCAGCTGGCGCTGTCCTCGCCCAGCCTTGGCGAACAGAAGATCTTTGACCTTGGCCAGAACGCCATTCGTCCGGCGCTGGCCCAGGTGCAGGGTTCGGCGGTGCCATCACCCTATGGCGGGCGCGAGCGCCAGATCCAGATCGACATTGATCCGGCCGCGCTTCAGGCCCATCATCTCTCGGCGGCCGACGTGGGCGCCGCACTGGCGGCGCAGAACCAGATCGTTCCGGCCGGCACCGCGCGCATCGGCACCTATGAATATAACGTCCATCTGAACAACAGCCCCTCGGCCATCGACGATCTGAACAAATTGCCGATCAAGACGGTCGCGGGCACGACGATCACCATTGGCGATGTCGCCTATGTTCACGACGGATCGCCTCCCCAGCGCAACGTGGTGCGCGTCGATGGACGCCGCGCGGTGCTGATGACGATTCTCAAGGCCGGTTCCGCCTCGACCATCGCCATTGTCGACGGGGTCAAGGAATTGCTGCCCACGCTCAAGGCCTCGCTGCCCGCGGATCTCAAGATTGCACCGCTGGCCGACCAGTCGCTGTTCGTGAAGGCCGCTGTTTCGGGCGTGGTGCGCGAAGGCGTGATCGCGGCTGTTCTGACCAGCCTGATGATCCTGCTCTTTCTGGGCTCATGGCGCTCGACGATCATCATCGCGGCCTCGATTCCATTGGCGGTTCTGGCCGCGGTCGCCGGTCTGGCAATCAGCGGTGAAACGCTCAACATCATGACGCTGGGCGGTCTGTCATTGGCCGTGGGCATTCTGGTCGATGACGCCACCGTCACCATCGAAAACATCAACTGGCATCTCGAACAGGGCAAGGCGGTCAAGGACGCGATCCTCGATGGCGCCCAGCAGATCGTCCAGCCCGCCTTTGTCAGCCTGCTTTGCATCTGCATCGCCTTTGTGCCGATGTTCTTCCTGCCGGGCGTGGCGGGCTTCCTCTTTGCGCCGATGGCCAAGGCGGTGGTCTTTGCCATGATCGCCTCCTTCGTCCTGAGCCGTACGCTGGTTCCCACCATGGGCAATTTCCTGCTGCGCGCCCATGCCCCCGAACATGTCGGCCAACAGATGGTCGAACATGACGCCACGGTGGGCCATCCCCATACCCACAACCCCCTGCGCCGTTTCCAGCATGGTTTCGAAGTCCGCTTCGAAAAGGTGCGCAACTGGTACGTGGGTGCGCTCACCCTTGCGCTGTCGCGGCGCAAGCAGGTCGTGGTAGGCTTTGCCGTGATCGTTGCGCTCTCGCTGATGCTGGTGCCTTTCCTTGGGCGCAATTTCTTCCCCTCGGTCGACACCGGGCAAATCGGCATCCACGTTCGCGCGCCTGTCGGCACGCGCATCGAGGAAACCGCCGCCGAATTTGACCGGATCGAGGCGCGCATCCGCGCCGACCTGCCCCAGGGCGAGATTGCCAGCATCACCGACAATATTGGCCTGCCGGTTTCGGGCATCAACCGCGCCTATTCGAACACCGGCGGCATCGGCCCGCAGGATGGCGACATCCTGATCTCGCTGAAGGAGGATCACAGGCCCACCAACGAACATCTGCGCAAGCTGCGCGCGGATCTGCCCACAATGTTTCCGGGCACGACTTTCTCGTTCCTCCCGGTCGATATTGTCAGCCAGATCCTGAACTTTGGCGCGCCGGCCCCCATCGACGTGATGGTCACCGGCCCCGATGCCAAGGCCAACGAAGCCTACGCCCGCCGACTGGCCGCGCGGATGGTCAGCCTTGGCGGGGTGGTCGATGTGCGCCTGCAACAGGCCTCGAACTATCCCCAGATCGGGGTAGACATCGACCGCGCCCAGGCCGACCGGCTGGGCATCACCGAAAATGACGTGACCCGTTCGCTTTCGGTGGGCCTCTCCGGCTCCAGCCAGATCGCGCCGACCTTCTGGCTCAACCCCAAGAACGGCGTTTCCTATCCCATCGTGGTTCAGGCTCCGCTCTGGCACACAGACAGCATCTCGGCGCTGCAAAACACCCCGGTCAGCGGCAATTCAGGTGCTTTCCAGACGCTGAGCGCGCTTGGCACGCTTAAGCGAGGCCCAAGCGCGGGCGTCATCAGCCACTATTCCGTCCAACCCGCCTTCGACATCTATGCCGCCACGCAAGGGCGCGATCTGGGGGCGGTCGCATCCGACATCCAGAAAGTGCTTGATGCCAGCAAGAGCGAACTGCCCAAGGGCTCGACCGTGACGCTGCGCGGGCAGGTGGAAACGATGAACACCGCCTTTGTCGGCCTGATTGCGGGCCTCGCCGGGGCCATCGTGCTGATCTATCTGCTGATTGTGGTGAACTTTCAAAGCTGGTCCGATCCGGCAGCCATCGTCTCGGCGCTGCCTGCGGCTTTGGCGGGCATCGCCTGGATGCTCTTTGCCTGCCACACCACACTCTCGGTGCCTGCCCTTACCGGCGCGATCCTGTGCATGGGCGTGGCCACGGCCAACTCGGTGCTGGTGGTCAGCTTTGCCCGCGAAAGGCTGGCGGCCTGCGGCGATGCGCTTCAGGCCGCGCTTGAGGCCGGTTCAACCCGTTTCCGTCCCGTTCTGATGACGGCGCTGGCGATGATCATCGGCATGGGTCCGATGGCGCTGGGCATGGGCGAAGGGGGCGAACAGAACGCCCCGCTTGGCCGGGCCGTCATCGGCGGTCTCGTCTTTGCCACCATGGCCACGCTGGTTTTCGTGCCCGTGGTGTTCAGCCTGATCCATCGCGGCGATCAGAAGGAGCTTTCCGAAAATGACTGATATTTCTTCCACGCAGGCCACCCCTCCCCCCCCCAGGGGCCTGCGGTCGGCGGGCATCGCGGCAGGCTTCGTCGCGATTGCCGTGGTGCTCGCCGGCACCTGGTCGCGCATGCATGACAATGATGTGGCGAACAAATGGGCCAATGACCAAAGCACGCCCACGGTTCACCTGGTCACCCCCAAGCCCACCGGCGCCAGTGACGAACTGGTCCAGCCCGGCACGATCGAGGCATGGACATCGGCGCGCCTGTTCGCCCGCGTGCCCGGCTATGTGCGCGCATGGTATGCCGATATCGGCGCGAATGTGGCCGCCGGTGCGCCCTTGGGCGCCATCGACACGCCAGAGCTCGACCAGCAGATCATTCAGGCCCGCGCCACGCTTGTCCGCGTCAAGGCCGAGGCCACGCTGGCCCGCACCACGGCGGCGCGCTGGACCGACCTGCTAAAGAGCCATTCGGTTTCACAGCAGGAAACCGATGAAAAGAACGCCAATGCCGCCACCCATGTCGCCGCCGTGGCCGAGGCGCAGGCCAATCTGGGCCGTTTGCTGGCCATGAAGGCCTATGCCACGATCCGCGCGCCGTTTGCCGGAACGGTGACGCTGCGCAATGCCGACATTGGCGATCTGGTGGGGCCGGGATCGACCAATCAGAGCCCGATGTTCGCCATGGCCGACGGCCATCGCCTGCGCGTCTATGTCAGCGTGCCGCAGCAATATGCGCCGCTGATGCATGCGGGCCTGTCGGCGCGGTTGACGGCACCTGCATGGCCGGGGCGCAATTTCGAGGCAAAGCTGGTCGATCAATCGGGCGCGATCAATCCGCAGACCGGCGCGCTTCAGGTGCAGTTGGTGATGGACAATAGCGATGGCGCGCTGCGCCCCGGCGGTTTTGCGCAGGTCCATTTCGATGTGCCGGTCCCGGCCGGTCGCCTCAATGTTCCCTCGAGCGCGCTGATCCTGCGCAGCGGCGGGGTCAAGGTGGCAACGGTCGATGCCGCGGGCAAGGTCCATTTCGCCAATGTCACCATCGCGCAGGACCAGGGCAATTCGGTCGAAATCAGCTCTGGCCTGAAGCCGGGTGAAAAGGTGATCGACAGCCCGCCCGACTCGCTGCAGGAAGGGGAAACGGTGCATGTCGCGCATGGATAAACGCTGGATCGGCCTGCTGCCCCTGATCGCGGCGGCATGCAGCCAGGCCCCCGCCTATCGCCCGCCCACGGCGCCCCTGCCCGCCCAATTTTCCGACGCCGACAAGGTCTGGGGCGAGGCGGCCCCCGCCGCGCCGCAGGTGGACAAGACGTGGTGGCGCGCGCTGGGCGATCCGGCGCTGGACGCGATGGAGGACCGGCTCGAAAAGGACAATCCCAGCCTTGCCGCCATCCTTGCCAAGCATCGTCTGGCCATGGCCGCGCTGCGCCAGAGCAAGGCGGCCACGATGCCCGATGTGGAATCGGGCGGCGCGCTCACCCGTGACCGGCAATCGGACAACCGCCCCCTGCGCAGCGCAAGCCAACCGGCCTATTACGAAGCCGATACGGTGGGCGCGGGCGTCAGCTATGAGCTGGACCTGTGGGGCCGGGTGCGCGATTCGGTAAAGGCCGCGCGCGCCAATGCGCAGGCCAGCGCCGATGATGTCGCCGCGGTGCGCCTCGCGCTTCAGGCCGATCTGGCCAGCACATGGGCGGCGATGCGCGGGGCGGATCTGGAAATCGCGATCCTGTCGGATGCGGTGGCGGCCTATCGCCGCGCCGATGATGTGACCCACCACCGCTATGACGGCGGCATCGCCAATGGCATCGATGTAGGCCGCGCCGACGCGCAATTGGCCGATGCGCAAGCGCAATTGGCGCAGGTCCGCGTGCAGCGCGCCGTGCTGGCCCATGCGGTTGCCACATTGGCGGGCATTCCGGCGGGCGAAGCAAAGATAGACGCGCTTGATCATCCGCTTTCGGTGATTGCCGCACCTGCTGTCCTGCCTGCGGCCCTGCTGCAAAGGCGGCCCGACATCGCGGCGGCCGAAAGGCGGATGTATGCCGCCAATCGCGCCATCGGCGTGGCGCGCGCGGCGCGTTTTCCGCAGATCTCGCTGGGCGGCAACGGCGGTTTCCAGAGCATGGCGGTGTCCAGCCTGATTTCCGCGCCCAATGCCTTCTGGGCACTGGGGCCGCAATTCTCGCTGCCGATCTTTGACGGCGGGCGGATCAAGGCACGCATCGAAGCGGCCCACGCCGATTGGGATGCGGCCGCCGCCAATTATCGCGGCAGCGTGCTTACGGCCATGCGCGAGGTCGAGGACGGGCTGACATCCATGGACCAGTTGCAGCAGGAAGGCGCCGCGCAAAACCGGGCCGCCGATGCGGCGGGCAAGGCGGCCAAACTGTCCTATGAACTCTATATCAAGGGCGCAAACACGCTGCTTGACGTGGTGACGGCCGAGACCGCCGAACTGGCCGCCCGCCGCCGCGCCGCGCAGGTCGCCACCCAAAGGGTGCAGACCAGCATCACGCTGGTCCGCGCGTTGGGGGGTGCGGCCTAAGGTCTAGAACAGAGCGTCATCGAACAGGGCGTCATCATCATCCGGCGGCGGATTGATGGCGCCCGAAACCTCGGCATGGCCCGTTGAAGCCCCCGTCAACGGCGCCATGCCGGGCAAGAGATGCCGGTCATGCACCCGGCGCTCGCTGCTCATCGTATAGCGGCGGGCCAGGTCTTCCATCAGCAAGGCGGCCGGATGCGGCGATGCGGCATCCGGGTCGGCCTGATCCACCCCGGCCAGCACGGTGAAACTGTCGGTCATGGCGCGCAGGCTTTCGGACAATTCGCCGCAGATCGACAATTCGTCGCAGGCCACATCAATCATGCCCGCGATGCCCTGCGCGCGCTGGTCCACTTCGGCCATCGCCTCCTCGCTCTGGCCCGCGCCCTGCTGGATGATCGAAAGGGCATTGGCCAGCATCGTGTCCACGCCCGATTGCGCGCCCGCCTCATGCCCGATTTCAAATGCCTCGCTCTGAACGCCCAGATCGTCGGCCACCTGGGCAATGCCCAGGATCAGCTCGGCCAGTTGCTGGGAACAGATGCGGATTTCATCGGCGATCACGGCCACGGGCCGCCCGATCTGGGCATCGCGGCGGGCGCGGATGTTCACATTGATCGCCATATAATCGACATCGAAACGCAGGCTCTCGATCGTCTGCACCCGCTGGCGCAGGGCGTGGACCACCTGCACCACGACATCGGCGATCTCGACGGCCTTTTCATTGGCGCGCTGCAACTGGCTGGTCATGCCATGGGCGCCCGCGATGCAATCGCCCAGATCGCGCAGGAAATGGCCGCTTTGCTGCATCATCCCATCGCGGTGGCCATGGTTGAGCAATTCGGCGCAATCCGGCCCCAGCGCCCCCAGCGCGTCGAGCAGATCGCCGGTCTGGGCGATGAAATCGCGCGCCAGATCGGCCAGTTGATCGCCATAGAGACGCAGCATATGGCCGCGCGTCCCGTCCTTGTCCGCCGCATCGGGATCGGCCAGCGCCTGTTCCAGCGCGCGGCAACCGTCCAGCACATGCTCAAGCCTCTGGCGGGTGATATCGCCGATCTGCATCGCGCCCAGTGCATCGCCCACCCGGCCCTGCAGCCGCAGGATGATGTCGCGCGAAAAGGCCGCCACCTGCGCCAGCCACATCTGGCGCGAGCGCAATTGATCGACCTCCTGCACCAATCGGTCGGGCACCTGCGGGATCACGCGGGCGCATTCGCGCGCCAGCACATCGTCCACCCGGCGCATATCGGCCAGACTGGATTGCATCAGCTTGATCTGGTTGTTGAACGCCTCGACCTCGCGGCTGCCCGATTTCAGCTTCACGCTCATATCATTGGCGAATTCGACAAATTCATCGGCGCCCGCCGCCGCGATCTTCAGATTGACCGTGTAGAATTCCAGCACGGTCAATATGCGCGCGATTTCGGCCGAATGGGTGCTCAACTGCTGCATCACGGCGGCCAGAGCGGCGACCTGACGCGATCTTTCGGTCTGGCGCGCGGGGGCCTCGCGCAACTGGCGCGCGGCGCAGAGCAGCGCCTCGGCGGCCTCGCTGTCCTCGCCCGAATCCTCGCCCAGCACGCGGCTCATCGTGTCGAGGCCCGACAGGACCGCCCCCATCGCCTCGACCAGCCGGGCCAGCGTTTCGCCCGCCGGGATAAACCGGGAATCAAGGCTGGCGACAATATCGGCCATGCCCGACTGCGCATCGGCGGTCTGGCCAGAGGCCGGGGCGGGATTGTTCTCAACCAGCGTGAAGCGGGCGTGTTTCATGGGAATACCTTCACTTTGCCGCCGCGTGGAGCAATTCGCGCGCCACATTGCCAAGCGGCACGATACGATCGACCGCGCCGCGCGCGATCGCTTCCTTGGGCATGCCAAAGACCACGCTGGTCGCCTCGTCCTGGGCGATGGTGCGTGCGCCGGCCTGCTTCATTTCCAGCATCCCCTGCGCCCCGTCATCGCCCATGCCGGTCAGGATCACGCCCACCGCATTGCCCCCCGCCGATTGCGCGGCCGAACGGAACAGCACATCGACCGATGGCCGATGGCGCGAGACCAGCGGCCCGTCGCGCACGCTGACGGTATAGCGTGCGCCCTGCCGCGTCAGCAGCGTGTGGCGCCCGCCCGGCGCGATCAGGACATGGCCGCGCATCACCGTGTCGCCATCCTCGGCTTCCTTCACATCCACCTCGCACAGATCGTTGAGGCGCTGGGCAAAGGAGCGGGTGAAATGCTCGGGCATATGCTGGACGATGACGATGCCGGGCGCATTGGCGGGCAAGGCCTCCAGCACCTCGCGCAGCGCCTCTGTGCCCCCGGTCGAGGCGCCGATACAGACGATCTGTTCGGTGGTCCGGCTCATCGCGCGCGATCCGGGCGGAGGCAGCACGGCATCGGCCGTCAGCTTTTTCTGGGGGACGACCGGCTTGCGTTCGGTGCGCGCGCGCACGCGGGCGCGGGCCGCGCCCTTGACCACGTCGCAGATCCGCTGATGCTGTTCGGCCAGAAAATCGGCCACGCCGGCCTGAGGCTTGAGGATCACATCCACCGCGCCAGCCTCCAGCGCCTGAAGCAGCGTTTCGGACCCGCTCTCGGTCAGCGAGGAGCACATCACCACCGGCAACGGGCATTGGCTCATCAGTTTGCGCAGGAAGGTGATGCCGTCCATGCACGGCATTTCGACGTCCAGCGTCACCACATCGGGCAATTCTTCCTTGATATAGCGCGCCGCGACAAAAGGGTCGCTGGCGGCCGCAATCACCTCGATCTGGGGGTCGGCCGACAGGATGCGCGTCATCATCTGGCGCACGCTGGCCGAATCGTCCACGATCAGCACCCGGATCTTGGCCATCGCCTATCCCTTCTTTCTGAACACCGTGTTGGCCACGGTGATGAGCGGCAGATCGAGCCCGTGGATCGATTCCGAATGGCCAAGGATCAGATGGCCTCCGGGGCGCAGATTGTCGCACAGCCGCGCGATCACCTTGGCCTGAACATCGCGTTCGAAATAGATCAGGACGTTGCGACAAAAGATGACATCCATCGGCTCGCCCACCGGATAGTGGCTGTCCATCAGGTTGAGCCGGGCAAAACCCACCTTTCGGCGCAATTCTGGAACGATGCGGCCCTCCTTGCGCTGAGGATCACGGGCATTCACCACATAGCGCGCGCGCATGGCCGCAGGCACCGGCGAGAGCGCGACATGCGGATAGATCCCGCGCCGCGCCTCGGCCAGGACATGGGTGTCAATGTCGGTGGCCAGAATGAAATAATCCATATCGCGTTGTTCGGCCACGAAGTCGGCCAGCATCATGGCCAGCGTATAGGCCTCCATGCCGGTGGATGCGGCCGCGCTCCAGCAACGGATGCGACGGCACCGCTGCTCGCGCAGTTCGGGGAGGATATGTTGGGCCAGATAGTCGAAATGGCCCGGTTCGCGGAAGAAATCGGTCTTGTTGGTGGTAATGGCATTGATGAAATCATCGACGGCCTCGTCGCTGGCATAGCCGGACAGGATATGCTCGCAATAATCGTCCATGCTTTCAAACCCGCCCTCGCGCACGCGCCTGACCAGACGGCCCTCGATCATCTGGGCCTTGGTGGCGGGCATTTTGATGCCGGTTTCGGCCTGGATATAGGCGGCCACGCGGCGAAACTGGCGCTCGCCGATTGCGGTCTTGGCCACTTCGACGCCAAAGCCCTTGATCGCCTTTCGGTCGGGATGGCCGCTCAAGGCAACTGTTCCCGGGTTTCGTCCGAGGACATGCCGATCATCGCCGCGTCCTGACTGGTCAGCACCTTGGCAATGTCGATCAGCACGACAAAGCCGCCGTCCTGACGGATCACCCCGGTGATATAGTCCGAACGCCAGCGGATGCCGATATCGGGCGCCTTTTCAATGCTTTCCCGCGCAAAAGCGCTGACCACCAGCGCCCGGTCGATCACCAACCCCAGCAGGATGATCTCGCCATCGCGCATGACCTCAAGGATCAGGATGCGCGTCAAAGGCGTCGGCTCGGCGCGCGGCAGGCCGAGGCGCAGGCGCAGGTCAATGGTCGGCACCCCAACCCCGCGCACATCAATCATCCCCAGAAAATGCTCGGGCGCACCAGGCAGGCGGAACGTTTCCTGATAATCGAGGATCTCGCGCACCTGTTCGACCGGCACGGCAAAGACCTCGGCGCCGATGCTGAAGGTGACCGCCTGCACAGGCCCCTGCGCGTTCATGCCACGCGCTCGAAATCGAGGTCGTCGCTGTCCGGCCCGCCCTGATCCATGTCCAGCGCAAAGCCGCGCAGCCGCTCCTGCTGATGGGCCAGCGAATGGGGGCGCGGCGCGGGTTTGGCCGGACGCGCCGCCGCCCTGCGCAGGGGCGCGGCGGGTTTGGCGCGGACGGGCGCAAGGCGCGCCTGATCGCCGGTGCGGAAATAGGCCACGCTGGCCTGCAATTCCTCGGCCTGCGAGGCCAGCTCCTCGGCTGTGGCCGAAATTTCCTCGGAGGAACCGGCGTTCTGCTGGGTCACCTTGTCGAGCTGCTGGATCGCGGTGTTGATCTGGGCCGAGCCGATATCCTGTTCGCGGCAGGCCGCGCTGATTTCGGCCACCAGTTCGGCGGTGCGGCGGATATCGGGCACCAGACGGGTCAGCATCTCGCCCGCGTCGGCCGCCGCCTTGACCGTGTCGGCCGAAAGCGTGCTGATCTCGCTGGCCGCTTCCTGGCTGCGTTCGGCCAGTTTGCGCACTTCGGAGGCCACGACCGCAAAGCCGCGCCCATGTTCGCCCGCGCGCGCCGCCTCAACTGCGGCGTTGAGAGCCAGAAGATCGGTCTGGCGGGCGATTTCCTGCACAATGGAAATCTTGGCCGCGATGGTCTGCATCGCCACCACCGCCTTGCTGACCGCCTCGCCGCTGGCTTCGGCATCCTTGGCCGACTGGCGGGCGATCTTTTCGGTCTGGGCCGAATTGTCGGCGTTCTGCTTGATGTTGCCCGCCATTTCCTCGATCGAACTGGAGGCTTCCTCGGTGCTGGCGGCCTGTTCGGTGGCGCCTTGCGAGAGGGTTTCGGCGCCCGCCGACATCTGCTGGGCGCCTGCGGCGACATTGTCGGCCGCGCTGGACACACCGCCCATCACCTGCGCCAGTTTCGCCACCATATCGCGCGCGCTGGCCAGAAGGCTGGATGTATCGCCTTCTCTGGTCACCACGCGCACCGTCAGGTCGCCCTCGGCAATCTGGCTGATGACTTCACGGGCATAATCGGGCTCGCCGCCCAACTGCTTCATCACGCTGCGGATCACCGCCACCGCCGCAGCAACGCCCACCAGCAGCGCCAGAGCCATGATGCCCAAAAACAGCATACGCGCATTGGCATAGGTGTCCGCCGCAGTCCGCGCGGTTGCCGCCCCGCCATCGACATTGATTTTGACCAGCGTTTTCAGATCGGCCGAAAAGTCGTCGTAAAGCGGCTTGGATGAAAAGAGAATGCGATGGGCCTCATCATTTTCATTCTTGCGGGAATGCGTTATGATCTCGTTGTGGATAACAAGATACTGCTCATACTTGCGTGAAAACCGATCATAGACCGCTTTTTCTTCAGGCGACGAAATCAACGCGGCATATTTCCCGCGCGTGTCGGTAATCGATTTGAGCAACCGGTCAATATCGGCTTCAACTTCGGTCATCTTGGCCGGATCGGTATTGGCCACATGGGTCAATTCATTCACGCGAAGATCCGATGTGGCGGTGTCGATCGTGTGGATCAGATCAATGCTGGGCATCCAGTTGCTGTTGATCTCGAGCGCCTGGTCGTTGATCTTTCCCATGCTCATGATGCCCACAATGCCAAGCGTCATGGAAAGCAGCAAAACGGCAGAAAATGCAGCCGCCAGTTTGGTTCGCAACGTCAGTTTCATTGGGCATTCCTCGTGGAATTGGGGCGACCATCAGTTCAGATTGTGCAGCCTTGCAGCCGTGGCCAGACTTTCGGCAAAGATCAGTTCCAGATCGGGCAGGATGACGAATTGCCCCTGCGGGCGGGCAATGGCGCGGATGAAGTCGGCCCGCCAGCGCATGCCGACCGGGGGCGCTTCCTCGACGGCCACGCCCTCCATCGCGGCCACATCCAGCACCTTGTCCGCCACCAGACCGATGGTGGTGGGTTCGCCCTCCACCTCGGCCTCGATGACGATGACGCGCGTGTCCTCGCCGTGATCGGCACGGGCCATGCCAAAGGCCACGGCCAGATCGGTCAAGGGCACAATCGCCCCGCGCACATTGATCAGCCCGCTGGCGAAATCGGGCGCGCCGGGCACGCGGGTGATCGTGGGCACCTCAAGGATCTCGCGCACCGCCTGAGCGTCGATGGCAAAGATTTCGCCGTCCAGTGCAAAGGTCAAAACGCGTTCGGGAATGTTCATGCCACTTCCCCCGCTCTCTCGCCCAGCAGGCGTTGGTTCTTTTGCGCCGCCACGATCAGATTGCCCACATCAAGGATCAGCGCGACATTGCCGTCGCCAAGGATCGTGGCGCCTGAAAAGCTGCCTTGCCCCGCGTGGAAGCGCGACAGGGACTTGATGACGGTCTGGGTGTTGCCGATGATCTGATCGACGACGAGGCCGACCCGGCCGCGCCCCTGCCCCACGATCACCACCTTTTGGAACAGGTCCGCCGGATAATCGGTGCCGAATGTGTCACGCAGGCGCAGATAGGGCACCAGTTCGCCGCGCACATCGAGGAAATTGCGCCGCGCGGTCGAAGTGACCTCGGCGGCGGGCAATTCGATGCATTCCTCCACCACGGACAGGGGTATCGCGTAACGCCCCTCGCCCACGCGGACCAGCATGCATTCGATGATGGCCAGCGTCAGGGGCAGATGCAGCGTCATGGTCGTGCCCATGCCGGGCGTGCTGGCGATGTCGATCGTGCCGCGCAGGGATTCGATGCTGCGCTTGACCACATCCATCCCCACGCCCCGGCCCGACAGGTTGGTGATCGCCGCCGCCGTGGAAAATCCGGGATGAAAGATCATCTGGAACAATTCTCCATCGCCAAGCACAGCGCCCGGCTGGATCAGCCCCTGCGCCTCGGCCTTGGCCCGCACGCGCTCGCGGTCGATGCCGCGCCCATCGTCGGTGATGGCGATCAACACCTCGCCCCCCGCCTGCCGCGCCGAAAGGGTCAGGCGGCCTGTCACCGGCTTGCCCGCCGCCACGCGGTCGTCAGCGGTTTCCAGCCCATGATCGCAGGAATTGCGGATCAGATGGATCATCGGATCGGCCAGACGCTCGATCACGGTCTTGTCCACCTCGGTCGCCTCGCCATGCGTGACCAGTTCGATGGTCTTGCCCGTCTCGCGCGCCAGATCGTGGACAAGGCGGCGGAAACGGCCGAACAGATTGCCCACCGGCATCATCCGCATCGCCATCGTCGTATCGCGCAATTCGGCCGACAGGCGCTCGATATCCTCCGACACCGCGCGCAGCGTCAGTTCATTGACCGGGCCGACGCTGGCGGCCAATTGCGCCAGGCGGCTCTGGGCGATCACCAGTTCGCCCACGCGGTTCATCAGTTCATCCAGCCGCTCGGCGGCCACGCGCACGCTTTCCTGCACTGGCGCTGCGGCCTTGGCCACCGGCTGGGGCGCGCTGACCACGGTGGCGACGGGCAGAACCTCGACCGGTTCGTCGCTTTCGGGCTCCTCGACCAGCGGCGTGATCGCCAGATCCATATCGTCGATGACAAAGATGAAGACATCCTCGATGTCCTCACAGGTCACATCGCCCTCGATCACGATGTCCCAGTGGATGTAGCATTCGGTGGGCACCAGAGAGGCCAGAGGCGGCAGTTCATCAAGGCGCGGCGTGATCCGGCAATCGCCAAGTTCACGCAATTCATCGAGCAAGGGCAAGGGATTGGTGCCGTTGACCATCGCGCCGGGGGGCAGCTTGAAGGAGATGTGCCAGCCCTTGCGCTCGGCCTGAACGGGTCGGAGAACGGCCACGCCCTCGCTGTTGGCCACCGCCTTTTCCAGCGCCGAAAGGATCGCCTCGCCCGCCACCTCCAGCATGGGGTCGCCCTGCGTGCCAACATCGATCAGCGCCTGCATATGATCGCGCGCCGAAAGGACAACCCCGATCAGCGCCTGCGAGGCCTCGGCATGGCCCTTGCGCACGCGGTCAAAGGCGGTTTCGCAATGGTGGGTAAAGCGGGCCAGCGCCTCAAAGCCGAACATCGCGCCCGAGCCTTTAAGGGTGTGGAGGCCGCGAAACACCTCGTCGACCAGCCCGGTGTTGGTCGAATCCCCGGCCAAATCGAGCAGCGCCGCCTCGACAGAATCGAGCAGTTCTGCTGCCTCCACCCGAAAGGCGGCTACCGGATCATCCTCGCTCATCGGCCAAGAACCTTGCGGGCGATCTTGACCAGTTGATCGGCGTTAAACGGTTTGACCAGCCAGCCCGTCGCGCCTGCCGCCTTGGCCTGTCCCTTGACGCCATCATCGCTTTCCGTGGTCAGAAAGATGATCGGCACACCGGTCTGCTTGCCGCTCTTGCGGATTTCGCGGATCATGGTCAGCCCGTCCATGCGCGGCATGTTCAGGTCGGTGATGATCATGTCGAAACGCTGGGCGCCTGCCTTGGTCAATCCTTCCATGCCGTCGCCCGCCTCGGTGACGGTATAGCCCGCCCCCGTCAGCGCGATGCGCACCGCCATGCGCAGGCTGGAGGAATCATCAACGGTAAGAATGGACGCGCTCATGCGGGGATAACTCCGTGGAACCAGAAATCGATATCGGCATGGGTCTGGGGATAGAGGCCCGTGCGGGCCAGCAGCGAGATCAGCACCGGATTGGCAGGCGCGGTCAGGCGAAACTGGCGATGGTTGGCCTCGGCCTCGGCGCGGGCGGCAAGGATCAGTTGCACCACGCCCAGATCACCCTGTTCCAGGCGGTCCACGTCCAGATCGACATCCTGTCCGCCCATAAAGGCCTCGCACAGCGCCTCATGCGCCGCGCCAATTGTCTGCAACGTCACATCCTGTGCCAGCTTTACCAAAATCGCCATCGTCAAGCCCGCCCTGCCAAGGGTCAACCAGAATGCCCTTGCGTCAGGTTGGTTTATCAAAAGCGTGTAGATGGTTGCTTTGGGAGGGACTGCGTAGAGTCACGCAGTCGGGGGGAAATCATAAGGCGCGCGGAGGCCAAAATCCGCCGCGCGCCCGCCCGGTTCTCAATCGCGGTCCGACCGGCCGTCTCCGATCCGGCGCGGACCGATCGCATGGGTCAGCACCTGCGCCACATCCTCGGCCGCCAGCGGACGGCTGAAGAGGAAACCCTGCATTTCCGAACAAATCTGGCGCTTGAGATAATCGAGCTGCTCGCGGCTCTCGACCCCTTCGGCCACACAGCCCAGTCCCAGATTTTGCGCCAGCGAGAGGATGCCCTGCACCACGGCGGCGGCATTGGGCTCGGTGGCCACCTCGCTCATGAAGGTGCGGTCGATCTTGATCCGGTCGAGCGGAAAGCGGCGCAGATAGGACAGCGAAGACCACCCCGTGCCGAAATCATCAAGCGAGAGCGTCACGCCCAGCGCCTTGAGATCATTCATGATCTGGATCGTCACCTCGGTATCGTCCAGCGTCAGGCTCTCAGTCAGTTCGAGTTCGAGCCATTGCGGGTCCATGCCCGAAACCGCCAGCGCGCGCCTGACGCTCTTGACGATATCGCCGCGATAGAATTGCTGGGCCGAGAGGTTGACCGCCATGCGGATCGGCGGATGGCCCGCCCTTTGCCACGCTACATTCTGGCGGCAGGCCTGTTCCAGCACCCAATCGCCCACCTCGACAATCAGCCCCAATTCCTCAAGCAGCGGCACAAAGACCGAAGGCAGCACCAGCCCTTGAACCGGGTGGTTCCAGCGCAGCAGGGCCTCGACCCCGGTGACGTGGTAACCATCAAGGGCCACCTGCGGCTGGTAATACAGGGTGAACTCGCCGTTGACGCAGGCCATGTGAATATCATTGGCCAATTCCTGCCAACGCATCGTGGCCTCATTCATCGCCGGGGTGAAATGGCGGTGGATGCCGCGCCCGTTGCCCTTGGCGTCATACATGGCGGTGTCGGCCGAACGCAGCAGCTTGGCCGGGTCCTCGCCGTCCTGCGGGAATGTGCTGACGCCGATGCTGCCACCGATGTGCAACTGGTGCTGCTCGATCAGGAACGCGCCCTTGAGTGCCTGAAGCACCTTGCCCGCCACCACATCGACATCGCCCGCATGGGCCACATCGCCCAGCAGGATGACAAATTCATCGCCCCCCAGCCGCGCCGCCGTATCGCATTCGCGCAGGCAGGAGCGCAGCCGGTCGGCCACGGTCTGCAACAGCATGTCGCCCACGTGATGGCCCAGCGAATCGTTGATATGCTTGAAATGGTCCAGATCGAGCATCATCACGGCCACCTGCTGACCGCTGCGCCGGGCCTGCGCCACGGCCTGACCCAGCCGGTCGGTCAACAGCGTGCGGTTGGGCAGGCCCGTCAGCGCATCATGCAGCGCCATATAGCGGATGCGGGCCTCGGCCTCCTTGCGGTCGTTGATATTGCGGAAATTGAACAGGACCACCTGACGTTGATCGGTTTCATAGGTTCGCGTGATCACTTCGGCATGGGTGGTCACACCGCCGGCGGCGATCAATTCCCAATCGTCATATTTGACGATGCCGCGGCGTACCGATTCCTGAAGCATCGCCTCGCCAAAAGTCGTGCGCGCCGATCCGGCCAGTTCCCAGATCCTTTTCCCCAGCACATCGGCCGGGTCATGGCTGAACATGCTCACGGCCGCAGGGTTCGCGTCAAACACCTCGCCGGTCTGCGCATCGACCAGCATCAGCCCGTCGGGCGCCGTTTCAAACAGACGGCGATAGCTGACCTCGGTGCGTTTCAGGCTTACTTCGGCGCTGTGGCGCGCGGCAATTTCCATTTCCAGCCTGGCGTTCCTGGCCGCCAGATTCCGTTGCGTGTTCCTGAGGCTGAGATGCGTGCGCACGCGGGCCAGCAGTTCCTCGCTCTGGAACGGCTTGCTGATATAATCGACCCCGCCTGCCTGAAAGGCTGCCACCTTGTCATGCACATCGGTCAGCGCGGTCATGAAGATCACAGGAATTTCGGCGGTCAGCGGATTGGCCTTGAGCCGGCGGCAGGTCTCGAACCCGTCGATGCCGGGCATCATCACATCCAGCAGGATCAGATCGGGCTGGCCCAGTTCGGCGCGTCTGAGGCCCTCCATCCCGTCCTGCGCGACGGTGACATTATAGTTGTTGTCCTCCAGATGCTCGCCCACCACGCCCAGATTGACCGGATTGTCATCGATCACCAGAATGGTCTGAACCTGCGCGCCCGCATCGGCCAGGAATGTGCCCGACATATCGCTCATGCCCGTGCCTCCATGCTGGCCTCGACCATTGCGAGCAGCGCCTGCGATTGAAACGCGCGGGCCATGCGGGTGATCGCTTCGGCAAAGGCGCGATAGGCCGGATCGAGCGCGCCGATCCTCTCGGCCTCGCCTCGCACCGCGCGCATATTACCCGCCGCCGCCGCTTCATACAGCGCGCCCAGCGCCTCGGGCGCGGGAATGGTCATAGTCTCATCCTCCTCCTCGGCCTGTTCGACCACCCATTCCACCCCGGTCGCCTCGCCCACCAAGCGGATCATCTCGGCCCGGTCCAGCGGCTTGGGCAGAAAGGAACGCGCGCCCGCCGCCAGCGCGGCGGCCTGATTTTGCGGCGAGATGCCAGAGGATACCGCGATGATCGGCACATGCCGCGCGCCACTGTGCTCGCCCAGCGCATGGATTGCCTCCAGCCCGTCCATGCCCGGCATGCGGATGTCCATCAGGATCAGATCGGGCGGCGAGGCAATGGCCTGCGCGATGCCCTCCTGCGCATTGGGCGCCTGCTCAACGATAAAGCCCAGATCGGCCAGCAGCGCGGCCAAAACTTCGCGGTTGGCGGTGATGTCATCCACGATCAGCACCCGGCGCCGGTCGCCGCGATAGCCGGTGCATTCGGCCGGATTGACCCCGCCGTCCGCCTGGGCATGCGAGACGGCCAGATCGAGGTCGAACCAGAAAAGGCTGCCCTCGCCCGCCGCACTCTCGACCTTGAGCGTGCTGTCCATCAATTCGATCAACTGGCGGCTGATCGACAGGCCAAGCCCGGTGCCGCCCGAACGCTTGTCATTGGCGCCCACCTGTTCAAAGGGCATGAAGATCGCGGACAGATCCTGCGCGGCGATCCCCACCCCGGTGTCGCGCACCGCGAAATTGAGCCGCACGTTCTGGCCGCTGATCATCAGCACGCTGGCGCCCAGCGTCACCCGGCCCCGGTCGGTGAATTTGACCGCATTGCCCAGCAGGTTGAGCAGCACCTGACGCAGCCGCTTTTCATCGGCCAGCACGAAATCGGGCAGATCGGGGGCCAGATCGCAGGCAAAATCCAGCGCCTTTTCCTCGGTCCGCACGCGCATGATCGCCGCGATCCCATTGAGGAATCCGCGCAGGTCGATGCTGGCGGGATAAAGCTCCAGCTTGCCTGCCTCGATTTTCGACAGATCCAGAATGTCATTGATGAGCGTGAGCAGATGCTGGCCGCTGTCATGGATGGTGCGGGCGGCGTGCTGGTGCCGATCCTCGATGCCCTTTTCGCGCATCATCAATTGGGCATACCCCATCACGGCGTTGAGCGGCGTGCGCAATTCATGGCTCATATTGGCCAGAAAGTTCGACTTGGCCTGACTGGCGCTCTCGGCCACGGAACGGGCGATGTCCAGTTCGCGGCTGCGGTCGGCCAGTTGGGCCTGAATGCTTCGACGCTCGGCGATTTCGGCCTGCAATTGCTCGATGGCCGCATCGCGCTCCTCAACCCGCGCGGCCAGCGCCTCATTGGCCAGCCGCAGTTGCGTGGGCGATGGAATGGCCAGCAGCTTGGGCATCAGCGGCCAGAGCGCGGCCGCCGTTGCCACCGAGACCACAGCGGTCAGCGCCTTGACCAGCGCCTGAATGCCGTAAATCGGATGCCACAGGGTGATGATCGAAATGACATGCGTGGCCCCGCAGGCCAGAATGAACACCGCAAAGCAGATGAACACCCAACTGAACGCGATATCACCGCGCCTGCGCACCAGCATGACCAGCGCGACCGGGATGGTGAAATAGGCCAGCGCCGTGATGGCGTCGGCCATCACGTGCGTCCAGATCAGCTCCGGTTGCCACAACAGGCAAAAGCCATGTGGGGCATAACCCTGATTATTCAGAATATTATGAAAATACCGCAGCAAGGCCATGCCTTTCATCCACCCAAACATGGATGATTTAGCACGGCATCTTTTTATATATTGCGGATCACGGCTGGGTCAAAATAGAGAAAAGCACCTATGCTTTCGTATTAGGCAGATTTACCCAGAACAGGCCCGCCGCCCCGCCATGCAAAGCGGCAGGCCCGTCATGGCGTCAGCTCCGGCTCAATTCCGCCTTGGCCGCGGCCACCTTGTCGGCCAGACGCGGATCGTTGAGCAAGAGCGTGGCCGCCAAGGTGCCGATCACCTCGCTGGCCTGAATGTCGCTGGCGTAATGCGCGCCGCAATATTCGCGGCTCATCGCGTAATCCTGCGCGCGGTCCAGAATCCGGTCGGCCTTGGCCGGCACCAGCCGCGCCAGCGCCACGCCCACCGCATAGCCCAGCGTCGAATGGCCCGAGGGATAGGAACGATAGGCAGGCTTGGCCGGATCGGCCTTGCCTTCGCAGAAGGGCAGCGAGGCATCCGCGCTGTAGGGCCGCATGCGGTGGAAATGATCCTTGGCGATGCCGGCAACGACCGCGGATTCACGGTTGACGATGTCCAGCAATTCCCATGTCGCGGGCAGCTTTTTCAAATCGACGCCCAGCGTTTCGTTGAAAATGGCCGGGTCCTCGTGGATCGCATCCTCATAGGCCTGCTTCAAGCGCTGCGGGCTGGCGCTGGCGATCAACTGGTGCAACATGGCCAGTTCGCGCGCATTGGCGGGCATGTCCTTGGCCATCGGCGCGGGCAGGATCAGCACCGGCTGAAACAGCGTGGCATCCAGATATTGCAGTGTTTTGGGCTTGGCAGGCGCGTTTTGCGCCAAGGCGGCCGTGGGCACCATCGCAGGCATGGCCACCGCCAGCAGGGCAGCGCTCAGCATCGCTTTCATCATCGCGAATTCCTTCCTCAGGCTTTGGGCGACACAACCAGAATGACGAAACTGCCCGGCACCGGCTTGCCGCGCTTGGCCCCAGCCTCGGGCGCGGCCAGCGTGGCGGCGGGCAGATAGACGCGGCCATCGCGCGGATCGAGCGCGCCGGTCTTGGCGCCGATCTGGGTGGGGATGACCTGCGCCACAGCGATATGATCGGGGCGGCGGATGTCCAGAGCGACCAGCGTGCCGCTGCCTCCACAGGGGATGAAGGCCAGCCCGCGCGCCTCATCGGCGATCACCGCATCGGCATCCTTGCCGATGGGCAGCTTGGCCACCGCCTTGCCGCTTGCCACATCGGCCACCACCGCCACGCCATTGGCGCAGGCCGAGATCAGGCGCTTGCCCCCGGCCACCATCGCCAGCCCCGTGGGGCCGACGCAGCCGGGCATGGCGATCTTGCGCAGCAGACGGCCCGCCTTCAGATCGACTTCAGCGATCTTGTTTTCATCCTCAAGATTGACAAAAGCTCCGCCGTGCCCGTTGCTCACCGCAAATTCCAGACCGCCCGCCAACTTCATCGTGCCCGTCACCGCGTGGGTTTTGGCATCAATGCTGGTGATCGTGTCGCTGCCGGGGCTCATCACCGCAATCTGGCCGGTGGCGGCATCGTAAAAACCCGCATCGGGCTTCTTGCCGCTGGGCACCTGCGCGATCACCTTGCCGGTGGCCACGTCGACAAAGCGGGTCAGGCCGCTCTTGCCGTCGGTTTCGACCAGCGTGGCCCCATCGTCGATCACAATCACCTGATGCGCGCCATCCGCGCCGGTGATCGCGTCGGTCACCTTGCGCGTGGCCAGATCGAGCGCCATCACCGCATTGCTGCGCGCGACATACAGCACACCGCGCGGCACATCGACCCGCGCATAGTCCCAGCCGCCATCGGCCCCGGCGATCCTGTCGGTCACGGTGTAATGCGCGCCGGGCTGCGCGGCGGCGGGCGCGGCCGCGATCATCGCCGCCATCAGGCCGGCGCCTGCCCATTTCGTTACACTTGTCATTGTCGGTGTCCTGCCTGGCCGACAGTCCGATCCTGCCGCGCTCGATAGGCCGCCGGTAGGAACCATTTATGACAGATAGATGACAAGCCCGGCGCACACGCCGCAGAACCGCGCAAATGACAAATTTAGAATGTCAGCGCCCGCCCTCGCCCCCGCGCACCAGCAGCGCCAGTTCAGTGCGATTGCCCACATTGAGCCGGTCGAAGATACGGTGCAGATAGACCTTCACCGAACCTTCGGAAATGGCGAGGTTTTCGGCGATTTCGCGGTTGCGCAGGCCCGCCGCGACGCCTTCGACGATCCGCCGGTCGCGCTCGGACAGCGCATCGAGCGGGTTGGCTGGCGAGGGCTGCGAGGCCAGCATGAAGGCCCGCTCCATCATCGCCATCGAAATCGCCCGATCTCCCGCCATCACCGTATCGATGGCCTGCCGCAACGCCGATGCATCGCTGTCTTTCAGCACTATTCCGTTGACGCCCAGCCGGATGGCGGCAACCAGACTGGCATCGTCGATCTCGGCCGCCAGCATCAGCACCGGCCGCATATCGCCCCGCCCGCGCAGGGCCGCCAGCACCGCCACCCCATTGCGCCCCGGCATGCGCAGATCGACGATCACCAGATCGGGGTCCTTTTCCGCCACCGCCGCCAGCGCCGCATCGCCATCGCCCACCGAGGCCGCAATCGCAAAACCCAGACTGCCCAGCACCTGCTCCAGCCCGGCGCGCAAAAAGGCGTGATCGTCGGCAATGACGATGCTGGTCATCCGGCAGGCTCCATGGGCAGGGTTACAAGCACGCGCGTTTGCCCGTGGAGCGACCCGATGGTCAAGTCCCCTCCCAGCCTTGCCACGCGCGCGGCGATGGATTGCGGCGGCGCGCCCAGCGCTTCGGGGGCAAAGCCGATGCCATCGTCGACAATGGCCACGCCCAGAGCGCCCCCGGTCACGCCCAGTTCGACGCGGACATGGCGCGCCTGTCCATGGCGGGCGGCATTGGCGGTGGCCTCGCGCAGGATCTGCTGGATCTCGAAATTGAGCGCGGTGGGCACGATGATCGGCCCCTCCCCCTCCGCCGACACCGATACCGAAACCGCCACCAGCCATTGCGCGGAAAGCTGGTCGGCCAGCGGGGTCAGTTCCTGAAGCAGGTCGCGCCGCCCCGGCTGGATCTGGCCCTGACGCAGGCGCTCGATGATGGCGCGCACATGGCCCTGTTCGGCCGCCAGCCCGGCGCAGAGCAGGTCGATGTCATCAGGCACGGCGGTCCCTTGCGCCAACTTATGGCGCAAGGCCTCCAGCCGGAATTTCGCCCCGGCCAGCGTCTGGACCACGCTGTCATGCAGATCGGCGGCAATCTGGGTGCGCAGGCGCGACATGGCCACTTCGCGCGCCATGGCCTCGGTTTCCTCCTCATCCATCGCGGCGGCCACTTCGCGCACCACGCCGCGCGCGGCAAAGAGATCGTCGTAATTGAGGCCCGATATGCCCGTCAGCACCAGTTGCCCCCGCCCCGTCCGCCCCGCAATCGGCAAGGACAGGCCCTGCATTCCGGCAAAGCCCGCGATCAGCCCTTCCATCGGCGCGGGCGCCATCGCCACAACCCGGTCCTGATCGTTGATGCCCAACGCCCGGCGGCGCGGGGCATCAAACACCATGCCGCCCGCCAGCAAAGGCATATCCAGAGCGGCCAGTTCCACGCCTTCGCCCATGGTGCCGCCGGTGCGGATCATGGGCCGCGTTTCGCCCTGCGCCACCCATGCGATGGCGCCCCCGGCCGCGCCATAGGCCGCCATCGCATAATCCAGCACCCCGGCCAAAGGGTCCTGCGACAATTCAGGCCTTATATAACGGGCCACGGGCACATTCTGCCGATTGAAGGCGAACCAGCCCAGCATCAGCGAAAGCAGCGCCAGTGTGCTGAAGCGGCGGATGAATTTGGTCGTGTCGAAATGAAACTCACTCCATTCGACCAGCAGCCCCGCCAGCAGGAAACAGGCCGCCAGCCCCGCCGCGATCATCAATATGCTGCGCCTGTTCCACCGCGTGGCCGAATTGAGCATCAGAAAGGCAAAGAAGGCCATGAAGGAGCTGAAGAAATCCAGCGTCACCGCCTCGGTCAGATAAAGGCCGACAAGGAAGGTGGCCACATCAACGGCAAAGGCCGCCCGCGCCAGCCGGAAATCATACCACCAGCTTTGCGCGGCCACCGCCAGCATCACCAGCGCAAAGACCAGATAGGCCCCAAACAGCCAGACCGTATCCGGCCCGCCCTGCGCATGGTGATGCGGCGCCAGCCAGAGCCACACCGCAAACAGCGCCGCCATCAAACTGCGCATCACGGCCAGGACCAGACCGGAACGCGAACGGGTCAAGGCCGGTTCCTTTCCTGATGTTGCGGCACAGACCTTCTTCCTTGGCATGAATTTCGGCCCAGTCAATGCGGCCTTTTCATGCGGGCGCGCAGGGGCCAGCCCCCCACGAGGAGCGCCCGCGAAGAATGCATCCGAATCGTCACAAAAGTGCAAACATCGATGGATAGAGGGCGCTGTAACTTACCGATTAACGAAAGTTACTACCAACAGCAGCCACCCTCTCCAACCCGGCTGCACCCCTCGGAGGAATATCAGGTGAAACATTCCAAGGCCCTTCTCGCCCTGCCGCTGAGCGCGCTTGTGCTGATGAATGCGGGCATCGCTCATGCAGCCGACGCCGCTCCGGCGGAAGGCAACGGCACCGGTCTGACCGACATTGTCGTGACCGCCACCAAGCGCGAGACGAACCTGCAAAAGACGCCGGTCGCCATCTCGGTGGTCAGCGAACAGGTCATCAAGGACCGCCATGTTCAAAGCCTGATCGACCTGGCCGACGGCGGCGTGCCCTCGCTGCGCGTGGCCACCTTCGAGGCGCGCCAGTCGGCGCTGACGGTCGGCATCCGCGGCATCGTGCCCTTTGACCAGAACCAGACCGCCCGCGACTCCGGCGTCGGCGTCTATATCGACGGCGTTTATCTCGCCCGTTCGCAGGGCCTGAACGCCGCGCTGTTCGATGTCCAGCGCATCGAAGTGCTGAAAGGTCCGCAGGGCACCCTGTTTGGCCGCAACACCGAAGGCGGCGCGGTCAGCATCGTGACGCGCGACCCCAGCGGCCAGTTCGGCGGCCGCTTCTCGGCAGGCGTGGGCAATTACGGCAGCCACACCGCCGAGGGCCATCTGGACCTGCCCGAATTCAACAATATCGCGGTCAAGATCGACGCGGTGGAACAGCATCAGGATGCCACCGTCAAGAACCCGCTGGCGGGTCAGGCCGGCTGGAACCAGTATGAGCGCGTGGGCGGCCGCATCAGCGCCAAGTGGACCCCGGTTCAGGGTTTCTCGGCCTTGGTGTCCTATGACAAGGGCCGCGACGAAAACACGCCCAATTTCAGCCAGCTGATCAACTACAACCCCAATGGCCTGCCGGTCGGCACCTATAACGGCTCGTCGTTGACGCTGAATGGCGCCAGCTGCACCGCCGGCAAGACCTGCATCGCCCCGCTCTCGCCGCTGGTCACCCCCACGGGCGGCAGCCGCCTGTCGACCGCCCCGATCGGCGTGCCGCAGCAGCCCAGCGTCGACCGCACCGAAGGCACCTCGCTGCACCTGAACTATAAGGTGATGCCCGGCATGGAGCTGCGCTCGATCACCGCATGGCGCCGCGTTTCGACCGACCAGTGGGACAATTCGGGCGGCGCCGCGCGCACCATCTTTGCCCCCAACACCGGCTTCAGCCGTTATAGCCTGTCCTACCTGAACCAGCGTCAGTTCAGCCAGGAACTGCAACTGGTGGGCAGCATCCCGCAGGTCGACTATGTGCTGGGCGGCTATTACTTCAACGAACGCGCCCAGGAACAGGCTTCGACGCCTGCGTCGAACACCTGGAATGCGGACGGCACCGGCTACACGATCAACAGCGAAACGGTGTCGGGCCCCGTCACTTCGAAGAACCAGGGCTGGGCCATCGGCCAGCAGTTCCTGCAGCGCGCCAGCGAGGCCTATGCCCGCAGCTATGCCGCCTTTGGCCAGATGACCTATACGCCCGAATGGCTGGGCAACAAATTCCACCTGACGCTGGGCGGCCGCTATACCAATGAAAAGCGTCACGGCACGCTGTATCTGGTGCAGGGCGTTTCGACGAACTTCCTGTTCAACGAAAGCGTCAGCCGCTTCGATCCGCTGGCCGTTGCCGCCTATGAGCTGACGCGCAACGTCAACCTCTATGCCAAATACTCGACCGGCTATCGCGCCGGCGGCGCCAACGACCGTTCGCAGACGTTCAACTCGTTTGGCCCCGAAGTCGTGCGCTCGTATGAAATCGGCACCAAGATGGACCTGATGGACCATCACGTCCGCCTGAACCTTGCCGGTTACATGATGGACCGCACCGGCACGCAGACCGACTTCGACAACGTCGACACCAACCCCAACAGCCCGACCTTCAACCTGCACACCGAGGAAACCCGCAACGCGCCGGGCACGTCCAAGATCCGCGGTATCGAAGCCGACCTGACGGTCAAGCCGGCTGAAGGCGTCACGCTGGGCGCGTCCTATGCCTATACCTATACGCAGGTTCCGGCCACGGCGAACCCCTTCCTGAACAATGCCCTGTATCAGGTCTATGTGGTCTATACGCCGCGCAACGCCGCCTCGGCCTATGCCGATTACGTGATGCCGGTGAACGCCAACGGCAGCGAAGTGCGCGTGCATCTGGACGCCAACTATGCCCAGTCGCAGTACAGCTTCCAGAACGAGCCGGTGAAGACCGACGCCAGCTTTGTGGTCAACGGCCGCATCGCTCTGGCCTCGGTGCCGATGAGCGGCGCGACCAAGGCGACCTTCTCGGTGTGGAGCCGCAACCTGTTCAACACCACCTACATCTATCGCCGCTCGGGCGCGAATGATGCGGTGCTGGGCGATTACGGCAACTTCAACCCGCCCCGCACCTTCGGCGGCGAAGTGCAGATCACCTTCTAAAAGCCATTACCCCACACGAGGTGCAGACTCCCTCGTGCTATAAAGAGAACATACCCCCATCCTGAACGGGCGGCCCAACGGTCGCCCGTTTTTTCATGTCTGCCGATCGTGGCCGGTTTTATGCAGAATTCACGCCATGGCGCCCAGCTTCGCGTGGAGGCTTAACGCCCATCGAGCCTAGGTATGGCCCTGCTCAAAGGCAGGAATTGTCCGATGTCATCCATCCACCGCTTCCCCGACTTCATACCCGGCCCCCATACCGATCGCGCGCTCAGGCTGACAGGCGTGGCGCTACTGGCGATGGCGGCGGGATTGGCGCGGCTGCTCTTCATCGGGCGGCACAGCCTGCCTGCCCATCCCGCCTCGCCACGGGAAATGGTGCTGGCGCTGGGCGCTGTGCTGCTCTTGTGGGGCGGCAATGTGCTGGCGATAGCGGGCGATGCCCTGCTGCGCCCCATGGCGCGCCCTCCTCGCCCGCTTTGAACCCGCTGTCCGCTCCTCAACTCTTGGGCTTGATCACTTTGACCGTGTTTATATTGCCGGGGATGACAAAACGCACAAAATCGCTGCTGGCGCTACATGCCGCGCCGCGTTCGGGGCGATAGCTGGGCTGATAACGCACCCCGGTAAACATATCGCGCGCCGCATCGGTAAAGACAAAGGGCGGATAGGCGATCACCGTGCGGACCTGTGCGGTATGGCCATTGGCCTCAATATCGAATTCGGTGCGCGCCCATCCCTCGAAGCCATAGCGCAGCGCCTCGGTCGGGAAATGCGATGGCGCGCTGTTGTTATTGGTCAACGCCGGGCGCGGGCCGATCAACGCGCACTGCTCCTGTGTCAGACCGGTGGCGGCGAACCATTGCCCGGCCTTGTCCAGATCGCCGCTGCGCGCCGCCTCATTGGCCAGCCGCAATTGCGCGAACTGGCGCAGGGGATGATGTTCGGCCAATCTCTGGTCCTGCGCCACGCGGATCAGCGCGGCGCGGGCGCGCTCGGCCTGATCGGAACGCGGACGGCGAGGCGCGGCGATAGACAGCGCGCTGTCCTGCGCCAACGCATCCTGCGCCAACGCCGGATCATCGGCCAGCGCCAGCAACTGATCCATCGCCACCCGCTCCCTATCCTCCCCTTTATGACCCGTTTGGGGCCGCGAGGATTCGAGCAGCACCAGCGCAGCATGTGCAGCCTCGGCAGGAATGGCCCGCGATCCGCCCCGCGCCAGCACCAGTCCGCGCTCAATCGAAGCCAGCCGGTCCTGTGCCCCGCGCAGATCGACCAGCGCCAGTCGCACAAGCGCCGCCAGTTCGGCATCATCCTTGCCCGCCTTCTGCGCCGCCTCGGCCGCCGCCAGCCAGCGCGACCATGGCAGCCCGTCCGACGCAGGCGCCCATTGCGAAAACCGGGTGAGCAGCGGATTGAGGGCGGAAATACCGCCTGTACCTTCCGCGCGGGTACACACGATCTCGACCCGCGTGGCGATGCGGAAGAACTCAGGAATGCGCGCGGCATCTTCGCGCGGCCATACCCATTGTTGTACCGCACGGGCAAAGGCGGAGGCTTTGGCATAGGAGCCGTTGGCATAAACGGTCCGCGCGCTTTCCACCTGGCCCTGATCGCTGATGGTGAATTCAACCACGGCGCGATCCTCCGGCTCCAGCCCGGTGTCGGGGCCGCACATCGGGGGTTCCATTTGCCCCGCCTTGGTAAAGAGGGACTTTTCCAGCCGACCTGCGCCGGATTCGGCCATATAGCGATAGGCCGTTTCACGATCCTTCGTCAGCATAGCCGCCTGCGCCAGATCGGCGCGCAGCAGCGCCTCCTCGACCGAAAG
This sequence comes from Novosphingobium humi, assembly GCF_028607105.1. Taxonomy (GTDB): domain Bacteria; phylum Pseudomonadota; class Alphaproteobacteria; order Sphingomonadales; family Sphingomonadaceae; genus Novosphingobium; species Novosphingobium humi. The sequence continues at coordinate 1,094,663 of NZ_CP117417.1, read as the reverse complement.
GCGGCCATTGGTGCCGGGGCTGAGCTTGAGCGCCTGCTCCAACGCCGCGCGTCCTTCCTTGACCCGGCCGCGATTGAGCAGGATGCGCCCTTTGACCATCTGCCACATGCCCTGCGCATGTTTGTCAGGCTTGGGGCCCGCCGAAGCCAGCGCATAGCCTTCCTCCGCCGCGTCCAGCGCCTGATTGTCGCTGTCAAAACTGGTCAGTTGCGCCAGCCACATCAGCGTCTGCGACCGATCCTGCCCCTTAAGCAGGGCCAGCGCGGCCTTGTAATGGGCCAGCGCCGTATCATGATCCCATCGCGCCGCGGCCAGATTGCCCAGCCTCTGCTCGACGCGCACCACCTCATTGGCGAATTCCTCCCCCGCGCGGGTCAATTGAGGCAGGCCTTGCTGGACCATAAGCTCGCCCTGCGCGGTTTGCCCTGTGGCGATCAGGCAATCGCCGCGCCGCACCGCAATCGCGGCATAGGGCAAAGTGCCCGGCCTGATGCGCGGATCATCGGCCAATTGCGCAAAGATCGGAAGCGCCTTGGCGCAATCATTATCCACCCACGCCTGGGTGGCGGCATTGAACAAAGTCTGGAGGTCGGGTCTGGCATCGGGCGCCGTTTGCGCGGCCGCTGGCGCCGTCATTTGCAAAACCAGCGCCGCCGCCAGAGTAATACGCGAGATTTGCAAGACACTCTCCCGATTTACAGAGCCCGTTCATGGGCATAGTAAGTAGCGATGCGCAAACTGTCCATCGCCCTTTACGGCGCTTTTCTGGCGGCATCGTCTCTGGCGGCACCGTCTCTGGCGGCCCCCTCGCTGGCGGCTCAGGCGCCTTCGGGCGCAGGACAGGTCATTCTGCTGGGTGCGCGATGGTGCGCGCCCTGCATGGCCGAATGGCGCGACCTGGCCGCTCTGGTCGCGGCGGCAAGCCCCGATCAGGTGGTTCTGGCATGGGTGGACCGGCCGATGCCGCCGCCCCCGGCGCTGAACGGACAAGTGGCGGTCATGCCCCATGCGCAGGCGCTGGAACTGGCGCAGCGACTGGGCGGTGAGGGTTTCGGCCTGCCCATGGCCGCCTATGCCCCGGTCGGCCGACGCCCTTGCGCTCCATGGCGTGGTCCGCTGCGCCCCAAGGATATGGAGTCTCTGCGCCAATTGTGCGCCCGATGATGACGGCTGCAAAATATCCGATCGATTAAATCTATGATCAATATTGACAAGCACAGAAACGATCAAGAAATATATTATGATTTTTATATTTAATTTTATGATATCAAGACATATTCTGAAAAAATAGGAATTATCTATAAAGTCCGGGATGACGGTGAATTGGCCGCCCCGGTCTCGTCAGACTATCTCCTGCCCGCCATGACGAGCGGTGGCCTCATCCATTCCAGCGGTCTGTATGGGCTGGAACAACCAAGGCAATGACTGCCTTGTGCGTGCAAACTCACCGCGCTGCCCCATTACGCTTTACGTCATGCTGGATGGACCGCCCGCGTCGGACACCAACATGCAGGCGGAAACCGCCGCCTGCATTAAAGAAAGCGGCAGAATTTACGCCCATGGCATGGGCGCCGAATAACCAATGATGAATTTTTTGCTGGCCACCCCCTCCGCCAAGACGGTAAAATTAAATCCTCTGAAAATTCATTACATAAAAACTCAAAACGACACATTTTAAATATATATTACACCGTTAGTTATTTTAATAAATTCATCTTTTATAAGATAATATACATAAATAATAAGATAAATTTTCAGACTTAAATACCTCATAACTCATTTAACCGCCCATCATCATATGAATTTACTGAATGATAGGCGCAGTCAATTATCAATGATCGACGCAGTGAATTTGACTGGCGCCAAAAAATTGGTCAGAGCAATCGTGATTATGATTTGACCAATTGAGAGGAGCACTGCTCCCATGACACCCAACTCCGCCATCCTCACCGGCGCGCACCGCAACTTTGCCACGCTCGATGGCCGCGCTCGCCTGAGCCTGGCCGGACCGCCCCTGGCCGGACCGCCATTGCAGGCTGGCAAGCCAGTGTTTGATGTTCAGGGCATTGGTGAGGCGCCGGAAGGGACACAAGTGTCGGGAGCGCCTCCGGTCATGGCCTCAGCCATCACGGCCACAGCCACCATAAGCCCAAGCCGTTGAAAAATATATTCCATGGGAGATACAGATGCAAAGCAGCAACCATCGCTTCGGCAAGGTTTCATTCACTCGCCGCCGCTTGCTCGGCACGACGGCGGTGGCGTTTGGCGGCATGGCCGCCTTTGGCTTGGCGGCGCGGCTCGATGCCGCGGTCAATGAGGCCGCGCATGCCACCCTTCTCGCCGGCGAGCCGGGCAAGAATTCCGCTCTTCTTCAGGCCAGAATATCAAGCGCCCTTGCCATTCCCGGAGACTTTGCCAGCCGCAGTCCGGGTCGCGAAGGCAGCATCCGCTTCCTTGTCGCAGACAATGCGCAGTTTGCCCAAGCCATGAAAACACCATGGACCGCAGCCATCGCCGACAATGACTTTGTCGTGAAAGCCGAGGTCATAGGCCTCGCACCAGCGAAGAACTTTTTCTACCGCGTCGAATTCCGTGACCCCACGGGCAAGATTCACAAGCCGGAAACCATCGGCCAATTCAGAACCCTGCCCGAAGAAGCATCGTCCGGGCCCATTTCTGTGGCGGTGTTCAGTTGCCTGAGTTATCAGCATTTCTATGGGCTTGGCGGCAGGGCGGCCTCACCTTACGCCCAAGGTGGGCCGCTGGCGAGCGAAGAAGTGCGGCGCAGAGGCTATCCCGCCATGGACCATATGCGCCATGCGCGACCCGACTTCATGATCGCCACCGGGGATACCGTCTATTACGACCACCCCATGGGAGATCAAAAGTATTGGGCCAAAACATTGCCCGAAATGAGGTTGATGTGGAATCGTCAGCTCGCGGTGCCTTCGGTCAAGGAGGCATTCGGGGACATTGCCACCTTCTTCATGAAGGACGATCACGACTTTCGGTTCGACGATGCCGACAACACGGGCACAGAGCTTCCCGCCGTTTCCGATGGCAAGCGGGCATTCCTCGAACAGGTGCCCGTGGTCGCGCATGGGCCGACCTACCGGACCGTGCGGGCCAACAAGCATCTCCAGATATGGATGCTTGAGGGACGCGATTACCGCTCGCCCAATTCCATGCCCGATGGCCCCGACAAGACGATATGGGGCGTGGAGCAAAGAGCCTGGCTGGAAAAGACCCTGTTGGCCAGCGATGCGGATTTCCGGGTCATTATCAGCCCGACCCCGGTGATTGGTCCCGATGATGCCCGCAAGCGCGACAACCATGTATCATTGGGTGGATTTCATAACGAAGGCGAGCATTTCCTCGAATTTCTCAAAGCCAAAGCCCTACTGACCAACACCTATATCGTGAATGGCGATCGGCACTGGAAATATCATTCCATTCATCCCACCGGGGCGCAGGAATTCTCCTGTGGAACCATTCACCGGCAGAATTCCCGTCCGGGCGTCGCACCGGGCAATCCCCGCGGCACCGACCCCAATGCGCTCATCAAGCAGCCCTATTTGCAGGCCGGGCCTGACGGCGGCTTTTTGAAGATGAATGTCGTTCCGCCCAGCAACGGAAAACCCGCCGAATTGACTGTTCAGTTTTGGAATGAAGCCGGAGCCATTGACCATGAAATTACGCTGAGGTCTGCGTAATGATGGCCCCATCCATGCCCGCTTGACCATTTAGCCGCAACCCAAACGAAAAGGCGCATGATCATCATAGAGGATCATGCGCCTTTCTCTATCCATTTCATCACCGAGGATCGCTTCGCCCGGCTATATCCTTCAAACACTCCCTCAGCCAAAGCAGACCCTGATCATTTGTTCTTGCGCAGTGATATTGCATCATTTCATTCATGACCGGAAGATTGATTGGGCAATTGGCAACCGCAAGAGAGAAAGGCTCGGCCAATAAATTCGCCAACCTCTCATGGATCAGCGCCAGTCGGCTTGTGTTGCGCAGCAGCCATGGAACCTGAAGGAAGGACGGGGCGATCACTTCGATGCGCCGATGATCGCCCACGGCATTGAGCGCCGCATCGATAAAGACCGGATTCCCCTGAATATGCACGGCCACATGGCCGCATTTTTCAAAGGCCTCAACCGTCAGTTCGCTTTGAAACACCGGATTGCTGGCACATCCGATAATGACGTGACGCTCCCTGAACAGGAAGTCACTCGGGTGATCGGGGCTCAGGAATTGCTGCGGCGTGAGGAGAAGATCAAGCTCTCCGTCATCCATGGCTTTTCGTGAGTTGTTGTCCGGAAGCCGCACTTCAAGCTCGATCCGTGGCGCCACTTTCTGCAGCACCGCGAGCAAGGGTGTGATGAGCACCGTGGTGATATAGTCCGAGGCCGCGATGCGAAAGCGCCGTGTCGAATGCGCCGGGTCAAAAATGGTGGCCGATGCGATCAGATTGCGGAGATTTTGGATGGTCGCGGCAATTTCGGGCGCCAAGGCCAGCGCGCGGGGCGTGGGAATCATCTTCTTCCCATGCTGCACCAAAATCTCGTCATTCAGCGATACGCGCAGCCGCTTGAGAGCCGCGCTCATCGACGATTGCGTTATGTGCAGGTGCGCCGCAGCCTGGGTGACGTTGCGCTCCTTGAGCAATACGTCAAAGGCGATCAGCAGGTTGAGGTCAAACTGGTCAAGCCGCATTTTCGTTCTTCCCTGGTTCTTTCCGCCGGCCCGGCTAGGTCACCATCTCGATTCACGCGATCCGGTCAAGAGACCTGAGTGCGCGCCATGGACCTCCAAATCGGCTTGGCATCGTTTGGCTTTGCGAGAAAATTGGACTGACAAATTTTGAAGCATCAACTGACAACCCTGCCGGTGCAAAGGAAGGCGGAATTGCACGAAAAAGAAAATATATTACAAAACAAAGCTATAATGCGTATTTCCTGATAGGCCGGACAGGGCAATCCGCCACCACCGAACCATCGGCAAAAGCGATGGATAACCATTTTCAATAATCATTATCATACATAGGTCAAATAGAATAGATCAATCGGCCTAACCAATGGGTGGAATCAAACCCCGAAAATTGTTGGTGGGAGGACCTGGAAATGCATACAAAGAACGCGTCATATGGCGCGGCCTACACCCTCAATCGGACCGGATCGTTCAAGCGCCGCGCGCCCTTTCTGATTGGTGCGGCCCTGCTGCTGCCCATGCATGCTCAGGCTCAAACGACTTCGCCCGAACCGACCCCGGCGGCCAAGACCGAAGCTGCGGATATTGTGGTGACGGCAACACGCATCGCGCGTGACGGTTATACCGCGCCCACGCCGACCACCGTGGTCGGACAGGAGTTCGTCCAGCAGCGCGCGATGGTCAACATCGGCGATGCGCTGAATACTGTGCCCGCGTTTCGCGCCGCAGTCTCGCCAAATGCGGGCGGCATTGGCAATACCGGCGCTTTCCTGGCCGACTTGAGGGGGTTGGGTTCGGTCCGCACACTGGTGCTGCTTGACCGCGCGCGTATGCCGCAGACGATCATTCCCGGCGTGACGACTTCCGCCGGCACGACCGACCTCAATGTGATCCCGACCGTGCTGATCAAGACTTCCGACGTGGTGACCGGCGGCGCTTCGGCGGCCTATGGCTCGGATGCGGTCGCGGGCGTCATCAACTTTCAGATCGATGATCGCTTTGTTGGTCTCAAAGGCTCGGCCCAATATAGCCAGACCCGCTACAACGATGCCAAGGACAAGTTTGCGACACTGGCCTATGGCACAAAGTTCGCCGGAGGCCGTGGCCACTTGGTCATTGGCGGTGAATACAATGACGATGGCGGAACGGCTTACTACAACACCGCCAGAGCCTGGGGCCGCGAGGCCTGGGGCAGCCAAACCATCACCAATCGACCGGCAGGCACGGCCAACACGATCGTTGGGCCCAATGGCGGCTATTTCGGCACGGCGACGAGCGGTGGCCTGATCCTGACGGCTGGTGCGCTCAAGGGACTGGCGTTTGTCCCCACGGCCAGCGGCGGAGTCACCACGACGACCTTCAGCCCTGGCCTGAGCAACATGACATCGTCGCTGGACTTTTTCACGCCCGCGGCGCTGGCCGCGAACGCGGCGGCCGGGATCAACAATCTCAACACGCAGCAATTGCGACCGGCCCAGATCCGCTACAATGTCATGGGCAAGCTGACATTCGATGTGAATGACAATATCACCGCCTATGTTGAGCCTCTTTATTCCAATGTGAAAACAACCGGCATCATCATCATCCGCCGCGACGGGGCCGGTGCGGGGCCGGCTTTGAACATTGCCAAGGACAATGCCTATCTGGCGCAGGCGCTCACCCCTGCCCAACTGGCGCTTGTCCCGGCGGGCGGACTGAGCATCGGTTATTCGGGTCAGGATTTCGGTCCGAGCGTGCGCAGCATTCAGAACGAACTGATCAGGGTGCAGACGGGCCTGAAGGGGCAATTCGGCGACAAATGGAAATGGGATGCTTCCTATCTCTTTGGCCAGAACACCTCCCATGTCGCGATCAGCAACACCTTTAAAACCGCGAATTTCCGCAATGCACTGGATGCCGTTTCGGTAGGCGGCCAGATTGTCTGCCGTAATGCCGCAGCGGTGGCGGCAGGCTGCGTTCCGATCAACATTCTGGGCAAGGCCAATGTTTCAGCAGCGGCGGCCAGCTATATTCTGGGCACGTCCACCGGCTCAGGCAAAACCGGGCTGCATGATCTGTCGGCGAATATTCAGGGCGAGCCTTTCTCGACATGGGCCGGGCCGGTTTCCATCGGCGTGGGCGCGGAATACCGCAGAGAGTCGGTGCGCCTGAATACGGACGCCCTTTCGCAAAGCTCGGGCTGGCTCACCGGCACGGGCGCTGCCTTGCCCACGGTCAGCCAGACGGTAAAGGAAGCCTATGTCGAAACCATCGTGCCTTTGCTGCGCGATGCCTCCTTTGCCAAAAAGCTTGATTTCAACGGTGCCGCGCGCGTCACCGATTACAGCACCTCCGGGCGCGTCACGACCTGGAAGGCAGGTCTTACATGGGAGCCTGTGGACGGGTTGCTGTTCCGATCCACGCGCTCACGCGATATTCGCGCGCCCAATCTGATCGAGCTTTACACCCCGCAGACCCAGTCGCTTCCGTTGCCCACCGATCCGCGCAGAGGCGTGGCCGCGCCGACCAACACGGCCGGGTTCATTGTCGGCGGCAATACCGGCCTGAAACCGGAAATCTCGATCACGCAGACCGCAGGCGTCTCCTGGCAGCCTTCGTTCCTGCGCAATCTGCGGCTTTCGGTCGACTATTATGACATCCGCATTGAGGGCGCGATCACCTCGACCAGCACGCAGGGCGTGGTCAACAACTGCTTCATCGGCGGGACTTACACCGGCAATTCGTGGTGTTCGCTGATCAGCTTTGCCAACAACGATCCCGTTGCCGGGCAGATGACCGGCGTGCGGGGCGTCACCGCCAACGTGGCCTCGTTCAAAACGCGCGGTCTGGATATTCAGGCCACCTATCGCCAGTCTCTGGAGGAGATCGGCCTGCACGGCAATCTGACTGCGAACATGATGGCCACGCATGTCATGTCGTTCTGGTCGTCGACGGATATTTCAACGCTCTTTCCGAACGGCATTGATCGTGCCGGTCAAACCGGCGCATCTTTCGGCGGCCCGGCCGGTTTGCCCAAGTGGCTGATCAACACGTCATTGGATTATGAAGTCGGGCGTTTCGGGGCGAATGCCAATATTCGCTACGTTTCTCCCTCGCGCCAGAATAACGGGCTGTTTGGACCGGATCAGGCCGGATACGACCCCACCCTTACAACGAGTATATCGAATAATAACATTCCTGCGGTCGCCTATGTCGATATCGGCATGCGTTACAGTTTCGGCGCGGACAAGCAGTATACGGTCTTCTTCAATATCAATAACCTGTTTGATCGTGATCCGCCGCTGCCCGCCAATGGCAGCGCCTATTACGACCTGATGGGGCGCACATTCAAGGGAGGCGCACGCTTCAGGTTCTGATCTGCCCATTGCGCCGGGCGATCCGCATCGCCCGGCCTCTGCCGGCCCGCCGCCAAGGTGGGGCCGGCACTTTCCCGCGCGATCATCAACCATTGGGTGTCAGTGCCATGAAGTTCACGTCTGTTGCTGCATTGTCATTGCTTGCCTCGACACTGCCGGTCCATGCATCCACCCATGGCGCCACATCCGCGGCGCCAGTCGTCACGCTTGACAGTGGCCGGGTGGAAGGGGTGAGATTGGCCTCGGGGTTGCAGGCTTGGCTTGGCATCCCCTATGCGGCTCCGCCCGTGCGTGATCTGCGCTGGAAAGATCCCCAGCCTGTCGCATCATGGCGCGGCACTTATCACGCTGATCGTTTTGGTCCACAATGCACGCAGCCCCAGCGCAACGTGATGGTCAACCAATATTCGGGGGCGGAAATCACCAGCGAGGACTGCCTTTACCTGAACGTGTGGGCGCGCCCGGGCCTGAAGAAGGCCCCGGTGATTGTCTATATCCACGGCGGGGCCTTCTATATCGGCTCCTCCAGCATGCCGCTGTATGGCGGCGAAGGCGTCGCCCGCGAAGGCGCGGTGTTTGTCAACTTCAACTATCGCCTCGGCGCGTTGGGCTTCATGGCCTTGCCCGAACTGTCGGCCGAATCGCCGCATAAAACCTCAGGCAACTATGCGTTTCTCGACCAGATCGCGGCGCTCAAATGGGTAAAACGCAACATCGCGCGCTTTGGTGGCGACCCGGACAATGTAACGATCGTCGGCCAGTCAGCCGGATCCATGTCGGTGCAGACGCTGCAGGCCAGTCCGCTGACCCAGGGCCTTTTCCACCGTGTGGTGGGAATGAGCGGTGCCGCCGCCGGTGGCCCCAGCGTCTCCTTGCCGCTGGCCGATGCCGAACAGGAAGGGCTGAAACTTCAAACTGTGCTGCGTGCGAAAAGCCTTGCTGATCTGCGCGCCATGCCTGCCGACCGCATTGTGGTCCCACGTACGCCTGATGCTCCCAAAATTGGCCCGATTACCGATGGCTATGTGTTGAACGAAAGCGTCGAGCAGCGTTTCGCGCGCGGCGCTCATCGAAATGTACCCACTCTGCTGGGTTTCGCGCATGATGAATCCTTTGGCGGCTTGGGTCCTGTCAAAGGGCTTGCCGATTATCAAGCCAAGGTCGTCGCCCGATACGGCGGTGATGCGTCCAGATTTCTGGCGCTTTACCCGGCCGGCACCGACGAGCAAGCCCGCGATCAGGCTCGCGCGGCCGACCGCGACAGCACCATTGCCGCATCCATGGGGCAATGGGCCGATGCCGTCACTGCCCATGGTCACGCAAAGGTCTATTCCTATGAATTTGCCCGGCCGCATTCCTATGCCGCCGGGGTCAAGTTCTCCGACCTTGATCCGGCCACGGCGGGGGCCTATCACACTTCGGAGGTGCCGTTCTGGCTGGGCACACTGGACAGCTTTAATCGCTATCGCACCACCCGCGCATGGACGCCTGCCGATGTGGCATTCAGCAAGATGATGACGCGCTCGCTGGTGGCCTTTGCGCGCAGCGGCAGCCCCGAAACGTCCGACCTGCATTGGAAGGCCTATGACCCCAAGGCGCCGATGCTGCTCCGCCTTGGCGCGACCGCGCAGACAGAGCCCTGGCCGGACCGCAGCAAATTCGAGTTTTTCCGCAAGGAGAACGCCCCCAAGCCCACGGGCGGTGCGCTCCAATAATCGTATAACGGGAGTGCCGACAATGACCAGTATCGAAAGGGTTGACCGGAGATTTATTCTTGGCGGTATTGCGGGCGGTCTTGCCAGCGCCGCTCTGAGCCCTGCATTTGCCGGCGAGGGCGTTGGCGCAAAACGGCCCAATATGATCCTGTTCTTCATGGATGAATGCCGCGCCGACGCGCTGGGTTCCTATGGCAATCCTGTGTGCAAAACGCCCAATCTGGATGCCTTTGCGCGGCAGGGCACGCGCTTTGCCGATTGCCATGTCCAGCATCCGGTCTGCGGCGCGTCACGGTGCAGCCTGCTGACCGGCCTTCCGGTATCGAACACCGGCCATCGCAGCCTCTATTACTTCCTGCGCCGCGATGAACCCAACCTGTTCCGCTATCTCAAGGACGGCGGCTATGACACGTTCTGGCTGGGCAAGAATGACGCGCTGGCGCCCGAGAGTTTCCCGCTCAGCCTGACCGAATGGCATGGCGAGGTGAACACATGGGCGCGCGCGGCGGGGCGTGGTCCCGCCTTCGATCTGGGCAAGCCCAACCTGATGCTGATCAACGCCAAGGTCGATCCCAAGGCAACCTCGGATTATCTGCTGATCCAGCAGGCGATCAGGATCCTTGAGCGCGGCGAGCAGGACAAGCCGTTCTGCCTGTTCATTGCCCTTAACCAGCCGCATCCGCCCTATCTGGCGCCGCAAGGCTTTCATGACATGTATAAGCCGGAAAGCCTGCCGCCTCTGGTGCCGCCGGGGCTGGCGAAAAAGCCGATGTTCCATGATGCGGTGCGCAAGGCCTATCACCTCGATCAGGCCACCGATGCCGATTTCCGCCAGGTGCGCGCCACCTATTACGGTCAGGTCAGCTATGCCGACTGGCTGTTTGGGCAATTGATGGAGGCGCTGGAGCGCAGCGGACGCGCAAAGGACACGATGGTCATCGCATCCTCCGACCATGGCGATTATGCGGGCGATTACGGCATGGTCGAAAAATGGCCGGGCGGGCTGGAAGGCAACCTGACCCATGTGCCGCTGATGATCCGCATGCCGGGCGGGGCGCAGGGCCATGTGGTGCCCGAAATGGTCGAACTCTATGACGTGATGGCCACCATGCTGGAGGCGGGCCATGTGCAGGCCAGGCATACCCATTTCGCCCGCAGCCTGATGCCCCAGATCATGGGCGCGGCGGGCGATCCCACCCGCGCGGCCTATACCGAGGCGGGCTATGACACGTTCGAGCCGCAGGCCTTTGAACCGGCGATGGAAGGCCCCGCCAATCTCTATACCGCCAAGCATGATTTGCAGAACGAGCAGCCCGCCACGGTGCGGCGCGCGGCGGCCGTCACGACATCGACCCATAAATTCGTGGCGCGGCCCGGAGGCCAGTATGAACTTTACGACCGCAAGCGCGACCCGCTGGAACAGAAAAACCTGATCGATGATCCCAAGATGAAAAAGGTCAGGGATGCGATGGCCGATAATCTGATGAATCACTATATCTCGACAACGGGTGTGCCGCCGATTGCTCGTGATGGCCGTGAAACGCCGGAATTCTACGTCATGCCGCAGTTTCATCCCTAGGCCCGAGACCGGCAGGGGCAGAGCTGAGCGGCGTTTGGCCCAGTTCTGCCCCTGCCGGAAACCTCATCTTCTCAATGACGGCGCCGTCATCATTGCATGGCCGCCCGCGCGATGGCCTCGACGTGAATCAACGCGCTGTCGAGAACCGGAAAGGAAAGGTCGGCCTCATGAAAGGCGATCGAGAGATCGGTGCCGCCCAACACCACCGCATCGGCCTTCTGCTCTTCGTGCAGCTTTCTGGCGGCCTCGTGAAAATAGGCGCATTGCTCCGCCGTGGCATGGCCGGATGCGGCAAGCGTGACATAGGCTGAATGGACCGCACCAAGCTCATCATCTGCGGGAATGACGACCTCCACCGAGTCCACGCCATAGAGCCGGGACTGCATCACGGCGCGCGTGCCCAAAACGCCGACCCGGCGGACGCCATAGGCGGCCAAATGACTGTTCAGAGCCGGAACGGCGCTCAATAAAGGCAGGGACGATATCTTTTCGAGTTCAGCGATGCAGAAATGGCCGCCCATGGATGTCACGGCCACCGCATCGCATCCCCCTGCCCGCAACTGATCGACATAATCGGCAAAAATGGCGGCCTGTTCGGTGGCTCGGCCGGCTTCGAGATTGGCGATCATCTCGCGCGCATCGGCATGCACAATCGTGAGCGCCAGCCTGCGCTTTGCCGCAGCATAGGCCCGCACGAGCGCCCGGTAATAGACCTCTGTGGCGGCAGGTCCAACGCCGCCAATCAAACCAATATGCATGTCGCCTCCAGATTGATGCCTGTGGTATCGGTTCGGCCGAAATTCAGAGATCGAGTGACCAGGTCTGGCCCACCAGATCATGGCCGAAAGAGTGGTGCGGCTCTTCATCGATCAGGACAAATCCGGCCCGCTCATAAATGCGCCGCGCCGCGACGAGCACGCTGTTGGTCCATAATGTGAGCCGCGCATAGCCAAGTTGCCGCGCGCGCGCGATGCAGGTCGAGACAAGCAGCTTTCCCGTTCCCGTGCCGCGCGCGGTCGGTTCGACATAGAGCAGGCGCAGTCTGGCCACTTCCGGCTCGTCGGTATGGACCAGAAAAATCGACCCCACCATGTCGTCGCCTGTTTCGGCGATCCAGGCGGCATCGCGGGCCGGATCGAAATGGTCGTGAAAATCGGCAAGGATGCGCGCGACAAGCGCCTCATAGCCCTGATCCCAGCCATATTCATCGGCATAGAGCATGGCTTGCCGGGCCGTGACCATCCCCAGATCGCCCGGTCGAAGGCTCCGCAACCTGACCGCCGGAGCCTCGACCTTGGCCTCCAGGGCCTGGGCCATGGTGGTGGTGGCCCCGATCAGACGCCGACGCTGGACTTCCGGCAATTGCCGAAGCAATGCTCCCACCGCCGTCTGTGTTTTGTCATTCAGATCCTCCGCCGCCACCCGGCCTTCGGGAGTCAGTATCAAGAGTTGCTGGCGGCCATGGGCGGGATTGATGCGCGTTTCCAGCAAATTGCGCTGCGCAAACCGCTTGAGCGTGCGGCTGATCTGGGCGCGATCCATGTTGAGCGTGCGCGCGATTTCGGCTGCGGTCGGCTCGTGGCGATGCGCCAGTTCATAAAGAACGCGCGCTTCGCTCAAGGTAAACGGGCTGCCGTCGAGATGGACATCGAGCAGCCCAAGCCAGTTGGTGTAAAGCCTGTTGAAGCGGCGCAGGGCGGCAATATCGCCTGTCAATTGATCCAGCATGGGCCTGATCATAGGAGTAATGTTGCCTGAGTCAACATTGATCCGCAGACATTTCCGAGGCAGGCAAAATCACAGATCCGCTCTGCGCCATGAGGTCAGAGAACGGGCCGCAGACCCACCGCCTCAGGCGCAACCCCTGCGAAACAGGCGAAAACGGACAGCAATGTCAGATAAGGCGGCGGCCACCATTCATCACCCAACCGACGGGCAAGGCCTGCGCCACTTGTCCCATCCACATCGTTGAAACCAGACACGCTCACGGTGCATCATGGCCTTTAGAGCGATCCGACCGCAATTTTCGAACCGTCAACGAGGCGGTCAAGGCGGAAATGGGTGGGATCGACGCTGGGCCGATCCTGGGCGATCAGTTCGGCGGCCAGATGGCCGATGCCGGGGCCAAGGCCAAACCCATGGCCCGAACAGCCCGCGGCAAGGTAAAGCCCCCCGATCCGCTCCACCGCCGAAATCACCGGCACCGCATCGGGCGTGCAATCGACATAGGCCCCCCACGCCCCCTCCAGTTCCAGATTGGCCAGTTGCGGAAAGGTGGCGGCAAGATTGGCCTTGATCGCGGCCACCAGCTTGGGATCAGGCTTGGGCGAGAGTACGCGCGTGGCCTCAAAAATGGACGGATCATGGCCCAGCACGGCCGAGAGGGATTCCGGCCCGGTGAAGAAAGAACCGCTGACACCCAACTGCACCGCCTTGAGACGCTGGATGAATTGCGGCATGAATTCGCGGGCGAAGCGGATGCCCTGCGGGGTGAGTTCCAGCGTGGCGCGACCGCTGATGGCAAGGGTGTAGCTGCCGTCGAGCCGCCGTGTCATCGCCAGATCGGGGCAATAGAGGACATCGCCCAGATTGACGGTCGGTTTCGTGCGCAGCGCGGTCTGGCGCACGCTGGCCTGCGGAAAGGTGACGCCGTGGCGGCGCATGAAGGCCGAGGCCCATGCCCCGCCCGCGCAAAGCACAGCATCGGCGCGGATCAGGCCCCGCTCGGTATGCAATCCGGCAACCCGGCCATTCGTCAGGTCCAGCCCGCGCGCGGCGCAGTTCTGGTGGATGGTCGCGCCATGCTGCCTTGCCCCCTGCGCCAGCACCGGGGCGGCCAGCGCCGGCTCGGCCTTGCCGTCATGGACCGAATGCAACCCGCCCACCCATTGCCGCCGGTTCTGGGGAATGCGCTCGGCCGCCTGCGCGCCGGTCAGCATGTGGGTTTCGACCCCGAACTCTTTGGCCACCGGGCGCCAGCCCTCCCATGCGGCCAGCGTCGCGGCATCGTCGGTGGCATAAACAAGGCCGGTGCGCCGAAAACCCGGATCCATGCCGATTTCGCCGCGCATCGCATCCCACAGCCGCATCGATAGCAGCGAGAGCGGCATCTCGCGCCGGTCGCGGTTCTGCTGTCGGCACCAGCCCCAGGTGCGGCTCGACTGTTCACAGCCGACATGGCCCTTTTCCACCAGCGCCACACGCAGGCCCCGCCGCGCCAGATAATAGGCCGATGCCGTGCCGACGATACCGCCCCCGATCACCGCGACATCGACCGCATCGGGCAGATGTTCGTCGCTCATGACCGGTTGAACAACAGGATGCATTTCCTCACCTCTCATCACGCGATGGCGGACCATTTCATCACAGATATTTCAGCCACCAGATGTCCTTGCGGGCCTTCTTGAAATTGGAAAACCAGCGGGTGGGAAAATAAAGCGGCACAATGATGGCAAGGTAGAACACCCATACCCAGCCAAACGAGTCAAAGCCGAAGACATCGCCATGGTTGATGCCGAACACCGCGCGCGCCGTCAGATAGAAGATGCGCAGCAGATAGAGATGGAAGAGATAGAAGAACATCGGCGCGCTGCCCAGCACCGAGAGCCAATGGGTGATCCGCGCATGATTGGCCCGTTCGAACAGGGCCAGCAGGATCAGCCCGGTGCCCAGCGTGGGCAGGAGAAACAGCAGCGAAGGCGGATATTTGGTCAGGGCCAGAAAGCTCATGACGGTGCGGATGGTGCTGCCCTCGACCGTGAACCACGGGGCGTCGCCATAGATGTTGATCGCGCGCAGGATGACAAAGCCCGCGATCATCGCCGCGCCGACGGCCGTCAACCGCGCCATCCGGGCATCGGGCGCAAGCCGGGAAAACCACGAGCCCGCCGACCAGCCAAGGCAGATCACCCCGATCCACGGCACCACCGGATAGTTGAACTTGACCACCATGCCCGCCAGTTCGATCTGCGAACGCTTGTGCAGGATCGCCCAAGGGATGAACATCGGGCTGTCGGGGGCAAATGACACGCCGTCCAACAGATTGTGCCCGCCCACAATGCCCAGCCCCAGCAGCAGCACCGCCCGCCCCGGTAGATGGATCAGCCCCGCCAGCACGATCATGCAAAGACCAATGGCCCAGATCACCTGAAGGAACACGAAATGGAAGGGAAACTCGGCCCGCCACGAAAAATTGACCAGCGTGAGTTCGAGCAGGACCAGAAAGGCCCCGCGCCGCAACAGGAAATCGCTGGTTTCGGCCAGAGTATGCCGCTGGCTGTAGAGATAGGCCGAAAGCCCGGTCAGCGCGACGAAGATGGGCGCGCACAGCGTGCTGGTAATGCGCGTGAAGAAAAGCGCGGGCATGGCCGTGCGCGCATCGACCGGATCGCCCACCGGCACATAGAGAAACCATGTCTCGCGCACATGGTCGAGCAGCATGAAGAGCATCACCAGACCGCGCAGCGCGTCAATGCTCTGCAATCTGGTGGCCGTTGCGGCCCTGTCAGTTTTTGCAGGCGGAGTATCAGTCTGATTCCATGCAATAGCAGCCATAATGGCCTCCTGACAAAAGGGGATCAGTCGCGCAGCATCGCCACCGCGTCGATTTCAACCAGATAACCGTAATGCAGTTCAGGCACCGGCACGACCGTGCGCGCGGGGCGCGCCTCGCCCAGCATATCGGCATAGACGCGGTTGAATTCGGGCCAGTTTTCCACGCCCACGATATAGGCCGTGACGCGGCACAGATCCTCAGGGGTCCCGTCCGCCGCCTCAAGGATGGCGAGCATATTGGCGATGGCCTGCCGGGCCTGCGCGGCAAAGCCCATATCCTCCAGAGGGGCCTTGTCGGCCCGGATCGGCAATTGGCCCGATACATAGAGCGTGTCGCCTGCGCGGATCGCCTGCGCATAATGGCCTGCGGGCGCGGGTGCCTGATCGGTCAGGATGGGAGAGAGCGCCTTTTCCATCACCAGCCTCCGAAACGTTGCCACTGGCCCGTCACCAGATCCGACGCGCCATGCACCACATGATAGGTCCGATGCTGCGCCCCGGTGGCGCAGGCGTGATTGGGCAGAACCCGCACGCGATCACCGATGGCCAGATCGGGCAGTTGGCCGTCCGCACCGGGGCGGAGCGTGATGATGCCATGCTCCTGATTGGCATCGGCCAGAATGAGATCGGGATAGGGATTGCCCGCCAGATCGCAGACCACGCCATAGCCCTGATTGACGGCCTGCTTGGCGGTGCCGCGATCCTGCGACATGGCCATCCATCCGGCATCGATCAGTATCCAGCCCTTGTCGCGCTGATGACCGATCACCGTGCCCATCACCGACAGCGCGATATCATCGACATTGCAAATGCCGATGCCCGCCATCACCAGATCGAAGAACACGAAAACCCCCGCCCGCACCTCGGTTACGCCGGTCAGGTCGAGCGCGTAATGGGCAGTGGGCGTCGAACCGATGCTGACCACCGGGCAAGGCAGGCCCGCGTCACGCAGGATGGTGGCCGCATCGACCACGCTAAGCCTTTCCTCTTCCGCGGCCTGTTGCAGCGCCTGCATCCCACGCGCGGCATAGCTGCCCCCGGCATGGGTGAGGACGCCGCGCAGCTCGCCGCCATCACACAGTGCCCGACCGATTTCCACCAGCCGCGCCGCATCACCCGGCAGCACGCCCGAACGATGGCCATCGCAATCAATCTCGATCAGCGCCGGAATGGCATCGCCGCTCTCGCGGGAGGCCTTGGCCACCGCCTGCGCCTGCTCCACCGTGTCAAGCACCACCGCCAGATCGACGCCCCGGCGGCGCAATTCGATCACCTTGGCCAGTTTCCACGGCGCGATGCCCACGGCATAGATGATGTCGCGCACCCCGGCATCGGCAAAGAATTCCGCCTCCTTCAGGGTCGAAACCGTGGCCGGCCCCTGCGGGCTTTCCATCACCTGCAGGGCGACCTCGACCGATTTGGCCGTCTTGAGATGGGGGCGCAGAGTCACGCCATGGGGCGCCAACCGGGCGCGCAGACGGGCGATGTTGCGCTCCATGCGCTCGGCATCCAGCACGAGGCATGGGGTTTCCAAAGCGCCAAGGCGCAGCGAAGCATCGCTCTCGCGGGCCTGCTCAAGAAGGGTCGGCTCAGTCACCACAGATGTTCCTTATTGAATGGGCGGGGCTGATCTTGTCGGGCCATTGTGTCGGCCTCGCCGCGTGGACACAATTAATGGTTTATGCAGGATAGATTAAGTTCAGAATTAATCCGATCAGCCATCCCACCACACATGTTCGGCAAAAGTGTAGCCCATGAAACCGCCCAGCGGGACCGGATAGAAGCCCCGCAACCGGCGGTCATGACCGTCAAGCAGGCTGATGAACACCGGGATCACGCTGCCGCAATGCTGGTGGACCAGCCCCTGCATCTCGCCATAAAGCTGCTTGCGGCGCTGGTGGTCGGTCTCGCCCCTCGCCTCGATCAACAGCTTGTCAAAACGCGGATTTTGCCACCCGGATTCGTTCCATGTGGCGTCCGATTTATAGAACAGGCTGAAGATCATGTCGGCGGTCGGGCGCGGGTTGCTGTTGCCGAAACACAGCGGGTGCTTCATCCAATGGGTTGACCAATAGCCGTCGGCCGGCACCCGGTTGACCGCCAGATCAAGACCCGCGCGCGCGCCATATTCCTGAAGGATCGAGGCCATGTCCACCGACCCTTCGGCAGCGGGCGATGCATAGACCGGCAGGCGTATGCCGCTCAGGCCCGAGCGCTGGACATGCCATTTCGCGCGGTCCAGATCGAGGCCGGTCTGGGGCAGGTCGTCGCGGAAATAGGGATGGCCGGGCGGGATCGGCTGGTCATTGGCGATCGCGGCATAATTGCGGAAAAGCGCACGGTTGATCAGCGGCCGGTCCAGCAGATGCCGGATCGCGGCGGTGAAGTCGGGATTGGCGGTGGGAAACCGATCCTGACGCGCGATCAGATTGGTGTAGAGGCCCGATTTCGTCTCGATCACCCCATGCGCGGGCGAGGCCAGAATGCGCCGCGTCGAGCGCGGATTGACCGCATTGATCAATTGCACATCGCCCGCCAGCAAGGCGCTGACGCGGCTGACCTCATCGGGAATGGCGATCAGCTCGATCTCATCGAGATAGGGTCTGCCCGCCTTCCAGAAATTGGGGTTACGCCGCACGAGGGTGCGGATGCCGGGGCGGAATTCGGCCAAGCGAAAGGGGCCGGTGCCATTGGCCGTGTGCGGATCATTGTGATCGGCATCCAGAATGAGAAAATGCGACTGGGCCAGAATGACCGGCAAATCGGCATTCGGCCCGGTCAGCGTGATGCGGACCTCACGCGGGCCGGTGGCGCGCACATCGGCAAACTGGCGCGCGATATCGGCCATTTTCGAGCCGATGCGCGGGTCCTTGTGGCGCAGCAGCGAATGGACGACATCCTTGGCACTCAGGTTCTTGCCATTGTGAAAAGTCACGCCCTTGCGCAGGGTGGCATGCCAAACCTGCTGATCGGCGCTGGTCAGGCTTTCGGCCAGAGCGGGCTGGGCATTCAAATGCCGGTCCAGTTCGGTCAGCCCGCTGTAGAGCATGAAATGCCGGACATAATCGGTGTTGAGCGCGCCGCGCGCGGGATCAAGCGTGTCGCCGATCGAGGTCGATGTGCTGGCCACGCGGATGCGCCCGCCCTGTCGGGGAACCGCATCGCCATGGAGCGCGATCGGGGCCACAGGCGGCCTGTCCAGCAGCCGCCCGGCCATGGCCGCCACGCCCAGCCCCGCAACACCGCCCAGCGCCACGCGTCGGTTGATCGGCCCCCCGGTCACTGCGGATAAAAGCCCAGAATGGCCTTGGTTTCGAGATACTCCTCCAGACCGAAGCGGCCATATTCGCGGCCATTGCCCGATTGCTTATAACCACCGAAAGCGGCAAAGCCGTCCCAAGCGGGATGGTTGATATGGACCTGCCCGGAACGGATCCGGCCCGCCACGCGCCGCGCCCGGTCGAGATCGCCCGACTGCACATGCGCGCCCAGCCCATAGACCGTATCATTGGCGATCCGCACCGCATCCTCTTCATCGGCATAAGGGATGATGCAGAGGACCGGGCCGAAAATCTCCTCCTGCGCGATTGCCATCCGGTGGTCAGGGCAGGTAAAGATCGTGGGCCGACAATAGAGGCCGCGCTCCACCCCTTCCGGCCTGCCCGGCCCGCCGCAGATCAGCCGCGCGCCCTCGGCAAGGCCGATGCCGATCATCTGCTGTACCTTGTCAAACTGGTTGCGGTTGGCCACGGGGCCAAGGTCGGTGGCCTCCTGCGCCGGATCGCCCACGACCAGCGCGTTGGCAGCATCGGCGGCCAGTTGCTCCACCTCGGCCAGACGGCTTTGCGGCACCAACATCCGCGTGGGGGCGCTGCAGGATTGGCCGACATTGCGCATGCCCGCCGCCACGCCCAGCGGGACCACGCGGGCAAAATCGGCATCATCGAGCAGGATATTGGGCGATTTGCCCCCCAGTTCCTGCGTGACGCGCTTGACGGTCGGCGCGGCGGCCTGAGCCACCAGAACGCCCGCGCGGGTCGATCCGGTGATCGAAATCATGTCAATGTCGGGATGGGCCGCCATCGCGGCGCCCACCACTTCGCCCGTGCCCGTCACCATGTTGAACACGCCGGGGGGCGTTCCGGCCTCCTCGATGATCTGCGCCAGCAACTGGGCGCTGAAGGGCGACAATTCGCTGGGCTTGAGGACCACGGTGCAACCGGCGGCCAGAGCCGGGGCCAGCTTGGCGGTGATCTGATAAAGCGGCCAGTTCCACGGCGTGATCAGACCGCAAACGCCGATCGCCTCGCGGGCAATGGCGGTGGTGCCCTGTTGGCTCAGAAAGCGGAAGTCGCGCAAAACCTCGATGGCCGCGCGCACATGGGCCAGCCCAAAGGGCACATGGGCATTGCGGGCAAAAGTGATGGCGCAGCCGATCTCCTGGCTGATGACCTGCGCCAGCATCTCCGCCCGCTCTTCCATCAGCGCCAGAATGCGGCCCAGCAGGGCAAGGCGCTCCTCGCGCGAACTGGCCGAGAAAGCGGGGAATGCGGCGCGGGCGGCGGCAACAGCGGCATCCACATCCTGCGGGCCGCAGGCCGCCACCGTGCCGATCACCTCCTCGGTCACCGGGCTGAACACCGGTATCGGTTCGGCGGCGGCAATGGGGGCTTTCCATGCGCCATGGACATAGATGAGATCACAGGAGGGCAAAGGCATCATCGACCGGGGCTTTCGGGCATCAGGGTTGGGTTGCTTGCGGGGCGATGATATGGCAAACCATGAATATCGCAATTAACGCGATCTACATTCTTCATTAAGATGAAACCTAATGATCACCACCGAAGATCTGACCTTCTTTCAGGTTCTGGCCCGCTCGCCCTCGCTGGCCGAAGCGGCGCGCAGCCTCAATGTCACCCCCCCGGCGGTAACGCAGAGGCTGCGCGCATTGGAGGCCCGCGTCGGGGTCAAGCTGGTCGACCGCAATTCGCGCGGGCTCAGCCTGACCGATGAAGGGGAACTGATCGCCTCGGAAGGGCTGGAGATCATCGGCGCGATTGAGGATCTGGCCGAAAGGCTGGCCTCGCGCACCAGCCGGATCCGCGGGCATTTGCGGGTGGCGGCCCCCTACGGCTTTGGCCGGCGCCATGTCAGCCCGGTGGTCGAAAGTTTTGCCAAGGCCCATCCGGCCACGACTGTCACCCTCGAACTCTCCGACAGCCCGATCCGACAGGTCCACGAGAGCTGGGATATTGTCGTGCATATCGGCGCGCTGCCGGAAAGCGACAGGATGGTGACGACGCTGGCCCCCAACCGCCGTATCCTGTGCGCGGCGCCTGCCTGTCTTGAAAACGGCCCGCCGGTGACAACGCCCCATGACCTGATCGATCACCGCTGTCTTGCCCTGCGGGAGAACAATGAGGACGTCACGCTTTGGCGCTTTCGGCACGGCGAAAAGGAGGCGATGACCGTGCGCGTCAAGCCCGCGATGTCGAGCAATGATGGTGAAATCGTGCGCGACTGGGCGCTGGCGGGGCTGGGCGTGATGGTGCGCAGCGAATGGGATGTGGCCGGGGATCTTGCGACCGGACGGCTGGTGGAAATTCTGCCCGATTGGGCGCTGCCTTCGGCGGATGTCGTGGCGCTGGTTCACGCACGCAGCGAACGCAGCGGGCGGGCCAACGCTTTCCTTGCCTATCTGCGCGAGGCGCTGGCCAAGGTGCCGTGGCGATTTTAGGACTGTTTCGGAATGACTCGGTGGGTCAGGCTGCTCTCCGATCGCGCAAAACCTTGCGCGCAATTCCTGCCATGCGGCACGATCAAAAGGCCCGAGTGACGACAGTCGCCCGGACCTTTTGTGATGAGGCCGATCAAGCCGCAGGTTTCAGGCAACAGCCTTTGTCTGCCGCGCACCGGCATTCAGGGCCACGCCAAGGACAACCGCGAGGGCGATCCCGCCCACGCCGATCACGATGAACGTCCGGGGCAAAGCGTGGCTGAACAGCGTAACCAGCGAGACAAGCGCCGGACTGACAAATTGGCCGACGAAGAAGGCGCAGCTCCAGATACCCATGCCCCGCCCCCGGTTTTCATCGTTCAGCCCGCGCATGGTCCAAAGCAGCAGCGTGGGGATGCACAGCCCCGCGCCAAGTTGCTGGATCGTGCAGAAAGCTGTCATCTGGGTGGCGGAATGGCTGGCGCCGATGCCCAGCAGGCCCAGCCCCAGCAGGGCAAAGAAGATGCCGACCTGCAGGCCGGTGCCAAGCCGCGCGGAGGCAGGCTTGAACAGCAGTCCGCCGAAAAACACGCCGACATTGGCAAGGCCGATCAACATGCCAATGGTGTCGGGCGATGTGACGCCCACACCGGGAAACAGGAGCCCGACCTGCACAATGTAAACATAATAGATGCTCGAGGCCAGCAAGGTCACACCGCTGGTGATCAGCACATGGCGCACCGGAAAAGGCGCGACAGCGGCGTCTGACAGCGCGTGGGCGCGCTTTGCCGGCTCGAACAGAAGAAAGGCCATCGCCGCCGCGATGGGGATGGCGCAGGCATAGACCAGAAACGGGATGTTCCAGCCCATCCCCGAAAGCGTGCCCGACAGAACGAGCAGCGAAACGCCGAAGAACGGCTGCGCGGCGGACTGGACGGTCAGCCAGAAGCGCCTGCGATCCTCGTCGAAATAGTCACCGACCAAAGTGTTGGTCACGGTCAGGATCGCCGCCTCGCAAACACCCAGCAGCAGGCGCGAGGCGAACAGCGCAGGCAGGCCGTCGATGAAGATGGGGGCGATGCCGACAAGACCGTAGATCGCGGTCGCCACGACCAGCAAACGGCTGCGGCCATAGCGATCAACCAGCCAGCCCATCGCGGGCGAAAGCAGCGCAACCATCAGGCCCGGCGCGGTCACCGCCAGCGGAACCCACAGGCCCGCGCCGGGCACCCCGGCAAAGTGTTCCATCATGCGCGGCACGGCCGGAGCCAGAGCGACGATGGCCAGAATGGGAAGAAAGCTGGCGATCACGACGACGATGCCTTGGGGCAGGCCCGCCCGGCGCTGCGAGCCAGTATCGGTAGGGGTAGTCATGTTGGTCGTCCTTGGAGCAGCACCCGGCGACCGGCGCATGGCCGGCCGCCGGGCGGAAAGTGTCAACGCATGGTCCGCTTGATGTCGGTTACACCGCTGGTCATGGGGGTCAGCGTGACCGGACCGACCAGCCCCGATCGGCGCAGGCTGGCGCTTGCCTTGTAGGTCGGCGTGTCGGTCCAGGTGATCTTCTGCGTTCCGGGCTGCTGGTCGCCGATCAGGCGGTTGACCCACAGGTTGGCCACGCGCAAGCTCAGACGGTTGCGCCCCGGCCGTACAGCGCCACCAATGTCGAGCCGATAGGGCGCATGCCAGACCGATCCGAGAACCTTTCCGTTGACCGTGACCTCCGCGATGTCGCGTGCCTCGCCCAGATCGAGCATCAAGGGCTGGCCCGCCTTCCAGCCACGCGGCGCGGCGAAGTCCTTTTGATAGGTGGCAACGCCTGAGAAATAGCGGATGCCCGGTTCGGATTGGGTGTCGAGCGGGGCCAGACGGGGAAGGACAGCGCTTTGCGGCGCGCCGCGTCCGGGCTGGAAACTCACCGTCCATGCCCCTTCAAGCACAGTGGAGGGCGCCGGGATCGCCGCAGGCACGGTATATCCTTTGCCCTGCGCCGGACCGGCAAACACGATATGCAGCGCGTCGCCGGCGGCAAGGTGAAGCGGCACAACAGTCTCATGGCCGACGATGCGATAGGTCACCGCCTCGCGCGCGCCGGTTTCGGCATGCCAGATCTCAGGCCTGAGGCCGGTCACCCGGAAATGGCCCTCGAATGCGACAGGCGTCTCGCGGCGGTTGACCAGAAACCAGCTCCGGCCGCCTGGGAACTGGCGTTCGATGAAGGGCACCTCGGCGTCCGCACCCGCGCCCGCCATGTGAAACGCGGGCGCCACCCCTGCCCGTTCGAGCGCGGCATCGGGATCATTCGACGCGATAACGCGGCCCTTGCCCAGCATGGTCTCGGGCCGACCAGACCACATGCGATCGGCCAGCGCGTCAAATCCGGCCTTGTCGCCCGCCAGCCCCAGCATATGAACCGGGCGTTGACCAATCAGCGTGGCCCCGCCTTCGACCAGCGCGCTCAGTCGGCGCAAGGTTGCCAGCGACATGTGATCGGACGACCCGCCAAGATAGATCGCACGATAGCGCGCACCGCCCGGCGTCACCAGATCGCCGCCATCGTTTGCCAGCGCATCGGACAGCGAGGCTATGTCGAGGAAGTCATAGGCATGTTCGCGCGGCGCATCGGGCACGCGGCGGTCGCTGTAAAGGCCCGTAAGGGGCGCTTCCTCACCATAGAAATAGGCCAGATCGGCAACATTGCGGCCTTGGCGCAGCAGCACCGAATTGCGGGCGATATAGTCGATCCACGGGCGGGCAAGGGGCGCCCAGCTCTCGTTGCGGTTGAAATACTGGCCGATGCCGCCAAGGCTCAGGCCCGGCACATGATCATCGCCGGGCACGTGGACCGAGGTGTGGATCACCGGCCGCGTCACGCCCGAAACGAATTCGAAATCGACCACATGCTTGAGGTCGGCGGGGCCGAAAGCCCATGGTTTCATGCTGGCGGTGAAGGATTCAGCGGCAACATCCTCACGCCCAAGGATATGCGCGATCGAGGCGGCCCCGCGAATGTCGGCCCGCGCGGAATCCTCGGGCTGGCCCCCGCGCGCAAAGGCCCATGTCGCCGCCATCGGGTAATCGGCATAGCGGCGCATCGCCATGTCGTCGCCCAGCGAGGGACGCCGCGATTCCAGCGCTTCGGCATAGAACTTCAGGCCCGCCTCATGGCTCGCCTGCGCGATTGTCCCGTAATGCTCGCTGGCCATCAGCTCGCTCAGCGTCCTGCGATAGTCCAGCAGGAAGCTGTCGGAGGCGGCGCGCGACTGCACGATCTGGCCGGTCAAGGTCGGCAGCCAGGGCAATGGATCATAGCCGCGCAGGCGGCGGAACTGCCGGATCAGATTCGGCGTCCAATTGGCCGCGCCGACCTCGATCGAATCCGTCACCAAGGCCCGCACGCCATGGGCGCCGACCAGTTCCGGCCCCGCCGCATCGCGATACATGCCCAGATAGTGATCCATATAGCGGCGAACCGCCCCGGCATCATAGACATCGGCCTCCAGCCCGGTGGCCTCGGCCGTGGCCGGGTGATTGGTGGTGCCCAGCAGCGAATAGCCCATCCGTAGAACCTTCCAGCGCCCCGGCGGCGGGGTCCAGTCAAGCCCGCCGTCAGGACGCAGCTTTCTGGTTAGGTCGATCACCGAGGCCGGTACCGGAACTTGGGGATCATCCTGGGGCACGGGAAAAGACAGATAATCGCCCGCAAGCGCAAAGCCCGCCTTTGTCTCAAAGCGGTCGATCATCGGCACGGACGATGCGGTAAACTGGGTCACAGTCAGGGGCGAAGACATGATCTTGCCGATCATCGCGCCAAACGGGTCCGGCATGGCCAGGCCATTGTCGGCGGCAGGCCCCGGACCGCTGCCCCCCTCGCCGCCGTCATGCGTCGGGAAACGCAGCGAAAGACGCATGTAGCGCGCCCGGATCTGGCGGAAACTGACCGTTGTGGGCACCGTGGCCAGAGGCACATCGGCGACGGGCTTCCATGTCACATTGTCATCGCTGGCCTCAAACGAGGCGGCAAACAGGCCGCCCAGCAGCGGAACCGCGGCACCGGGCAGGAAAACCGTGGCGCAGCGCAGCGCAACCGGCGCGCGGTAGTCGAGCGTCACCGTTCCCGGCGCCGCGACCCGCAGCCCGGAGGCCGCAGGGCCGCCATTGATCGCGCCCGGCTCGACCCTCTCGCCTTGCGGCCCGAAAACATCGGGCACGGGAAGCGCCTCGACATCGGCCACCGGCACCGCCAGCACGACGGTGTCGCGGTAAAGCCGCTCCGGCCGGGGATGCAGCGGCCTTTCCGCCAGCAGGTCGGTAAGGTCAGGCTGTTGTGGGATGGATTGAAACGGCCCGGTGATCGACGGGGGCGTTGCAAGGCGGCCTGCAAAGGGCTTGCCGCCTTCCACAATCGTCTCGCTCCACACCAGCTTCTTGAGCGCATCCTGCGGCGTGACCCAAGGGCCGCCGGTCTCGCTCCATCCCGGCGAGGAGGCGATCGCCAGTTCAAGCCCCAGCCGGTCGGCCTCGGCGGCGGCGAACCGGAACGCATCCTTCCATTCCGGGCTCATGTAGACGAGACGCTTGTCGACGATCCGGGGCGTGGTGAGATTGACATCAAAGGTCTGTGCGCCGCCAATGCCAACCGATTTCATCCATGCCAGATCCTTGGCGATGCCATCCTTGGTGATATTGCCGTTCATCCAGTGCCACCAGACGCGCGGGCGCGCCTCGACCGGCGGATCGGCAAACCGGCGGGCAAGATCCGCAATCGCCGGGGCGTCAAGCGAGGCAGGAGGAGACAGCGCTTCATGCGCCGGACGCGCCTGAGCGTCGGCTTGGGCAAGCAGCGAGCCCGTGGCAAGGAACAGGCTCACAATTCTTCTGCTCAATCGTTCTCTCCCTGACATCGGCTTTGGTATTGGCGCCGCTTGGGCCGACCGCTTTGATGGACGGCGGTGCGGAAAGGTTCGAGTGTGAGGCCGCCCCCGCGCGCATCGCCCCGTGGCCGGGACCGGATCATCCCGCGAAGGAAGGTATCGGATAAGGCGCCAAATCGGCGCCCGCAGATTTTAATCAGCGATCAAACGAAAAGCAAGCCGGGATTGACGGTCTGGACCGGCATGGCCAATCGCGCCTGCTGCCGCCCCTTCGCGGGTCCATCGAAAAACGCTCCTGTGTTTGGACTTTACCGGAGGACCATTGTCGGTTACGCAGCATTTTGATCATTGATCAAATAAAGTCGCTTCCGGCATTGGATTATTCCGGGCGCCCCGGATACCATGGCAGCGCGATATGCGGCCCGGTCGATCGGATCGTCGGCCGCACTTGATGTGGAGCATGCAATGAAACTGGTACGATTTGGCCAAGCAGGACAGGAAAAGCCCGGAATCCTTGACGGCAACGGGGCCTTGCGCGATCTTTCGGGCCATCTGTCCGACATTGACGGCGAGACTCTGTCTCCGCCCGCCCTTGAACGGCTGCGCGGGATCGACATCTCCGCGCTTCCGGCCGTGACCGAACCAGTGCGTCTGGGCGCTCCTGTGGCCGGCACGCGGCAATTCATCGCCATCGGCCTCAACTATACCGACCATGCGATCGAGGCCAACATGCCGATCCCGGCGGAACCGATCGTGTTTACCAAGGCCGTCTCGTGCATTCAGGGGCCGAACGACGATGTGCGGCGACCGCGCCAATCGGACAAGATGGATTGGGAGGTCGAACTCGGCATCGTCATCGGGTCGCGCGCTTCCTATGTCGCGCCCGAGGATGCGCTGAACCACGTCGCCGGATATGTGGTCTGCGATGACCTGTCGGAACGCACCTTCCAGCTTGAGCGCGGCGGCACATGGGACAAGGGCAAGGGCTGCGAAACATTCGGCCCGGTCGGCCCATGGCTGGTCACCGCCGATGAGGTTGGCGACGCGCAGCAGCTCGACATGTGGCTGGAGGTCAATGGCCAGCGGATGCAGACCGGCAACACGCGCACCATGATATTCGATTGCGCCACCATCGTCAGCTATCTGAGCCAGTTCATGGTCCTGCTGCCCGGCGACATCATCACCACCGGCACGCCGCCGGGTGTCGGCATGGGCCTGAAGCCCCCCGTGTTCCTCAAGGAAGGCGATGTGATCGAACTGGGCATCGAGAAGCTGGGCGTCCAGCGCCACAAGGTCATCGCCTGGGACGCCGACCGATGAAGGCGGCGGCGATGGGTCGGCTTGCCGGCAAGTCCTGCTTCATCACCGGCGGCGCGCAGGGCATCGGCCGGGCCATCGCCATCGCCTTTGCCCGCGAGGGCGCGCAGGTCACGGCAGCGGACCTTCGTTTTACGGAACCCTTCGGGGCGGAACTGGGCATCGAGACCCGCATCCTCGATGTCACCGATACGGAAAGCGTCGCGGCGGCGGCGCAGGCCCATGGCGAAACCTCGGTGCTGGTCAATTGCGTCGGCTATGTCGCCAATGGCTCGATCCTTGACGGCACGCTCGATGATCTTGACCGCAGCATGACGCTGAACGTGCGCTCGATGGCCCTGACGATCCGCGCCTTTCTTCCCGCGATGCTGGGCCGTTCGGATGGCGCGATCATCAACATCGCCTCGGTGGTGTCATCGGTGATGGCCGCGCCCAACCGCTTCGCCTATGGCACCAGCAAGGCGGCGGTGATCGGCCTCACCATGTCGGTGGCGCGGGACTTTATCGGTCAGGGCATCCGCTGCAACGCGATCAGCCCCGGCACCGTTGAATCCCCTTCGCTGCTCGAACGCTTTGCCGCGACGGGCGATGCCGATGCCGCGCGGGCGGGTTTCATTGCCCGACAGCCGATGGGCCGCCTCGGCCAGGCCGAAGAGATCGCCGCCATCGCCGTCACGCTCGCCTCGGACGAGGCGCGCTTTATGTCGGGCACCAATGTGGTCATCGACGGAGGAATGAGCCTGTGACCTCCCTGTCCGCCCCCCAACCCGCGCCGCCCTTTGCGATCGTGACCGGCGGCAGCACGGGCATCGGCCAACACCTTGTCGGCGCGCTGGCGGCGGCGGGCTATCGCGTGGCGTTTTCCTATTACGCCTCGCCCGAGCCTGCCCTCGCGCTTGTCGAGGAACAGACCGCGCGTGGCCACAGTGTCATCGCCATGCCCTGCGATGTGGGCATCAAGGCGCAGGTGGAAAGCTTTGCCGAGGCGGTCGTCGCTTGGGCAGGCAGCGCGCCCGACCTGCTGGTCAACAACGCCGGCATTCAAACCTGGTCGCCGCTGCTCGAACTGTCCGAAGAGCGCTGGGATGCGGTGCTGCGCACCAATCTCAAAGGGTGCTTCCTCAATACGCAGATCTTTGGCCGCCTGATGGCGCAGCGCGGCTCTGGCGGCGCCATCGTCAACATCGGTTCGGGCTGCAACAAACATGCCTTTCCCAATCTGGTGGACTATACCGCATCCAAGGGCGGGATCGAACAGTTCACCAAATCGGCCGCGGTTGAACTGGGGCCTTACGGCATTCGCGTGAACTGCGTGGCGCCGGGGGCCATCGCGACCGAGCGCACCGCCGAGGAAGCGCCCGATTATGCCGCGCAATGGTCGCCGATGACGCCGCTGGGCCGGGTCGGGACCCCCGCCGACATTGCCGGGCCGGTGCTGTTTTTCGCAGGCCCGGCTGCCGCCTTTGTGACCGGGCAGACGCTCTGGGTCGATGGCGGCGTTTTCACCCGTGCGCCCTGGCCCTATCCGCAGTAAGGTCCGCCAGATGCTTTCTACCCCCGCCCCGCTGCTCGACCAGTTGCGCGCCATCGTCGGGCCGCGCCATGTCCTGACCGACGGGGATGCGACGCGCGCCTATGCCACCGGCTATCGCTATGGCGGCGGCGATGTTCTGGCGGTGGTGCGGCCGGGCACGCCGCTTGAACAATACCGCGCCTTTTGCGCCTGTATCGCCGCCGATGTGATCGTGATTGCCCAGGCCGCCAACACCGGCCTGACCGGAGGATCGACCCCGGACGGCGCCTATGATCGCCCGGTGGTGATCATCAACACCTTGCGTTTAAAGGGCATTCACACGCTGTTGGGCGGCGCGCAGGTGGTCTGTCTGGCCGGGGCCACGCTCTATGATCTGGAACGCGAACTGGCGCCGATGGGCCGCGAACCGCATTCGGTGATCGGGTCGTCCTGCATCGGCGCCTCGGTCATCGGCGGGGTCTGCAACAATTCGGGCGGGGCCTTGATCCGGCGCGGCCCCGCCTATACCGAAATGGCGCTCTTCGCGCGGGTGCTGGCCGACGGCACGGTCGAACTGGTCAATCACCTTGGCCTTGAACTGGGCGGCGCGCCCGAGGAAATTCTCGATAACATCGGCCGGGGCCGCCTGCCCATGGCCGAGGATGCGGGCGCGCCCCGCTGCGTTGCCTCATGTCAGGATTATGCCGAGCGGGTGCGCGACATCGCCGCCCCCTCCCCGGCCCGGTATAATGCCGATCCGCAGCGATTGTTCGAAGCCTCGGGCAGCGCGGGCAAGGTCATGGTCTTTGCCGTCCGGCTCGACACTTTTCCCCGCGATGAGCAGACCGCCACCTTCTATATCGGCACCAATGACACCGCCGAACTGACCCGTTTGCGCCGCACGATCCTCTCCCAGTTTCAGGAACTGCCGATTTCGGGCGAATATATCCACCGTGACGCGTTCGATATTGCGGCCATCTACGGCAAGGACGTCTTTGTCGCCATTGAGCGCTTCGGCACCGACCGCCTGCCCCGCCTCTTTGCGCTGAAGAACCGGATCGATGCGCTGGCGCGGCGATGGCGCATCCTGCCCGCCAACCTGTCGGACCGGGTGATGCAGGCCGCGAGCCGGTTGATGCCCGACCATCTGCCGCCGCGCATGCGGCAATGGCGCGACCGCTTTGCGCATCATCTGATCCTGAAAATGCCGCGCGATGGCGTGACCGAGGCGCGCGGCCTGCTGGCGCAGATGTTTCCAAGCGCAACAGGCGATATGTTCGAATGCACGCCGATGGAGGCGAAGAAGGCCTTTCTGCATCGCTTTGCCGTGGCCGGAGCGGCGATCCGCTACCGCGCCATACATGCCGATCGCGTGGGCGACATCATCGCGCTGGATATCGCCCTGCGCCGCAATGACGAGGACTGGCTGGAGGTGCTGCCCCCGGCCATCGACAGTTTGATCGAGGCCAGGCTCTATTACGGCCACTTCTTCTGCCACGTGTTCCATCAGGACTATATCCTGAAGCCGGGCATTGACCCGCTGGCGCTGGAGCACCGCATGTGGGAACTGCTCGACGTGCGCGGCGCCGAGTATCCTGCCGAACACAATGTCGGCCACCTCTATCCCGCCAAGCCCGCGCTCGCGGCGCATTATCGCGCGCTTGATCCCGGCAACCGGCTCAACCCCGGCATCGGCCAGACCAGCCGACAGCGCGACTGGCGATGATCACGGCCCGATTTTGATCAACCCATAAATTACGCCAGACAGGCCGCTCAATCCGCCTGCCCGGCCAGAGCCGGATCGCACGGCGCGTCCTTGGCAAGAATGGCGCGCAGCACGATATCAACAATCGTCTCGGCTATGTCGACGCTAGGCAATGCGCCATCCTCGCTGGGGCGCAGCACGCCCTTTTTACGCATCGTGGCAAAACCGTAAATCGCCGACCAGAACGCCACGACACGCACGCCGGCGTCATTTGGATCAAGGTCGGGAAGCGCGCCGATGACCTGATCGTGCAGGGCCGCGTGCCCGGCGCGCTGGAATGCCAGCAGCGTCGGATCGAGCGTCGGGGTGGTCAGCTCGCTTTCGTACATAAGGTCGAGCAGATGGGGGTTTTCTTCGGCGAACCGGATAAAGAGCAGCCCCATGCGGCGCAGTTTCTCGGCCGGGCTGGCAATACCGGCAACCACCTGCTCGGTGCCCGCCAGCATCTCGTTGAACCCCTCGGTCGCCAGCGCCAGCAGCAACGAGCGCCGATCGGGAAAGTGATAATAGGGCGCGCCGGGCGAAACCCCGATTTCCTGGGCCAGAGTGCGGACCGACAGCCCGTTGTGCCCGTGCTGCTTCAGATAGGCGCGGCCGGCATTGAGCAGGTTATGGCGCAACTTGTCCCGGATATACTGTTTCTTCTCGCTCATTCATTCCCGCCCGTTGATATGCCGGATGCGAAATCTGGACAGCTTTGCCTCTCGCCGCCTCACTCTCCGTCGGCTTGCGCCGCATTCGGATCCAGCCTGAGCCTTTTGTACTGCCGGCCCGAGGATGTCAAAACGTGACCGCCGCCTGTGCGGTATCGCAGAGAAATTGACGCGGGCCAATCCCTGCTTGCGATAATTTGATCATTGATTAAAACGTCTCCATCTGCAGGCCGAATGCATGGCGCGCAAACCATCCAAGGAGAGATGCATGAAGACCACCCGACGAGGCGCCCTTTCACGTCTGGCTGCGACCGGTGTTGCCGCAGCCCTGCCGCATGTCGCTTCCGCCGCCGGCCCCGCCACCGTCGCGGCGCCCGCCGGGCCCGCCGATGACGATGGCTGGCGCCCGCTGTTCAATGGGCGCGACATGACCGGCTGGACGTTCTTTCAGGATGGCGTCGGCGCGCAGGACCGCGATGGCGTGGTCGACATCCACGACGGCATGCTCCACCTGCTCGGTCCGCGCTATCACGGCCCGGCCAAGGCCGGCATGGGCTATCTGGCCACGGACCGCGAATATGAGAACTATCACCTGAGCCTCGAATACAGGTGGGGCACCCGCCGGTATGAACCGCGCACGATCTGGAAGCGGGACAGCGGCATTCTGTATCATACGCCCTTCGGCCCGGAGCGGCTGTGGCCCGATTGCATTGAATACCAGATCATGGAGCGCAACACCGGGGACGCGCTGCCCATCAATCACCGCGCGATAGCCGCGATCTCGCAGGGCGGCCTGCCCGCCTGGCCCGAGGATTTTCCGGGCAACACGCAATATGCGCCGCAGGTCGATGCCGGTGGTTCATTGCGCCAGTGGATCCGCGCCGACGGCAGCTTTGACACGCTGGAAGGATGGAACACGGTCGAATTGATCGCACAGGGCAACAAGGCCGCCCATATTGTCAACGGACGCCTCGTGACCGCGCTCTACGGCCTGCAACGTCAGGATCCCGCGGATCGCTCACGCTATATTCCGCTCACACGCGGCCGCATTCTGTTGCAGATCGAAGCGGCCGAGATCGTCTTCCGCAACGTGAAGATCCGCCAACTCTGAACATTGCCGTTGAATTGGCGCGCAGGTGCGGGGGCGAAAGGCTCCCGCGCTTTATGCGCCGGGGCGACGAAAAAGCATCTTCGCCATCATCGACAAAACCCCCGGCGCGGCGCACCGGGGGCTCTCTGGTTTTGTCGAGCGTCTCGCAAAGGGCGGCAAGCCCTCCCGCCTCAGGGCAGGACGATCGTCGCCAAGCGTTCACCGTTGACCGGCAGAGGCTGCAGGTGCGGCGGGAAATAGGGCGAGCGGGTGCGCGCGGCCACTTTCACGTTGTGGATGCCGGGGGCAAGCCCGCCGACCTTGGGAACCAGCACGGTGCCAAAGTCGCCCATCGCCCATCGCACGGTGGTCGCATCGCGCATGGCCTCAAGGTCATAGACCTCGCCATGAAGGCGCAGCATGGTGATCTCGTGGCTGAAGAACTCGCCGTCGATCGTGACATCCACGCCGTCGAGCAGCGACAGGCGCATGCCGCGATAGTTGGGCAGGCGCAGGCGCACCTCAACCCCTTCGCGGGCATCGGCCGGCCCATAATTGCGGAAACCGGTGGCTTGGATCAAAGGATATTCATACATGGCATTTTCCTGGGAATAACGGTTTCAGATGCGGTCGTATCAGGCGTCAGCCAGCGCAGCGTCATATTGCGCTTCAAGTTGGCGCATCAGGACATGCTGGCGGCGGACCTGATCAATCGCCACCCACGGTTCACGCGTGCCTTCATATTCCGAGGACAGATAACCGTCGTAACCCGCGCGCTTCAACACCGGGATCACCTTGTCCCAGGGAATGTTCTCGCACTGGAGATCGTCGTTGATGTAATGGAACTTTGCCTGAATGAAGGCCACGTATTTGGCAATATCGAGGAATTCCTCGGGATCGACCGCGATGCCGTTGATCAGCTTGGCGTGATCGCTGTCGCCTTCGGGCACTTCATGCTGCCAGCCCTTGAGCGGGCGGTTCTGGAAGATGCCGGTGTCGATCAGCAGGCGGAAATTCGGGGTGCCGGTGCGCTCGATGAAGTCGATATAGCCATCGACCGCAGGATGCCTGATCGGCGTGGGCGAGTGGATCTCGGGACAGATCACGATATCGAACTTGTTGGCCAGATCGAGCACCCGCTCGACCGCGCCCGACCAGATCGGATCGGGGGTCAGTTCGGCGTCGATCACGCCAAACTTGGGGCGCAGCGACTTGAAGCCCAGGCGATGCGCAAGGCGCAGGTCACGCTCAAGTTCGGCGGCGCCCTCGGCAACCGTCAACTGGCATCCCAGACGCAGCTTGGTATCGACCCACGAACACATGTTGGTCGGCTCGAGCTGGTGACGGTCAAGCAGGCCAAACCACTTGTCGAGCCATTCCGCGCTCGGTTCGGGATAGCATTCCACATGCGTCTCCCCCAGGATTTCGATGCCGGTCGCACCGGTGTCGGCGATGTGATCGAAACCATCCTCAAGGGTCATGATGCTGCCGAAGTCTTCGGTATAGCTATAGAGCGATACCCCGTATTTGAACTGCCCAGCCATACTCAACTCCCTCAATTGGCGATTCCATGGATTTGTCAGGCTTTTCAGCCCATTCGGAACTCCTGCCCGGTCGGCGATGCGACAGGCGCGGATATGCATGCGCCTTGATTTAATCGCTGATTAAATTTCTGGCAAGGGCCATTTCGCATCGATGCATTCGCAGGGCGCAGCGGACGATCAAGCGACGTTGACAATCTGCCCGCCCGCTTTAATCACCGATCAAATCACAACGCATCGCCCGATAAGGAGAGTTGGAATGGGGATAGAGCCAGTCAGGATCGGCGTCATCGGCGCGGGCGATATCAGCGGCGTCTATCTGAACGCCATTGCCGGCTCACCCGTGCTGGAGCTGGGCGGCATCGCCACGCGCCGGCCTGCACGCGCCGAGACGGTGGCGGAACGCTTTGGCGTGGCTTGCATGAGCGTCGATGCGCTGCTGGGCGACCCAAGGATCGAGCTTGTGGTCAATCTCACGCCGGGGCGCGACCACGCCGCACTCAACGCGCGCATCATCGAGGCGGGCAAATCGATCTATTCGGAAAAGCCGTTTGCGCTGACGCTGGAGATGGCGCGGCAACTCGCCGCGCAGGCGTCGGCCGCCAATGTGCTGATCGGCAGCGCGCCCGACACTTTCTACGGCGCAGCCCATCAGGCGGCACGTCGCGCGCTCGACACCGGGGCGATCGGCAAGCCGGTTTTCGGCCAATCGTTCATCGGTCTGCCGGGGCTGGAAATGTTCCATCCCAATCCGGCGCAATTCTACCTGCCCGGCGGCGAGCCGCCCTACGACATCGGCCCCTATTACATCGCCATGTGGGTCAGCCTGCTTGGCCCGGTGCGCCGTGTCCACGCGACCGGCAGTTTTGGCCCCGCCGAGCGGGTGGTACGCCATGGTCCGGCCAAGGGCACCAGCTTTCCGGTCGAAGTGGCCACCACCTTCATCACATCGCTGACCTTCGATGCCGCGCATGTCGCCTTGACCATTTCCCTCGACGTCGCAATCCCCACCCAGCGCCCCGGCGAACTCTATGGCACGCAGGGCATCCTCGAACTGGCCGACCCGATGTTCTTCAGCGGCGGCGCCGGGCAATTCACCCCCGCCACCGGCCGCAGCCCCCTGGCCACCACAGGCATGCCTTTTGCCGAGCCCAACCGCCTTGATCACGCGGGCCAACCGGTGGCCGACTATCGCGGCGTCGGTCTGGTGGACATGGCCCTTGCCCTGCGCAGCGGCAAGCCGCACCGGACAGGCGCCGACTTTATCGTGCATAATGTCGAGATCATGGAGGCCATCACCCGCTCGGCGCAGAGCGGCCAAGCCATCACGCTGGAAAGCACCTGTGATCGCCCTGCCCCGCTGGATGCCGCCCTGGATGCCGCGTTGATCGCCAATACCGCATCGCCATTCGACCTTGCCGCCGAACGGGCCGCCCGCACCGCGCGCCTTCACATTCCGCATGGCTGATAGGCCCCGCAATCAATAAAAAAAAGGGCTTCGGAGCAAACAAGCTCCGAAGCCCTTCTTATTCAGGCTTGCCCCAAAGGGATCAGAAGTTGATCCCCGCCCGCACGCCGATGGTGCGGACCGAGTTATAGCCAAAGCGCTGATTAAGGGTCAGCACTGCGGGGTTGAGCGAGGCGTCGCCGCCGTCCGAACCGATCGAAATCGGGCGAATGGCATTGGTGCAGTTCTTGCAGAACAGCGCAACGTTGAACGCCGCCGTCTTGATGCCGATGGTGGCGTCCAGCGTGTCCCAGCTCGGGATCTGGAACGCCGGGCCAAAACCGGCCGAGAGCGACGAGCGGTGATAGTAGCTCAGCGAGATCAGGCCATCCAGACGGTCGTTCAACGCATGCTGATAGTCCGCGCCCAGCGTGGTGCTGAACCGGGCCGAGAGCGGGATCTGATAGCCGCCCGCGTTAAACGAGGACTGCGTGGCCGAACAACCGCCCGTGGTCTGCGTCGGATAGCACTGTGCGCCGGGGAAATCATTGTACTTGGCATCGGCATAGGTGGCCGCGCCCGACAGCGTCAGGCCCTTGGCAACGCGCGCCGAGAACGAGGCATCGACACCCTTGGTGGTCGCCGTGGCCGCATTGGCCAGGACAAAGGTACGCAGCGCGGTAATCCACGACTGGACCTGCAGGTCGGTGTAGCGGGTGTAGAAACCGGAAAGGCTGAGCGTCAGGTGATTGTCGAACAGCCGGGTCTTGATGCCGATTTCGCCGCCCTTTGAAATTTCCGGGCGCACCGCAAGGTTGGCACCGGGCGCAGGGGCGGTGTTCGAGAAGCCCGGCCCCTTGTAGCCGCGGCCATAGAAGCCATAGATCAGCGTTGCGGGCGTCACCTGCCAATCAAGGCCGATCTTGTAGCTGAAGTTGGTGGCGTCGGTTTGCTGGATCGAGCGGTTATTGGGAATGCCCAGCGTGACGAAATAGTGACCGGTGTTTTCCAGCAGATCGATGTTGGCCTTGTCATAGGTCACGCGGCCACCGGCCGTCGCTTTCAGCGTATCGGTCAGGCCGTAGCTGAGCTGGCCAAAGCCCGCAAAGCTGTTCTGCTTGAGATTGAAGCGCGAGTCCTGGCCCAGAAACGTGGTGTTGCTGACCGGGCAAGCAGCAGGCGGAGCGCCCAGTTGCGTCGCGCCGACGCAGAAAGGAAACGTCGGCAGCAGAAACGCAGGGAAGCCATTGTTGCCGCCCAGCAAGCTCTGCTGATTGAGCTGCGAGTGGTAGTAATACAGGCCCGCCTGCCCGGTGATCCGGTTGCCAGAAGGCAGCGCCAGACGCAGTTCCTCGGAAAACTGGTTGTAATTCTGATGAGCCGAGTTGGTGTTGAAGAAGTTGAACTGGGTCTCGTCGGAATCGAAGGTGAAGGCCGTGGTCATATGCTTCCACGCCGCGATGTTGATCAACTGCACACCGTTGTCGAACGTATAGCTGATATTGGCCTGGGCGCCGCCCGTCTCGCTGTCGCGGAAATTGGGCGCATCGGCCTGAAAGATTTGGTTATTGATCCCAGAGGGCAGGCCAAGGCCGGTATAGGCGCTGCCCGCGCCAAACTGGCGATAGGTGATGTCATAACGGCCCGAAACGCCGCGCTGACGATTATAATCGCCCAGAATATAGACGCTCAACGCGCTGTCGGGCTGCCACAGATACTTGGCGCGCAGGCCAAGGTTGCGAATGCCCATATCGTTACGGACATTGGCGTTGACCATCGGATAGGTGACAGCATCCTGCCCGCTGTAGATCGCATTGAGCCGCAGCGCACTGGTCTCGCTGACCGGCAGGTTGAGGGTGGCCCGCGCCTGAATGCCCTGCCCCTTCTTGATCGGGCGGTCGCGGGTCACCAGTTCAACGTCCGCATTGCCTTCCAGCTTGCCGATCTTGGGCTTTGCGGTCGTGATGTTGATCAGGCCGGCGGACGCGTTCTTGCCGAACAGCAGGCCCTGCGGCCCGTTGAGCACTTCGACGCGCTCAAGGTCGTAAAAGGCGTTGGCGGCAAACTCGCCATTGCCCAACACCACGTCATCGACCATCTGCGATACGCTCGATTCCACCGTGGTGGCAAAGGTTGCCGTGCCCACACCGCGGATCGAGTAGGTGTTGTCCTGCGCGACCTGAAGGCTCGGAGCCAGCTTGGTAACCCCGCTCAGGTCATTGACGCCGCGCTTCACCAGCGTGTCGGCGGAGACGACGGACACGCTGAGCGGCACCTTCATCACATTTTCCGAACGGCGCTGGGCGGTCACGATGATCTCGCCGACGCCCTCACCGGAGGCTGCAGGAGCAGGCGCACCGGGCGCGGCCTGCTGCGCCGAGGCGGCGGCCAACGGGGCCAGCGCGGCGCCGACCAGCAGCGCGGTTTGGATAGATGTTCTGATCATGGTGGTCCTCCCTCTTCTTGTCGTAGGGCGCCGGGAAACAGGCCATTGCGCGATCAGGCCCTTGGCGGACGTGATGCGCTCTGCTCCTCTCCTGTACGGCGCCATCCTGTGGGCAACACGGTTTTAATCACCGATTAAAACGAGTCTCTATTTTCTGTGGAGTGCGCTGTCAAGTAGCTTGCGCCCATCGGCGCGCCCGGCAGGAACGGCTGCGCGGCCGCAAGGCACCTGATGCCTGCCGCAACGAACCTGCGATGATCGACCGATGCAAAATCCCCCAAGAGGCTGGCAGCAGCCTCGCTGAGCTGCGGCCCCGGAATGCGGACCGACGGGGCCGATGCGAAAGCGGCACAGCAAACCACGTCGCACCACATAACATCACGATAATATTCCGGTTTTGCTGGACAAGCCGCGCAACAGCCGCATGATAGGCCCATGCGACAAGAGGAGGATGCCCACCATGTCCGCGACATTCTCGCCCTTTGACGCCGCCGCCATGCTGATCGTGGCTGCAGCCGTCCTGGGCTATGCCAATCACCGCTGGCTGCGCCTGCCCGCCTCGGTCGGGTTGACGGTAATGGGGGCGCTGGCCTCATTGCTGGTGCTGGGCATTGACCGGCTGATGCCCTCCAGCCAGCTTGCCGCGCAATTCAATGCCTTTCTGGGCCAACTCGATTTCCATCGCACGCTGATGGAGGGGATGCTCTCGTTTCTGCTCTTTGCCGGGGCGCTGCATGTCGACTGGTCGTATATGCGGGCCGGGCGCTGGCCGATCATCATTTTCAGCACCATCGGCGTGCTGATCTCGACCATGGTTGTGGGTATCGCCTTCTGGCTGGTGGCGGGGTGGATGGGGCTTGGCGTGCCTTTGGCATGGGCGCTGGTGTTTGGCGCGCTGATCAGCCCGACCGATCCGGTCGCGGTGATGGCGGTGATGAAGCGCGCCGCGATGCCGCCCACGCTGCAGGCCACGGTTGCGGGCGAGAGCCTGTTCAACGATGGCGTTGGCGTGGTGGTCTTTTCCATCCTTGTCGCCATCGCCACAGGCGGGTCCGAATTTCACTTGTCCCATGCCGCGATGGATTTCCTGCGGGAAGCGGGCGGAGGCGCCTTGCTGGGGCTGGCCATCGGCTGGGTCGCCTTTCGGGCCATGCGCAGCATCGATGAATACAATATCGAGGTGATGATCTCTCTGGCCGTGGTCATGGGCGGATACAGCCTTGGCATGACGCTGCATATCAGCGGGCCGGTGGCGATGGCCGTGGCGGGGCTGGTGATCGGCAATGCCGGGGTCGCCCACGCGATGAGCGATGTGACACAGGACTATCTGCTCAAGTTCTGGGCGCTGATCGACGAGATCCTCAATGCCGTGCTGTTCCTGCTGATCGGGCTTGAGGTGATTGCCATTGCGCCGCATCTCTCGCTGCTGGTGCTGGGGGTGATCTCGGTCGCGCTGGTCATGGCCGGGCGGATCGTGTCGGTGGGCGTTCCGCTGGCGCTGATGCGGCGGATGATCGATATGGGGCCGCTGGCCCTGCCCACGCTGGTGTGGGGCGGATTGCGCGGAGGCATCTCGGTCGCGTTGGCCCTTTCCCTGCCCGACAGCCCGATCCGCAGCGCCATTCTGGCGGCCACCTATATCGTCGTGCTCTTTGCGGTTATCGTTCAGGGCGGCAGCATCGGTGCGCTGATCGAAAGGATCAAGGCGCGCCATGGCGTGACGGGAGTGACAGTTCATTGAGGCATTGGCATCACACTTTGCGGCGCTGGCGGGTCAAACTGGCCCATCTGGTCCTGCTGCCGGAAATGAGCGAGGAAGATGGCGCCGCAATCCGGCAACAGGTCGAGGATGACGGCAGGCTGACACGCGGCTTTGCGCTGATGTGCGGCCTTGCGGCGGGCATTGCCATGCTGGGCCTGCTGCAATCCTCAACGGCGGTGGTGATCGGGGCGATGCTTGTCTCGCCGCTGATGGGGCCGATCGCGGCGCTGGGTTTCGGCTTTGCCGCGCTTGACGGCCATCGCATCCGCGATGCGGCCAAGGTCGTGATGGTGGGCGCGGCCATCGGCATCATGACGGGCATTATCATCACCTGGGCCAGCCCGATCCGCAATGCCACGCCGGAAATCATCGCGCGTACCCAACCGACGCTGCTTGATCTGGTGGTGGCGCTGCTCTCCGGCCTGGCGGGCGGCTATGCAACGGTGATGAAAAAGGGCGGCACCGCGATCGGCGTGTCGATCGCCACGGCGCTGATGCCGCCGCTGGCGACAGCCGGTTATGGGCTGGCAGTATGGCAACCGGCCTTTGCACTGGGCGCGCTGCTGCTGTTTCTGACCAATCTTTCGGCCATCGCCTTTGCCTTTGCGCTGGTCGCACGGCTCAGCGGCGCAGCCTTGCCCGAAAGGCAGGTCGACTGGTCCCCGCGCTATGTGCTGGCCGGGTTGGCCGCCTTTGCCGTTCTGGCGGTTCCGCTGGGCCTTACCCTTTCGCAGGTCAGCCGCGAGGCCAGCCTGCGCAAGACCGCCCGCGCCGCCATCGCCCAGGCCACCGGCGGCGCCAACAGCCGGATCGCCCAGTTGGACGTGTCATGGCCGCTGCTGGGCGATCCGGACGTCAGCGCGCTGGTCGTGACCCCGCATTATGCCACTGACGCCGAGCAGGTCTTGCGCAAAGCGCTGGCGACAGCGGGCGCGGCCAAGGTCACGGTCAAGCTGCAACAGGTGCTGGCCGCCGACCTGCCCGCCCAGACCCAGGCGATGGTCGATGCCGCAATGGAGCGCACCGCGGCGGGCATTGCCGCCGATGTGCCGCCCTTTGCCCGTATTCGCGCGGCTATCAGCCTGCCCACCTCGGCACTTTGGGTCAATCGGTCCGAACGCATGGTATTTGCCGCGCCGGTGGCCATGCCCGGCTGGACGCTGGCTGATTATCGCCAGATCGAGCAAACCGCCACGCAAGCGGCGGAAGGCTGGCGGGTGGCCATCATTCCACCGACCAGCGCGGGACTGACGGTCGCTCTGGATGGCGCGAAGGAGGATCCCAGCGCCATCCCGCCCGATCTGGCGATCTGGGCCGTGCAGCGCTGGGGGCTGAACCGGGTGATCCTGGTCGGGCGGGACAATGAGATCGCATCGCTGCTCCAGCAATTGCAACAGGCAGGCATTGCCGCATCGGTCACGCCGCCAGAGCCTCAGGACAAGCCGCAAGAAGCCACGTTGCGCTGGCCTGCCCCTCCCTCCCCCGCCGTTCCGCCTGAGGGGGCTGCAGGTCCGTCGGCCACCGGCGGAGCGTGACGGTCGGGGGCACCTTAAAAAGCGCGCCGGCCGCGATCATGGCCGAGCCGCGCATCATGCACCCGCAACTGCCCGATTTAATCATGCAAGTCTTTGAAATAGGTCGCCTGAGGTTCTTTGACCAACCGCGACCTGCGTGAACGGGGAATGGGTGCGCGTTTAACACCCATTCCCCGCCTGCCCTCTACTCCCGCCAACCGATACCAGTCCCTTGGGCAGCCTGTCTCTCGCACAATGACCGACCGGTATCGCTCGACCAATTTGGGGACGAACCTCTTGGGCCACCCCCTAATCGCGGGTCGCGGCGATCAGGACTGTGAGGTTGCCTTCTTGGCGGCCGCGTCAAGTTCGGCTGCGGTCAACGAGATGAAAAGACCGTTGGCCCCCAGGCCGAAAGCCTTCTTGGTCAGAGAAACCGGCCCCGTAGCCCTTTCGATAATCACCTGATCACCCTTGACCTCCTTGACGGTTCCGATGACCGTTCCGGCCTTGCCCTTCACCTCTGCGCCCGGCGTCATGGCGGCCTCCAGTGCGGCTGCGGCCTTTTGGCTCGCAGCCGCCACCTGATCATCAATCTGCACTTTGGTCATGGAAACGGTCGGCCCCTTCGGGCCGGAACCAAACGCTGTCTTGGGCAGCGCAGCCTTGTGCGTCCCGGTGTCGATAACGATCGTTTCACCGGAAATGCTGTCAATTTTGCCAACCTCGCCGCCTTGCAGATCATAGGCCATGGTCCCCACGACCAGAGCATGCGTGGACGAGGCGGTATTGGCCTGTTGCGCCGTGGCGACCGGAGCAAGAGTCAAGGCTGCCGAGGCGGCCAAAAGGCCACGAATAAGTTTCACTTCAAATCTCCTTTATTAATTAAATCAAGCAAATAGAAATCAATTCATTTTTCCGCACGCTTCAGCAGGCCCGAAATGCAATTGACAAGCTCGGCTTCATCAACGGGTTTGCGAAGCGCCATGCTCTGGCTGACGCCATGCCGGGGCTGATCCGGCATGCCGTTTCCAGTCACATAG
Source organism: Novosphingobium humi (assembly GCF_028607105.1). Lineage (GTDB taxonomy): Bacteria > Pseudomonadota > Alphaproteobacteria > Sphingomonadales > Sphingomonadaceae > Novosphingobium > Novosphingobium humi. The sequence goes on along the minus strand of NZ_CP117417.1, from coordinate 1,052,062 downwards.
ACCACGCCAATATCTGGAATGAGTTCGCGAGCCTGGCGCGCCAGAAACCAACCATCATGCCCGCTGCCAAGCTCGATGTCAGTTATCAGCACGTCATAGGTGGTTGTTGAATCGCAAAGCAAATTCATGGCCTTGCTTGCGCAATTGGCCGCGATCACCTCGAAACCGTGATGCTCAAGGGCAATTTCCATCGCAAAGCAGACAAGCGGGTCGTCTTCGACCACGAGGATTTTGGCTAAGCCCATCGTCTGTCAGGCCATTGTCCCAGGCATAACTTTACGCCGGCCCCTTTCGACCGTCAGCGAACCTGAAGAGCTGTTGCCCAAAAGTCGGCAGATGCGCCTGCCTTCCGACCATAGATATGCAGGCACGGAAGAAACATGGCGCTTGGCGATGATCAGCGCCGTTTCCTCATCCGCAGCGTCGAATTGGATGGTTTCTGTGGGCGCGTCTGGCGATTGCTGTCTGGTCAGTTGGAAAAGTGGCATTGACCCTCCTTCACTCCCTTCCGTCCAGCAATCTCAGGTCCACCGCAAAGGTGGCTTCGTTCTTGAAAGTGCATCAGCCCATGCAATAGGTCCAATTGAAAGAATATGGATTTTTTGATAGATTTATTCTATCAGATAGGCATGACAAGTTTTCGCCAATTGCAATATCTTATAGCGGTGGCCGATCGGAAAAATTTCCGTCTGGCGGCAAGCAGTCTGCATGTTTCCCAGCCGACCTTGAGCCTGCAATTGCAGAAACTGGAGGAACAGCTCGACGTTCGGCTGATCGAGCGCAGTGTGCATCCTGTGTGCCTGACGCCCATAGGGCACGAAATTGTTGCGCGTGCACGCAAGCTTTTGCTTGATCTCAACGAGCTTGAGGCCTGCGCCAAGCGCAGCACAGGCGAATTGGTGGGCACGATCAGTCTGGGCGTTTCACCTACCCTCGGGCCTTACCTGCTGCCCGGAATTGTCGGCGTGCTGAAACAGGAAATGCCAAGCCTGCATCTCTATATCCGCGAGGGCATTCCCCAGGAGCAAATGTTCGACCTGCGCAGCGGGGCACTCGATATGATCCTGACTCCCGTCACATCGATCGGCAGCGACCTGCATATCGAACATTTGTTTGATGAAGACCTTCATCTCGTGGCGCCGCCCGAACATCCTTTCGCGGCCCGTTCGGGCCTCAGGCGATCGGATCTGGGAGGAGCCGATACGCTGGGCATCGACCCGCGCTATCCATTCCATCAACAGACGCGCGAGATCTGCAGCGAACTGGGACTGAACCTGCTGGGGAATTATGAAGGCACCAGTCTGGATAGCCTGAGCCAGATGTGCGCCTCCGGTCTGGGCCTTGCGATCCTGCCGGACCTTTATCTGCGATCAGAGGTGGGCGGCAAAAATATCATCGTTCCGCTGGCGATCCAGGATTGGAAGAGCCGGCGTTCCGTGGCCGCCATATGGCGGGCAAATTCGGTTTACGGACACCATTACGCGCAAGTTGCGATGATCATAAAGCGCGAGGCGCAATTGATGCTGAATGCCAAAGCGCAGGGCTGATTGCCCCGTGCCCCCCTCCCCCGGATCATGCCTGCAAAGCGATGGACGCAAACATCCCCCGGCCTCGCCTTCGCCTGCAACGCCCAAGAACGCAGATGGCGTCTAGAACGCCAGCCAACTGAACAGCCGCAATGTGTTATTGTCCCGCGCCTTGGCGCCATTACCGTCATAATTGCGCACCGCGCCGTTGAAGCGGCCAAAAGCGGTATATTGCACGCCAAGCCGCAGATTGGCGCGCGGCCCCAACGGAGAATTCCCGTTCCCCCAGGGCGTGTAATCGAACTGAGCCATCAACCCGTTGCTGTCTGGCCGGTTGGTGGGAGCATAGAGATTGGCATTGCTGCTGCCGCTGATGGCAAACAGTTGCAAAGTCGCCCCGATCCGGTTCTGCCATGAATAGGTGACATCGCCGCGCCACTCGTTCAATATCGTTCTGGCACAGAGCGAGGTTGAACCGTCACCGACATTGCCCAGCGCACAACTCGCCAGCAGATTGCTGGCCTCATGCGCATAACGCAGGTTCATGGCCACCACATTGCCCGATGCCAAAGCCTTCTGCCACGAGGCATCAAGCGCAAGATCGGTATAGTGATCGGCAAGGCCGGTGGTGCGATCACGGCCGGGATTGATCTGGGCCTTGAGGGCCATGGCCCCGATCGAAGCCGTGCCGCCGGCGATATGCGTTTGCGCCGCAACACGGGCGTAGGGCGCCAGTCCATGCAGGTCGCCCGGTGCAGTGGGATCGACGCCCAGCCAGTTGAGCGTTCCTGCACGCAGGCTCGAATAAGCGCCGGCCTCCAGATAGAACTTGTGATTGAACCAGCCGTAGAGCGACGTGCCCAGCACATTTTGCGCCAGCGCTCCGTCGATCAGCGGGCTGGCGCCCGGTGTCTGGGGCAAAGCGCTGGTTGTATAGGGAAAACCCCATGCCGGCGCGGTGTTCCAAGGATCCTGAACGGTCGGATTGTTGTTGATGATCAGACCATAGGTGGCATCGCCCCCCAACAGGCTGCCGGTGTTGACCAGACGGACATCAAAATTGTCCCAATGCCACTGGCGCGCCACGCCATCATAGGTGATCTGTGCGAAGCCGCCGAAATGGCGGCCCGCGCCACCGGCGATGAACAGGCTGCCCTGATCGAAGGCAAGATTGTCATTCGAGGAGAAGTTGGTCGGCGCCGGGTTCTGGTTTGCCGCAGTATGGGTATAGGACGCCACCCCCATCGCCGCCAGCGGGATCGAGGCCTTGCTGCGCAACGTATAGCCGCCCAGCTTGAACTCGCGCCCGAAATCGGTGAGTTGCGGGCCAAACCCTCCGACATGGCATGACTGACACGGCGCGCCGGTTTGGTCGGTATAGGACGGCACCGCGCGCAACGGAACCGCATAGACTGTTGCCATTGCCGTGATCAGACATGCACCCGATAGGCGCAGGGCCAAACGCATACGCCAAGCTTGGGCATTGAATGCATCCATAACACCGGCCTCCCGTTTTTGCCTCAATGGAGCAGGCATCATGAGGAATACACCACTATGGGTGACCGACCTTGCGGAAAATCAAACTTTGTCCCTGCAAATCTGCATAAAACCCTTGTGGGAAAAATAGTCCGGAACCCCGCCCCGAAAGCCACAAAACTCATTATACCCGCTTTTCAGCAGGCCGAATTCCGGCAGGCTGCCAAGGCGCCGCTTGCCCATCAGAGCCGCGCGATAGCCGGACGCTTTCAACAGGGACGCAAAGCCCTGAATGTTCAGGGGGAAAGCCGATATCGTCACCGGCCATGCGGACAATTCTTACACCTTGCCCCGCAAAGTCAGCCCAAACATGCGCGGATCGCTGGGCGTGCCCACGACAAGGCCGCTGTTACCAGCCTGGACCGTGACGTTTTGCAGATAGTTGGCGCCCGTCAGATTGCGGGCAAAGACCTCTACATTCCAGCGCGGGCCGACCCGCACGCCGACCGCCGCATTGACCAGCGTGTATCCGGCAATGGTGGTATAGGCGCTGTCCGTCGCTTCACCATAGATCATCGAGCGGAAGGCGGCATCGGCGCGGGCGTAGAGTTGGGCCCGCCCCGCATCATGCGTCACCTCGCCGCCCAACGAAGCGTTCCATTTGGGCAGGCCGGGCAGCGCTTTGCCCGACAGATCGCACGAGGCGGTGGATGCGCCTGTCAACTCGATCGGGCAAGGCCCCGCCGGATAGGAGGCATAGCGCCCATCGGCATAGGCCAGCGCGCCGCGCAGCGCGAACCATGGCGCCACCTGCCATTGCCCGTCCGCCTCAATGCCGCGCACCGTCACGCGCGCGATGTTGGCAAGGTAGGAGCGCAGCGCCACCACGGCGGCATTGTCCACCACATTGGCCTGAAAATCATGCACCACGGTCGAATAGGCCGCCAGATTGAGCGTCGCCCTGCCGCCCAGCCATTGGCTTTTGATGCCCGCTTCCCATGTGAAATTGCGCTCCGGGCGGATGATCGCAGTGGACAGGATCGGATCGCCATTGGCATGGCCTGTCACGCCCGAGGGGTAAACCGGCAGGCCCGACATGTTGATCCCGCCCGACTTCTGTCCGCTGGCGCCATTCACATAGACCTGCAGATCGCGGGTGAGCTTCCACGCCAGATTGAGGCGGCCCGACAGGCCCGCTTCCGACACATTGGCCGCATAGGACTGGGCGCGCAGGATCGAGTTTTTGTCAGCCGTCAGCGATGCCGTGCCAGTGGCCAGCCCGCCGCTGACCGAGGTGTCATAGGTGCCGCGCTTGTTTTCCCACGTCTCGCGCAGGCCTGCGGTCAGGGCCAGCCTGCCGGTGATGTGCAAGGTGGCCTCACCAAACAGCGCCATGGAATCGGAACGGAAATCGCTGGTACCATTCTGCCCGTAGCCATCGAGCAAATTGGCCGGGCGCCCTGCCGGCAACAGCCAATAGGTTGCCTGCGGACCATAGATGCTGATCGGATGGCCGACGATCTTCTGGTGAAAGTAATAAAGGCCGCCGACATAATCCACCCGGCCCGGATGGGCGTTGGAAAAACGCAGTTCCTGGCTGATCTGGTCCTGACGGCTGGGAATATGCTGGGTCATCTGGACGGGCACGCCGGTATAGTCGCGGTCGTTGGCCGCATCCCAATCCCAAAAGCGCCATGCCGTGACCGAGGTGATGACAAAGGGCCCGCTTTTCAATTCGGCGATGGCGCTGGCGCCGCCTTCCTGCGTATCGGTGCCCACGGGCGCATCAATGTCGGTAAGGCGGGCATAGGGATTGGTCGAAGGCACGCTGTAGCCCAGCCCTGCGGCCAGCGCACCATATTGCTGGGCCGCAGGCTTGAGCGTGGGGGCAACCCGCACATAGACCTGTGTGCAGCAGTCACCCTTGAAGCTGGCCCAATCGCCGGTCAGCCGGATCGAGAGATTGCCGGTCGGCGTCAACAGGATCTGGCCGCGCAAGGCGGCATTGTCGATGCTGTTTTGCCAGGTGCCATAGCGTTGGTTATAGATCACCCCATCACGCTTGGTCAGCGATCCCGATACGCGGAACGCGGCCAGATCAGCAACCAACGGGCCGGTGATGCTTGCCCGCAACTGGCGGAAATTCTGCTGGCCATAGCTGGCCTCGGCTTGGGCACCAAAGGTGAAGCTGGGCTTTTTCGTGGCGATCGAGATCGCCCCTGCCGTGGTGTTTTTGCCGAACACCGTTCCCTGCGGACCGCGCAGCACCTCGATATGGTCGATGTCGGTGAAGTCAAAAGCCGCAGTGGCGGGGCGGGCGTGATAGACTTCGTCGACATAGAACCCGACGCCCGGCTCCAGCCCGTCATTGGCCTGGCTGACCGAGACCACGCTGGAGCCGAGGCCGCGGATGGTGAAGGCGGTGTTGCGCGGATTGGCGCTGGAATAGTTGAGCGAAGGAACAAGCGTGGAGACCTGCTGGAGGTTCACCGTGCGTGTCGCGCCCAGCAGATCGCCGGACACGACCGACAGCGCAGCAGGCACATCCTGCGCCCGTTCCGCGCGGCGGCGCGCGGAAACGGTGATGTCGGCGTCGGAGGTGGCGGCAACATCGGCCAAGGGGGTATCAGGTGCAGAGGCCATAGCGGGTTGGCCGGCAAGCAAGGTGGCGCACAGCAGGCTGGCGCGCAAAGGCAGATGGCGCATGATCGATCCCTGAACTTGGCGATGGGTTATTATATTTTATGAAATATAGATTAGCCCTGCGCCTATCCAATCATGCCCCGCAACGCAACCCTCCAGTTGGCTTGAGGGCCTCGGTTGTGTCCGGCCCGCCATCCCTTCACTTGGGATAAATTGGTTGACTAGGAAACCTATCCAACCTAGTTTCCCAGTCAACCAATCGGAGCCCCCCATGACTGACGTGTCGGACCTCAATGCCCATACCGGATACCTTCTGCGGATGGTGTCCAATGCGGTGTCTCAGGAATTCGCGCGCGGCGTGGCCGGAGAAGGCGTGACTGTCGCCGAATGGGTGATGCTCCGCGCGCTCTATGGCCAAGAGGCCGTTGCGCCCACGCTCCTCGCCCGCATGATGGGCATGACCAAGGGCGCGATCAGCAAACTTTCCGACCGGTTGCAGGACAAGGGGCTGATCGAACGCTCCGGCAACCCGACCGACAATCGCGGACACCGTCTTTCGCTGTCTGATGCCGGAGCCAGGAAGGTGCCCATTCTGGCCCAACTGGCCGATCAAAATGACGCTGCCTTCTTTGCCGTCTTGAGCGGCAAGGAGCAGGAACAGTTGCGAGCCTTGCTGCACACACTGATCGACCTACACGGGCTTTCGGCCGCCCCGGTCGACTGACCTCATTCGATATGGACATCATTGAAGAAAGGAACTGCGTATGGACGCGGAACGGATGGCTGTTGCCGAAACTTGCCTCAAGGCCGCCTATGACGCGAGTCTGAATTTTCCTGAAATCATCCGCAAGCTCATCGATGCGGGCTTTGAAGGCTATGCGGTCGATTATCGCCGTCATGTCCAGATATTCTATCGGCCCGATGGCGACAGCGTCGAACTGGCCACGCCGCACTCCACCGGGCCGGTCGCGGCGGTTTTCGACAGCGCGGGCGTGGCATCGCTCGTGCGATGGGCGCAAGCCGACGGTCCCGACTACAGCTATGCCGCCTTTTGCGACCAAGCCGCAGCCATGGGCTGCGCGGGCTATCTTGTTTCCTTTCTGGGCCGCCGGGTGGTCTATTACGGCCGCACCGCCCAGACCCATGTTGAACTGTTCCCGCAATGAAGACGAAATGAGCGGATGGCCCTTTGGCGCCGCGATGCCCTGCCCCGGCCTCAGGATCTCGACAAAGCGAAACCCTGAAGCCGGGGCGGACTTTACGCCAACCGCTCCGAAGGGGCAGCGGCAACCTTGCGGGGCTTTTTGGCGGGCGTCTGCAAATAGGATATGATGCCGGTCACGCCCATGAACGTCGCCCCGGCACAGCCAAGGAACAGGATGAACTGGCCCAGCAATCCACCCACCATGCCGTTATGCAGCGCCAGCATCCAATAATACAGCCGATAGGTGAAAGGCGCGGTGTCATAGGGGCGGGTCTTGATGATCGAGCCATCGGCGGGGTCGGCATAGATCATGCTGCGCGCCTGCGCATGGGGCGCATTGCCGTCGATCGCATAGATTTCCAGCGGTTCGCCCGGCTTGTGGGCGATATGAAACAGCACTTCGCTGGGCCGATGGGTGTTGGCCATGATCCCGGTCCATGTGGCGTCAATCACCGCGTCGCTGGCCGGAATCCATTGCGGCTTGCCCTCGCCCGCCGCCATTTTGGGCGCAGGTGTTTTGGGCGCGCCGGGCAGGCGGATATGCTCCTTGCCGATCATCGCCTTTTGCAAGGGTTCGAAGGCGATCGGAATGCCGGTGATCGCGCTGAGCAACAGCGGCGCCACCGCCCATGCCCCCACCGTGCGATGCAGGCCCAGCGTATAGGCCTTGCCCTTGGCTCGATTGTCGATACGCAGCGCCTGTTTGAAGGTGCGCGGCCCCCGCGGCCACCACAGATAGACGCCCAGCCCCGCCAGCATCAGCACGCAGGTGAGCGCGCCGATGCCCATGATGATGCCGCCCACCTCCTTGATCCACGCGCCCTTATGCAGCCATTCGGTAAAGCCGAAGAAGCCGTCATAGCGGCTCTGCTGCGCCACAATGGAGCCGTTGCAGGCGTTGAAATAATAGGTTTCCTTGTCAAAGAAACGGACCGCTGTGGGCAGGCCGCTGCCCATCTTCACGCGCAGATAATCGACCTTGGACTGCGGATGGGCCTGCCGGGCGGTCTGCGCCATGCGGCTGATCGCCACCGGCGCGGCGCAGACCTGCCCCGCGCCCATGCCGGGATAGGCCAGCCCTTCCAACTGGGTGCGAAAGGCAAGGCCCAATCCGGTGAAGGCCGAAAAGAGCAAAATCAGGCCCAGCGTCAAACCGCTCCAGCGGTGCACGGGAATCCATGTGCGTCGTGTCAGTTTCACAGCCAATCCTCCTGAAAATCGCAGGCCCTCAAAGCTTGTAGCTCAAATTGGCCATGATCGTGCGCGGCGTGCCGGGAATGACATTGACCATGCCCGAAACCACATTGCCGCTGGCGTAATAATACTGGTCGAACAGATTGTTGACCTTGAGCGTGCCGTGCAGATGCTCGTTGAACGTGTAATAGACGCCCAGATCGACCACCGAATAGGACGGCACGGTAAAGGGCGTGGGCAAGGCAACGGTGGGCGTATAGGCGATGCGCGTGCCGGTATAGGAATAGCCGATGCCCAGCCCCAGATTTTTCAGTGCGCCTGCGCTGAAATCATAGCGCGACCACAGATGCACGGCGTCTTCAGGCGCATTAGGCATGGCCCCGCCGGGGATCGGCCCGCTGGTGGGATCATTGTTCTGCGTCACGCGCGCCAGCGTATGCGCCCAGCCCCCGATCAGCGACCAGCCCGGCAGCGGCCTGGCCGTGAATTCCAGTTCGATCCCGCGCGAACGGGCAGCCCCGATCTGTTGCGAACATGAACCCGTGGAGCAAGCCGTCGATGTCGAAGGCACAATGATGTTGGTCTGGTCGATGCGGAACAGGGCCAAAGTTGCGGTCAACAGCCCATGGCCCAGTTCGGTCTTGGCGCCCACTTCATAGCCGGTGCCGCGGGTGGGCTTGAAGTTGAAATTGCCGTTCACGTCCTGCGTCCCGCCCGGAACCGGCGAGAAGGAGGTGCTGTAGCTGGCATAGAACGAGAAATGCCTGGTCGGCTGATAGATCAGCCCGGCCTGCGGCAGCAGGGCCGAATTGCTGACATGGGTGTCGCCCGGAACCGGGGGTGTTTGCAGCAGGTTGGCATATTGCGTCTGATCGGCCGTGGCATAACGCAGGCCCAGCGTCGTCTTCAATTGGGGCAGCCAGGTGATGAGGTCCGAGATATAGGCCCCCTTGTCCACATTGATGCCATAGCTGCGGCTGCGGTTCTTGGGGCTGAGCGCGCCGGCGCCGAAATAGGACAGCGGCGGGATACCCGAAAAATCGGGGTGCTGGACCGAGATCGTATATTGTGCCGTTGTCGGATTGCAGGTCGCATCGGCATTGGGCTTGTCGGGCGAATTGATCTGGCAATATTGCAGGCGGGTGAAATCATCCACTTCCTTGCCAATGCTGGCGCCCACGATCAGGCGGTGGTTGATCGGCCCGGTATCGCCCTTGATCGTCAGATAGGTGTCGGCAAAGGCATAGCTGCGGTAATTGTGTTGGCCGCGCGCCCGCAGGTCCAGCGTGGAGAAGGTCGTGTCCTTCTTGTTATAGCCATTGATGTCAAAGGCGCTGGCCGTGTCGATATGGTCCACATTGCGCAACGCCACGGTCCATTTGACCGCCTGACCGAAATCATGGGTGAAGGTCAGCGATTCGGTCAGCCCTTCCTCGCGCAGATTGTCGGTGGGCGAACTGTAATTGGTGTTATACGGCGCCAGCCAGCTCACGTCGGTTCCGCCCGCCCGCGTCGGGGCAAGCAAATAGACATTGGCATAGCTGGTCTTGACCTTGCGATATTCGACCTGAAGCATCAGCGATGAGGAAGCGCCGATGTGCCATGTCAGGCTGGGCGCCAGATAAAGGCCGCGCTCATACTGGCGGTCGCGGAAGTAATTGTCGGTGCTGCCCTGCGCCACAAAGCGATAGAGCAAGGCGCCATCGCCGGTCAGCGCACCGGTGCTGTCGATGGCCAAATCGCCGCCCTGCACCCGCGAGCCGCGCGAGGAACCGCCCACCGTGCCGCGCGCCGAAATTTCGGTGGAGGCGATGGCCGAGGGTTTTTTGGTGATCATGTTGACAAAGCCGCCCGGCTGCACCGAACCATAGAGCAGCGAGGCCGCACCCTTGACCACCTCGACATGCTCGGTGCCCACAGTCGGCGGCGAGCCAAAGCGCACCGACAGGCCCGGCAGGCCGTCGACCATCACCGTGTTGCGGTCATTGGCGGTGGTGGAAAATCCGCGCAGGGTGATGTCATAGCCGGTCGAACCCGCCTTTTGCAGGCCGGTCATATAGCGATAGAGATCAGCGACCTGGGTGGTCTGCACCGCCTTCATGAAATCGCCGGTATAGGCCGAGACCGAAAAAGGCGTTTCCAGCGTCGAGACATTCTGCTTGGTCGCGCTGGCCGCGCCGCTGGCGATGAAACGGCCGGTGACGATGATTTCCGGGGCGGTCGGCTTGGCGTTTTCGGGCGCGCCTTGCGTGGTCTGCGCCATGGCCGCCGACGGCATCAGAAACGCTGCCATGGGCAGCAGGGATGCGCCCATCAGCAGGCCGCTTAGTGGTGATTGCATAGTTCCCCTCCATAAATTTTTGCTTGTTTTTATAGGAACCGACTCTTTTGGGCGCACCCCAAATGCGCTGCCATGATCGGCTTTTTTCATAGAATGACGTCTTATTAAAATATATTTTTCAGCTATTTGCTGAACCACGATCAACGTATATGCATTTTTGCTGACATGGTCCTGTCAATCAGGATGTCGCATAAAATATCTTTAACCGTCTCCGCGTCATGCCTGCCACCACATGAACAGGCCCAGCGCCACAGTCACCGTCAGCGCGCCGCCAATTCTGGTGGCCACCTGAGCAAAGGGCATCAGCACCATCCGGTCGCAGGCCGAAAGGATCGCCACATCGCCCGTGCCGCCCTGGCTGGCGCGACAGGCGGTGATGATCCCGGCCTCGACGGGAAACAGGCCGACCATGCGCCCGGTGAAAAATCCGGTCGCCGTCAGCGTCACGACCGTAACGACAATGGTGGTGATCGTGGGCAGGTTGAAGGCGCTGACCAGCTTGTCCCAGGGCGTTTTGGCGACGCCAATGGCAAACAGCAGCGGATAGGTGACGATCTGGGCAAAGAACTGGTAATTGCGATAGGCGGCGGCCTCCATCATGGGCGTGGCCAGCCGCAGCAGCTTGATCAGCACCGCAAGGCCAAGCATCGTGACCGGACCGGGAAAGCGCGTGACATCCTGCACCAGCTCGCCCACCAGATAGAGCGTCATTGCGAGCACCAGCGCCCCGCCGATCCCCTGCAAATCGGCCACAGGCAGCGGCTTGCCCGCTTCGCCCATATCATGCGCGCCCGGCTGCAGAATACCGCCCCCCGTCAGATGGGGCCGACGCTTGCCGATCAGGTTCAACCCGCCCGCCAGCACAATCGCCGTCAGGCTGCCAAACATCACGGCGGGCAGGATTTCGGCCAGATATTCGCCCTGCGGATGGCTGGAAAAGGCCGAATAGCCGATGGACAGCGGGATCGCGCCCTCGCCCACCCCGCCCGCCAGCACCGGAAAAACCACCATGAACATCGTATGGCGCAGGCCCAGCCCCAGCATCGTGCCGGTCATCGTGCCCACGGCAACAGCGGCCAGCGATCCGGTCAGAATAGGCGCGAGAATCTTGAGAAAACCGCGGATCAGCATCATGCGGTCCATGCCCAGAATGCTGCCCACAATGATTGAGCCGATGAAGAGATAGAGAAAGTTGCTCTGATCGGTGAAGGTGGTGATAGCGCCGGTCAGCGAAGGGGGCAAAACCCCCAGACGCACCAGCAGCGAGGGCACGAAAGTGGCCAGAATGGCCGCCGCCCCGACCCGGCGCAGCAGCGGCAGGCGCTTGCCGATTTCGGCGCAGGCAAAGCCGCCCGCCGCCAGCACCGGGATCATCATGGTGATGTCGGTGGGCACCTTGCCCAAGGCGACAAAGGCCGCCACGCAGCCCAGCAGCATCAAACCGACCGGAACCGGGACGATGCCGATCCGCCAATCCATGGCCCGCCACCACAATTCGCGCAGGCCCCCCCCCCGCGCCGCCTTTTCGTCAGGCAGGCCGGGTGGTTCCAGAACTTGCGGCATGGCGTTGGTCATTCCGTCTCTCCACTTTGACGTGGCGGAAAGACGCCCATGTGTTCGGCAAACTGGGGGTCAGGGGAACACATCGGCGCTTTCCGCCACGGGCGGCCCTTGGGCGGGCCGACAGTCTTGTGTTCTCTCTAGCGCAAATTGCTGACATCACCCTGTCAAGCGGATGGAAAGCCGATTCTGGCGCGCAAGCCCACGCCGTCCCGGCCCGAATCCAGCACAATTCGGGCATCCAGCACGGCCGACAGCCGGGCCGCAATCGGCAGGCCCAGCCCGCTGCCCGGCTTGTCGGCGTCGCGGTCCAGACGGGCGAAACGGGTAAAGACCTTGGCCCGCTCAGCCTCAGGAATGCCCGGCCCCTGATCCTCGATCGAGACCCAGACCAAGTCGTGATCAGGCTCGACCGAAACCGTGATGGCCCCGCGCGGGCGGTTATAGCGGATGGCATTGTCGATCAGATTGGCCAGCAATTCACCCGCCAGAACGGGATTGGTCATAACCTGCGGATCGCCATCGGCGGCAAGAAAATCGAGATCCATATCGGCATGGACCGCGCGCGGGGCCAGTTGCGCAAAAATGTCGGCCACCAGCCGGTTGATGCCCAAGGCCTCGCGGGCAATGGGGGTGGATTGGGCATTATCCGCCCGCGCCAGCGCCAGCAATTGCACCAGCAGCCTTTCAAGCCGCTCGCCCGCATCGGCAATATCCTCGATCGAGCGGCGCGTATCGGGCGCGTTGGCATCGCCATCGCGCAGCAGTGCGATATGCGTGCGCAAAATGGACAGCGGCGTGCGCATCTGATGCGAGGCATCGGCGGTAAAGCGGCGCATGTTCTGAAACGATGCGTCCAGCCTTTCGAGCATCCGGTTGAACGCCCGCCCCAGATCGCGCATTTCCTGCGGCAGATCACTGACCGGCAAAGGGGTCATGTCCAGCGTCGCGCGATTGTCCATCTCGCGCCCCAAGGCCACAATGGGCTTCATCCCCCAGCGCACCACCATCGGCAACAGCACCGCCGCGCAGCCCACCAGAATGACTTCGAGCAGGATAAGGCCGCGCTGCAAACGCTGGGCCACATGTTCGCGCGCGCCCAGCGTTTCGGCCACCACCACCACCACCGGATCGGCAATATGGGGCAGACGGTGGCCTTCGGCGATGATCCGCACCGGCATGCCGCGATAGACGCCCTGACCAAACACCACCTGTTTGTCGGGAACGCCATGGGGCGCGATGTCGGGCAGACCGGCATAGCCGGTGACGACCTCGGCGCCGCGCCGGACGCTGTAATAGACATTGTCGCGGGCATTGTCCTCCAGCATCCCGAAAATGGCGGGCGAGAGATCCAGCGTGATCTGGCCGTTTTCCACGCCCAGAGATTCGGCAATGGCATGGGCCGCCGCGCTCAGGATGCGGTCATTGACCGTTTCGACCGCCGCCTTGATGACCCATGTTCCCCCCACCGCCAGCAACAAGGCCAGCACCGCCATGGGCGCCACAATCCCGCCCAGAAACCGCCGGGTCAGCGATTTTTCGGCGTGATGCAGGCCCAGACGGATCATCGCGCCACAAGCATGTAGCCCAGCCCGCGAATGGTGCGGATTTCCGGGCCATCGGGTTCAAATTTGCGGCGCAGGCGCCCGACATAGACCTCGACCGCATTGGTGGCGACCGGCTCGTCATAGCCGAACACCTCGGCGGTCAGCCGGTCCTTGGACACGACCTTGCCGACATGGGCGACCAGCCGTTCGAGCACCGCCCATTCGCGCCGCCGCAGCGGAATATCGGTGTCGCCCAGCATGACACGGGTGCTGGTGTGGTCGACCGTCAGCGCGCCGATCCGGACCACCGAACTGGCCACCCCCTGGCTGCGGCGCAGCAGGGCGCGGATGCGCGCCGTCAATTCGCTGGGGTCAAAGGGTTTGAGCAGATAGTCATCGGCCCCCAGATCCAGCCCCTTCACGCGATCCTCGATCGCATCGCGCGCGCTCAGGATCAGCACGGGCGTGCGGTTGCCCTCGCGCCGCAGCTTTTCCAGCACGGCCAGCCCGGACATATCGGGCAGGCCCAGATCCAGCGTGATCAGCGTATAGGGCTCGTCGCGCGCGCAAAGCAGCGCCGTTTCCCCATCGCGCGCCACATCCACCGCATAGCCGATGCTGCGCAGCGTGGCGCCAAGGCCACGGCTCAGGGCTTCATCATCCTCAACCAGCAGAATGCGCGTCATTATGTTCTCCCTTCATTGACGCTGGCCCCTTCTATGCCCCAAGAAAGGGGCCAGACCAAAGAACAATCATGGGCCAGAGGACCATCGTCATGAACGGGCATGGCGCGCCGCGACATCCGGCGCCGCGATATCCATTGCCGAAATGCCGCGCGTGGATCTGCGGGTTTGCGGCTCTGGCGCTCATGGGCGGATGTTCGCCGCGCTCGACCGAACCTGTCCCGCCCGGCTATCCCGTCAGCTATGGCGCGATTGTGGCCGCCGCCGAAAAGGAAGGCGGGGTAGTTGTCTGGTCCTCGGTCGATCATGACAAGGCGGCGCGGCTGCTGGCAGATTTCCGCTCGATGTATCCGCTTGTCCGGCTGACCTACAAGGAACTGCCGGCGCAGGAGCTTGACCGTCAATTCCATGCCGCCGCCGACCACCACCGGCAAAGCGCCGACATCCTCTGGTCCTCGGCCATGGATCTCCAGATCAAGCTGGTCAATGACGGCTATTCGGCGCGCTACACCTCGCCCGAAAAGCCTGCCGTGCCCGATTGGGCCAACTGGAAGGATGAGGCATGGGGCATCACCGCCGAACCCATCGTCATGATCTACAACCGCCGCCTGCTGCCCGATGCGCAGGCCCCGCGCGACCATGCCCAGTTGACCGCGATGCTGGAGGCCAAACCGGCGCGGCTTGACGGCCGCATCGCCAGCTATGATGTCACCCGTTCGGCCGTGGGCTATCTCTATTTCACCCAGGACCGCCAGGCATCGCCCGCCATCTGGCAATTGATCCGCGCGATGGGGGCCAATCACCTGCGCGGTTTTGCCACGGCCGAGGAAATTCTGCGCGATGTGGCCGCGGGCCATGCGCTGGTGGGCTATAATATCATCGGCTCCTATGCGCTCGAAGAATCGCTGCATCATCCCGACATCGGCGTCATTCTGCCCTCGGATTACACGCTCATCATGTCGCGCATCGTGATGATCCCCAAGGCGGCGGCCCATCCCAATGGCGCGCGGCTTTTTCTGGATTACCTGCTCAGCCCGCGCGGCCAGCGGCAGATCAAGGCCATGGGCATGGCGCCGGTGCGCGCCGATGTCGCCCCCCCGGCCGGGCTGAATACGGCGGGGCGGCCCACTCTGGCCATTGAAGTGGGGCCGCCGCTGCTGGCGGGACAGGACCGCCTCACCCATGATTTGCTGATCAAACGCTGGCAAAGGACGCTGGCGGGGCCTTGATCAGCGGTGGCTGTGATGGAACAGGCGGTCGATCGGCACGCCGACGATGGCCTTGACGATCAGATGGTCGGGATTGCTGCCAAATCCCTCGCCCACGCCCAGATTGAGATCCCATTCGCCCAATTGCACATCCATTGCCCCCATCACGGTCTGGTCGCTCTGGCCCATCTGGAATGGCTGGCGGAATGTGCCGATGCCATTGTATCCTTCCACACCAAGCGAGACTTTTGGGGTGAGGGAATAGGCGATCTTGGTCGCGATCTCGACCGTGGCGGGCGAAGGCTGCGGGCCGGAAACCACAAAATCGACATTCACATTGCCCGCCAGCAGCCAGCGCCCCCGCCTTGTGCCGATCATGCCCTTCAACTCGGCATTCCACGGGTTGACGTCATAGACCCGCCCAACGCGCCCCAGTTCGAAATTGACGCCATACCAGACATCGGGATTGCCCGACGGATGGGCGATATATTTCAGGCGAGCCTTGACCCCATCGACGCTGACATGGCCATCGCGGTCGACCGAACCGAGCGGCAGGTAAAGGCCGGCCTCAAGATTATCGGAAATGCCATAGGAGAATTCGGGCGTGACGCGAAAGCGGTGCAGGCTGTCCTGCGCCAGCGGGTCGTCCATCCGCGTGCTTCTGCCGCTGAAAACATAATTGTTGTGCACATCCAGCCCGAAAGAGCCGGGCGCGCCCATATCATCGACATAGACCTGAATTTCCTCGTCGGCGGCCCGCGCCGTCACCGGCAGCAACGCCAGCAAAGACAGCCCCGCCGCAAGGACGTGCTTGATCGCATAATTCACAGTTGGCTCTCCCGATATTCCGCGAGCGCCTTCTAGCCGCTCCTTGCTTTCAACAATCTGTCATGTGAGCAATTTTACAGCATCAAATGTCGCAGCCTTGCGGGTGCGCGAAATATGCCGTGACCTGCACGCCGCCATGGCGGACGTTCAGGCCCCTTGGCTGGACCCTCGCAACAGGACAGCACCGGGGGCGCCGGCTTGTCTGAAGAGGGTTTCCTTCAACCCTTCCCACATCCTTCGATACCGTGGGTCAGCAGTCTGGCGAGAAACCGGGCCAGGCCCTCAATGTCGGCGTCGCGGGTTTTCAAGGCGCCGAATATGGCCTCCGTGCCGGTGGCAAACATGATCGAGACAAGGAGTTTGCGCTCGCTTTCCGAGAGGCTCTCGAGCACGCCCAGTTCCGCAACGTCCATTTCAATATCCGCCAGCAAAGCCCTGATCTGCGCTGACCCGAACAGTCTCGATCTTATATGCTGCTGGTTTCTTTCAAAGAATTCAGCGCCTCCCGGCAAAGACAGCAGCATGTTCATGAAGGCGCCATAGCCCTGACGCAGCATCGTCTCGATATCCTGCGCGCCCGCTCTGGCCGCCGCGATCTCAAGGCGGATGCGCTCGATCAGGCGGGCGACCAGCTTGTCAAACACCGCCTCCTTGGTGCGGTAATAATTGTAGAAACTTCCGGCCGAAACGCCGCTTTCGTTCACAATGTCGCGCACCGTGGCGCTATCAAGCCCAAGCGTTGCAAAAACCTTCCACGCCGCCGCCTCGATCTTTTCCATATTCTGCGCGCGGGTCATCCCGCGCTTCTCGGACAGGCTGTAGGGCGCCTTTCTCTGGTTCGGCATCTGGCACTCTTGGGCTCGGGGGAATTTTGAGCCGCGCTTAGGCCATCAATTGCTGTCCGGCGTCAACAGGAACGATGGTGCCCGTGATATGGCGCGCGGCATCGCTGGCCAGAAAGGCGGCAAGCGCGCCGACATCCTCAATCGACACCAGCGTTCCAGCCGGAGCGGCGGCGGCGGCACGCTCCAGCAATTCGTCAAAGCGGTCGATGCCGCTGGCCGCGCGCGTTGCAATCGGGCCGGGCGACAGGGCATGGGCGCGGATGCCCTTGGAGCCTAATTCGGCCGCGACATAGCGGGTCGCGCTTTCCAGAGCGGCCTTGACCGGACCCATCAGATTGTAATGCGCCACCACCCGTTCCGAGCCGTAGAAGGTCACGCACATAAGGCAGCCCCCATCCGGCATCAGCGGTTCGGCCAACCGCGCCATGCGCAAAAAGCTGTGGCATGACACGTCCATGGCCAGAGCAAAGCCTTGCGCAGAACAATCCACAACCCGGCCCTGCAGATCCTCCCTCGGCGCAAAGGCGATGGAATGGAGCAGAAAGTCCAGCTTTCCCCAACGCGCCCTCACCTCATCGAACAGCGCTTCAAGCTGGCCCGGTTCGCGCACGTCGCAGGGCGCCAGCCAATCCATGCCCAACCGCTCGGCCACCGGCTCGACAAAGGGCTTGGCCTTATCGTTCAGATAGGTTGCCGCCAGCGTGGCGCCGCATTGCGCAAAGGCCGCCGCGCATCCTGCGGCAATGCTGTGTTCGTTGGCGATGCCCACCACAAGGCCGCGCTTGCCCGAAAGATCTACCAACGGTTTCATGACCTTGCTCCCTGCTGATCATCCAGAATGTTGAAAGTGTGGAATGCAATCATGCGTTCTTCATCGGTGGGGATGACCCGTACCGCGATGCGGCTGTCGGGCCGGGTGATCACGGGGGCATTGGCGGCATTGGCCGCCTCGTCCAGAATAATGCCCGCCCATGCCATGCGCGCGCAGATCGCCGCCCGGATGGCTGGATCGTTCTCGCCAATCCCGGCGGTAAAGACGATGCCGTCCAGCCCCTCAAGCGAGCCGATCAGAGCGGCCATATGGCGCGCCACGGTCCAGACGAACAGTTCTATCGCCTCCTTCGCATGCGGGTCCGCGCTGGCATGGAGAACCCGCATATCGCCCGATACGCCGGACACGCCCAGCAGCCCCGACTGGCCATAGAGCAGAGCTTCGACCTGCCGCGCGCTCATCCCTTTCTGAAGCATCAGATGCAGGACGGCGCCGGGGTCCAGCGCCCCGCTGCGCGTGCCCATCATCAGCCCGTCTAGCGCGGTGAACCCCATGGTCGTGTCGATACTGGCCCCATCGCGCATCGCGCAAAGGCTGGCCCCATTGCCCAGATGGGCGACGATCACCCGCCCCTTGGCCAATCCGGGATCGATGTCGCCCAGACGCCGGGCGATATATTCATAGGACAGGCCATGAAAGCCGTAGCGCCGAACCCCTTTTTCCGCGAACCGACGCGGCAGGGGCAATCGCGTGGCCACCGCAGGCATCGCATGATGAAACGCGGTATCGAAACAGGCGACCTGAAGGAGATGCGGCGCCATGCGGGCGATCTCGCGGATGGCGGCCAGATTATGGGGTTGATGCAGCGGCGCAAGCGGAGAGAACGCCTCAAGCCTCTCGACAAGAGCCGGATCAATCCTTTGCGGCGCGCGGAAAACTCCGCCGCCATGCACCACCCGGTGCCCCACCGCGACGATCTCATGCTCGCTCAGATGATCCTGCGCCCAGCCATAGAGTTCGCCCAACAGATCCTCATGAGTCAGCCCCGCCCCGCCCGGCCATGATTTTTCGAGCAGCACCTCGCCGTCATCCTTGCGGACAAGGATGCGCGGATCGCTGCCGATCCCTTCCAACTTGCCGCCCGCCGCGTGGCGCGGCCCGTCCTGCTCCAGCGTGTAAAGGCCGAATTTGATGCTCGATGAGCCTGAGTTGAGGCTGATAAGGGCGCGGCTCACAGGGCAGGCCGGAACAGGCCGGGCGCCGCCTTCGTCCCGGCATGGGCCAGCAGCACAGCCACCGCGCAGGAAGCCAGGCGCGTGCTCAGACTGTCGGCCCGGCTGGTCAGGATGATCGGCACCCGCGCGCCCAGCACGATGCCCGCCGCATCCGCCCCGCCCAGAAAGGTCAGTTGCTTGGCCAGCATATTGCCCGCCTCAAGATTGGGAACCACGAGGATTTCCGCCTTGCCCGTAACGGGCGAGACGATGCCTTTTTCCTTGGCCGCGCCTTCGTTGATGGCATTGTCAAAGGCCAGCGGGCCATCGAGCAGCGCGCCTGCAAACTCGCCCCGATCCGCCATCTTGCACAGCGCCGCCGCGTCGATCGTCGAGGCAATGGCCGGGTTCACCATTTCCACAGCCGAAAGAATGGCCACCTTGGGCTGTTCTATGCCGATCACATGGGCAAGGTCGATCGCATTGCGGATGATATCGGCCTTTTCGATCAGGGTCGGCGCGATATTGACCGCCGCATCGGTGATCAGCAAGGGCCTTGGATGGCCCGGCACGTCCATCAGATAGACATGGCTGATCCGCCTTTCCGTGCGCAACCCTGTCTCGCGCGCGACCACGGCCGCCATCAATTCGTCGGTATGGAGCGACCCCTTCATCAGCAGCCC
Source organism: Novosphingobium humi (assembly GCF_028607105.1). Classification (GTDB taxonomy): domain Bacteria; phylum Pseudomonadota; class Alphaproteobacteria; order Sphingomonadales; family Sphingomonadaceae; genus Novosphingobium; species Novosphingobium humi. The sequence continues at coordinate 1,032,338 of NZ_CP117417.1, read as the reverse complement.
GGCCTCTCCGGTTCGGACCAGTGCCACCGCCGCCGCTGCGGCCGCATGGCTGTGGGGCGCATCAACGATGCGGTAGGAGGCAATATCCACCCCGGCCTCCTGCGCTGTGGCCCGAATGCGGGCCTCGGGGCCGACCAGAATGGGCACGATCAGTCCGGCCTCCACCGCCTCGGCAACAGCGGCAATGGCCGCCGCGCTGCACGGATGGGCGATTGCGGTGGTCACCGGATGGGCGTCCTTGGCCGCTGTCATCAACCGGCGATAGGCATCATGGCTCGACAGGCTGACATCGGGCAGGCTGGCGCGCGGGCGGCACACCTTTTGGGTGGGCGCCTTGACGGTTGCCACGCCGCTGATGACCTCTTCGCCCGCCTGATTGGTGCACAGACAATCGAGCGTAACGATATGGTGCTGCTCGGCCTTTGACGAAACGGTGAGACGCGCCGTGATCGTGTCCCCCACCGCCACAGGCCGCAAAAAGCGCAGGCTCTGTTCCAGATAGATCGTGCCCGGCCCCGGCAATTCGGTGCCCAGCACGGCGGAAATCAGCCCGCCCCCCCACATGCCATGCGCGATGACGTGGTGAAACATGTCGCCCTCGGCAAATTCCGGGTCGAGATGGGCGGGATTGACGTCTCCGGACACCAGCGCGAAAAGCTGAATGTCGCGCTGGCTGAGCGTGCGCGAAAGGCTGGCGGTATCGCCGATCGCGATCTCGTCAAAGGTGCGGTTCTCGATCATGGCGGGAGTCGTCGTCATCATCACTTCTCCAGAATATAGCTGCCCGGCGCATCGGCCAGCGGGGCATAGCCCTTGTCCGGCGCGCCCATCGGCGGTGGAGCGACAGCAGCGCCGGATCTTGCATCAAGCCATTGCCCCCATGCCTCCCACCACGAGCCGGGGTGATCGGAGGCCTGCGCCTGCCACATATCGGGCGCAAGGGCCGGGCCGCAGGCCGGACGCATCAGGAGCTGGTAATGGCGGTGTTTGTGCCCCGGCTCCGAAACGATGCCCGCATTATGGCCGCCATTGGTCAGCACGAAACATATTTCCGCATCGGTCAGCATGTGGATCTTATGGACCGAACGCCATGGGGCGACATGGTCGGTCTGTGTGCCCACCACGAACATCGGGGCTTTGAGCGCCGACAGGCTGACCGGCTGATCGCCCGCCACAAAGCGCCCCTCGGCCAGATCGTTCCTGAGGAACAGCTTGCGCAGATATTCGCTGTGCATCGCAAAGGGCATCCGCGTGCCATCGGCATTCCAGACCATCAGGTCGCTGGACGCTGGCCGCTCACCCATCAGATATTCGTTCAGGATGCGCGACCAGACCAGATCGTTGGAACGCAGCATCTGGAACGCGCCGCCCATCTGCCCGCTGTCGAGATAGCCGCGCTCCCACATCATGCTGTCGAGCAGGTTCAACTGCGCCTCATCGATGAAGAGGCCAAGCTCGCCCGGCTCGCTGAATTCGGTTTGCGCGGCCAGCAAGGTCAAGCCGGCCAGTCGCTCGTCGCCATCGCGCGCCATGGCCGCCGCCGCAATGGTCATCAGCGTGCCGCCAAGGCAATAGCCCAGCGCATGAATTTTCGGCGCGCCGGTAATCGCGCCAATGGCGTCCAGCGCGGCCATCGGCCCCAGCAGGCGATAATCCTCCATGGTCAGATCGCGATCCGCGCCGCCGGGATTGTGCCATGAAATCGCGAAGACCGTATAGCCCTGCCCCACCAGCCAGGCGATCAGGGAATTATGCGGCGAGAGGTCGAGAATATAATATTTCATGATCCAGGCCGGTACGATCAGCACCGGCTCGGGCCGGACCGTCGCGGTGGTCGGCTCATACTGGATCAGCTCCATCAGGCGGTTGCGGTAGATCACCTTGCCTTTGGTCGCCGCAATGTCGCGCCCGGCCTGCAGTGGCTGCTCGCCCGTCTGCGCCGTGCCGCGGGCAAGCGCTTCGACATCGGCCATCAGCAGCCTTGCGCCCTCGACCAGACACATGCCGCCCGTATCGGCAATCCGCTTTTGCAGCACAGGATTCGTCAGGACGAAATTGCTGGGCGCCAGCATGTCGAGGATCTGGCGCAGGGTGAAAGATGTCACCGCCTCATGGCGAGCGGTGACGCCTGCAATGCCGGTGGTGGCCGCATGCCACCATTGCTGCGTCATCAAAAAGGATTGCGCGATCAGATTATAGGGCGCCGCTTTCCATGCCGGATCGTCAAAGCGGCGATCCTGCGGCAGGGGCTCAATCGCGGGATGATCGCCATCGGCGCCATGGGCGACATAATCGGCCACACGCAGGGTTTTGCGCAAAGCCTTGGCCGCCAGTTCCAGCCGCCGCCCCGGCGATACCGCCAGATGCAGCGCCCAGTCCGAGAGCGCCTGCGCCACGGTAAAGGGCGAGAGCCCGCCCGTGACACCGGCAATGGCGGCAAAAGAGGCGCGATCAAGAGTGCGGGCCACCCCTTCGAGCGGATCGGCGGCCTCATGGGCGGAGTGGCTGTCGTTCATGGGTGCGCTCCTTCTGATGCGTTCGGGCCGGTCTGTGATGCCTGTCCCCAACCACCGGCAATCGCCCGGTAAAGCTGAACGGTGGCGCTGCCCTGCGCCACCTTGGCCTGCTCCACCTTGTCGGCATCGGCAAAGGCGTCGAGCCGCGCCTGCAGCACATCGCCCAAGGCCATGCGCCCCGCGCGATAGAAGGCCTGCGCCTGATCGACCCGGCGGGCGGAGAGGTCGCGGGCCTGCTCAAACCCGCGCAGACGGGCATCGAGCCCGGTGCGCAAGGCATAGGCGGTCTCCACCTCTTCAAGCGCCAGCAGGATGGCACGGTCCTGCCCGGCCAGCGCCGCCTCCAATTCGCCATGGCCTGCCGCGATCCGCCCGCGCAGCAAGCCGCCGGTGAAGATCGGGACGCTGGCCTTGACGCCAACCAGGCCAAGCGGGCCGCCAAAGCCGGGCAGGCCCGACAAGGCGATATGGCCATCCTGCCCCATGAAACTGATCCCGAAACGCGGCATCAGATCCGCCTTCAGACTTTTCAACCGGGCGGCCCGCGCGGCAACAATCAGCTTTCGAGCGCGCACATCGGGGCGGCGCTCAAGGATCGCCGAGGGAAACTGACCGGCGGGCGGCGGCGGCACCAGCAAATCCGCGCTGGCCGCCTGCGCGGGCAGCGTTTCGGGCAAGTCTCCTGCCAGCACGGCAAGCCGCCTGCGCCGCGCGTCGATCAACGACAGGAGGGGCGCTCGGCCCGCCTCCAGCGAGGCCAGCGCCGCCTGCGCCTTGGTCACATCCAGCGCCTTGGCCTGTCCGATCCTTTGCCGGGCGGACAGATAATCGGCCAAAAGCCGGGCCGAGGCGATGCTTTGATCGAGGATGGTCAGGCGGCGGCGCAACCCCTGCCATTGCTGATAATTTTCAACCACATCGCCGATCACGGTCAGCGCGACGCCATGGGCCAGCCATTGCGCGCTGTCGGCAAGGGCTCTGGCCGCTTCGGCATCGGCATGGCGGCCGCCGAACACGTCCGGCTCCCATTGCGCGCCAAGCCCGACAAGATAGCCCGCGCCCGTGTTCCCTTCGGAAAAAGGCGCAAGGAGCGAGCCCAGAGCGCCATCGGCCCCGGTATCGGCCAGCGTTCCCCACGCCGCGCCATTGGCCGCGACGGTGGGATAGAGAGCCGCCTCCGAAACGGACACGAGCGCCCTTGCCGCCCTGACATGAGCCTGCGCCACGCGGATATCGGCATTGGCGACGAGCGCCTTTTCGACCAGCGCGTCCAGTCCGGGATCGCCCCAAAGGGTCCACCACCGGTCGGGGGCGCCCGCCGATGGCAGACCGGCCTCGGGCGCGACGAGGCGCGCGGGCGGGGAAACCGTCGCCTGAGGCGAGGCCAGAGGAGGCGACGAGGCGCAAGCCGCCAGACCAAGCGCCGTCCCCGCCGCCAGCAACGCGTGCAGGGTCATCTTTGGGCCTTTATGCATGATTTTCGCCTTCATCCCTGACGCTCCAGCATCGAGCGGAAGCGCTGCACCGCAAGGGCAACAAACAGCACGCCCCAGCCGCAGATCATGGCCAGTTCGGGCCATACGGTGGCGGTTTGCGCGCCGCGATAAAGCACCGCCTGCGAAAGGCTGACAAATTGGGTGGTGGGCAGCAGCCTTGCCACGATCTGGATGGCGGGCGGCATGCTCTCAAGCGGCGTGGCGGCCCCGGACAGCAGATAGGCGATGGCATAGACCGGCACGGCAAACAGGCCGAATTGCGGCATGGAGGGCGCCAGCGTCGCCATCCACATGCCCAGCGACGTGACCGAAAAGAGATAGAGCACCATCGCGCCCGCAAAGAGCGCCAGAGAGCCCGCCAGCGGCACGGCCAGAGCCCCATGCACCACGAACCACAGCGAGGCGATCGAGGCCAGAAAGATGACCAGACCATTGGCCAGAATCTTGGAAAAGGCGATTTCACTGGCGCGGACGGGCATGACCAGCAGATGTTCGATCGTGCCATGCTCGCGCTCGCGGATCACCGCCGCGCCGACAAGGATGATCGAGAGGACCGTCACATTCGTCACGATCTGCATCACCGAACTGTACCAGGCCGATTGCGAATTGGGGTTAAAGAAGATCTGGCTGCTCACCGTGACGGGCAGAGCCGCCAGCAAGCCGCGCGCATGGAGGAAATCGAGCGTCTCGGCGGCAAAGATCCGCTGGAAATCGACAGCCCCCAGCCCGGCCTGCGTCATGGCCGTGGCATCGACCAGAATCTGGACCGCCGGGCTGCGCCGGGCCAGCACATCGGCCTGAAAGCGCGGCGGGATCTCGATCACGAAAATATAGCGGCCCGCGTCCATCGCAGCCGAGACATCCCCGCGGGCAATGTCAGCCGGCGGCTTGAAATAAGGCGGGCGGACCGCATCGCGCAGGCGCCGCGACAATTCGCTGTGATCATCATCAACGATCGCCACCGAGGCATTGGACACCTCGGCCTTGAGCCCGGTGGCGACCAGTTGGATGGCGATGGTAAAGGCAAACAGGATCAGCGCCATCAGCGTCACATCCCTAAGAACGCTGCGCAGTTCCTTGACGCCGAGCAACCGGACATTGATCAGCCAACGCCTCATGTCTCCTGCTTTCCGAGCATGAGCCGTGAGGCCATGATGACCATGAGGGCAAACAGCCCCAGCGCCAGATAGGCTGTGCCGAAACTGGCCAGACCAAGACCCTTGGTAAAGGTGCCCAGACTGATGATCTGAAACCACGAGGAGGGAAAGATGACGCCGATCCAATAGCTGCCGTCGAGGAGCGTCGAGACCGGATAGAGCAGGCCCGAAAAATTCACCGAAGGGATGAGGCAGATCAGCGCGGTGGCGAAAATCGCGGCGACCTGTGTGCGCACAAAGGTCGAGATCATCATGCCAAGGCCCGTGGACGCCAGCACGAACAGCAGCGCCCCCACCGTCAGTGCCAGCAGCGACCCTTTGAGCGGCACCCCCAGAACGGTCACGATCAGGGCCACAAGGCTGGCGTAACTGACCATGGCCAGAGCGACATAGGGGGCCTGCTTGCCGATCAGGAACGCCCCGGCCCCCGCAGGCGAGGCATAGAGGTTGATGATCGAGCCGATCTCCTTTTCGCGCACGATGCCAAGCGCCGTCAGCATCGCGGGGATCAGGATCATCGTCAGCATCAGCACGCCCGGCGTGATGGCATAGATGCTGCGAAAATCCTGATTGTAGATGAAACGCGGCTCGATCGAGGCGGGCAGCGCGACTGCGGTGGAGGCGGCCCCGAGCCTGTCAAGCGAATAGGCCAGAATGATCGCATCGGCATAACCCTGGATGTTTGCGGCCAGAAAGGGGCTGGCGCCATCGATGAAAACCCCCAGATCCGGCTTGCGCCCCGCGGCCAGATCGCGCCCAAAGGCGGGCGGAATATCCAGCACCATCTGGACGCGGCCCTCACGCAGGCGCACATGCGCGTCTTCCTCGCTTTCTACGGGGCGGGTTTCCACGAAATAGCGTGAACCCTCAAAGCGGCGGATCAGATCGCGGCTGGTCGCGCTCTGATCGTGGTCGAGCACCGCCATGCGGATGTTCTGCACGTCAAAGGAAATGCTGAAGGCGCAAATGCACAAGAGGATGATCGGCCCCGCCAGCGCAAAGCCCATGCGGATGCGGTCGCGCGCCAGCTCGGTCGCCTCGCGCCGGGCAAAGGCCCAGGCGAAGCCCAGCCATCCGGCCAATCCGCCCTGCCTGTTGTCGGCCACGCCCTGTTCCGGCCCGGCCGGTTTCGGGGTCGCGGCGGTCGCCGCTTCGGCCGAATTATCCTCCAGCACCGCAATGAAGGCATCCTCCAAACGCTGCGCATGATATTGGCGCGTCAGTTCGGCCGGTGTTCCCACCGCCAGCACCCGCCCGCGATCCATCAGCGAAATCCGGTCGCACCGCTCGGCCTCGTTCATGAAATGGGTCGAGACAAAGATGGTCACGCCATCCTCGCGCGAGAGGCGCAGCAAATGGCCCCAGAACATGTCGCGGGCCGCCGGATCGACGCCCGAGGTCGGCTCGTCAAGGATCAGGATTTCGGGCTTGTGCAGACAGGCCGCCGCCAGTTGCAGCCGCTGGCGTATGCCCAACGGCAGCGCGGCAGGCAGGGCGCGGGCATGATCGAGCAGCGCATATTGCGCCATCACCTCATTCACCAGCGCCCCCGCCTCGGCCTGCGGCACGCGATAGAGGCGGGCGTGCAGAGCCAGATTCTGCTCGACGGTCAATTCTTCATAGAGCGAAAAAGCCTGCGACATATAGCCGACACGCATCCTCGTCTGCATGTCTCCGGCGGTGATCGGCCGCCCGAACAGGGTTGCGGTCCCGCTGCTCGCATCGAGCAATCCGGTCAGCATCTTCATGGTCGTGGTCTTGCCGCAACCGTTCGAGCCCAGAAAGCCGAAGATCTCGCCCCGGCCGATCCGAAAGCTGACATCATCGACCGCCACGAAATCGCCGAACCGGCGCACCAGATGCTGCGCTTCTATCGCGGGCGCCTCGCCCTTGTCCTGCCATGGCGCGACATTCATCAATTCACCCGCAGGCCGCTTCGCCTCGGGCAGCAGGCTGATATAGGCTTGCTCCAGCGTGGCGGCCCCGGTTTGCGCCAGAATGTCGCGCGTCGGCCCCTGCGCGATGATGCGCCCATCATCCATCGCCACCAGATGATCGAAGCGCTCGGCCTCTTCCATATAGGCGGTCGAGACCAGCACGGTCAGTTCGGGCCGCTCGGCCCGCATGGCATCGACCAGTTCCCAGAACTGTCGCCGCGACAGGGGATCGACGCCCGTTGTCGGCTCGTCCAGAATCAGCAGGTCCGGGTCATGAACCAGCGCGCAGCACAGGCCCAGTTTCTGCTTCATCCCGCCCGACAGCTTGCCCGCCGGCCGGTCAGGAAAGGGCGCAAGCCCCGTCGCCTCCAGCAGGCGCTGCATATGCGCGCGCCGTTCGGCCCCGCCCAGCCCGAACAGGCGGCCGAAAAAGTCGATATTCTCGGCGACGGACAGCGTGGGGTAGAGATTGCGCCCCAACCCCTGCGGCATATAGGCCACGCGGGACAGGAATGCGGAACGGTCGCCCCGCCGCGCAAGGTCGAAGCCAAGGACGCCGACCCTGCCCTGCTGAACCCGCTTCACGCCGGAAATCAGGCCCAGCAGCGTGGATTTGCCCACCCCATCGGGCCCGACAAAGGCAACCGCCCCGCCGCGCGGCAATTGCAGGCTGACATTTTCAAGGGACTGAACCGGGCCATAATGATGGGAAACATCCTCAAGGGTGATGGCCATTGCGCCCATGCCCTCCGCCCCGGTCATCGCCCCGCTGTTCCCAGATCAGGCCCCAGTAAAGACCAGGATTTGCCCGGATCGGTGCGGACATAGCCATCGGCCGTCATCCCGGCCTTCAGCACGCCCGCAAACCGCCGCGCCACCTCCACAGGTATCTGCAGCTTCACCCGATAGGAGAGGTTGTCGCGCTCATTGGCGGTCTCAACGAATTTGGGCGTGAACTGCGCCTCGGGCGAGACAAAGCCGACGCGGGCGGGCAAGGCGTGGGTAAAACCCTGCGGCACAATACGCGCCTCATCGCCGATCCGGATGCGCGAGACAACGGCAGAGGGCACGAAGATGGTCAGATAGACATCATCGGGGTTGACGATCGACAAGAGCTTGCCGCCGGGAGCCATCATCGCGCCCGGCTCCACAATGCGATATTCCACCCGGCCCGGACCCGGCGCCCGGATATGCAGATCGGCGCGGATGGCCGAAACCAGCCGGATCTGGGCATCGGCCTGGGCAATCGCGCCGCGCGCCTCGCCAATGGCGCCGCCTGCCGCCTCATACCCGCCTGCCTCGCCCGCCAGCGCCAGATTGCGCTGTTTCAGCTCCACATCGGAAACCATGTCGCGCGCATGGAGCGCGGCGGTTTCCGACCAGTTGAGCCGGGCGAGTTCGGCCTGACTGCGATGCGCGGCCTGCTCGCCCCGCGCGCGGGCAAGGCCGCCCAATGCCCTTTCGCGCGAGGCTCTGGCCGCATCAAGCTGGGCCAGCACATCCGCATCGTCCTGCTCGGCCACGACCTGCCCCGCCTGAACCAGATCGCCTTCGCGGACCGTCAGGGAGGTCAGCCGCCCGGGATATTTCACCGCAATATCGGTCCGGGTCATCTCGATCCGGCCATTGCTGTGCAAGACCCATTCGGGAAGGGCGGCGCGATCCATAAAATGGTGCCATGCCCAATAGGCCACCGCCGCCAGCAACAGCAGGACCACCCCGGCAAGAATGCGACGAGATCTCATAGGCCGCCCCTGCGGCCGCAAACCGTCAACACGAGAGCATCAGCACATTGCATCACCATCGGGCTCCTCAGCCGGAAGGAAAGTGAAGGGCTTTTTCGTCCTGCCGTAATGTTCTGATTTTAATCACGCCGCACCATCGCCGACGTACAAAGCCGGCTTCGGAGCGATCGCCTCTCTCGGGGTGAGACCAACAAAAAAATGAACGGCATGTCAAGTTTTCTATATATCGGATCCGAAACACTTGTCCGGAACTTGCAATGAGCCTGCAATGGCCTGCAAGGCTCTCGCACCCACCTTTGACGGGGCAGGATGCGCCATGGCCCCCAAACGCCGGTCTGGACTTATCACAGCGCCGCCCATATCACGGGGGCCAACTTCGACGAGGTCATATGATGGCGGACACCCAATCTCCATCCAGTCAAACCTGGGCCGAAACGCGCGGCGTGAAATGGCGCGACCAACTCGATCCGATGGAGGCGATGCTTGCACCGATCAATGCCCCGTTGATCGCCGCGCTCGATCTTGCCGGGCATTTACGGATCGCGGAGATCGGGGCGGGCGGCGGCGCCACAACGCGCGCCATTGCCGCCGCCACGCCCGGCAGCACGATCGAGGGTTTTGACATTTCGCCGGATCTTGTCGAGGCGGCCAAAGCCCGTGCGGGCAGCATCGCGCGCTTCACCCTTGCCGATGTCGCCAGTTTCCGGCCTGCGGAAAAGTTCGATCGCCTCGCATCGCGCTTCGGGGTCATGTTCTTCGAGGCGCCGGAACTTGCCTTTGCCAATCTGCACCACTGGCTGCGGCCGGGCGGCAAGCTGGCTTTCGCGGTTTGGGGGCCCGGCAAAGAGGTGGCCTTTATGGCCAGTGTGCGCGATGCGGTGGCGGCGGTGATCGATCTGCCCCAGCCCGACCCGGATGCGCCCGGGCCCTGCCGCTATGGCGATCCATCAAGGTTGATCGCGCTGCTGGACGCCGCCGGGTTTCGCGATTGCGCCGCCAAGACCTGGCGCGGCGACCTGCAGGTCGGCGGCGGGATGACGCCCGATGCGGCAGCGGAATTTCTACTTGCATCCTCGTCTGCGGCCGGGCCGCTGGCCGACGCCGGAGCCCGCGAACAGGCCGAGGCCCATGACCGTATGACCGCAGTTTGCGCCGCCAACTTGCGCGATGGCGCCGTCTGGATGCCGGCGCGCGTGGAAATCATCACCGCCACTGCCTGATCGGTGCGACTGTTCGCCGTCAGTCAGGTGCCGGGTCCATTCGGGCCCCACCAAACCGCAGTAGATATTGGCGTGTCAAAGCGGGCGGCCCGCACCCCCGGCAGGGCGCGAGCCCATCGCAATCACCAGCGATAATATTGGTGATGGTGATGATGATGGTGGTGATGGTGGTGATGGTGGTGATGGTGGTGATGGTGGTACACCGGCCGCGGGACCCAGCCCCATCCGCTCCACACATAGCCATTATCATAGAACCAGCGCGCGCTGTGATGATGGTGGTGATGGTGATGATGGTGGTGATAGTAGCGGCCGTCGTCCCGCCAATACTGGGCCTCGATCATGCGCGGCTGGGACGCTGCGGCAGCGTCTGCGGCGTTCAGCCGGGCCGCTGCATCCGGCACCGGCTCGAACAGATCGGCATAGGACGCGGCAGGCGGCACCGGGGCCGCAAAGGCGGGCGGGGCGGCGAAGGCGGAGGCGGCAATCGCCAATGCCGCTGCGCCTGAAAGAATGTGGGTTTTTCCGGTCATACGCTTGCTCCTTGCGTCACGACGCGGAAAGCCGGGGGCTTCCGCTTCACTGGCAACACAAGCAGGGATAATGGACTGGCCTTGACCCATCGCTGAACCCGTCTGACATCCCAAGTTCAGCCAGCGCCTCCTGCCCCGCCAGAGCGGCTACTCACCGCGTTTCTGCTTGGCGTGAGCGCGGGCCGCCCTCGCCATGTTGCGATAGGTCCCGTCAAACACGGTGTTCGTCGAGGACAGCCAGCGCGTCCCCTCGGCCAGAGCATCGCGGCTTGCCGACAGGCGGCGCGATCGCATTTCCCGCTGCGCGGCCTCTTCGCGCCCCATCGCCTGCAATTCAAGGTCAGGCTCGGCAGGAATGCAGATGAAGCTGATGAAAGGCTCGCCCTTGCGAAATACGTGGGTGGTCCCGGGCGGCGGGGCCTTGAAGATGCAGAAATTGATCATCGGCCACCACTCGCTGCGGATCAGCGCCGGAACGGCAAGTGGGGTCGCGTTGGTTGCATCGGTGAAAAATCGAGGGTGCGGTTCACAACGGATCGCCCATCCCGGCGGCGCGGCCAGATCGAGCGAGAGTTGATAGGAATAATAGTCCTCGCCAAAGGCGCGGAACGGCGGCCACATCGCTCCTTCTTCGGGCGGGGCGCCCCAATCCGCCTCCAGCACGACTTTGCCGTCGACCGAGCGCACGCGAAGCTCCGGGTCGAAGGGATAGAGCAGTTCCACGCCGTAACGCGCGCTTTCTGAAAAAGGGATACAGTGCCAGGGCTGTTCGTGGCTGCCGTCGACACGTTGTTCGGACGCGCCCGCCCAGCCGGGCACGGTGATGCGGATCTGCTGCGGATCGGAGCGATCACCATAGGATCGATAGCTGATAACGGGCACGCGACTTCTCCACCATTGGCCTTTGCACTGTGTGGGTATTCAGACCGCAAATGAACACCCGATGAGCGTGAAGATGCCGCCTCCATGCCAAGGCGCAAACCAGCGGCAAGCCAGCCGCCTGATCCATGTTGACCAAAGGGATTTCCAATGGCGTTGCAGTCTGATTCAGCGTTTTTTGCGGGAGGCTATGATCGGCCGAGGCGATTTGACGGATGAGAAATGGTATCTGATCGGGCCGCTTTGCCATCCGAGCGGAGACGCCATTGCCGTGTGGCGGGCGACCATAGGACCTTCCTAAACGCCATGCTGCATGTCCTGCGGATCGGTTGCCCAAGGCGGGACATGCGCAAAGACCGGGGCAAATGAACCTTGCGCCTATGTCCGCTGCCACCGTTGGGCTGAGCAGGGCATATGGCATGCATTGCTGCAAACGCTGGTTGATCCGGGCTTGATTGACGACCGACAGCCCATAGTCTGGGGCAATTCTCCGCGCTAATCAACATTTGGAGCCGGTCGGCCGCAACAGTAGGTAAAGCCGGTGGCTGTCGGTCAGTTTGCCGACCTTGTCGCGAGGCTTTGCCGCACGAATTTTTGCGTCGCGGGGCATGGCCATCTCCGAACCACGTTTTCCAAACGCCGAGACCACGAATCGAACCCACGCCATGCATGGAGGCGTATGGACGACCATGGTCGCCTCAGGCCGTTAAGTGTCGGTTTTGAAGAGAAAACGTCAATCCGAGTGGACTGCTGCGCACCCCTCTGGAGGGGTGTGTGGCGGAGAGGCAGGGATTCGAACCCTGGATACCCTCACGAGTATGCCGCATTTCGAGTGCGGTGCATTTGACCACTCTGCCACCTCTCCGCAGAGGTTTTGGATGAAACCGCAAGGGCTTCGTCCCGGTCGGGAGCCGCCCTCTAGCCAACGAATCATACCTTGCCAAGCCCTAATTTCACATGATTGTGGATTTTCTGACGGGCGCCTTGTTTTGCGCTGCAACAGGCCTATATTTCCCATCATGGACAGAACGAGTTTCTTCTCTCCCCAGGCTGGACGTCGGATCGACGTACCCCGCGCCGCACGAGCCCGCTTTGCCATCGGCGATGTTGTACGCCACCGCGACCATGATTTTCGCGGCGTGGTGTTCGATATCGATCCGGTGTTCGCCAACAGCGAGGAATGGTACGAATCCATCCCGCAAGAGCTGCGCCCCGACCGCGACCAGCCCTATTACCACCTCTTTGCAGAGAGCGAGGAGGACAGCTATATCGCCTATGTCAGCCAACAGAACCTGATCCGCGACACAGGCGGCGATCCCGTCGAGCACCCTGCCCTGCCGCAGGTGTTCGAGCCGTTTGACGGGGCCCGCTACAGGCTGCGCGCCGGGTTGAGCCACTGAGGCCGGAGCGCCACGGAAACAAAAACCCGCCGAGGAGCGCCCCGGCGGGTTTTTTGTTGCCCGGCTTGGCCGACAGGATCAGCCCTTGAGCTTCCACCCCGATTTCAGCACGAGATAGGTCACAACGCCAATCACCGCATTGAGCGCGGCCAGACCCAGCGCGCCATGCAGCACCGCCTGATTGGTCGCGCCAATGTCGCTTTGCCCCAGAAAGCCGAAGCGGAAACCCGAAATCACATAGAAGAACGGGTTAACCCGGCTGACCGACTGAAACGCCGGAGAAAGATTGTCGATGACATAAAACGTGCCCGAAAGCAGCGCCAGAGGCTGAACCACGAAATTGGTGACGGCAGCATTATGATCGAACTTTTCCGCCCAGACCGAGGACAACAGCCCGATCAGCGAGAGCAGCATCGTGCCCATCAGCCCGAACCACACCACCGCCCACGGATGGGCCACGCCCAGCGTCACCCCCGGCCACAGCAGCATGGCGCCTGCCAGCGCCAGCCCGACCAGAATGCCGCGCGTCATCGCCCCGGCAATCATCCCGGCCATCAACTCGGCCGCCGTCAGAGGCGGGGTCAGGAAGTCCACAATCGTGCCCTGGATCTTGCCCGCAAGGAAGCTGAACGAGGCATTCTGGAACGCATTGTTCATCATGCCCATCATGATCAGGCCCGGCGCGACAAAGGTGGCGAAATTCACCCCCAGCACCATCCGCCCGCCGCGCCCCATCGCCACGGTGAAAATCACCAGAAACAGCAGAGTCGTCACTGCCGGCGCCCAGATGGTCTGGGTCTGCACCTTGATGAAGCGGCGCACCTCTTTCATATAGAGAGTCCACAGGCCAAGGCGGTTGATGCCATGGATCAGCGGCTCTCCTTGAACAGGAAATTGCCTCAAACGGGGGCGAACCTGCGAATCATCGGTGATTGCGGCGGTCTGGGCGGCATTGCGGGGTTGATCGGCCATGCTTGCCCGACTATCGGGTAGCGCGCGGGCTGGCAAGACTTGCGCCGCGCTTTCAATCACCCCACATTAGGGCGAGCGGAAGATTTCAGGATAAAAGGCAGCAAGGCACGCATGAGCTGGACCGAAGAACGCATCGACAAACTGACCCGCATGTGGGAAGGCGGCGCCACCGCCAGCCAGATCGCAGAGGAATTGGGCGGCGTGTCGCGCAATGCCGTGATCGGCAAGGCGCACCGTCTTGGGCTGAAAGCCCGCCCCAGCCCGGTCAAGTCGAATGATCGCCACGAGGAAGCCGCGCCCGCCCCGGTTCAGGCCGCCCCGCCGCCGCGCCCCGCCCCGGTCGAAGCGCCCGCGCCCCGCGCTGCGACCCCCGCTCCGCGTCCGGCGCCCGCCGCGCCGGTGGCCCCGCCCCCCGCGCCGGTTGCCGCCGCGCCCGCCGCGCCTTCGGGCGATGCTCCGGCGGCCCCGCCTGCCCCGCGCATCGTCTCGGTCGGCCCCGGCGGCTTTCTCCGTCAGGGTCCGGGCGAACAGCAGGCCCCCATTCCCCCCGCCCCGCCGCGCCGTCTGGTGCCCGCCAAGCCCAGCGCCGATATTGCCGACAAGACCAGCCTGCTGGATCTCAACGACCGTATCTGCCGCTGGCCGATGGGCCATCCGGGCGAACCGGATTTCCATTTCTGCGGCGAGAAGGTGAACCCCGGTTTCCCCTATTGCGTCGAACATTGCGGCCGCGCCTATCAGGCGCAATTGCCGCGTGGCCATCGCCGCCCACCCCCGCCGCTGCCTTTTGGCAATCCGCGCGTGCGATAAGTTCCTGTTGAACAGCATGGGCGCGCAAGTGGCATGATCGGCCACTTGCGCGCCCTGTTGCATTTGGCCACATCCAAACCGCAATTTTTGGGGCGCGCACCGTTTCCATGACGCTTGATCACACCAGACTGTTTCCCAATCTGCGCCGTGTGGTGGTGGCAGGATTGCTGATCGCGCTGGTCGCGGGGATGTTTCTGCCGGTCTATTCCGACGAAATCGGATGGCGGCTTCAGGAACGGGCGTGGCTCGACGGGCTGGACAAACTCTATTCGGAAAATTGCGGGCCCAACACGCTGGCCGTGCCGCCCTTTTTCATGTGGCCGGTGCGCTGGTATTCGGCCTTTTTCAACACGCGCTTTCCCGATCCGCTGTTCGTGCGCGTTTCGGGCGTGGGCTATGCGATTGTGTTTATCGTCATGGTGCTGCGTCTGGTCAAACAGATCGGGCGCAGTTCGGACGAGCGCCATTCGCTGGCGATCATCGCCTCGTCGCTGATGGGTCTGGGCGTGATGCCGCTGCTCCTGGTGTGGAGCCGTCCGGAACAGCCGATCTTTCTGGCCGCCACCGCCGCCGTGTTGATTGCCAGTGCAGGCTGGCGCTCGCCGGGCAATCTGTTCGCTCCGTTCAACGGCATCGCCTATACCAACGCCACCGCCAGCCCCGGCACCGCATGGCGCCGCTCGCTGACCATTCTGGCGCTGGCGATGATCGCCATGTCCTATCATTTCAAGGCGGTGCTGGTGGTGCCTGCCTTTGCCGCCTGCATCATCTTTGCCAGTCGCGGGCGGCGCGCCCTGTTTGCGCGCGGCGTGGCGATCGTCCTGCTGCTGCTGGCCACGGGCAGCGCGGCGAAATATTGGATCAACCGCGTGGAATGCCCCGCCGATCCCGTCATTGCCAAGCTGCATGCCCGCAACAACCTTGCCGGTCAGCTCGACATGGGCACGATCAGCAAGACGCAACTGGTGCTCAAGGTTCTGCAGAACTACAAGCTCTCCGCCTATATCGACAAGGCCGCGCCCGCGGTCAGCCCGCGCTCGATGTGGCTGCCTGTGGGCATGGTCAGCGATGACGAAATGAGTGGCTGGCGTGGGGGCATGACGATCATCTGGGCCACTGCCCTGCTGGCCGCGATCATCAGCTTTGTGGGCGGCGTGCGCAATATGTGGCGCGAAAAGGTGATACCGCCCGAGCCGGTGATTGCGCTGATGCTGCTGGGCGCGGTGTCGATCTGGTGCGTCAGCCAGTATGACCGCAACCCTTACGAATCCAGCTTTGTCCTGCCGCTGCTGATGCTGGCGATCATTCTGGCCATGGCCAGCCCCCACCGCTGGGAGGGGCTGCGCCGCTGGACCAGCACGCTGGCGCTGGCGATCGGGCCGCTGATGCTGCTCTCGATCGTGCTGGTTTCGGGCCTGTATGGGCCGCGCCTGATCGATGATGCCCAGCGACGTGACTGGCTGCCCTGGCATCCCTGGTCGGTGCCTGTGTTCGGCTATCACGCCTCGTATAAGGATATCATGGGCGCGGCGCGGCAATGCAACCTGCCCATGCCGCGCGAGGCGCGCCATCTGCTACTCGATGATGTCACCTATTTCGCCTATATGCAGAGCCGGATGCCCGATCACGAACTGGCCGTGCTGCCGCGCCATTTCCGGGGCTCGATCAATGATCCGGTCGCCTATCTGGCGGCGCAGAACAGCGACGGCATCCTGATGCGCTGCAAACGGCTGCCGCCTTTTCTGCAGAACATCGCCCATCGCAGCGGCAATTATTGCTGCGTCACGCCCGCCGACTGGTCGAAACTGCCCCCCGGCGCCACGGTGTTTCACGACGATCCCGCCCCGGCCAAGCCTTAATCCGCGATCTGCGTAAATATCCGGTGCAAAGCGGCAACAGGCTTTCCATAGGCCTGCGCTAGAATGCGCCGATGACCTCGCATGACCCGAATCTTTCGCGGCGCCCGTCCAAAGGGCTGCTTGGCTGGCTGAGGGGGGCCGGCCGCGAAGAGGATAGGCCGCAGGAGGATGAAAGCCCCGATACCGCGGTCATGCTTGATCCGCGCCATCTGGCCCGCAGCCAGTTGCTGACCGACATCGCCGATTTTCTTCTGGCCCACGATCTGGAGATCAACCCGATCACGCTGGGCGTGGCGCATAATTACCTGACCGGCGGCGATGGCTCGATGACGCGCAGCATCGATCAGCGCATCCAGTCGCGCCAGCCCCTGACGCTGGAATGGATCGAACTGATCCTGCGCGAGAACGGCAGTGATCAGAGCGAATTTCTTAACCGGCTGATGAACCGCCTCGAATCAAACATCGAGGCCTTCGACCGAACCAGCACCGCCGCCAAAACGGCCGCCAGCGAATATGGCGATGCGCTTTCGGCCCATGTCGACGGGCTGGAGGAAATGAAGCCTGCCAATGTGGCGGCCAATACGGGCGAACTGGTGCAGGAACTGGTCTCCATCGCGCGCACCATGCTCGAGCGCACCGCCAGTCTGGAAAGGGATATGGCGCGCTCGATGCTGGAAACCCGCGCCCTGCGCCGCAGCCTCGAACAGGCCCGCCGCAGCGCCGAGGAGGACCACCTGACCGGCCTGCCCAACCGGCGCGCCTTTGAGCATCGCTTTGCCGCCGAATTTGCCGGCGCGCGCGATGCAGGCGATCAACTGGCGGTGGCCTTTTGCGATATCGACAATTTCAAGCGCATCAATGACGAACATGGTCATGAAGCGGGCGACCGGGTGCTGCGCAATGTGGCCTCGGCGCTGACACGGATTTCCGATGACCGCTGCCATGTGGCGCGCCATGGGGGCGAGGAATTTGTCGTCCTGCTGCGCGGGCGTTCGCTGCATCAGGCGTGGGAATTGCTCGACGATGCGCGCGCGGCTCTTGCGGAACGGCGGATGGTCAACCGCGCCACCGATATGCCCATCGGCAAGGTCACGTTTTCGGCCGGGATTGCCGATGTGTTTTCCTTTGCCGATTCGCGCGCCGCGCTGCGCGCCGCCGACCGCGCCTTGTATCGGGCCAAAGCCGAAGGACGAAACCGCGTGATCGTGGCCGAACCCTCGCCGGAGGAACGGGCGCGAAACCGCCCTGTCAGCAAATAAAACCCACTTCTTGGTTGCCCCACCAAGAAGAAGGCCCGCCTCCATCGCTGGAGACGGGCCTTTTCTTTGATCCGAAGGGAGAGCGCTTGGGGCGCCCTTCCCCATGTATCAGATCAGTCTTCCGACTTCAGGAAAGCCGGCATGTGATCGGGGTTGCCCCCCTCTTCACGGTCACGGCGCGGGCCACGGTCACGGCCACCATCGCGGCCGCCTTCGCGGCGCGGACCACGGTCGCGGTCGCCGCCGCGCGGACGGCGGTCGCCGCCACGGTCGCCACGGCCTTCACCACGCGGTTCGCGCGGTTCGCGGGGCGGACGGGTGTCTTCCAGCTCGGCGCCGGTTTCCTGATCGACGACGCGCATCGACAGGCGGACCTTGCCGCGCTGGTCGATCTCGAGGACCTTGACGAAGACTTCCTGGCCTTCCTTCACAACGTCGGTCGGCTTTTCCACGCGCTCGTTCTTCATTTCCGACACGTGGACCAGACCGTCCTTGCCGCCCATGAAGTTCACGAAAGCGCCGAAATCGACGATGTTGACGACCTTGCCCTTGTAGACCTTGCCGACTTCGGCTTCTTCCACAATGCCCAGAATCCAGGCCTTGGCGGCCTCGATCTGGCCCAGATCGCTCGACGAGATCTTGATGATGCCTTCATCATCAATGTCGACCTTGGCACCCGTGGTGGCCACGATCTCGCGGATCACCTTGCCGCCCGTGCCGATGACGTCACGGATCTTCGACTTGTCGATGCTGATGGTTTCGATGCGCGGAGCATGCGCCGACAGTTCGGTGCGCGCTTCACCCAAGGCCTTGAGCATTTCGCCCAGGATATGCGCGCGGCCTTCCTTGGCCTGAGCCAGAGCCTGCGCCATGATTTCCTGCGTGATGCCCGCGACCTTGATGTCCATCTGCATCGTGGTGATGCCTTCAGACGTGCCGGCCACCTTGAAGTCCATGTCGCCCAGGTGATCTTCATCACCCAGAATGTCGGACAGCACGGTGAACTCGTCGCCTTCAAGGATCAGGCCCATGGCGATGCCCGAAACCGGACGCACCAGCGGCACACCGGCGTCCATCATCGAGAGCGAACCGCCGCAGACGGTGGCCATTGAGGACGAACCGTTCGACTCGGTGATGTCCGAGAGAACGCGGATCGTGTAGGGGAAGTCTTCCTTGGCGGGCAGCACCGGGTGCAGCGCGCGCCATGCCAGCTTGCCGTGGCCCACTTCGCGGCGACCGGGGGCGCCGAAGCGGCCCACTTCACCCACCGAATAGGGGGGGAAGTTATAGTGCAGCATGAAGTTTTGATACGACAGGCCATCAAGACCGTCGATCATCTGCTCGGCGTCCTTGGTGCCCAGCGTGGTGGTGCAGATCGACTGCGTTTCACCGCGCGTGAACAGCGCCGAACCATGGGTGCGGGGCAGGAAGCCGACCATCGATTCGATCGGGCGGATCTGCGTGGTGGTGCGCCCGTCGATACGCTTGCCGTCCTTGAGGATGGCGGTGCGCACGATTTCGGCTTCCAGCTTCTTGGTCACCTTGATGGCGACCATCTGGGTCTGGGGCGATTCGTCGGCATAGGCGGCCTTGGCCTTGGCGCGCACTTCATTGAGCGCGTTCGAGCGGGCCGACTTGTCGGTCAGCTTATAGGCAGCAGCGATGTCCTTGCCCACCAGCTTCTTGAGCTTGGCCTTCATGTCGGCGGTGTTGTCCGACAGGTCGATTTCCCAAGGCTCCTTGGCGGCCTTTTCGGCCAGATCGATGATGGCGTTCACCACCTTGCGGCATTCATCATGCGCAAACATCACGGCGCCCAGCATCTCGTCTTCCGAGAGTTCCTTGGCTTCCGATTCCACCATCATCACGGCATTGCCGGTGGCGGCGACCACGAGGTCGAGACGGCCTTCAGCCACCTGCGACATCGACGGGTTGAGCTGATATTCGCCATCCTTGAAGCCCACGCGCACCGCGCCGATGGGGCCCATGAAAGGCACGCCCGAAATGGTCAGCGCGGCCGAGGCGGCGATCATCGCGACGATATCGGGTTCGGTTTCGCCGTCATAGCTCATCACCTGAGCGATGACGTTGATTTCGTTATAGAAACCTTCGGGGAACAGCGGGCGGACCGGACGGTCGATCAGACGGGAAACCAGCGTTTCCTTTTCCGTCGCGCCGCGCTCGCGCTTGAAGAAACCACCGGGAATACGGCCTGCAGCCGAAAACTTTTCCTGATAGTGGACGGTCAGCGGGAAGAAGTCCTGGCCTTCCTTCACCGACTTGGCGGCAGTCACGGCGCAAAGCACCACGGTTTCGCCATAGGTGGCCAGAACAGCGCCGTCAGCCTGACGGGCGATACGGCCGGTTTCGAGGGTGAGGGTCTTTCCGCCCCACTCCAGCGATACGGTCTTAACGTCGAACATCTTGTATCCTTCAGCCCGCATGGCCCTATTGCCACACAGGATTTGCTGCCGGGATAGCCGCCCGGTGCGGTGCGGGGCTATTTGTTCATGCCCCAAAGGCCTCCGCCGAATTGCGGAAAAAGCCCCAAAATCAAGCATACCCATGAAATGCAAACCGCCCCGGATGGGGCGCGTCGTACAAATCAGGCGCTGCATAGCAGAAAGGGCAGCGCTGATCCATCAGCAACCGCCCTGTCCACATAAGCGAAGCGCCCCGCGTGGGGGCGCTTCTCAAACCTGGCTTACTTACGCAGGCCCAGCTTGGCGATGAGAGCGTTGTAACGCGCCACATCCTTCTTCTTCAGATAGGCCAGCAGCGTGCGACGCTTGTTGACCAGCTGAAGCAGACCGCGACGCGAGTGGTTGTCCTTCGCGTGGGTCTTGAAGTGTTCGGTGAGGTTGACAATGCGCGTGGTCAGGATCGCAACCTGCACTTCGGGCGAACCGGTGTCGCCAGCGTGCTGGGCGTTGTCAGCGATCAGTTCCTGCTTCTTTTCAGCGGTAATCGTCATAGTCTCTACTCCGCGACATCCGAAAGGTTGAACCCCCGCTCGACCTTGGCCGAGCCCCCTTCAAGCATCATCAGCGCGACAGGCACATTGCCAAGCCGCGCCAGATAAAGCCCGTCGGGATAGGGCTGCCCCAAAAGAACGCGGCCCTGACGGACCGCCCCTGCCTGCTGGGGCGTGAGGGAAAGAGCCGGGATGTCGACCAGCCCTGCCTCTAGCGGCAGAAGTTTAGTTTCAAGCGGCGCCCCCTGACCGATTTCGTTCAAGGAGTCCAGCGAAATCGCGTGATCCAGCGTAAACGGCCCCGCCGACAGCCGCCGCAACATCGTTACCGAACCTCGTGTCCCCAGCGCCAAGGCAATGTCGCGCGCCAGACTTCGGATATAGGTGCCCTTCGACACATGGGCGCGCAGAGTGGCCCAATCCTCGCCCGCATCGATCAGATCGAGCGCATGGATCGTGACGGCACGTGTGGGCATATCCACCGCCTCGCCCCGGCGCGCGCGGTCATAGGCGCGCACCCCATCGATCATCAGCGCCGAATAGGCGGGCGGCACCTGCTCGATAGGCCCGGTAAAGCTGGGCAACACTGCGGCGATTTCCGCCGCAATGGGCCGCAAATCGCTTACCGCCACCACCTTGCCCTCAAGATCGAGCGTTTCCGTCTCCTCGCCGAACTTCACCGTGAAATCATAGGTCTTGGACGCATCCAGCATCCGCCCCGTCAATTTCGTGGCCTCGCCCAGCGCAATCGGCAAAATCCCGCTGGCCAGCGGGTCCAGCGTGCCGCCATGGCCCACCTTGATCCCGCCTTTCAGCTTCATGTTATAACCCGCCTGCCGCAGGTTGCGCTTGACCGCTCTGACGGCCTGCGTGCTGCCAAGCTCCAGAGGCTTGTCGAGAATGATCCAGCCGTGGACGCTCATCGCCCTATCCTCCCATCACCAGACGCGCGAGCGTGAGGACCTGTCGATAGGCCCAGTCAAACGGTGGCCCCACCCAACGGTCCACCAGATCGAACCCCGGCACCAGTTGCGGCAAGACCACCAGCAGAACCAGCACCAGCGCAAAGCCCAGACGGCGAAACCGCGCATAAAACACCGCCGCCTTTTGGGGCAAAAGCCCCTCCACAATATGCGAACCGTCAAAGGGCGGAATCGGCAGCAGGTTGAACAGCGCCAGAAACAGATTGATCTGAATAAAGGCCAACAGCATCTCGGCCGCTACCTGCACGCCCATCGCCTGCGGCAGATGCGCCATCGCGCCCAGCAGCAGCGCGCCCAGCACCGCCATCACGATGTTCGAAACCGGCCCCGCCGCCGCCACGATCATCATGCCCACGCGCGGATTGCGCAGCCGCCATTTGTTGACCGGCACCGGTTTGGCCCAGCCGAACACCGGCAATTTGGCCAGAGCGAGCATCCCCGGCAGCAGGATCGTGCCCACCAGATCAACGTGGCGCAGCGGGTTGAGGCTCAGCCTTTTGGCCTCGTCCGCCGTAGGATCGCCCAATGCGCGCGCCGCCAGCCCATGCGCCACCTCGTGAAACACGATGGCCACAACCAACGGCACGACCAGCCCGGCAAAGCCCAGAACAGACATCATATCCATCAGCCCGCGCGCCGCGCCTGCGTGAAATGCCGTCGGCACAGGGCAACATAGCGGTCATTCCCGCCGATCTCGGTCTGCGCACCCTCGATCACCGCATGGCCCGCCGCGTCCACGCGCAGGTTCATCGTCGCCTTGCGCCCGCAATGGCACACCGCCTTCAACTCCACCAAAGCATCGGCAATGCCCAGCAAGGCTGCCGATCCGGGAAACAGCTCACCCTGAAAATCGGTGCGAAGACCATAGCACAGGACCGGAATTCCGCCCTCGTCGGCAATGCGCGCGGCCTGCCACACCTGATCGGCGGAAAGGAACTGCGCCTCGTCGATCAGCACGCAGGAGAGCGGCGCGGTCCGATGCGCGGCCATCACCGCGCCGTGAATGTCCGTCTCGGCCGCAAACCGATGCGCATCCGCCGCCAGCCCGATCCGGCTCTCAATCGCGTGATCGCCCCCGCGATGGTCCAGCGCCGCCGTCCACAGCATCGTGGCCATGCCGCGCTCGCGATAGTTGAAATCGGCCTGAAGCAGCGTGGTCGATTTGCCCGCATTCATGCTGGCATAGTAGAAATAGAGCTTGGCCATCGGGCGGGCTTACTCGCCGTCCCCCTGCTCATCCCCATGCTCACCGATATCGCGCCGCACGCGCGGATCGGCCAGCAGCGCGTCGATCCGGCTCGCCTCGTCAAAGCTTTCATCGGGCAGAAACTTGATCTTGGCCGCATATTTCAGCTTCAGCTTGCCCGCGACCTCTTTCTGGAAAAAGGCGATGTTCGTGCGCAGGGCTTTCAGCACAATCTCCTCATCCTCGCCCAGCAGCGGTTTCACAAAGACCGTCGCGTGGCGCAGATCCGGGCTCATGCGGACCTCGGTGACGCTGACCGAATGGGCGGTCAGCACGTCGTCATGCACCATCTGGCGCGTCAACAGGTCGGAAATCACATGCCGCACCTGCTCGCCCACCTTGAGCAGGCGGACCGAGCGGTTTTCGGGGGTGGAAGTTTGGTGGCGTGCCATAATATCTCGTCAAATCTGTCGCCGGATCATACCGGCCCGTCGTGAATTTGCTTTGCTCATGGAACGCATCGCTTGGCAATGACTTCTATGTCTGGAGCGGTATTGAAATCGGGCCTGGCCCGGCAATTTCAACGCCTCCAAGGAGGAACGGATGCGTAAATTTATCGGAATGGCGCTCTGTGCGCTGATTCTTGCCCCCACGGTTGCCTCGGCCGACCCTGATCATGGGCGCGGCGGGCGGGGCCATTGGGACCATGGCCGCCATGGCGGTCGCGGCCCTCAATGGCACGGCGGCCACGGTTGGGCGCCCCAGCCCGGTTGGCGCCAGTTCCGCCGCGGCGAGCGCTTCTATGCCGAACGCGCGCCCAATTATGTCATCATCAACGATTACCGCCGCTGGCACCGCCTGCGCCCGCCCCCGCGCGGTTATCGCTGGGTGCGCAGCGGCGATGACGCCCTGCTGATCGGCATCACCAGCGGCATCGTGGCCAGCGTGATCGTGGGCGCGATGCGCTGATCGGCCACGCCCGCGCGCCGGCCACGGCCCGCCTTGCATGGTCAAGGCGGGCCTTTTCGTTTGCGTCATCCTCCATCGGCCATGCGACAATTTAACACAAGAATGACCGGCACCGTTCAGGTTCCCGCGCATTAGGCCATTGTAAGAAAGGGACATTGAAGAGTTCAACTCTTCCCACAGGAGAAACATCATGAAGACCCCCATCGCGCTGGTGCTGGCCGCAGCCCTGCTGGCCCCCTCGGCCCCCGCTCTGGCGCAGCCGGGCAGGCATGACGCCCCGGGCGACCATCGCGGACCCGACAACCGGGGCGGTCACGACTATCGTGGACCTCAGGGCCATCGCCCGCCCGCCTTTGTCCAGTTCCGCAAGGGCGAGCGTTTCGACCGCCGCCGGGCGCCCAATTACGCCGTGGTCGATTACCACCGCTATCGCCGCCTTGGCCCGCCCCCGCGCGGTTATCAGTGGGTGCGCAGCGGCAATGACGCCGTGCTGGTGGCCATCACCACCGGCATCGTGGCCAGCGTCATCGTCGGCGCCATCCGTTAAACCTCTCAGGACGGTGCCTTGCGCATCGCCCGACCCTGAACCCGCTTTGGCCCAATAATGGAAACATGGCAGGGGCCGTTCCCCCCTGCCCCCTTTCCCACCGGCCGGGCGGGTCTCAGACACGGAAAAGGGCGGCCTCCCTGATCGGGAAGCCGCCCTTTTCTTCGTCGATCCGTCAAAGAATCAGAGCGTGCGCTCGCGCATCTCGACTTCGAAGACTTCGAGCATATCGCCCGCCTTCACATCGTTGGTGGCCTCGAGCACCACGCCGCATTCCAAACCGGCGCGGACCTCGGCCACATCGTCCTTGAACCGGCGCAGCGAGGCCACGGTGGTCTTGGAGACGATGACGTCGTTGCGGGTAAGACGGGTGTGCAGACCCTTCTTGATATAGCCCTCGACGACCAGCAGACCGGCCGCCTTGTTGTGCTTGCCCGCCGGGAACACTTCCTTGACCTCGGCGCGGCCGACCACGGTTTCGATCCGCTCCGGCCCCCAAACGCCCGCCATTTCCTTGGCGATGTCGTCGGTGAGGTGATAGATGACGTCGAAATACTTCATCCGCACCTTGAAGCGTTCGATGATCTCGCGCGCCTTGGCATTGGGACGGACGTTGAAGCCCACGATCGGCGCGCCTGATGCGGCCGCCAGATTGACGTCGCTTTCGGTGATCGCGCCCACGCCGCTGGCCAGAACCTTGAGCTTGATCTCATCGTTCGAGAGGCGGTTGAGCGCGTTGACGATGGCTTCGACCGAGCCCTGCACGTCCGCCTTCACGACGATCGGATATTCGATCACCGACTGCTTGGCGGCCAGAGCCGAGAACATGTTTTCAAGGCTCGAGGGCGCCGAAGTCGTGCGCTTGGCGGTGGCCTGTTCCTGACGGAAGGCCGCCACTTCGCGGGCGCGCGCTTCGCTTTCGACCACGGTCAGCGTGTCACCGGCCATCGGCACGCCGCCAAGGCCCAGAACCTCAACCGGCAGCGAGGGCGGAGCCTGCTTCACCTGACGCCCCTTGTCGTCCAGCATGGCGCGCACGCGGCCCGACTGGGTGCCGACCACGAAGATGTCGCCGACCTTGAGCGTACCGCGGTTGATCAGGACGGTGGCCAGCGGCCCCTTGCCCTTGTCCAGCTTGGCCTCGATCACGGTGGCCTCGGCCGCGCGATCCGGGTTCGCCTTCAGTTCCATCAGTTCGGCCTGCAGCAGGATCTTGTCGATCAGGTCCTGAAGGCCCGCGCCGGTCTTGGCCGAAACTTCCACGTCCTGAACGTCACCCGACATCTGCTCGACAATGATTTCATGTTCGAGCAGGCGTTCGCGGATCTTCTGCGGGTTGAATTCGGGCTTGTCGCTCTTGGTGATCGCCACGATCATCGGCACGCCGGCCGCCTTGGTGTGGTTGATCGCCTCGATCGTCTGCGGCATCAGACCGTCGTCGCCGGCCACGACCAGAATGACGATGTCGGTGACATTGGCCCCGCGCATACGCATCTCGGTGAAAGCCTCGTGGCCCGGCGTATCGAGGAACGTCACCAGATCGCCACCCTTGGTCTTGATCTGATAGGCGCCGATATGCTGCGTGATGCCGCCGGCTTCGCCGCGCACCACGTCCGTGCCGCGCAGCGCGTCGAGCAGCGAGGTCTTGCCATGGTCGACGTGGCCCATGATCGCCACCACCGGCGGACGGGTCTTGAGCGTTTCATCGGCGTCCACGTCAACGGTGGTGTCGATATCAACATCGCTTTCCGAAACGCGCTGGATGTTGTGGCCGAATTCCTCGACCAACAGTTCCGCCGTGTCCTGATCGATGGTGTGGTTGAGCGTCACCACCATGCCCATCTTGAAGAGCGACTTGACCAGATCGGCGGCCTTTTCGGCCATACGGTTGGCCAGTTCCTGCACCGTGATCGCCTCGGGCACGATAACATCGCGCACCTGCTTTTCACGCTGCTGATACTGACCGCCAAAGTGGGCGCGGCGTTCCTTTTCGCGGGCGCGCTTGAGCGCGGCCAGCGAACGGGCGCGGGCGCCCTCGTCCTCGTTCAGCGCGCGGTTGACGGTCAGCTTGCCCCCACGGCGCTCATCGGCGGCCTTGCGGTCGCGGCTGGGCGCGGGCTTCTTGGCCGCAGGCGCAGCAGCCTCGGGGCGACGCGGCGCGGGCGCAGGCGACTGCACCGGGGTAAAGCGGCGCGGCGCAGGGGCTGCGGGCTTTTCTTCCACCGGCGCGGCCTTGGGCGCCTCAACCTGAACCGGAGCGGCAGGAGCGGGCGCAGGCGCAGCCTCAACCGCAGGAGCAGCCGGAGCGGGCGCTTCCTCAACCTTGGGCGCTTCCTGAACCACCGGCGCAGGTGCAGCGGCAGCCTCGGCGGCGCGGCGGTTTTCTTCGGCGCGGCGGCGCTCTTCCTCGATCTGGCGGGCCTTTTCTTCCTGCTCACGGCGCGTTGCCGCTTCGCTGGCGGCCAGACGGGCTTCCTCGGCCTCACGCAGCAGACGGGCCTGCATTTCCTGACGCGTTTCGCGGCTTGCGGCCACGGGCGCGGGGCGCACGGGCGGCAGAGGCGGACGCGCGGGCTGGGCCACAGGAGCGGGCGCAGGAGCAGGAGCGGCCGCAGGCGCTTCCACGCCCTGCCCACCCTCGCCCGGCTTGCCCGGGATCACCTTGCGGCGTTTCACTTCAACCACCACCTTGTTGGTGCGGCCGTGGCTGAAGGTCTGCTTGACTTCGCCCGCTTCCACCGAGCGCTTCAGCCCCAGCGGCTTGCGGCCCAGTGTCGGTTTGTCATTGCTATCGGTCATCGGTTCAAACAGCCCTTCAGTCTCAATTCGTCTCAGCCGGCGACTCGCAGTCGTCGGCGTCATCATGATGTGCGTCCGGTTCGGCGGCATCGCCACCAAAGCCTTGATTATCTTTGGCAAGATAGTGATTCAGGCGCGCGAGCAAGGGGGCCAGCCTTTCGGCCGATGCCCGGTCGGTCAACGCCAGATGCACGACATTGTCGCGGCCCAATGCCACAGACAGGGCCGCCCGGTCCAGTGGCAAGGTATCACCCTTTTCACCACTGCCCTCGGTTTCCCTGCCCACGCGCCAGGCCTGATCCAGCTTGCGATTGCCATCCTCGCCCGCATCGGCGGCATGGGCCAGCCATGCAACCCGCCCCATGCGCGCGTTTTCGGCGATGCGGTCCGAGCCGACCAGCAGGCGCCCGCTGCGCATTTCCAGCCCCAGCCGGTCGGTAAAGGCACGCGTCAAAGCGGCCTCGATCCTTTCGGGCAGGTCATCGGGAATGGCAATCTTCGCGCCCTTGTAGGCCCGCGCCAGAGCGCCCTTCAGACGCCCCTTGGCCATGGCCTGCACCAGTTCATCCTTGCGCACGCCGATCCACGCCCCGCGCCCCGGCGCCTTGGCCAGAGCATCGGGGGCGACAAAGGCGACCCCATCAGGCCCATCGGGCGAAATCGCCAGACGGATCAGCGCATCGCGCGGGGCCACCTCGCCGGAAAGGATGCATTTCCTTTCCGGCCCGGCGTCAGCAATGTCGGAGCTTACGCGCTCATTGCGAGGAATCCGCATCGGCGGCTCCCCCGTCTACTTCCGGTTCCTCGTCGGTGAACCAGTGCGCGCGCGCGGCCATGATGATCTCGTTGCCCTGTTCCTCGCTCAGGCCATATTCGCCCAGAACGCCACCACGGCTGACTTCCTCGCGCTTTTCATCACGCTTGTCGTCGCGCTTGTCATTGCGACGGCGCTGGTCATTGGCGCGCTTCTTGGCGATCAGTTCGTCGGTGGCCAGATCGGCCAGATCGTCGAGCGTCTTGATCCCCGCCTTGCCCAGCGTGACCAGCATGGTTTCATTCAGATGCGGCAGTTCGGCCAGCGCATCCTCGACGCCCAGCGCGCGGCGCTCCTGACGGGCGGCCTCCTCGCGGCGGTCGAGCGCTTCCTGCGCGCGATTCTGGAGCTCTTCGGCCAGCTCTTCGTCGAAGCCTTCGATCTGCGCCAGTTCGGCGATTTCGATATAGGCGACTTCCTCCAGCTCGCTGAAGCCCTCGGCCACCAAGAGCTGCGAGAGGGTTTCATCGACATCCAGCTCTTCCTCGAACAGCTTGGACTTTTCGGCGAATTCCTTCTGGCGCTTTTCGCTCGCCTCGGCCTCGGTCATGATGTCGATCTGACGGCCGGTCAGCTGGCTGGCCAAACGCACGTTCTGACCGCGGCGGCCGATGGCAAGGCTGAGCTGATCGTCGGGAACCACGACCTCGATGCGGCCTTCTTCCTCGTCGATCACCACACGCGACACGGTGGCGGGCTGAAGCGCGTTCACCACAAAGGTGGCGGTGTCTTCGCTCCAGGGGATGATGTCGATCTTTTCGCCCTGCATTTCCTGCACGACGGCCTGCACGCGGCTGCCCTTCATGCCGACGCAGGCGCCGACCGGGTCGATGCTCGAATCGCGGCTGATGACGCCGATCTTGGCGCGGCTGCCCGGATCGCGGGCGGCGGCCTTGATCTCGATGATGTTGTCGTAGATTTCAGGCACTTCCTGCGCAAACAGGCGCTTCATGAAATCGGGATGCGCGCGGCTCAGGAAAATCTGCGGGCCGCGGTTCTGACGCTCGACCTTGAGGATCAGCGCACGCACGCGCTCACCAACGCGGGCGGTTTCGCGCGGGATCTGCTGATCACGGCGGATCACGCCCTCGGCGCGGCCAAGGTTGACGATCACATGGCCGAATTCGACCGACTTGATCACGCCCGTCACGATTTCGCCCGCGCGGTCCTTGAACTCGGCATACTGGCGGTCGCGCTCGGCATCGCGCACCTTCTGGAAGATGACCTGCTTGGCGCTTTGCGCGTCAATGCGGCCCAGATCCACCGGGGGCAGCGGATCGACGATGAAGTCGCCGATCTTGGCGTCCTTCTGCAGCTTTTCCGCCGCCTTCAGGTCAACCTGCTTGAAGTAGTCGTCAACATGCTCGACCACTTCCACCACGCGCCACAGGCGCAGATCGCCGGTGCGCGGGTCCAGCTTGGCGCGAATGTCGTTTTCGGCGCCATAGCGGTTGCGGGCCGACTTCTGAATGGCCTCTTCCATCGCCTCGATAACGATCGCCTTGTCGATCATCTTCTCGGTGGCAACGGCTGTCGCAATCGCGAGCAGTTCGGCGCGGTTGGCGGAAATCGCACTGGCCATAATCAGTCTTCCTGCGTTTCGGTTTCTTCGTCGATCTCGTCGAAATCTTCATCGAGATCAATGGGTTTGGTTGCGGCCAGCAAGCGATCGGTCAACACCAGCTTGGCGGAATGAATATCGGCGAAGGGGAAAGTGACGCGGCCCGATTTCTTGTCGTCCAGCGCGATCACCTCGCCCTCGACCGAAACAAGATTGCCCACCACGCTCTTGCGATTGCCATCGACGGGCACGGTCAGATTGACCTTGGCCTCATGGCCGATCCAGGCGGTGAAATCCTTGAGACGCGTAAGCGGGCGGTCGATGCCGGGCGAGCTGACCTCAAGGCGATAAGCCTCCTCGATCAGCGTCTCGCCCGCCTCTTCCAGAGCGTCGATCTTGTCCGAAATGCGGTGCGACAGCGCCACGCAATCGCCGATCACCAATTGCCCGGTTTCGGGGCGCTCGGCCATGATCTGCAGCGTATGCTCCTCATCGCCCACGTCCGACTTGCCGAACAGAATCACGCGCACAAGATCAAGGCCAAGGGCTTTCACCTCTGGTTCGACAATCTCAGTAATGCGCGCGATATTGGCCATGTAAGTTCCTGTAATGGGCAGACATTGTGCAATGCGATTTCGCGCCGGCCCCTTCCGGCGCCAGCCCCGCTTTGCTTCACAATGTCGGGATTGATCGGCCCATTACGCCTGTTTTGAGCCGAATGCAAGGGGGTGGGTTAGGAGATCACCCCTTCACCCACCCTTCATCCGTCGCCTGCGTCAGCCACACCCCGCTGCCCAGCATCAATTCCGCGCGCGCCAGCACATTGTCCACCGCCAGCATGGCCGCGCTCTTACCCGCAAATTCGGCCAGAGGCGCCTGCTTCTGCCCCATCTGTTCGATCACGCTGGCATGGGGGATTGCGGGCCAGTCGGGATGGGACTCGACGATCTCGCGGTGCATCGCCTTGCGCCGGTCCACCATGGAGAGAACCGGCAGAATACCCGGCGCCTTGCCGCCGCGCTCGGCCGCCAGATGATCCTTCACCTGATCGAGCGTGCGCATCGCCAGCGGCGCGGGCAACAGGGGCACCACCAGCAGATCGGCCGCGCGGAAAATCTGGTCCGAAATCCCGCCCAGACCCGGCGGGCAATCCACCACGATCCGGTCATAATCGGGCGACAGGCTCTCCAGCAGTTTCTTCAAACGCTTGGGCTTGTCATCAGCCAGATCGCTTTCCAAATGGCGCAGCGACAGATCCGCAGCGATCAGGTCGAGTTCGGGCCAGTTGGTCGGCAC
The DNA here is from genome assembly GCF_028607105.1 of Novosphingobium humi. Lineage (GTDB taxonomy): Bacteria > Pseudomonadota > Alphaproteobacteria > Sphingomonadales > Sphingomonadaceae > Novosphingobium > Novosphingobium humi. Next base: position 1,001,429 of record NZ_CP117417.1, on the reverse strand, counting down.
AATCGCATCGGCAGGATCAGCGTCGCGGGCAAAAATCTTCTTCGCCTTCGCCGCCGCCCCCGCCTGACCCAACAGGAACGCCACCGCCCCCTGCGCGTCAATATCCCAGATCAGTGTCCTTTTGCCCGACACCGCAAAACCATGCGCCAGATTGACCGCCAGCGAGGATTTTCCCACCCCGCCCTTCATGCTGTAAACCGCGATCACCTTGCCCATGCGCGCGCCTTTCTCAGATTTGCGCGCAACTTAGCCCCCGCGCCGCCCAAGTCAAAGCGGATGATGGCGTCAAAGCAGATGATGCTTGCGCATTGTATGGCGCAACTGGTCATAGGTCAGGCCCAGCGCCTTGGCGGTCTGACGCTGGTTGTATCGGTGGCGGGCAAGGGCGGCCTCGACGATGGCCTTTTCATGCGCATCCACCGCCCCGCGCAGATCCGACACACCGGCCAGATCGCCCGCCATAACGGGCGCGGGCGCGGCCTCATGATCGGCGGCGCGCAGCGATTGGGTCGGCTTCCATGGCGAATCGAAAGGATCAAAGGTGATTTCGGCAATCGGCATTTCCGGGCTGTCGCTGCGATAGACCGCCCGCTCGATCACATTGCGCAGCTCACGCACATTGCCCGGCCAGTGATATTTCTCCAGCGCCGCCGCCGCCGCCCCGCTGAACCCCGGCCAGCGGTCCCAGCCCATCTCGCTGGCCATGCGCCGCCCGAAATATTCGGCCAGCACCGCAATATCCCCTTCGCGCGCGCGAAGGGGCGGCAGGGTGATGACCTCGAAACTCAAACGGTCGAGTAGGTCGGCGCGAAACCGCCCCTCGCGCGCCATGCGGGGCAGATCCTCATTGGTGGCCGCCACGATGCGCACATCCACCCGCAGCGGGCGAGAGGCCCCGATCCGCGTCACCTCGCCATATTCCACCGCGCGCAGCAGGCGCTCCTGCGCGCCCATGGAGAGCGTGCCCAGTTCATCGAGGAACAGTGTGCCGCGATCCGCCTCTTCGAACCGCCCCGCCCGCGCCCGTGTCGCGCCGGTAAAGGCCCCCGCCTCATGCCCGAACAATTCCGCCTCGATCAGCGTTTCAGGCATGGCCGCGCAATTGAGCGTCACCAATGGCTCGTCCCAGCGCGAGGACAGGCGGTGGAGGCGTTCGGCAATCAACTCCTTGCCCGTCCCCCGCTCGCCGATCACCAGCACCGGGCGGCGCAGGGGCGCAGCGCGACTGGCGCGCTCGACGGCATCGAGGAAGGCGCCCGACTGGCCGATGAATTGCGTGTCGCGCGGAGCATGGTGGGGAGATAGCGCCATGAATTGCCTATCCTTGGTAAAATTTCCCGAAGTTTGGCAAAACCCACAAATTCCGTCAAGCGCCGCCCGCAGCAAAACCCCCGATTTCCGCGCCATCGGCAAATTGGCACGGGCTTTGCGCTATACCCTGCATGACCAAACTTTCGCCTCTGGACCCTATCGCCCATGCCGACACCCCCGGCATGGCCGGCGCATCGCCGACACACTCGATGCGCATCCCCCGGGGTCTGGCGAAAGACGGGCCGGAGGGCCTGTTCGCCCGCTCGTCGGGTGATGATCGCGCAACGCCCCTGCGTGATCGGGCATCTTCCCCTCCGGCCCGGTTTTTTTCGCTTCAGGATTTCTCGCGCGGCCACAACAGGCTAGAACGGGAAATCGAGAAACTGCAATCCAATCCACCTTCGGGAGCAAGCCGCATGGGCATTTTCAGCCGCACCCGCGACATTATCGCCGCCAATTTCTCCGATCTTCTGGAAAAGGCCGAAGACCCGTCCAAGATGATCCGCATGATCATCCTCGAAATGGAGGAAACGCTGGTCGAAGTGCGCGCGTCGGCCGCCCGCACCATCGCCGATCAAAAGGAGATGCGCCGCCATATCGCCAAGCTTGATCGCCTTCAGGCCGATTGGGGCGAAAAGGCACAACTGGCCCTCTCGAAAGACCGCGAGGATCTGGCCCGCGCCGCGCTGGTCGAAAAGCGCAAGGCGTCGGACATGGCCGACCAGCTGCAATCGGAAGTCTCGGTGCTCGACGATTCTCTGCGCGCCTTTGAGGCCGACATCGAAAAGCTCCAGACCCGCCTGCGCGAGGCCCGCAGCCGCCAGACCGCGATTGCCGCCCGTCTGGAAAGCGCGGAAAACCGCGTGAAGCTGCGCACGCTGCTGGCCAGCGAGCGGGTGGATGAGGCGATGGCCCGCTTTGATGCGCTGGAGCGCCGCGTCGATTATGCCGAGGGCCGCGCCGATGCGCTGGGCCTGGCCGACAATGCCAAGCCCACGCTGGCCGACGAGATCGCCGCCCTCGCCTCTGGCGACAAGGTGGACGAGGAGCTTGAGGCCATGAAGCGCGCCTTGAAGAAGGAGGGCTAAGCCATGGATATCGTGCCTCTGGTGGCCATTTGCGCGCTCTTCATCGGCCTGCCGTGGATCATCCTGCATTATGTCACCAAGTGGAAAACCTCTGCCACGCTGACATCGGATGACGAGGCGCTGCTGGAGGAACTCTATCAACTGGCCCGGCGGCTGGATGAAAGGATGGACACAGTCGAGCGCCTCGTCGCCTCCGAGCATCCCGAATTCCATCCGGCGGTTCCGATGCCCAACCGCGAAATCGACAACCAGCCGCTGCGCGAAATAGATCGTATGCGCGCCCGCTCTTCCGACAGGAGCTTTCGATGAACCCGATCCACACCCGTTTTTACCGTGACAAGGCCAATGGCAAGTTCATGGGCGTTTGCGCCGGGATTGCCGATTATACCGGAATTGACGTGCTCTGGGTGCGGATCGCCACGCTGGTCCTGCTCTCGATGAGCGGGGGCACCGCCTGGGTGATCTATTTCGGCATCGGCTTTCTGGCGCCCGACAAGCCCCGCGCGCTCTATACCGACCGCGAGGAGCAGCGTTTCTGGCAGGGTGTGCGTCAGTCGCCGGGCCGCACCACCCGCGAGGTCCGCGCCAAGTTCCGCGATCTGGACCGTCGCCTGGCCGCGGTGGAGGACTACTATGTCTCCTCCAACCCGCGCCTGTCCGAAGAAATCGAAAAGCTGCGCTGAAAGCCCAGCATTTAGGGGGAAATTCCATGTCCGCTGGCACTATTGGCGCGTTCATTCCGATTGTCGCGCTTTCGATCCCGATCGTGGCGATCTGGACCAGGCACAAGACCCGCATCGCCGAAATGCAGATCCGCGCCACCGCCGATGACACGGCCGAACGCGCCGCCCAATACGCTGCCAAGACGCAGGAACTGGAAGACCGGGTGCGCGTGCTGGAGCGTATCGTCACCGACAAGGGCTATGACATTGCCGCGCAAATCGAGGCCCTGCGCGACACCAAGGCGGTCGAGGATTACCGCCGCGATCCGCTCAACTGATCCCTCTTCGGAGCGACTGCCATGAACTTCTGGGAAGCCATTGTTCTCATTGTCATCGTCACCTCGGTCGCCAAAGTGTTTCAGGCGGGCCTCTACAGCCGGTCGGGCCGCGCGCGCCGCGTGACCATCGATGACAAGGGCAAGCAGACCATCATCGAACACGCCGACAATGCCGATGCCGATATCCGCAACCAGCGCCTGCAGGGCGAGGTCGAGGAATTGCGCGAACGCATCAAGGTGCTTGAACGCATCGCCACCGAGGACCGCAAGGCTCGCGATCTGGCCGATGAAATTGAATCGCTCCGTCGATAAGAGGGGCCGATAAAGAGGTTTGAAGCCATGTTGCATGATTTCATTCACAGCCTTGCGCCATTGATGTGGACCGGTATCGTCCTGACCGCCATCGTCCTGCGCCACCGGCGCAAGATGGCCGCCATGGCCTATGGCGAGACGCAGCCCGCCCCCCATGCCGAGGCGCCCCATGCCGCCGAAGTCGAGGCCCTGCGCGAACGCATCCGCGTACTGGAACGCATCGCCACCTCATCCTCGCTCGAAGGGCGCAGCGCAGAGCGCCTCTCGGCCGAAATCGAAGCCCTGCGCGACCGATAAACCCCTTCCTCGGAGTATCCCCCATGGACAGCCTGACCCTGCCCGAACTGGTCTCCGCCCTGACGGCCCTCGCCATGCTCAGCATCGCCTTGTTGCGCGGCTGGTCTGGATGGCTGGCGCTCAAGCACCGCGAGCTTGATGTGGTGAGCAAGGCAGACCAGCCCGCCCAGCCCTCGGCCACCCATCGCATCGAGATCGCCGACCTGAAAGAACGCATCCGCAAGCTGGAAGCGATCGCCGCCGGGGTTGATTTGTAAGCCCCATGGGCGCTATCGCATCCCCATGCGCAGCCTTTCCGATATTGCTGAGGAATATGAATTCCTCGAAGCCGACGAACGTTACCGCCTGTTGATCGAACTGGGCCGCGAACTGGACCCGATGCCCGACGCGCTGAAAACCGACGCCACGCTGGTGCGCGGATGTTCGGCCAGCGTCTGGGTCTATCCGGTGGAACAGGGCGACCGGCTGCAATTCCTGGCCGATTCGAACGCGGCGATCACCAAGGGCATCATCGCGCTGGTTCTCTCGGCGGTGCAGGGCAAGCCCGCCGATGAAGTGGCCGCGATGGACATTGCCGAGGCGCTGGCCCCGTTTGATCTGAAAAACCAGCTTTCCAGCAACCGGACGCAGGGCGTGCCCAATATGATCGCGCTGATCAAGGACCACGCATCGCGGCTCGCAGCGGGCTGAACCGGGAATGCGCCGCCACCTTTATCAGGCGGGCGGCCTGTTCTTTGTCGGCCTTGGCATTGTGGGTGCGTTTCTGCCGCTTTTGCCCACGGTGCCGTTCCTGCTGCTGGCGCTTTTCTGCTTTGCCCGCTCCAACCCCGCGTGGGAGCAGCGCCTGCTCGATCATCCCACCTATGGCCCACCCCTGCGCCAATGGCGCGAGCGGCGCGCGATCCCGCGCCGGGCCAAAAAAGCCGCGCTGATCGCCATGGGCGTTTCGGTGGGGATTACGGCGTTTACGGCGAGGTGGCCGTGGGTGTTGATCCCGGCGGGGGTGATGGTTCTGTCGGGGACGTGGATCTGGACAAGGGCGGAATAGAAAGATGAATGCGAGGGTCTAGAGCCTCACGCTCCCTTTACTGTCTTCGTGGTGCCAAGGGCTCGGCGTTGTGGGTCGGACGCACCGTTTCAAAATTAAAGCCTGCGGTGCCAATCAAATGCGCCGCAGGCTTTAATGATTACCGCACAGGGCCTCAAACCCACCCCCATTAACAGGATTGCAAAGGGACCAAGTCCCTTTGCCCGCCGGAGGCACCTTTAAACCTTGAACCCTTAAACCAACCGAGCCTGACGCAACGCCGCGCCGATAAACCCAGCAAACAGCGGATGCGGCTCGAACGGACGGCTCTTGAGTTCGGGGTGGAACTGCACGCCCACGAACCACGGATGGTCCGGCCGCTCGACGATTTCGGGCAGCAGACCGTCGGGCGACATGCCCGAGAACACCAGCCCGCCCTGCTCCAGCGCCTCGCGGTAATGCGAGTTCACTTCGTAACGGTGGCGGTGGCGTTCGCTGATCGTCTCGCTGCCATAGATCGCCGCGACATGGCTGTTGCCCGCCAGCTTGGCTTCATAGGCACCAAGGCGCATCGTGCCGCCCAGATCGGTTTCGGCGGTGCGCTGTTGCAGCCCCTCTTCGCTCATCCATTCGGTGATGATGCCGACGACCGGTTCCTTGGTTTCGCCAAATTCGGTCGAGGAAGCGTCCGCGATCCCCGCCGTGTTGCGCGCGCCTTCGATGCAGGCCATCTGCATGCCGAGACAGATGCCAAAGAAGGGCACCTTGCGTTCGCGGGCAAAACGGACCGCCGAGATCTTGCCCTCGGTGCCGCGCTCGCCAAAGCCGCCGGGCACAAGGATGCCGTGGAGAGGTTCGAGGGTCGAGACGATCTCTTCCTCGTCCTTTTCAAAGATTTCGGCGTCGATCCACTTGATGTTGACCTTGACCTTGTTGGCAATGCCGCCATGCACCAACGCTTCGTTGAGCGACTTGTAGGCATCCTGCAGCACGACATATTTGCCCACCACGCCGATGGTCACTTCGCCTTCGGGGCTGCCATAGGTCTTGGTCAGTTCCTTCCAGCGGTCCAGCACCGGCTCGGGCGCGGTCAGGCCAAAGTGGTGCAGCACGGCATTGTCCAGCCCTTCGGCATGGTATTGCAGCGGCACGGCGTAAATGTTGGGCGCGTCAAGGGCCGGGATCACCGCTTCCTTGCGCACGTTGCAGAACAGCGCAATCTTGCTGCGCTCGTTCTCGGGCAGTTCCTGCTCGCAGCGGCACAGCAGCACGTCGGGCTGGATGCCATACGAGGTCAGTTCGCGCACCGAGTGCTGAGTCGGCTTGGTCTTCAACTCGCCCGCCGCCGCGATATAGGGCACCAGCGTGACATGGGCAAAGCAGGTCTGCTCGCGGCCCAGTTCATTGCGGAGCTGACGGATCGCCTCGATGAAAGGCAGGCCCTCGATGTCGCCCACCGTGCCGCCGATTTCGCAGAGCACGAAATCCAGATCCTCGGTGTCGGCCTGCGCAAAATCCTTGATCGCGTCGGTCACATGCGGGATCACCTGCACCGTCGCGCCCAGATAGTCGCCGCGGCGCTCCTTGGCGATGATCGTCTGATAGATCCGGCCCGAGGTGATGTTGTCGCTCTTGCGCGCCGAAACGCCGGTAAAGCGTTCATAATGCCCCAGATCGAGGTCGGTCTCTGCGCCATCGTCGGTCACAAAGACTTCGCCGTGCTGATACGGGCTCATGGTGCCGGGGTCGACGTTGAGATAGGGGTCGAACTTGCGGATGCGGACCTTGAAGCCACGCGCCTGCAACAAAGCGGCCAGTGAAGCCGCCATAAGACCCTTGCCCAGCGAGGAGACCACGCCGCCGGTGATGAAAATATACCGCGCCATGGGGATTGCGCCTTACCTTTTTTGAACCATCAATCCAAGCGCGCAATGCGCGCCAACGAGCAAGCAATCCACAGCCTTGTTCATGGACGCGCCAAAAACGCGCCGCAGACGGCGGAATGCCCAAACGCCAACCACCCCACCGCGGATGCGGCAGGGTGGCTGACACAAAAACACCGGATTACTTCTTGGCCGCGCCGGCCAGCGGATCGGCAGGAAGCGGAGCCGCAGGAGCGGCAGGAGCGGCAGCCGGGGCCGAAACGCTGCGATCAAGCGAGGTATCAACCTTCTGGCTCGACGCGCTGGCCACGGCCAGAGCCGCCAGCACAATCGAGAGGCCGACAAAGATCGCAGCCAGAACGCCCGTGCTGCGCGTCAGAAAGTCCGCCGCGCCGCGCGCCGACATGAATCCCGAAGGGCTGCCGCCAACGCCCAGACCGCCGCCTTCCGACTTCTGAATCAGGATCACCACGACCAGCATGGCCGCGACAATGGCCTGAAGCACAATAAGGAAGATGAACATGAAGCGCGACTCTCGACATGGCAGCCAGCAAAGGCCACCGCATGAATGGAATGGCGCGCATCTAGGCGCGCGCGAGCCCAGTTGCAAGGGGGTGCTTCCCCCTTGCCTTCATCCGGGCGGCGAACCTTCAGCCCTCGATCAGCATCGCGGCCGCGTTGATGATCGCGGCAAAGCTCTCCGCCGTCAGGCTGGCCCCGCCCACCAGCGCGCCGCCGACATCGGCCACACCCAGCAATTCCGAGGCATTGCCCGCATTGACCGAGCCGCCGTAAAGAATACGCACGCCCTTGCCCGCATCGCCATAGATCGACACCAGATCGGCGCGGATCGCGCGATGCATCGCGGCCACATCCTCCACCGAAGGCACACGGCCCGTGCCGATCGCCCAGACCGGCTCATAGGCCACGGCCAGACCCTCGGCGCCCTCGCTGGGCAGCGAGCCGTGCAACTGGCCCGAAACCACCGCTTCGGCCTGCCCGGCATCGCGCTCGGCCTCGGTTTCGCCCACGCACAGGATCACGCCCAGCCCCGCCGCGCGCGCGGCCACGGCCTTGGCCTGCACATCGGCATTGCTCTCGCCATGCAGACTGCGGCGCTCGCTATGACCCACGATGGTGAAGCGCGCACCGGCATCTTCAAGCATGGGCGCGGAAATGTCGCCGGTATAGGCGCCGCTGGGCTTGGCATGGACGTCCTGCCCACCCACGGCCATCGCCTGCGCCTCTTCGGCCATCGCATGGACCAGCGTGAAAGGCGGGGCGATGCCCACATCCACCGCCGGATAGCGGGCCGCGACGCGGTCGATCGCGCGCCCCTCGGCCAGCGTGGCGCGCAGGCCGTTCATCTTCCAGTTGCCGACGATATAGGGCCGCAAAGCCATGATCCCTTTGTCCTTCCTAAATCGCGGGGAGCCGGGCAACGGCCCGTCACAGGCTGCAAGCCGCCACGCTTCCCCAGCATGCGTATGCGCGCCTAGGGCAAGGAGGCGCCGCTTGTCAAAAGGCGCGTGGCCGACAACCCACCGAAAAGACACAAACGCAGCATAAAGGCACCACAAATTTGCGCGCCTGCGCCGCTTGCGAGATCCAGCCAAGCCGCCTAAAGCCGCCTGCTGATGGTTTTGACGGCGCGCGCCTTTGGGCGGGGCCGCGGTGACGGGTTGGTTTGATGCTGCAAGTGTTCCGCAAGTTCTTCCACTCCTCGGTGGGCGTGTTCGCCGCGCTGGGGCTGATCGTGATGCTGGCTCTGGCGTTTGCCGCGGGCGATGTGTCGAACATGATCTCATCGGGCAGCATCACCGGGGGCGACCGCGTCGCCAAGGTGGACGGCACGCCCATCGGCACCGCGCAACTGACCAAACAGATGCAGCAGGCCGTGGAAATCACCCGCCAGCAGCAGCCCGGCATCACAATGAAGAGCTTTCTGGCCGAAGGCGGGCTCGATCTGGTGCTGGACCAGATGATCGACGGCGAGGCGCAGATGGCCTTTGGCCGCAAGATCGGCGTCGTTGCGGGCAAGCGTCTGGTCGACAGCGAACTGGCCAAGATCCCGGCGTTTCAGGGCGCGGGCGGCAAGTTTGACCAGAACGCCTATCTTTCGGTTCTGGCCCAGCGCCAGATGAACGATGCCGATGTGCGCGATAGTTTCGCGCGCGATCTGGTCTCGCGCCAGTTGCTGGCCCCGGCACAGTTCGGCGCCACCCTGCCCCAGAGCGCGGTGATGCAATATGCCGCCTTGCTCAAGGAACATCGCGCCGGTTCGGCGGCCATGCTGCCCTCGGCAGCCTTTGCGCCCAAGGGCCTGCCCACGCAGGCCGAGGTGAACGCATGGTACAACAACCACAAGGCCGCCTATACCGTGCCCGAACGCCGCGTGATTCGTTACGCCCGCTTCGACGAATCGGTCATCAAACAGTCCTCGGCCCCGACCGATGCCGAAGTGGCCGCACGCTTCAAGGCCAATGCCGCTCAATATGGCGCCAGCGAAACCCGCAAGGTCTCGCAGGTCATCGTCATCAGCGAGAGCATGGCCAAGGACATTGCGGCCGCCGTGGCCAAGGGCGAAAGCCTTGAGGCCGCCGCCAAGGCCAAGGGCCTCTCGGTCGCCTCGCTGGGCGCGGTCAGCAAGGCTGATCTGACCATCAAGAGCAGCGCCGCCGTGGCCGAGGCCGCCTATGCCGCCAAGGCAGGCGCCACCGTCGGCCCGGTCAAGGGCGCGCTGGGCTGGGCGCTGGTGCGCGTGGATGCCATCGACGCCAAGCCCGCCCGCACGCTCGAACAGGTGAAGGGCGAAATCACCGCTGCCCTGACCGAGGAAAAGCGCAAGGCCGCGCTGGCCGCGCTGACCGAGAAGGTGAACGATGATTTCGGCAAGGGCGGCGCGCTGTCCGACACCGCCAAGGAACTGGGCCTGACCATGGCCGAAACCCCGCTGCTGACGGCCAAGACGCCCGCTGGCATGGGCCTGCCGGCCGACCTCGCCCCGATCCTGCCCGCCGCCTTTGGCATGGACCACGAAGGCCAGCCCCAGATCAGCGAACTGGTCGCGGGCAAGAGCTTCGTGATCTTTGACGTGACCAAGATTATCCCCGCCGCCCCGGCCCCGCTTGACCAGATCAGCGCGCAGGTGATGGCCGACATCCAGCTTGAAAAAGGCTCGGTCGCCGCGCGCGCCGCCGCGATGAAACTGCTGGCCGCGGGCAAGAAGGGCGGCGATCTGGCCGCCGAAGTTGCCAAGCTGGGCGTGGCCCTGCCCCCGGTGCAGCAGATGAATCTGGGCCGTGAGGAAATCATGTCGCGCGGCGGGCAGATCCCGCCTGCGGTGGCCATGTTCTTCGGCATGGCGCCCGGCACGACCAAGCTGATCCCGATCGCGGGCAACAAGGGCTTCATGGCCGTTCAATTGAAAGCCATCACGCCGGGCACCGTGGCCGCCAATGATCCGCTGATCGGGCAGGTCAAGGGCGAGCTCAATAATCTGGCCGCGCGCGAACAGGCCGAAAGCCTGCGCCGCGCGATCCGCACCGAAGTCAAGGTGGAGCGCAACGAAAGCACCATCAAGACCGTCGCCGCCACGCTGGCCGGCGGCAACTGACGTTCAATAACAAAAGCGAAAGACCAATGACCGACAACACCCATCGCCCAGAAAACTGGGACGCCGCCCTTTCCCTGCTGTCTGGCGGGAATCCGGCGCTGGTGTGGCGTCGCGTCATTGCCGACACCGAGACACCCGTGGGCGCGGCGGTCAAGCTGTTCGCGGGCGAGCGGGGCGATTTCCTGCTCGAATCGGTCGAGGGCGGCGAGGTGCGCGGGCGTTACAGCCTGCTGGGTCTGGCCCCCGATCTGGTGTTCCGCGCCACGGGTCATGCGGCCGAAATCAACCGCGTCTGGGCGCAGGACCGCGAGGCGTTTGAGCCTCTGGCAGGCGATGCTTTAAGCGAACTGCGGCGTCTGGTGGAAAGCTGCCGGATGGATGTGCCCGCCGCGCTGCCCCCGGCGCTGGCCTGCATCGTGGGCTATTTCGGCTATGAAACCTTTGGCCTCGTCGAAAAGCTGCCCCGCGCCCCGCAAAGCGCGTTAGAATTGCCCGACATGCTGTTTGTCCGCCCCACGGTGATCCTGGTGTTCGACCGGTTGGGCGATGAATTGTTTGCTGTCGCGCCGGTCTGGCCCTCGGGTCGCGCGCCTGAGGCTGCACTGGAAGTGGCACAGGAGCGGATTGATGACGCTCTGCGCGCGCTGGCCGCCCCCGCGCCCGAACCTGTGCGCGCCGCGCCCGACATGCCCATGCCGATGCCGACCCCGGTGATGGCGCCGGGCCGCTATGGCGAAATGGTCGAACGCGCCAAGCAATATATCGAGGCGGGCGACATCTTTCAGGTCGTGCTGGCCCAGCGCTTCACCGCGCCCTTTACCCTGCCACCGCTCTCGCTTTATCGGTCGCTGCGGCGGGTCAATCCCTCGCCCTTCCTCTATTTCCTCGACCTGCCCGGTTTTGCCGTGGTGGGCTCCAGCCCGGAAATTCTGGTGCGTGTGCGCGCCAAGGAAAACGGCGCGCGCGAAGTGACCATCCGGCCCATCGCGGGCACCCGCCCGCGCGGCAGGACTCCGGCCGAGGACAAGGCCAATGAGATCAGCCTGCTGGAAGATCAGAAAGAGCGCGCCGAACATCTGATGCTGCTCGATCTGGGGCGCAACGATGTGGGCCGCGTGGCCGCCAAGGGCACGGTCAAGGTCACCGAAAGCTACACTGTCGAGCGCTACAGCCATGTGATGCATATCGTTTCAAACGTGGTGGGCGAATTGGACACCAACCGGGCCGATGCGATTGACGCGGTCTTTGCCGGTTTCCCGGCGGGCACCGTGTCGGGCGCGCCCAAGGTGCGGGCGGGCCAGATCATCGCCGGTCTGGAGCCGGAAACGCGCGGCGCCTATGCGGGCGGCGTGGGCTATTTCGGGCCGGACGGCAATCTGGACAGTTGCATCGTGCTGCGCACCGGCATCGTCAAGGATGGCGTGCTGCACGTGCAGGCGGGCGCGGGCATCGTGGCCGACAGCGATCCGGTCTATGAACAGCGCGAATGCGAACATAAATCCGGCGCCCTCTTTGCCGCCGCCCGTGAGGCGGTGCGCGTGGCGCAGGAAGCGGGGTTTGGGCAATGAATAATAAAATCCTCGTCATCGACAATTACGACAGCTTCACCTGGAATCTGGTCCATTACATCATGGAATTGGGCGCCGAGGTGGAAGTAGTGCGCAATGACGCGTTGACCGCCGCGCAAGCGATTGACAGCGGCGCGGCCGGTTTCTTGCTTTCGCCCGGCCCCTGCACGCCCAATGAGGCCGGGATCAGCCTTGATCTGGTGGGCGCGGCGGCGGATGCGGGCAAACCCCTGCTGGGCGTATGCCTTGGCCATCAGTCCATCGGTCAGTATTTCGGCGGCACGGTGCAGCGCGGCGGCCTGATGCATGGCAAGACCAGCCCGGTCACCCATGACAACAGCGGCGTGTTCGAAGGCATCCCTTCGCCCTTTATCGCCACGCGGTATCACTCGCTGATCGTGACGGATATTCCGGCCTGCCTGCATGTGAACGCGCGCAGCGACGACGGGCATGTGATGGGCTTTCGCCATGTCTCGCTGCCGATCCACGGGGTGCAGTTTCACCCGGAAAGCATCGCCACCCAGCATGGCCATGCGATGCTGGCCAATTATCTGAAACTCTGCGGGATTGATGCCCGCATGCCCGCATGACCGCCCTGCCCGAGGTGACGGCCCACCCCTTTGACGAGGGTGAAGCCGAGAGCATTTTCGGTGCGATCCTTGACCGTCAGGTGTCCGACGAGGCGATTGCCGATTTTCTCGTCGCCCTGTCGGCACGCGGGGAAACATCGAGCGAAATCGCAGGCGCGGCGCGGGCGATGCGCGCGCGGATGATCGCGGTCCATGCGCCCGAAGGCGCCATTGATGTGTGCGGCACCGGGGGCGATGGGCATCATACGCTCAACGTGTCCACCGCCGTCTCGCTGGTGGTCGCGGCCTGTGGCGTGCCGGTGGCCAAGCATGGCAACCGGGCGGCCTCGTCCAAGGCGGGGGCGGCCGATACGCTGGAGGCTTTGGGCCTCAATCTGGCCCATGCCGGAGAGCGCGCCGAAAGCACGCTGGGCGAGATCGGCATCGCATTTCTGTTTGCACAGGCGCATCATCCCAGCCTCAAACATATCGCCCCGATCCGCCGGGCGCTGGGCACGCGCACGATTTTCAACCTGATGGGGCCGCTGGCCAATCCGGCGGGTGTGCGCCATCAACTGGTGGGCATCGCGCGCCCGGCCTATGTGCCGATCTATGCCGAGGCGATCCGCCGCCTCGGCACGGAGCGCAGCTTTGTCATTTCGGGCGACGAGGGGCTGGACGAACTCAGCCTTGCGGGCGGCAATGAAGTGGCTGATGTGCGCGGCGACGGGGTGGCGATGAAGCGGGTGACGCCTGCGGACGCGGGCCTGCCCGAATATCCGGTCGAGGCGATCAAGGGCGGCGATCCGGCCTATAATGCCGATGCTTTGCACCGCCTGCTGATGGGCGAGCATGGGGCCTACCGCGATGCGGTGCTGCTCAACGCTGCCGGTGCGCTGATGGTGGCGGGCGAGGTTTCCAACTGGCGCGAAGGCGCCGAAGAGGCCGCAGAGGCCATTGACAAGGGGCTGGCCAAAGGGCTGCTCGATTGCTGGATCAAGGCTTGCGAATGACCGACAAACTGACCCAAATCTGCGACACCAAGCGCGAGGAAGTTGCCGCGCGCAAGCCTTTGGCGAGCATCGCTGACCTCGACGCGCGCGCCAGCGAACAGACCCCCACGCGCGGGTTTGAGGCGGCGCTGCGCGCAAAGGCTGCGGGTGGCTTCGCGCTGATTGCCGAGATCAAGAAGGCCAGCCCGTCCAAGGGATTGATCCGTGCCGATTTCGATCCGCCAGCCCATGCCCGCGCCTATCAGGCGGGGGGTGCGGCCTGCCTGTCGATCCTGACCGATGCGCCCTATTTTCAGGGGCATGAGGATTACCTGATCGCGGCGCGCGCAGCCTGCGATCTGCCGGTCCTGCGCAAGGATTTCATGGTCGATCCGTGGCAGGTGGCCGAGGCCCGTGCCATCGGGGCCGATGCGATCCTGATCATCGTGGCGGCCCTGTCGGACGCCCAGATGGCCGAGATCGAGGCCGCCGCCATCGAGCGCGGGATGTCCGTTCTGGTCGAGGTGCATGACGAGGAAGAGATGGCGCGCGCCGCCAATCTCAAATCGCGCCTGATCGGGGTGAACAACCGCAACCTGAAAACCTTCAAGACCGACATCGCCACCACCGAGCGCCTTGCCCCACTCGCGCCAGAGGGCACGTTGCTGGTGGCCGAGAGCGGGATCAACACCCATGCCGACCTGCTGCGTCTGGCCCCTTGCGGGGCGCGGACTTTCCTTGTCGGGGAAAGCCTGATGCGGCAGGCCGATGTGAGCGCGGCAACCCGCGCCCTGCTGGGGTTTTAACTCCAGAGTTCGGGGTGGCGCAGCATCAGGGCCTGCGCCAGAATCAGCGTCTTGGCGTCCTCCAGCGTTCCGGCCATCACCCGGTCGCGCAGGGCGTCAAGGCTGATCTCGACCACGCTGATATGCTCGTCTTCATCCTCTGCCCCGCCGCCCGCGCCCACCCGGTCCGCAGCGCTGTATTCGGCCAGATAGAGCATCACCCGCTCGGTCGAAACCGGCGGGATGGGCCAGATATTGGCCAAAGGTTCGAGCGCGGAAAGGCGAATGCCGCCCTCCTCCATCGCCTCCTCATGGATGCGCTCCTCCGGGCTGGCCCCATCGAGTCCGCCTGCGATCGCCTCCAGCAAGGGGGGGTGGCCCGCATCGAGCACCGCCGCGCGCGGCTGGGTGATCAGCATCGCCACCCGCCGCGCCCGGTCAAAGGGGAGCACCGCCACCGCCTGTCCATTGTCGATCAGGTGACGTTCGGCCACGGTGCCGTCGGGCATCCGCAATTCCAGCCGGGAAAAGCGATACCAGCCATCATAAATCAAATGCCGGGCAATAATTTCGGCCATATTTCCCTATTCCCTCAAAATCTTGAAGTCGGCTTACACCAACTCGCGCATTTCTTCGTTGCCTGATGCCTCCGCTTTGGCAAGAGAGAAGCATGAGCGAATTGACCCATCTCGATGCCCAGGGCCATGCACGCATGGTCGATGTCGGCGCCAAGGCCGAAACCGCGCGCGTGGCGATTGCCGCAGGCCGCATCCGCATGAGCGCGGCGGCGCTCAACGCGATCCGCGATGGCGATGTGCCAAAGGGTGATGTTCTGGCCGCAGCCCGCATTGCCGGGATCATGGCGGCCAAGAAAACCGCCGATCTGATCCCTTTGTGCCACCCGCTGCCGCTGCACAGCGTGAGCATCGATTTTGCCGTCGAGGAAGGCGCGATCCGGGCCACGGCCACGGCCAGTCTGACCGGCAAAACCGGGGTGGAGATGGAGGCCTTGACCGCAGTTTCGCTCGCGCTCCTGACCATTTACGACATGGCCAAGGCGATCGACAAGGGCATGGTGATCGAGGAAGTCCGCCTGATCGAAAAGCGCGGCGGCAAATCGGGCCATTGGAAGGCCGAAGAATGAGCCGCGCCCCGCTGCCTTTGGAGGAAGCGCAGGCGCGGGTGCTGGCATTGGCCGGGCTGACGCAGGCGCAGGAAACGCCGATTGGGGCCGCGTTGGGCCGCTATCTGGCCGAACCACTTCTGGCCCGCCGGACACAGCCCGCCGCTGATCTGTCGGCGATGGACGGCTATGCGCTGGCGCCGGGCGATCTGGCCGGGCCTTGGGAAATTGTGGGCGAAAGCGCAGCGGGCCATCCCTTTGCGGGCGTGGTTCACCCCGGACAGGCGGTGCGCATTTCGACCGGTGCGCTGGTGCCCGAGGGCGCGGGCGTGGTGCTGTGTCAGGAAGACACCGCGCGCGAAGGCAATCACCTCACCCTGACCGGAACCCCGCCCAAGCCGGAGGGGCGCCACATCCGCCGCAAGGGTCTGGATTTCCGCGACGGCGACATGGTTCTGCCCGCAGGTACGCGGATCGGTGCGGCACAACTGGCACTGGCGATTGCGGCGGGGCATGGTGGGCTCTGCGTGCGGCGGCGCCCGCGTCTGGCGATCCTCGACAGCGGGGATGAGTTGATCGCGCCGGGCCTGCCCTGCCCGCCCGACCGCCTGCCCGCCAGCAATGGCGCGATGCTGGGGGCGATGGCGGCCGGGTTGGCGGGGGATATTCTGCGGCTGGGGCCGGTGGCCGATGATCTGGACGCGCTGGATGCGGCGCTGGCGCGCGCGAGCGATGCCGATGTGATCGTCACCAGCGGCGGGGCCTCAGTGGGCGATCATGACCTGATCCAGCCCGCGTTGTTGCGTTGGGGTGCGCAGGTCGATTTCTGGAAGGTTGCGATCCGGCCCGGCAAGCCCTTGCTGGTGGCCACGCGCGGATCGCAGGTGGTGATCGGCCTGCCCGGCAATCCGGTGTCGAGTTTTGTGACCGCCCATCTGTTCCTGCTGCCGCTGCTGCGCGCAATGCAGGGCGCGGGCGATCCCTTGCCCCGCACGGCGGTGGCGCAATTGACCGAACCGCTGGGGCCGGGAGCGGACCGGCGCGAGTTCATTCGCGGATGGTGGGACGGGCGCGATGTGATGCCGCGCCCGATGCGCGATTCCTCGGCGCTGGCGGCTATGGCGGCCAGCAATTGCCTGATCGAACATGACGCCTATGCCCCGGCAAAGGCGGCGGGCGAAATGATGCGCATCCATTTGATCGAAAATGGCGGAAACGCTTGACGAAGGGGTAATGGTTGCGTAATTGTTCCGCAATTGTTCACGCAACACCCCCGTTGGGAGGTTTCTATGCTCACCCGCAAACAGCACGAATTGCTGCGCTTCATCCAGTCCAGTCTCGAAGAGTCCGGCGTCTCGCCCAGCTTTGAGGAAATGAAGGAAGCGCTGGATCTGAAGTCGAAATCGGGGGTGCATCGGCTGATCTCCGCTTTGGAAGAACGCGGCTTTATCCGCCGCCTGCCCAACCGCGCCCGCGCGCTGGAGGTTTTGCGCCAGCCCGAGGATGTGACGCCCCCGGTCGGGGCCAAACCTGCCGCGCCGAAAAAGCCGGTTGAACTGGCCAGGCCTGCGGCGCCTTCGCCCGCCAATGATGTGGTGGAAATCCCGCTGCATGGGCGGATCGCGGCGGGTGTGCCGATCGAGGCGCTGGAGGGGCAGACGATGCTGCCGGTGCCCGCTGCGCTGCTGGGCGCGGGCGATCACTATGCGCTTGAGGTGTCGGGCGATTCCATGGTCGAGGCGGGCATCCTTGACGGCGATCTGGCGTTGATCCGCAAGACCGATATCGCGCGTGAGGGCGAGATCGTCGTTGCGCTGGTGCGTGGCGAGGAAGCGACGCTCAAATATCTGCGGCGCGAACGCGGCATGGTGCGGCTCGATCCGGCCAATGCGGCCTATGATCCGCAATATTATCAGCCCGGCGAGGTGCAGGTGCAGGGTAAACTGGCCGGATTGCTGCGCCGGTATCACTGATCCGGGGACAGAACAGAGGGGGGCGCAATGCTCCCCTCCTGCGGTTTCAGGCTGGGCGCGCGCCACCATGGATGCTGCCCTTGACTTTGCGCCACGGTGACGATCCGCCCCTGCGCCAGATAGAGCGCGATGCCCCCGGTGCGATAGAGCAAGGGTTCGTCCGCCCGCAGCAGACGGGGGCGGCATGAGGGCGCAAGCGCCACGCGCGACACGACAACATCGACATAGGCGCAGGCCGTCGCCATCGCCTTTTCCTCCACCATCCCCCCGCCCCGCGCCGCAAGAATGCGCCAGTTGCGCCCCCCATGCGTGACGGTGATGCGGCAAAAGCTCTCGTTGCATTGCGCGCCGCGCCATTGTTCGATTGGAATGGCCTCGCCGGTGGTGCCCATCGCCTCCTGCATGCTGTCACGGGCGTAGGTGGAGCGGCCCTGCCCGAGCATCAGCAATTGGTGACTCTGCGGGTCGATCAGGCCAAGTTGGCGCCCATCACCGGCGATGACCACATCGGGCGGGGTCAGCAACGCCAGCCACAGGCACCCCGCCACCGCCGGGATCAGCCCCAGCAACCGGACACGCCCTCGCCACAGCGCCAGCCACAGCATCCCCAGCACCATGAAACCATAGGCCTCGCCGCCCATCATCGGCAGTTGCGCCACCGCATCCGGGCGCGCCGCCACCCATCGCGCCAGCGCCAGCAGCAGATCGAGCGACCAGCCACACAGATGCCAGAAAAGCGCCCCCGCCCCAACCAGATCGAAGGCCAATCCCGCCCCTATCAGCGGCATGGAAACAAAAGTCGTCAGGGGGATAGCGACCAGATTGGCCAGCGATCCATAGATCCCCGCGCGGTGGAAATGGAAGAAGGCCACCGGCATCAGCGCCAGTTCGATCACCAGCCCTGTCAGCAGCAGCATCGCCAGATCGCGGCCCAGTCGGATCCACCAGCCTTCCTGACGCCGGGCAAGGAAGGCGCGGACGGGCGCGGCCTCATGCAAAGCCACAATTGCCAACACCGACCCAAAGCTCATCTGGAAACTTGGGCCCACCACCGCCTCGGGCCACAGCAGCATGACAAACCCAGCCGCCAGCGCCAGCAAACGCACCGAAAAGGGGCGCCGCCCCGCCGCCATCGCCGCCAGAGCCAGCAGCGCGCCAAGGCAGGAACGCACCGTCGGCACCTCCGCCCCGGTCAGCAGCGTATAGGCGATTGCCGCCAGCCCGCCGATCCCTCCGGCCAGCAAAGGCAGGCGGACGCGCAGCACCAGCCATGGCCACAGGCCCAGCAGCCGCAAGGCAAGAAGATAGGTCGCGGCCACCACCGCGCTGACATGCAGACCGGAGACGGAAAGCAGATGCGTCAGGCCGGCATTGCGCATTGCGGCCTCGTCCTGCGGCGAGATGCCGCCGCGCTCGCCGCTGGCAAAGGCCGCCGCCATGCCGCCCGCCGATCCGGGCACCGCCGCGCGCACATGGGCCGCCAGTGCGTGGCGCCATGGCGCAAGGCCCGACTCCGCGCCCTGCGACTCGACCTCAACCGGCCCCAGCGCGCTGCCCGTGGCGGCCAGACCGTCAAACCATGCCGCGCGGGCGAAATCATAGCCTCCTGGCAGGCGCGGCGGGGCCGGGGGGAAGAGCCTTGCGCGCAACTGCACCACCGCCCCCTCACAGGCACCCGGAGCCAAGTCATTGGGCTTTAAAGAGATTCGCGCCTTGATTGCCCGATCCCCGCCCGGCAGGCGCAGGCCCACCACCAACCGAATCCGCGATTGGGCGGTCAATTCCTGTCGCTCGATCACCACGGCGCGCAGATCGAGCACCAACGGGCCGGGAATCGCGGGCGCGCCGACCAAGGTCGACTTGCACCAGACCAGACCGCAGCCAAGAGCGACCGACAAAGAAAGCGACAAAACCGCGCGAGGCAGGCAGACCAGATCGCCGCCCCGGCGCAGAAACATACCGGCCGCGAGCGCCACCAACAAACATAATGTTATCAAACATATCCATTGCGGCCAATCGGCCAGCACGAACCACCCGGCCACCCCCGCCGCCATGCCCACGGCCAGCCATGGCGCAAGGGTCGGCCCGGCGTTCAACAGAAAATGCTCTAAGACCAAAGCAAAACTTGCCAAGCGCGCGCGGCTGCGCCAAGGGCCATGTTGCGTTGCAGCGCTATCCCCCCCCAAAGAGGCGGGACGCTCTGCCGATTGGGTGTTGCTGTGGGTCGCTGGAACCATGGGCCCTTATAGGACAGAAAGGACAAGGGAATGACAAGTTCGGGGTTGGCTGGCAGCAATAGCACCGGCAAACGCCCTGTTGTCACCCGTTTTGCGCCTTCTCCCACAGGTTTTCTGCATATTGGCGGCGCGCGGACGGCTCTGTTCAACTGGCTCTATGCCCGTGCAAATGGCGGCCAATATCTGCTCCGCATCGAAGATACCGACCGTGCGCGTTCGACCGACGCGGCCATTGACGCGATCTTTGACGGTCTGCGCTGGCTGGGTCTGGATGGCGATCAGCCTGCGGTGATGCAGTTCGAGCGCTCGCCCCGCCATGCCGAGGTGGCGCATAAGCTGCTGGAGGCTGGTCATGCCTATCGCTGCTATCTGACGCAGGAAGAGCTGACCGCGATGCGCGAGGCGGCGCAGGCCGAAAAGCGCCCGTTCCGTATCCAGTCGCCCTGGCGCGACGCCACGCCCGATCAATGGCCCGAGGGTCAGCCCTATGTCGTGCGCATCAAGGCGCCCCGCGAAGGCGCGACCGTGATCGACGATCTGGTGCAGGGCAGCATCACGGTACAGAACGTTGAGCTGGATGACTTCATCATCCTGCGCAGCGACGGTACGCCGACCTATATGCTGGCCGTGGTGGTCGACGATCACGATATGGGCGTGACCCATGTGATCCGCGGCGATGACCATATCAACAATGCCTTTCGTCAGTTGGTGATCATCCGCGCGATGGATGCCATCGAAGGCAATTGGCCCGATCCCGAATATGGCCATATCCCACTGATCCATGGCGCGGACGGGGCGAAACTGTCCAAGCGTCACGGTGCGCTGGGTGTGGACGCCTATCGCGACGACATGGGTCTGCTGCCCGAGGCCGTACTCAACTATCTGATGCGGCTTGGCTGGGGTCATGGGGATGAGGAAATCATCTCGATTGCCCAAGCCATCGAATGGTTCGACATCAAGGATGTAAACAAGGGCGCCTCGCGTTTCGACTTTGCCAAGTTGGCCAATCTCAATGGCCATTACCTGCGCGAGGCCGATGATGCGCGTCTGGCCGGTCTGGTGGCTGCGCGGATCACCGATCTGCCGGTGGATCTCGACCTGTTGGCCCGCGCCATGCCGGTGTTGAAGGTTCGCGCCAAGGATCTCAATGAGTTGGCGGGAGCTGCGCGCTTCCTGTTCGTGTCGCGCCCGTTGGCGCTGGAGGAAAAGGCCGCCGCGCTGCTGACCGAGGAAGCGCGCGCCATTCTCCAAAAAATACACGCAACGCTGTTGCAGGAAACGCACTGGACAATCGAGGCCCTGGAGGCCACGGTCAAATCACTGGCCGGCGAGCTTGGGCTCGGTCTTGGTAAACTGGCGCAACCGCTTCGCGCGGCGCTGACCGGGCAAACCACGTCTCCGGGCATTTTCGACGTTTTGATCCTACTTGGGCGAGAGGAAAGCCTCGCGCGCATCGCGGAGCAAATGGAAACCACAAACATTTGAGCCCATATTTAGAGCCAAAGTACAAGGAGTGTTGCGGTGGGTGATACGGCAAAGTTCATCGTCGAGGGCAAGGAAGTTGAATCTCCGATCCTGAAGGGCAGCGTTGGGCCGGATGTTATCGACATCCGCAAGCTCTATGCCCAGACTGGCGCATTCACCTATGACCCCGGCTTCACTTCGACGGCATCGTGCGAAAGCGCGCTGACCTATATCGACGGCGACGAGGGTGTGCTGCTGCATCGCGGCTATCCGATCGGTCAGCTGGCCGAAAATTCGTCCTTCATGGAGGTCTGCTACCTCCTGCTGAACGGCGAACTGCCCAGCGCCGCCGAACTGGACGGCTTTACGCGCACGATCACGCGCCACACGATGGTGCATGAGCAGCTTTCCAGCTTCTTCAAGGGCTTCCGCCGCGACGCTCACCCGATGGCCATCATGGTCGGCGTGGTCGGCGCGCTCTCGGCCTTCTATCATGACAGCACGGATATCTCCGATCCGGTGCAGCGCCGCATCTCGGCCCACCGCCTGATCGCGAAGATCCCGACGATTGCCGCCATGGCCTACAAGTATTCGGTGGGTCAGCCCTTCGTCTATCCCGACAACAAGCTGTCCTATGCCGGCAACTTCCTGCGCATGACCTTTGGCGTTCCGGCCGAAGAATATGAAGTTGTGCCCGCCGTCGAAAAGGCGATGGACCGCATCTTCATCCTGCACGCCGACCACGAACAGAATGCTTCGACCTCGACCGTGCGTCTGGCAGGGTCCTCGGGCGCCAACCCGTTTGCCTGCGTTGCCGCCGGCATCGCCTGCCTGTGGGGTCCGGCCCATGGCGGCGCGAACGAAGCCTGCCTCAATATGCTGCGCGAAATCGGCACGCCCGACAAGATCCCGCACTATATCGAGCGCGCCAAGGACAAGAACGATCCGTTCCGCCTGATGGGCTTTGGCCACCGCGTTTACAAGAACCGCGACCCGCGCGCGACCGTGATGCAAAAGACCGTGCGCGAAGTGTTCGACGCGCTCAATGTTCAGGACCCGCTGTTCGAAACCGCGCTGCGCCTTGAAGAGATCGCGCTGAACGATCCCTACTTCATCGAAAAGAAGCTGTTCCCCAACGTCGACTTCTATTCGGGCATCATCCTGTCGGCCATCGGCTTCCCCACCACCATGTTCACCGTGCTCTTCGCTCTGGCGCGCACCGTGGGCTGGGTGGCCCAGTGGAACGAAATGATCGAAGATCCCAGCCAGAAGATCGGTCGTCCGCGCCAGCTCTACACCGGCCCGACGCAGCGCGATTACGTGCCCGTTGGCCAGCGTTAAGCCTTAAGGCTCGACCATTCAGGAACGCGGGGGAAGGGAAACTTTCCCCCGCGTTTTTGTTTGGGGTTTGGGTATTGAGAAAGGGGTTGAATACGAGGGTCTAAACCCTCGCGCTCCCATTACTGTCTGCGTTGTGTTTGGGATTCGGCGTTTTGTGTCGGACGCGGCCTTGGAAAAGCGAAAGCCTGCGGCGCCTCTATTCAGCGCCGCAGGCTTTCATGATTATGGCGCAACACCTCAAATCCAACCCAAATTAACGGGACTGCAAATGGCCCCCGCCCTTGGCCCGCCGGAGGCACTCTTATCTTAAAACCCCTACCCCTGCGGCAATTCCAGTACAAACCGCGCGCCCTGCCCCTGATGGCCCTCAACGCTGAGTTCACCCCCCATCGCCCGCGCCAGACGCCGCGAGATATAGAGCCCCAGCCCCGATCCGCCGTCGCCGCTGCGCCCCAGCCGTTCGAATTTGTCGAACACGCGGGCCGCATCCTGCGGCGAAAGGCCCGGCCCCTGATCCGCGATGGTGATCCGCGCGCGCCCTGCCCCTGCGGTCAGCAGCACCGAGATGGCCGAATTTTCAGGACTGTAACGAATGGCATTGCCGATCAGATTGAGCAGCACCTGAAGCACCCGGCGAAATTCGCCCACCGCGCCCAGATGCATGGTTTCGTCCGGCGCATGGATGGTGATGCCCTTTTCCCGCGCCCGCACGCCCAGAATGCCCGCCGCCCGCCGCGCCACATCGGCAAGGTCGATACGGTCCGCCGCCGGAGCGAAACCTTCCGCCTCAATGATCTCCATATCGGAGAGATCCTCGATCAGCGTCAGCAGATGCTGGCCCGCCGCCGCGATATCGCCCGCATAACCGGCATATTCCTCGGTCAGCGGCCCTGCGCGGCGGGTGCGGATGGTTTCGGCATTGGCGATGATGCGCGCGATGGGCTGGCGCAGAACCGGGGCCATTTCGCGCCCGATCACCGAGCTGGCCTTGCTTGGCGGGCTGGGAGCAGCGACCGCTGGTTCGGCCGGTTCCGGCAAAGGCTGATCGCTGGTCAGGCACAGGTCAAAACCGAGTGTTTCGCCCTCCGGTCCGGTCTGCGGCAGGATCGTCGCGCGCCACACGCGCTGCGATCCTGGCACCACCACGGTTGCCCCATCAAGCAGGCGCCAATGCAAAGGCTGCCGCTGCCCAGAGCCGGGCACGTCGACAAAATCGGTCCATGGCCGCCCGATCCCGCCGCGCATCGCCTGCGCCACCTGCGCCAGATCACCGGCCAAAGCATCGACCGTCATCAGACGCTGGCCCGGATCGAGCCGCGCGGTCAGTTCGGCCAGCGCCCTGTCAATCTCAACGCGCCGCCGGTTGGCCAGATCGGCCGGTTCGGGCGGCAGGCTGCTTGCCTGCCAGTGGCGCAGGATGATCAGGCAGCCGCCCTCTTGCGGCGTCACCTCGATCCATGCGCGGATGGTTTCCTGCCCATCCTGCGCAATGATCGGCCGCGCCAGTTTCAGGCCGAATCCGCGCGCCTTGCTGACCAGTTCGCGCAGTTCGGGCACGGCAATCGCGCCCGGAATCGTTCCGCCGCAGCGGATCTGAAGCGCCGAGAGCGGTTCGTCTGCCCGCAGCAGCCGATCCTCACCATCGCTTTGCGCCTCAACCTGAATGCGCTCAGGCGCGCTCATGCAAGGCGCCCCAAAGCCTGCGCCGCCTCGACCAGCAATTCGCCCGCCCGTTCGACGCTGAGCCGCGCCAGACCGTCGGGGCGGATCGTCTGCGGATGGAGGATGAGCAGATTTTCCTCGATCACACCCAGTTTGGCCCCGCCCGCGCGCAGCGCCACCGACAGGCGCGCCTGTTGCCCGTCGCGCATTGAGAGCAGCACCGATTCGCGCGATCCATCGCCCGCCAGAGCCAGCGCCGAGGCAAACATCGCCACCCCGCCATGGGCCAGAGCCAGCGCCGCCACCGAGCCCGCGCCCATCGCCGCCACCAGCTGCGCCAGCAGCCCAAGCCGGGTCGACGCCTCATCATAATGTTCGCGCAGCGCCTGAGCGGCATGGGCGGCGGCCTCTCCATCCTCCTCAACCGCGACATGCAGCGCGACCAGCACGCCATGCAGCAATTCGGCGGGCAGTTCGCTCAAGGGGAGCTGCATCCGGCGCTGATTCTGGGCAAAACGAGCCTGCGCGGCCAGCAATTTCATGCCTCGCGCCGAAGTCTCCGCCTCGCTCGATGCGATAAGCGCCTGAAGCAAAGGCGAAACCACCGGATCGACTCCAAGGCGGTCGGCCAGACGCTGGGTCATTTGCCATTCCAGCGCCAGCGCGTGAAGATGCGCCAGCAGGCCCGGAACCTCGGGCAATTGCTCCATCAGCATGTCGATAATGCCGCCGCGCCCGCCCGCATCGACCAACGCATATTCCAACTGATTCGCCAGATCGTCGAGCATCGCGCGCAGCCGCGCCAGCACATCGTCGCCGAACAGGCCCTGATCGCCGCAGACCAGCAAATGCCGCAAGACCGGCACCACCGACCCCACCACAGCATCGCCCCGCGCCAGTTGCAGGCGCAGCGAGGAATCACTCGAATCCCTGCCAGGAGCTTCAGACATACGGTCGGTCATGGACCCACTATAGTGGATAGGGTGTTAAGCTGGCGTTAGCCGATTTTGCCTTCCGGCCATAATTATGCCGCCCAGCAGCAGCGCAACCGCCAAAACCGCCACCCCATTGCGCAACAAACCAAGCAGCGAAAGCAGCGAGAGCACCAGCGCGAGCAGCGCCCGATCCTCCATCCACGCCGCCTTGCGACTCGCCACCACCGCCGGCACCAGGCGGATCAGCCCCAGCAGCATCAGCGGCGCGAACAGGCCCGCGACATAGCCTCGCTCGCCATGCGCCAGCCCCAGCAGGACCAGCAAAACGGCATCGACAATCCAGCGATAGATGACCGCAGGCGCCAGACGGGGCCGGGGCAAACGCAGCGAACGCCGCTCAAAACGGCCAAACATAGAGGCGCAGGCAAAACCCAGCCACGCCAGCGCCACCAGCATCAGCCCCAGCGTCAAGGCGCCAAAGCCCCCCGCCACCAGCCCCAGCGCGGCCAGCACGCCCGCCGCCATGGCCACCACCGTTCCGCCCGATCCGGCCTCGAGCAAGGCGGGCCCGGCCAGACGCACCACCTGCCCCGCCAGCCATTCGGAGGGTTGCAGCGGGCCATCGTCGAACAAATGATGACTGATCCAGTCCGGTTCGACCGCCTGAATTTCGCGTTCGTTATGGAGCAGGTTCCACCGCCCCTGCGCGATCACCTCATCGGGCACCGAACGCTGGGGCACACCGCCCTGCAAAGCGATTCGCTGGAGACAGGCGAAGGGTTCGACATCACCCGGCAATTCGGACAGGCGCTCGACCAGACGGCCCGGAAAGCGCATCGCCCCAGCCGAGGCGTAATTGAAATCGAGCCGCTCAAAACCGGCGGCCACGCCCCGTTCGACCGGCTGCACCAGCACAGTGGGCGTCGCCAGCAGTTCCTGCGCCAGATCCGGCCAAGCCAACACGCCATCACCCAGCGCGATCACCTCGTCCTGCGCGCTGACCAGCCCCATGATGCCATGCGCGCCGGTGACGCGGTGAAACAAGGCGCCCGCCTTTTCGGCGGCATGTTGCAGCGGGAGCAGCCCGTCGAGCCCGCCCGGCGCCACCACGATCACCCGGTCGCACCCCAATGAAAGCGCAATGGCCAATTGATGCCGCGCCAGCGTATGCCCGCCCAGCCGCATCAATCCGCGCGGCAAAATGGGAGATGCGCCGCCGGGGACGCCACCTGCCCCGCCACTTTCGCCGGTGACGGGCGCGATCAGGGATAAAAGCGCAACGCGCAAAACATTCTCCGGAAATGCCAATCTGGCCGAACCGGGCGGGTTGTAATCAAGGCCAACGATTATGCCAAGCAGCGATACGCAACCGCCACCCGAATGCGCGCGGCAAGATCAACCCAGCGGAAATTCATCCAGAAACGCTTGCAACTGGCGCAGTACGACCGGATCGCCCGGCGCGCCATCAAGCGCCTGATCGGCCAGCGCGATCAGCGGCCAAACCTGAAAACTGGCGGCGAGCCCTTTGAGGCGCATCGCGGCGACCTCCCAATTGCCATCGCAGCGTGCGCGGCGCAGCAGGTCGATCTGCCGCGCAAGGCTTTCATGAAAGCTCGCGCGCAATTCGCGCATCAATACCGGATCATCGCCAGCGGCGGCGGCGAGGGTCGCGTCAAGGGCACCTGCTTCATAAGCCATAAGCGCCACACTACACCGCAGAAGTTAAAGCAGTGTTTCCCCAAAGGCGGCTTGTGCGCTATCAAGGAGGGATGGCGAGCGGAACACCCATCTACAGCATCGAGGCCCAGCTATCTTCCGAGGAAGAAGTGAATAAGGGCATACCCTTAGACGCGCTGACAGGAGGCGAGGAAGAGGCAGGCTGGGATGAGGGCGGGCCTGCGCCGCGCCGGATGCCCGAATGGGTGCCGCCGGTGGTGGCGCTGGCTTTGGCGGCGGGTTGGAGCGCGCTGTTTGCCGCCGGTCAGGCCGGGGCCATGGCCGCCGCGCGCACGCCCGATGCGTGGAGCGCATTGGCGCTGCAATGGTCGCCCCCGGTGCTGCTGATCGCGCTGGTTTATCTGATCGTGCAGCGATCGAGCCGCCGTGAGGCCGCCCGCTTTGGCGATGCCGCAGCGCTGCTGCGCCGCGAATCGCAGGCGCTGGAGGAAAGGCTGACCTCGCTGAACCGGGAACTCAGTCTGGCCCGCGAATTTCTGGCGGCGCAGACCCGCGAGTTGGATGCGTTGGGCCGCACCGCCGTTGACCGGATCGGCCAGAGCGCCGGACGCATCGATTCGCTGGTGCGCGACAATGCCGCGCAGGTCGAGGTGATCGGCAATGTCAGCGCCGCCGCACTGAACAATATGGAGCAATTGCGCGTCCATCTGCCCGTCATCACCAATGCGGCCAAGGATGTGACCAGCAATATCGGCAACGCGGGCCGAATCGCCCATGCCCATCTTCAGGACATGGTCAAAGGTCTGGAACGTTTGCAGGATTTTGGCCAGTCGAGCGAATTGCAGGTGACGGCCCTGCGCGAGCGGATCGAGAGCGGGCTGGCCGCGCTGGAGAGCCGGACGCAGCAGTTGGACGCGGTGATCACCGGGCGCTTCGACGCGCTGGAGGCCCGCTCGACCGGCTTTGCGCTGGATCTCGATCGCCATGAGGCCGAGGCCCGCGACGCGCTGCAAAGGCGCGCCGCGGTCATGGGCGAAGAGATTGCGGCCACCCGCGCCCGGCTGGATCAGGATGAGGCCGAGGCGCTGACCTCGCTGCGCGCGCGCCTGTCGGCGCTGCGGGACGAGGCGGCGACGATCGGCCGTTCTCTGCGCGAGAATGAGGCCGTGGCGCTGGGTGACTGGCAGGCGGCGACGGCGCGCCTGACCAATGATCTGTCCCGCCTCGACCGCGAATTGGCCCAGCGCCACGATGCCGCCATCGAGCGCGCAGGCAAGCTGGGCGTGATGAGCGAGGCGACCAGCCTGCGTCTGGCGCAGGCCGAGGCGCGGCTGGAAGCGATTGCGGCGGCCGATGCGGCGGTGTCGGGCGCGATGGAGCAGCGGCTTGAAGGGCTGGAACGGCGACTGGGCGAGACGGACAGGGGTTTGGAAAAGCTGACCGAATCGAGCGTCCGCCTGCTCGATCTGATCCAGTCCTCGGTCCTGCACAGCCGCGAGACGCTGCCCCCCGCGCTGGCGCAGAGCGAGGAACAATTGGCCGGGTTCGAGGCGCGGATTCAGGCGCTGCGCGGCATTGTGGTCGAGGCGGGCGCGCAGGGCGAGATGCTGGCCCAGCGGATGGATCAGGCCCAGGGCGTGGCCTTGGGCGTTGGCCATGCACTGAGCGCGCAGGATACGGCCGTTGGCCTGCTGCGCGACCATCTGGCGCAGGTGGAGAGCGAGGCCCAGCGCATCGCCAGCGACGCGCAGGGCGAATTGGGCGAGGCCATCCGCCAATTGGGCGGCAGCGTGATGCAGACGCTGGCCCTGATCGAAAGTCAGGGCGCGGCGCATGTCACTGCGCTGGCCGATCAATTGTCGAATGAGAGCGGTGCGGCGCTGGAGCGGGCGATGCGTCTCAAGGCCAGCGAGATCACAGGACAATTGGAGCAGGCCGCCGCCCATGCGTTGGGCATCAGCCGCGAGGCGGCGCACCAGTTGCGCGATCAGTTGCGCGAGGTGGAAAGCGTGATCGCTCATCTCGAAACCCGCGTGGCCGAGGCGCGCGACAAGGCCGAGGATCGCATGGACGGCGATTTCTCACGCCGGATGGCCATCATCACCGACATGCTGCAATCCAAGGCCGTGGACATCACCCGCGCGCTGGACACCGAAGTGGCCGACACCGCCTGGGCGGCCTATCTGCGCGGCGACCGGGGCATTTTCACCCGCCGCGCGGTGCGCCTGCTCGATACGGGCGATGCGCGCCATGTGCTGCATCTCTATGAGAATGACGGCGCGTTTCAGGCCCATGTGAACCGCTATATCCATGATTTCGAAGCGATGCTGCGCCATCTGCTCTCGACGCGCGATGGCCATGCGATCACGGTGACGCTGTTGTCCTCGGATATGGGCAAGCTTTATGTCGCGCTGGCGCAGGCGATCGAACGCCTGCGGGCATAGGGAATGCGCGCCTAATCCTTTTCCAACGAGGCAGGCACGTGAAAGGGTGCGAGATCCTCGATCCGCACCCAATCATAGACATAATTGGCGTAAAACAGCGCAAAAAGGATAGTCGAAACCACCGTCGCGCGAATCGCCACGCGGCCTGGGCGGAAATTGCCCGGCGCGCTGGTGGCCTGCCCCTTGACCATTTCCTCGCCTGTCTCATCGGGTGTGCGGATCCCGAAGGGCAACACCAGAAAGGCCGAAATGACCCAGAAAAGCAAATAGATGGCAAAGATGGAGGCCAGTTTCACCGATCCAGCCCCTCCACCATCATCATCACCTTGACCTGCGGCTTCTTGCCGCACCAGCGGGTTGCGGCCCGCCGCGCGGCCAGACGCGCCGCCTCGGCCATCGCGCTTTCGTTGCGCTTGTCGGCCCCGCGCAATTTGCCCAGCGCCTCGACCACATCATTCTGCGCCTCGGCCACAAAGGCCTCGTAATCCTCGACCAGCGGCAGACCCAGACCCGCCACCTGAACGGCATATTCGTTGTGCCGCGCCCGGCCGGACACCGCCACCATCAGCACGCCATGCCAGGCCAGACGGCGGCGCATCACCACCGCTTCGCCATCGGCGGGCGCAATAATGTCACCATCCAGCACAAGGCGTCCGTTCGGCACTTCGGCAAATTTGCCCGGACGGCCCGGCGCCAAACGCACCAGATCGCCGTTCTTCTGCACCACCTGCGTGGGGATGCCGCTTTCCTTGCCGACCTTGGCCTGCTCGCGCATGTGGCGCATTTCGCCATGCACCGGCATCAGGATCTGGGGCCGCAGCCAGCTATAGATGGCCTCCAGCTCGGGCCGCCCCGGATGGCCCGAAACGTGAATGTCGGCCTGACGGTCGGTGACGACGGTGATGCCGTCGCCCGCCAACTGGTTCTGGATGCGCCCGATGGCGATCTCATTGCCTGGGATCTGGCGGCTGGAAAACAGCACCACATCGCCCGACTCCAGCTTGATCGGATGATTGCCCTCGGCAATGCGCGCCAAGGCGGCGCGCGGTTCGCCCTGCCCGCCGGTGGCCACGATCAACACCTGCCCACGCGGCAGGCTCATCGCGGTTTCAGGGTCGATGATATCGGGCAATTTGCCCAGATAGCCGCAGCCCTCGGCGGCCTGGATGATCCGGTCGAGCGAGCGGCCCGATACGCAAAGCCGTCGGTTGGTCGCCTTGGCCACCTCGCCCAGCGTGTGCAGGCGCGCGACATTGCTGGCAAAGGTCGTAACCAGCACGCGCTTGCCCTTGTGGCGCGCGACTTCCTCTTTCATCGCGCGGGCCACTTCGCCCTCGCTGCCCGAAGGCGCGGGGTTGAACACATTGGTGCTGTCGCAGACCAGCGCCAGCACGCCCTCTTCACCAATCGCGGTCAATTGCGCGGGCGTGGCGGGCGTGCCGATGATCGGTTCATCATCCAGCTTCCAGTCGCCGGTATGGAACACCCGGCCATAGGGCGTGTCGATCAGCAGCGCATGCCCCTCGGCAATCGAGTGGGCGAGCGGGACATAGCGGATGCCGAAAGGCCCCAATTCAAACTGGTCGAAATGGTCGATGACGTTCAATTCAACGTCGCGCTCGATCCCCGCTTCGGCCAGCTTGGCCGCCACCAGTTTCGCGGTAAAGGGCGTCGCATAAAGCGGCACATCCAGATCAGCGGCGAAATAGGGCACCGCGCCGATATGATCCTCATGCGCATGGGTCAGCACGATGCCGACCAGATCCTCGCGCCGCTCCTCGATAAAGGCCAGATCGGCAAAGACCAGTTCGCTGCCCGGATATTCGTTCCCGGCAAAGGTCATGCCCAGATCGACCATCAGCCATTTGCCATGCGCGCCATAGAGATTGACATTCATGCCAATCTCGCCCGACCCGCCCAGCGCGCAAAACAGCAATTCCTTGCCGGGCGTGAACGGATCCTTATTGTCAGACTTGCGCGCTATCGTACTTCTCCAGTTTATCGTGTTGCGGCGCGCTCGGCGAGCAGCGCCAGGCCGTTAAGGGTAAGGTCGTGTTCGACCACGTCAAACAATCCGGGCTGATGATCGAACAAAACCGCAAGGCCGCCCGTCGCGATCACCGTCACGGGCCGCGCGATCTGGGCCCGCATTCGCGCGATCAGCCCCTCGATCATCGCAACATAGCCCCAATAGACCCCGATCAGCATCTGGTCCTCGGTATTGGTCCCGATGACGCCGGGCTTTTCCGGCACGGCAATCGCGATACGCGGCAATTTCGCCGTATTGCCCACCAGCGCATCGAGCGAAAGGTTGATGCCCGGTGCGATGATCCCGCCCTTATAGGCCCCTCGCCCGTCGATGTGGTCAATGGTGGTGGCGGTGCCGAAATCGACGACGATCAGATCGCCGGGAAATTTCTCATGCGCGCCAATCGCATTGACGGCGCGGTCCGCACCCAAAGATTTGGGCGAATCCACATCAACATCAATGCCGTAATCGGCCTTGCCTACGCCCGCCACCAGCAATTCGGTGTCGAAATATTTGGTCGCCAGCACCTGAAGATTATGCAGCGCGCGCGGCACCACGGTCGACACGATCATGCCGCCAATCTGATCGCGGGAATAGCCCTCAATCGTCATCAGTTGCAGCAGCCAGACCGCAAATTCATCGGCTGTGCGGCGCGGATCGGTGGCAATGCGCCAACGCGTCTTCATCTCGCGCCCGTCATAGAGCGCAAAGACGACATTGGTATTGCCCACATCAATGGCCAGCAGCATGCCGCCTCTCTCCGCTTGTCTTATATCAGGCGAGTTCGACGTCGCCTGCGTGAATGGTTTGGACCGTGCCGCCCGAAAGCTGCAACCGCAAGGCCCCATCCTCATTCAGCCCCGAAAAATTGCCGCTGATCACCCGTCCGCTGGCCTCGCGGACCACGAGCGGCGTACCGAGGGGATGCGCCGCGGCCTGCCAACGTTGAACCAGCGCTGAAAGGCCGAATTGGCGCCAATGGGCCAGTTCGCCGGCAAACCGGGCCGTCAAAGTCATGGCAAAGGCGTCACGGTCGGGCGCCGGGCCATAATGGCTGAGCGCCGCCGTCTCACGATCAGGCAATTGCGGTGCGCTGGCCAAATTGACCCCGATGCCGACAATCACAAACCCGGCCACCGCCTCCAGCAGGATCCCGGCCACCTTGGCCTGCCCGACCAGCACGTCATTGGGCCATTTCAGCAAGGCGCAACGCGGCGGAGGCACCAGATCGGCAACGCAGGCCTGAACGGCAACGCCTGCCACCAGCGCGAGGCTGGGAGCAGGCGGTTGATGCGCGTCGATACGCACCACAGTCGAGCCCATGAAATTGCCAAGCCCGTCATTCCAGACCCGGCCCAACCGCCCCCGCCCCGCATTCTGGCGGTCGGCGATCAGCCAGTGTCCTTCAGCAACCGGCTCGCCCGATGTCAGCCTTTGCGCAAGGTCTGCATTGGTCGAGCCGGTCAGGCCGATGATTTCCATCAAAGCACAGGTTCTCAGGCCGCGTGGAACAGCGCCGCCGCCGCCGACTGGGCCAGACCGCCCAGCCAACCGGTGAACAGATAGCCGACCGGAGAAATCACGACGGCGCTGCCATAGAGCAGGACCGCGTGAACACCGTCGACCGAGCCAACAACCTTGTCCGCCGGTTCATCGAAATACAGCACCTTGACCACCTTGAGGTAGTAGAAGGCACCGATCACCGAAGCCGCGATACCCACCGTGGCGAGCGGGACCAGACCAGCGGCAACCGCCGACTGGAAGACCACGAACTTGCCCCAGAAGCCGAAGAGCGGCGGGATACCGGCCAGGCTGAACATCACCATCGCCAGCACAAAGGCCAGACCCGGCTTGCTGCGCGACAGACCGGCAAGATCGGCGATCTTTTCCACCGAATTGCCTTCGGCGTCGCGCAGCGACAGGATCGCCACGAACCCGCCAATCGACATCACGACATAGATAGCCAGATACACCAGCATCGAAGCCGCGCCACCCGGCGTGGCGGCGGCCAGACCGATCAGCATGAAGCCGACGTTGTTGATCGACGAATAGGCCATCAGGCGCTTGATATTGCCCTGACCGATGGCCCCCAGCGCGCCCACGACGATCGAGAGCAGCGAAATGGCGACAATGATCTGCTGCCAGGCGGCCGCCTGCATGCCAAAGGCAAACAGCGTGACGCGCATGGTCAGCGCCAGAGCGGCAACCTTGGGCGCGGTGGCGAAGAAGGTCGTCACCGGGGTCGGCGCGCCTTCATAGACGTCGGGCGTCCACATATGGAACGGCACAGCGCTGATCTTGAAGGACAGGCCGACAAGGATGAACACCAGACCAAACAGCGAGCCGGTCGACATCTTGCCCACCAGCGCGGTGTGGATCGCCTCAAAACTCGTGCTGCCGGCAAAGCCATAGGTCAGGCTGATGCCGAAGAGCAGGATGCCCGAAGCCAGCGAACCCAGCACGAAATACTTCAGACCCGCTTCGGGCGAACGATCATCGGTGCGCAGCATGGCCGCCAGCACATAGGCCGCCAGCGAGTTCATTTCGAGGCCGACATAGAGCGTGAGCATGTCGGTGGCCGACACCATCAGGCCCATGCCCAGCGCCGCGAACAGCGCCAGCACCGGATATTCGGCGCGATAGCCGCCCTGACGCTCAAAGAAGCCGGGCGCCACCAGCAACGAAGCACCCGCCGCGCCATAGATCAACAGCTTGGCAAAGGAGGAGAAGCTGTCCGCCGCATACTGGCCGTAAAAAGCCGTAGCTTCGGCACCGAACACGCCGCCGCCCAGCGCAGGCGCGACCAGCACGCCCGCCACAGCCAAAGCCGCAACCGCGAGCCAGGTCACCAGACGGGCGGATTTGTCACCCGCCCATGCGCAGACCAGCAGGAGCACCAGCCCGGAGACGCTGAGGAATTCCTCAGCGGCCACCAGGCGAAGGGAAGATGCCCAGTTCATTACTTTTCACTCCCTTCGCCGCTATGCTCGGCGCTTTCATGAGTTTCAGCCACAGGATGGCCCGGCGTCACCTGCGCATCACCGGCCGGACGGGCCGCGGCAAGGCGGGCGTCAAGATGGGCGATGTCGGCGCGGATCGGCGCGATGAAGCTTTCAGGATAGATACCCATCCACAGCGTCGCGATCACCAGCGGCGTCAGCAGCAGATATTCGCGCGCCGTCAGATCCGGCATCGCGGCGGCATCGGCATTCTTCTGCTCGCCAAAGGCAACCCGGCGATAGAGATACAGCATATAGGCCGCACCCAGAATGATGCCCGTGCCCGCGATCAGCGCGGTCCAGCTCGACGCCTTGTAGATGCCCTGAAGCGACAGGAATTCACCGACAAAGTTGGCGGTGGCGGGCAGCCCCACCGAAGCCATGGTGAAGAACATGAAGAACAGCGCATAATGCGGCATGTTGATCGCAATACCGCCGTAGCGGTTGATTTCGCGGGTATGCAGGCGATCATAGATCACGCCCACGCAGAGGAAGAGCGCGCCCGACACCAGACCGTGAGCCAGCATCACCACCATCGAGCCTTCAAGACCCTGACGGTTGAAGGCAAACAGGCCGAGCGTCACGATGGCCATATGCGCCACCGACGAATAGGCAATCAGCTTCTTCATGTCCGACTGAACCAGCGCGACCAGCGAGGTGTAAACCACCGCGACGATCGAGAGGCCCCACACCAGCGGCGCGAAATAGGCGCTGGCTTCGGGGAAGAAGGGCAGGCTGAAGCGGATGAAGCCATAGCCGCCCATCTTGAGCAGCACGCCCGCCAGGATGACCGAACCAGCGGTCGGCGCCTGCACGTGCGCGTCGGGAAGCCAGGTGTGCACCGGCCACATCGGCATCTTCACCGCGAAAGAGGCGAAGAAGGCCAGCCACAGCAGATACTGCGCCTGCACCGGGAAGTTGTATTCCATCAGCACGGGGATCGACGTGGTGCCCGTCAGGTTCACGATCCACAGCATGGCGATCAGCATCAGCACCGAGCCAAGCAGCGTATAGAGGAAGAACTTGTAGCTGGCGTAGATGCGATCCGCGCCGCCCCAGATGCCGATGATCAGATACATCGGGATCAGACCTGCCTCGAACAGGATGTAGAACAGGAAGAGATCCTGCGCCGCGAAAACACCGATCATCAGCGTTTCCATGAACAGGAACGCGGCCATATATTCAGGCACGCGCTTTTCGATCGCGTCCCAGCTGGCACCGATACAGATCGGCATCAGGAAGACGGACAGGACGATCAGCACCAGAGCGATGCCGTCAATGCCAAGCGCCCAGCTGAAACCGCTGAACAATTGGGCGTGTTCGACGAATTGCCACTGGGGCCCGCCGATCTGGTAATTGGCCCAGAGATCGAGGCCCAGCGCCAGGTCGATCAACGTCGCCACCAACGCGATGGTGCGCGCGGCCCCGGCCGAGGCGAACAAAGCCGCCACAGCCGCAACCGCTGGCACCGCCAGCATCAGCGAAAGGATGGGAAAACCGGTCATTGCCATAAAACCTTTTCGCTGCCCGCCTTTATCGAGTGAGAACCCAGCTGACCGCAGCCACCAGGCCGATCAGCATCCACAGCGCATAGCTGGTGAGCAGACCAGATTGGAGACGACGGGCCAGACCCGTGCCCTGAACCACAACCCAGGCCGCACCATTGGGGCCAAAGCGGTCAATGAAGCCGACATCGCCAGCCTTCCAGAACAACCGGCCCAGCGCGAAGGCGGGGCGGACGAACAGGAAGTTGTAGAGTTCGTCAAAGAACCACTTGTTGTAAACGAAAGTGTGGATCGGCTTGATCGCGCGGACAAAGGCCGCCGGAAAGCCGGGGTTGATGATGTAGGCGTAGATCGCGCCCAGCAGGCCGGTCACCATCACGCCGAACGGAGCCCACTTCACCCACACAGGCACTTCATGCATGTGGTGGATCAGGTGTTCCGAGAACACGAGGCTGCCCTTCCAGAATTCACCCTCGCCTTCGGAGATGAAGGCATGGCTGAAGACGAAGCCGGCAAACACCGCACCGATGCTCAGGATGATGAGCGGGAGCAACATGACCAGCGGGCTTTCATGCGGGTGATAGCCAGCGGTGCCATCGTCGTCATGGGCATGGCCATGGTGATGGTCGTGACCGTGATCATGCCCATGCGCGTGATCATGCCCATGATCGTCATGAACGGCATGCTGGATATGCTCCGACTGCGACCAGCGGGGCTTGCCGAAGAAGGTGAGGAACACCAGACGCCAAGAGTAGAACGAGGTCAGCAGAGCCGCCGCGACGCCCATGAAGAAGGCAAAGTGGCCAACGCCCGTGCCGGTGCCATAGGCCGCTTCGAGGATCGAGTCCTTCGAATAGAAGCCTGCAAAGCCGAACACGTCCACCAGACCAACGCCAGTGATCGCCAGCGTACCGGCCATCATCGCCCAATAGGTGAGCGGGATCTTCTTACGCAGCGCGCCGTAATAGCGCATGTCCTGCTCGTGATGCATCGCATGGATCACGCTGCCGGCGCCAAGGAACAACAGAGCCTTGAAGAAAGCGTGCGTGAACAGGTGGAACATGGCCGCACCGAAAGCGCCCGAACCAGCCGCAAAGAACATATAGCCCAGCTGCGAACAGGTCGAATAGGCGATCACGCGCTTGATGTCCCACTGCGTCGTGCCGATGGTGGCGGCAAAGAAGCAGGTGGCGGCGCCAACGATGGTGACAAAAGTCATCGCATCGGGGCTGGCCGAGAACAGCGGCGAAAGGCGGCAGGTCATGAACACGCCTGCGGTCACCATGGTGGCCGCGTGGATCAGCGCCGACACAGGGGTCGGGCCTTCCATCGCGTCCGGGAGCCACGTGTGAAGACCAAGCTGGGCCGACTTGCCCATCGCGCCGATGAACAGCAGGATCGAAATAATCGTCAGCGTGTCAAAACGGTGGCCAAGGAAGCCGATCGTGCTGCCCGCATGGTTGGGAACATTGGCGAGGATTTCGGGGATCGACACCGTGCCGAACACCAGAAACACGCCGAAGATACCCAGCATGAAGCCAAGGTCACCCACCCGGTTGACCACGAAAGCCTTGATAGCGGCCGCGCCGGCACTGGGCTTGCGGAACCAGAAGCCGATCAGCAGATACGAGGCCAGACCCACGCCTTCCCAGCCGAAGAACATCTGAACCAGATTGTTCGCGGTCACCAGCATGAGCATGGCGAAGGTGAAGAGCGAGAGATAGGAGAAGAAGCGCGGCTGATCCGGCTCTTCGTCCATATAGCCCCAGCTGTAAAGGTGAACCAGAGCCGAGACGCTGGTGATCACCACCAGCATCACCGCCGTCAGCGTGTCGACGCGCAGTTCCCAGTTAAAGCTGAGATCGCCCGACTGCACCCACTTGAGCACGGGAACGACGGTGGCTTCGGCATGGCCGGTCAGAAAGGGGGTGAAAGTCATCCATGAAAGGAAGCAAGCTGCGAACAGCGCTCCCGTCGTCACCACCTTGGCCGGGAACTTGCCCAGCGCCTTGTTGCCAAGCCCGGCGATAACCGAGGCCAGCAACGGCAGGAAAACAATGAAGAGGATCGAATGCACAGGTCTTACCCCTTCATCCGGTTGGCGTCGTCCACCGCGATCGTGCCGCGGCTGCGGAAGTAGATCACGAGGATGGCCAGGCCCACGGCTGCTTCACCCGCGGCCACCGTCAACACGAACATCGCGAAGATCTGACCGGCCAGGTCATGCAGGAAGGCGCTGAAGGCCACGAGGTTGATGTTCACCGAGAGCAGAATCAGCTCGATGGCCATCAACACGATGATGATGTTCTTGCGGTTGAGCACGATGCCCAGCACGCCCAGCCCGAAGAGGATCGAGCTGACAACGATATAATGTTCAATACCGATCATGGCCGCCCCCTTACAGCTTCACGCCGCCGCCCACTTCGGGACGGGTGTTGATGGTGGCATCTTCCGGACGGCGCTTGACCTGTTCGGAGATATTCTGCGGACGCACGTCATTGCGCTGGCGATGGGTCAGCACGATGGCGCCGATCATGGCCACCAGCAGCACGACACCCGCCGCTTCGAACAGGAACAGGTAGTGCCCATAGAGCACTGCGCCGATCGCCTGAATATTGGGCACATTGGCGGCAGGAGCCGTCGCCGCATCGGGCGTGCCCAGCACAAGCCCGCCGGCCGAATGAGCGCCAAGACCAAACAGCAGTTCGGCCAGCAGGATACCGGCAATCGCCAGACCCAGCGGGAAGTTCTTCACAAAACCGGCCCGCAGCGTGGCAAAATCGATGTCGAGCATCATCACCACGAACAGGAACAGCACCGCCACCGCGCCGACATAGACGATGACCAGAAGCATCGCGATGAATTCGGCGCCGATCAGGATCATCAGACCGGCCGCGTTGAAGAAGGCCAGGATCAGCCACAACACGGAATGCACCGGATTGCGCGCCGTGATGGTCATCACGGCCGACGCAATCACCAGCGCGGCGAACAGATAAAAGGCAAGCGTTTGGATCATCTCTTGTCTCCGGCCCGCGCCTTAACGGTAGGGCGCATCGGCTTCAAGGTTCGCGGCAATCGCCCGCTCCCACTTGTCCCCGTTCGCCAACAGCTTGTTCTTGTCATAGAGCAGTTCGGCACGCGTTTCGGTCGCGTATTCGAAATTGGGCCCTTCGACGATGGCGTCGACCGGGCATGCTTCCTGGCAAAAACCGCAGAAGATGCACTTGGTCATGTCGATGTCATAACGCGTGGTGCGGCGGCTGCCGTCATCGCGCGGTTCGGCCTCGATGGTGATGGCCTGCGCGGGGCAGATCGCCTCGCACAATTTGCACGCGATGCAGCGCTCTTCCCCATTGGGATAGCGACGCAGCGCATGTTCACCACGGAAACGGGGCGAAAGCGGGTTCTTCTCATAGGGATAGTTGATGGTCGCCTTTTCCTTGAAGAAATACTTCAAGGTCAAGGCGTGAGCCTTCACGAACTCCCAGAGGGTGAAACTCTTGATGAGATGGGCGACGCTCATGCAAAATGTCCCGTAGCCATGAGGTAACCGCTGACGAGGAAAACGAACAGCAGCGAGAGCGGCAGGAAGATTTTCCAGCCCAGACGCATCAGCTGGTCATAGCGATAGCGCGGCACGGTGGCCTTCACCCAGCTGAACACAAAGAAGAAGAAGAAGATCTTGAGCAGCAGCCAGATCACGCCCGGCACCATATACAGCACCGGAATATCCAGCGGCGGCAGATAACCACCCCAGAACAGCGTGGCATTCAGCGCACACATCAAGAGCACGTTGCCATATTCGCCGAGCCAGAACAGCGCGAAGGCCATCGAGGAATATTCGGTCTGATAACCGGCGACGAGTTCAGACTCCGCTTCGCAAAGGTCGAACGGAGCGCGCTGGGTTTCGGCCATGCCCGAGATCAGGAACAGCACCCACATCGGGAAAAGCAGCGGATTGAAACCAAAGCCGTTCAGGATGCCGAACACATGGCCCTTCTGCGCCGACACGATCGTGCCCAAATTGAAGGAACCAGCCCACAGCACCACGCAGATGAGGATGAAGCCGATCGAGACTTCATAGGAAATCATCTGAGCAGATGCACGCATCGCACTGAAAAACGGGTATTTTGAGTTCGAAGCCCAACCAGCCATGATCGTGCCGTAAACGCCCAGCGACGAAATCGCCAGAACATAGAGCAGGCCCACGTTGATGTCGGCCAGGATCGCGCCCGAGTTGAACGGGATCACCGCCCAGGCCAGCAGCGTCACCGTGAAGGTAACCACCGGGCCGATCAGGAAGATGCCCTTGTTGGCGGCGGTCGGAACGATGGTTTCCTGCAGGAAAACCTTCAGACCGTCGGCGAAGGACTGAAGCAGACCCAGCGGGCCGACAACGTTCGGACCGCGACGCAGCGCCATGGCTGCCCAGATCTTGCGGTCGACATAAATGATCATCGCCACGCTGAGCATCAGCGGCAGCGCGATCAGCAAAATGCCCGCAATGGTGGAAATCAGCCATGCCGCCTCAAACGGCAGGCCAAGCGATTGGAAGAAGGCGGTCATTCCGCAGCCTCCGCTTGGGGTTGCGACCCGTGCAGCAGTTCGGCCGAGCAACGCGCCAGCGTCTCACTCGCCCGCGCAATCGGGTTCGTCAGATAGAAATCCTTGATCGGATAGGCGATTTCGCCGGCAGCCGAACCCGAAACGCCGGTCGGCAGCGGGCCGAAATCAATCAGACCGCCATCAACCAGCAGCGCCGGATATTCGGCAAACAGCGCGCTGCGCAGTTCGTCAAAGCTGTCAAAGCCGACCTTCACGTTCAGCACCTGCGCCATGGCGCGCAGGATCGCCCAGTCTTCACGCGCATCACCGGGCGCGAACACCGCCTTTTCGGCGAATTGCACGCGACCTTCGGTGTTGACGTAAATGCCGGCCTTTTCGGTGAAGGCCGAAGCGGGCAGGATCACGTCAGCGGCATGGGCGCCCTTGTCGCCATGATGGCCGACATAGACGATCATGCTGTCGGCAAACTGGGTGTAATCCACCTCATCCGCGCCCAGCGAAAGCAGGAGCTTGGGCTTCGCAGCGGCGACATCCTTGATGCCACCCTTCTGCGCATAACCCAGCACCAGCCCGCCCATACGCGACGCCGCCATGTGCAGAACGTTGAAACCATTCCACACCGAACCGTCTTCGAGCGTACGCACGAGGCCAAGCTGCTGGCTGATCGAAAGACCCGCTTCGAGCGCGCCCTTGGCCAGCCCCGCCCCGCCGATGATCAGCGCCGGACGCTTGGCGCCCTGCAAAGCCGACCACACATGCGCCGGAAGAGCGTTCAGCACCGCAGCGTCCGAGCCGAGGAATTCGGCCGGATAGGTCGTTTCCCATTCGGGGCCGATGATGAACACCTTGGCGCCATGCTTGACCGCCTTGCGCAGGCGGGCGTTCAGAACGGCCGCTTCCCAGCGGACGTGGCTGCCCACGATCAGGATGGCGTCTGCGGTTTCGATGCCGCCGATGGTGCTGTTGAAATTGACAGCCGCCAGGTTCGAGCAATCATAGGCCAGACCCGTCTGACGCCCTTCGAGCACCGACGAACCAAGGCCCGCCAGCAGCTTCTTGGCCGCAAACATGGTTTCAACGTCAACCAGATCGCCCGCCACCGCGGCAATCGAATTGCCCGGGGCAATCTTGGCGACAGCGGCAAGCGCCTCGTCCCACGACACAGCCTTGAGCTTGCCGTCGAGACGAATATACGGGCGATCAAGACGGCGCTTGGACAGGCCATCGACCATGTAGCGGCCCTTGTCGGACAACCATTCCTCGTTCACGTCATCATTGACGCGCGGCAGAATGCGCATGGCTTCACGACCGCGCGCGTCGACGCGGATGTTCGAGCCGATAGCGTCCGAAACGTCGATCGAAATCGTCTTCTTCAATTCCCAAGGACGGGCTTCGAACGCGTAAGGACGCGAAGTCAGCGCGCCGACCGGGCACAGATCGATCACATTGGCCGACAGTTCGTGCGTCGAGGCCTTTTCCAGATAGGTGCTGATCTGCATGTTTTCGCCGCGATAAAGCGCGCCGATTTCATCCACACCCGCAATTTCCTCGCTGAAACGGACGCAGCGCGTGCACTGGATGCAGCGCGTCATCACCGTCTTGATCAGCGGGCCCATATACTTCTCGGTCACCGCGCGCTTGTGCTCATGGTAACGCGAAGAACCGCGGCCATAGGCCACGCTCTGATCCTGAAGGTCGCATTCGCCGCCCTGATCGCAGATCGGGCAGTCGAGCGGATGATTGATGAGGAGAAACTCCATCACCCCTTCACGCGCCTTTTTGACCATCTCACTGTCGGTGCGGATTTCCTGACCTTCGGCGGCCGGAAGCGCGCAGGAAGCCTGCGGCTTGGGCGGCCCAGGCTTCACCTCGACCAGGCACATGCGGCAATTGCCCGCAATGCTCAGACGTTCGTGATAACAGAAGCGCGGAATTTCCTTCCCCGCCATTTCGCAGGCTTGCAGAACAGTGGCGCCGGCCGGCACCTCCAGTTCCACGCCGTCAACTTTGACCTTAGGCATTACTCAGCGGCCTCCCGCAGCGCACCGCCCTTTTCGGCAATGCGACGCTCAATTTCGGGGCGGAAATGACGGATCAGGCCCTGGATTGGCCAAGCCGCCGCGTCACCCAATGCGCAGATCGTGTGACCTTCAACCTGCTTGGTGACGTTCCAGAGCATGTCGATTTCCTGCACATCGGCATCGCCCTTGCGCAGACGCTCCATCACGCGCCACATCCAGCCGGTGCCTTCGCGGCACGGCGTGCACTGGCCGCAGCTTTCGTGCTTGTAGAAGTACGAAAGGCGGCTGATCGCGCGCACGATATCGGTGGACTTGTCCATGACGATGACCGCCGCCGTGCCCAGACCCGAACCGACCGCGCGCAGACCGTCAAAGTCCATCGGCGCGTCCCAGATCTGATCGGCAGGCACCAGAGGCACCGACGAACCGCCGGGGATGACCGCCAACAGATTGTCCTTGCCGCCGCGAATGCCGCCGCAATGCTTCTCGATCAGCTCGCTGAACGGGATCGACATTTCTTCTTCGACCACGCAGGGCTTGTTCACATGGCCCGAGATCTGGAAGAGCTTGGTGCCCTTGTTGTTCTCACGCCCGAACGAAGCGAACCAGCCCGCGCCGCGACGCAGGATGGTGGGAGCAACCGCAATCGATTCGACATTGTTCACCGTGGTCGGGCAGCCGTAAAGACCGGCACCGGCGGGGAACGGAGGCTTCAAGCGGGGCTGGCCCTTCTTGCCTTCGATCGATTCGATCATCGCG
This sequence comes from Novosphingobium humi, assembly GCF_028607105.1. Taxonomy (GTDB): domain Bacteria; phylum Pseudomonadota; class Alphaproteobacteria; order Sphingomonadales; family Sphingomonadaceae; genus Novosphingobium; species Novosphingobium humi. Next base: position 958,246 of record NZ_CP117417.1, on the reverse strand, counting down.
GTTTCTTCGCCGCAGATATAGGCGCCCGCGCCGCGATGGACGAAAACGTCGAAATCATAGCCCGAACCGCTGGCGTTCTTGCCCACCAGACCGGCGTCATACGCCTCGGCAACAGCGGCAAACAGCGTTTCGGCCTCGCGGATATATTCGCCGCGAATATAGATGTAGGCCGCACGGGCCCCCATCGCGAAACCGGCCACCAGCGCGCCTTCGATCAGCTTGTGCGGATCGTGGCGGATGATTTCGCGGTCCTTGCACGAACCCGGTTCGGATTCATCGGCGTTGATGACCAGGAAGCTGGGACGGCCGTCCTTGCTTTCCTTGGGCATGAACGACCACTTCATGCCGGTGGGGAAACCCGCACCACCACGACCGCGCAGGCCCGAATCCTTGATTTCCTGAATAATCGCGTCGCGGCCCTTTTCGAGCAGCGCCTTGGTGTTGTCCCAATCGCCCCGCGCGCGCGCAGCGGGCAGGTTCCACAGCTGATAGCCGTAGAGATTGGTGAAGATACGATCCTTGTCCTGAAGGGCCATGACTTACCACTCCCCCCGATAATCGTGATTTTCATTGACCATGGCGGTCAGCGACGAAAGCGCGCCCACCGGCTCCACCGTGTGGCGGCCCGGCTCCTGCGTACCCGTCTTGGGGCTCTCGCCGCGCGCCAGAGCATCCAGAATGCCCTCGAAACGCTCGGCGGTCAGGTCTTCGTAATTGTCGTCATTGATCTGCACCATCGGCGCCGACGAGCAATTGCCCATGCATTCCACCTCGGTGAAGGTCCAGAGACCATCCTCCGAAACGCCGCCGGTCGGCATCTTCCTGGCCTTGCACACCGAAATCAGATCGTCGCTGCCGCGCAGCATGCAGGGCGTGGTGCCGCAGACCTGCACATGGAACTTTCCGACCGGAACCAGATTGTACATGGTGTAGAAGGTGGCGACCTCGACCACGCGGATGATCGGCATGTCGAGATAATTCGCGACATATTCCATCACCGGGATCGGCAACCAGCCCTGCGTGTTCGTTTCCGCGCCCACCTGACGCTGCGCCAGATCGAGCAGCGGCATCGAGGCCGAGCGCTGACGCCCTTCGGGATAGCGCGCGACGATTTCCTTGGCCTTGGCCGCATTGGCCTCGGTCCAGGCGAAATTGCCCCAGCGCGCGCGCAGCTCAGGGCTATCGGGGTAGATATGACGATCAGCCATTAGCGGATGAACTCCACGCGAGAGCACTTGTCGCCCTCGAACGAATAGACGGCGATGACTTCGAAAGGTTCGACCAGTTCCGAGCCATCGCTGGCCGGGCCGCGCGTGACATATTCGCGGAACAGCACATAATTGCCGATGGCCTGCTTTTCGCGGATCTCAGCATGGTTCTGCGGCCACTTGGCGAAAGCCGCGGCCAAGCCCGTGCGGGTGCCTTCCTTGCCTTCGCGCACCACAGCGCCGCGATAGCCCGCTTCGCAGGCATCGTCGGTCATGTAGGACACGTAAAGGTCGGCATCCTGCGCGTTATAGGCGGCAATCATCGCCTCGGCGGTTGCCAGATGGTTGAGGCTCTGGCTCACCGGTCGCACTCCCCGAACACGATATCCATCGCGCCAAGGATGGCGGTGATATCGGGCAGCATGTGGCCCTTGGTCATGAAGTCCATCGCCTGAAGATGCGAGAACGCCGTCGGGCGGATCTTGCAGCGATAGGGCTTGTTCGAGCCGTCCGACACCAGATAGACGCCAAATTCGCCCTTGGGGCTTTCGGTGGCCACATAGACTTCGCCCGCCGGAACGTGGAAGCCTTCGGTGTAGAGCTTGAAGTGATGGATCAGGCTTTCCATGTCCTGCTTCATCTCGGCGCGCTTGGGCGGGGCCACCTTGCGGTCGCTGCTCAGCACCGGCCCGGCGGGCATCTTTTCGATGCACTGACGGATGATGCGGGCCGACTGGCGGACTTCTTCCACGCGGACCATGAAGCGATCATAGCAGTCGCCGCGCGTGCCCACGGGCACTTCGAAATCGACCTGATCGTAGGCATCATAGGGCTGCGACTTGCGCAGATCCCAGGGAATGCCGCTGCCGCGGATCATCGGGCCGGAAAAGCCCCATGCCAGCGCGTCTTCCTTGCTGACCGTGGCGATATCGACGTTGCGCTGCTTGAAGATGCGGTTGTCGCACACCAGGCTCATCGCGTCCTCGAACAGTTCGGGCAGACGCTTGTCGAGCCAGACGCTGATGTCGTCGATCAGCTTCTGCGGCACATCCTGATGGACGCCGCCGGGGCGGAACCATGCCGAGTGCATACGCGCGCCAGAAGCGCGCTCGAAGAAGTTGAGGCAATCCTCGCGGATTTCGAACAGCCACAGGTTCGGCGTCATCGCGCCCACGTCCATGACGTGCGAACCGATGTTGAGCATGTGGTTGCAGATACGCGTGATTTCCGCAAACATCGTGCGCAGCCACTTGGCGCGCTCGGGCACTTCAAGGTTCAGCAGCTTTTCCACCGCCAGAACATAGGAATGCTCCATGCCGAGCGGCGAACAATAGTCCAACCGGTCGAAATAGGGCAGCGCCTGCAGATAGGTTTTGTATTCGATCAGCTTTTCGGTGCCGCGATGCAACAGGCCGATATGCGGGTCGATACGCGTGACGATTTCACCGTCCAACTCGGTGACCATGCGCAACACGCCATGGGCGGCGGGGTGCTGAGGGCCGAAGTTGATGGTGTAATTGGTGATGATCTCATCGCCGGTGGTCGGCGATTCCTCGAGGATCAGACCGCTCATTTGCCTTCCCCTGCTTTCTCGTCGCCCGGCAGCACGTAATCGGCCCCTTCCCACGGCGAGGTGAAGTCGAACTGACGCAGATCCTGCGCCAGACGCACCGGCTCATAAACCACGCGCTTCTCTTCGTTCGAGTAGCGCAGTTCCTGATAGCCCGTCAGCGGGAAGTCCTTGCGGAAAGGATGCCCTTCAAAGCCATAGTCGGTCAGGATGCGGCGCAGGTCCGCATTCCCCGCAAAGACCACGCCATACAGGTCGAACACTTCGCGTTCGAGCCAGCCAGCCACCGGCCAGAGCGTCGTCACGGTCGGAACCGGGGCGACTTCATCGGTGGTGGTCTTGACGATGATGCGGTGATTCTTGGTCAGCGAGAGCAGCATGTAGACGACTTCAAACCGCTCGGGGCGGTTGGGATAGTCGGCGCCGGCGATTTCCACCAGCTGCTGATATTCATGCTTGTCGCGCAGGATGCGCAGCGCATCCTCGATATGCTCGCGCGTCACCGTGATGACGATTTCGCCATGCTCTTCCTTGGACGCCGCGACGCGGTGAGCCAGCGAGGCCACCAGCGTGTCGAGAACGCCCTCGTTCGAGCTCCACTTGGGGGCGGAATGCAGAACAGCCATTCGTCCCTCCCTCAACGCTCGATGGTGCCAACGCGGCGGATCTTCCGCTGCAACTGCATGATGCCATAGAGCAAGGCTTCGGCGGTCGGCGGGCAACCGGGCACATAGATGTCAACCGGCACAATGCGGTCGCAGCCGCGCACCACCGAATAGGAATAGTGGTAATAGCCGCCGCCATTCGCACATGACCCCATCGAGATCACATACTTGGGGTTCGACATCTGGTCATAGACCTTGCGCAGCGCCGGGGCCATCTTGTTGCACAGCGTGCCGGCCACGATCATCACGTCTGACTGACGCGGCGATGCGCGCGGAGCAGCACCAAAGCGCTCCATGTCATAGCGCGGCATATTGACGTGGATCATTTCCACGGCGCAGCAAGCCAGGCCAAAGGTCATCCACCACAGCGAGCCGGTACGGGCCCACTGAAACAGTTCCTCGGTGCTGGTCACCAGAAAGCCCTTGTCGGACACTTCGTTCGACAGGTCGTTAAAGAAACCCTGATCGGGAGCGACCAACTTGCCGTTGGCCGCCATGATCGGTTCAAAGGAGGGATTTGTACTCATTCCCAGTCCAACGCTCCCTTCTTCCACGCATAGGCAAAGCCGATCACGAGTTCGGCCAGAAACACCATCATCGTCAGCCAGCCCGCCCAGCCGGTTTCCTTAAGGCTGACCGCCCAGGGAAACAGGAAAGCTGCTTCGAGATCGAAGATGATGAAGAGGATCGCCACGAGATAGAAACGCACGTCAAACTGGCTGCGCGGTTCTTCAAAGGCGGGGAAGCCGCATTCATATTCCGAAAGCTTGTCAGCATCCGGTTTGTACGAACCCGTAAGGCGCGACACGAGAATGGGCAAAATGACGAAGGCCGAAGACAGACCAAGCGCGATCCCGAGAAAGATCAGGATGGGAAGGTAGTTCGACAGGTAGTGCGACAGGTCGATCAAGAGCTGACTCGCAGATTAAGTTGAGCTTTGGCGGCCCTAGTCCCCCTTTCCGGGGTGTGCAAGTGTCCTGACGCCTCAAACTGTGCAGGAGCGAAAAGAACCTGCGAGAATGTGTGCAAGTGCTTCGCAATAGCGTAAATTTTGCGTATTTCCGCCACTTTCTGCCTAGGACCTATCCCCGATTGCGTTTGCTGCGCGGCGGCACTATCTCAAACAAGACGCAGGCACGCACGCCTGTAACCTCGGGCGCCTATGCGCCTTGCAGCATCTGGCGCAACCTGCGCCTTACACACCGGAGGGTCCTAGTTTCATGGCACAGATTTCCGCTGCTGATCCGATCGTCATTCTTTCTTACGCCCGCACCCCGATGGGCGCGATGCAGGGCAGCCTCTCCGAAGTTTCCGCCACTGAACTTGGCGCCACCGCTGTCAAGGCCGCCGTCGAGCGATCGGGCATCGCTGGTGAGGCATTCGAGCGCGCCTATATGGGCTGCGTTCTGCCCGCAGGGCTTGGTCAGGCCCCTGCCCGTCAGGCCGTGATCAAGGCTGGCCTGCCCAAGTCGGTGCAGGCCACCACCGTCAACAAGGTCTGCGGTTCGGGCATGCAGACGGTCATCATGGCCTCCGAAGCGCTGGCCGCAGGCAGCGTCGATTTCGTCATCGCGGGCGGCATGGAAAGCATGACCAACGCGCCCTATCTGCTCAAAAAGCACCGCTCGGGCGCGCGCATCGGCCATGACACCGCCTATGACCACATGTTCCTCGACGGCCTCGAAGACGCCTATGAAGGCGCCGCCATGGGCAGCTTTGCGCAGGTCACGGCCAATGATTACGGCCTGACGCGCGAGGGCATGGACGCCTATTCGATCGAATCGCTGGCGCGCGCCAAGGCGGCGGTGGCCGAAGGGCGCTTTGCCGACGAAATCGCCCCCGTGACCATCAAGACCCGCAGCGGCGAAGTCGTGGTCGATACCGACGAAGCCCCCGGCAAGGGCCGCCCCGACAAGATCCCCGCCCTCAAGCCCGCCTTTGCCAAGGACGGCACGATCACGGCGGCCTCCTCGTCCTCGATCTCGGACGGCGCAGCGGCCATGGTGCTCACGCGCCAGAGCGTGGCCGAGGCCAAGGGTGCCAAGCCCGTCGCCATCATCAAGGCCGTCGCCGCCCACGCCCATGACCCCAAGCTGTTCACCACGGCCCCGGTCGGCGCGATCCAGAAGGCGCTGGATCAGGCAGGCTGGACTGTTGCCGATGTTGACCTGTTCGAAGTCAACGAAGCCTTTGCCTGCGTGGCCATGTTCGCGATCCACGACCTCGGCCTCGATCACGCAAAGGTCAACGTCAACGGAGGCGCCACCGCTCTGGGCCACCCGATCGGCTGCTCGGGCGCGCGCATCCTCGTCACGCTGATCGCGGCGCTCAAGGCGCGCGGGCTGAAGAAGGGCGTGGCCGCGCTCTGCATCGGCGGCGGTGAAGGCACGGCCGTGGCGGTCGAACTGGTTTAATTCACCGGCATTTGTTTAAGGGGAGCGCTCTGACGGAAACGTTGGGGCGCTTCTTTTTTGTCCGGGGTTATTGGTGCCTCCGGCGGGCAAAGGGACTTGGTCCCTTTGCAATCCCGGTTATGGGGTGGCTTTATAATCGCGGGCGCCGCTTTGGCGAGATGCGGATAAAGCCTGAGGCGCAACGCAGACAGTATCGGGAGCTTGAGGGCCTAGACCCTCAACCTTCAAGGCTTCCCCGCCCCCCACAAACGGCCTTCGGGCACAAAACCCACATGGCGATCGACATCGATCTGGCACCAGCCATCCTTGCAGCCGCCAAGCCGCCCCACCAGCCCCGGCGCCAGTTTCCACAACAGCGGTGTACCCTCGCCCGGCCCGGCATGCATTTCCACCGGCCCCTTGCCCCGGATCAGCGCAGTGGGTGTCTTGTTGAGAAAGCGCATCATCATCCAGCCGCGCGCGCCATCGGGGTCCTCGACCAGATACCAGCCCTGAAACAGACGCAGCACTTTGATCGGCAGGAACTGGCGGCGATAGACAAAGCGGATCGCATAATCCTCGCCCGGCCCGGTGCGCATATTGACCACCGGATCGCGCAGCGAACGCCATGCCGGGAATTGCGGCGTTTCGGCCCCCGCCGGATTGGCCGACAATGCGCCGACCATCAGACCCGCCAGCAGGCCGGCACGCCCGAACTTATTCCAGAATTCATGCAACATGGGCTAAGTATAGCCACTTTGGCACCCATGCGGCAAGGTGCGCCATACGCAATCCGCCGCAAGGCCGGGCATAAGCGGGCACGAAAAAGCCCGGCCACGCCTGTGCATGACCGGGCCATCCGTGTTTGGTCGCAAACCCGCCGATCAATCGCCGGTCAGGATGCGATCCACCAACTGCTTCACCGTGGGGGTGAAATTGTTCGAATAGAACGGGTCCTGCTTGAAGCGATAGGCCGCGTGGCCCGCAAACATCAGGTTTTCGTTGATGTCGCCGCCATGGGCAATGTTCTGCAGGCTCTTCTGGATGCAGAAGCTGCGCGGGTCGGCCATGCGGCCCGTGGTCCAGTCGTCATGGTCCTTCCAGCTGGAAAAACCGCAATGCGACAGACAGCCCATGCAATCGGCCTGATCCTTGCGGATTTCCTCACGCTCGGCCTTGGAGACAAAGATCACCGTGTCGTCAGGCGTGCGCAGCGCCTCGACAAAGCCCTCATTCACCCACTGATGCGCGCGGGCGCGGTCGCAGGGGGTGACCCAGAAGTTCTTGCCCTTGACGCCGACGTCAAGCTGCACCGTGTGATCGCCCGCTTCCACCTTGGAATAGGGGATCTGGCGCTCGCTGCGCGCGACAAGGCTCATCAGGAAGGGATTCTTGACCGCCGAGGAATAGAAACCCGTCGGCGAGAACTTGTGCAGCAGCACATCGCCCGGCTCGATGGTGCGCAGATGATCCTTCCACGCCTGCGGAATCGGGCTTTCCTCGGTCAGCAGCGGACGGGTGCCGAACTGGAACAGGATCGCGCCAAGTTCCGGATTATCAATCCAGTTTTCCCATTCGCGCAGAAACCACACGCCGCCCGCCATGACGATGGGAACGCTGTCGGGCACGCCCTCGGCACGCATCGTTTCGCGAAGTTGCTTAACGCGGGGGTAAGGATCCTGGGGCTTGGTGGGGTCTTCCGCATTCGACAGACCGTTGTGGCCACCCGCCAGCCAGGGGTCTTCATAGACCACCGCCGCCATCAGTTCGGCCACCTTGTGATAGGCCCGCTTCCACAAGGCGCGGAAGGCGCGGCCCGATGAGACGATCGGCAGGTAATGCACGTTGAAACGCGCCGCGATCTCCGAAAGCTTGTACGGCATGCCCGCCCCGCAGGTCACGCCCGTCACCAGCCCCTTGGTGCGTTCGAGCACGCCTTCGAGAACCTGCTGCGCCCCGCCCATTTCCCACAGGACGTTGATGTTGATCGCGCCCCGGCCCGAGGCGATGTCATAGGCCCGTTTCACCTGTTCCACTGCGCCGTCAATGGCATAGCGGATCAATTCCTCATGGCGCCCCTGCCGGGTCATTGCATGATAGATTTGGGGGATAATCTTGCCTTCGGGGTCGTAGCTGTCGGCGTTAACCGCGCTGACGGTGCCAATGCCGCCTGCGGCCGCCCATGCGCCCGAACTGGCATGGTTGGTCGCCGCCACGCCCTTGCCGCCTTCCACCAGCGGCCAAACCTCACGACCACCATAAAGGATCGGCTGCAAACCCTTGAAACTCATTGCCTGTAACTTTCACCACAAACCCCGACACACCGCAAAAAGAGAAGCACCCTCCCCCTCCCCTGCGGCCCCGGAAGATCCGATCGGGGCGATCGGACCTTCCAATTGTTCAAATAGCGTTCATAAACCTTTCGGCCAAGCATGCGACTAAAATCAGCATAGCTCGTCTGCATTCTGTCCTATTTTCCTTGCGACATAATGGCCTGGGCCACGATGCGCCCCACCTGCGCCAACACCTCCTCGGCATGCGAATCGCCATCGGGCGTGGGCTTGGGCGGCTGATAAAAGGCGGCAATCGCAAAGGGGGGCAATTTCGGCGGCTCGACCCACGCCAAATCGACATAGGTGCCCGGAATATCGGCGGGCGTGCCCGTGCCGGTCTTGTCCCCCGCCCACCAATCGGCAGGCAGGCCCGCACGCAGGCGGTTCTTGCCGGTGGTGGTGTCGTGCATCCAGCCTTTGAGCTTGGCAGCCACAGCTGGCGAAAGAGCCCCTTGGCGGAAAAGTTTCATCAGATTGCCCGCCATTGCCAAAGGCGTGGTGCTATTGCGCACGCTGCCCAGCGGAACACGGTTGAGCACGGTTTCGTAATCGTCGAGCCTGCTGATTGGATCGCCAAGGCTCCACCAGAACTGGTTAACCCGATCAAAGCCGCCGATCCGGCGCATCAGCAAATTGGCCGCGCCGTTGTCAGACAGCTTCTGCACTGCCTCGGCGGCCTCCTCAATAGAGATGGCGCGCCGCCCCAACCTTGCCTGCAAGGCAGGCGAATGGAACAGAACATCATCCTTGCCGAAGCGCAGCTTCTCATCAAGCCGCCATTCGCCCTTTTCCGCCCCGCTCAGCACCAGTGCGGCAAGACTCAGCTTGAAGGATGAGCAAAATGCAAAACGGCCAGCTTCGCCATAGCAGATGACGTAAAAGAATTCAGGCCGCTGGTATCCGAGGCCATCATATGAAGTGGCTCTGGGCACATCGCTATCCAGCCTCAGCGCCGCAACCCCGAGCCGCCCACCGAAACGGCGCTCCAATTGCTCCAACGGCTCCGCCATATGCGGCAAGGAAGCAGCAACCCGCCCCACGCCCAAAGCCCCCGCCGCCAGAGCGCCACCGATAAAATGCCGGCGCCCCAGCACAGGGAACATCAGTCCACGTCCTCGACATTGACCTTTTCGCCCGTCACGCGCTGCGACAAAGCGGCGGCCATGAAGGCATCCACATCGCCGTCCAGCACATCGGCAGGCGTCGGGCTGGTCAGGCCTGTGCGCAGATCCTTGACCATCTGATAAGGCTGAAGAACATAGGAGCGGATCTGATGACCCCATCCGATGTCGCTCTTCGAAGCGTGCTCGGCGTTGGCGGCTTCTTCGCGGCGCTGCATTTCGGCCTCGTACAAACGCGCCTTCAGCATGTTCATCGCGGTTTCGCGGTTCTTGTGCTGACTGCGGTCGATCTGGCTGGCCACGATGATGCCGCTGGGCACGTGGGTGATTCGCACGGCCGAGTCGGTCGTGTTCACGTGCTGACCACCTGCACCAGACGCACGATACGTGTCGATCTTCAGATCCGCCGGATTGATCTCGATCGTAAAGCTGTCGTCGATCACCGGATAGACCCAGACCGAACTGAACGAGGTATGGCGGCGCGCAGAGCTGTCATAGGGGCTGATGCGGACCAGGCGATGCACGCCGCTCTCGGTCTTGGCATAGCCATAGGCGTTCTCGCCCTTGCACAGGATGGTGGCCGACTTGATGCCCGCCGTATCGCCCGCCTGAAACTCGATCAGATCGACCTTGAAGCCCCGCTTTTCCGCCCAGCGCGTGTACATGCGCAAAAGCATCGAGGCCCAGTCCTGCGATTCGGTGCCGCCCGCGCCCGCGTGGATTTCGATATAGGTGTCCATGCCGTCGGCTTCGCCCGCCAACAGCGCCTGCACCTTGTCACGATCCGCGCGCTCGGCCAGAGCCGCCAGAGTCGAGAGGCCTTCCTCAACGGTGGCCTCATCATCCTCCATCTCGCCCAGTTCGATGAACTCGATGGCGTCCTTCATCTCGGCCGAAATCTGGTTCACCGCGCCGATGGAGGCCTCCAGACGGCGGCGTTCCTTCATCACCTTTTCGGCTTCCTTGGGATTGTCCCAAAGTTTCGGGTCCTCGACGCGCGCGTTCAACTCGTCAAAGCGGCGCAGCGCGCGCTCCCAATCGAGAAATTTGCGGACCAGCGCCAAGGCTGCTTCGATCCGGTCAATATGGGCCTGCCCTTCGGCACGCATGGTCTATACCCTTGCCTTACATCCAAACCACGGCGCGTTAGCCGGATTGCGGGGAAAGTAAAGGGAAAGCGTCAGGGCATCCCTGCGTTATTCGGCCCAGCGATGCCGCCCATGGCGATCAATGCCCGCCCGGCGTCATCAGGGGGGCCAGCATCAACAGGGAAATCGCCGCTGTGCGCAGCGTCAGGATATTGCGCAAGTTTCGCATCATCGCGTGCCTTCCATGGTCCATGAGGGAAATTCAAACGCCGGTAATCAGACGCAAAATCCCCATACCCAAAGATCGCCCGCACGCCCATTTGCACAATGCGAAAGTCTCGAAACGGGATGGCCGGACGGGCAGATGTTAACCCCCTCGCCCGGCCCTGCTATCAATGCTTCGCCGCCAGCCCCCGCACCGCGGCCAGCGTCTTGGAGACGTGGTCCTTGTAATCCATGTCGGTGTAGGCCAGCTTGATCCTGCCATCCATGCCGATCACATAAGAGGTGCGCCTGGTCACCGAGGCAGAAATGCCCAGGATGGAGAGCGCCACGTCATAATTCTTGATGATCCCGGCATCGGCAATCGCCACCGGGAACTTGTCGCGGCACTCCATCGTCGAAAACTTTTCCAGCGTGGGCAGATCATCGGCCGACATACCGATCACCATCGCGCCCGCCTTGGCAAAATCATCACTCGCCTCGGCAAAGGCATGGGCCTCCAGTGTGCAGCCCTTGGTGAAAGCCTTGGGATAGAAATAGACCACGACCGGTCCTTTCTTGAGCGCCTGTTTCAGGTCGAACGTGAAGGGCTTTCCGGCCTTGGCCCCTTGCGTGACAAAGGCCGGGGCGGCGGCCCCCACGGCCAGTTCGGCCCGCGCCGTGGTGGACAACAAGGCGCCGACGGCAACAGCGGCCAGCGCGGGGGCGAACAGGTGACGGGGGTTCTTCATGGCTGCGCAGAATGTGCCTGTTGCCCCCTTCTGTCCAGAGAGCCGAACGGACACGTTGTGCGAAACACAGCCGCTCTCTTGCCAGCGGGGCGATAATCGGCAAATCCTGCCTCCCATGAAAAACTCCGCCCTGCTCGCGCTCTCGCTCGCCCCTGCCCTGCTGCCCGCCGCCGCCTCTGCGGGCGCGCCCTATGTCGCCATGGGCAGCTCCTATGCCGCAGGCCCCAACATCGGCCAGAGCGCCGACACGCCGCCCAATCGCTGCGCGCGTTCGGCCAGCAATGCGGCCCATATTTTCGCGCAAAAGGCCGGGCTGGCATTGAAGGACGTTTCGTGCAGCGGGGCAACCACCGCGCATATTCTGGGGGCGTGGAATGAATTGCCCGCGCAGGTCGATGCGCTGGATGCCGATACGCGGCTGGTGACGGTGACGATCGGCGGCAATGATCTGGGCTATATGACCGCCATCGGCAAATTGCGCTGCCCCGCGCTGGGCGAAGCCGAGCGCGCCCGCTATTTCCCCAAAGGCTGCACGCCCTTCGCCCCGCTGACGCAGGAGGCCAAGGCGAAACTGGCCGCCGACATGGACCGCATGATCGCCGCCATCCATCAACGCTCGCCCAAGGCGCGCGTGCTGATCGTGCAATATTTCTCGCTGATGCCCGCCAGGGGCAATTGTCCCGCCACCGGCCTGTCGGATGAAGCGGTCGAACAGATTCGCCCCATCCCCGCAACGCTGAGCGCGATTACCGAGGCTGCGGTGCGCCCCTATCGCGCCTTTGCGCGGACGGTGGCGCTGGATCGCGCCTCGGCCGATCACGGCATTTGCGGCGCGGCGCCGTGGTCGAACGGCGCCAGCCCCGATCTGGCCAAGAAGGACGGGGTCAATTATCACCCCAACCAGGCCGGGATGACCGCCGCCGCCGCGCTGATCGAGGCGGCCTGGCGCGCCAGATGAGCCTGCATTTTGCCGCCGTTTCCGATATTCACGGCAATCTGCCCGCGCTTGAGGCGGTGATTGCCGACATTGGCGCGCGCGGCATCACGCAAATCGTCAATCTGGGCGATTCGCTGTCCGGCCCGCTTTGGCCGCGCGAAACGGCGCAAAGGCTGATGGCGCTGGACTGGCCCACGCTGGCGGGCAATCATGAGCGGCAATTGCTGACCATCGACCCGGCGCAGATGGGCCCGACCGATGCCGCCGCCCATGCCGCCATTGACGATGACATCCGCGCATGGATGGCCGCCCTGCCCGGCACGATGGAATGGCCCCACAGTGTCCTGCTGTGCCACGCCACGCCCGACAGCGACGATACCTATTGGCTCCACCGCCGCCGCAAGGGCAGTCGCGGGCGGATGCGCGAGGCCACGCATGAGGAAATCCTGCCGCACGCCAGCCATCATGCGCTGACGCTCTGCGGCCATACGCATATGCCCCGCGTCGTGGCGCTGGCCGATGGGCGCCAGATCGCCAATGCGGGCAGCGTCGGTCTGCCCGCCTATGAGGATGATGTGCCATCATGGCATGTGGTGGAAACCGGCACGCCCGATGCTCGATACCTCAGCGCCGAATTTGTCGATGGGCGCTGGCAGGTCACGCTGCACGCGGTGGCCTATGACCATGAAAGCGCGGCACGGCGAGCCGAGGCGATGGGCCGCGCCGGATGGGCGCAGGCCCTGCGGACCGGCAAGATGGGCTGATGGCGGCCGGGCTTACTGCTCGACCACCATATCCTCGCCATCGCCGCGCTGGAACACGCGCCCGCCCAGAGCATCAAACCCGCGCCGGATCGCGTCGAGCAATTCGCTGCGCTTGGCCGCGACCTGTTCCTGACGGCCCACGCGCTGCGGCTCGGTCTCGGGCTTGAAGGCCTCCCAGATGACTTCCGCCTTGGGATCATCGCCCGGCGGGCCGCCGAAAACGCGCTGTCCGGTGGCGCGGCTGATCTTCATCATGCGGATGCCCGGCGGCGCGACAAAGGGCGTGTGATCCCAGCGCGTCTTGGTCAACTGCACGAATTGCTTGAAGATCGGCGCGGCATAGGTCCCCCCTTGCGCATAGCCGCCCAGCGATTTGGGCTGGTCATAGCCGATATAGACGCCGCCCACGATTCTAGGCGATCCGCCCACGAACCACACATTGGTGGGGCCGGTGGTCGTGCCGGTCTTGCCGAACAGCGGCAGGCCCAGATCGCGCAGCGTCACCGCCGTGCCGCGCTGGACCACGCCTTCGAGCATATGGACGGTCTGATAGGCCGTGCGCGCATCCATCACCTGCCGCCCGCGCGGGGCAAAGCGCGGCATCGGCTTGCCATCCCAATCGGGCATGTTGCAGCCGTTGCAGGCCCGCTCATCCGCGCGCCAGATCACCTTGCCGTTGCGGTCCTGAATGAAATCCACAAAGGTCTGGTCATGCTGGACCCCGTTCGAGGCCAGCGCCGAATAGGCATTGACCATCTGGGCCACGGTGGTTTCGCCCGCGCCCAGCGCAAAGCCGAAATAGGGCGGATATTTACCGATGCCCATATTGGCAAAGGTCTTGACCACCTTGTCCATGCCCACATCATTGGCGATATGGACCGTCATCAGGTTGCGCGACTGTTCAAGGCCCCAGCGCATCGTATGGATGCCGCCCATGCCCCGGCTGTCAAAGTTGCGGAAGCATTTTTCGCCCAGATTGGCGCCCTGATAGACGCAGAAGGGCTGGTCCGGGACCATGCTGGCGGGCGTCATGCCATTGTCGAGGCCGGTGGCATAAACAAAGGGCTTGATGGTCGAGCCGGGCTGGCGCTGGGCCTGGGTGGCGCGGTTGAAGGCGTCGAGCCCATCATCGAATCCACCGGCCACGGCCAGCACGCGGCCCGTGCCGGGCTGCTCCACCATCATGCCGCCGCCCACGCCGGGCAGCAGGCGCAGCCCATAGACCCCGCCGCCAACCGGCGCAGCGGTCACGACATCGCCCACCCGCACCGGATCGAGCAGGCCGGTCAGCGCGGCCGTGCTGCCGTCGGTAAAGCCGATCTGGCCATTTCCGCCGCGCCGCAGGACCACGCCGACACGCCAGTCCTTATAGGCAATCGTCTTGTTCAACCCGATCAACTGGCTCTGCCAATGTTCGGGGTCGAGGTCGATATGGGCGATCGGCCCGTGCCAGCCCTTGCCCGCCGAATAGCGCAGCAGGCCCGCGCGCAAGGCTTCCTGCGCCGCTTTCTGAAGCTCGGAATCGAGCGAGGTGCGCACCCACAGCCCGCCCGCATAGACGCTGTTGGGGCCGTCCTCGGCGTTCTCGCCATATTTGGCGATCAACTGTCGGCGCACTTCCTCGACGAAATAGCCGACCGAAGGATCATAGGTTTCCACCCGGCGCTGGATCAGGCCCAGCGGCTGGGCCTTGGCGGCGGCGGCGGCGGCGGCATCGACCGCGCCGTTCTTCACCATCTGGTCCAGCACCCAGTTGCGGCGCGCAATCGCCTTGTCGGCGAATTTGGCACGGCCATAGACTTCAGGCGCCTTGGGCAGGATGGCGAGGAAAGCCGCCTCGTGCAGTTCCAGCTTGTCCACATCCTTGCCGAAATAAGCGCGCGCGGCGGCCTGCACGCCAAAGCTCTGACGGCCCAGCGGGATTTCGTTGAGATAAAGCTCAAGAATCTGCTGCTTGGTCAGCACGCCCTCGATGCGGAAGGCGACGATCATTTCCTTGAGCTTGCGGCTGACCGAATATTCGTCGCCGATCAGGATGTTCTTGGCCACCTGCTGGGTAATGGTCGAACCGCCGCGGGCGCGTTCGCCGCTGCCATATTTCAACGCGTAATCGACCACCGCCTGCCCCAGACCGATGAAATCAACCCCGCCGTGATGGAAGAAATTCTTGTCCTCGGCCGACAGGAACGCATTCACCAACTGCTTGGGAAAATCGACATAGCGCAATTGGACGCGCCGTTCGCGGGCATAGGAATAGACGATCGCGCCGTCATTGCCGCGCACCATCGTGGGCAAGGGCGGCTGATAGGTCAGCAAAGTGTCGGCCGAGGGCAGCGTGCGCAGAACCGTCACATAAAGCAGCATCCAAAAGGCCAGCGCCAGCCCCAGCGCCAGCGCGCCGATGCGAAACAGCCTCCCGCTTTGCCAGCGCGCGCGCAGCCACGCGCCAAAGCGCCCCGTTATCGGCCCCAGAAAAGACAACGGGCGCGCCACCATCCGGCGCCATGCGCCCCCCGCCTGACGGCGGATGCGCAGGTGAGAGTTTTCATTCTGATCGGGCGAATTGTTCGGATCAGAACCGGGCTGGGAAGGATCGCTGGGCGCCATAGATTTGCGCCCCTAGCATGGGCGGGCAGGGTTTTGCCAGCGGTTAAGGTGTCGCAGTCGCGCCGAGGGTCTCACGCCCGCCCGCCGTTTCCTCAAGGATCGGCACGGCAGAAGAGGCCCCCGTTTCGCTCTGTATGGGCGTTTCACGCAAGCGGGCGAAGTAAACGCGGATCGCCTGCGCCGTGGCATAGGCAAAATCGCGCCGCCCGGCGGGCGAGGACAGCCGCGCGGCATCATCGGGATTGGAAATATAGCCCGCCTCATACAGCACCGAGGGCACATCAGGCGATTTGAGCACGACAAAGGCCGCCGATTGCAGCGCGCGTTCGCGGAAATCGATTCGCGCGCCCCCTTCGCCGCCCTGTCCCTCGCGCAGGATCAGGCGGGCAAGGTTGGTCGACATTTCCGCCGCACGACGCTGCGACAGATCCACCAAAATGGCCGAAACCGAGCTGCTCGTACTGGCCAGCGACACGCCATTGACCGTATCGGCGCGGTTTTCCGATGCGGCCAGATGCTCGGCCTCCTCGCTGCTGCCCCGGTCGGAGAGGGTGTAAACCGTCGCGCCATGGGCGCCCGGCGTATCGGCGCTGTCGGCGTGGATCGAGATGAAGAGGTCCGCCTTCATCCGCCGCGCGATGCCCGAACGCTCCTCCAGCAACAGATAGCGGTCATCAGAGCGCGTCATGGCCACACGGATGCCTCCCACCTCCAGCAAACGCTGGCGCAGCGCCAGAGCCAGCGAGAGGGTCAACTCCTTTTCCGCCTGATGCTCGCCATGCGCGCCCGGATCATGCCCGCCATGCCCGGCGTCAATCACCACCAAAGGGCTGCGAGGATCGCTGGGCCCGGCAATTTCCGGCAAGGGCGCAGACGCGCCGGGCGGCGGCAGGTCAAAGCGCACCACATAATCGCGGGTAAAGCCCGGCGCGCCCATCCAGCCGTCCATCAACAGCATCGCCGCCAGCAGCAGCAGCGGGGCGAACAGGGCAAAGACCAGCAGACCCAGCCCCGGCCCGCGCCGGGGCGCCTCATCCGGCCACGGCCCATGATGATCGGGCAGGGAAAGATCCACAGGTGCGGCAACAGGATCGGACGAGGCTTCGGACATTGCGCGGGGCTGCGGGATCCATCGGGGCAAAGACGAGATCTTTGGTAGGCTTTGCCCCTTATGGGCGCAATGGGGTTAACGAGGCGTTGGTGTTAATCGCATGGGGGCCGCCAAAAAAAGGGTAGAATCACGCATCGCATGGAACTTGCCCGGAAAGACAAGGGGTGCTAGCAGGGAAAGACCGGGGGCAGTCTATTCCCCGCGCCCCTGCCTTTTTCAGGGCCCGCCCGCACAAACCAGACAGGTACGCAGGCGTGTCCACCCCAAGGCATCGCCGCCCGCCATTATGGCCGGGCCAAGCAAAAGGGAAGCGCGACAAAACCTGCCCTTGGCCCCGGTCGTGTTTTCTGGCCGGACGTACAGGTTGATGCAGGTATGATGAGTTGTGTTCCGTCCCAGAATCCGCAGCCGCAAGGCGGCTTTGCGGCGTGGGCGGAAGACTTGTCGATGGCCGATCGCTTCACGACAATTTGGTCGCATTCCAGAAAGCAGTCCGAGATTTCCTTTTCGGAAGCAATGGGCTGCGTTTCGATGAAGCAACATGCCATCGCCGCGCGCAGCATTTCGCGGCGCCTCCCCAGCCTTGCAGACACGAAAAACGCCGGCGGCCCTGATGGCGCCTCCGGCCTTTCCACTCATGCCCGGCGCGCGATGAACGCGCCAGGCCTGTCGATCCTCGCGCCGACGGCCATGGCCCCAACAAAGCCATATGCCACGCCGCGCGAACACCACAACAATTGCCGCGCCCCATTGCCGGGCCTTTCGCCGCTGGGCACAGCCCGGACCGCGCGCGGCTGGAGAAATCATAATGTCAACGCGCATGCTGATCGATGCGCGCCACTCGGAAGAAACCCGGGTGGCGGTGCTCAAGGGCAACCGTATTGAAGAATTCGACTTTGATTCTGCCGATCACAAGCAGATCAAGGGCAATATCTATCTGGCCAAGGTGACGCGCGTCGAGCCGTCGCTTCAGGCCGCTTTCGTCGATTTCGGGGGCAACCGCCACGGTTTCCTCGCTTTTAGCGAAATCCACCCCGATTATTATCAGATCCCCAAGGAAGACCGCGAGGCATTGCTGGCCGAAGAGGCCGCCCATGCCGAGGAAGAAGCCGCCCTGCGCGCGGTGGCCGAGGGTGAGGAAGATTTCGTCGGCGACGATGATCTGGGCGAAGGTCTGGCCGACGATTTCGCGGGCGGCAGCGTCGAGGACGCCGGGTCGCTGATCGAGGTAGACACGTCCGAAAAGGGCAGCGTGGCCACCATCGAGGCGGGCCATATCGAAGACGGCTTCGATGGCGATCATGAGGCCGAAGAAGCCTCGGAAAGCGAAGAAGGCGGCGAACGTCGCGGCCGTCGCGGGCGCCGTCAAGGCGGGCGCAACGCCAGCCACGCCAAGGAAGCCGAAGAACTGCGCGCCAAGCGCATGGCGCTGCGCCGCCGCTACAAGATTCAGGACGTGATCCATCGCCGTCAGGTGCTGCTGGTTCAGGTGGTGAAGGAAGAGCGCGGCAACAAGGGCGCGGCTCTCACCACCTATCTCAGCCTTGCGGGTCGCTATTGCGTGCTGATGCCCAATTCCAGCCATGGCGGCGGGATTTCGCGCAAGATCAGCAGCTTTGCCGACCGCAAGCGTTTGAAGACCATCATCGCCGAGATGGACCTGCCCAAGAGCATGGGCTGCATCGTGCGCACGGCGGGCCTTCAGCGCACCAAGACCGAGATCAAGCGCGACTTCGATTATCTGGCCCGCCTGTGGGACGATATCCGCGAGAACACGCTGAAATCGGCCGCGCCCGCGCTGATCCATTCGGACAGCGATCTCATCAAGCGCGCGATCCGCGACATCTATAACCGCGACATCGAGGAAGTGATCGTCGAGGGCGACGATGGCTATCGCGCGGCGCGTGATTTCATGAAGCTGTTGATGCCCAGCCATGCGCGCCGGGTGAAGCATTATGCCGATCCGGTGCCCCTGTTCCAGCGCTTTGGTGCCGAGGATCAGTTGACCGCGATGTATGATCCGGTGGTTCAGTTGAAGTCGGGTGGCTATATCGTCATCAACCCGACCGAAGCGCTGGTGTCGATCGACATCAACTCGGGCCGCAGCACCAAGGAGCATGGCATCGAGCAGACAGCGGTCGCCACCAACCTTGAGGCCGCGCGCGAAATCGCCCGTCAGTTGCGCCTGCGCGATATGGCTGGTCTGGTCGTCATCGACTTCATCGACATGGAATATGGCTCGAACATCCGCAAGGTCGAGAAGGCCATGAAGGAAGCGCTCAAGAACGACCGCGCGCGCATTCAGGTGGGCCGCATTTCGTCCTTCGGCCTGATGGAAATGAGCCGCCAGCGTCTGCGCACGGGCGTTTTGGAGGCCACCACCCGTTCGTGTCCGCATTGCGACGGCACGGGTCTGGTGCGCACTGCCGGGTCTGCGGGCCTGTCGGCGCTGCGCCTGATCGAGGAAGAGGCGGCCAAGGGTAAGGGCACGATCATCACCCTGTTCGCCAGCCAGGAAGCCTCGATCTACCTGCTCAATGCCAAGCGCCTTGATCTGGGCGAGATCGAGCATCGCTATGGCGTCTCGGTTGAAGTGATCCCCGAAGGCGAGAATGAAGGCGCCAAGATGCGCGTCGTCTCGTCGGGTCCGCGCAACGAATTCGTGCCCAAGTTCGAGCCGCTGGTGCTGGAGGAAGACCTCGAGGACCTGCCCGAGGAGGACTTTGAGGACGAGATCGAGGAAGAGGCCGAGGAAGCCGCCGAAGCCGAAACCGGGGGCGAAAGTGCCGACAGCCGCCGCAAGCGCCGCAAGCGTCGCCGTGGCCGCGGCCGCGACCGCCGCGAGGATGGCACCGCCGAGGAAGGCGTGAACGAGGGCGCCGAGCCTGTTGAGGGCGAGGAAGGCGACGAGGCCGAGGAAGCCGAGGGCGACACCGAGGCGCAGTCCGAAAGTGCCGAAGCGGGCGAGGAAGGTCCGCGCAAGCGCCGCCGTCGCAAGCGTCGCCGCAGCCGCAGCCGTGGCGAAGGCGAAGAAGGCACCAGCGAGGAACAGGCCGAAGCGGGCGAAGACGAAGCCGAAGCCGCCCCGGCGGTCGAAGCCGTGGCTGAGCCGATGGTCGAAGTGGCCGCCGCCCAGGTCGAGGCCGCTCCGGTGGAAGCCGCTCAGGCGGAGCCTGTTGCCGAGGAAGCCCCGGCCAAGCCCAAACGCGTTCGCCGCAAGAAGGCCGATGCCGCCCCGGTCGAAGCCGTTGTGGAAGCCGCTCCGGCAGAATCCGCGCCGGTGGAGCCTGTTGCCGAGGAAACCCCGGCCAAGCCCAAGCGCGTTCGCCGCAAGAAGGCCGATGCCGCGCCGGTTGAGGCCGCGCCGGCCGAACCGGCCGCCGAGGAAGCCCCGGCCAAGCCCAAACGCGTTCGCCGCAAGAAGGCCGATGCCGCCCCGGTTGAAGCCGCGCCGGTTGAAGCCGCCCCGGTTGAAGCTGCTCCGGTTGAGGCGGCTGCTGAGGCCGCCCCTGCCGAAACCGCCCCGGCGGCTGAGGATGACGCTTCGGCCACGCCGCGCCGCGGCTGGTGGCAGCGCACCTTTGGCGAATAAGCGCCTGCAAGCGCGATAGGCCTTCGGGCCGTCCAAGTATCAAGCCGGGGAGCCCAGCGCTCCCCGGCTTTTTACATAGGCCAATGACAGCGACCGATCGGGCATATTACATAGGCCAATGACAGCGACCGATCGGGCATAAAATCTGCGACTTTCGCCGCAGTGCAAAAATCTCTGCTTGCTCCTGCCCGACAAGACACTAGACAGGCGGGCAAGCAGGGGGCTATGCGCGCCCTACGGAGCGGGGGCTCTACGCCCCTACCAGAATCGTGTTCAGAGATGGAAGCAGCGGAAAATGGCCCAGTTCTCCCTCCCCGCCAATAGCAAGATCAGCAAGAATGGCATCGTCCATAAGGCAGAGGGCGCGACCAAGGTGAAGAAATTCACCGTGTATCGCTATGATCCCGACAGCGGCGAAAACCCTCGCTATGACACGTTCGAGATCGACCTCGACGCCTGCGGTCCGATGGTTCTGGACGCGCTGCTCAAGATCAAGAACGAGATGGACTCGACGCTGACCTTCCGCCGTTCGTGCCGTGAAGGCATTTGCGGTTCCTGTGCGATGAACATCAATGGCCGCAATGGTCTGGCCTGCACCACCGCGATCGAAGACCTTTCGGGCAATGTTCGCATCACGCCGCTGCCGCATATGGAAGTGATCAAGGACCTCGTCCCTGACTTCACGCATTTCTATGCGCAATATGCCTCGATCCGCCCCTGGCTTCAGACCGTTTCGACCACGCCTTCGGGCAAGGAGCGTCTGCAGAGCCCCGAACAGCGCGAAAAGCTCGACGGTCTGTATGAGTGCATCCTGTGCGCCTGCTGCTCGACCTCGTGCCCGAGCTACTGGTGGAACAGCGACAAGTTCCTCGGCCCGGCGATCCTGCTTCAGGCCTATCGCTGGCTGGCCGACAGCCGCGACGAATTCACCGGTGAGCGTCTGGACGAGCTGGAAGATCCGTTCCGTCTGTATCGCTGCCACACGATCATGAACTGCGCCAATGTGTGCCCCAAGGGCCTCTCGCCCGCCCGCGCCATTGCCGAAATCAAGAAGATGCAGGCCGAGCGCCACGTCTGAGGCCGGCGCCCAGAACGCAAAAAGCACCGCCCGGGTCCCGCCCGGCGGTGCTTTTTTGCATCCGATTTCCGCGCAAACTCTTGATGCCCCCCGTATGAATAGGTTAGCGACACGTAAATGATCGCAATCTGCGCTTGATCCTCGGGAAAATACGATGCTCCGCACCACCCTTGCCAGCCTTATCGCTTTTGCCGCCATCGTCGGCGGCGCGCAGCAAGCCTCTGCGCAGGCGCGGCGTCAGATCTTTGTCCAGAACGCCTGTCCGCGCCCGCTGCGCGTCCTGCTGGATTATACCGATCACAAGGGGCTGCACGATCAGGGCTGGTATTATTTCAACCCGCGCGAAAGCTCGTATCTGCGCGCGCCCACCGGCGAGAAGCTGACCCAGATTGAAGATATCCCGCTTTACGCCTATGCGGAAACGACCGACGCGGGCCGCAAACTGCACTGGCAGGGCAACGGCCCGGAAATGAAGCGTGACGGCGGTATCTATCGCTCGATGCCCTTGACCACGCGGGTCGATGGCGATGGCGATATTCTGGCCCGCATCACCTGCGATTGAGAGTTCAAAGACGCTACGATGGCCAATCCTGCGACTGTGATCGAACGCTTTCGGGCGCTGATCCATACCCATGAATTACGCGTCGATCGGGAACAGGCGGCCGCCGCAGAACGGTTGAACAGGCTGCAACAGGAACTGGAGGCGGCGCCTGCGGGGGGCGGGTTCTTTGGCCGCCTGCTGGGGCGTAAGCCGGTACGCGCGCGCGGCGTTTACATGTGGGGCGGGGTCGGGCGCGGCAAGTCCATGCTGATGGACCTGTTTCACGACACGCTGAACATCACCGAAAAGCGGCGCGTGCATTTCCATGCCTTTATGCAGGACGTGCACGCCATCATGCGCGATGTGCGTCAGGGCGAAACGGGCGACCCGATCCCCCAGGTCGCCGCGCGCATTGCCGAGGGGCTGCGCGTGCTGGCCTTTGACGAGATGGTCGTCAACAATTCGGCCGATGCGATGATCATGAGCCGGCTGTTCACCGCGCTGATCCACGATCACAATCTGACGCTGGTCACCACCAGCAACCGCGCGCCGTCCGAACTGTATAAGAACGGGCTCAACCGCGAGCATTTCCTGCCCTTCATCGCGCTGATCGAGAACGAACTGGATGTGCTGACGCTCAATGGCCCGGTCGATTACCGGCTTGAGCGTCTCGCCGGTATCCGCAGTTGGCATTGCCCGCTGGGCCTGCCCGCGACCGAGCGGGTGCGCGAAGTGTTCTTCCGCCTGACCGACTTTCCGCCCGAGGATGCGCGCCATGTGCCCTCGGCAGATCTGGATGTGGGCGGCGGGCGCATCCTGCATGTGCCCAAAAGCCTGAAGGGCGTGGCGGTGTTCAGCTTCAAAAAGCTGTGCGGCGATGCGCGCGGGGCGGCTGATTATCTGGCCGTGGCGCGGGCCTATCACACGGTGATTCTGGTCGGCATCCCGCGTCTGGGCAAGGATACGCGCAACGAAGCGGCGCGTTTCGTCACGCTGATCGACGCGCTTTATGAGCATAAGGTCAAATTGTTCGTAACGGCGGATGCGCCGCTCGACCGGCTTTATGATGCGGGCGACAAGGACACCGACACCGGCAGCTTTGAATTCGACCGTACGATCAGCCGCCTGACCGAAATGCAGAGCCAGGATTATATGGCCAAGGGGCATGGCGAAGAATAAAGGCGGGAAGAATAAAGGGGCGCCCGGTAAAAGCGCCCCCTTTGATCCTTATGCCACCGCCGAATGGTTGCGCGATTGCGCCCCGGCCAGACGCGACATCAGCTTGAGATCGCTTTCCGACAGGCCCAGCGCGGCCTCGGCCCACAGGTCGACGATATCGTTCAATTCCTGCAGTTCGAGCGGAGCGGCGCGCCGGATCGCCTTTTGCGCCGCCACCAGCCCGCCATGGCGGCGCTGATTCTTAGCGATGAAATCCTGCACATAGGCCACGCCCTCACCTCTTTCGGCCAGATGCGTCACCACGCCCAGGTCATACATCTCCTGCGCGCTGTAGGTGCGGTTGGACAGGATGATGCGCTGCGCCGCCGCCGTGCCCAGCTTGCGCGACAGGATCGCATGGGCGCCCATGCCGGGGAACAGGCCGAACATCACCTCGGGCAGGCCAAAACTCGCGCCCTTTTCCGCCACCAGATAATCGAAGGACAGCACAGCCTCGAAACCGCCGCCCAGCGCCTGCCCCTGAACCAGCCCGATCGTGACAATCGGCAGATCCAGCGCGCGCCGGTTGCGGTCCAGAATGGCCACACAGCGATGGCCATAGGCGGCCAGCCCTTCGCGGTCCTGCGCCCGGATCAGGCTCTGAAACAGTTCCAGATCGCCGCCAAAACCGAACACGCCGGGCGTCCGGCTGCCCAGCACCAGATAGCGCAGCGGGATCTTGTCCGGCCCGAAATTGGCGGCAATCAGATCCTGCCAGTTTTCGAAATCGCGCAGCAACGCCGGGGTAAAGCTGGGCCGCCCGTTGGGGCGCATAAAGGTCCAGATCGTGCCGGCCACATCGTCATACAGGACGTCGAGCTGTTCAAGATCGGTCAGCGCCTCGGGAACGGCAAGCCGGTTTCGGGCCGCCTGGGCAGCATCTTCTTGCGTAAAGAAGATGCCATGATTGCCCCCCTTGTCCCCATAGGGAGGCAAATTTCCCATTTCACCGGTGATCCGGTCCATCTCGTCACGACCCTTTCCGATCACGGAAAATGCCGCGCGATTGCGTCATTCCCGCTCTCTAGTACCGGGTAAAGTTTAGGCATGCTAAGCCACGGATTGCAAAGACTTTTTACATCGCACTGTTTCAAAATGAAACAATTTTTTCCAATCAATCCCTGTGCCGATTGGAAAGCCTATCAGGCAATGCCCAGATGGACAAGCGACCTGTCGAGCATCAACAATTGCCACAAGAGGCGCGAATGGTCAGAAAGTCCGGAAATATGCGCTTCTGCGATTTCATTGAGGTTAATGGGATTTAACCAACCCATCCGCCCCAGCGCCCCGCCGCCGTCTTTGGCCTGCGCAGCAATTTTTCGCGCCTCGCCCGCCAGAGGCCCGCGCAGCCATTGCGCGATGGGCGTGACGAATCCCTGCTTGGGCCGAAACAGAATATCATCAGGCAGATAACGCCGCATCGAATCCTTGAGCAGCCATTTGCCCTGCCCGCCCTTGACGCGCATGGCCTCGGGCAGAGTGGCGGCAAATTCAATCAGGCGGTGGTCCAGCAAAGGCTCGCGTGCCTCAAGGCTGACCGCCATGCTGGCCCGGTCCACCTTGGTCAGGATGTCGCCGGGCAGCCAGAATTTGAGATCGGCATATTGCGCCCGGTCCAGCCCTGATCGCGCAGGCGCGCGGGCCATACAGTCCAGAAACGCCTGTTCCGCCCGGTAATCGCCGCGCAGGCGCCGGTATTCCTCGGTATAGAGCCGGTCGCGCAAGGCTGGCCCGGTCACGCTGATCGCGTCCGTATAGGCCTCCTCGCTGGACCGCGCGAGGTTGAGCAGCGTGGTTTTCGCCCGTAAGGGGCGCGGCGCCCAATCGGCCTTGGGATAGAGCCGCCCCAGCGTGCCGAACACCCCTTGACGCAACCCGGCCGGGATCATCCCCCTCACCCGGTCCTCGCCATGTTGAAACACATGGCGGCGGTATCCGGCAAAGGCCTCGTCGGCCCCGTCGCCCGAGAGCGCCACCGTCACCGTCTCGCGCGCCAATTGGCATACGCGCCATGTCGGCAGGGCGCTGGCGTCGGCAAAGGGTTCATCGAACATCGCGGTCAGATGATCGACCGCCTCGAAATCATTGGGCGAGACGATGCGGCTCTGATGATCGGTGCCAAACTGCTCGGCAATCCGCCTTGCATAATCGCTTTCATCCAGCGCCTTGACGTCGAACCCGATCGAGCAGGTCTTGACCGGTGCATGGCTCGCCTCGGCCATCAGCGCCACCACCGAGGAGGAATCGACCCCGCCCGACAGAAACGCCCCCAGCGGCACATCGGCCACCATCCGGCTGGTCACGGCATCGCGCATCAGATGGATCAGTTCGGCCGACAGATCCGCCGCGCTGCCCTTGCGGCGCTCGGCAAAGGAAACGTCCCACCATGCGCGCGGGGCGGGTTTGGGCGCGCCATGTTTCAGGATCATCAGATGCCCCGCAGGCAATTTCTCAACCCCCTTCAGCATCGAGCGATGATCGGGCACATAGCCCCATGCCAGATAGTCCTCGACCGCCAGCGGGTCGATCTCGCGCCGCAGGCCGGGATGCGCCATCAGCGCCTTTAACTCGGACCCGAAAATCAGGCTGCCATCGGAAAGTTCAGCCAGAAACAGCGGTTTGACCCCCAGCCGGTCGCGCACCAGCAGCAGCGAGCGCTGATCGAGGTCATAAATGGCAAAGGCAAACATCCCCGCCAGACGCGATACGCAATCGACGCCCCAGCGCTGATAGGCGGCCAAGATCACCTCGCTGTCGCCATCGGTATGAAACACCGCCCCCTGCGCCGCCAGCTCGGCGCGCAATTCGCGGTAATTGTAGATCTCGCCGTTAAACAGCAGCATCGCCCGGCCATCGGTGGAGGCCATAGGCTGGGGTGAACCGGCAATATCGATGATCGAGAGGCGGCGATGCCCCATGCCGATGCCCGGCGCGGTCCACACGCCAAAACCATCCGGCCCGCGATGGGCGATGGCATCGCACATCCGCTCAACCCGCGCCGGATCGACCGGCTTGGGGGTCTCAAGGTGAAAGATTCCGGCAAAACCACACATATGAGAACCCCTTACAAACCCTTGGCCGCCGCGTCCATCCAGTCGCCGATCGGCCCGGCGCTGACCCGGAATGCAGCGAGCGAATCAGCCGCCCGAAACGCCCCGCCCTCTTCGGCCGACAGGATCAGCAGCATCGTCGCACGCCGCCTCAGCAGCAGCCGATCCATGATATTGGCCAGTTTCAGCCGCGCATTGCTGCCCGTCACCAAATCGCCGGTCTTGTAGCTGGTCAGGGCCAGCCTCTCGGTCGGACCACCGGCCAGCAGGCGGTCGCTGTGGGCACCCGGCACATCCGGCCCCGGCGCCTGCCATGACCATCCGCTGTCCGGGCGCAGCGCCCCCTCGCCGAAACCGCCCGCCTTTTTGCCCGGCCCCTGCGAGGCATAGAGCGCGAAGAACACGTCCACCTCATGCCCCTGCGCATCGGCATAGCGGCCCAGCAGGCGATGATCGGCCCCGGTCGCGCGCGGCTCCCACGCATGGCGCGGGGCGTAATCGACCCGGTGCCACCCCGCCACCTCGGGCAAGGCAATACGCGCGGGCATGGGCGCAGCGAGGCGATCCGCCGCCATCACCCAGCCCTGCGCCGCCAGCACCATCACCGCCAGAGCGCCAAAGCAAGCCCCCGTCGAAATCCCTCGAACCGCAGGCAGGCGCAGCGCCATCACGGCCCCCGCATCCAGCATCGGCGCCCCCGCCGCCCGGTCGAAAAACCGCCAGCCCAGCGCGATCACCCCGGCAATCACAGCGGCAAAAAAGAACCAGCCGTAGATGATATGGTCGACCCCGCCCGCCACCGCCGCGCCGTAGAATTGGGCGACATAGACCGTGCCCCATGCCCGCACCCCATTGGCCAGAATGGGCGCGGCGATGCACAGCGCCATGAAGGCCGCCCGCCGCGCCCATGAAACAAAGCACACATGCGCCGCCAACGCGCCAAAGGCGATCATCGCGACAAGGAATTTGACCCCCGAACAGGCCTCGGCCACCTCGAACAGGCCTGCGGGCGTGGCGATGAACACGCCGTCGATCCGCGCCGGAATGCCGCTGACATGGACAAGGGCGATGGTGATCCGCGCCGTGATCGTCTGGAGCAGCGGGATGGCTTCATCGCCAAAGGGCACCAGAAAGCCCATATAGGCCAGCGGAAACAGCAACCCCAGCGCCGCACGCAACCCCAGCACCAGCGGCACCGCCGCGATCAGTATCGCCACCGCCGCGATCTGGGTGATCTGCGCCACGCTGGCCAGTGCGCCCAGCGCCCAGAGCAGCAGCGCCGCGCCCATCAGCCCCAGCCCGCCGCGCCACAGCCCCACCGGCAGGGCAAGCAGATCAGGGAGCCTTTGCGCCACCAGCCAGCCCAGAATGGCCGGCACCATCAGAATGTGATTGTAGGTGGAGGAATCCCACCATTGATGCCCCATCGCGGCCCAATCGCGCCAGAACAGCGCGATCAACCCGCCCCAGACCAGCGCCAGCCGCGCCAGCCCGTCGCGCCATGCCTGATCCACCGCCCAGCCCGGACGGCCCTGTTCAGACAGGCTATGGCTCACGCCGCATCGCGCCACTTGCGCACAGGGGCCGAGAGCATATCGGCCAGCGGCGCCAGCGTGCTTTGCCAACTGGCCCGTTCGACCACCAGGCGGCGCGCGTCAATGCCCATCGCCTTGCCCGCCTGCGGCCTGTCGGCCAGACCGTTGACCAGTCCCACCAGCCCTTCGTCGCTGTCGGCCACGGCAAAGTGGTGCCCGGCCACGGCATTGATGCCATTGGCCGCCGCAGAAGTCAGCACCACCGGCAATTCCATCGCCATGGCCTCAAGCACCTTGTTCTGAACCCCGCGCGCGATGTCGAGCGGCACCAGCGCCATATCCGCCGCCTTGAGCCATGGACGAATGTCATCCACCCGGCCCCAGACATGAACGCCCGGCACATGGCTGAGCGCCTTGACCGCATCGGTCGGGTTGCGCCCGACGATGTGGAAACTGGCGTCCGGGTGGCGATGGCGCACCTGCGGCAGGATCTGGCGCGCGACGCGGATCACGGCGGCGACATTGGGCTGATAATCCATCTGGCCGGTAAAGATCAGGCGCGGCCCCGGCACCGCTGCCATTTCGCATTGCGGGCCGACCTGCAACGGATCGAAATATTCCGAATCGATGCCATTGCCCAAAACTTCAATGCGCGCCCTCTGCGCCGCCCCCCCCAGCCTTTGGGCAAACAGATCCGCCTCGGCCCGGCTGATCAGCAGGTTGCAATCGGCACGCAGCGCAAGGCGGGCTTCCTCGGCGGCCAGCAGCCGCCCCTCGCGGCCATGGACCCAGCCCATCGGCCCGCGCGACTTTGCCGCATAGGCGTCGAATTTGGCCGAATCGACATCGACAAAATCCATGATGACGCGGCCCGCGAAATCATCGGGCACATATTGGCCCATCTGGCCCGAAAAGACATAGATCGTGCCGATCCGCCCGCTGGCCAGCATTTCGCGGACATAGCGGGCCATGCTCTCGTCGCGAAACGCGGTAAGGCTGATCGGCTTGCCCTGTTTGAGCGCCTGAAATCCAGCCAGCACCAGAGGCTTTGACCGGCGCACCAGCCGATAGGAATGGGACAGCGAGGCCAGTTCCACCTCTTCGGCCAGATCGGCATGATCATCGGCAAAACAGCCCACATGCACCGGCGCCATCCGCGCCAAACGGCGCAGGATGTGATGCGAACGGATCTTGTCGCCGCGGTTGGGCGGGAAAGGAATCCGATGCGAAAGAAAGAGGATCTCCGTGCTCATCCCAGCCCCCTATCCCAGCCCCCTATCCCAGCCCCCGCGCGATCCACGGCCCGATCAGATTGGCCACCGGCAAGGGCAGCTTCTTCCACAGGTCGATCCGGCGCGAATGGGTCGCGCTGGTGGGATCGGCATCGCGCTTGGGCGCGCCCGGCGCGGTCCATACGCCATAGGAAAGCGGCTGTGGATCAAAGCCCCAGTTGCGCTTGAAATCATAGGCGCCGCTGCGAGTCTTGCTGCGCCCGAAATCGAAATGGGTGCATCCCCGGCGGCGGGCGTGCAGCATCAGTTCGTAATACATGCGGTCATTGGCGCGCAGCCGCCGCGCATCCCACGTGCCCCCGCCCCAATAGGGCATGACCGCGCCATTGTGATAGAGCGACAGCACACTGGCCACCGGGGCGCCGTCGTGGCGGATGGTCAGAATATCGGCATCATCGCCAAACAGATCCAGCACCGCATTGAAGAGCGCGCGCGGAAAAACCGGCGTGCCCAGATTGCGCACGCTTTGCGCATAGGTGGCGTAATGGGCGGCGCGATCCGCCGGGCCGGTGCCGGTTTCCACGGTCAGATCACCGGCAAGGCTCTTGCGCACCTCGGCGCGCTGTTTGCGCGGGATGGCGGTGAGTTCGGCCTCGTCGCTCTCGGCCAGCGGGCGGATGAAGCCGCAATGGCTCTCACGCTTGATGGTCCATCCTTCGCGGTTTTCCGGCAAAGAACCGCCGCGCAATTCGACGCTGGGGCTGGATTGGCGCAGCGCCAGTTCCTCAACCACCGCGAACAAGGGCGCAGGATCAACCTCGGGCGCGACCAGCACGCCCCCGCCCACAGCAAAGCCGCTCGACGCCAGCACCCGGCCAAAGATCGGCGAATGCACCTGCGTCAACGGCAGATAGCCCTCGACCACGCCGCAGCGTGTCAGCACCAGCGCCAGCGCCTCATTGCCCGTTCCGCGCGCCACCGCGCGCAGCCAGACAGGGCGATGGAAAGGCGTCGCCTCGGGATGGGCGGCCACGAAGGCCTCGATCGAACGCGCCACATCCGGGTCGCCCAGATCGGCCAGCCCCACGCGCAGGTCGATATCGAGGCGAAAAGGCGCGTTCACCGCTCGAACTCCACCAAGCGTAAAACCTCGGTTGCCGCCACGTTATCCATACGCCCCCATGCGAATTCCTTGAGCATTCGCCGTAGCTTAGTCTCCATCCCGTCAATATTTGTATAATGACGCAGACGACTTTTCAGCGGAGCATGGGCAACACGCGGTTGCTGTGTGTCGACTTCCCAAGGGTGGAAGTAGAAGATGATCGGGCGCTCGTCCTGGATATTGACGCGGCGCATCGCCCATTGGCTGAAGGCATAGGGCAGCACGCGGAAGAAACCGCCGCCGCCCGCCGCCATGCGCCGCCCCATCGCCTCGACGGTCGTGACGGGGATTTCGATCAGATCGGCCCCGGCCATCGGGCGGAACGCGAAACGCGGTGCCTCGCGCCAGCCATAATGGTCATGGGCGATGGGGGCCACGCTGCTGGAATAGAGATAGCCTTGTTCTCCAAGGATTTCATGCGCCCATGGAGTGCGGGTGTCGATGGAGAAGCTGGGCGCGCGATAGCCGATGACGCGCGCGCCGCCTGCATCCTCCAGCGCCTTGCGCGCGTCGCCAATGTCGCGGGCAAAACCGGCGGCATCCATCGTGAAAACGCGGGCGTGGGCCCAGCCATGGCTGGCCAGTTCATGCCCCTGCTCGACAATCCGCCGCATCAGCGCCGGGTGGCGCGCGGCCACCCAACCCAGCGTGAAGAACGTGGCCTTGACCCCCAGTTCCGCGCACATATCGAGCAGGCGGTTGGTGTTCACATCCACCCGGCAGACCAGACTGTCCCAATCGGCCGGGTCGATCACCTTTTCAAAAGCGCCGACCTGAAACCAATCCTCAACATCGACCGAAAACGCATTGACAAGCCCAGTCTTGGGCGGCCCCTTTACCAGCGGCATTTCGGCCACCATACATCTGTCTCCCGGCGAGAAAGGGATCAGGCGGCGACGCGCTGCGCCTCGTCGCGCTCGATCCATTCGATCAGCATGGTCAACGTGTGACGGATCGTGCGATCCTGCTCGATCAACCGGCTTTCCAGCTTGGCCAGACGTTCCTGCATCACCTCGATGGCGGCCTTATGCGCGGCATCCGCGCCTTCCAGCCCCGACGTGTCGCCCTGATTGGCCAGTTCGATCACGGCCTGCTGCAATTCGGCGATCTGGCTGTCGCGCTGAGCCAGAGCGGCCTGCAGCTGGGTCAGACCCTCGGCGGCGAATTGGGCCGGGGCGGTGGGCGCGGCGGCGGCCTGCGTCGGGGGCAGCGTCAGCCCCTGCGCAACAGCGGTGGCGGGTGTAGGCTGGCCCGGCGCGGGGGCGATCTGCAATCCGCCATCGGCCGTCAGTTCGGCCAGCACCTGCGCCAGCATCACGCCGTCAATATGCTGGCGCTGTTCGACCGCGCCAAGGATCAGCAGGCGGTTGACGATCTGGTTGATCCGGCGGGGCACACCGGCCGTTGCGGTGTAAAGCTCGTCAAAGACGCGCGCATCAAAGGTCGGATTGCCGTTCCACCCCACCAGACGCAGCCGGTGCATAATATAGGGCTCCATTTCGCCCGGCTCCATCGCGTCGAGATGGTGGGCCGCGATCACGCGCTGGCGCAATTGTTCAAGGCCGGGGTGGCCCTGCAGGCTGTCGCGGAATTCGGGCTGGCCCAGCAGCAGAATCTGGAGCAGCGGATGGCTGCCAAGCTGGAAGTTCGAGAGCATCCGCAATTCTTCGAGCGCGCCCAGCGCAAGGTTCTGCGATTCGTCCACCACCAGCAGGCAGCGGCGACCCGCACGCGCCTCGTCATGAAGGAACTTCTCGATCGCGCCCAATGCGCTGGCCTTGTCCTGCCCCGGCACGCTCAACCCGAAGGCCTGCGCCACGACATGCACCAGCTCGCCGCTGTCCAGACGGCTGGTGACGATCTGGGCGGCGGTCAGGCGGTTGCGGTCTATCGTGGCCATCAGATGGGCCACCAGCGTCGATTTGCCCGCGCCCACCTCGCCGGTGATAACGATGAAGCCCTCGCCCTGCGCCAGGCCATAGCCCAGATAGGACAGCGCCTTGCGATGGGTCAGGCTCTCGAAATAGAAAGCCGGATCGGGGGTGAGCTGAAACGGGCGCCCGGTGAAACCATAGAAATTATCGAACATTCTCGCTCTCCCCAATGGGATCAGAAGGTGTAACGCATACCAAGCGCGGCCGCCGTGCTCCACAGGTCATCAGCCTTTTCGCGGGTGATCCCGTCCAGAGCCAAGGATGCGGTCGCCGTCAGGTGGCGCGACATGTAATACTGATAAAGGCCCACGGCGCGAATGGCGTTGATGTCGCCCTGCGCGGTGTTGAGCCCGCTGATATACTTATACCCGTCCAGCGTGGCGCCAAAGGTCGAACGCGGCGTCACGTGATAGCCCAGATAGGTCGAGACCCAGTAATACTGGTCCACCTTGCCGTTGATATTGGCCAGAATGGTGTTGGGAGCGGTGATGTACTGGCGGCGCTCATAGCCAAAGCCGATGCCGCCGCGCAGACGGCTGCGGTCAAACGAATAGCCGGCCGAGAAGCCATTGCCGCGATAGACCGTAGAATTGACCGAACCGATGGAGCCGGCAAGGCAGTTGCCAGACGTTGCCGCCGCAACGCAGCTTGACAGATTGCCGGTGATCGCATCGCGCACCGTCGAAAATTGCGTGGGCAGGTTGAAGAGCGAATTGGTCAGCGCCCCGCCAAAGCCCGTCACGCCCTGATAGACCACCAGATTGAAGCTGGAATGATCGTCAGGCTGATAATTGATGAAGCCATAGCCACCCAGACGACCATAGCGCTCGCCGACATGGAATTCCATGTTGGTGCGGCGGCTGGGGCGCCAGACGACGCCCGCGTCCCAGATCAGGCCCTCGGTGTCGAAGGCGATCTGGCGGCCCTGCGAATAATCGGTGACATAGCGGCCATTGGCATCGACCACCACATTGCCCGCACTGTCGAATTTGGCGTTGCGCGCCGAAACGCGCACATGCTCATAGCCCGCGCCGCCCACCAGCGAAACGTCCTGAGACACAGGGATCGTCACCGATCCGCGCACATGCTTGTCGCTGACCCGCTGGGTCAGGTTCGAGACGTCTTCCTGATAGATGCCCGCATCCACGCCAAGGCCGACGGGAAGCCCCTCGCCCGGGCGGTTGCCGATGGCAAAGCGGCCTTCCTGAACCGTGGAATGATCCAGCCGGTCAACGCCCGCCGAAACGCCATTGGCGTTGACATTGCCCTGCGAATTGAGCGCGGTGTAACCGGCATGATAATGCGCGGTTATGGCCACATCGCCCTTTTGCGTGGCCAGCGTCGGCCCGGCATAGACCGAGTAAACCTGCGTCAACGAATCCGCCCCCACGGCGCTCGACCCAAAGGCCGCGCCGGTTTCCGTCACATAGGTGCGGTTGGCAAAGCCGCCGTAATCGACGCGCAGCGCATTGGGCACGATCGAGGAGGACAGGCGCGCGATGCCCGTCACGCCATCGGTGTTGCTCTTGCGGTTCCACGTAAAGCGGCGCTCGTAACGCGCGGAAATCACGCCCTGATTGTTGCGCCCGTTGATCGTCGCGTCCGCGCCTGCCGCCAGCGTCGAATAGGTGACGACATCGTCATTATAGGCCAGCGCCTGGCGCGAGCCGAGGTTGGCCTGCACCACCTGCGCGGCCTCGATATAGGGGCGGATCGCCAGACGGCGCTTGTCCACCGTGCCCTGATCGAACACGCCAAGGCGGCGCGGCTTCATCGTGGTTTTGCCGCGCGTGGAATTGTAATCGTCGTCCGAATAGGCCGCCGAGGCCAGATCGCCGCTGCTGTAGGCCGCTCCATAATAGCGGCCCGCGCGGTCGGCCGGGGTTTCGCGGCGGTTGGTGTTGCTGGTGCGTACCCCATCGGCCTGCGTATAGGTCACGTCATTGTCGTAGGAAAAAGGCGTATATGGGTTGGCCCCGATCGCCTGATCCTGCTGGATCACGCCCTGCGCACCATTGTCACGGCTGTTGTCGGTGGTCTGGATGGTATTGTCGGCAAGATTGGGGGCGATGGCCTGCATCGCCGCATCGTTCAGACCCTGGGTCTGGGCGGCGGTCTGGCGGGGCTGGGCGGTGGCAGCATGCGGCAAAGCCGTCAGCACCGCGCCCAGCGCCAGAACAGAAATCCGATGAGGCATCGCCCGCATGATCAATTACCCGCGATAGTTGTGATAGGTGCCAAAGCGACGGCCGCTGGGGCTGAACTGCACCCCGTTGAGCAGCGCCTGCACATTGGGACAGCCCGCCGAGAGCAGCCCGGCGGCATCCTGCACCGCGCTGCCCGAGGTCTTTTCGGCCTTCACCACCAGCACGGTCTGGGCCGACAGCTTGGCGACCTCGACCGCAAGGGCAGCGGCCAGAACCGGCGGCGTGTCAAACACGACCACGCGGTTGGGGTGGCCTTCGACCAGCCGGGCCAGCACCGAGCGCGCCCGCGCCGAAGCCAGATATTCGGAGTCCGAGGCCGTGGGGCGACCGCCCGGCAGCACCGAAAGCCCGCCCAGATCGGTCTTGATCACCAGATCGCGCACATCGACGCGCGGATCGGCAATCGCATCGACCAGACCCGGCCCCGAAGGCAGGCCCAGCGTCGAGAGCACCGAAGAGCGCGCCATGTCGAGATCGACCAGCACGACTTCGCTGTCCTTTTCCGCCGCGATCGACATGGCAAGGTTGATTGCCACGAAGGTCTTGCCTTCCTCGGGCAAGGCCGAGGTGACCAGGATCGCCTGAGCCTCGACGCCCGCGCCCTGACGGCGCAGGTCTTCGACCTGTTCCAAGAGCTGGCGCTTGACGATGCGGAATTCCTCGACCTGCGCATTGGCCGCGCCGCCCGGCACCGCGAAACCTTCCAGCGCCAGGCGCTGGTGGTTGATGCGGTGGAAAGAGGGCGCCGGAGCAGCGGGCGCATAGGCAGGCTGCTGGGGCGCGAACTGGGGCGTATGGGCGGCCTGTTCGCCATAGGCATGGCCGCCATATTGGGGCGGCGGGGCCACCGGGGCCACGATGGGCGCCGGAGCATAAGCCTGCGCCGGAGCCTGCGGCTGCACGGGCGGCGCGGACTGGGGCGCAAAACCCTGCGGCGTCAGCGAGGGCGGCAGCAGATCGGCCGGACTTGAAGGCGGCACGAACTGGCCGCGATCGAAGGCCTGCATCGCGCGCTGGATCAGCGAGCTGTGCGACTCTTCCGGCTTTTGCGGAAAGTCCTGATTCTTGAGAGGTTCGTTCATGTCATCCTCCTCAGGCGATCGTGCCGCGCTGGATGAATTCCATCGCCAGCAGCAGGGCAAACACGCCGCCCAGAGCCGCCGATGCAGCGTAGAAGTTGCGGGTACGGCGCGCCTTGGTGGCCGCCCCTTCGGCGGTCAGCGTCTGCGAAATGGCGCCCAGAACCGGCAGACCCGTCGAACGCTCCAGCTTGCTCGTGGTCGAGAAGCTCGACTGAAGCTCACCGGCAGCGAAGGCCACGCCGATCCCGGCCACAATGCCGCCCGCCAGAACGATCAGCAGCAGCAGCGGACGATTGGGCGCGGTGGGCGCGCGGGGCAGAACCGGCGGATCGAGCACATCGACCTTGGCCGTGCCGCGGGCCGAGACGACCTGCCCCTTGAGGCGCAGGTTTTCGCGGTCGGTCAGCATCTTGTCATACTGACTTTTCAGCACGTCATAGTCGCGGCTGATGTTCTGCGCTTCCTGCATCAGTTCGGGATTGGTGAACTGCTGCGAGGTGATCTGGGCGATTTCCTGCTCGGAAGCGGCGCGGCGGGCCTGCAGCGACTGCAGGTTGGCTTGCCGCTCGGCACGGATCGATTCGAGCGAACTGTAGGCCGGGTTCGGCGTGCCCGAAGCCACGCCCGAATTGCCTTCCGCCTTGATCTGCTGGCGCAGCGAGACAATCTGGTTGCGCGCGGTGATCACGTCGGGGTGGTTTTCAGTCAGGCCGCGAGCGCGCATCATCGCCAGATCCGACTGGACCTGAGCAAGCTGCCCACGCAGGCCGCCGGTCGGGCCGGAAACGGCCACGGTCTGGGGCGTGCTGGCGACCTGGGCATTGATCGCGGCCAGCGAGCTTTGCGCAGCGGCAATGTCGGCATCCAGACCACGGATCGAGGCGCGGCTCTGTTCCAGACGCTGGATCAGCGAAACGCCGCCCTGCGCCAGTTCGGGATGCTGCGATTCAAAGGCCAGACGGCGCTGTTCTGCCGCCTGAAGCTCGCCCTGACGATTGGCCAGCTGCTGGTCGAGGAACTGAAGCGTCTGCTTCATTTCGCCCTGACCGCCGTTCTGGTTTTCCTCGCGGAAAATGTCGATCAGCTTCTGGACGATATCGCGCGACAGGCGGGCATTCTCGCCGTCGGAATAGCGCATCGAGGCCGAACGCGCGGTGATCGTGAACAGATTGTCCTGATCGGCGTTGATCTTGATCGCCTTGCCCAGACCCGCCACGGCGCCGTCCATCTGCTTGCGCGTGGTGATGCTTTCGCCCAGACGGGTCGAGCGGATCACGCGCTCCAGATTGAGCGTGCCGGTCAGCGAGTCGCGCACCTTGTCGATGGCGGCCTTGCGGTCGGTGTCATTGATGCCGACCTGCGTCGCCAGCGGGTCATAAAGCTGCACAAAAATGCGGGCGCGAGATTCGTAGGTGTTGGGCACCATCGAAACGCCCAGCCAGCCCAGCACGCACACCACCCACGCCACAGCGAGCGCAAGCCAGCGGCGTTGCCAGATACTGTGCAACGTGGCCCGGAAATCTTCCAGAAGCGTATTCATCGGATGGCCCCCTGCTTAGAAGATGCTTTCGGGGATGATGATCACATCGCCCGGCATTAGCATCACGTTGGCCTTGGAATCGCCCTTCTTGAAAAGGTCGCCCAGGCGCAGCGAAAATTCCTTCTGCTTGCCGGTGGCCTTGTCGAAGCGAACCAGCTTCGAACGGTTGCCGGCCGCAAATTCATTCATGCCGCCCACCGCAATCATCGCGTCCAGAATGGTCATGTTGGCGCGATAAGGGATCGAGGCGGGGCGCCCGGTGGCGCCGACGATGCGGATCTGTTCGGAAAAGGTGCCCGCAAAGCGGTTGACGATGACCGAGACCAGCGGGTCCTGAATATACTGGCTAAGCTGAAGCTGGATGTCCTGCGCCAGCATGCTGGGCGTCTTGCCCGTGGCGGGCAGGTCGGCAATCAGCGGCGTGGTGATGCGGCCATCGGGGCGGACCTGGACGCGCGCGCCCAGTTCGGGGTTGCGCCAGACGAACACGGTCAGTTCGTCCATCGGCCCGATCACGTAATCCTCGCCCGGCCCTTCCTGAAGCGCGACAAAGTTGGCGGAGGGCAAACGCGGGGCGGTTCTAGCGTCGGCGCAGCCCGCCATGGCGACGCTGGCCAGCGCAGCTCCGCCAAGCAGCGTTGCAAAACTCTTGCTCGACATGGTCCTTTTCCTCGACGGCGCCGTCCGGTTGCCCAACAGGATGCATTCCTGATGGAAGGTACGGCAGTTCAAGGTGCGGTATGGGCAAGAAGGGTAAAGATCCGGTTAGCCATTGCGGCACGCAATCGGCCAAATCCGGTCTTTTTGGATAGTGGTCCCAGATAGGGACAATTGCCGGAAACTTCTTAACAGCCGGGATTCTTGCGGCGTCTTGGCGCGTCTTGCGCAAAACTTTGCCCGATGCGCGTCAGGCAAAGTAAAGCCATATTGGTAAAGGCGAAGCCGTCGCGACTAGGCAACAATACCTACACCATCATCTCGCGCGCCGGGCCCTGTCCGAGGAAGGCCGAAGGGCTGGCGCTGGCCCCATAGGCGCCCGCGCAGAACACCGCGACCAGATCGCCCACATCGGCATGAGGAAAGCCCGCCTTGTCGGCCAGCCGGTCAAGCGGGGTGCAAAGACAGCCCACGACGCTGGCTTCCTCAACCGATTCGGCGCCGAATTTCGTGGCGATGGCAACGGGATAGTTGCGCCGCACGACCGTGCCGAAATTGCCGCTGGCCGCCAGTTGGTGGTGCAATCCGCCATCCGTCACCAGATAGACTTCGCCATGACTGATCTTGCGATCGACAATACGGGTCAAGTAAACCCCAGCCTCACCCACCAGATAACGGCCCAGTTCGATGCAGAACTGAGTTTCGGCCAGAACGTCAGGCATCTGTTCAAATTCGCGCGCCAATGCCTCGCCCACACGCTTCGCATCGACAGGCGTGTCGCCGGGGAAATAGGGAATGCCCATGCCCCCGCCCAGATTGCAATGCGGCAGGCCCACGCCCGCCTCCTCGGCCAGCCGGGCGGCCAGTTTGAGGGTCTGGGCCTGTGTCTCGATGATCGCATCGGTATAGAGCGATTGCGACCCGGCGAAGATATGAAATCCCCGCCACTGCGCCCCTGCCGCAATGATTCGCCGCGCCAGTTCGGGCACGCGCTCGGCATCGACGCCAAAGGGCTTGGCCCCGCCGCCCATCTTCATGCCCGATCCCGCAAGGCCGAAATCGGGGTTTACCCGTATCGCCAGCCTTGGAGTCTTGCCGATTCGCTCGGCGATCTTCAGCGCGCGCTCCGCCTCGCCTTCGGATTCCAGATTGAGCGTGACCCCGCGCATGATTGCAGCCTGCAATTCCATGTCGCGCTTGCCCGGCCCGGCAAAGCTGATCCGTTCAGGGTCCAGCCCCGCCTCGAGCGCCATGCCCAACTCGCCGCCGCTGGCAATGTCGAACCCATCGACCAGCGTGCCCATCAGCCGCAGCAGGGGCGCAAAGGGATTGGCCTTCATCGCATAATGGATGGCCAGCCGGTCCGGCATCGCCGCACGCAGATCCGCCACCCGCGCGCGCAGCATGGCGCCCGAATAGACAAACAGCGGCGTTGCCCCCCCGCTCTGCGCGATCAGTTCGGTGACCTTGGCCCCGTCAATCGTCAAAACCCCGTCACGCCCGGCAAAACCCGCCGGAATCGGCCCCAAAGGCTTCATGCATCACGCTCCCGCGAGGTGGCCTGATCGACGGCAATCTTCCATTCCAGCATTTCCTGATACAATCCTGTGCGGTCCAATTTGCCATTGGGGCTGATGGGCATGGCCTCCTTCCAGTGGATCACCGAAGGCTGCATGAAATTGGGCAGATCGGCTTTGAGCCGCTGCGGCAGGGCCTCGCGCACCTGATCGGCGCCCGGCGCGGCGCGCACCACCAGATGCACCGCCTGCCCCAGCCGGTCGTCGGGCAGGCCCAGCGCCACGGCCTCAGCCACAAGGCCCGTGGCAACGGCGGCATCCTCGATCTCCTGCGGGCTGATGCGATTGCCCGCGGTCTTGATCATCGCATCGCGCCGCCCGACAAAATAGAGCAGACCGTCCGCATCGCGCCGCACCCGATCCCCGCTCCATACCGCCATGCCGCCATAGACCGAACCTTCAGGGGCGGGCTTGTACCGCTCGGCGGTGCGCGCGGCGTCCTGCCAATAGCCCTTGGCCACCAGCGGGCCACAATGGACCAGTTCGCCTTCCTCATCATCGGCCGCGATCCGGCCCGCATCATTGATCACCAGAATTTCGGCATGGGGAATGGCGCGCCCCATGCTGGTGGGATACGTATCGATCAGCGCCGGATCGAGGAAGGTCGAGCGAAACGCCTCGGTCAGCCCGTACATGGCGAACAGACGCGCATCGGGAAAGATCGCGCGCAACCGATGCACCAGATCCACCGTCAGCGCCCCCCCGCTGTTGGTCAGCCGCCGCAATTTGGCGGCCACATGCGCGGGCCATTCCAGTTCCGTCAATTGCACCCAGAGCGGCGGCACGCAGGCCAGCGTGGTCACATCATGGCGATCAATCGCCTTTACCACATCGCGCGGCATCAGATAATCGAGCGGCACCGCGCTGGCCCCGGCATACCAGTGCGAGAGCAACTGGTTCTGGCCATAATCGAAACTCAAGGGCAGCACGGCCAGCGCCCGGTCATCCTCGCGCAGGTCGAGATAGGAAGCCACGCTCTGCGCCCCCAGCCACATATTGGCATGGGACAGCATCACCCCCTTGGGCCGCCCGGTCGAGCCGCTGGTATAGAGAATCGCGGCCAGATCATCGGGATCGGCATCGCCGGGGCCGATCGGCGCGAAACCCCGGCTTTCCTCGATCGCCTCGCCCTCGCCCAGCACCGGGCAAGGCGCATCGCCCGGCTCCAGCGTGGCCAGCCGCGCAGGCGTGGCGATCAGCAGTGCCGCGCCGCTGTCGGCCAGAATATGGGCCACCTGCGCCCGCTTGAGCAGCGGATTGATCGGCACATGCACCATGCCCGCTCGCGCCGCCGCCAGCGGCATCAGGCAGGTCAGCTCACCCTTGGCCGCCCAGGTGGCGATGCGCGCACCCGGCTCCGCACGCGCCGCCAACCATGCCGCCATCGCACCGACACGCTCTGTTAAATCCTTGTAGCTAAGAACGCCTTCGCGCAGCACGAGCGCAGGCGCCTCATCCCTGCCCCGGATCGCCAGATGATCCAGCGGCAAGGGAGCGGTTTCGAGCGGAATACTGTGCTGCACCATGGATTTTCCCGATTTCGGACAGGCTTGTGACCCGGATCAGCTATCACGCTAACCTTAACGAACTGCAAGGCGATTATGCGCTTGGCGCGCTGCTGCGTGCCCCTGTTGCGCCCGGCCCTTTTGACCGGCTGGAATGGTTTGCGGGTCTTGCCGAACTGGGCGGGATGCGCCCGATGGTGGGCGTGGCGCGCGATGGGGATGGTGTGGCGGTCCTGCCGCTGGCGCATCGCGCGGATGGGCCAAAGTCCGATGAACTGGGGCCGCTGGCCAACTGGTATGCCTTTACGGTGCGTCCGCGCATCTCGGCAGGGGCCGATGGGCTGGGGCTGCTTACGGCGCTGGCGCGTGATCTGCGCGGGCGAACGGGGCGGGTCACGCTCTGGCCGGTGCCGGATGAGGATGGCGAGGCCGGCCTGCTGGAGGCCGCCTTTGCGCGCGCGGGATGGATTGTTGAACGCGCGCCTTGCGACACCAATCACTTTCTGCGCCTGAATGGGCGGTCCTATGCGGACTATCTCGCGGCCCGCCCCGGAGCTTTGCGCACAACATTAAAGCGCAAGGCCAAGAAGGTGTCGATCACGCTCTATGACTATTTCAGCGACGCCGCATGGGATGATTACGAGACGGTCTATGCGCAAAGCTGGAAGCCGGAGGAAGGATCGCCCGCCCTCCTGCGCCGGTTCGCGCAGGAGGAAGGTGCGGCGGGCCGGCTGCGCATGGGCGTGGCCCATGGCGAGATCGAGGGCGTGAACCAGCCTGTGGCCGCGCAGATGTGGACCGTGGAAAACGGCACCGCCTATATTCACAAGCTGGCCTATGTCGAGGCGGCCAAGCCGATCTCGCCCGGCACAAGCCTGTCGGCGGCCTTGTTTGAACGGGTGATCGAGAGCGATCATGTCCACACCGTCGATTTCGGCACGGGCGATGATCCCTATAAGCGGGACTGGATGGAGGAATCGCGCCCGCGCTATCGAATCACCGCCTATCATCCGCTGCGCCCCGGCCAGTGGGGGGCAATCGCCAAATCGCTGCTGCGCCGTTTGCTTGATCGGCCCGGATGATTTAACCGAAATAATTCGGCGTCGATAATTTGGAAACCAAATGCCGCTATGCAGCCAAGACTTGAGGCAAACCCATAGGGCGGCTACCGGGGCATGGTGAATTAAACCTACAGGACTCTCATGCAAGACGATACCGACCAACTGCTCCGCGCCATCCTGCGCGATGTGCTGGGGCTGAAACCGGGCCAGGCCGAGGCTTTTACGGCGCAAACCGGCCTGTTTGGCCATCTGCCCGAACTGGATTCGATGGCGGTGGCCGGGCTGCTGACGGAGATCGAGGATCGTCTGGGCATCATCGTCGAGGATGAAGATGTCGATGGCGATATGCTGGCCGATTACGGCTCGCTGCTGAATTTCGTGACAGAGCGGCGGGGCGCGGCCTGAAACGAGGGAACGGCGCGGCCTGAACCCATATAAGGAATTGTTCGGTTGCGAGAAATGACCCAATGGCCCTGCCCGATGGCGGGCGGCGGAACGGTGGAGGAATGGGCTTTGGTGGAGCGCCCGACAGGCGCCCCCAAGGCCTGCGTCCTGATCGTCCCGGCGCTGTTTGACGAAGGCAACAAGCTGCGCCGCTTTACCGTCGAGGTGATGCGGCGGCTTGCGGGGGGTGGGATAGCCTGCGTGCTGCCCGATCTGCCGGGGCTGAATGAAAGCATCCTGCCACTCGACACACAGACGCCCGGTGACTGGCAGGTGGCCATGGAGGGCGCGGCGCGCCATTTCGCGGCCAGCCATATGCTGACCATTCGCGGCGGGGCGCTGGCCGCGCCGCGCGGGGTGCCGGGTTGGTATTACGCGCCGGTGGCCGGGGCCGGCCAGTTG
The DNA here is from genome assembly GCF_028607105.1 of Novosphingobium humi. Taxonomy (GTDB): domain Bacteria; phylum Pseudomonadota; class Alphaproteobacteria; order Sphingomonadales; family Sphingomonadaceae; genus Novosphingobium; species Novosphingobium humi. The sequence goes on along the minus strand of NZ_CP117417.1, from coordinate 915,679 downwards.
CGCCAGATGCTGCGCGCGCGCATCCTTGCCGCGCGCGAGGCCGGGCGCAGCGAAACGCAGGACAGTCTGCTCGAAGCCGGGCGGGTGCATGGGCTGGAATTAGCAGGATATCGGCTGGGGGCGGATTTTATCGCGGAATTTGGCGGATTGGTCGCGCGTGAGGCCCCCTCCGTGCAGACCATCACGCAGGACATGCTGGGCGGCCCCGGATTGTGGCTGCGCCCCGAACCGGGCGAGGATGGGACGCAGGCCGACGCTCTGGCCGCGATCATCGCGGTGGCGATTGCCCAGAGGGAGGCGGCATGATGCGCCGGATGCTCAGCTTTCCCTGCGAGGGCGCGATGCTCTGCGCCACGCTGGATACGCCCGATGCGGCGCCCACCACCGGCCTGCTGATCGTTTCGGGCGGCAATGAAATCCGCAGCGGCGCATGGGGCAGCCATGCCCGCATTGCCGAAGCCGTAGTGGCGCAGGGCCATGCCGCATTCCGTTTCGACCGGCGCGGCGTGGGCGAGAGCGAAGGGGCCAATGGCGGGTTCCAGTCCTCCGCGCCCGATCTGAGCGCCGCCATTGCCGCGTTTCGGGCGGCGGTGCCTTCGATGAAGCGCGTGATCGCGCTGGGCAATTGCGATGCGGCCAGCGCGCTGATGCTGTCGTCTGGCGCGGGAGTCGATGGGCTGGTGCTGTCCAACCCATGGACCTTTGAGGAAGAGAATGCCGGGCCTTCGGTGCAGGCCCTGCGCGCGCATTATCGCAAGCGTCTGGTCAATACCGATGCGCTGATGCGGCTGATTACGGGCAAGGTCTCGCTGGCCAGCCTGCTTGGCTCGCTGCTGCGTCTGGCGCGGCCCGCGCCGCCGCCAGCGCCGCTGGTGCAGCAGATGCGTGATGGGCTGGCCGCTTTTGGCGGGCCGGTGCGGCTGCTGCTGGCAGGCAATGATTCGACCGCGCAGGCCTTTGCGGGCGTATGGGACGGCAAGGATGCCCGCATCGCCCGCTGCGACGGGGCCAGCCATTCCTTTGTCGAACCCCATGCGCGCGAATGGCTGATGGCGCAGATCATCGGGGCGTTAAAGAGCGGCGAGTAAACCCGCCGCCCCTTTTATGATCAGGCGTCGGCCTTGGCGGCCTGCGCGGCAAAATCCAGCGCGCCGACAAAGCGTTCGGCATCGAGCGCCGCCATGCAGCCCGTGCCCGCCGCCGTCACGGCCTGACGATAGGTGTGGTCCATCACGTCGCCGGCCGCGAACACGCCGGGGATCGCGGTCTTGGGCGTGCCGGGCTGGACCACGATATAGCCGCTCTCGTCCAGCTCCAGCTTGCCCTTGAACAATTCGGTGGCGGGCGCATGGCCGATGGCGACGAAAGCGCCCTGCGCCGGTTCGATCGACCGCTCGCCCGTGACCGTATCGACCAGAGCAAGACCCGTCAGGCCCGCGCCGCCGATGGCGCCGTCGCCGATAAATTCCTCGACTTCCTTGTTCCACAGCACCTTGATGTTCGGATGCGCAAACAGGCGGTCCTGAAGGATCTTTTCCGCGCGCAGCGAATCGCGGCGGTGGATCAGCGTCACGTCCTGCGAATGGTTGGTGAGGTAAAGCGCTTCCTCGACCGCCGTATTGCCGCCGCCGATCACCACGACCTTCTTGCCGCGATAGAAAAAGCCGTCGCAGGTGGCGCAGGCCGAAACGCCCTTGCCCGAAAATTCCTGCTCGCCCTTGGTGCCCAGCCACTTGGCCTGCGCGCCCGTACAGATGACCAGCGTGTCGCCTTCATAGACATCGCCCGAATCGCCAATCGCGCGGAAGGGAGGCCCCGACAGGTCGATATCGACAATCGTGTCCCACATCATGCGCGTGCCCACATGCTCGGCCTGCGCCTGCATTTCCTGCACCAGCCAGGGGCCCTGCACCGCCTCGCGGAAACCGGGATAGTTTTCAACGTCAGTGGTGATGGTCAATTGCCCGCCGGGCTGAAGCCCCTGCACCACGATAGGGTTCAAACCCGCCCGCGCGCCATAGATCGCCGCGGTCAGCCCGGCCGGGCCGGAACCAATGATGAGCATCCGAGTAGTATGCGTTGCCATGCGATTCTCACTTTCCTAACCGCGCCGAGATAGGCAGGAGTTGCGAGGAATGCCAGTATGGCGCTCTGTTCCTGCCGCCAATATTCGCTATAGTGCGGCCAAGTCTGGATTTTGTTCGCGCAGTTTAGAACCGCCCATGCTCTATCGCCCTCTCCTCCTTGGCCTTTGCGCCCTGCTTTCCGCCGCCCATGCCCGTGCGCAGGACGTGCCCATGTCCGTGCCCGTACCCGTGCCCGCGCCATGGCCCGAGGCGCTGCAGGGCAGCGTGGATATGCGCGAAGGGGCTTCGGCCAATGAAACCGCCATGGCGATTGCCGATGAGACGGGGCCGGAGCTGCAACGGGCGATGGATGCGGCGCTGGCCATCAATATCGCGGCCACCGGGCAATATACCGGCTTTTCGCCCGACAGTTGGGGCGGGACGGTCAATGGCCGCGCCATCGTGGTCAACGGCGTCAGGCATGGCAAGAACAACATGTTCCCCGATCCGGGCGTGCGGTTTCAGGATCTGGGCACCTACAAGCTGGGCGACCCCAGCCTGCTGGCCGTGGGCATCGAACAGCGTTTTGCCGATGCGCGCAACATGGCCACCAACGTCAAGCTGCGTCATATGTCCGGCCCGGTCGATCTTGAGGTCGATGTCAAGGGCAACAAGTCGCTGGCGACCCCCAACCCCATGCATCTTTCCTATAATTCCAGCGCGTTTTACCGCCTCAATTCGGCGCTGGCGCTGGGCATGGTGGCGCGGGGCGATCTGGGGACGTTCGACAATTTCGCGCCGCTGGCCCGGCATGACGCGGGGGCGGTGGCCAGGCTCAAACTGCTGGGCAAGGACAAGTCGCTCTCGGCCGAAACCGGCTATGACATGCGTCTGGGGCCGGGCAGCGCGAACCAGCCGAACCGGACCTATGTCAATCTGAACTTCAACTGGAAACTGTAAGGGGCGGAAGGTTTCCCCTCCGCCCATTGGCTTTTATACAGGCAGGCCGACGTAATTTTCGGCAATGCTGGTCTGCGCCGCCTTGCTGTTGGCGATATAGTCCAGCTCGGCCACCTGCATCGCGCGTTCGAACGGGCCGTCCTCGGGGAAACGGTGCATCAGCTTGGTCAGGCTCCAGCTGAAACGCTCGGACTTCCACACGCGGGCCAGCGCCTTGGCGGAATAGCCGATCACCGCATCATTGTCGGCGCGGCGGAAGAAACCGACCAGCGCATCGGCGGCATAATGCACGTCCGATGCGGCAAGGTTCAGCCCCTTGGCCCCGGTGGGCGGCACGATATGGGCCGCATCGCCGCACAGCAGCAGGCTGCCATGGCGCATCGGTTCGAACACATAGGAGCGCAGCGGGGCAATGGACTTTTCGATGCTGGGCCCGCGCGTGATATTGGCGGCGGCATCCGGGCCAAGGCGGATCGCCAGCTCGTCCCACACGCGATCGTCGCTCCAATCCTCGATCTTCTCGGTCAGCGGCACGTCCACGTAATAGCGGCTGCGCGTATGGCTGCGCATGCTGGCCAGAGCAAAGCCGCGCTCGTGGTTGGCATAGATCAGCTCATGGTTGCAGGGCGGCACATCGGCCAGAATGCCCAGCCAGCCGAAGGGATAGACGCGTTCAAATTCACGCGCCACGCTGGCCGGAATCGCCTTGCGGCTGGGGCCGTGGAAACCGTCGCAGCCGACGATGAAGCGCGCATCGATGCGATGCTCGGCCCCGTCCTTGGTGTAGGTGACATAGGGCGTTTCGGATTCAATGTCATGCAGCGCCACATCGCCCGCCTGATAGATCACCTCCAGCCCGCGCGGGGCGGCCGCATCCATCAGGTCGCGCGTGATCTCCGTCTGGCCGTAAACCACCACGGTCTTGCCGGTCAGATTGGCCACGTCGATACGGATCAGGCGTTCGCCATCGGCAAGGTTGAAGCCTTCCTCGACCAGCCCCTCGGCCTTGAGGCGCGCGTCCAGACCAAGGCGCTCCATCAGGCCAACGGTGATCTGTTCCAGCACGCCCGCACGGATGCGGCCCAGCACATAGTCGCCGGTCTGGCGCTCCAGCACCACGCAATCGACGCCTTCGGATTTCAGCAAATGGCCCAGCAGCATGCCCGCAGGCCCGGCGCCGATGATGGCGACCTGAGTTTTCATGATTGTTCTCCCTAATTCCACATCAGGCCAGCGTTGCGGGGGCAGGCCGATCGGCGCGGATATTGACAGGGGCGCGCCTTTGCGGAAAGGGATGGGTCGGTCATTCTATTGGCACTTTTCGGACATGCGCGACACATCCCCTGCCATTCCCGCCTACGGCCTCTTTGGCGAGAGCAATACGCCCTCACCCGCCGGTTTTGCTCATATCGAGACGATTGCCGAGCGATCCAGCCTGCATGACTGGGAAATCTCGCCCCACCGGCATGAACGCGGCATTCAGGTACTTATCGTTAGCGCGGGACAGGCCGAGGTGACGCTGGACGGCGCGCGTTTCGCACTGGTCCCGCCCGCCTATGTCGTGCTGCCTGCGGGCAGCGTGCATGGCTTTCGCTTCAGCCCCGGCACGCATGGCCATGTGCTGACGCTCTCGCTGGATTTTGCGGGCCGCGCGCAGGGGGCGGATGATCCGCTGCGCCGATTATTGGCCAAAGGCGGACATGGCACGATGGGCGAAAGCGCGGCGCGGCGTGTGGGCCTGCTGGCCGGGGAAATGAACGCTCTGGCGCAGGAATGGCAGGACGGCCATCTCTTCCTCGCCATGGCCGAGGCGCTGGCGCGCTCGCTGCCCGACCCGGAATTGAGCGCCGAGAGCGTGGATGACCGCCGCCTCGCGCAATTCCGCCATCTGGTCGAGGTGCATCTGCGCGAACATCGCGGGGTAGATTTTTACGCCGACCATATCGGCTGCACCCCGCGCACGCTGGGGCGGCTGTGCCATGCCCGTCTGGGGGGCAGCCCGCTCGATGTGATCCACCGCCGTCTGGGCGTCGAGGCCCAGCGCCTGCTGCGCTATACCAATGCCAGTGTGACGCAGATCGCGCAGGAACTGGGCTTTGCCGACCCGTCCTATTTCTCACGCTTCTATCTGCGCGTGATGGGCCAGCGGCCTCAGGCGGAGCGGGACCTCTAGTATAGAGGGCGCCCCGCCTGAGTTCACCGTTTACTTCACCAGCATCAGCGCGTCGAGCGCCACAACGCCCTCACCCTCGGCATGCAGGATGACCGGATTGAGGTCCATTTCGGCAATGCTCGGTTCAGCCAGCAGGACCGCGCTGATCTGGCGGATCAACCGCGCCAGCGCCGCCACGTCGAGCGCGGGCGAACCGCGATAGCCCTTGAGCAAGGCGGCCTGCTTCAAGCCATAGAGCTTATCGACAATGGCGTCTTCCGACAGGTCAGGCGTGATCAAGGCCACGTCGGCCAGAATTTCCGCCGTCACCCCGCCAAACCCGGCCAGCACCACCGGACCCCATTCGGGATCATTCTTGGCGCCCACGATCATTTCCAGACCGCGCTTGCCCATCTTCTCGATCAGCACGCCGTCGAGATTGATCGAGGCATCATAGGCTGCGACATTGGCCACCATTTTCGGGAAAGCCGCGCGCACGGCATCGGCATCGGCCAGATTGAGCATCACCCCGCCCGCGTCCGACTTGTGGCCCAGAGCAGCCGCCTGCGCCTTCATCGCCACCGGATAGCCAACGGCCTCGGCCGCAGCCACAGCCGCTTCGGCATCCGCCGCGAACTGACCCGAGGGGAAGCTGATGCCCAGCGGGCCGAGCAGCGCCTTGGCCTGATATTCGGCCACCACGCCCGCGTAATCGCCAAGGCCCGCCACCGACAGCGGCGCCGGGGCCGCATTGGTCAGATCCAGCGCCGCCCGCCGCGTCAGCGCGGCCAGAGCGCGGAACGCCCGCTCCGTCGTCGGGAACCAGGGAATACCGCGAGCGCGCAGATCGGCGATATAATGCGCGGGCATATCCGCGCCTTCATCCAGACCCGCAAAGACCAGCGGCTTGGTGATCTCGCGCCCGTCGAGAGCGGCGACAATCGCGGGCACCTTGATCTTGGCGGTGATCGGATCGGACTGGATGATGCCAGCCACCACCGCACCCACGCGATCATCATCCATCAGCGCGCCCAAGGATTGCGTATAGATGATCGGCTGCGACAGGCCCTGCGCAGTGATGTCCAGAGGGTTTGACACCGGCACAAACGGCGGCAGCGCAGCGCGTAGTTCCGGGCTGTCCTCATCATGCAGATCGGCCAGCGGCAGGCCCAGTTCCTCGGCCAGATCGAGGGTCAAAGCCTTGAATGCGCCGGATTCTCCCAACACAGCCGCCGAAGGATGGCTCATCCCCGCACAGCGCACGAGGATCTCGGCAATATCGCCCAGTTCCTGAAGCGTTTCGGCAAAGATCACGCCGGTGCGCTCTACCTTGGCGCGCATCAGTTTGTAATCGCCAGCCATCGCGCCGGTATGTGTGGCCGCGCTCTCGCGCGCCGCCGAGGACTTGCCGGGGTGCAGCAGCACGATGGGCTTGCCCGCCGCGCGCGCGCGGTCCGCCGCCGCGATGAAGCGGGCCGGATCGCGGAACTGTTCAACGATCATCGCGATCACCTGCGTATCGGCATCATCGACCAGCCAGTCGAGATAATCCTCCACGCCGCTGGCCGCCTCGTTCCCCGTCGAAACCGAATAGGAACAGGCCAGTTCACGCGCCAGCAAAGTGGTGCAAAGCACCGCCGCCATCGCGCCCGACTGCGACACCACCGAGACCGAGCGACGACCGGCGGGCGGCACAATCGCCGTCTCCACAAAGGTCAGCGGCACGCCGTCGACATGATTGACCATGCCAAGGCAGTTCGGCCCTTCGATCACCATGCCGGATTCGGCCGCAATGCGCCCGATCTCGGCCTGTTCGGCCATGCCCGCTTCGCCATCCTCGGCAAAACCGGCGGCAAAAATGATCGCGCTGCCCACGCCGCGCGCGGCGAGGCCCTTAATTGTGTCCAGCACGAAGGCGCGGGGAATGGCGAGCACCGCCACATCCACGCCATCGGGCAAAGCATCCACCGAGGGCAGGCAGGCGCGCTCCCCGATCTTTTCCCGGTTGGGATTGATCGGGTAAATCGCGCCCGCATATCCGGCACGGTCCAGATTGCTGATCAGCGTTGCGCCCAGGGCGCCCGGCTTGTCGCTTGCGCCCACCACCGCAACACTGCGCGGCTTGAGCAGGCGAGCAATGCTCGCCCGTTCCAGTCTTGCCATCTTTACTGCCCTCTCCGGAGGATGATTACTTGTTGATCTTGGTGATGTCGAACGTGCCCAGACCCGGCTTGAAGGTCTTTTCGTCAAGGAACTGCTTGGTCGCTTCCTTGCGCGCAGCCAGACCGCCAAAACCATTGAGCGCTTCCTGCGCACGGATCAGGTAATCCTCAGCATTGTCATAGGTCATTTCGACCATGCGACGCATCGCCCACTTCGTAGCGCGCAGAGCATTGGCGTCCTTCTTGAGCAGCGCTTCGGCGATCTCGATCACGCGGGCCTTGAGCTGGTCATGCGGCACGCTTTCGGTCACCAGACCCTGCGCTTCGGCCTGCTTGCCGGTCAGGTTTTCACCCATCATCGCGTGATACATCGCCTTGCGCAGCGGCATCAGTTCCTGCGCCACCTTGGACGCGCCGCCGCCGGGCAGGATGCCCCAGTTGATTTCCGAAAGGCCGAACTTGGCATCGTCCGAGGCGATGGCGATGTCGACCGCATAGAGCGGGCCATAGGCACCGCCAAAGCACCAGCCGTTGATCATGCCGATGGTCGGCTTTTCATACCAACGCAGACGTTCCCACCAGTTATAGGCTTCACGCTGCGCCTTGCGGGTGGCCCACAGGCCCTTCTGTTCGTTTTCGCGGAAATATTCCTGAAGGTCCATGCCCGCCGAGAAAGCCGAGCCTTCACCCGTCAGCACGACCACGCCCACATCCTCGCGGAATTCCAGGTCGGCCAGCACGCGCGTCATCTGACGGTTGAGCTTGGGGCTCATGCAATTACGCTTCTCGGGGCGGTTGTACTTCACCCAGGCGATGCGATTCTCGATGTGGACCGCAACGGTATCTTCTTCTGCGCGATCAATGGTCTGCTCGGTCATGACAAGCTCCTCTCCGAATGGACGGTGCCTCCCGCTTGGGACGGCGTATGCTATTATTCATAACATTTATCCCGACCGCGTCAAGCCGCTCTGCAAGGCCTCTCAAACGCGAGCACAAAAACGGCCCGCCCCGGCCCCATGCCGGAGCGGGCCGCGCAGGGCCGCCATCCTCGTGCTGAAAATTCAGGCTATGCTGTCCACCACGTCCGAACGGGCATGTTCCAGCAGCACCCGCATCGCGCGGCGCGCGCCATCCGGGTCGCCCGCCGCGATGGCCTGATGCACCGCCTCGTGTTCGGGCAGGGAATTGCGCGGCACGGGCGAATTGCTCTGCTTGAAATGCGTGGTCCATCGCACCGCCGCCCCCACCGATCCGATCAGCGAGGTGAGCGCATCATTGCCCGCCGCCTCCAGCATGGTGGAGTGGAAATCCTGATCCGCCGCCTGCCCCTCGCCGCAAGCCAGCCCATGCACGCGCATCCCGTCCAGCGCCTGCCGCATCAGCCCCAGATGCCCGTCATGGCGCCGCTCGGCCGCCAGCGCCGCCGCCTCAGGCTCAATGATCCCGCGCAGTTCGAACAGGTCACGCACGAAATCGCGATCCGGCTTTTCCGAAAACATCCACGCCAGAATGTCGGGGTCAAGCAGGTTCCACCGTCGCCGGGGCAACACATGCGTCCCCGCCTTGGGCCGGCTCTCGATCAGCCCCTTGGCGATCAGGATGCGGATCGCCTCGCGATAGGCGGTGCGCGATACGCCCAGACGCTCGGACGCCTCGATCTCTCCGCCCAGCGACGAGCCGGGCTCATACGTGCTGTTGAGGATGGCGATGCCCAGCTTGCGCGCGATGGCCTGATGGATGCGCAGCCCCTCGCCCCCCTTGCGCTTGCGCGATCTGGTGACGGGTGGCGGCGTGGCTGTAGATGACATTATGACAAAATCTCCCTGAACCTTTGTTTAGGCCCGCCGGGGCCGGGGCGCAACGCCTGCCGTAAAATGCTGCGCACAAAGAGCAGGGTTTCGCCTCAGCTTTTCCCGCTCTGCGGCATGATCTGCACCTCGCCGGAAAACAGGCCTTTCTCGGCCGCAAAGGCGTCGTTGAGCACATCGATCACCGCCCGGATGCGCGGCATGTGGCGCAGGTCGGCATGCACCCCCAGCCACACTTCGCGCGATGGCCCCAGCCCCGCGTCCAGCCGGACCACGCCGAGATCGCGATCGGCCAGATAGCAGGGCAGACAGACCACCCCGACCCCGGCGCGCGCGGCGGCCAGTTGTCCGTCGCGGCTGTTGTTGCGCATGGCCACGCGCGCATGGGGCAGCATTTCGGCCAGCCAGCGCGCCTCGGGCTGATGGGCCTGATCCTCCAGCACGGTGATCACGGCATGGTCGGGGCTGGCCAGATCCTGCCCATGCACGGCCAGATAATCAGGGCTGGCATAGAGCGCGCCCGCCGCCGTGGTCATGCGGCGGGTGATGACATCATGGCTGTCGAAACGGGTCATGCGGATGGCGATGTCGGCCTCGCGCTTGGACAGGCTGAGCGAGCGGCTGTCGGTCAACACGTCCAGCGTGATCGCCGGATAGCGCGCCTGCAAAGCCCGCACCGCGCCGGGCAGCAGCAGGTTGGCCAGCACCTCCACCGTGGTCAGCCGCACCACGCCCGAGAGCGCCACATCGCGCCCCTGCACCATGCGCTCGACCGCGATGGCCTCGGCCTCCATCCGCTCGGCATTGCCCAGCACCGCCTCGCCCAGCGCGGTCAGTTCATAGCCGTTGGTGGTCCGCTGCAACAGGCGGGCGCCGCTGCGTGCCTCCATCGCCTCAAGGCGGCGGCTCATGGTGGACTGGCGCACGCCCAACTCGCGCGCGGCGCCCGACAGGCTGCGCGTGCGGGCAATGGCCAGAAAGCTGCGAACGTCATCCCAATCCATAGGCATCTATCCGTTTTCGCATGGATGATCTGCAATATTGGCCAATTGGAATGCAAAAGTCATTAGCCTATTTAGCTCTCAACGCCGAGCAAGCCTCGGCACGGAGAAGACCGATGCAGCCCACCCTTTACCTCTCACACGGTTCGCCGATGCTGGCGCTGCAGGACCACCCGGCGCGCCATTTCATCGCGGGCCTTGGCGGCCAGCTGGAACGCCCGGACGCCATCGTGGTGATCTCGGCCCATTGGGAAACCGACGTTCCCACCGTCAATTCGGTGGAAAGCAATGAGACGATCCACGATTTCTACGGCTTTCCGCCCGCGCTCTATGCGCTGAACTATCCCGCCCCCGGATCGCCCGATCTGGCCGCGCGGGTGGTGGATCTGCTGGGCGATGCGGGACTGCGCGCCGGGATCGACACGCGCCGCGGGCTGGACCATGGCGCATGGACGCCGCTGCTGCTGATGTGGCCCGAACATGACATTCCGGTGGTGCAGCTCTCGATCCAGAGCCGCCTTGGCCCGGGCCATCATGTGCAACTGGGCCGGGCGCTGAACGCCTTGCGCAAGGAGAATGTCCTCGTGCTGGCCTCGGGCAGCTTTACCCACAATCTGCGCGCCATCAGCCGCCATCTGGGCGATGGGCCCAGCCCGGAATGGGTGACGTCCTTCGCCGACTGGATGCACGAGGCGCTGATGAACGGGCGGACCTGCGATCTGGTCTCCTATCGCCGCCTTGCCCCCTATGCGGTGGAAAACCATCCCACCGACGAGCATCTGCTGCCGCTGTTTGTCGCGCTGGGCGCGGCGGGCGAAGGGGCAAAGCCGACCCGCATCCACCAATCCACCGATCTGGGCATCCTGCGCATGGATGCCTACCGCTTCGACTGAAACCTTCCCCTCTCATTTCCCCCGTACAGGAGAATTCCCATGGCTAATGTTCTTGTCATCCGTTCGGCCGCCACTGGCGAAGCCTCGGTCAGCAACAAGCTGATCAACGCCTATCTGGCCGCCCACCCCGAAGCCAATGTCGTTGAGCGCGACCTCGACGCCAATCCGGTGCCCCATGTCGACTCCGCCTCGCTGGCCGGGATCGGCCGTCAGGCCCCCGAAGGCGACCAGTTCGCCGCCGCCCGCGCGCTTCAGGATGAAATCATCGGCGAAGTCTTTGCCGCCGACATCATCGTGATCGGCCTGCCGGTCTATAACTTCGGCATGCCCTCGACGCTCAAGGCCTGGTTCGATTACGTCAGCCGCGCCGGCACCACGTTCCAGTACACCGAAAAGGGCCCCGAAGGTCTGGTCAAGGGCAAGAAGGCCATTCTGGCCCAGGCCCGCGCGGGCAAGTATGACGATGCCACCGGCTTCCCCTTTGCCGTGCCCCACACCAAGAGCCTGCTCAGCTTTGTCGGCGTCGATGACGTGACCGTCGTCACCGCCGAAGGCCTGGCCTTTGGCCCCGAAGCCGCAGCCGAAGCCATCTCGGGCGCGGTTGCCCAAATCAGCGCTTTGTAAGGAACCTCCCCCATGTTTCGTTCTTTGATCGCCGCCGCCCTGATCGTCGCCCCGGTTGCCGCTTATGCCCAATCGCCGGTGGCCAATCCCGCCCCTGCCGCCGTGCAGGCGGGCAATTACACGGTCGAAACCACCCACACCCGCGTCCAGTTCACCGTCAGCCATATGGGCTTTTCGGACTGGTACGGTGATCTGACCGGCGTGACCGGCACGCTCAGCCTTGACCCCAAGGCGCCTGCGGCGGCCAAGGTGGACATCACCATCCCGGTGAGCAGCATCTCGACCACCAATGCCACGCTCGACGGTGAATTGAAGAGCGAAGCATGGCTGGATGCGGGCAAATATCCCCAGATCCGCTTTACCTCGACCGGCGTGACGCCCACGGGTCCGCGCACGGCCAATATCGCGGGCAACCTGACGTTCCACGGCGTGACCCGCCCGGTGGTGCTCAAGGCCGCCTTTCTGGCCAGCGGCGTGAACCCGCTCAGCAAAGGCTATACGGTTGGCTTTAACGCCACCACCGCGCTCAAGCGCAGCGACTTTGGCGTCAAGACCTATATCCCGCTGATCGGGGATGAAGTGACCCTGCGCATCAGCGCGGCCTTTGAAAAGGCCAAGTAAGAGCGCCCCCACAACCCTTGCCCCCCGAGGGTTGCGTGAACCCCCGTCCGGCGTGCTGCCGGGCGGGGGTTTGTCGTTTTACGGGTTCAACCCATTGGCCCAGTCATGGGCGGCGCGGGCATAGACATAATCGGCATCACAGATTTTCAGGTCGGCCTCGCTGATGGCGATGTCCGGGGCGGCGGATTTGTCCGCCATGACGGGGCCGGGGGCGGGGCTTTCAGGAATTGCGGTTGGGTGATCGGCGGCGGGGCGGGCTGGATCGGGCGCGGATGGGCGCAGGCGGTGAGCGGCAATATAGGCAGCAAGGCGAGCATCCCCCTGCGCCAGCGCGGCGTCATGTCGGGCATCGGCATCATCGGCAAGGCTCCTGTAGCGGGTTTCGGCGGCGGATTTGGCGGCGGCGGCGGCCTTGCGCTCGGCATCCCAAGCGGATTGGGCGGCGCGGGCGGTGGCGGCCCAACGGGCGGCGCGATGGAATTGCCACCCGGCCACACACATCGCGGCCAGCGCCACCGCCGCCCAGATCCGCCAGGCCGAGCCGCCCACCCAGCGGACCAACCCGCCCAGCCGGCGCAAGGCCAAGCTCATGCCCAGAAAAAGCGCGTTAAGACCCATGAGAACAACTCCTTGATACCGGAGGTTTCGCGTTTTGCGAATCATCCGGCATCAAGGAACTATCAGCGCCTTCACCGTGTAGGACAGAACTTTAACCAAAAAGGTTCACTACAACTGCACCCTCAGCCCCAACTCAAACCGGCGCGGCGCGGCCGGGGCCAGAAAGGTGCTGTGCAGCAGGGGCCGCTCGCCCCCGATCACCGGCGCGCTGAAGGGCCGCGCGACAAAGCCGCCGTTGGTGTCAAACCCGCTGGCCCCCAATTGCGCCGCCGTGGCGTAATGGGCGTTCATCAGATTGCTGACCCCGGCGGTCAGGATGATGCCCTTGCGCGGGCGGATCTCGACCGAGGCATTGACCACCGCATAGGCATCGGTTTTGCCCGCGCCCAGATAATAGGTGCCGTCGGGCTGGTGCAGATTGTTCTCATTGCCCCGCGCATAGACACCGCCGGCCGCGACCATCTCGCCGCGCAGGGTCAGCCATGGGGCCGCATCATAGGCGGCCTGCGCCTTGAACAGATGGCGCGGCAAGAGCGGCAGGCGGTCGCCCGCGCGCACCACGATCTCGCCGTCAAAGCCGGGGGCCGCGGCGTCATTGCTGCTGTTTGATCCGCCGTTCAGCGTCAGCGGTGTGCGATAGGTGGCGTCAAGCAGCGTATAGCTGGCCCCCACCTGCCAGCGACCCCAATGCGCCGTGCCGCTGGCCTCGATCCCCTGCCGCCGGGTGGTGCCGACATTGGCGAAATAGCCAAAGCCCGAAGCCCCGCCCGCAATGAATTGAATATCATCGCGATTATCGCTGCGAAAGGCGGTCAGGCGCAGGCTCCACGCCTTGCGCTCGATCCGCGCGCCCAGCGAAAGGCTGCGCGCCACCACCTGCCGCAGCGGTGGATCGCCCGCCATCGCATTGGGCAGGCGGCAGGGGCTGGCCGGGTCCGAACAGCCCAGTTCCACCGCCGAGGGCGCGCGCGAACTCTCGCCCGCCTGCGCGGTGATGGTCAGGCCTTGCGCCGCATGCCAATCAACCATGGCCGAGGGGTTGAACCGCGCAAACACCGGATCGGCATCGAGCGAGCCTGTGCCGCCCCCCGGCGTGATCTGGTCGCGGTTGTGCAATTGCGTGCGGTCATAGCGCCCCGCCACCGTCACCGTCAGGCGCGACCCCAGCGCCAGCACATCGGCGGCATAGAGGCCAAGGCTGGAAATCCGGCTATGCAGATCGACGCGGGCGTCAAAGGCATTCTCGCTGCTCTGCGTGCCATCGGCAAAGGCCCCCGGCCCCGACACGGCCGCCACCGAATGATCGGGCAAAAGGTATCCGAACTGGCTGTTCTGGATAAAGCGCGCGCGCGCCTGCGCATAACTGGCCCCCACGGTCAGATGCTGCCCCATGCCGGTCCAGCCCAGTTCGACCGCCCCGCCCCATTCCTGTTGCCGCGTCGAGGAGCGCGTCAGCAAACCGTTGCATTTCTCATTGGGCTCATCATTGAGCAGGACATTGGCGATGCAGCGCCATTTGGGAAAGGCCGTGTTGGCCTGCGTCTCGCCGCTGATGGGGAAACCGGTGTAGCCCGCCGCAGAAAGAGCCGCGCGCTCGGCGGCATTGGGCTGATAAAGGCTCTCGCCCAGCGCGCCTTCGTTCATGTCGCCATTGGCGCTGCGCGTCACGATGCTGCGCCAGAAGGCATTGGCCGAAAGGGTGAAGTCTTCCGACAGGCGATGATGGCCCGACAGCGTGATCTGGCTGGCGATGTTGCGGGTGTTGTCGGGCGAGGTGTAGATGCTGCGCCAGTCGCGGGCGAGCAGGCGATAATCCTGCAGCCCATTGCCGTTGAGATCGGATTGCGCGCGGTTGAAACTCAGGGTGACCCCGCTATTCGCCCCTTCCCAGCCCGCCTTGGCGAAACCCTTCCACGCCTTGCTGGCCGAGGCATAGCGCCAGCCGTCCTCCTGAAACCCTTCCAGCGCGCCATACCAGTGCAGGCCATTGTCGGCCTTGCCGCCCGCCTCGATGCTGCCGCGCAGCCGTCCATAGGAGCCGCCCGCCACCGAGGCCGCAATGCCCGGCGCGCTGCGCCCATCCTTGGTGCGGATGCTCAGCGCCCCGCCCAAGGCGTTGCGCCCGAATTGCGGCGCGGCGCCCTCGACCAGCGTCACCTGTTCCACCGCCGCCGAGGGGAGCAGATCCCAACTCACCACCTCGCCAAAGGGCTGGTTGGCGCGCACGCCGTCGATATAGACCGCAATCCCCTGCGGCGTGCCCAGCAGCGGCGAGGCCGTAT
The DNA here is from genome assembly GCF_028607105.1 of Novosphingobium humi. GTDB lineage: Bacteria > Pseudomonadota > Alphaproteobacteria > Sphingomonadales > Sphingomonadaceae > Novosphingobium > Novosphingobium humi. The sequence goes on along the minus strand of NZ_CP117417.1, from coordinate 900,492 downwards.
AGCCGCGAAAGGACAGATCGGCTTGCAGCGGATTGCCCTGCACCTCGTTGAGGACCACGCCGGGCGCCTGACGCGCCAGCGCATCGCCGACCGACAGCGCCTGCATCGCGCGCAAAGCCTTGGCGTCGATCAGCACCCGCCCATTGTCCGCCGCGCCCGACAAAGGCGTGCTGGCGCTGACCACGATCGCGTCCTCGGCCTGCGCCGCGACGGGCATGGCCAAAGCGACAACGACCAGTGCAAAACGCCCCTGCATATGCCTCTCCCGGTATGCGCCCGTTGGCCGGGTCGCCTGATGGGTTCTGGCTATCAGAGGAAGCGCGGCGGGAACCTTAGAAAGGCCTCAGACTGGCAAAGGTATAAGGCGCCACAAATTACGTTTTATTTTCATCTATTTCAATCGCAACCCCGGCCCCCCGCACCGTGCGGATCTGCACTTTGGGCGCGGCCTGAGCCAGCCTTTTGCGCAGCGAGGAAAGCACCACGTCCAGCGCATTGTCCGTCACCGCCGCATCGCCCCAGACCGCATCCATCAGCGCGCGGCGCGTCACCACGCCGCCGCGCGCGCGCAGCAATTGCTCCAGCACGAGAATGCCCTTGGGCTCCAGATCAAGTCTCTGCCCCGCCCATCGCGCCTCGCCCGCCAACGGGTCCACCTCCAGCGCGTCCAGCACCAGCGGATCGGGGCGGCGCTGGGCGGCGTGGCGGGCCATCACCCGCACACGGGCCAGCAATTCGGCAAAGGCAAAGGGCTTGGCAAGATAGTCATCCGCCCCGGCCGCAAAGCCATCGAGCCGATCATCCAGCCCGCCCCGCGCGGTCAGCATCAGCACCGGCAGCCGATGCCCATCAGCCCGGAGCGACCGGCACACCTCCAGCCCATCGCCGTCGGGCAGGCCTAGGTCAAGCACCAGCGCCTCCACACCGCCCTGCGCCACCAGCGGAGCAACCTCCGCCCCCCGCCGCAGCCAGCGCGCATTGAGGCCCGCCGCTGTCAGCCCCTGCGCCAGCGTGCGGCCAATGGTCACGTCATCCTCGACGATCAGGATCATCACGCCTCCTCCATGGGCAGGCTCAAGACGATGCGCGCGCCGCCCGTCGGCCGGTTTTCCGCGCGGATCGCGCCGCCATGCTGATCGGCCACCCATCGCGCAAGGGCAAGGCCCAGCCCGGTGCCGCCGCGATGGCGCCCTTCCTCGCTTTGATAATAGGCCTCGAATATCAAAGGCAAATCAGCCTCGCCCATGCCGGGGCCATGATCGGCGATCGACAGGATGGCATGGGCGCCCTCGCGAACAAGGACAATTTCCAGCGCCGCGCCGGGGTCGGAGATTTTCAGCCCATTGTCGATGATCGCCAGCAGCGCCTGACCCAACCAGCGCCCGTCGGCGCGCAGGCGGACCGGATCGGCGGGCGGATCATAGGCCAGATCAACCTCGACCAGCCGCGCAAAGGGCCCCGCCGCCGACAGCGCCCCGGCAACGATGTCACGCAGGTCGCAAGGGGCGAGCATCAACACCGGCTTGCCTTCCTCGGCGCTGGCAAGGCTGAGCATTTCGTCGATGCGGTGTGAGAGGAACTGCGCCTGCGCCACCACATCGCGCAGCGCAGCGGCCTGATCGCCCTCGGCGGCCAGCGTCACTTCGGCCAGCGAGCGCATCGCGGCAACCGGGGTGCGCAATTCATGGCCGGCCTTGGCAAAGAACAGGCGGCGCGAGCGGTCCACCGCCTGCAATTGCATGGCTCGGGCGGCCACTTCGCGCTCCAGCGCCCGATTGGCCCAGACCAGACGCCACAGCCCCGCCCCCGCCGAGGCCAGCGCCAGCATCGTCAGCATCCCGCCCAGCACCAGCATCCGGCGGCGGCTGTGATCAAGCGCGGCGCGGGCGGCGGCGACTTCGGCGCGCTCGCCCGCCATCATCGTGGCCAACAGGGCCTCGCGCCGGGCGGTGTCGGCCATGGCGGGCAGGCGGTTGATGCGCTCGAGTTCATCGCTGCGGGCGGGCGAACCCAGCGCGCTTTCCTGCGCCACCAGCGCGCGATATTCGGCCAGACGCGGGGGGATTTTTTCCAAAGGCTGGCCCGAAAGGCCCGCGATCAGACCCGCCTGCCGCTCGGCCAGCAGAGCGATTTCAAACTGCCGCGCCGCGCTGCGAAGGCTGAGCACAAAGCCCGCCATCAGCGCCGCCAGCGCCGCTGCCGTCACCAGCCATCCGGTAAAACCGCGCGCGATGGGCATAGGGATGGTTTCAGGCATGGCCTTGGGTTCTCACGCCCCGACCATCGCTGCAAGCCCCTCTTGTGCCAAAGTCCCATTCGCCAGACCGGGGGCGGCCATGGCATAGAGGCGCGATGAGCACCACGCGCCAGATCCCGATCAGCCCCGCCGCCCATGCCGCGCTGGACCGTCTGCGAGCGCAGCACGGACGGCTGGTGCTGCATGTGACGGGGGGCTGCTGCGATGCGGGCACGCCGCTTTGTCTGGCCGAGGGCGACATCATTCTGGGCCAGCGCGATCAGTTGCAGGGAATGTGCGATGGCGTCCCGCTCTACCGCATGAGCGATGAGGCCGAGCAATGCCCGCTCTCACTGGCGCTGGATGTGGAACCGGGGCGCGCGGTGGGCTTTTCGCTCGATATCGGCGATGGAACGCGGTTCGTGCTAAGAGGCTAATCCCGCGAAGCGGCTTCAAAAATCGTCAGAAAGCCCCCGCGCCTTTAACACGCAACCTCATATCGGGATTGCAAAGGGCTGCCGAAGCATCGCGCAAAAAGTGGGAACCGGTTTTTGCTTTTCGCGATGCGACCAACAAAGGACACCCTTTGCCCGCCGGAGGCCCCCTAACCCCTTACTCTTCACCCATCCGCAGTGCCGCGATAAACGCTTCCTGCGGGATCTGGACATTGCCATATTCGCGCATGCGGGCCTTGCCCTTCTTTTGCTTTTCCAGCAGCTTTTTCTTGCGCGTGATGTCGCCGCCATAGCACTTGGCGGTCACGTCCTTGCGCATGGCCGCGATGGTTTCGCGCGCGATGACCTTGCCGCCGATGGCCGCCTGAATCGGGATCTTGAACAGGTGGCGCGGGATCAGGTCTTTAAGGCGTTCGCACATATGGCGGCCGCGTTCCTCGGCCACGCTGCGGTGGACGATCATCGAGAGCGCATCGACCGGCTCGTTGTTGACCAGAATGCCCATCTTGACCAGATCGCCCTCGCGCAGGCCGATCTGTTCATAGTCGAAGGAGGCATAACCCCGGCTGATCGACTTCAGCCGGTCATAGAAATCGAACACCACTTCGTTGAGCGGCAATTCATAATTCACCTGAGCGCGCCCGCCGACATAGGTCAGGCCCGTCTGGATGCCGCGACGGTCCTGACACAGCTTCAGGATGCTGCCCAGATATTCGTCCGGCGTGTAGATGGTCGCCTTGATCCACGGCTCGTCGATCTGTTCGATGCGGCTGGGATCGGGATAGTCGGCCGGGTTATGCAGCATGACCTCGCCCGCATCGTCGGTGCGGCTGGCGCGCAACTGGATGCGATAGACCACGCTGGGGCTGGTGGTGATGAGATCAAGGTCATATTCGCGGCTGAGACGTTCCTGAATGATTTCAAGATGCAGCAGGCCAAGGAAGCCGCAGCGGAAGCCAAAGCCGAGCGCGGCCGAAGTTTCCATTTCAAAGCTGAAGGACGCATCGTTCAACCGCAGCTTGGCGATGCTTTCACGCAGCTTTTCAAAATCGGCCGCATCCACCGGGAAGAGGCCGCAGAACACCACCGGCTGCACTTCCTTATAGCCCGGCAGGGCCTCGGTTGCGCCGCCCTTGACGGTGGTGATCGTGTCACCGACCTTGGCGGTCTCCACTTCCTTGATCTGGGCGGTGATGAAGCCGATCTCGCCCGGCGCCAGTTCGGCCAGTTCCTCGCGCTTGGGCGTGAAACAGCCCACGCGGTCGATCAGATGCTCGGTGCCGCCCTGCATGAACTTGACCTGCAGGCCCTTTTTGATGACGCCGTCGATCACGCGCACCAGAATGACCACGCCCAGATAGGGGTCATACCAGCTATCGACCAGCATCGCCTTCAGGGGCGCGTCGCGGTCGCCCTTGGGCGCGGGGATCTTCTTGACCACCGCCTCAAGGATTTCTTCGATGCCGATGCCCGATTTCGCCGATGCCAGTACCGCCTCGCTGGCGTCCAGCCCGATCACTTCCTCGATCTCGGCCTTGACCTTTTCCGGCTCGGCGGCGGGCAGGTCGATCTTGTTGATCACCGGCACGATTTCGTGATCATGCTCGATCGACTGATAGACATTGGCCAGCGTCTGGGCCTCGACCCCCTGCGCCGCATCGACCACCAGCAGCGCGCCCTCGCAGGCCGCCAATGATCGGCTGACTTCATAGGCAAAGTCCACATGGCCCGGCGTGTCCATCAGGTTCAGCTCATAGACCTCGCCGTCATGCGCCTTGTAATTCAGGCGGACGGTCTGAGCCTTGATGGTGATCCCGCGCTCTTTCTCGATGTCCATGTTGTCCAGCACCTGCGCGCTCATCTCGCGCTCGGTCAACCCGCCGGTGAACTGGATCAGTCGGTCGGCCAGCGTGCTTTTGCCATGGTCAATATGGGCAATGATGGAGAAATTGCGGATCTTGGACTGGTCGGTCATGGAATGTCTTTATCAAAAGGGCGCGGGAAAAGGGGCAGGAAACCCCACCCCGCATCGAATCGCAGCCGTTAGCAGCAGGTTGGTTCGTTGGCAAATCGCGTCCGCGATTTGCTGCGCCGCCTGTCCTCTCACCCCACCTGTCGATAGACGGGCGCCTCGCCGTCGCGGTCCTGCGGGCCGAACAGGCTGGCGCGGATGATCGCGCCGCTGCCGTCAAAGGCGACAGGCTCGGCAAAGGCTACACCCGTGCGGCCATAGCGGCTCCAGCGCACCGTCGCCCCCACCACAAGATCGTCGGACAGTTCGATCAGCATTTCCATGCCCATCGGCACATCGCTCAGCCCTTCGAACATCGCGCCATTTTCCGAAATATTGCGGATCGTGGCAGGATAGCGGCGCCCCTGCGCGGTCAGCATCACCTTGCGCAGCATCGTGCGGCGCGCCGCGCGAGCCGAACGCGGCCCCCTCGCCTCGATGGTCCCGCCCGCGCTCAGCCGCATATCGGCCTCGTCGCGCGGCAGGGGTTTGGAATAGATATAGCCCTGAACATGGCTGCAACCCAGTTCGCGCACCAGATCCAGCTCGTCGAGCGTCTCCACGCCTTCTGCCGTCGTCTCCATGCCCAGCGCATCGGCAAGGCTGACGATCGAGGCGATGATCGCGCCATTGCGGCTGCCCGGCATCGTCGCGCCGCGCACAAAGCTCTGGTCGATCTTGATCTTGTCGAAGGGCGCTTTTTTCAGATAGCCCAGCGAGGAATAGCCGGTGCCGAAATCATCGAGCGCCAGACGCACCCCAATCCGCTTGAGGGCAGTGAACATCGCGTCTGTATTGGCGCCGTCGTTCAAAAACACGCTTTCGGTGATTTCCAGTTCCAGCCGCGCCGGATCAACGCCGGCGGCCGCCAGCGCATGGGTGATGATCGTGGGCAGCGCCGGATTTGCAAATTGCAAAGGCGAGACATTGACCGCCACCCGCACATGATCGGGCCAGCGGGCCAGATCATGGCAGGCCGTGCGCAAAGCCCATTCGCCGATCTGGGTGATAAGGCCCGTATCCTCGGCCACCTCGACGAATTTGGCGGGCGACAGGCGGCCCAGCGTGGGATGGTTCCAGCGCAGCAGCGCCTCAAACCCGGTGATCTTCTGCTGGCTCAGCGCGACCGAGGGCTGGTAATAAAGCTCCAGCCCGCCATGGGCCAGCGCATCGCGCAGGTCATGCTCAAGCTGGCGGCGCTCCTCGGCATCGGAATGCAGTTCCTCGTCATAGAAGTGATAGACGCCCCGCCCGCGATCCTTGGCGGCATAAAGCGCAAGGTCGGCGTTGCGGATGATCGCCTCGCTGGTCACGCCGTCATCGGGGGCCATGGCGATGCCGATGCTGGCCCCGATCACCACCCGCGCGCCGTCGATCGAATAGGGCTGCGACAGGTTCTCGATGATGCTGGTGGCCAGCGTGGCCAGCTTGTCGCGCGCGATGCGGCCCGGCAAGATAACCTTGAACTCATCCCCGCCCAGACGCCCCACGCGCCCGGCCTCGCCCACGGTGCGCTGCAAACGCTGCGACACCTGTTTGAGCAGGGCGTCGCCCGCAGGATGGCCCATCGTGTCATTGACCTGCTTGAAGCGGTCCAGATCGAGCAGGAACACCGCGCAGTCGCGATGATCGAGCTTGGGCGCCGAGAGGATCTTTTCCAGCGTCTGGCTCATCTGGAATCGGTTGGCCAGGCCGGTCAGCGAATCGAAATGGGCCAGGCGCGTGGCATGCTGCTCGCTGCGCCGCTTTTCGGTCAGATCGCTGCCCGCGCCGCGAAAACCCAGGAAATTGTTGAAGGCGTCATAAACCGGACGGCCATTGACCGCCCACCATTGCTCATCCCCCTCCTTGGCCGCGCGCAGCGCCAGATCGTTAAAGCCCGAACGCGCGTTGAGATGGAACAGCAAGGTCCGCTCGCCCACCTGCTCCTGCTCCTGCATCACGAACAGTTCGGTCAGCGGGCGACCGATCAGATCGGCCTCCTCGCGGCCCAGCAGGGCGATGATATTGGGCGAGACATAGGTCAGCGCCCCCTTGCGGTCGGTTTCCCAGAACCAGCCCTGCCCGGTCTTTTCAAACTCGCTCAGCAATTCCTCGGCGCGCATCTGGGCATGGCGCATCTCGCGCTGTTCGGCTTGCCCGGCGCGGTCGATGCCCAATTGGCGCAGCGCCGCCACCAGCCCGATCCCCCCGCCCAGCACCAGCGTGACCAGCGTATAGGCCGAACCCAGTTCCAGCGCGATCGGCGTCCAGAGCGCCAGCTTGGCCGCCACCATGGTGAACAGCCGCCCCGACAGCGTCACCGCCATCACCAGCCCGACCACCACCATCGCCCCGATCAGCAGCTCCGGTTCGGCCAGCATGCCTGTTTCGAACCACATGCCCAGACCCGCGCCGTAAAGCAGCATGGGCACCACCACCCCGCCCACCATCGCGGCCACGCGCAGCCCCAGCGGGCGGCGGCTGGCGCGCTCAAACGAGATGAACAGGCGTGCGCAGGCCACCATCGCAATGCCCGCGCCCACCAGACCCAGAACCACCGGCTGCGGCATCCGGAACTGGTTCAGCCAGAGCATCAGCACCGCGATGCCCATCGCGATCGCGGTCATCGACCAGCCTTCGGAAATCAGGAAATAGCCCAGATAGGGCTCGCTTTCGCGGCGCACAGGATCACTTTTGCGGCGCAGATGCGTGACATCGACCGGCCCGGACTCAGGCTCGGGCGCGGCGGCGGCGCGGCGGCGCTCCATGGCTGGAGCAGGCGCGGGCGTTTCGGCTTTTCGCAGCAGGGCTTGCGCCCGATTGGACTTGGTCACGCCTGATTTGCCCCTGTGGGAATTGGTGAAGTCATGGCACCCGAACTGCCCGAAATGCTTTTAAATCGCGTTAAGGACATCTGCGGCGCCGCGCGCCCATCGGGGCTTGCAACGGCAAGCAAACAGGTATGTGATAAGAATCAACGCGAGAACGCCCGCAAGCCGAACGGACCCGCACAAAAAAGGAGGCGCCACAAGGCGCCATAAAAGGGAGTGCATCAGACCCATGCTGCATCTTGCCATCATCGGTTCCGGCCCCGCCGGATATTACACCGCCGAAGCCGCGCTCAAGCGCTGGGGCGAGGAGGTGCATGTCGATATTTTCGATCTTCAACCGGTGCCTTTCGGCCTGATCCGCAGCGGGGTTGCCCCCGACCATCAATCGATCAAGGGCGTTGCAAAACGCTATGACGCCGTGGCCCAGGCCCCCAACGTCCGCTTCATCGGCAAGGTGGCGGTGGGGCGCGATGTCTCGATTGCCGAATTGCAGGAATTGTATGACGCGGTGGTGCTGGCCACAGGCGCGCCATCGGACCGCGCGCTGGGCATTCCGGGCGAGGATCTGGGCAATGTGTTCGGCAGCGCGGCCTTTGTCGGCTGGTATAACGGCCATCCTCATTTTGCCGATCTGGCCCCCGATTTTGCCGGGGCCCATGCGGTGGTCATCGGCAACGGCAATGTCGCGCTCGACATCGCGCGCATTCTGGCCAAGGTGCCGCAAGAGTTCGAAGGGGCCGATATCGTCGCCCATGCGCTTGATGCGCTGAAAGGTTCGGGCATCGCCTCGGTCACGATCCTTGGCCGCCGCGGCCCGCACCAGATCGCGATGACGCCCAAGGAGCTGGGCGAGTTGGGCAGTCTGGAGCGCGCGCGCCCACGCGTCGATCCCGCCGATCTGCCGCCCGAGGTCGAGGATGCCGCATTGGATCCGGGCATGCGCAAATCGATCCAGCACCTGCGCGCCTTTGCCGCCGATACACCCTTGGACAAACCCTTCACCATCGACTTCGACTTTTTCGCCGCCCCGCGCGCGCTGATCGGTGATGGATCGGTGCGCAAGGTCGAGGTCGAGCGCACCGCGCTGGTCGAGGGCCGCGCGGTGGGCACGGGCGAAACCTATCAGGTTCCCGCCGATTTGGTGATTGCCGCCATCGGCTATCGCACCAATCCCATCGAGGGCGTGCCCTATGACACCGCCGCCGGTCGCTTTGCCAACGAGGAAGGCCGCATCCTGCCCGGCCTTTACTGCGTGGGCTGGGCGCGACGCGGGCCTTCGGGCACGATCGGCACCAACCGCCCCGATGGTTTTGCCATCGTCGATCGTATCGCCGAGGATTTCCCCGCCCCAGGCAACAAACAGGGCCGCGTCGGCTTCGAGGCTCTGGCCACCGCGCGCGGGGTTGATTTCGTGACCTTTCGCGATTGGCGAAAGATTGACGAAGCCGAAGTTGCCCGCGCCCGCGATGGCGCCCCGCGTGAGAAATTCGTGGCCTTCGATCAAATGCTTGCCGCCGCCGGTAAGCATTAAAAGCTTGTTAGCTTAACCCTGAATTAGTCATTTCCACTTATCTCATGCGTCGACAGAGTTAAGCGGGGAGTGACAAGTTGCGGGTTAATCCAAAGCGAGTTTTGTCAAATCTCTCTGCGCGAGGGCGATGGCGCGTCCTGCGCCGCCGCCTGCTCTCACCCTTCACCGCCGCCGTGCCGCCGCGCGTGGCCGGCGCGATGGTACGCCTGCAATATCAACGGGTCAGCGCCCATCTGCCCTGGCTGTGCCTCTTGCTGGGGGTCCATTCGCTGGCCACGGCGCTGGCGCTGCGCGGCAATTTGCCCCTGTGGCAGCAATGGGGGCCTGCCGGGCTGATTTCGGCCATTTGCCTCTATGTCCTGATCCGCAACCGCCGCCGCAATCGCGCCGCGGCCCCGCTCCCGCGCGCCCAGATCTATCGCCATCTGCGCCGGGCCAGCATGATGAGCGCGCCGGTCGGGCTGATCGCCGGGCTGTGGGCGGCCAATGCCTTCACCCATGCCTCGCACCAATATTGCATGGTCGCGCCCGTTTTCATCGCCATCGCCGCGCTGACCAGCGCCTCATGCCTGCTGGGCGTGCCGCGTGCGGCCATCGCGGGCATGGTGAGCGCGATCGCCCCGATTGCGCTGAAACTGGCGCTCTATGATTCGTTGGGCATGCGGGCGCTGGCGCTGATGCTGGTGCTGATGACGGCGATGCAGATCCATGTCGTGCTGGCCAAATTCAACGAAACGCTGGCCATGCTGACCCAGCAGCATCAGGCGATCCGCGCCTCATTGACCGATCCGCTGACCGGACTGGCGAATCGGCTGGCCTTCATGCGGATGCTGGAGGACAGGCTGCACCGCGAAAGACCGATGATGCTGGTGCTGGCTGATCTGGACGGGCTGAAACAGGCCAATGACACCCACGGCCATCTGGCCGGCGACGCGATTCTGGCCGAGGTCGCACACCGGATGCAGCGCCTCGGTGCGCGGGCGCTCTGCGTGGCGCGACTGGGGGGCGACGAATTTGCCATGCTCTATGACATCTCGCGCGGCCAGCACCTCGCGCTGGGCGAGGTCGCGGCGGTGCGCGCGGGCCTCTCGCTGCCCATCGTGTGGAACGGCATCATCGTGCCTATCGGCGCCAGCTTCGGCACCGCCATCGCCCCCCTCGAAGGCGCCGATGCCGCCGCGCTCATCCAGTCCGCCGACTGCCGCCTCTATGCCGACAAGGCCGCCCGCAAAAGCGCTGCGCCGCGTGAGGTGGCGCAAAGGGTTTGGCGGTTTTAAAAGGATTTAGGAGAAAAGTTTGCCTCCGGCGGGCAAAGGGACTCGTCCCTTTGCAATCCCAATACTGTCGACGTTACGCTGTCGATTGGGCGCAGTTTTTTGGGATGAGGTGGCGGATTTTGTTGCCTGCGGCGCGGATGGGTTATGGCCTGCTAAGGCTGGGGGAGCGGACATTAATCTCGGGCTGCGATAGCATCTGGCAGGAATCGTATTTCAGCCTGCGTCCAACAATCGCTCCATTCAGTTCCAACGATGTTTCCGCAAATGCAAGCTCGGTTTGGCCCGCCCATTCCACTCGATCCACAACAGCCTTGATCCAAACCGGTCGACTTCAAATTCGCTCTGACGGCCATTTCTGGATGGACGGAAATGGCCCCTTCTGGCGAGTAGACGTGAATTGCTACGACTTCTTGGCCTCTTGAAACGGGCACAGCATCCTCGGATAGTCTAATTAAAAGACCTTTGGCGACTGGCGATTGCTGAACCTCCTCGGGGACTTTCCATTCACTTGCCTGCCCCCAAAGGCCTTCAAGTGTCAATTCACGCCCACAGGCCCTGCAAGTTAGCTTAGTCATTGGGCCTTCATAGCATGATATTGAGACGATGTGATAACGGCAGCGTTAGCACCGCCCCCGGACGGCCTCCTTTTCTCCCCGCGAAGCAGCTTAACAACCCTTCCCTCCCCCAAAACACATCGTCGCCCACGAACCACAACGCCGTTCGTAACGGGATTGCAAAGGGCCCCCGCCCTTTGCCCGCCGGAGGCATCAAAACTCCACAACAAAAAGGGCGGGAAAGCCCGAAAGCCCCCGCCCCTTCTGTTCAATCGGCCGGCCCCATCACACCCGCATCGGCATCAGCACATAGAGCGCGGGGCTCTTGTCGCTCTGACGGATGAGGGTCGGCGCGCCGGCATCGGCCAGATGCAGTTCGACATTGTCGCCATCGATCTGGTTCAGGATGTCTTTCAGATAGGTCGCGTTAAACCCGATCTCGAACCCGGTCGAACCGTAATCGGCGGGCAGTTCCTCGGCCGCCGTGCCATTGTCGGGCGAGGTGACCGAGAGCGTCACTCGGTCGGTTTCCAGCGCCATTTTCACCGCGCGGGTCTTTTCCGTGGCGATGGTGGCCACGCGGTCCACCGCTTCATAGAAGCTCTTGGGATCGAGACGCAGCAGCTTGTCATTGCCGGTCGGGATCACGCGGTTGTAATCGGGGAACGTGCCGTCGATCAGCTTGCTGGTCAGCACCACGCCCTCTTCGCCGCCCAGCGAGAAGCGGATCTTGCTGGCCGACAGGTCGATGGCGACATTGCTGTCGGCATGTTCGTCGAGCAGCTTGCGCAATTCGCCCACGCATTTGCGCGGCACGATGACATCGGGCATGCCGTCGGCGCCTTCGGGCTTGGCCAGCGTGAAGCGCGCCAGACGATGGCCATCGGTGGCCGCAGCCTTCAGTTCCTCGTCCGAGACATGCAGGAAAATGCCGTTGAGATAGTAGCGGGTTTCCTCGGTGCTGATGGCGAAACGCGTGCGGTCGATCAACTGCGCCAGCGTCGCGGCGGGCACCTCAAAGCTGGTGGGCAGATCGCCCTCGATGATGACGGGGAAATCGTCACGCGGCAAAGTCGGGAGCTGGAACCGGCTGCGCCCGGCCTTGATGACAAGGCGGTTCTCGGCGGTTTGGAGCGAGACCTGCGCCCCATCGGGCAGCTTGCGCGCGATGTCGAACAGCAGGTGGGCCGAAACCGTGATCGCGCCGGGCGCCTCGACGCTGACGGCGGGCAGATGCTCGACCACCTGAAGGTCAAGGTCGGTGGCCATCAGACGGACCGAACCGGTGCCGCCGGCCTCGATCAGCACGTTGGAAAGGATGGGGATGGTATTGCGCCGTTCCACCACCGATTGCACATGGCTCAAACAACGCAGCAGGGTCGCGCGTTCGATCGTGGCTTTCATGGCGTTTCTGTTCCCAAACTGTGTGGAGGCCGCCAGTATGCGATGACAGGCCCCAAGCGTAAAACCGGCCCGAACCGGCGGGAAAGCGCGGATTCGTCCAGACATCCGCCAATTCGGATCACCTTCCTAACGCACCATCGGCGCGCAGCAAGAGTTTCATCGCAAAGGTGCAGCGATTCTGGGGATAAATCCGGGGGTTTTGCAGGTTTGACGGTTTTAGGGCCGATTTTGCCGCCCCCGCGCCGCGCCCATCGGCCCGAAATAACCCTTATGGCTGGATGCCTTACCCTCAACACCCGCCCGTCCCGGTGCGTCAGGCCGGCTCCAGCCCCATCGGCAAGAGATCATGCATGTGGACAATGCCGACCGGCATCTCTCCACCCTCGGCCATGGGCGCGACGACAAACGCGGCGGTGATCTTGGCCTCGTTCATCCATTGCAGCGCATCCACCGCCACCATATCGGGGCAGAGCGAGCGCGGATCGCGCGTCATCACCTCGCCTGCGCTGGCCTTGCCCAGCGCGCTGAAATGCCGCCGCAGGTCGCCATCGGAAATCACCCCCATCAGCCGCCCCGCCGCGTCCACCACCCCGGCCAGCCCAAAGCGATGGTCGGTGATCACCGGCACCACGTCGCGCATCAGCGCATCGGGCGAAACCAGCGGCAATCCCGCGCGGCTCATCACCTCGCCCACCGGGGTCAAGCGCTGGCCAATCGCCCCGCCGGGATGCAGCGCGCGGATCTGCCTGCGGCTGATCCCGCGCGCGTCCATCACCGAGAGCGCCAGCGCATCGCCCAGTGCCAGTTGCATCACCGTCGATGTCGTGGGCGCAAAACTGTCCTCACAGGCCTCGGGCCGGTCGGGCAGCAGGAGCAGCACATCGGCCATATCGCCCACCATCGAGCGCGAGCGCGCCACCATGCCGATGATCGCCACCCCCAACGCCCGCGCATGGCGCAGCACAGGCCCCAATTCGGCCGTATTGCCCGAATTGGACAGCACCAGCAGCACATCGCCGGCCATCATCATGCCCAGATCGCCGTGCGAAGCCTCCGCCGGGTGCAGAAACAGCGCCGCCGTGCCCGTGGCCGAAAAGGAAGCGGCGATCTTTCGCCCGATATGCCCCGATTTGCCCATGCCCGACACCACCAGCCGCCGCCGCGCCCCCGCGATCAGCCAACAGGCGCGCGCAAAACTGTCATCCAGCCCATCGCCCAGATGGCGCAGAGCCTCAGCCTCATGCGCAATGATCGCGCGGCCCCTGCCCCGGATCGTGGCGATCTGGGCCGGGCTGGGCGTGGAATGGGCAACAGCGGGATGATTCATGCGGTCCGGCAACCCTTTGGGCCGCGCCCGGCCCCCAATCGGGCCAGAGCGCCGAGCGGTTCCTCCCGCCCTTCAGACCTATGGATTTACGCTCGGAGCGGCTTGGCGACGAGCCAAAGCGCATCGCTTTCCCAGCTAATTTCATCCAAACCGGCCGCTTTTGCGCAGGCTCCGGCCGGCACCGGCTGGCCCTTGACCATCACCAGCCCCTGGATCGGCACCACCAGCAGCGGCCCCTCGGGATAGCGAGCCAACAACTCCTGATCGGCCACACCATTGACGCGGTCCAGCCGGAAATAGGGTCCATCCACCAGCGCCACCGTGCCCGTTTCGGGCAAGCGCTTGTGCCAGCGGGCCAGATCGTAAACCTCGCCCAGCGAGACAGCCAGACCCTCGTCCAGATGCAATTCGCGCGGACGCCCGTAATCGAACAGGCGATAGGTGATGTCGCTGTTCTGCTGGATCTCGATCACGCTGACGCCCGCGCCGATCGCGTGGACGGTGTTGGCCGGGATATAGAAAAAATCGCCCGGCTGGACCTTGTGCCAGACCAGCATGTCCTCGATCCGCCCGTCGAGCGCGGCCGCGCGCAGCGTCGGCGTATCGACCGCCCGGTCAAAGCCGATGCCGAGGCGCGCATCCTCCTCGGCGGCGATGACCAGCCAGCATTCCTCCTTGCCCTGACGGCCCAGCCCCTTCGCCAGCGTCTGTGTATCGCTGGGGTGGACCTGAATCGAGAGCTTGTCGCTGGTAAAGATATATTTCACCAGCAATTCAGGTATTTGCGCAGGAGGCTCGAACCAGATTTCACCGATCCGCGTGCCATCGGGCGCAACAAAAGGCGGCGGCAGAACCTCGCAGCCCCACGGCTTTTCCACCTGCCTGACCGGCAACAGCATATCGCTCAAAACCGCCTCCTGCGTCGTGATCGCCCGATTACTGATTCACCGCGCCCTGCAATTTGCCGACCTTCTGAACGCCCGGCACGCTCGTCACCAGCACGTCGTCGCCATCGACCACGACCATGACGCCTTCAAGACCGACCACCGAAACCTTCGGCCCGTCGCTTTCCACCAGAACATTGCGGCAACCCACAAGTTCCGCCTCGCCGATGACGCTGTTGCCCGCCTCGTCCTTCTCGCGCGCTTCCCACAGGGCGTGCCAGTTGCCGATGTCGGACCAGGCCATGTTGGCCGGGACCACGGCGGCGCGCTCGGTCTTTTCCATCACGGCATAGTCGATCGAATCGCTTTCCACCGCGTTGAAAATGGCCGCGTCGGGGTGGAAGCGCTGACCATCGACCACCCCGCCGGCCACCGCCTGCGCCACGCCTTCGAGAATGGCGGGGCGATGGGTGCCCAGTTCCTTCAAGAAATCGCCCGCGCGCATCGCAAAAATACCGCCGTTCCATGCATAGGAACCCTCGGCGAGGAATTCCATCGCGCGCTCCAGATTGGGCTTCTCGACAAAACGGTCCACCCTGAACCCGTCGTCGCTGATGGCCTCGCCGCGCTTCACATAACCAAATCCGGTTTCCGGCGCCGTGGCGGTAATGCCAAAAGCGACAAGCCATCCTTCCCGAGCCAGCCGCCCGGCGGCCTGCGCAGCGGCGACAAAGCTGCTCGGATCACCGATATGGTGATCACTGGGGCAAACCAGCATCACCGCATCAGGCTCCATCCGCAAAGCGGCCAGCGCAATCGCCGCCGCCGTGTTGCGCGCCGAAGGTTCGACCAGAATCTGCGCATCAGGCGCCTCGCCCAGCTGGCTTTCCACATGATCGAGGTGCCTTGTTCCGGTCACGACCATGGGTGCTTCGAAAATGGCGCGATCGCTGGCCCGGGCAATGCCCTGCTCGAACAGGGTCACATCACCCACCAGCGGCAGGAACGGCTTGGGCTTCACCGCGCGGCTGCGCGGCCACAAACGGGTTCCACTACCACCGCACAGGATAACCGGAGTAATCTTCTGCATGTTGCCCTTCCACCGCTGAATCACGAGAATTGGTATCGCAAGTGCCATATCAAAGCACGTAAATCCACCTGTATCGATCATGTTCCAAGTTTATTGCATTTCGCACAGCGCCCGAAAAGCAAACTGATTTTTGCACCGCCGGGTGTGTTTTCATGCCGAGGCGCAGCGCAGACCATTTTCGTCCAATCGCTAAACTGTCCAGATGAATAGGCACTGCGGCAGAGGCCAGTGACGCCCTGAGACTGATCAAAAGCGGGGCAGTCCTGCGGGAGGAAGGGGCCGCGACGGACCAAAGCGGCCCGCCCGCATGCACCAATTATTGGTTATTTTATTTTGTTTGCGCATCCTATTTGGCAATATTTTACCTTAAGGAAACAGCGCTGCGCGTGCCGCCCTTTAGTTCCAATACGGAGGAGTTACTAATGGAAAGTGCGAAGAACCCGGCCTAACCTCCGATCCTATAGCCAATGAAACTAATACTTTATCACTTTTTCGGCGTTAACTTCTGCTTACAATGGGATGCCCATGCTGGATCTCGGCGTCTTTCGCTTCCTCTCCCCGGCCGGAGCCGATACTGCCCTCAGACGCGGGTCGGCGCAGACTTTGCTGCCCTCGCCCGCGCCCTTTGCGGCACAGGCAAGGCACCCCCTTGCGCACAGAACGGCGTCCGCCCAGGCGCGACGTTTCCTCTTTTTGCAGGGTCCGCCCGGCCCTTTTTTCCATCAACTGGCTCAGACCCTTGGCCAAAATGGGCAGGAGGTGCGGCGCATCCATCTGAACGGCGGCGACGAACATGATTGGCCCGGCGCGATCACCGATGCCTCCGGCACGCACCGCGCGACCAGCTATCGCGGCACCCAGGAAGGATGGCCGCTGTTCGTCGACCGCTATCTGCGCCACAACCGCATAACCGATCTGGTGCTGTTCGGCGATTGCCGCCCGATGCACATGACCGCCCATCAGATGGCGCGGCTCAACGGCGTGCGGGTCCATGTGTTCGAGGAAGGCTATATCCGCCCCAATTGGCTGACGCTGGAGCGCGAAGGGGTCAACGGCCATTCGCCCCTGCCGCGCAGGCCGCAGGACATTCTGGCCGCCGCGCGCGGATTGCCCCGTCCGGCGCCCATGACGCCGATCGGAGCCTCGCTGGGGCGGCGGGTGCGCGATACATGGGGCTATTTCGGGCATATGATGCTGGGCGCGTTGACATTGCGCTATCCCTTCTATCGATCGCATCGACCCGGCTCGATCTTGGTCGAGGGCATGGGCTGGATCGCCAAATATCTGACGCGGGCAAGACAGTCGGCCAAGGCGCAGATCACGCTTAAGATGCTGGAAGGGCGCCGCTACTTCCTTTTTCCGCTGCAACTTTCATCCGATTATCAGATCCGCGTCCACTCCCCCTTTTCCTCGATGCGTCAGGCCGCCGATTACGTTCTGGCCAGTTTTGCCGCCCATGCCCCGGCCGAAGCCAGCCTCGTCATCAAGGAGCATCCGCTCGATGCCACGCTGGGCGGATGGGGCGGCTATGTCCGCGACCGGGCACGGGCGCTGGGGCTGGGCGATCGGCTGATCCATCTGGCGGGCGGCGATTTGAACACGCTGGCGCAAGGCGCGCAGGCGATGGTCGTGGTCAATTCCACCTCGGCCACCTTCGCCTTGGCCGGGGGTGTTCCGGTCAAGGCGCTGGGCCGCGCGGTCTATGCCATCTCCGGCATCACCGACGATCAGCCGCTGGCCCAATTCTGGACCAATCCCTGCCCGCCCGATGCGGCGCTTTATGACGCCTTTTGCCGCGTGCTCCACCGCCATTGCCTCGTGCGCGGCGGGCTGGCCAGCGAATCGGCCACGCGGATCCTGATCGCGAATTCGGTCAAACGGTTGATGGCCTAGGATTTTGCGCAAAGCGGGCTTTACAGGAAGAGGGCGAACCAGGCCGCCCAGACCTCAAGCCCTTACCTCACCACCCCGGTGTTCACCAAGGCCCCCTGCACCGCGATGATCGGGCTGAACAACTGGCTGACCAACTGGATCAGCTTGCCGGGCTGATTGGCCGCGGCATTGCCGATATAGAGCACATCCTTGTCGCGCATGGCAAAGCGCTGGGCCAGAAAGACGCTGCCGGGGTTCATCATGTTGATATGATAAACGGTGGGCGCGTCCCCGGCGTCAAAGCGAAAGATGAACACCGCCTTGGCATCGCCCAGATTGGGGTTTGGCCCGCCCGCCGCCGACAGCGCCTCGGCCAGGCTGACCGATGGGGCGGCAAAGGGCAGTTGCTCCACCCGCCCCGCCGCGCCCAGCACGGCAAAGGTCTGCGGCTTTTTGACCAGTTCGATCTGGTCGCCGGGGCGGATGCGCCAGTCGCGCGCCGCGCCCTGCACCGCATCGGCCAAACGGAATTCGCGCAGCTGCGCCCCGCGCGTCACCTGCACCGCCAGATCCTTGGCCTCCCCCCGATAGCCGCCCGACAGAGCGATCACCTCGGGCAGGGTTTCCCGGTTCGTGGTCAGCACCAGCCGACCGGGCCGCGCCACTTCGCCGCCCAGAATGACGCTGTTGGTCACCGATTGGGCGATGCCCACCACCACCTGCGGATTTTGCGACAGGCCCTTCAGTTCGGCCCGGATCGCATGGGCCAGTTGCGTCGATGTCAGCCCGCCCACGCGCATCCGCCCGACAAAAGGCACGAAAATCTGCCCCTTGTCATCCACGCGCGTCACGGGCAGGCGCTCGGCCTGTGCGGCGCCATTGCCGCCTGCCGCCGCGATCGGGCGCGTGCTGGCAAACAGGCTGACGCCCGCCTCGTAGATCTGGATATCGAGCATATCGCCCGGCCCGATCATGTCGGTGGGCGCGGCCGCGCCGTCATCGCCCGCCGCCGCGCCGCCCGTGCCGCCCGTGCCGCCCGCGCCCGGATCGCCCAGAACCGGCGCCACCGGCAAGGCGGCCAGCGAATCCACCGCGACAATGCGAAAGCCCGGCCCGGACTTCGGCTCCATCACCTGTCGCCCGGTCGGCCCGCTGACCGGCAAGGTCGCGCAGGCACCCAGCATCAAGGGCATGACCGCCACCAATTGCCTCAAGCTCAACCTGTTCATACCCGCCCCCTGGTCCCGCGCGTGGCCCATTGCCCCGCCCTTTGCGCATATCACCGGGCCGCCCTCCTTCGCACGAACAGTTAGCGCCAAATTACGGCGCAATACGGATGCATCCACGATACTCAACACGGCGGGCGGGGGTTAATCATCGCGGGTCTGAAAGCGAAAAGCCGGAGCCTATGCCTATCCCCACCAATCTTGCGATTGGCCGCATTTCCCATCTCGATGCCTTTCTGGCCGATCATGGCCGCGCCATGGTGGGATGGGGGCGCAAACCTTCGGGGCGGCGGGCGGAAATGGCGGCGCAATGGCTGCGGCGGCCCTTTGCCTTGCTGGAGGATGGTTTTCTGCGCTCGGTGGGGCGTGATGATCCGCCGCTCTCGTTAATCGTCGATGATCTGGGCTGCTATTACGATGCCTCGCGCCCCAGCCGGATCGAGGCCGCCGCCGCGCGCGGGGCCGCGCCGGATCAGGCCCGCCGCGCGCGCGCGCTGATCGCCTTGTGGCGAGAGAGCGGCCTGTCCAAATACAACCATGCGCACGATTATGAAGGCGCCCTGCCCGAACGCTATGTTCTGGTGGCCGATCAATGCCATGGCGATCTGTCGGTCACGATGGGGCTGGGCAATGGCGCGTGTTTTGACGCCATGCTGAAATCCGCGCTGAAGGACTGGCCCGACCATGATGTGCTGGTCAAGGTGCATCCCGATGTGCGCACCCATCGCAAGGCGGGATGGCTGATGAAGGCGGGGCTCATCCATCCGCGCGTCCGGGTGATCGATGATGGATGCCATCCGGTCCGGCTGATCCGAGGTGCGTCGGCGGTCTATACGGTCACCTCGCTGATCGGGTTTGAGGCCTTGCTGCATGGGCGGGCAGTGCATTGTTTCGGCATGCCTTTTTACGCCGGATGGGGCCTGACGCGGGACGCTGTGCCCGCCCCGGCGCGGCGGCGCGCGGCGGCCATCGAGGATCTGGTCCATGCCGCGTTGGTCGAGGCGGCGCGCTATGTCGACCCTCGCGGAGGGGCGCTCTGGCCGGTTGAGCGAGCGATTGATTATGCCCAAACACAGCGTGCCCGATGGCTGGGGCTGTGAACCGCCTGCCCTCGACCGACCTCTATTTCCTTAACGCTATGGCACCATGGGTGCGGCCGCGCTTTGGCCTGCGCTGGGGCATGCGCGACAGGCCGATCCGGGCGGTGGGGGCCAATGCTTTTGTCGCGGGCGATGCCTTTGTGCTGATCCGCCAGGATACGCCCGATGTGATGCGGGCGGCGCTCGATTGGCGCGGGTCGATGGTCTATGTGATCGATGATGATGTGGCGGCGGGTGCGGTATGCCCGCTGCTGCCCGATGGCTATCGCGCGCGGCTTGCCCGGTTTGAGCGGGCGTTTCACCGCCATTTGCTGGCGCGGGCCGATATTGTGCTGGCGGCCTCGGACGTGCTGGCGCGGCGGCTGGCGCAGGATCGGGCGGGGCCGATCGCTCGAATCGATCCCGTGTGGCGACAGGCCGCGGCCGATGGCGCGCATTTCGCCCCGCTGGCGCGCGGCGCGCCCCTGCACATCGTCCAGTTGGGCAGCGCCAGCCATCGCGGCGCTCTGGCCGCGACCGCGCCGATCATGCGCGAGGTGCTTGATCGGCATGCGGGCATAACCTTTACCTATTTTTCCCCGCGCACCATCGACGGAGGGCTGGAACGCCACCCCCGCGCCCGCCGGGTCGAGCCGATGACATGGCCCGAATATCAGCGCTGGATGGGGCGTAACAGGTTTCATCTGGGGCTTTACCCGCTGGCGCAAACCCCCTTTGACCGCGCGCGTTCGGCCAGCAAGTTGAGCGAACATGCGATTTTGGGCGCGGCGGCCCTGTGCCCGCAGGGCTGGCCCCCCGCGCAAGGGCGACAAGGCGTGTTGCTGGCCCCCGACCGGCCAGAGGATTGGGGCGAAATTATCGTTCAATGCATTCATCGGCGCGATGAATTGCAATGGATCAGACAGAGTTTTAGCAAAAGCCAGCCTTGCGTCCGGCCTTTTGCAGTGCAACAAGAGATGTGGAAAAGGATTTTACCAATCGGGCAATGGTGAATTTTTACAGGATCTTGTTTCACACGGCCTTGCGTAGGCCGAAACTTGCCGCAGAAGCGCTTTATTGGCGCCTGACCGGCAGAAAGGCGCGCGCGCGAAACAGATTGCGGGCTTGTCTGGAACAGGGTCCCAATGCCTATCGCGACTGGATCGCCCTGGTCGAGCGGCGCCCGGAAATGGTGGCCAAGGCCGCACAGGACTGGCCCGAATGGCCGGTGCGCCCGCGCCTGTCGGTCATCCTGTATCAGGCGCCGGGTGAATCCTCGGCCGATATCGAGCGCCGCCTCGCCTCATTGGAGGCGCAGACCTATGGCGAGTGGGAGCTGGTTCTGGCCCAATCGCGCGAGGCCATGCCCACCCGGCCGCCGGTCGTGCCGCGCCTGACGCTGGTGCCGGGGCGAACGGACAATCCGGCCAAGGCATTGATTCAGGGCATCGAATGCGCGACAGGCGACTATGTCCTGCCGCTGGCCGCCGATACGCTGCTGGCGCCCGATGCGCTCTATCATCTGGCGCGGGCGGTGGTGGCCAACCCCGATGCGGGCGTGTTCTATGGCGACGAGGACCGCATCAACCGCAAGGGATTGCGCAGCCATCCGTGGTTCAAACCGCGATGGAATCCCGATCTGTTTCTGGCGCATGACTATCTCTCGGCGGCCTGTCTGATCCGGCGCGAGGATGCGCTGGCGATGCCGCCGATCCATCCGGCGCTCTCGGCGGCGGGGCTTTATGCCATGCTGATCCACATGACGGCCCAGACCGAGGTGGTCCATGTGCCCCGCGTGATCGCCCATCGCCAGAATGCCGGCCTCCATGATCCCGATGCCTTGGCCGCCAGAGCGGCGGCGGTGGCCCATCATGTCGCGCCTTTGGGCGCATCAACCCGGATCGGCGCCTTTGGCACGGTGGCGGTCGACTGGCCGATGCCGGAAATGCAGCCGCTGGTCTCCATCATCATCCCGACGCGCGACCATGTCCGGCTTTTGCGCAAATGCGTGACCGGGGTGCTGAACGCCACGCGATACCGCAATATCGAAATCCTGATCATCGACAATGGCAGCGCCGAGGCCGAAACGCTGGATTATTTCGCCCGCGTTTCGGGCAATCCGCGCGTGCGGGTGATCCGGGACGACAGGCCCTTCAACTGGTCCGCGCTCAACAATCTGGGCGCGCGCGAGGCGCGGGGCGAATATCTCTGCCTGCTCAATAACGATATTGAGATCACAGATGAAAACTGGCTCTCGACAATGGTGCGCCAGGTGGTGCGTCCCGGCGTTGGCGCGGTGGGGGCCAAGTTGCTCTATCCCGACGGCACGATTCAACATGCCGGGGTGGTAATCGGGCTGGGCAAGGCGGCGGGCCATGCCCATCGGTTTCAGCCCAATGCCGAACCGGGCTATTTCGCCCGCGCGCATGTGCCGCATCGCGTCTCGGCGGTAACGGGGGCCTGCATGCTGGTAAGCAAGGCGCTGTTCCGTCAGGTGGGCGGGTTGGACGAGGATGGTTTTGCCGTCGCCTTCAACGATGTTGATCTGTGCCTGAAATTGCAGGCGGCGGGCTATCACAATATCTATGAACCGCGCGCGGTGCTGGTCCACCATGAGAGCAAAAGCCGCGCGCGCGACACGCACAGCACGCAGGTCGAGCGCTATCAACGCGAATTGGCCCTGTTGCAGGAGCGCTGGGGCACGGCCACCTATGCCGACCCCCTGCACCATCCCGCGCTGGACCCCACATCGGAAACCTATCGCATCGCGCTATAACTTTGTGCCCATCAGAGATTGGAATAGAGCGCGATGGCCTCGTCAATATCGCTTTTGACGCTGGCCTCGCCCTTGTCGATCAGCAGCGCCATGTCGCAATATTGGCGGATCGTCTCCACGCTGTGCGATGCCAGGATCAGCGCGCGGTCGGCCCGTTTGACAAAGATTTCATCGTGGCATTTGCGCTGGAAATTCTGGTCGCCCACCAAGATGACCTCGTCGATCAGATAACAGTCAAATTCGATCGCCAGGCTGAGCGCGAAGGCAAGGCGCGCGCGCATCCCGGATGAGTAGGTTTTGACCGGCATCGCCAATTGCCGCCCAAGCTCGGTAAAATCCTCGATGAAATCCTGAATATCTCGATAATTGCGGCCATAGATGCGCGCGATGAAGCGGGCATTGTCATAGCCGGTCAGGCTGCCCTGAAACCCGCCGCCAAAGCCCAGCGGCCATGACACCGTCATCTTGCGCTCGATCCGCCCGGCATTGGGCAATTCCACCCCGCCGATCAGCTTGATCAGCGTGGTCTTGCCCGCGCCATTGCGCCCCAGCAGGCCCAGTTTCTGCCCCCGCCCGATTTCCAGATCCACCCCGCCCAGCACGATCTTGCGCCTGTGCCCGGCCGAATAGCTCTTTACGAGGCCGCTGCAGCGGATCATTCGACCACCATCACGCGGCGCACATGCCGACACAGCATCAGCCCCACCATCAGCACCGGCAGGCACCATGCCGGCGTGTAGGCAAAGCTGAAATTGGGATAGAGCGCATCACCGAACACGCCATAACGCATCATCTCCATCGCATGGACCGGGGGCGACCACAGCACCGCCGCCTTGACATCGGGGGCCAGCCATTCGGCCATAAAAAACGCGCCCGAAAAGGGCACCATCAGATAGGTCGTGACCGGCATGACCTTTTCGAGCACCTCGGACATTTCGGACAACGGCGCGACGATCATGGCCAGCGTCAGCGTGAAGAGCGCATAATAGGACCAGCCCAGCAGCAGATAGCCAAGATCATGCGGCCATGGAAATTCATCCAGCGCATAAAGCACCGTCGCGATGAACAGATAGGCCATCATATGCCCGATCATCTCGACCAGAAAGCGCACGAGGATGAGATCGAGGATCTTGACCTGTCGGTGATACATCAGGCTGGAATTGGCCGAAAAGCTGCCCAACGCGCGCGTGACCGTGCTGCGGAACATCACCAGCGGCAGATAGCCGGTGGCGACAAAGGCGATGATCGACACGCCATGCTCCTGCGGCCCCTTTTCAAAGCGCCAGAGCAGGCCCACCAGCACCGCAAAGAGCAGAGGTTCGGCCATCACCCAGAGAAAGCCGATGTTTTCCCGCCCGAACCTTGTCGTCAATTCGCGGATAATCAGCGCCTGTATCACCCGTGTCTGGATCGCCCAGCCCTGATGCAATGCGGCCATGGTCAATCCTCCGGCGCATGTTCAAGGATGCCCACAACGAACATCCACGCCACGAAATAGAGGCACAGCGAAGCGCCCAGCACGGTCAGCACGATCTTCAACCGATGCGGCAGCGCCGGTTCATCGGGCAACGCGGGATCGACCACGCGCTCAAGGTAATATTGCTGGCGCAGCGTTTCGACCCGCGCCTGTTCCAGCGCGGCATTGGCGACATTGAGGTTTTGCGCGGCAAAATCCTGCTCCTGCGCCAGCCGTTCATAGCCCGCCATTTTGGAGGCGATCCCGCCCGACGTGCCCGTTACGCGGCCGTTCTGGGCGGCGATGGCGCGGCCGATCGCGGCCACCCTTTCCTCAAGCGCGGGGAGGGCCGGATTGCGGGGCGTGACCTCGCGCATCTGATCGAGTTGCGCCTGCACCGAGGCCTGCTCGGCCACCAATCGGTTGGCCACCTCCAGCGCCCCCTGCGCCTGACGCGCCGGATCGATCAGCGCCTCGCTGTTGCGATAGGCGCCCAGCGCGGCCCGCGCCTTTTGCACCCTTGCCTCGGCGGCGGCCACGCGGCGCTCGGCCTCGGCCACCTGTTTGCCCTCGGCCCGCGCGTTCAGCACATTGACCAGATCCTCGCCCAGCCCCAGCAATTGCTGGTTCAGATGCTGGGCATCGGCGGGGGCAAAGGCCTTGACCTTCAAAACCACCAACCCCGTTTCATGGTCCATCGCCGCATCGACCATCGTGCTGTAATAGCGGAACAGGCGTTCATGCCCCGGACGGCGCAGCACGCCGGGATAGCGCGCCAGCGCATCCACGCCCGCCCGGCCATACATCGCCGCCACCGCCCCGCCCCGGTTCAGCGCCGCCAGCGCCGAACGCGACCTGATATAGTCGATCACCTCATTGGCCTGCTCCTGCCCGCCCGAAAGGCCGGTGGTCTGGATCAGATTGGCGAGCGTTGAAACCTGCGCCGATTTCTGCGCCGGGGCCTTGATCACGAACCGGCTTTCCGAAACATAGATGTCCGAGGCCACCAGCCCTTCATAGGCCCCCGCCGCCGCCGTTGGCAAAATCACCACCGCCGCGAACCAGCGCTGACGCCAGAGCCATTGGGTTGAAAAGATGGTCACATCGCTTCTCCCCGCGCGATCAGGACCATTTGGCCCGCCATTGTTCGACCAGATCGAATTGCCCGCGATAGCGCCCGCATACAGCGGCGCGGTTCAGCACCTGCTGATGGGCCAGCACATCGGGCGCCACCCCCGCCACGGCGGCATCACGCGCGTTGAGGTAATCCACGCTGGCCTTCACGGCATCGGGATCTGTTTCAAAGCGATAGTTGAAATAGCGCAGCCAGTAATCGCCCTCGATACGCGAAACCTTGTCCTGCGCGGCCTCGGTCAAATTGTGTGTGTGGATCGGCGTGCAAAAAGGACCCCGTTAGCGGGGTGATCGGCGTCTAAAAGGGACCCCTCATTTCGATAGCTTACACAACCGCGTGGAAGTTCATGCGGCGAGATCGGGATGTTGGTTTTGGAAACAGTGGTTCGTATCCGGCGTGAGTATGCCGGCGGGAAGGCGATCAAGGCGATCGCGCGTGATCTGCATGTGTCGCGGAAGGTGATCCGCAAGGCGATCCGGGCGCCGGAAGGCGCATTTGATTATCGACGCAAGGTTCAGCCGCTGCCGCGGATCGGTCCGTTTCAGGATCGCCTGGATGGGCTGCTGGAAGAGAACGAGTTACGGGGCCGGCGTGACCGGCTTCGGATGACCCGTATCCACGACCTTCTGGTGCGTGAGGGTTTCGAGGGCTCTTACGATGCCGTGCGCCGCTATGCGGCTCGGTGGAAGGTCGAGCGGCGTAGGGATTTCGGCGACGGGACGACGGCCTTCATTCCGATGCTGTTCCAGCCCGGCGAGGCCTACCAGTTCGACTGGAGCCACGAGGATGTCGAGATCGCCGGCAAGCCGATGCGGGTAAAGGTCGCACACATGCGGCTGTGCGCATCGCGGGCTGTGTATGTCCGGGCCTATCCACGCGAGACCCAGGAGATGCTGTTCGACGCGCATGCGCGCGGCTTTGCCTTCTTCGGCGGCGTGCCCAGGCGCGGCATCTACGATAATATGAAGACGGCGGTGACGAGCGTGTTCTCCGGCAAGGACCGGGTGTTCAACCGGCGGTTCCTGATCATGGCCGACCATTATATGGTCGAGCCCACGGCCTGCTCGCCGGCGGCGGGATGGGAGAAGGGGCAGGTCGAGAACCAGGTGCAGACGATCCGGGGACGTTTCTTCCAGCCTCGTCTGCGGTTCGCCAGCCTTGAGGAGCTCAATGGCTGGCTGGAAGCTGAGTGCCGACGCTGGGCCGAACGACAGGCCCATCCTGAGCAGGGCGACCAGACCGTGGCGCAGATGCTGGAGATCGAACGCCCTGCATTACAGTCGATGCTGGGGCCGTTCGACGGCTTCAACGAGAGCGAGCACGGCGTGTCGGGCACCTGCCTGATCAGCTATGATCGCAACCGATACTCGGTCCTCTCGACGGTAGCGCGGCGCACGGTGCAGGTTCGGGCCTATGCCGACCGCATTGTCGTGCGATGCGGCGATGAGGTCGTCGCCGAGCATCCCCGCTTCTTCGGGCGGAACCGCACCATCTATGATCCCTGGCACTATCTGCCGGTGCTGGCCCGCAAGCCCGGCGCTTTACGCAACGGCGCCCCCTTCCAGGGCTGGGAACTGCCGCCGGCGCTCGCCCGGTTGCGACGCAAGCTGGGCAACGGCGATGATGCCGACCGGCGGTTCGTGCGCGTTCTGGCGGCCGTGCTGACCGATGGCCTGGAACTCGTCGAAGCCGCCGTGCGGGAGGCACTGGCAACCGGCACGGCGAGCGACGATCTGATCCTCAATATCCTGGCACGGCGCCGCGAACCGCCGCGACCGCTGACGATCGTCACGTCGGAGGACAATGCCCTGCGACATCCGCCGATCGCCGACTCTGCCCGTTACGACCAACTGAGGAACTTCAATGCAGCGGCATGACATGATCGACGCGATGCGCGGGCTCGGACTCAAAGGGATGGCTGGCGCGTTCGATGAGGCCGTCACCACAGGGCTTCAACGCCAGCGCACGACAATGGAGATACTGACCGATCTGCTGCGTGCGGAGGCAACGCACCGCCACGCGGCCTCGATCCGATACCGGATGGCGGCCGCCAAGCTGCCGGTGGTGAAGGACATTGATGCCTTCCACTTCGAGGGGACGCCGATCAACGAGGGGATGGTCCGTTCGCTGCACGGCGGGGCGTTCCTGCCCGCACGACGCAATGTCGTCCTGGTCGGTGGCACTGGCACCGGCAAGACCCATCTGGCCATCGCCATCACCGCCAATGTCGTCCGCGCCGGAGCGCGGGGGCGTTACTTCAACACCGTGGATCTGGTGACCCGCCTCGAAGAGGAAGCCCGGATCGGCAAAAGCGGCGCGCTTGCCGCCCAGCTCTCCCGCCTCGACCTCGTCGTGCTCGATGAGCTTGGCTATCTGCCATTCGCCCGTTCAGGCGGGCAGTTGCTGTTCCATCTGGTCAGCAAGCTTTACGAGCAAACCAGCGTCATCATCACGACCAACCTGGCGTTCGGGGAATGGCCGACCGTGTTCGGCGATCCCAAGATGACCACCGCTCTCCTCGATCGTGTCACCCATCATTGCGACATCATCGAGACCGGCAATGACAGCTGGCGCTTCAAGAACCGAAACTGATCCCTGCGGCATGCCGGGATTAAGATGCCTTGCGCTGCGCGCGCCTCCGGTCGGGCTTCGCCCTCCCTACGCCGCGCGCAGCGCAAGGCGCGTTCCTCGACCGTCGTGCCATACTCGAAAGGGGGTCCCTTTTGCGCGCCGATCGGGGGTCCCGTTTGGACGCCGATTGACAAATTGTGTGAATGGATGACAAAGGCGTCGGGCGCATAGGCCTTTTCATAGCCCTGCTTGATCACCTCCCACGCCCATACCTGATCCTCGCCCCATGGGATGTCAGGATAGGGGATCTTCTCCCACACACAGCGGCGCAGCGCGGCATTGTTGTCCGAAAAATAATGCAGCCATTGCTGCCACTGGACAGAGCCCCATTCCATGCCCGGCGGCGTCACGCCCCATTGCGCGACATGGGGCATGGCGGCGAAATGGGCGAAATGCCCATCCTGTCCGTTGCGGACAAAGCTCGTGGCGTCGCCATAGGTGTGATGCCCCCCAAACACGCCCGCGACCTGATCCCCCTTGTCAAAGGCGCGGATCATATGGGCCAGCCAATGCGGGTCGGCGGGCGTGGCGTCCTGCGTCAAGACCGCAACAAATTCGGCATCCGTCAGCGAAATGGCCAGATTGCGGGTGCGCCCATGCGAAAATTCGGCATTGGGGATCTGATGCAGCCGCACACCCCGGTCGGCAAATTCGCCTATGATCTCCAGCGTGTTGTCGGTGGAACCACTGTCCACCACCATCACGTCATAGGCCCAGTCGGTCTGCTGCGTCACCAGCGCCTGCAGCACACCGCGAAACAGATCGCCGCCGTTCCATGTCGGGATGATGACCGCAGCCTTGTGGGCATAGTCGCGCGTGGTGAACAGCGCGCGCGGGGTCACGGGCCAGCAATTCTCGCTCAACCCCTCGATCAGCGCCTCCTCCAGCGCCCTTGCGCTTTTTTCCCAGCTCAGCCCCGCGACAAAAGCCGCGCCGCCCGCCCGCAACCTCTCCCGCTCCGCCGCGCTTTCGATCACGCGCTGAAGCACATCGGCCATGTCGTGGGGCGTGGGCGGGGCAAAGGCGACCGATCCTTCGGGAAACACCGCCCGCGTGCTTTCCGCATCCAGTTCGACCACCGGCAACCCGCAGGCCATCATCTCCATCGGGATCAGCGAATAATTGCTGGCCGAAAAGACCATGCCGATATCTGTCGAGCGATAAAGATCGCCCAATTGCGCCGGGCTGAGCAGCCCGTGGTTCACATGCTCATAAGGCAGCGCCCCACTCATATCCTCCTGACCGAACAGATCGACCCGGAACCGCACCCCCCGCTCATGCAGGATCAGCAACGCCTCACGCCCCAGTTCGACCGCGCGGCGCGGCGTGGCGGCGCGGGCGTAAAAGGCGATGCGGGGCGGATCATGCTCGACCCTGTTTTCCCCGGCCCTTTCGCCCCGATAGTAATACATCGGATCATAGGCCAATTCCCACGCCCGTGTCCAAAGCCCATAGCGCCCCTCGCACAAGGATTTCAGCCAGGCCCCGGCGCAAACCGCCTTGAACCCCATGCGATAGGTCATCTCCGCCACATAGGTGAAGGTGCCATGCGTGTGGAACAAAGCCTCATAATCCTGCACCAGATAGAAGCGCTCCTTCATCAGGCCCATCTGTGCGGCGGGGAATGTCGTCCACATATCGGTGGCGATCACCAGATCGCCCGAAATCCCTTCCACCTCTTCGGGCAGAAAGCGGACGATCACCCGGTCAATCGGCTGATACCAGCTTCGGATATGCTCCCACGCCTGCTTCTCATCCTGATGCACGCCGGGGTTCTGAATCCAGATCGTCTGGCGATGGCCAAAACTTTCCAGATAGCGGACCATGCGAAAGATCGACATATGCCCGCCGCCGCCGGGGCCGAAATCGGGGATGATCCAATGGATGTTCATCGATTGCGGGTTAAAGCTGCGCGTCAGCGGCGCCAGCGGCTGGGCTCGGTTGCGGGCGATGGCGGCGGTGTTATGCACCCACCGGTTCGGCCTTTGGGGGTGTATCGGCAGATCATTCCACCCCGTATCGCCCCTGGTCCGCGCCTGTGCGGGGGCCGCTGCCGCCGTATCAGCCAGCCCGGCCCCCGGCCCCGCCCGGCGCCCCAATCGCCGTCCGATCCACAGATAATGCTCGGCCGGGTCCATGCCCGACATCGCCACATCGGCATAGCGGTCGGCATACCATTCCGCATCGAATTGGCCCGACCGGCGCAATTGCCCGATCGCCTCGGGGGAAATGCTTGTCTGCAAAACCATGTGTCAGCCTTTCACCCGGCCCTCGGCCATGCCGAAAAGGATATAATGACGCAGCGGGTCCTGACCCTGCGCGGCCACATCGGGATAGCGCGCGAGATAGGCCCGTTCGTCAAACAGCCCGGCCTCGGCCAGATTCCGCGCCGCCCGTGCATTCTGCCAACCAAAGGCACGCCACCAGCGCGGCCGCCGCATCATCACCCGACAGACATCGCGCAGCCATTCCACCTGCCCCGCCCAGCGCAGGGATTTTTCCGCCTCGGCCGACAACAGGCCCGACATCGCGGCCAATTCGCCAAAGCGTTCACTCAATTGCTGTTCCAGCCGCACTTTCTCGGCCAGCAAGGCCTGCGCTTCCTCAACCGCGCGGGCGCGTGCCTGGTCCAGTTCGGCCGCGCGTTCTTCAAGCCGCTGCGCCTGTTCGGCCCATGACCGCTCGGTCTGGGCATGATCGGCGGCCATCGCGGCGCGACTCTGCTCGCTCTCCTGCCAATGGCCCTGCCACAGCGCGGCCTCGCCCTCGGCCTCCTGCAACAGGCGGGCCAATTCGACGATCTCGCGCGTGGCCTCGGCCTGATGGTCCTGCGCGGCGGCTTTTGTCCTGCGCGCCTCGTCCGCCCATGCGGCCTGTGCCCTGCGTGCGGCGGCCAGCGCCTCGCCCTGATCGGCCAGATCGGCGCGCAGCGCGGTCAGCATTTCGGCCATCACGCTCACCTGCTCGATGGCGGCGCGCAACTGTTCGGCCTGTTCCTGCGACTGTGCCTGCGCCTGCGCCAGTTCCCCTGCCAGTTCCAGCCCTGCCTGCTGCTCGATGTCCAGTTCAGCGGCCAACCGGACGGCCACCTCCCGTTCCTGCTCCAACGCGGCGCGCGTCTGCTCGATCTCGTCCTGCCGCCGGGCCAGAGCGCTTTCCCATTCACCCATCCGCTCCCGGTGTTCGTCCAGCGCGGCGCGCAGGGCTTGCCCTTCCTGCTCAAGCATGGCCACGCGGGCCTGGGCCTCTTGCGCGCGCTGCTCCTGTGCAGGGGCCTGCGCACGCAGATGCTCGATTTCGCGCGCCATGGCCGCGCGCTCATCCTCCCCCCGCCCTTCGCTCAGCGCCATTTCGTCCAGCCGCGCCTGCGCCAGTTGATAGGCCTGCGCCAGTTCGGCCAGCCCATCGAGCGCCTCCTGCCGTTCGCGCCCGCGCCGGTCCAATTCATCGGCCAGACCCGCGACCCGCGCCTCCAGTGCGGCCCGCTGGGCGATCAGCTCGGCGCTCTGCGCGTTCAGCTCCTCCAGCGCCCGCTTTTGCCGGGCCATCCGGCGCAGGGGCCGCGCAAACCCCGGCCCCGCCTCGTCCAGAGCCGCGCGCACCGCATCCAGCTCGCCGTAATCGCCCGCCCGCTCGCCGTCCTCGGCCCAGCCCAGCAGCACGCCATAGGCCCGCCGCACCCATGACGAGACCAGCGGATTGTCCACCACCGCCCGGTCCGACCGGCGATGATGGCGCAGATCGCGCGAGAGAAAGGCCTCCACCTCCTCGCCCGCGCCCAGCGGCATACGCGGCCACACGACCCCCAGTTCGCGCTCCACCCGGTCGGCCACCTGCGCCCATTGGTCCAGCACCTGATCATAGCTGATCACCAGACGTGGGCGTCCGCGCGTCGCCGCCTCGGCCTCAAGCACATGGCGCAGCCATACCAGCAGCGTGACCTGCGCATCCACGCCATCGCGCTGCGCCAGAGACTCGGCCACCTCAAGCGGGTTGCGCAGCGGCATGACAATGGCGGCCTCGATCCCTTCGGCGTCCAGCACGTCCAGCCAGAAGCCCGCCAGACGGCACATGCGCGGGTCCTTCAGCGCAAAGAGCGGGGCATCGCCAAATTCCCCGCGCAGCACCTCGCGCGCCCGCTCAACCTGCCCATGATAGGCCAGCGAGCGCTGCCACCCCTCATGAACCGCCAGCCAGTCGAACCATTCGCTCCCCATCTGGGCCAGCGCGGCGTCGTTGAAGCCGCGCACCGCGTCCGATTCCCAATGGCCGGTGGGGTTGGTCGGATTGCCGTCCAACAGCGTTGCGGGAAGCCCCGCCCCCAGCAGCGAGAACACCCGCGTCAGCGCGCTGGTGCCCGACCGGTGCATGCCCAGCACCAGCAGGGCCATGCGCCGCGCGGCCTGCCCGCGTTCATGGACACGCTCCTGCGCCGCGCCCGGTTTTGGCGCCCCGCCCTGCTCCAGCACCTCCTCGGGCCGCCACAACGGGCCGCCCGTGCCCGGCAACGGCCGCAGCGCTGTTTCGCCCATGGCTTGCGTGGCTATGTTCATCTTTGCCTGATCCCTGCCTGATCATTGCCGCGCCGGGGGACCATCCCCCATCCCTTCGCGCCTCGTGGCAAAGGGCTAAAACCGGGCCTCATGGTGCGCAACAAAGGCTCTATCCATTTCGGCGGCGATTACGCATTTGCCCCGGATGCCATGCCGATACGCGTTTACTTTCATCGATTTGCCGCGCCCCTTACGGCATCCGTTCACGCGGCAATTGGTCTGTTTCAGATCGCCCCGTCGGCAATATTCGTGCCCGCCAGATAGGCACGCAGGCGCTCCCGCATCGCCTCGTCCGCCGGTCCACCCTGCGCCAGATGGGGAATCGAAAATTCCGCTCCGGTGCCGATGCGCCCGTCCCGGCTGATGATCCCGGCCCATCCGTCAAACACGCTGCCCATGTCCAGCGCCACCGCCCCGCGCCGCGCCGCGCCCGCCACATAGGCCTTGCCCAGCACGCCCGCCCCCACCAGCACCAGATCGCCCGGCCCTACCCCCCCGATCCGCGCCATCATCCGGGCATAGCCGATGGGCCAATGCGGCTCGGCCACAATACCCGGAAACCGCGCCTCTCCGCGCAGCAGCCATTGCACCACGGGCACATCGAAATGCGCACCAAATTGCCCCGCCACATCGCGGCATCCGATCAGCACCAGCCGCCGCGCATCGCGCACCAGCGCCCCCAGCGCGCCCGACCATTGCAGATAGAAATGCAGCGCCATATCGCCCACGACCGGGTGCCGAGCGCCCAATACCCGCCCCAGATTGGCAAAGACCTCGTGATAGCGCATCGAAACCTGCAACTGGGCGCGGCGGGGAAGACCCAGCACATCGGCTTCGCGCATCGCGCGTTCCAGCCCGCGCGCCATCGCGCGCCGGTCATCGCCGTCAATCGCCTGATCGCCGAACCAGATATTCAGGCAGAACGCGATATCCTCGCCCATATGCGGCGCATCGTGGGAAAGCATCGCCCCCTCGCCATCGCCCAGCCGGACCAGCGAAAAGCCGCGCCCCTGCGCCAAGGCCGCCTGCGCGGCCCGCACCACCGGCAACAGGCCGATGCGGGGCCTATCGAGGATTGTCTCCATCATGGCACCGCCTTGGCAGGACGCCCCGCCGCCCCGCCAGCACGATTGCCACGCAAATGGAGCCGATATCAGCCTTTCGGCAGCGCCCCCGCCACCTTGTCGAGGGTCGCGCTGACCATCGCCTCGACGCCCTTGTCGGTGGGATGGATATGGTCGGGCAATTGCAGATCAGGGCGGTTAAAGATCGGCTTGAGGAAAAACGGATCGAGCACGGCATGATGCCGGGCGGCCAGCGCGGGAAAGATCGCGTTGAATTCGCGCGCATAATCCGGCCCCATATTGGGCGCGGCCAGCATGCCCATCACCACGGCCTTGATCTTGCGCTTGTCCAATTCGGCCAGAATGGCGTCGAGATTGTCCTTCGTCCTGGCCAGCGGCAACCCGCGCAGCATATCGTTGCCGCCAAGGCTGATGATCACCAGATCGGGCGCGGCCCCTTGCGCCAGCGTAAAGTCCAGCCTTGCCCGCCCGTCCTGCGTGGTGTCGCCCGAAACCCCGGCATTGACCACCTGCGCATTGACCCCGCGCGCGCGCAAAGCCGCCTCCAGCCGCACCGGATAGGCCTGTTCGGGGCGCAGACCATATCCGGCAAACAGACTGTCGCCCAAAGCGATGATGCGAACCGGCGGCCCCTTGGGCACAGGTGCGGGGGCGGCCGAGGCGCTGGGCGCGGGCTGGGGCGTCTTGTCCGCGCCGCCGCATCCCGTCAGCATCAAAACCGGCGCCAAAACCGCCGCCATCCCGCCCAAAGCCCTCATCAACCTGCCCTTTCGTGCGGGCCCTCCTTGCCGAATCCGGCCGGGCCACCCATAAACATATCGTGACCCAATCCCATGACCGCAAGAGCGCGATCCTCGCCCGCAACCTCACTCTCACCCTGGGCGCCAATGGTCCTGGGGGCGATGGCGCCACCTCGATCCTCAAAGGCATCGATCTGACCGTGCCCGATGGTCAGGTCGTGGCGCTGCTTGGCCCGTCGGGGTCGGGCAAATCCTCGCTGATGGCGGTGCTTTCGGGGCTGGAGCGGGCCAGCGGGGGCCAATTGAGCGTGGCGGGCGCGGATTTCATGGGCCTGTCCGAGGATCAACTGGCGCTGGCCCGGCGCGGGCGGATCGGCGTGGTCTTGCAGGCGTTCCACCTGCTGCCCACCATGACGGCGCAGGAAAATGTGATGACCGCGCTCGAACTGGCGGGCGTGGCCGATGCGGGGCCCCGCGCCGCCGAGGAACTCAAAGCCGTGGGCCTTGGCCACCGGCTGCACCATTACCCCAGCCAGCTTTCGGGCGGCGAGCAACAGCGCGTGGCGATTGCCCGCGCTCTGGCCCCGCGCCCGGCGCTGCTCTTTGCCGATGAACCGACCGGCAATCTGGACGGCGCAACCGGCGCGGCGATCATCGACCTCATCCTGACCCGGCGGGCGGAGACCGGGGCCACGCTGGTCATCATCACCCATGACGAGGCGCTGGCGCAAAAGGCGCAGCGGATCATTCGGATTGCCGACGGACGCATAGAATCAGATACATATCCATCCGACACCTATGCTTCGGACAAATACGCGTCGGGCGAAATGGCGTGAACTGGGCCTCGGCGTGGCGCATCGCGCGGCGGGAATTGTCGGCGCGGTTTCGCGGGCTTCGCTTGCTGCTCGCCTGCCTGTTTCTGGGCGTGGGGGCGCTGGCCGCGATCGGTTCGCTGACCAAGGCGATCAATGAAGGGCTGGCCGCTAAGGGGCGCCAGATCCTGGGCGGCGATGTGCAGATCACGGTCTGGCAGCGCCCGATTTCCGCCGAGGAACGCGCCGCGCTGACCCGCTACGGCCGCCTTTCCGATGGTCAGCGGCTGCAGGCGATGGCCTCGAATGGGGATACCACCGCTCCGGTCCAGTTAAAGGCGGTCGATGCGCTCTGGCCGATGGTCGGGCGGCTGGAACTGGCCGATGGGCGGCATGTAGGCGCCCCGGCGGCGGGCACGGCATGGATCGCGCGCGGGGCGGCCGAAAGGCTGGGCATCAAGCCGGGCGACAGCTTCACCATCGCGGGCAAGCCCCTGCGCGTAGGCGGGATCATCGCGGTCGAACCCGATGGGCTTGGCGAAGGTTTCGCGCTGGGGCCGACGGTCATCGTGCCCATGGGTTTTCCCGATGGCGCGGGCCTGACCGCGCCGGGGGCGATGTATCGCAGCCGGTTGCGCATGGATTGCGCCGGGACGTGTGATGCCGCCGCGATTGCCGATGGGCTGGCCAAACGCTTTCCCGAAAACGGCCTCGATATCCGCACCCGCGACAAAGCCTCGCCGGGCACCGAGACTTTCATCGCGCGCATGGGCGATTTTCTTGTGCTGGTGGGTCTGGCCGCGCTGCTGATCGCCGGGATTGGTATCGGCGGGGGCACGGCCTCCTATCTGGAGGCGCGGCGCGGGGTGATCGCCACGTTGAAAGTGATGGGCGCGACCAGCGGCGATATTGCGCGGATCTATGTTTTGCAGATTGCCACAGCCGCCGCGGTGGGGGCCTTGGCGGGGCTGATCGCGGGGGTGGCGGTGCTGCCTCTGGTGGTGAAGGCGCTGGCGGGCGTCTTGCCGGTGGTGGACGGCTTTGTGCTGGCGCCATGGGCGCTGGCGCGGGCGGCGCTCTGGGGCCTGCTGGTGGCGCTGGTCTTTGCGGCGGGGCCTTTGCTGGCGGCGCGGACCTATCCGGCGATGGCGCTGCTGCGCGCGCGGGTCGCGCCCGTTTCGGGGCGGCAGAGCTGGCGCTGGGTGGGCGCGGGGCTGGCCGGGTTTGTCGCTCTGGCATTTCTGGGCGACGGGTCGGCGCGGACGACTGCGATCTTCCTTGGCGGGGCGGCGGCGGCCTTTGTGCTGCTCTCGGCGCTTGGCTGGGGCTTGGTGCGGATGGCCGCACATCTGCCCCGTCCGCGCAGCCCGATCCTGCGCCTTGCGCTGAGCAATATTCACCGCCCCGGCAATCAGACCGCGCGGCTGGTGACGGCGCTGGGCTTTGGGCTGACGGCCTTTGTCGTGCTGGCCGTGGTGCAGACGAGTCTGGACGCCAATATTGCCGCGCGCGTGCCGCAAAAGGCGCCCGACTATTTCGCCATCGACCTGCAACCGGGCGATGAGGCCGGTTTCCGCGCCACCGTGGCCGGGGCCGCGCCGGGGGCCAAGGTACGCACGGTGCCGACGCTGCGCGGGGCAATTCTGGCCTATGGCCCGGCGGGCGCGCAGACCCGCGTGGCCGATATGAAGGATATCCCTGAGGACGCATGGCAATTGAAGGGTGAGCGCGGGCTGACCTTTGCGCAGGATGTGCCCGAGGGCAATGTCATCACCGATGGCGCATGGTGGCCGCGCGATTATCAGGGCGAACCGTTGGTTTCGGTTGATGAAAAGCTGGCGAAATCCACCGGTCTGAAAGTGGGCGACAGTGTGACGGTCGGCCTGCTGGGCGTGGAGCGGACCGCCAAGGTGGCATCCTTGCGGCGGATCGACTGGGATTCCTTCGGGTTCAATTATGTGCTGGTGTTTTCGCCCAATGCGCTGGCGGGCGCGCCCTTCAAGCTGGCCGCCACGATCAGCCTGTCGGACAAGCGCGAGCATGGCCTGCTGCGCGCGTTGACGCGGGCCTATCCCACGGCCTCGGTAGTCGAGGTGGGGCCGCTGCTGCGCGATGCGCGCGGATTGCTGGGGCAAATGAGCGCGGCGATCCTGTCGGCGGCGGGTGTGGCGGTGCTGGCGGGCGTGGCGGTCTTGCTGGGCGCGATTGCGGCGGCGCGGGCCTCGCGCGCCTATGACAACACGATCTTGCGCGTGCTGGGCGCGGGGCAGCGACAGTTGCTGGGGCTGCTGCTGGCCGAATATGGCGTGCTGGCGGGCCTCTTGGCGCTGGTCGCGCTGGTGCTGGGCACGGGTCTGGGCTGGCTGATCGTGGTTGAGCTGTTCAGCTTCGATTTCCTGCCCTCATGGACCTATGTGCTGGGCGTGCTGGGCGGCGGGCTGGCGCTGGTGCTGGCTTTTGCGCTGGGCGGGTCGCTGCCCTTGCTGCGCACGCGGCCCGCCGAGGCGCTTAGAGAGCTTTAGGGGGAGAGCTTTAACGGAACACCTCCGCCATGCCGCGGCCGCGCGGGTCATTGCCATAGCGGTTGCGGCCATAGGTGCCATCGAGGCAGAAGAAGATCAGCAGCACGAACCAGCCGACAAAGGGCACCAGCCACACCAGCAGCCACCAGCCCGACCGGTCAATATCATGCAGCCGCCGGATGCTGACCGTATAGCTGGGGATCAGCGTGAACAGGGCGATCAGGCCGACAAGGAACTGGCCCGTCAGGCTGGTCTGGGTGCCCCAATAGAAATTCATGCCGTTGGTATAGGACACCGGCGCACCGAACAGCGCCATGATCGCCCCGTTCACCACCCACAGGGCGATGAAATAGAGCCAGAACTCACGCCTTTGCGAACGGCCCGAAATCTCGAAATAGCGCCGCAGCGGCAGGAACATCCAATTCATCGGCCAAGCCTTCTTTCCGTTGTCCGACTGGATTAACGCCTTTGCGGGCAAAAGGCCGCATGAAAAAAGCGGGGCGCGTCAACCGCACCCCGCCCTCTTTTTCATCATCGACGGCGGCTTAAAATTTGGCCAGCGCCGCCAGGCCAAAGGTGCGCGGCGTGTTGACATAGCCGGAAATCGAGCCCGATTGGGCCGGGCTGTCAAAGATCACCGTGATATAGCGGTTGTCGGTCAGATTGCGGCCCCACACGCTCAGCTCGAATTTCTTGGAAAGCTGCCATGTGGCCGAGGCGTCGATTTCCGAAACCGTGCGCTTGAACGGACGCGCCGCGTCCAGCCCGGTCTGATAGGAAATGATCGCCCCGGTCAGCGGGTTCTTGGTGATGAAACCGGGCATGCCGTCCTGATTCTGCACCGGCGATTCGTAATGCCAGTTGCCGCGCAGGATGATGTGCTGCTCGCCCCCGATCGGCTTGTCCCATGTGGCCGACATGGTGGTCGAGATCGGCGCGATGCCGGCCGGCCTTGCGCCCGAAATGTCGCCAAAGCTGGAATTGGTGAAGCGGTTATACTTGGGCACCAGATAGGTGACGGCGGCGGCCAGCGTCAGTTCGCTCGTCGGCCGCACCGATCCTTCAAACTCGAAACCATAGACCGATTCCTTGTCCGCATTGAGCAGGTCGAAACCGATGCCGGTAAAGATGTTCGACTGGAAATCCTTGATCGATTGATAGAAGGCGGCAAAATTGAGCGTCGCCACCGACCAGTTGGCCTTCATCCCCACTTCATAGACGGTGGATTTTTCCGGCCGGGCAAAACGCCCGCCATAGCGCAGATTGGTCGTGGCCAGACCGCTGGCCGCAATCGCGGCGGCATCGGACAGCGCCGGGCGGCTGTCGCGCGAGAGGTTGATCGAGCTGGCCTTGAAGCCGGTGCCGATGCTGGCATAGAAATTCATATGCTTGCTGGCCTCATAGGCCACGCGCGCGGTAAAGGACAGATTGCCGTCATTGGTCCGCCCCGGTTCGACCGCATTGGGCACATTGAGGAAAGGCGGCATGAATTGCAGCGCACGCAGCGCCAGCAATTGCGCAGTCTGGTTCGACACGCCCGTCACCACCGAATTATAGGCGGTGGGGTTGGCGCCGGCAAAAGCGGCGATCTGGGCCGGCGAGGCAAAGCCGCCCGGCACCGACAACAGCCCGCCGATGGTCTGCGCAATGCCCGCATTGGTGGCGGCCGTGCGCATCGCGTTCAGGTCAATGCCTGAAAACACATCGCTCGACACGACGCCGGTGGAATAATGCTTGTTGTCGCGCGTATAGTTCAGCCCGCCCGTCAGCGTCACGCGCGGCGCGATTTTCCAGTCCATCTGGCCAAAGATCGAGATCGCCTCATTGGCCAGATGATAGGCCTCCGACAGGCCCGTGCCCTGTTTGAAGAACTGGCCGGTATATTTGGCCGGATTGCCCTGAAGCGTACCGAAAGTACCCTCCAGCGAGGCGACATTGAGCGTGTTGGCGCTGGCGCCGCGAATCAGCAGGTCAGCATAGGAGCGCATTTGCGAACCATAAAGCAGCGCGCCGGTCTGATTGATCTTCTCGTTGAAATAATAAGCGCCCAGCAGCAGGTTCACCCTCTCGCCCAGCTTGGCGGTGGCGCGCAATTCCTGGGTAAAGGTGTTGATACGCACATTGGCGCTGTTCTGGCCCAACAGGTCGGCGGAGGTGAAATCGCTGTCCTGATTGTTGTAATTGGTGTTGTGGCGATAGGCGGTGATCGAGGTCAGCTTTACCCCATGGATTTCATGGTCAATCTGGGCCGAAAAGCCATAGTCGCGGATGCGGTTGGTCGAGGGGAAATTGTTATAGACGTCGCCATAGGGGTTGGAGGGCGGATTGACCTTGCCCCCCACCGCCTGAATCGCGGCTGTACTGGACGAGGACAACAGGTTGACCACCGCGCAGCAGGTTTCGTTGATCTGCGAATAATCGGCAATGATCCGCACGCGCGGCCCGTTGTCAGGCGCCCAGAGCAATTGCCCGCGCGCAAACCAGCGGTTGCGGTTGTTGGTGCTGCTGCCCGTGGCGCCGTCATGGGCAAAGCCGTCGCGGCGGTTGTATCCGCCCGCCACGCTCACGGCCACCGTATCGCTGAGCGGCGTGGTATACATGCCCTTGACGACCAAAGCATTGTAATTGCCATAGGAAACCTCGGCGCTGCCGCCCGGCTTGAACTGCGGCTCCATCGTGGAAATCGAGACGACGCCCGCGCTGGCATTCTTGCCGAACAGCGTCGATTGCGGGCCGCGCAGCACTTCAACCCGCTTCACATCGGGAAAATCGGCGATCTGGGCCGCGCTGCGCGAGCGATAGACGCCGTCGATAAAGACGCCCACGCTGGGCTCGATCCCGGCATTGTTGGCGCCATTGCCAAAGCCGCGGATCAGGAAATCGGTCTGCGCGCTCGACTGGTGTTCCGACACGCGCAGTGATGGCACCACGCTGGTCAGATCCTTGATGTCGCGGATCTTGGCGCGGTTAATGACATCGGCGGTGGTGACCGTTACGGCCACGGGCACCTGCTGCAAGGTCTGCTCGCGCTTGGTGGCGGTGACGACGATCTCATTGTTGACCTGATCCTCGGCCGCCATGGCCGGAGCGGCCAGAGCCATCGCAAGCCCGGCCCCGCCCGCCGCCAAAACGATACGGCGGCGCGTGGAAAACGAGACTGGCGTTTTTGCTTTACGCGCGGGCAAGGCCCCCTGCACGCGCAATGCAGATGTCTGGTTCATGAAAACCTCATCCTTCCCACGAACCGGCATGCCAACAAGCCCCCCGCCTGTCGTACCCCCGGTTTCCTTTTTATCGTGCCCTGTGTTATGCCTTGTCGGCATGAGGCTCAATCCTTTGACGATCCATGCCTCGGTTTATCCCACAAATTCTTATCAAAAACGCAAAGACCGCCGCAAAATTCCCATAAGTGGACAATGCCCTTCGAACAGCATGGCTCTTGTCGAGTCTTGCCCAAAGCCGCTGCGTAAGCTAGGGGCGCGCGCATGTTGCGGCGCAACCAAAGCGCCACCCCCAAAACGGGCCTTGCCGCCCGCTGTTGCAGAAAGCCTTTTTGATGTCCGGCCCGCTTCCGCTTCGCAATATCGCGATTATCGCCCACGTTGACCATGGCAAGACCACGCTGGTTGACCAGCTCTTCCGCCAGTCCGGCACGTTCCGCGACAACCAGCGCGTTGAAGAACGCGCCATGGACAGCAACGATCTGGAAAAGGAACGCGGGATCACCATCCTTGCCAAGCCCACCAGCATCGAATGGAACGGCACCCGCATCAACATCGTCGACACCCCCGGCCACGCCGACTTCGGCGGCGAGGTGGAGCGCATCCTCTCGATGGTCGACGGCGTGATCCTGCTGGTCGACAGCTCGGAAGGCGCGATGCCGCAGACCAAGTTCGTGACCGGCAAGGCGCTGGCGCTGGGCCTCAAGCCCATCGTCGTCGTCAACAAGGTCGACCGCCCCGACGAGCGTATCCAGGAAGTGCTGGACGAAGTGTTCGACCTCTTCGTCTCGCTCGACGCCACCGACGAACAGCTTGATTTCCCCGTTCTTTATGCCTCGGGCCGCAATGGCTACGCCAGCGATGACATGAACCGCCGCGAAGGCACGCTCGAACCCATGTTCCAGCTCATCGTCGATCATGTGCCGCCGCCGGCGCTCGACGTTGACGCCCCCTTCACCTTCCTCGTCACCCTGCTCGACCGCGACAACTTCCTTGGCCGCGTGCTGACGGGCCGCGTCACCTCGGGCACGGTCAAGGTCAACCAGCCGATCCACGCGCTGGATATGGACGGCAATGTG
Organism: Novosphingobium humi; assembly: GCF_028607105.1. Classification (GTDB taxonomy): domain Bacteria; phylum Pseudomonadota; class Alphaproteobacteria; order Sphingomonadales; family Sphingomonadaceae; genus Novosphingobium; species Novosphingobium humi. The sequence continues at coordinate 858,723 of NZ_CP117417.1, read as the reverse complement.
ATCGAAACCGGTCGCGCCTCCAAGATCCTCTCGTTCCAGGGTCTGGACCGCGTGCCGGTTGAAGAAGCCCGCGCCGGCGACATCATCAGCCTTGCCGGTCTGTCGGTGGCCACGGTGGCCAACACCATCGCCGACACCACGGTGCGCGAGCCGATCAAGGCCCAGCCGATCGACCCGCCGACCCTCTCGATGCGCTTTGCGGTGAACGATTCGCCCATGGCGGGCCGCGAAGGCACCAAGGTGACCAGCCGCATGATCCGCGACCGTCTGGAGCGTGAAGCCGAATCGAACGTGGCCATCAAGATCACCGAATCGGCCGACAAGGACAGCTTCGAAGTCGCCGGTCGCGGCGAACTTCAGCTCGGCGTGCTGATCGAAACCATGCGCCGCGAAGGCTTCGAACTGGGCATCAGCCGCCCCCGCGTGCTGTTCGGCACCGATGAAAACGGCAACCGCACCGAACCTTATGAAACCGTTCTGATCGACGTGGACGAGGAATTTGCCGGCACCGTCGTCGAAAAGATGGCCAACCGTAAGGCAGAAATGACCGACATGCGCCCCAGCGGCGGCGGCAAGACCCGCATCAGCTTCGTCGCGCCCTCGCGCGGGCTGATCGGCTATCACGGCGAATTCCTGTCCGACACGCGCGGCACGGGCATCATGAACCGCCTGTTCGACAAGTACGGCCCCTACAAGGGCAAGATCGAAGGCCGCAAGAACGGCGTGCTGATCTCGAACGGCGCGGGTGAAGCCAATGCCTATGCGCTCGGCCCGCTCGAAGAACGCGGCATCCTGTTCGTGGGCGTGGGCGAAGCGCTGTATGAAGGCATGATCATCGGCGAAAACGCCAAGCCCGAAGACCTCGAAGTCAACCCGATGAAGTCGAAGGCCCTCACCAACTTCCGCGCCAGCGGCAAGGACGACGCCGTGCGTCTGACCCCGCCCAAGGTGATGACGCTGGAACAGGCCATCGCCTATATCGACGAAGACGAAATGGTCGAAGTCACCCCCAAGAACATCCGTATCCGCAAGGCGATCCTCGATCCCAACGAGCGCAAGAAAGCCTCGCGCAAGAAGGATTGATCCTTTCGGATTGATCAGACATGAAAAAGGCCGGGGGTCATGCCCTCGGCCTTTTTCGGTTTTGGGGTTTTAGTTCCGCCGGCGGGCAAAGGAAGGCGGGGCCCCCCTCTCCCGCTATCCCGCGCCAAACACCGCCTTGCGCATCATCAGCCCGGCATAGTCATTGCTTCCGCCCGGCCCCAGGCTGCGCAATTCCAGATCGACGAAACACCGCCCCATGATCGGGGCAAAGCGCAATTCCACCGGCACGCTGATCACGCGCGAGACGCGGGTGGTGAAACCGGCCACGATGCGCTCACCCTCGCGGATCGTCATCGACAATTCAACATCGGGCGCGGCGGGATGCTCCATTGTCAGTTCGCTCGAAAAGCGCTCCTGCCCCTGCGCCAGAAAATCGGCCGAGGCGATGCGCAAGGCGCCCTCGCGCCCATGCGGAGGGTGCAGAAACAGGCTGTCCTCATGCATCTGGATCATGTCGCCCACCGTGCCGCCCTCGATCCGCTGGGCATTGGATGTGCGCAGGACATCGGCCAGCAGCACCGGCGCGGCCTGCTCGACCGGCGCGACAGGCCCCGCCGCCCCCTCCATCGCGGCCATCCGGGCGCACCATTCCGCCCCGATCACATCATAGAGCACCGCGTCATAGCGGGTCAGCGCCATCGCCGCCTGCAGTTCGGGCCGCGTCAGCGTCACCACGCTTTGCCCTTTGGCCGGATTGGTCATCAGGCGGGGCAGCCGCCCACCGCCTTGCAGCCCCAGCATCCCCATCACCGCCGCCACCGATTCGCCCAGCCGCTCGAACAGGATCACCCCGTCAAAGCGCCGCATGACCGCAATCGCCGCCCGCGCGTCGGCCAGCGTGACCGGCCCCTCCTTCTTGTTCAGGATCATGCGGATCTGGGGATTGTCGAAAAGCACATCGAACCCGTCCAGCCCCCGCGCCCGCCCGGTCATCCATTCCAGCAGGCTCATGCCCACGGCCGCATCCTTCAACGCCTGCATCCGCAGGTCGCCCGCCAGCGCGGCCCCGGCATAGGCCTGAATATGGTAATACTGGCTCAGCACATGGTCGACCGGATTGCGCAGGCTGGTCAGCTTGAAACCGTCCACCCCGGCCCGCCGCATCGCCTCCAGCACGCTGGTCTGGCTCAGATGCCCGGCCAGCATCGCGCAATCGCGCAGCGCGGCGGCCAGATCGGTCTGTCCGCCTTCCTCTTCATAGACATCGAGCGCGTGCGGCCCCGGCCAATTATCGCGCAGCAACCGCGTGATCGAAGAACCGGCGGTTTTCGGCACATGGCAAAAGACCAGCCGCGAAGCATGCATTTTCATCTGTCGCCCCCAGGGCCTGACATGGCCCGTGATGTATCCCCAGCCCTTGGGGGCTAATCCAGGCCCGCGCCCCCGCCCAGCCCTATCGCCTCCAATTATGATCCAGTTGGCCCGCCCGAAATTTCCGACGGGCCGCGCATTCCTGAACAATGCCTGCAAAACGCATCCCGATTCCATTCAGCAAACGGGGCGTAGAAAACGAATCAACGGCGACACGGAGTTTTTTCAAAAACTTCCCGGAAGCCCAAAGTTCAGATGAGGTGTACCATGCGCCAGTTCACGAAGAAGACGATCACTGCGGCGGCTCTGGCCGCCAGCGCCTTTGCCAGCTTTGCCGCGACGCCCGCGATGGCCGATCCTTATGGTCGGGGCGGTTATTACGGCGGCCGCCGCGGTGGCGGCGATGCGGTTGCGGCCGGTGTCATCGGCGGCGTGATCGGGCTGGCCCTTGGCGCCGCGATTGCGTCGGACCGTCCGCGCCGCCCGGTCTATGAGCCGGTTTATGCGCCCCCGCCGGTGGCCTATGCCCCGGCCTATGCGCCCGCCCCGGTCTATGTGGTGGACCGCAGCTGGGCATGGCGTGACGGCTACTACTGGGACCATCACGGCAACCGCTATTACCGCGATGGCCGCCCCTGCGACGATTACGGCCGGCGCGGCTATTATGAAGGCCCCCGCGGCTATTACGAAGGCCGTCGCGGCTGGTAACTTCTGACAGAATTGGCGGGGTGCCGACCTTCCCCTTACGCAACCGGCATCCCGCCAGACATCCTCTCCCAGAGCCTCGCCGGCAACCCTCTGCAGCATGGCGGGGCGAACCTTGGGGGCGCATGACGGGCATCCTCGACCTCCAACCGGACGGTCGCCCGCCATGCGCCCTTTTTGTTCATGGCCGCCCGTTTTTGCCCCACACCGCGCAGCCTCTCGCCAAAAGGTACAGGCTTCGCTATGGCGCCCTCGATGACACTCCCTTCCAAAACCAGTGATCTGCGCGTTGCCCTGTTCAGCGGCAATTACAACATGGTCACCGATGGCGCGAACAAGGCGCTCAACCGTCTGGTCGGCTATCTTCTGGCGCAGGGCGCGCAGGTGCGGGTCTATTCGCCCACCGTCGATGCGCCCGCTTTCGAACCCGCCGGCGATCTGATCAGCCTGCCCAGTTTCGCCATTCCCGGTCGCACCGAATATCGCGTGGCCACCGGCCTGCCGCGCGCGGTGCGCCGCGATCTTGAGGCTTTTGCCCCCAATATCGTCCATGTCTCCAGCCCCGACCCTTCGGCCCACCGCGCCGTGACATGGGCGCGCGCGCGCGGATTGCCCGTACTGGGCAGCGTGCATACGCGCTTTGACACCTATCCGCGCTATTACAATCTGGCATGGGTCGAACCGATCCTGACGGCCATCCTGCGCCGGTTCTACCGCCGCTGCGACGGGCTGGTGGCGCCTTCGGAATCCATGGCGCAGGTGCTGCGCGAACAGCGGATGAATTACGACATCTCGCTGTGGAGCCGGGGCGTCGATCGCCATATCTTCGACGCATCGCGCCGCGATATGGCATGGCGGCGCAGCCTTGGCATCGAGGATCACGAAGTGGTCGTGGGCCTGTTCAGCCGCCTCGTCATGGAAAAGGGGCTCGATGTCTTTGCCGACACGATCGACCAACTAGTGGCGCGCGGGGTGCCGCACCGGGTGCTGATCGTGGGCGATGGCCCGGCGCGTGAATGGTTCGAAAACCGCCTGCCCGCCAATGCAGTCTTTGCCGGTTATCAGGCCGGGACCGACCTTGGCCGCGCGGTGGCCAGCATGGACATCCTGTTCTTCCCCTCGATCACCGAAACCTTCGGCAATGTCACGCTGGAGGCCATGGCCTGCTCGCTGCCTGTTGTCTGCGCCGAGGCGACCGGATCGGAAAGCCTGGTCGACAACGGCCATTCGGGCCGCCTGATCCGCCCCGGCCATGTCCACGCCTTTGCTCAGGCCGTGCGCGGCTATATCGAGGACGCCGCCCTGCGCGCCGCCCATGGCGCCGCGGGCGAGGCGCGCAGCCGGGATTTTTCGTGGGATCGGATCAATCAGTCTGTTGCGGATACTTATCTGCGGTTGATCCGGCAGAAGGCTAGGGTGGGGAAGTAAAAAGGATGATGCGAGGGTCTAGACCCTCGCGCTCCCGTTACTGTCTGCGTTTGCGTCAAAGGTTCGACGTTTGGTGTCGGACGCGGCGTTTGAAATTTTAAAGCCTGCGGCGCCCATTTGCTTGCGCCGCAGGCTTTTATCATCATCCCATCTGCACCACGCCGCAAACCACCCACCACCCCATAACGGGATTGCAAAGGGCCCCCGCCCTTTGCCCGCCGGAGGCATCTTCCTCCACCTGCCTAGGGCAAACCTTCCTTTTCCCCTCATTCCTCCCTACATACCCCTCATGCCCGACCTTTTCGCCGCCGACGAACCCGCGCCAACACCCCGCGCCATCCCGGCAGGCGCAATTCCCTTGGCCGAACGCCTGCGCCCGACGGAATTGAGCGAGGTGATCGGGCAGGAGCATCTGACCGGGCCGAACGGCGCAATCGGGCGAATGGTGGCGGCGGGCAGCCTGTCGAGCATGATCCTGTGGGGCCCGCCCGGCACCGGCAAGACCAGCATCGCGCGCCTGCTGGCCGCCGCCGTGGGCATGCGTTACGCGGCGATCAGCGCGGTGTTTTCCGGCGTCGCGGATCTCAAACGCATGTTTGCCGAGGCCGAGGGCGCGCTGGCGCTGTCGGGTCGGCGGACGCTGTTGTTTGTGGACGAAATCCATCGTTTCAATCGCGCCCAACAGGACGGCTTTCTGCCTTATGTCGAACAAGGCGTGGTGACGCTGGTGGGCGCGACGACGGAGAACCCTTCCTTCGCCCTCAACGCCGCTTTGCTAAGCCGCGCGCAGGTGCTGATCCTGCACCGCCTCTCGCCCGAAGCTCTGGCCCATCTGCTGGCCCGCGCCGAGGAGGCCGAGGGCGTGTCCCTGCCCCTGACGCCCCCTGCGCGCGAGGCCTTGATCGCCAGCGCGGATGGTGATGGCCGCTTTCTGCTGGGCCAGGCCGAGACGCTCTACAATGCCCAGATCGCCGCCCCGCTTGATCCGGCTGAATTGGGGCAATTCCTGCAACGCCGCGTGGCCGTTTATGACAAGGACCGCGACGGCCATTACAATCTGATTTCCGCGCTGCATAAATCGGTGCGCGGGTCCGATCCGCAGGCCGCGCTTTATTATCTGGCGCGGATGCTGACGGCGGGTGAAGACCCGATGTATCTGCTGCGCCGCCTTGTCCGCATGGCCTCGGAAGACATCGGCCTTGCCGACCCGATGGCGCTCCAGCAATGTTTGGCCGCCAAGGATGCCTTTGAATTCCTCGGCAGCCCGGAAGGTGAACTGGCCATCGCGCAGGCCTGTCTTTACCTTGCCAGCGCGCCCAAATCCAATGCGGCCTACAAGGGCTGGAAAGAAGCGGCGGCCTCGGCCCGCGCCACAGGATCGCTGATGCCCCCCGCCAATATCCTGAACGCGCCGACCAAGCTGATGAAAGACATCGGCTATGGCGCGGATTACGCCTATGACCATGACGCGCCGGACGCTTTTTCCGGCGCGAATTACTGGCCCGAAGGCATGGCGCCCCAGCAATTCTATCGCCCGGTCGAGCGCGGTTTCGAGCGCGAGATCCTCAAGCGTCTGGAATGGTGGGACCGCAAGCGGCGCGAGCGGGCCGGGTGACGCCGCGCTTTACCCATTTCGCCGCCATCGACTGGTCCGGCGCGGCCGGAGAGCGCCATCGCGGCATTGCCGTGGCGATGATGGCGGCCGATGATGATGCGCCCCGTCTGATCCGCCCCGGCCATGTCTGGTCGCGCCGCGAGGTGCTGGAATGGCTGGTTGATGAGGCGCCGCCGCAAACGATCTTCGGCTTTGATCTGGGCCAGTCGCTGCCCTTTGCCGATGCGGGAGCCTTCTTTCCCGGCTGGGCCGACAGCCCGCCCGATGCGCGCAGTCTTTGGGCCATGGTCGAGGCAATCTGCGCCGATGATCCGCATCTGGGCGTCGCCAGCTTTGTCGATCACCCCGACATCGCCCGGCATTTCCGCCGCCCCCGAACAAAGCATGAGGCGGGGCGCGAGGGTGACCTGTTCGGCGGCGGGCGCGGCCGCTTCCGCGTGACCGAGGCCGCGCAGGCCGCCATCGGATGCAGCCCCACCAGCAATTTCAACCTCGTCGGCGCGGCGCAGGTGGGCAAGGGATCGCTTTCGGGCATGCGCCTGCTACACCGTCTGCCGCGCGACATCGCCGTCTGGCCGATGGATGCGATCACGCCGGGCGGCAAAGTGGTGGTCGAAATCTATACCACCATCGCGGCCATCGCCGCCGGACGCCGCGCCCGCGCCAGCAAGATCCGCGACGGCGCGGCGCTAACCGATGCGCTGGCTGCGCTGGGCTGTCGGATCGGCGCATTCAGCGCCTGGCCCGAAACGATCACCGACCACGCCGCCGATGCGCTGATCACGGCGGCATGGCTGCGCGGGCATGCCCATCGCGGCGAATTATGGCGGCCCGCGATGATGAATGATAAAATTGCACAAACCGAGGGCTGGACCTTCGGCGCGCTTTGAGGCTATGGGGCTGTCGCGCCAAAGACGGCGCGCATTCTGGGCCGGCTTAGCACAGCGGTAGTGCAGCGGTTTTGTAAACCGAAGGTCGGGGGTTCGATCCCCTCAGCCGGCACCATTTACCCATTCGCCAACACCCGCGAATGATTGCAAAAACCCCAGAAATCTGCCAAATATGAAGCCTTCGACGCTGCTGACGTTCGCCCATGTTCGCCCGCAGCCACCCCAGATTGGGGGCCTCTTTGGGGCCTTTTCATCTGGGGGCTTTTGAAAGGCCCCCACTATGGCTTTGACCGACACCGCCGCCCGAAATGCCAAGCCGCGCGAAAAGGAATATAAACTGGCCGACAGCGGTGGCCTTTATCTGCTGGTGACGCCCGCAGGCGGCAAACTTTGGCGGCTGAAATTCCGAATCGATGGCCGCGAAAAGAAGCTGTCTATTGGCAGCTATCCCGAAATCAGCTTGGCCGAGGCGCGCAAGCGGCGCGATGAAGCGCGCGAACAGATGGCGGCTGGCAAAGACCCCTCGCGCGAAAAGCAACTGGCCAAACACCGCGCGCAAGTCGCCGCCGCCAACACCTTTGCCGAAATCGGGCAAGAGTATCTGGGCAAGCGCAAGCGCGAAGGCCTTTCAGGCAGCACCAGCGGCAAGGCTGACTATTACCTGTCGCGCCTCACCCCTGCGCTTGGTCGCCTGCCGGTTGGCGAAATCACCGCATCTGATGTGCTGGCCGTGCTGCGCGTTTTTGAAAAGCAGGGGAAGCACGAAACCGCCAACCGCCTCTTGCAACTGGCCAGCCGCATTTTCAGATATGCCGTGGCAACCGCCCGCCTGACTTCAGACCCGACCCGCGATCTGCGCGGGGCCATCACCACGCCCAAGGTGAAGCACTACGCTGCCATCACCGATGCCGAGGGCACGGGCAAACTTCTGCGCGCGATAGATGGCTATGAAGGCGGCGGGATGACGCGGCTGGCTTTGCAACTGGCCCCGCATGTTTTCGTGCGCCCCGGCGAATTGCGGCAAGCCGAATGGAACGAAATCGATCTGGAAAAGGCGCTCTGGATCATCCCCGCCGAAAAGATGAAAATGCGAAAGCCCCATCATGTGCCGCTGTCGCGGCAAGCAGTAGCTCTGCTGCGTGAGGCTGCGGGGCTGACAGGTGCGAAGGGCTATGTTTTCCCAAGCGTGCGAACCAATGCCCGCCCGATGAGCGAAAACACCATCAACGCCGGTTTGCGGCGGCTGGGCTATTCCAAGGACGAAATGACCGCGCACGGCTTCCGCTCAATGGCGTCCACCTTGCTCAATGAAAGCGGCAAATTCTCGCCCGATGCCATCGAACGCGCGCTGGCCCATTCCGACAGCGACAGCGTTCGCGCTGCTTATCATCGCGGCGCGCATTGGCAGGAGCGCGTGGAAATGGCCCAATGGTGGAGCGATTACCTCGATCAACTGCGCAAGGGGGCCGAGGTCATTCGTTTCCCACAGTCGGCACAGATTCCAATTTCTGTGCATGATTGACCGCCTACGCTTGCGGCTGGCCGCTGATCCGCTAATTTTGGACAATGTCTGAAAGCTGGATCAGCGCCACACTTGCCTATCGAATGCTTGAAGATGCTGGCATGACGGCGGTTGGTTATCTCATTTGTAGCCGGGCCAATGACGGGCTTATATCTGCCAGAGCAAGGTTGCTGGTTTCCGGCAACCAACGAAACCACGATGTTGACGTCCCAGAGGGGTTCTGGTGGGCGCGCGGCCATGAAGCCTTGACCCAAAACTGGCAGACCGGCGATTTTGAGACATGGGTTCACGAGACGATATTTTGCCGCGCTTATGGCGTCGAATTTCGTGAACAAGAAATCAGGGCGATGTTACCAGCCCCAGAACCGATGATCATCGAGAAGCCCACCAAGTTAAGCGGCGTTTCTGCACCGGCGGCGCGATGCGTACAGGAATTAGTGAGAACGACAAGCCGGACCAAGCAGGAAATCCAAGATGAAATTCTGCGGTGTTGTCGAGCAGGCATGATCGCTGCTAATTGCGCGTCTATCCACATTGAAACGCCAAGACGGCACGGCGCTGATCACGATAATCGGGAAAATTGCGCCATTCCCGCATGGTTTTGGACCAACTGTCTATCCATGGGCGAACCTGTTTTGAATTGGGAGCGTGGCAGGTTTTCAGGTTCAGGAAATGTTGGGTCACAATACAAGAAGGTTCAGATTTCTGGCGTAGAATTTAGCGTAAGCGACATTCTTGACGTGGAAGCCATGCTCTTGGGCCAACAATTGAAGGAAGCCGCAACCGAGCCTGATGCCACGAACGAAGAAAATGAGCCTGCAAAGCGCGGGCGCAAGCCAACCTATGATTGGGAGGCTGCCGTAACCGCGATCTGGGGGCAACTATATCGCGGCGACCTTCAACCCCAAACCCAAGCCGAGATTGAACTGGCCTTTATCGTCCACCTGAGAAATGGCGACAAAGAGCCTTCGGAAAGTACCGTGCGGCCCTACGCAAATCGCATTTGGAACGAAGTGCGGAAAGAGGCCTGAAATTCCCTTGTCGCCAATTGCAGGCCTTATTTCGGCTTTATCATCCGACTAACCGCCAAGCATCCCTGATGCTTCCCTGCATCCGCTGGCACACACCGGCATTGCAGGAGCATGACGCATGGAACGTTTCGCCTATTCGATCAATGACACCGCCAAGGCCCTGAGTCTGGGCCGCACCTCGGTTTATGCCATGATTGCCGATGGCCGCTTGGAGGTTTTCAAGCTGGGCCGTCGTACCTTGGTTAAAGCGGAATCGATCCGTCGCTTGATTGAGGGGCAGGGTTAATCCCATGCCCGCGCGTCGGGCCAATCCGCAGCGGGTAAAGCTGCACCGCAGTTATAGCGTGTCCGAACTTGCCTTGTGTTGTGGTGTCCACAAAAACACCATCCGCCATTGGCAGGCCAAGGGGCTGGAGCCTGTTGATAGCAGCCGCCCCACGCTCTTTCGCGGGGCCACCATTCGCGCTTTTCTGGCCAAAGCCAAGGCCAGCCGCAAAAGCCCTTGCCCTCCCGGCACGCTCTATTGCCTGCGGTGCAGGGAGCCGCGCAAGCCTGCGCTGGGCATGGTCGATTTCGTGCCGATCACGGAAAGCGGCGGCAACTTGCGGGCGATCTGCGGAACCTGCGAAACTGTGATGCACCGCCGCGCCCGCCGCGCCGATTTGGGGCGGATCATGCCCGGTTGCACCGTCCAAATCACGCAAGGCCAGATACGCCTAAAGGGGCGTGCTTCCCCTTCCCCGAATTGTGACAAGGAAAGGCAGAACTGATCATGGTGAAACACAATGGCGCAAACGAGCGGATCAAGCGCGATTATTTCCGCTATTTGCAGGAGGCAAAGGGCCGCGATGACGCCACTGTCGATGGCGTGGCCAAATCGTTGGCTCGGTTTGAAGAGGCCACGCGGGGCCGAGACTTCAAGCGCTTCAACCGCGAAATGGCGGTGGCCTTCAAGAGGCGGCTGGCAGAGACCCACAACATGCGCACGGGTGAAAGGTTGAGCAAGGCGACTGTGCTGGCCACGCTGCGCGATCTGCGCGGCTTCTTCTTCTGGCTTGCCCATCTGCCCGGATACAAAACCCATATCCGCTATGATGACGCCGACTATTTCAACCTGAGCGACAAAGACACCGCGATTGCCCGTGCCCGCCGCGAGAAGAAGGTGCCGACGCTCGATCAGCTGCACCGCGTTCTGGCCACCATGCCCACCGTGACCGTGCTGGAGCGGCGCGACCGCGCGCTGGTGGCCTTCACCGCCCTGACCGGCGCGCGTGTTGCCGCGCTGGCCAGTTTCAGGCTGGAGCATATCGATCTGGCGGCTGGCGTCGTGCATCAGGATGCGCGCACCGTGAACACCAAATTCGGCAAGACCTTTCCCACATGGTTTATGCCCATTGGCGGCGATGCTCTGGCCATCTTGCAGGATTGGATAGAAGAACTGCGCCGCGACCATCTTTGGGGGCCAGCCGATCCGCTCTTTCCCTCAACCCGCATGGGGCTGGGCGAGTGCGGCGGCTTTGTGGCGCAGGGCCTCAACCGCCATGGCTGGGCTACAACGCAACCCATCCGCGAAATCTTCAAGCGCGCTTTTGAGGCGGCTGGCCTGCCCGCATTCAACCCGCACAGTTTCCGCGATATGCTTGTGCATCACGCCATGAAGCTGAACCTCTCGCCCGAAGCGATGAAGGCGTGGAGCCAGAACCTTGGCCATGCCGATGTGATGACCACCTTTACCAGCTATGGCACCGTGCCCGCGCATCGGCAGGGGGATTTGATCAAATCGGCTGGCGAGCGCTCCACCTCCGCTGATTTCTTGAACGACCCCGATGTGGCCGCATTGGTGGCCAAGATTCGCGGCAAGGTTGCATAGTGTCGCTTGTAGAATTCTACACGCCGCTGCTAAGCATTCGCCATGTTCGAACAAACTTTCAACACGCTCGAAAATGTCCTGCGCCAAGAGGCGGGCTGCACTACGGAACTGGATTACACCGAACAGACAAGCTGGCTGCTGTTCCTGAAATATCTCGATGATCTGGAAGGCGACCGGGCCATCGAAGCCGAGTTGAGAGGCCAGCCCTATGTGCACATTATCGATGCCGCGCACCGCTGGGGCCGCTGGGCCGCGCCCAAAGGGGCCGATGGCAAGATAGATCACAACAAGGCGCTGACCGGGCCGGACCTGATCGATTACGTCAACCGTGAACTTTTCCCCTATCTGGAAGGCTTCAAGGCCCGCGCCACCAGCGCCGACACCATCGAATACAAGATTGGCGAGATTTTCGGCGAAATCCGCAACAAGTTCACCAGCGGCTATTCCCTGCGCGATGCACTGGACGCGATTGATGAACTGTCATTTCGTTCGCAGGATCAAAAGCACGAACTGTCCGAACTCTATGAAGCCAAAATCCGCAAGATGGGCAATGCGGGGCGCAATGGGGGCGAGTATTACACCCCGCGCCCGCTGATCCGCGCCATGATCCGCGTGATCAACCCGCGCATTGGCGAAAAGATTTATGATGGCGCGGCTGGCTCCTGCGGCTTCTTGTGCGAGGCTTATGATTTCCTGCGCCCGCAGGCCAAGACGACGGAAGAGCGCGCCACGCTGCAAAGCCGGACCTTTTACGGCAAGGAGAAGAAGAGCCTTGCCTATGTGATTGGCACGATGAACATGATCCTGCACGGGATCGATGCGCCCAACATCGTGCACACCAACACGCTCTCGGAAAACATTCTGGATATTCAGGAAAAGGACCGCTTTGATGTGATCCTGGCCAACCCGCCTTTTGGCGGGAAGGAGCGGCCCGAAATCCAGCAAAACTTTCCGATTAAGACCGGCGAAACGGCCTATCTGTTTTTGCAGCATTTCATCAAAAGCCTGCGCGCGGGCGGCGCGGCGGCGGTGGTGATCAAGAACACCTTTTTGAGCAACACCGATAATGCCAGCGTGGCGCTGCGCCGGGAATTGCTGGAAAGCTGCAACCTGCATACCGTGCTGGATATGCCGCAAGGCACCTTTCAGGGGGCGGGCGTCAAGACCGTGGTGCTGTTCTTTGAAAAGGGCGAGGCCACACGCAATATCTGGTATTACCGGCTCGATCCGGGCCGCAGCATGGGCAAGACCAGCGCGCTCAATGATGCCGATATGGTGGACTTTATCGAGCGCCAAGCCAGCTTTGCCGATGGCCCGAATAGCTGGACCATCGCGGCGGACAGTATCGATCCAGCCACATGCGATCTGACCTTGCGCAACCCCAACGCGCCAGAGTCCGAGGCGCTGCGTAGCCCGCAGGAAATTCTGGACGAAATCGCCGCTCTGGATGCCGAGAGTGCCGAGATTTTGGTGCGTGTGAGGGAATTGCTGTGAGCGGTTGGCCCACGAAGCCTCTTGGCGAGGTTTGCACATTTTTGAATGGGCTTTGGACTGGCAAGAAACCACCATTCGAACAAGCGATTGTATTTCGAAACACTAATTTTCGTCCTCACGGGCGACTGGATGACAGTGATGTAGCTTTGCTGGAAGTCGAAACGAAGCAACTTACAAAACGCAAATTGCTTCCCGGCGATATCATCATTGAAAAATCTGGCGGCGGCCCCAAGCAAGCGGTCGGAAGAGTCGCATACTTCGACAAAACTGGCGGAAATTTTTCGTTCAGCAATTTTACTTCTGCGGCGCGAATTATCGACCGAAATGAGGTTGAACCTCAATACCTGACCCGCTTTCTCGATTGGTGCTATGTGAGCGGCATGACCGAAGGGATGCAAAGCCATTCAACGGGTATCCGCAACCTTGATTTCAATGCCTACAAGGCGATTAACGTCCCCCTGCCCCCGCTCGAAGAGCAGCGGCGGATTGTGGCGGTGCTGGATGAGGCCTTCGCCGCCATCGCCCAAGCCACCACCAACGCCGAAAAAAACCTCGCCAATGCGCGGGAGTTGTTTGCCGCCCGGCGCGAACAACTGCTGCGCCAGCCTCCTAGCGATTGGCTGGAAAGCCCCCTGTCCGAGCTTTGCACCATCAAGCATGGCTTCGCCTTCAAGAGCGAATATTTCAGCGAGAACGGCGATCACATTCTTCTGACCCCCGGCAATTTCTTTGAGTCTGGCGGTTATCGTGACCGGGGGCAAAAGCAGAAATTTTACGACGGCCCTGTGCCAGAGGATTTTGTTTTAAAAGGCGGCGATTTGCTCGTCGCGATGACCGAGCAAGCCGCTGGCCTTCTTGGTCGCCCGATTATCGTGCCGTTCGATGGCGTGTTTCTTCACAATCAGCGGTTAGGGCTTGTTCAGCCCAAGCCAGATATTGAGTGGGAGAATGAATTTTTCTTCCACGTGTTCAACACCTGCCACTTGCGCGATGAGGTGCACCGAACTGGCAACGGACAAAAGGTGCGCCATACTTCGCCCACAAAAATTGGTGATGTGGTTGTCAGATTTCCGAGATCACGAAATGATCAATTGGCTATGGCTGAATATCTTTCAAATCTTTGGGAGGAAACAGAATTGCTTTACGATGTGCAAGCTTCTCAGCTTGTGAAACTTGCCTTACTCAAACAATCCCTTCTTCACCGCGCCTTCACCGGCGAACTCACCGCCAAACCGGAACTCGCTCTGGCATGAATGAAGCCGAAACCCGCGCCGAACTGATCGACCCTGCTCTGCGCGCGGCTGGCTGGGGCGTGGTGGCGGAAAGTCGGACACGGCGCGAGGTGATTGCACCGGGCCGGATCATGGGGCGCGGCAAGCGGGCGCGCGGCCTGTCCTGCGATTATGTGCTGGTCTATCGCAACACCAAGCTGGCCAGCGTGGAAGCCAAGGCCGCCACCAAAAGCTATACCGAGGGCGTGGCGCAGGCCAAGGATTATGCCAGCCGCCTGCAAACCCGCTTTGCCTATGCCACCAATGGCAAAGAGATTTACCGCATCGATATGCAGACCGGGGCGGAAAGCCTTGTCGATGCCTTCCCCACCCCGCAGGAATTGTGGGACACCACCTTTGCCAGCGCCAACGCATGGCGCGACCGCTTCGCCGCCGTGCCCTACGAAACCGCAGGGGGGAAGTTCGAAACGCGCTATTATCAGCACAACGCCATCGAAGCGGTTTTAAAGGCGATCAGCGAAGGGCGCGACCGCGTGCTGCTGACCCTTGCCACCGGCACGGGCAAGACCGCCATCGCCTTTCAAATCGCATGGAAGCTGTTTAACGCGCGCTGGAACCTGATCGACTGGAAGGCCGAGGGCGAACCGGCGAGGCGCCCGCGCATCCTGTTTCTGGCCGACCGCAACATTCTCGCCGATCAGGCCTATAACAGTTTCGGCGCCTTTGAAGATGCCGCCCTTGCCCGCATCACCCCCGGCGAAATCCGCAAAAAGGGCGCGGTGCCCAAGAATGCCAGCATCTTCTTCACCATCTTTCAGACCTTCACCAGCGGGCGCGATGAAGAAGGCAATCCGACGCCCTATTTCGGCGACTATCCCCCCGACTTTTTCGACTGCATCATCATCGATGAATGCCATCGCGGCGGGGCCAAGGATGAAAGCGAATGGCGGGCAATTCTGGAATATTTCGCGCCAGCCGTGCAAATCGGCCTGACCGCCACACCCAAGCGCGCCAACAATGCCGACACCTACCGCTATTTCGGTGCGCCGGTTTACACCTATTCCCTTAAAGAGGGGATCAATGACGGCTATCTGACCCCATTCAAGGTTCGCCAGATTGGCACCACGATAGACGAGTATGTCTATACCAGCGATGACAAGGTTATCGAGGGCGAGGTGGAAACGGGCAAGCGCTACACCGAGAGCGATTTCAACCGGACAATCGAAATCCGCGAGCGCGAGGCTTACCGCGTCAAAACCTTCATGGGCATGATCGATCAGCGCGAAAAGACGCTGGTTTTCTGCGCCACCCAAGAACATGCCGGTTTGATCCGCGATCTGATCAATCAGGTGAAAACCAGCGCCAACCCGAATTACTGTGTGCGAGTGACCGCAGAAGATGGCGCGGCTGGCGAACAATGGCTGCGCACTTTTCAGGATAATGACAAGACCATCCCCACGATCCTGACCACCTCGCAAAAGCTTTCAACCGGTGTGGATGCGCGCAACATTCGCAATATCGTGCTGATGCGCCCGGTTAACTCGATGATCGAGTTTAAGCAGATTATCGGTCGAGGCACCCGCCTGTTTGACGGCAAGGACTATTTCACGATTCTGGATTTCGTGAAGGCCTACGAACACTTCCACGACCCCGAATGGGATGGCGAACCGCTGGCCCCAGAGCCGCCAAAAGAAGGTCGAAATAGGCCAGAGCCACCCACTCAACCAGAACCGCCCACCAACGGGCCAGAGGATGGGCCGAAAACCAAGCTGCGCATCACCCTAGCCGATGGCAAAGAGCGCACTTTCCAGCATATCAGCGCGACCACTTTCTGGGGCGAGGATGGCAAGCCAATTTCCGTTCAGCAGTTCATCGAAGCGCTGTTTGGGAAGCTGCCGGAATTGTTCAAGGATGAAGACGAGTTGCGCGCCCTTTGGGGGCAACCGGATACGCGCGCGAGGCTGATCGAGGGCCTAGCGGAACGGGGCTTCGCTGGCGAACAGCTAGAGGCCATTCGTAAGGCGGTTGACGCAAATGACAGCGACCTGTTCGATGTGCTGGCCTACATCGCATTTCTGCGGGCACCTTTGAAGCGAGCCGAACGCGTCCAAGATAAGCGAGAGGCAATCCTTTCTCATTGCGATCCGCGCCAACGCGAGTTTCTGGATTTCGTGCTTGCTCAATATGTGCTGGTTGGCGAAAGCGAATTGGACGGGGCTAAATTGCCTGAACTGCTTCAACTCAAATACGGAAGCCCCGCTGACGCGATTAACCTGCTTGGGCCAGTCGGCGCGATCCGTTCAACCTTCCACGGTTTTCAACGCCAATTGTACGCCGCACGGCAAGCGGGAAGCGATTAAAAAGCGGCGTAGAATATATTTGGGGGCCTCTTTGGGGGCTTTTCTAAAATCATACCCCACAAAAATGGCGTAAATTAGCCATTTTTCGACTATTTTTCGATCCCCTCAGCCGCACCATTTTCTCTCCCTTGCATCACGACAAAACGCATCGGTCGCGCCGAAAGGCTTCGCCGTGCGCGAGAGCGATTCGTCCCATTGCCGCGCCATGAAAAAAGCCCGCCCCGCAGTGCGGGACGGGCCAATTTTCTAAACCGAAGCCGTCAGATCAGAAGTTGATCGCGGCATCGATGCCGAAGGTGCGCGGCGCGTTGAAGTTGCCGTAGTCACCCAGGATGTTGCTGATGCTGCCGGTGGTGGTGCTGGAGGTGGGCGAACCGGGCAGGCTGTTCGAGGGGTCGCGGCGGAACACATACTGCGTGTTGAACATGTTGCGCGACCACAGCGTGACCGTCAGCTTCTGGCCCGAGTCGCTGACCGGAATGTCGGCCAGGGCAAGGCGGCCGTTGAAGACCAGCGAGGCGTCATTGTGGGTGGCGAATTGGTCAAAGGCCTGCGTCGACTGCGAGTAGTTCGCGTCGATATGCAGCTTGGCCAGAGCGCCCGCGCCGCCCAGCGGCACTTCATAGTCAGCCGAGGCCGAAGCCGCGTTGCGCGGCGTATAGACGATGTAGAACTTCTGATACACGGCCGTTTCCGGGATATAGATCTTCGGAATGTCGGTGTAGGTGTAGGCATAGGAAGCGTTCAGCGTCAGGCCGGGCGCCACGCGGGCGGTGATATCGGCCTCGATACCGCGGATCTTGGTGATGCCGGGCGCGTTCAGCGTCTTGAGGATGTTGATATTGGTCGGCACCACAACCCCGTTTACGACCTGCGAATTATCGGTCTGGATCGAGCTGACGTCCACCTGGCTGCTCTTGCGGTCCATGATGTAACCGGCCAGATTGACGCGGACCTTGCGGTTGAACAGATCCGACTTGATGCCCAATTCATAGGCGGTCACGTCTTCCGGGTTAAACGGCAGATAGTTGGCGGTACGCGACGAGGCGCCGCCGGCGCGATAGCCGGTCGAGAACTTGGCATAGGCATGCGCGTCCGAGGTCACGTCCCAGGCCAGCGTCGCCATCGGGTTGAAGCGGTTCCAGCTCTTGTTGAGCGGAGCGTATCCATTGTTGGCGGCAACCGTGGTGTTCACGTCATAATTGACGTTGCGGAACATGTGCAACACGCCGCGCTTCTTGTCGTTGGTATAACGCCCGCCCACCGTCAGGTGCAGCGCGTCGGTCAGGTGATAGGTGCCCTGACCATAGACGGCGTAGGACTTCGACCATACTTCCGAAGCGCGGTCGATCGAGGCGAAGGGGTTGGTGAACACGTTCGAGTTGACGGTATAGCCCGTGCCGTCGGCGTTCCAGGTGTTCGAGTTGGGCGTGGCGGCATTGTCGCTCACATGCTCGTTGAAATAGAACAGGCCGCCGACATAGTCGAGCTTGCCGACATTGCCCACAGCCTGGAATTCCTGGCTGAACTGGGCCTGCCACAGGTTGGCGAGGCTGTAGCGGCTGAAGCCGCCGTTGGCGGTGTAGGCCGGAACGCGGTGGGCGCCGCCCGAGTTGTCCCACTGGGTTGCCGTCACCTGACGCCATGCGGTGATCGAGCGGATTTCCAGATCCGGCGTGACCTTCCACTTGAGCGAGTTGGTATAGCCGCGCGTGGTGTCGACCGAGGCCTGCTGCGGCACGCCGATGTCGGCCACCGCCATGCGGTTGTTCGGCGTGACCTGCACGATGCTGGGCAGAGCCTTCACCGTGCCGGTCAGGTTGGTGTAGGCGGTGCCGGGCAGATAGCAGTTGGGAACTGCCGACTGAAGACCGGCAACGCAGCCGTTCGGGTTATAGTTCAGCAGCTGGCTGTAGAACGGGGTGTTCTTGTCCTGGCTGACGTCGAACGAGAAGTCGTTGGTGATGTTGGCGGCGGGCTTCCAGCGCACGGCGGCGCGCAGACCCTTGCGGTCGTAATAGCCCCAGCCCAGCTGACCCGGCATCGGGTTCTTGGTGATGGGGTCCTGATACTGGAGAACGCCGTCCAGCTTGACCGAGAAGTTCTTGTATTCGGGCAGGTCGAGGTGCAGCTCGGCATTGTGCGAGCCATAGTTGCCGATGCCGCCCTGGATGCGGCCGCCGAACTTGCCCGAGGGGGCCTTGGCCACGATCGAGAGCGCGCCGCCTTCGGTGTTGCGGCCGAACAGCGTGCCCTGCGGACCCTTGAGCACTTCGATACGCTCCAGATCGAAGAGCGCGGCGTTCACGCCATGCTGGCGGCCCAGATACACGCCGTCGATGTAGATGCCCACGCCCTGTTCACGGGCCGGCTGGTTGGCGTCGAGCGGAACGATGCCGCGGATACCGATGGTCAGCGCCGAAACGCGCGCTTCAAACGGGGCAACGCGCAGCGAAGGCACAGCGCCGTCGCCCAGATCGAACAGGCTCTGGACGTGACGCTTCTTGATTTCCTCGGCGTTCACAACGCTGATCGAGATCGGCGTCTTTTGCAGGTTGGTTTCGCGCTTGGTCGCGGTCACCACGATGTCGGTCAGGCCCGAGGTGTCACCCGTGGGCGGGGCGGCGTCCTCTGCGGCCAGGGCAGGCGCAGACAACGCAAGACAGCTCGCCGCAGCGAGGAAACGAGAAGCAGAGAACATATAACCCCCATCAAAGGCACAGCCGGACGAGAGGAAAGGAAGAGTGTTCCCATCCGGCCATTTGGTATTAGGTGCAGACTGAGGCCGCCAATAGGTTGAGGGGGTTGCACTTTTTTGACGGGATTATGACACATCCATGACAAGGCGGAGTGATGCCCAAATGACACACACCCCTCTGCTGGACATATGCGAATCGGCGGAAATACCGGCTTTTCGCCGCCCCCCGCCCGGCTCTTTCATGGCGATTCTCGCCGGGGGCCCTTCATCTTTGGCGCAGAAAAATGACGATGGGTTAATCGCGCAACGGCCCCTGCGCGCGCCCGATTTCGCGATTATACCGCCCTGCTTCGCGGCCCTGGCGCCATGAAGAGTAGAGGGGCACCAAAGCGGGAATCGGTATTAACCAGTATATGTAACCAAAACCGACAAATTCTATCTTCAATACCGACGTGCTAAAACAGCGTTGCGCGGGAACCAAGCGCTGATTCCCGGGTATTGCGGATCAAATGGTCCACGGGGGAGGATAGCCATGCGCCGCCTTGCTTGTGCTGCAACTTTTGGGTTGGGTGCGCTGCTCGCTGCCGGGCTGGCGCCGATCTGCGTTCATGCGGGCATTTTGCACCGGGCGCTGCGCGGCGCGCATCTCTCCACCGACATCGTCAGCGAGACGGCCATGACCGCGCTGGCCCATAATGGCACCCAAACGCCGCTTAACCGGCGGATGGACGTGGCGGTCATCACGCTGGAGCGCCCTGTGCTGCCCCCTACGCTGCAGGGGCGCGCGCTGTTGGGGCTGGATTTTCAGCATGCCGGGGTCAAGGTGATCGACGCCAATGATTGGGCCGACAATCCGCAGGACCATTTCAGCCTTTCCCTGACGCGCGAGATCTTTGTGGGCGCGCATCTGGCCTATCCGCTGGCGCTGGCGGCCTTGCCGCTGGGCACACGGCTGTTTGCGGGCGCGGGGGCGCTGCGCACGCAATTGTATGATCGCGCGGTCATCGGCCCTGCCCTGCGCAACCGCGACCGGATGATGGAGGGATGGCGCCTGTCGGCAGGCGCCGATGCGCCGGTGGGGCCGGGCCATCTGCGGCTGGAATACCGCCTTGCGCGCAGCAGCGACACCGCCCCCGGAGAGGTCGCCGCGCTGGCGGGCTGCGCGCGCGACCGTCTCATGCTCAGTTACAGCGCCAATTTTTAGGCAACTTTCGCGCTGTCCTGCCGGATCACGCTTTCGATGGCGGCCGGGATGGCCGGATCATCGATGGTGGGCGGACAGGTCCATGCCTCGCCATTGGCGATCCTGCGCAGCAGATTGCGCAGGATCTTGCCCGAACGCGTCTTGGGCAGTGCCCCCACCACATAGGCGGTCTTGAGCGCGGCCACCGCGCCCAATTCACCCCTCACCCCGGCGATCACCCGCGCGGGCAGGCTGGCGTCGGCATCAAACCCGGCGCGCGGCACGACAAAGGCGATCGGCACCATGCCCTTGATGGCATCATCCGCCCCGATCACCGCGCATTCGGCCACGCCGTCCTGCGCCGCCACGATCTGCTCCATCTGCCCGGTGGACAGGCGATGGCCCGCGACATTGATGATGTCATCGGTGCGGCCCATGATATGGACGAAGCCATCAGCGTCGATATAGCCCGCATCGCCCGTTTCATACCATCCGGGGAAAGCGGCAAAGTTCTTTTCCCAGCCCGCCTTGTTGTTCCACAGCGTGCGGAAGGCGCCCGGCGGCAAGGGCTCGCGCACGGCGACAAAGCCCGACTGGTCACGGCCCAGTTCCTTGCCATCGTCGCCCAGAATCGCAAATTCATAGCCCGGCACCGGAAAGCCCGCGCTGCCCGCACGGCGGCGCGTGTCGCCCAGCGCATGGCAGGTGGCCACCCCCGGCCAGCCCAACTCGGTCTGCCACCAGTGGTCGATCACCGGCAGGGCGGAATGTTCCTCCAGCCAGTGGATCGTGTCGGGATCGGCCCGCTCGCCCGCCAGAAACACCGCCTGCAAAGGCCCGGTGCCGATCTCGCGCAGGAAGGAGGCCGAGGGGTCCTCCTTGCGGATGGCGCGGATCGCGGTGGGGGCGGTGAAGAAGATCTTGACCCCGTGACGCTGGATGGTGCGCCAGAACGTGCCTGCGTCGGGCGTGCCCACCGGCTTGCCCTCGAACAGGACCGTGGTGGCCCCCACAAGCAAGGGCGCATAGACGATATAGGAATGGCCCACGACCCAGCCCACATCGCTGGCCGCCCAGAACACATCGCCCGGACCCACGCCGTAAATGTTGGCCATGCTCCATGTGAGAGCAACCGCATGGCCGCCATTCTCGCGCACGACGCCCTTGGGGGTGCCGGTGGTGCCGCTGGTATAGAGAATGTAGAGCGGATCATCGGCCGCCATTTCGGCGGGCGGGGGCACGGGATCGGCGCGTGTTTCCTCGATCATCGCGGCCCAGTCAATGTCACGCGGGGCGACAAGCTCGGCCGCCAGCACATCGCGCTGAAACAGCACCACATGGTCGGGCTGATGGTTTGATGTGCGCAGCGCCTCGTCCACCATCGGCTTATAGGCGATCCTGCGGCTGCCTTCGATCCCTGCGCTGGCGGTCAGGATCAGGCGCGGGGTGGCGTCATCGATGCGCT
Source organism: Novosphingobium humi (assembly GCF_028607105.1). GTDB lineage: Bacteria > Pseudomonadota > Alphaproteobacteria > Sphingomonadales > Sphingomonadaceae > Novosphingobium > Novosphingobium humi. The sequence goes on along the minus strand of NZ_CP117417.1, from coordinate 836,815 downwards.
TGGCCAGTTCATGCGCGGCAAAGCCGCCGAACACCACCGAATGCACCGCGCCCAATCGCGCGCAGGCCAGCATCGCGAACATCGTCTGGGGGATCATCGGCATATAGAGGATCACGCGATCCCCGCGCCTCACGCCAAGACGGGCCAGCATCGCAGCCACGCGGCCCACTTCATCGGCCAGACGGGCATAGGAATAGGTTTCGACGGTATCGGTGACCGGGCTGTCATAGATGATGGCGGCGGCATCACCGCGCCCGGCGGCAACATGGCGGTCAATCGCATTGACGGCCGTGTTCAGCGATCCGTCGGGAAACCAGCCGCGCGCATCGTCCCATGCGCGCGACGGCTCCTTGCTCCATTCAACAGCCCCGGCAGCGCGGCTCCAGAAAGCTTCGCGGTTCTCGATGCTTTCTTGCCAGGCTGAAGTATAAAGCTCGCTCATGGCCATCCTCATGTTTATGAATTCTGGCCATGACTATCGCCTTATCGGAAGGTTTTCGATAGAACGACCAAAGTCGGATCGCCTTCGAAAGCCTCGGGGGTAAAGCCCTTGTCGCGCTCGACCTCGATGGCGGCATGGTTGTCGCGGCTCTCGATCGAGATCACGCGGCGCACGCCCCGGCGCTCGGCTTCGCGCGCCAGCAGGTCGAGCAGAGCCCAGCCCACGCCTCGCCCGCGATAATCGGCATGAACCGACACCGCCACTTCGCCCGTGTCGAGCTGGTTGTCGCAGGCCAGCAGGCCCGAACCGACCAGTTCGCCGGTCGTATGTTCAAAAGCGATATAGCTTTCGCTGCGGAAATGGTCGGCGTGGATCAAGGGATCAAGCTGGTCATGGCTGACATGCTCGCCCGCCGCGAAAAAGCGGAAGCGGCGGTCCTGTTCGGACACCGCGTCGAAAAAGGCCGAAAGCGCGGCTTCATCGGCCTCGGTGGCGGGGCGCACGTCCAGCACCACGCCATCGCGGGTGGTGAGTTGGTGGCTGATGGCGGCATCGGTGGTCATGGCAAGTCTCCTTGAGAGGCAGGATGAACGCGCCTTTGGGCGCAAAAGCAAAGTCGCGCCTTGATTTGGGCCAAATAGGCCAGATCAGGACGCGACTTTCAAGGGAGTAAGACCTAAGTATTATTCATCAATGTTGCGGCGGAAAGTCTCGGGCAGGAAGAACAGGCCAAAGAAGAAGGTGGCCGCCGCCACGATCACCGGATACCAGAAGCCATAGTAGATATCTCCATTGGCCGCGACCATGGCAAAGCCGATGGCAGGCAGCAGACCGCCCAGCCAGCCATTGCCAATATGATAGGGCAGCGACATGGACGAGTAGCGGATCCGGCTGGGGAAGAGTTCGACCAGCATGGCCGCAATCGGGCCATAGACCATCGTGACCAGCAGTACGAGATAGAACAGGATCGCCACGACCTTGGGCTTGTCGATCTGGTCCGGGTCGGCCTTGGTGGGATAGCCCACCTTGGTCAGTTCACCCACGACCGCAGGCTTGGCCTCCACTGCAGGCTTGCCGCCCTCGGCGGGCTTTGCGGGCGTTGCCGCCTTGCCGACCAGCGCGGTGGTGAAGTCGGCAATCGCCTTCTTCTTGTCCTCGCCCGAAATCTGGGCCGGATCGGGGGCGATGATGGTCTTGCCGCCGATCGAAACGCTGGCCACCGAACCCGAAGGCGCGGCCACGTTTTCGTAATTGATCGCCGCCTTGGCCAGAGCGTTCTTCACGATGTCGCAGCTGGTGGTGTCAAACTTGTTGGCGCCCACAGGGTCGAATTGCGAGGAACATTCGCCCGGATAGGCCGTGACCTTGACCGGGGCATTGGCCTGCGCATGGGCCAGAGCCGGATTGGCCGCCTCGGTCAGCGCATGGAACACGGGGAACATGGTGAGAGCGGCCAGCGCGCAGCCGGTCAGGATGATGGGCTTGCGACCGATCTTGTCCGAAAGCATGCCGAAGATCAGGAAGAAAGGCGTGGCGAGCAGAAGCGCGGTAATGATCAGCGTGTTGGCGGTCAGGCCGTCAACCTTGAGCATTTTTTCAAGGAAATACATCGCATAGAGCTGGCCCGTGTACCACACGACAGCCTGACCCGCGATGGCGCCGAAGAAGGCGATCAGCACGATCTTGAGGTTCGACCACTTACCGAATGCGTCCTTCAACGGAGCCTTCGAGCCGCTGCCTTCCGACTTGATCTTCTGGAACACCGGGCTTTCATGCAGCTTCAGGCGCAGCCACAGGCCCAGCACCAGGAACAGGCCCGAGATCAGATAGGGAATGCGCCAGCCCCATTGCTTGAAGGCTTCCTCGCCCACGCCCGTCACAGGCGAGCGCACGGTGATGACGATCAGCAGCGCCATGGCAAGCCCGGCGGTGGCCGTTATCTGGATCCAGCTCGTGTAGAGCCCGCGCTTTCCGGCAGGCGCATGTTCGGCAACATAGGTGGCCGCGCCCCCATATTCGCCGCCCAGCGCCAGCCCCTGAAACATGCGCAGCACCACCAGCATGATGGGCGCCGCCACGCCAACCTGCTTATAGGTGGGCAGACAGCCGACGAGGAAGGTCGACAGGCCCATCACCGTCAACGTGATGATGAAAGTATAGCGGCGCCCGAACAGATCGCCGATATGACCAAACACCAGCGCGCCAAACGGGCGCACGATAAAGCCTGCCGCAAACACCAGCAGCGCCATGATAAAGGACGTGGTCTGATTAAGGCCGGTCAGGAACTGGGCCGCGATGATCGCGGTCAGCAGACCGTAGAGATAGAAATCATACCATTCGAAGACCGTGCCCAGCGAGCTGGCGGTAATCACCAGTTTCTCGTCATGGGTGGCGACATGATGCTTTGGCAGTCTGGCTAGATCCTCTGCCGTTTCATGCAATACAGACATGACAGGCGCTCCCGTTATGGGTCTTTTGACCCGTTATGATTTGATTAGATCAGAAATTATAGCGTGCGGCAAACTCGAGCCGGTCGATGTTGCCTTTCTGGCCATTGACCAGTTCGCGCTGGCCGTGGCGATATTCGATGCCAAGGTCGATGGCCTTGACCGGCGAATAGAACAGGTTGACCGCGCCCGACCACGCCTTCTTGTTATAGGCGGCAATGGCGGTGGGGCTGAGCGAACCGTCATAGTCGGCGTTCTGCATCGACCCGATGACATTGACGCGCAAGGTGGGCGTGATCGCGATCCGCGCGGCGGCCAATGCGGCAAACACCCGGACATCGGCCAGGCTGTTGGTGGCCGCGACATAGACCGCATCGGGGGCAAAGTTCAGGCCCACATAGCGCCCGATGTTCTGGCCATAGGTGGCCGAGAAACGCAGGTCGCTGGTGCGCTTTTCATTGAGGAAGATCTTGCCCGCAAACGACCCGCCAAAGCCCGCGCGGGTGATCCCCGTGCCCGCCGCCTCGGTGCGCACCTGACGGCCCAGCGCGGCAAAGCTGATCTCGCCCCGCCGCGTCATATAGTTCAGGCGGGCGACAAAATCGGGCAGATGGTCGGTGCCGTTTTCCACCAGCGCGGCCGAGCCTGCATTGGCCGTCGCGCTCTCGGGGTTTTCAACCGAGACGTGCAGCGTAGCCACCTTGGAGAGCGGGGTGGAATAGCGCACCAGAGGCTGGCGCACGAAAACGGTGCCTTCGGTCGCGCCCACGAAATCGGTCGATTCGGGCAAAACGGCGGTGTTCTGGAACGTGCTCCAGTCCTGACCGAAGGTCCATTTGTCGAGCTGGACAAAGGCGCGGCGCAGCGCCAGCGTATAGCCGTTGGTCGTGCGTTGGCTGCCGCCGCCGGTCACGCTGGCCGCCGCGCTGGCGGTGGTCTGGAAATCGGTTTCCAGATAGCCGCGCAGGGTATGACCGGCCACCGTCGTGTCCAGATTGAGCCAGATGCGCGTCTGCTTGGCGTTGAAATCGGTGTCGGTGGTGCCCCTGCTGGTGGGGGTCACCACGGGAATCGCCTGGGGCAGATAGAAATCGCGGCCCAGCGTGTTGGTGGCCACGGTGCCGCCGTCGAAATGGCTGTAATCGGCGTTGAATTTCAGGAAGCCGCCGATACGGATGTTCGTTGCGCCAACCCGCATCCCCTCAGGCGTCGGCTTCTTTTCCACCGCGGCCACGCGCTCGCCGGTGGCCTTGGCCTCCTTGGCGGCGCTCTGGGCCACCTGCGTGGCGGTATTGGCCTGCGTGACCGCGTTTTGGGCCGCGTTTTGGGCCACCTGCACGGCCTCGCCCTGCTGCTGGCGGGCGTTGGCGGCATCGGCGCGCAACTGGCTCACCTCGGCCTCCAGCTTTTCCAGCCGGGCCAGCAGGGCCGCCTCACGCGCGCTCAGCGCAGGCGCCGGTTTTGCCATTACGGCCCCCGGCGCGGCCAGTGCCGACGCGCCCAGCAACACGGCCATGGCGCGCGCCTTTCCCCGAAAAAGCGTCATCAATCCTCTCCATCCTTTTGGCCATCCCTTCTTGCGGGGGACAGTCCGATCCGTGATGGAAAGATCACTCGTAACAGCCGTTACGATCTATCCCGACCAAGGTTTATTTGCCGACCTTGCATGTACGACCTTGGTAAGGGCTACGACTTGGACCATATTGGCCTAGTATTGTTCCAAAGAATGGGCTGCGCGAGGGGCTCCCTCACGTTACGTCCATCGGAACGAATTTTGAGAGGAGTGCTGAAACGTGGGCGAAGCCATCTATCCCGTCCCCGCCGAATGGGCCGAAAACGCCCTGATCGACGACGCGCGCTATACCGCCATGTATCAGCAGTCGGTGAGCGATCCCGACGCTTTCTGGGCGACCGAAGCGCAGCGCATCGACTGGATCAAGCCGTTCACCAAGGTCAAGAACACATCCTATCACGCGGGCGATTTCGGCATCCGCTGGTTCGAGGACGGCACGCTCAATCTGTCGGCCAATGCGCTGGATCGCCATCTGGCCACGCGCGGCGACCAGATCGCCATCCTGTGGGAACCCGACAGCCCCGATGAGGCCGAACGCCGCATCACCTATCGCGAGCTGCACGAAATGGTGTGCCGCTTTGCCAATGTCCTGAAGGATCAGGGCGTGGCGCGCGGCGACCGGGTGACGATCTACCTGCCCATGGTGCCCGAAGCGGCGGTGGCGATGCTGGCCTGCGCCCGTGTCGGCGCGATCCACTCCATCGTCTTCGCCGGGTTCAGCCCCGAGGCGCTGGCCGGCCGCGTCGAGGATTGCGGCAGCCGCATCGTCATCACGGCGGATGAAGGTCTGCGCGGGGGCAAGAAGGTTCCGCTCAAGAAAAACGTAGATGCCGCCGCCGCCCATGCGCCGGGCATTGAAAAGGTGATCGTGCTCAAGCGCACCGGGGGCGATGTGCCCATGGTGGCGGGCCGCGACATCGACTGGCACACGGCCTGCGCCGCCGCCTCGCCCGAAAACACCCCTGAGGAGATGAACGCCGAAGACCCGCTGTTCATCCTCTACACCTCCGGTTCGACCGGCAAGCCCAAGGGCGTGCTGCACACCACCGGCGGCTATTCGGTGTGGGTTTCGGCCACGCATCAATATGTCTTCGATTATCGCCCCGGCCAGATCTACTGGTGCGCGGCGGACGTGGGCTGGGTGACGGGCCATTCCTATCTGATCTATGGCCCGCTGCTCAACGGCGGCACCACGCTGATGTTCGAGGGCGTGCCCAATTATCCCGATCCCAGCCGCTTCTGGCAGGTGGTGGACAAGTATCAGGTCGAGATCTTCTACGGCGCCCCCACGGCCCTGCGCGCGCTGATGCGCGAGGGCGACGAATGGGTGAAAAAGACCAGCCGCGCCTCGCTGCGCGTCCTTGGCTCGGTGGGCGAACCGATCAACCCCGAGGCGTGGGAATGGTATCACAAGGTGGTGGGCGAAGGCCGCTGCCCCATCGTGGACACCTGGTGGCAGACCGAAACGGGCGGGACGATGATCACCCCCCTGCCCGGCGCCACGGCGTTGAAGCCCGGCTCGGCCTCGCGCCCCTTCTTTGGCGTGCAACCGCTGCTGCTCGACAATGACGGCACGATCATGGAAGGCCCCGGCGACGGTTGCCTCGTCATTGCGGACTCGTGGCCGGGTCAGATGCGCGGCGTCTGGGGCGATGCGGAACGTTTCTTCCAGACCTATTTCACCACCTTTGCCGGTTATTATTTCACCGGCGACGGCTGCCGCCGCGACGAGGACGGTTATTACTGGATCACCGGCCGCATCGACGACGTGATCAACGTCTCGGGCCACCGCATGGGCACGGCGGAAATCGAATCCGCATTGGTCGCCCATGAGCATGTGGCCGAGGCCGCCGTGGTGGGTATGCCCCATGAGATCAAAGGTCAGGGCATCTATGCCTATGTCACCTGCAATGCGGACGTCGAACCCGACGAGGCTTTGCGCAAGGAACTGATCGCATGGGTGCGCCGCGAAATCGGCCCCATCGCCACGCCCGACGTGATCCAGTTCGCCCCCGGCCTGCCCAAGACCCGTTCGGGCAAGATCATGCGCCGCATCCTGCGCAAGATCGCGGAAAATGACGTGGGCAATCTGGGCGACACCAGTACGCTGGCCGATCCTTCGGTGGTCGATCACCTGCTGGCCAACCGCCCGCAACTGGCCAACGCATAAGACAAGCTGATGGAATCACGGACGGGCCGCCAACGAAAGTTGACGGCCCGTTCATTTTTGGTGCGCGCAAACGCCCGCAAGGGCTTGCCGCATGGGCCTGCGGGTCTATCATAAGGGGCAGAACCGACAGCCCGGCCAAGGTGGCGAGTCGGCAGCATCATTGCCTGAAAGCCTGCCTCACGTGACCCAGACCGTCCTTATTGCCGATGACCACCCGCTCTTCCGTCAGGCGCTCAGCCTCGCCGTCAACCGGGTCCTGCCGCAGGCGCGCATTGTCGAGGCCGGAACACTGACCGCCGCCGCCCGCGCCGCCGCCGAGGCCAGCGACCTTGCACTCATCACGCTGGATCTGAAAATGCCGGGCGCGGTGGGCTATTCGGGCATCGCGCTGCTCCATGCCGAAAAGCCCGATGTGCCGATCCTTGTCGTCTCCAGCGCCGAGGGCAGCGCCGCGCCGCAGGAGGCCCGCGCGTTCGGCGCCATCGGCTTCCTCTCCAAGGACAGCGACCTGTCCGCCATCGAGGCCGTGATCGCCGATACGCTGGGCGCCGCCGCGCCCGCCGCGCCCGATGCCCATGGCGAACTCGACACCATCCGCCGCGAGGTTGCGGGCCTGACCCCGACGCAGTTGAAAGTGTTGTTGGCGGTGCTCGACGGCCAATTGAACAAGCAGATCGCCCATAACCTTGGCATCGCGGAGGCCACGGTCAAAGCCCATATGACCGCGATCATGCGCAAACTCGACGTGCGCAACCGGACACAGGCGGCGCTGGTGGCGCGGTCTTTGGGGCTGGATCTGAAGGGGTAAGGTTTAGAACGTGCCTCCGGCGGGTTAAGGGCGGGGGCCCTTAACAATCCCGGTCAGGGGGTGGTGTTTTACGCTGGCATTACGTGGGTTTTTAAAGCCTGCGGTGCGTCCGACACCAGACGCCGAACCCTTGGCACAACGCAGACAGTAACGGGAGCTCGAGGGTCCAGTCGCTCGCATCAAAACTTAAACCTTAAACCCCCGCCAAAAACCCCTCGATCCCCGCCACATTCGCCGGCTTGGCCATCATCACCACGCCCAGTTCTACCGCCCGCTCGCGAATCGCCGGATTCGTCTCGGCGGTAATCAGCATCGCAGGCAGGCCCGGCCGCTCGGCGCGCAGGCTTTCCACCACGCTCAGCCCGTCCTCGTCCGTATCCAGCCGATAATCGGCCAGCACCGCATCGACCGGACCCTTGCGCAGGATGGCGCGGGCAGCATCGCCATCCTCGGCGCCGTGGGGATGGTGGCCCAGCGCCGTCAGCAGCGCGGCGGTCGCCTCCACGGTCAGCGGGTCATTGTCCAGCACCAGCACATTGAGCGCACGCGCATGGGCGGCCACGCTGCCGGGCGGAGGCGCGGCACTGGGCAGGCTCATCGTCACCGCATCCTGCGCGGCGGGCAGGGTCAGGCTGAAGCGGCTGCCGCGGCCCACCTGCGAGACCACCTCGATCCGCGCGCCCAGCAAGCGCGCGATCCGCCGCGACAGCGCCAGACCCAGCCCCAGCCCCTCGGCCTCGACCTCGCCAAGGCGGGTGAATTCGCCAAAGATCGCCTCGCGCTGCTGCGGCGGGATGCCGACGCCGGTGTCGATGACATCGATGCGCAGTTCCTCGCCCTGCGCCGCCCCCTGTTCTCCCCCCTGCGCCTCATGCCGCCAGCGCGCGCCCACCAGCACTCCGCCATCGAGCGTATAGCGCAGGGCATTGGTGAGGAAGTTCTGGAGAAGCGAGCGCAACAGGCCCGGATCGGTGCGCAGCACCATCGGCCGCGCACTCATCCGCGCCAGACGCAGTTCCAGCCCCTTCTGTTCGGCCATCGGGCGGAAATTCTCGACCAGATCGCGCAGGAAAGGCGCCAGCAACAGCGGCTCCGGCCGGGCCTGCACCCCGCCCGCATCCAGTTTGGAAATGTCGAGCAGCGCGCGCAGCAGATCCTCCGCCGCGATGATCGCATTGTCCACCCGCCCCACCAGCACCCGCGAATGTTCGGGCACATCGCGCGCCAGAGCAGCAGTGAACAGCCGCGCGGCATGCAGCGGCTGCAACAGGTCATGGCTCGCCGCGGCCAGAAAACGCGTCTTGTCGCGATCCGCCTGCGCCAGACGCTGGTTCGCCTCGGACAATTCATGCGTGCGCTCGGCCACGCGGCTCTCCAGCCCCGCCAATGTGCGTTTCAATTCGGCGCGCACCTGCGCCTCGGTCGTGATGTCGATAAAGCTGGTCACATAGCCGCCGCCCGGCATCGGCCCGCCCACCATCTTGATGACCTGCCCGTCGGGGCGATAGCGCTCGAAGGTGTATTCCTGCGCGCGCCGCAAATGGCGCAGGCGCTTTTCCACCTCATGCTCGACATCGGCCCCCGCGCCGAAATCGCCGCGCCGCGCATTGTGGCGGATCAGATCCGCCACCGGCGCGCCCACATAAAGCAGCCCCGGCGGATAATCGAACAATTGCTCATAGCGCGTGTTCCACGCCACCAGCTTCTGCTCGCCATCGACCACGCTGATGCCCGCCTCGATGTTCTCAAAGGTGGCCGCCAGCAATTGCCGCGAGAAGGTCAGCGACTGCCCGCGCTCGTCCAGCAACCGCGTGACGGCGGCAAGGCTCATCGTGCCCCCCGCCATCGCGCTGGCCACCAGCGCGCGCGCGCTGCTGGCCCCCACCACGGCCGCGATCAGCTTGCGCGCGCGCTGGGCCGAGCGGCTGTCGATGGCCATGCCCCGCCGCGCATCGGCAAATTCGCGCTCGGCGCGTTCGTGGCCGATGAAACTGGCGGTCAGGTCTTTGAGGTCCGACAGGTCCGACACCTGCCGCTGCCACCCCATCAGCGAGGGCAGCGGATTGCCCGCCCCCCGCCGCGCCGAAACGGCAAGGAACATCGCCAGATTGCCCCCCAGCGACCACAGCACCCCATGCACCAGCGGCGGCGCATGGCCGATGCCCAGCAGCCGCAGCGGATCAAGCGGCCCGGCCGCCAGCCACACCCGCCAGCCTTCGGGCAGGATCGGCGGCAGCGCCAGCGTATAGAGCCACAGCACCAGCCCCGCGCCAAGGCTGGCCCGTGCGGCCATGCCATCGCGGTTGCCGCCGAACACGGCCAGAATCATATGCGGCGTGAATTGCGCCATCGCGGCAAAGGCCACCAGCCCGATCGAGGCCAGCGTCTGGCGCGGAGAGACCAGTTCAGCCCATGTCAGCGCCAGCGCGATGACCCCCACGATCGAGGCACGCCGCACCAGCAACATCCGCCGCCCCAGCACGCCCGCCCCGGCCCCCGCCTCTGCGCCAACCCCCACCCCGCCGCGCAGCAGCGAGGGAAAAATGAGATCGTTCGACACCATGGCCGCCAGCGCGGTGGCGTCGGTGATGACCATGGCGGCCGCCGCGCTGATCCCGCCGATCAGCGCGGCGGCCGCGATCACCCCATGCCCGGAGGCCAGCGGCAGATAAAGCACATAGAAATCAGGCGCCACGCCATGGCCCAGCGCGATGATCCCCGCCCATGCGATCGGCACGACCAGCAGCACCATCGCCAGCACATAGGCCACCACGCCCCAGCGCGCGCGCGGCAGATCATCGACATCGCGCGCCTCGACCAGCGCCATGTAGAACTGGCGCGGCAGGACGAGGATCGCGCAGGCCGAAATCAGCGCGATCACCCCGGTTTCGAGCGAAATATCGGCAGCACGGAAATGGCGGGCCAGTTGGGCCAGCCCCTGCTCCGCGCGCGCGCCATCGGCCTGCATGATGATACCGACGGCCAGCGCCGCGACAACAAAGAGCGCCAGCAGCTTGATCCCCGATTCGAGCGCAATGGCATAGACCATGCCTTCGGACCGGCCCGAACGTTCAAACCGCCGCGCGCCGAACAGGATCGCAAACAGCGCCAGCAAACCCGCCGCCCCCAGCATCGTGGGCGCCACCACCGTATCGCCATTGCCGGTGATGATCGCCATGGCCGTGCCGATCGACCGCAATTGCAGCGCCATATAGGGCACGCTGCCCGCCAGCGCGATCACCGTGACCAGCCGCGCCACCACAACGTCGTGGCCGAAACGGGCCGCGATAAAGTCGGACGGTGTGGTCGCCTGCGTCTCGCGCAGGGTGGCCGAAAGGCGACGCAGAAAGCCCGGCGCCAGCGCCAGCAAGGCAATCGGCGCCAGATAGATGGGCAGGAAATTCCACCCCTCGCGCACCACGCTGCCCACCGCGCCATAAATGGTCCAACTGGAGCAATAGACCCCCAGCGCCAGCGTATAGGCCCCAAGCCTGAGCCGTTTGAGCCCCGGTTGCGCCAGACGCAGCCGCCCGCGCGGCAATTCGCCATAGGCCTCGGCCAGCGTGGCCACCGCAAAGAGCAGGCCGATCCAGCCCAATGCAAACAGCGCCGCCGTGCCCAAACCCATGCCCAATCCCCCTATGGGCCGGTGTTAGCCCATGGAGGCGGGTGAAGCCAAGCGCCGATCAGGCCGCGCGCACCATCTCCAGCGCGCCCGCAATCGCGGCCAGAAACTGGTTGGTGGCGTTTTCCCAGGTAAAGCCCGCGCCAAACGCCGCCGCCCCGGCCCGCGACAGGCCCAGCGCGCGCGCCACCGCCACATCCAGATCCTCGTCCAGCGCGGCGACCGGTTCGGGGGCCATCGCGCCCTCGCCCCGCCCGTCCGCGCCCAGAATGTCGAGCGGCCCGGCCACCGGATAGGCCGCCACCGGCACCCCGCAGGCCAGCGCCTCAATGATGACCAGCCCGAATGTGTCGGTGCGGCTGGGAAAGACAAAGCAATCAGCGGCGCGATAGGCCGCCGCCAGCGCCGCGCCGCTTTTGGGGCCAAGGAAATGCACATGGGGGTATCGCCGCTGCATCTCGGCCAGCGCCGGGCCATCGCCCACCACGACCTTGCTGCCGGGGGTCTGCAATTCGCAGAAAGCCTCAAGGTTCTTTTCCGGCGCCACCCGCCCCACATTCAGCAGGATCGGGCGCGGCAGGTCGGCCATGTCCGGCGTCACCGGCCCGTCGGGGGTAAACTGGGAATGGTCGATGCCCCGGCTCCAGCGGCGCGTCTGGGCCAATCCGCGCGCGGCCAATTCGAGGTCAAGGCTGGGCGTGGCCACCATGATCGCGCGCGAGGCGCCATGGAAACGCTGCATCACCGGCCAGAACCATTCGGCCGAAAGCCCCGAACGCAGCGCCAGATATTCGGGAAATCGCGTGTGAAAGGCGCTGGTATAGGGCACCCCGCGCGCCCGGCACCAGCCGCGCGCGGCCCAGCCGATCGGGCCTTCGGTGGCGATATGGACGATGTCGGGGCGGTAGGCGTCAAGCATCCGCCGCGCGTTGAAACGCGGCGCCACGGCCAGACGGATCTGGGCATAGCCGGGCATGGGCATGGTCAGAAACCGATCAGGCGTGATCATCTCGACCGCCGCCCCGCGCGCGCGCAGATGATCGACCGTGGCGGCCAGCGTGCGCACCACGCCATTGACCTGGGGAAACCATGCGTCGCTGGCGATAGCAATCCGAAGATCGGTCACGCAGGCACGCCCACCGGCATCGCCTCATGGGCCACCGGGGCCTTATCGGCGGCATTCTTCTTCAATTCGGCCAGCCAGTCGATGATGCTCATCGCTCCGGCAAAATCCTCGACCAGCGCGGTGCAGCTTTCCACCCAGTCGCCGTCATTGTAATAGGTGATCGCGCCGAACTGGCGGATTTCGGCCGAATGGATATGGCCGCACACCACGCCATCAACGCCCCGCTCGGCGGCGGCATGGGCGACTGCCTCCTCATAGCGGGTGATGAACTGGACCGCGTTCTTGACCCGCTTTTTGAGGTAAGCCGAAAGTGACCAATAGGGCAGATGCATCCGCCGCCGCACCGCGTTGAACGTGGTGTTGACCCGCAGCATCAGCTCATAGGCCTTGTCGCCCAGAAAGGCGAGCCAGCGGTGATAAAGCACGATGGCGTCAAACGCATCGCCATGCACCACCAGCAAGCGACGCCCATCGGCCGTGGTGTGGATCGCATCGAGCAGCAGTTCGACCCCGCCAAAGGTCAGGCCCGCATAGGGGCGCAGCATCTCGTCATGATTGCCGCAGATGAAGACCACCCGCGTGCCGCGATGCGCCATCTTCAGAATGCGGCGCAGCACCTCATTATGCGCGTCGGGCCAATACCAGCCCTTTTTCAACCGCCAGCCGTCGATAATGTCGCCCACCAGATAGAGCGTTTCGGTTTCCACCGAGCGCAGGAAGGACACCAGCATATCGGCATTGCAGCCGCGCGTGCCCAGATGAACGTCGGAAATCCACACCGTGCGATAGCGCCGCTTGGGCCGCAGCCCCTTGGGATCGGGCGGTTCGGGCAGATCGAGCCATGAGGCGATCCCGCCCTTGGCCGAAACGACCGCCCCATCGCCGCTGCGATGATCGCCCCCTTCGCCAAACAGAAAGGCCGTCTGGGCCGGATCGAGCCCCGTAGCAAAAGCAGCGCGCGCCATGGCATTTCCCCGATAGAACCCGTTGCGCGCGGATTATATCAGGCAAATTGCACCGCCATGACGGACCCAAGTCAGATCCGTGACAAACCCGCGATCAAGGCAGATCAGCCGCGGTTTCCACGCTGAGGCGATGCGGGGTCAGGCCCATCATCTCGGCCAGCACGCGCAGATCCTTGGCGCAGGCATCGGTATAGAGGGGCGCCATCGCATGGGTCGTCGCCAGCACCAGCTTGCGCCCGGAAATGGTCAGCGACGAGGCCTCCAGCACCTCACCCGCGCCCGCGCAGAAGCGCCGCGCCAGCCGCGTGGCCATGCCCCAGATCACCGCCTCGCGCAGATCCTGCAACGGGGCCAGCCGGGGAAGGTCAGTCGGGATCTCGGCCTGACCGCTGTTGGCCAGCACGGCCATCGCGATCATCGCGCGCCCGGCCTCGTCCACGCCCAGCCAGCGTTTGCGCAGCGCCCATTGCGCGGCCTGTTCTGCGCGCAGATTGGGTTCCGAACGCAAGGAGGCCAGCGCCAGCATCACCGCCGCGCGGCGCAGATTGTCCGGCCCGGCATAGGCCAGCCGCCCGCTCCAGCGCGCGACCAGATCGGCCGCCGAGGACAGGCCCGGCTGCTGCATTTCCACAAAGGCGATGACGCCCGCCAGCAAGGGGTCCTGCCCCGCCGTTTTCGCGCCCATCGTGCCCGCCAGCAAGCCTTCGCGCAGGCCCCAGCCCGAGAACACCACGCGCGAGGGATGCAATTCCTTGACCAATTGGCCCAGCAAGGCCCCCGCATCGGCAAGGCTGGCCAGACGCGAGGCCGACACCCCGTTGATCGGGCTCAGCGCATTGCCCCGCGCCGTTTTGGCCTGGAGCGCGCGCACCGCCGAGAGCACTTCCTCGGGCGAAAGCTCATAGGCATGGGGATCATCGATCGGCCAGTTCACCTGCTCCATGGCGAAACGGGCAAAGGCGCGCAGCGAGCCGCCCACCAGATAGAGCACCTGCCCCGAATGGGCGTCCCAGTCCTGACCCTTGAGCATACGGTGGATGCGGCGGGCGAATTTTTCGTTCCCATCCGCCCGCAGCGCCGCCAGACGCAAAGTGCCCAAAGGCAAAGTCACGCCATGGGTGCAGCGCCCGCCGCCCTTGGCATCGCCTTCGATATCAATCAGTTCGAGCGAGCCGCCCCCCAGATCCGCGACAATCCCGCAGGCGCCCGGAAAAGCCGAGAGCACGCCGCGCGCGCTGGCCACAGCCTCTTCCTCGCCCGAGAGCAGGCGGGGCGAGAGGCCAAGGGCGGCCACCTGTTCGAGAAATTCGCCGCCATTGGCCGCATCGCGCGCCGCCGCCGTCGCCACGGTCTGGACATCGTCCACCCCGCGCAATTTCAGGATCATGGCAAAGCGCGCCAGCGCGCCCAGCGCCGTGGCCATCCCCTTGGCCGAAAGCATGCCGCTTTCGGCCACGCCCTTGCCCAGGCGCGCGGTGACCTTTTCATTGAAGAGCACCACAGGCGCGCGCACCGGCCCGCCATAGATGACCAGACGCACGGTGTTCGAGCCGATATCGATGATCGCGCGCTGATCCTGCGCGGACGGAAAAGAAGCGGGGAGGCGAATCATAGCGTTCCGTTTTACGCCCGGCCCCGGCGCAGCGCCAGTTTGGGCACCTTGCGCCCAGACCCCAGCGATGCCCCGCGCCCCGACAGCGAAGGATTGGTCATGAAATAGCGATGCGCGTTAAAGGGCTGCTCGCCCAGTTCGGCGCGGGTGTAATGGCCATCGGCGCCCAGCAGCCAGCTTTGCTCGCTGTCCAGCAGATTGGCCATCATCACCTGATCGAGCACCTGATCGTGCACGGTCTTGTTGCGGATCGGCACCAGCACCTCGACGCGGCGGTCAAGATTGCGGCTCATGCCGTCGGCGCTGGAGATAAAGACGCGGGCGCGCGGATTGGGCAAGGCTGCCCCGCCCGCAAAGGCCCAGACGCGGGTATGCTCGAGAAAGCGTCCGATAATTGATTTGACGGTGATGTTTTCCGACAATCCCGGAATGCCGGGGCGCAGACAGCAGATGCCGCGCACCACCAGCCGCACCTCAACGCCGGCGCAGCTTGCCTCATAGAGCCGGTCGATGAGCTGGCTGTCGGTCAGCGAGTTGAGCTTGCCCCAGATCTGCGCCGGTTTGCCCGCGCGGGCATTGGCGATCTCGCGCTCGATGCTGCCATAAAGCCTTTCGCGCAGAGACACCGGCGCCACCGCCAGCAAGGCCGTACGGCGCGGCTCGACATAGCCGGTGATAAAGTTGAAGATCTGATTGGCGTCGCGCCCGATGGCCTGATCGGCGGTGAAATAGGACAGGTCGGTATAGATGCGCGCGGTGATCGGGTGGTAATTGCCGGTGCCAAAGTGGCAATAGGTGCGATAGACCTGCGCCCCGTCGCCATCCTTTTCGCTGCGCACCACCATGCTGATCTTGGCATGGGTCTTCCAGTCGACAAAGCCGTAGATCACCTGAACCCCGGCATTTTCGAGCTGGCTGGCCCAATGCAGGTTCTGCTCTTCGTCAAAGCGGGCCTTGAGTTCCACCACAGCGGTGACCGACTTGCCCGCCTCGGCCGCGGCGCACAGCGCGTTGATGATCGAGGACTGCTTGCCCGCGCGATAGAGCGTCTGCTTGATCGCCACCACATCCGGGTCGGCAGCGGCCTGACGCAGGAAGTCGATGACGACCTCAAAGCTCTCATAGGGATGGTGAACCACCAGATCCTTTTCGCGAATGGCCGAGAAAATATCGCCATCATGCTCAAGGATGCGTTCGGGATAGCGCGGCGAATAGGGCGCGAATTTCAGCTCGGGCCGCTTTTCATCGACGATGGCCGACAGGCCCGCCATGTCAATCGGCCCATGACTGCGGATGATGATCGCATGATCCAGCCGCAATTGATCGCGCAGCAATTGCTCGGCCTCGGGCAGGAAATCGCCCTGAAGCTGGAGCATGATCACGCTGCCCCGGCGGCGGCGCTGGATCGCGGTGCGGAAATAGCGCACCAGATCCTCGGCATCTTCCTCGATTTCGATGTCGCTGTCGCGCAGCACGCGGAACACGCCATGGCCCAGCACCTGAAAACCGGGAAACAGGCTTTCCGCATTGAGCCAGATGACATCGGCGATCGAGACATAGGCCGCCTCATCATCGCCCGGAATGCGCACATAGCGCGGCAGGGCGGCGGGGATCAGCACCATTTCCATCACCTGCGCGCCGTCGGCAATGCGCGTCAGGCTCATCATCACGCCCATGCCGCCATTGGTGACGAAGGGGAAAGGATGCGCCGGGTCGATGGCCTGCGGCGTGATGACGGGCAGGATGCGGTCGAGGAAGTAGTCCTTGAGCCAGCGCGACTGCACCGGATCGAGGCTGCGCCCGCCCCGGTCGCCCACCACATGGATGCCCTCGCCCTCCAGCGCCTCGCGCAGTTCGAGCCAGATCTCCTGCTGCATCGCCTCCAGCCGCATCACCTCGTCGCGGATCGCGGCCAATTGGCGCGGCGGGGTCAGCCCGTCGATGGAAACTTCGGCGATATGGCGGCGCACCTGTCCGGCCAGCCCCGCCACGCGCACCATCAGGAATTCATCCAGATTGTTGCCAGAAATCGAGAGGAACCGCAGCCTTTCGAGCAGCGGATATTCCATCCGCCGCGCCTCTTCCAGCACGCGCTGGTTAAAGGTCAGCCACGAGAGTTCGCGGTTGAAGAAGCGGTCGGGAATGGCCTTGATCGCGGCCAGATCGCTGCTGATGGGCGGAGTTTCGGCAACAGAAGCGGCAAGAGCGTCCATGATATTCCTCGACAAGGTGGGCAGGCACAGGCCCGCCCTCCCGACATAAGGTTACACTAGGATGACAGGGGAATGCCGCAAGGGCAATAATGCCCCTTTATCCCCGCCCGCGATAGGAAGCGACGCCTTGCTCTGGCACCCACAGCCCCTCGGGCGCAGACCCCGATTGCCAGAACACATCGATGGGAATGCCCCCGCGCGGATACCAATAGCCGCCGATACGCAGCCATTTCGGGCGCATTTCATCAAACAGGCGCTGGCCGATGCCGACCGTCACATCCTCATGGAAACCGGCATGATTGCGGAACGAGCCAAGAAACAGTTTCAGCGACTTGCTCTCCACAATCGTCTGATCAGGGGCATAGTCAATGACGATATGGGCAAAGTCGGGCTGCCCCGTGACGGGGCAGAGCGAGGTAAACTCGGGCGCGGCAAAGCGCGTCAGATAGAGGCTGCCCACACGCGGATTGGGCACATAATCGAGCACCGCCTCGTCGGGCGATGCGGGCAGGCCGGTGTTCTGGCCGAGGAATTTGGGGGAAAGCGGCGCGTTATAGGAATTGCTCATACCTCCCCATGCCACCGCCGCGCGCCCGAGACAAGCGTGCAGGCGGACAGGTGCGCAAGGGGGCCGCCATATGCGGTTAAGGCTTTGAACAGATCCGCATAGGTGCAAGCCACAGCTAGGATTAGCCCTTTGCCCGGTTTATCCCTCGGCTAACCTGTTTGGAGCGACAATGGGGCGATGCGCAAACTGTTCAGATCCGGCCGGACTTCACGGGCCGCGCCCATCCGCCTGAGCGGAACGGCGAGGCTGCGCAGCATTGTGGCAGGCGCGATGCGGGGAGGATGGCCGGTGGCCTTCGCGCTGGGCGCGACCGGAGCACAGGCGCAATCCGTCGATGTTTTCGGCCCATCGCCGCCCGCATCCCCCACCGCAACGGCCACCCTCGCGCCCGCCGCCAAAAATCCGCAGATCATTCCTGTGTTCAAGGATCCTGTCGGCAAAAGCCCCGTTGACTGGACACCCCGCCCCGGCCCGCCGATAAAAAGCGGCGATGCACCGCGCGCGCCCATTCCCCGTGTTCAGGCCAAAGCGAACAGCCCCGCCGAAACGCCCCGCCCACGCATTGCCTATGCGCCGCCCGCCGCGCCTGTGGCCCATACCTCGCCGATGCCCCATGCCTCGCCGGTGGCCCATGCCTCGCCGGTGGCCAGACTCGCGGCGGCCCTGCCCGCCGAGGCTGCGGCGCCTGTTGCCCGGCCCGCCCTCGCCGCATCCGTGGCAACGCCCCCTGCGGCCTTAAGGCCGCCCCCCGCCGCGCCGCGCCCTGCCGCAACGCCGGTTGCCGCCGGCCCGCGTCCGTTGGCGCATGACATGCTTTACCCGCTGGGCGTCGGGCTCGGGCTGGCCCTGGAACTGGGCCTGCTCTGGCTGTTCCTGCGCTGGCGGGCGCGGCGGGCCAAGCGGGCGCAGGCCGATGCCGCACCCAGCCGCATGGCCCGCCCCGCCCCGCGCAAGGCCGCCCCGCCCGAACCCGCAGTCGATGAGGAACATGCCGCCACCATCGCCCGCCTGTTCGATCAGGCCCATGAGGCGCAGGATGATCCGGCGCAGGATGATCCGGCACCCGATGAGGAAAGCCCGCGCGCATCCGCCTTTGTCGCCGCCTATGCCGATGCGCCCGCCGCGCCCGAACCGCCCATCGCCAGAGGCCCGGTCATAGAAATCGCGCGCAGGCCCGCACCCGCCCACAGCCCCGATCCCCCCACGCCCGATCCGCAGGCGGCCGAACCGGAAAGGACGCCGCCCGCGCGCGGCGTGTTCAAACCCTCGCCCCTGTTCAACCGTATCCCTCCGGCCGAACCGGCCCGGCCTGTGCCGGTCGCCCCGCCCGATCCGCTGATCATAGGTTTTGAGGCGCTGCGGTTGAGCACCAGCGCGTCACGGATCGAATTGCGGTTCCGCGTCACGCTGCGCAACGATGGCGCCATGCCGCTCGGCCCGATTCGAGTGGACAGTTGCATGACCACGCCCGAGGGCGATCTGCCCGATACGGCGCTGGCCCATAGTCTGGCCGCGCTGATGCCGGGCGAAGAGGCCGCGATTGCCGAGGAATGGCGCGTGCCGCTGGCCAAACTGCCCGCTTTGCGGCTGGGCGCGATGCGTCTGCTGGTCGCGGCGGCGCGGATCTTTGCCACGGTCGAGGGGGCCGCAGCCCATCCTTTTCAGGACCGCAGCTTCATGATCGGCCTGCCCGAGGAGGGGGGGCGGCTGGTGCCGATTCCGCTGGATGGCAGGGCGCATCTCTACGACAATCTGCTGGTGCAAAGCATTGCATCCGAGCGGGGTTAGAGCAGCCTTTCGCACTTGCAATATAATGCTTTAGTTCAATACAAACTTCATAGCAGCGCGTTTCCCGACAAAACCGTTTGCGTCGATCACAATTCAGGCCTAGATTTTTCGCTTTCGCAGCGAAGGAGGAGCGCCGGCGAATGGAAAGCCTGGTGACAACCCAGTGGCTGGCTGATGATATGGAAGCGTGCGATCTGCGCATCGTCGACGCCAGCAGCCACCTGCCCGACGCGGGGCGCAACGCGAAGGACGAATATGAAACCGGGCATATCCCCGGTGCGGTGTTCATGGATCTGGCCGATCTGGCCGATCCGGGGGCTGGAATCGAAAACACCCTGCCCAGCCCGGAACGTTTCGCCAGCCGGATGCAGTCGCTTGGCCTTGGCGATGGCAGCCGCATCGTGCTTTACGACGATTCAGCCATCCACAGTGCGGCGCGCGCATGGTTCATGCTCAAACTGTTCGGGGCGCAGAATGTGGCGATCCTCGACGGCGGTCTGGCCAAATGGCATGCCGAGGCGCGCAAGGTGGAGGAAGGCGGCAAGCAATTGCGCCACCGCCATTATACCGCTTGGCAGGCTTCGGAAAAGCTGCGCGATAAATTGTCCGTGCTGGCCAATATCGGCACGCGCAAGGAACAGGTGGTCGATGCGCGCGGCGCCGCGCGTTTTGCCGGCAGCGCGCCCGAACCGCGCCCCGGCATGGCCGCGGGCCATATTCCGGGCGCCTTCAACGTGCCCTATACGCTGATGTATCGGCCCGACGGCACGTTTAAGGACGCCAAGGGCATCCGCGAGGCGTTTGAAAGCGCGGGCGTTGATCTTGCTCGCCCGATCATCACCTCCTGCGGCAGCGGGATCACCGCCTGCGTGCTGATTTTCGCGCTGCATCTGATCGGCAAGGAAGATGTCGCGCTTTATGACGGCAGTTGGGCCGAATGGGGCGCCGACCCCGCCATGCCCAAGGAAACCGGCCCGGCGCAATATAACGCCGCCAGGGTTTGAAAACCGGGGTTTGAAGATTTGGCCGCACCGGGCATGTCGGTGCGGCAAATTGTCCCTGTTTGCAGACTCAACTTTTCGTTGGGCAAAAAAACGGCCAGAGCATCGCCATGGCCAAGAACATCGACACATCCTCCCTGCACACCGACACGCAACTGACGCTGGCAGGTCGCCGCCCGGAATGGACCGGGATCGAAAACCACCCCTCCGCCGTGGTGACGCCCGCCGTGTGGCGCGCCTCGACGCATCTCTATCCCGATATGGCGGCGCTGCGGGCGGGCCATGCCTATAATGAGGATGGGCGGTTTTATTACGGCCGTCGCGGCGCGCCCACGCAATGGGCGCTGGCCGAGGCGCTGACCCAAATCGAGCCGGGGGCGGCGGGCACGGTGCTTTACCCCAGCGGTCTGGCGGCGATTTCAGGCGTGTTGCTGGCAGTGTTGAAACCGGGCGATGTGCTGCTGATGACGGACAATGCCTATGAGCCGAGCCGAACGCTGGGCAATGGCATCCTGAAAACCATCGGGGTGGAAACGCGCTGGTTCGACCCCACCGATCTGGCCGGCTTCGAGGCCGCGATTTGCGAGCGCACCGCCGCCGTCCTGCTCGAATCGCCCGGCAGCCTGACCATGGATGTGCAGGACGTGCCCGCCATCGCCGCCATCTGCCGCGACCGGGGCATCACCAGCATCATCGACAACACATGGGCCAGCCCGCTCGGCTTTGCCCCCCTGCCCCATGGCGTCGACATCACGCTGATGGCGTTGACCAAACACGCGGGCGGACACAGCGACGTGATGATGGGCAGCGCCAGCGCCGGCCCCGAATGGTATGACCGCCTGCGCCGCCATGCCCAACAGATGGGCACCGTGGTCAGCCCCGATGACGCGGCACTGGTGCTGCGCGGGTTGCGCACGCTCTCGCTCCGGCTGGAGCGTGAGACGGCCAGCGCGCTGACCATTGCGCAATGGCTTTCGGCGCGCCCGGAAGTGGCGCGCGTCCTGTGCCCGATGCTGCCGGGCGCGCCGGGGCATGAATTGTGGCGCCGCGATTTCACCGGCGGCTGCGGGTTGTTCAGCTTTGTCCTGCGCGGGGGCAGCAGCGCGGCGCGCGATGCGCTGATCGATACGCTCTCGCTCTTCGGGATCGGCTATTCATGGGGCGGGTTTGAAAGCCTCGCCACCCCGCTTGATCCGGCACGCGTGCGCACGGCCAGCGCGTGGCCTCTGGCCGGGATGGAGGCGGAGGACCGCTTTGGCGTGCGCCTGTCGATCGGGCTTGAAGATCCGCGCGATCTGATCGCCGATCTCGAGCAGGCTTTGGGGGTTTGGGCGGCCCAAGGGTAAAAATATGCCTCCGGCGGGCAAAGGGACTCGGTCCCTTTGCAATCCCGATAATTTTGGCGGAGCGCTTTTGGGTCGGCGTTAGGTGTCGGAGGCAAACTTTGAATTTGAAAGCCTGCGGCGCCAATCAGCGCCACCCCGCCGTGCCGCAGGCTTTATCGCACATCCCAAAGCACGGCCATTTCGATTCAAGACCCCATTAACGGGATTGCAAAGGGCCCCCGCCCTTTGCCCGCCGGAGGCAAAAACTCTCCCCTTTACTCCACCCACTCCCGCGCCAAAAACCGCCCCCCTGCCATCATCAGAACGGCGGCCAGCAGATAGAACCCCAGCCCCAGCAGGATCGCATGGCGCAGGGCATCATCGCCATAGGCGGGCGTCAGCATATCCGAGAGCTTGCCGATGGTGAGCGAGCCGAGGCCAACGCCGATCAGATTGTTAATCAAGAGAAAGCTGGCCGAGGCGGTGGCGCGCATCGGGGCGGGCACGAGATGCTGCACCGCCGTCAGAACCGGGCCGAGCCAGAGATAGACCAGCGCTTGGGGCAGGAGGAAGAGCCAGAAGGCAAGCCCGGCCGATCCGGAATAGAGCCCGGCGGCAAACAGCGGCACGCCCAGCAGGAAGGACACCGCCGGCAGCCAGCCATAGGCCGCGCGGCTGCGCCCGCCCAGCAGGTCGGCAAAGACGCCGCCCGCCATCACCCCCACCGTACCGCCGATCAGCAGCAGCAGGCCGAAGAACTGTGAGGTTTCCACCAGATCCAGCCCGAACGAGCGGCGCATCAGCGAGGGCAGCCAGAAGGCCAGCCCATAGCCCATCATCGAGCAGGACCCCGCGCCAAAGCCCAGCAGCCAGAAGCTGCGCTTGACGGCAAGGATGCGCAGGACCTCGATCAGGCCGGGCGCTTTCACGCTCTCGGCCTTGAGCGGATCGCGCACCAGCAGGCCGAAGATCGGCGTGAACACCAGCCCCGCCAGCCCCACGCCCAGAAAGGCCGCGCGCCAGTTGACGGCGGCGGCCACATAGCCGCCCAGCAGCACCCCCGCCGCCGAACCCAGCGGAATGCCCAGCGAATAGACCGCCAGCGCCCGCGCCCGCTGGTGGGCCGGAAAAGTGTCGGAAATCAGCGCATAGGAGGGCGCCACCCCGCCCGCCTCGCCCACACCCACCCCAAGGCGGCACACAAACATCGCCCAAAAGCCCGACACCACCCCGCACAGCGCGGTAAAGGCGCTCCACACCGCCAATGAGGCCGCGATCACCCGCGTCCGGCCCCGCCGGTCGGCCAGCCAGGCCAGCGGCAGGCCCATCGTCGAATAGAGCAGCGCAAAGGCAAAGCCGCCCAGCGCGCCAAGCTGCGTGTCGGTCAGATGCAGATCGGCCTTGATCGGCCCGGCCAGAATGCCAAGGATCTGGCGATCGATGAAATTGAATGTATAGACCACCAGCAGCATGGCCAGCACAAAGGCCGGTTTTCGCCGCAACACGGGCTCGCGCATAATTCTCTCCCCGCTAATTCTCTTTCAATGCCCGGCGCGGATATGGGTAAACCTTGCGCTTTGGGCCTGCTTGGGCATAATAGTGAAAAATGAATCACGCTTCAAATTAGAAAGCGGCAAGAGCGATGTCTGATACGAAAAACACCCCGGCGCCCGCCCCCGTTCCCGGCGCGAACAAGGTGCCCAAGACCGAGCGCGGGCGGCGAACCCTGCGCGCGCTGCTCAATGCCGCAGCCGAGGAATTTGGCGAAAAGGGCTTTCACGACGCCGCCATCAGCCAGATCACCGCGCGCGCAGGCGTCGCCACGGGCAGCTTTTACGTCTATTTCGACAGCAAGGAAGCGATTTTTCAGGCCCTTGTGCGCGATCTTTCGGGGCAAGTGAAGGATTTCGTCGCCCCGCGCATTGCCGCCGCCCCGGACCAGATCGCCGCCGAACAGGCGGGCCAGCTCGCCTATCTGGAATTCGTGCGCCAGCATAAAGAGATCTATCGCATCATCGATGAATCCGAATTCGTCGATCCGGCGGCCTACCGCGAACATTACACCAAATCGGCCACCCGCATCGCCTCCCGCCTGCAATCGGCGATGGAGCGCGGCGAGATCAGCGATGGCGATTGCGAGGTGCGGGCCTGGGCGCTGATGGGCATCAACGTGTTCCTCGGCCTGCGCTACGGCGTGTGGGGCGATGAGGCGCCCGAGGATGTCGTGCGCGAGGCGGGGCGCTTCATCACCGAAGGCCTTGCCCCGCGAAAAGATTCCCCGCAAAAGAGCCCGGCCCGGCGGGAGGAAAAGCCATGAGCGACCATGTTACCCGCCATTGGCGCAGCGCCGAGGGGCTGAACCTGTTTGCCCGCGATTATGCCGGGGCGGGCGGCGAGGCGCGCCTGCCGGTGGTCTGCCTGCATGGCCTGACCCGCAATTCGCGCGATTTCGAAAATGTCTCGCCATGGATCGCGGCGCGGCAAAGGCGGGTGCTGGCGCTGGACATGCGCGGACGCGGAAATTCCGACCGCGACCCGGCGGAAAATTATGACATCGCCACCTATGTTGCGGATATTACCGCGCTCTTGACGCAGTTGGGGATTGGCAGGGCGATCTTTGTCGGCACCTCAATGGGCGGGCTGATTACGGTGGAGCTGGGCACGCTTTATCCCGAACTGGTGGCGGGCGCGGTGATCAATGACATCGGGCCGCAGCTTTCCATGGTCGGATTGGGCCGGATCGCGGGCTATGTGGGCCAGGGCAAACCCCTGCCCGACTGGCAGGCCGCCGCCGACGCCTGCGCGGCGATGAATGCCGATGTGTTTGCCCATTACGGCCCCGCCGACTGGATGGCCATGGCCCGCCGCCTGTTCCGCGAAGAAGGCGGACAGGTCATTGCCGATTACGATCCCGGCATCGCCCGCGCGCTGGCCCGCATCGTGGCCGATCCGGACCCATGGGGTAAATGGCACCGCTTTGCCGATGCGCGCCCCGTGCTGGTGCTGCGCGGGACGGTGACGGATCTGCTGGACGAAGATGTGGCGCAGGCGATGGTGGCGGGGCATTCGCGCGCGGTTCTGGCGCCGGTGGCGGGGGTGGGCCATGCGCCGATGATGGATGAACCCGATGCGCGGGAGGCTATGGCGCGGTTTTTTGATGAAGTAGAGTAGAGATATGCGAGGGACTCGTCCCTCGCGCTCCCGTTACTGTCTATATCGCGCTATGGGTTCGGCGTTTTGTGTCGAACGCGGCGTTGAAATAGGAAAGCCTGCGGCGCCATTGAGTAGCGCCGCAGGCTTTTTCATTTAATTCGCCACCGAGGTCGCCACCGGCACCACCCCCATTATCGGGATTGCAAAGGGCTTTCGCCCTTTGCCCGCCGGAGGCACCCCTTACCCTTAAAAATTCACCGTCGCCGTGGCAAACACCTGCCGCGGATTGCCCCAATAGGTGGTCAGCACGCCTTCCTTGCCCAAAGTGGGGATCAGATTGCCCGCCGAGGTATAATTAAGCGCCCCGGTCGTCGCATTGGCCGAAACATAGGTATAGCCCGAGGTCTTATAGCGCTTGTCGGCCAGGTTCTTGCCATAAACGCCCAGCGTCCAGCGGCCCCCCGGCGCGCGATAGACGAGGCTGGCGTCGAAGAGCGCATAGGCAGGCTGGTCGAGATAGGGGTTGGGAATTTCGAACTGATAGGTCGTGCTCTTCCACGAGACGCCGCCCGACAGGTCAAGCGAGCCCGAAGGCACGGGAATCGCATAGGTGGCCGAGGCATTGCCGGTCCATGACGGCGTGTTCTGCACCTTGCGGTTGGCGGCGACATCGGTGGGCTGGCCCGCGATCAGCGTGATATATTGCAGATACTTGGCATCGATATAGCCCAGCGAGCCATTGAGCGAGAGCGCGCCCAGTTTCAGTCGTCCCTCGGCCTCGACGCCCTGCATCCGCGCCTTGCCCGCGTTGGATACCACGCCGCAGAAGCTGGGCAAGCCGCCCACCGTGCAGGCCACCGAGCCGGGGATCTGCACGTCCTTGTAATCCATGCGGAAGGCGGCCAGATTGAGCGCCAGTTTGCGATCGAACAGCCGGGTTTTCAGGCCGATTTCATAGCTGTCCACCTTTTCCGGGCGGAAGCTGAGGAACTGGCCCTGGCTGACCCCGGCAGGCGCATTGACGCCCACGCCGCGCGGGTCAAACCCGCCGCCCTTGAAGCCCTGACTGAAGCTGGCGTAAATCGTGTTGTTCGGGTCCGGGCGCCAGTTGAGCGACACGCGCGGGGTGAATTTGGTGTAGCTGGCGCTGCCCAGAAAATTGGTGCTGGCGGCGCCAAAGGGTGTGCCCGGTCCACCGAAAACGCTCGACCCGCCACCAGAATAATTCTGTCGCAGGATCTGGGCGTAGCGCTTGTCCCAAGTATAACGCCCGCCCGCCTCGATGCTGATCTGATCGGTGATGTCATAGGACATGTTGACGAAACCGGCCATCGTGTCGGTGCGGATATTGGCGTCAGTATAGGCTTGGAGACCCGCCACAATCGCATTGTTCGTGAACAGGTTCACGCCAAACTGCGTCAGCGCCGTGGCATAGAGGTAATAGAAACCCGCCATGCCGTTGAACCGGCCCTTGCTGTAAAGCACCTGAAGCTCCTGGCTCCACTGCTTGTTGCGGTAATAGGCGGGCACGTCGACGTCCTGCGAGGCGGTGGCGTCAAAGTCGATGGGCGAGGCCGAATCGTCCTTGCGGAAGGCGGTGATTGAACGCAGCGTCAGCGCTTCGGTGGGCTTGGCCTCGAGGAAGAGCGACCAGCCCCATGCCTTCACATCCTGCTTGGGGCTGTTGAGGCCCGCCTGCGTGTCGAACACATTGGCCAGCACCGGGGCGCCGCTGTATTGGCCCGGAATCTCGCGGTGGCCGCCGCGCGGGTTCGACATGTCATGGGTGTAATCGCCGGTCAGGCGGGCAAAGATCTTGTCGCCATGCACCTCGATCGTGCCGCGCCCGGCCCAGATGTCCTTGTTGTAATTCGACAGGCCCGTGGTCAGATTCCGCCCGAAACCACCGCGCGTCAGGCGGGCCAGCGTGCCGCTGGCGCGGATCAGACCATCCTTGGTGATCGGACTGCTGATCGTGGCCACGCCATCGGCCTGATCATAGCTGCCATAGGTGCCGCGCAGGCCCAGATGCAGCTTGTCGTCGATCTTTTTCGTCACGTATTTGATCGCGCCGCCGATCGTGTTGCGGCCATAAAGCGTGCCCTGCGGCCCGCGCAGCACTTCGACGCGTTCGACATCGTAAATGTCCAGCACGGCGGCCTGCGGGCGGTTAAGATAGACGTCATCCAGATAGATGCCCACGCCCTGTTCAAAGCCCGAAACGGGGTCCTGCTGGCCCACGCCGCGGATAAAGGCCGAAAGGGTCGAATTGGTCCCGCGCGAAGGCTCCAGCGTCACGTTGGGCACTTCATCGGCCAGCGAGGTGATGTCGGCAAAACCCTTGGCGGCCAATTGGTCGCCGGTCAGCGCGGTCATGGTGATCGGCACATTGTTGAGCGATTCGTTGCGGCGGCGGGCGGTGACGATGATGTCGCCGTTATTGGCGCCCTCCTGCGCCATGGCGGGCGCGGGCAGCGCGCCGATGGCCACGCTGGCCAACAGGACTGCGCCAAATGGCATTGCGAAGGACGGACGGATGCTGTTGCGGGCGTTCAGAGCCATGTTCCTCTCCTTGCGCGGCGATCTTTTGCGCCGGCGTCTGAAGGGGACAATATTGAAAGGTGAACCGCCTTTCAACTTTGAATTACGGACACACCGAAAAAGCCCGCAAAAGCGTTGCCAAGGCGCAACATGAAATATGGTTCAGGTGGGCTGGCGCGGCCCGGCGGGGCGGCGCGGCGCCCGCCCCAGCATCGCACCGATATAAAGATGCTGGACCAGAATATAACCCACGATGGTCATCGGCGCGGCCAGCAGAACCCCCGGCGGGCCGAACAAGGTGCCCGTGGCGATCACCGTGAAAAGCAACACGACCGGGGGCAGATCAACCGAACTTTTCTGCACCATCGGCTGGACCACATGGCCCTGGATCTGCTGGACCAGCACAAAAAGGCCGATGGTCCACAGGCCGGTGGTCGGACTGGCCGAAAAGCCGACCAGCACGCCGGGAATCGCGGCCAGCACCGGCCCCAGATAGGGAATGAAATCAAACGCCCCGGCCAGTATCGCCAGAGCATAGGCCGAGGGCACCTGCAGCAGCAGCAGACCCGCCAGCGTCAGCGCGGCAATGAACAGGCTGGAGACCATCTGGCCCTTGAGCCACAATTGCAGCCCGCGCCCGCAATCGTCGAGCGCGTCGGCCATCAGGCCCTCGACCGAGCGGGGCAGCAGGCGTAATACCCCGCCGCGATAGAACGCCGGATCGGCGGCAAAGAAGATGCCGCCCACAAACACCACCGCCACATCGGCCACCACCCCGCCCACGGAAATCACGAAACCGCTGGCGCGCTGAAAGATCGAGGAGAGTTGCTCGCGCGCGACCTTGGCCATTTCGGACAGGTTATAGTCGATATGCCAATGGTCGAGATAGGCCTGCGCGGCATCCACCGCCTGGGGCAATTGGCGGCCCAGTTCGACAAACTGGCCCGAAACCAGCCCGCCGAACATCCAGCCCAGCCCCGCAAAGATCGCCAGCAACGACAGGACCGCCAGCCCCACCGCCGCCCCGTCGCCCAGTCGCAGACGCAGAAAATGCCCCGCCAGCGAGCGCAGCACCACCGCCACCACCACCGAGGCAAACACCAGAATCAGCAGATAGGACAATTCCACCACCAGCGCCGCCAGCGCCACGATGAACAGCAAGGCCAGCGCCTTGCGGGTAAAGGCAATCAGATCATCGTCGCGCATGGAGCCCCGTGACTATTGGTGCATTTCCCGCCGCTTATGCCACAGCATCGCGCCAAGACGCGAGTTTTATCAGGCCCCGCAGCGCAAATGGTCGACCAGC
This sequence comes from Novosphingobium humi, assembly GCF_028607105.1. Taxonomy (GTDB): domain Bacteria; phylum Pseudomonadota; class Alphaproteobacteria; order Sphingomonadales; family Sphingomonadaceae; genus Novosphingobium; species Novosphingobium humi. Next base: position 808,152 of record NZ_CP117417.1, on the reverse strand, counting down.
GCCTCGGCCGCGGCGGCGATTTCGCTCCATGCCGCAGCGAAATCCTCGGCCCCGCCATAATAGGGGTCGGCCACCGATTGGCCCTCGCGCCCCGGCAAATGGTCGAGCAGCAGCGCCAGTCGGGCCGAGGCATCAGCCGGGGCCAGACGGCGCAGATCGGCCAGATTGGCCTCATCCAGCGCGATGATATGGCTGAAATGGCGGAAATCGGCGCGTTCGACCTGACGCGCGCGCAGCCGGGTGATGTCCACGCCATGCCTTGCGGCCTCGGCGCGGGCGCGCGGATCTGGCGCCTCGCCAATGTGCCAGCCGCCGGTCCCGGCCGAATCGACATGCACAGCAAAGCCCGCCCGCGAGGCAGCGGCGCGAAACGCGCCCTCGGCCAAAGGCGAGCGGCAAATATTGCCCAAACAGACAAAAAGGACTGAGGCTTCCGACACCATCGGTGTGCAGATTAACCGCGATTCCGGCCCTTGTCACTCGCCGCGAGGCGCAGAATTGCGCGATTCGCTAAATTGTTGTCCCAAAGCAGGACGGGCGTGCCGGACAGTACCTGAAAGGTTGGATACGGGTTTTGCGAAAACCAGACAGGCGAAACCTCGCACCCATGCGCCTGATGCAAGATTTCGCCCATCGAGCATTGCCAACATCGCCCCGCCTGCTTCAGGACGACTTTGAGGTGAATAACTCAATTCACAAAGTAGACAATGGGCCCGCGACAAAGCGCACAGCACTTTCGACGAATCGAGTGGCCCCTGAAAATGCCCCGCTGTGCCGCAGCGAGACGCAGCGCAAACAGGCGCTTTTCATCGCGGCCAACCGCGTCTAGGCCCCGGATCGTGACCCAATCCGCCCCCCTCCATCCGGTGCAGATGCGCCATCCCGATCTGGCCCGCCTGGTCGAGCATTTCTATGGTCAGGCGCGGCATGACCCCATGCTGGCGCCGGTCTTTGCGCGGATCACCGACTGGCCCCACCATTTCCGCGCGCTGACCGCCTTTTGGGCCACGCAATTGCGCGGGCGCGGCCTTTATCGCGGCGCCCCCATCGCCGCCCATCATGCCATGAAGCGCCAATTGACCCCGGCCATGTTCGAGCGTTGGCTGGCCTTGTGGGACTCCGCCACCGCACAGATGATGGAGCCGCCCGATGCCGCCGCCCTGCAGGCCCATGCCCGCCGCATCGCCGCGGTGATGCAGAAGGCGATTTTCGAGTGAACGCCGCCCTGTGGGCCATGCTGGGCTGTTTTCTGGCCGGGATCGGCGCGCGCGACCAAATGCTGGTGGCGGCGTTGACCGCGCGGCTGGGGCGGCATGGCGGGTTGCTGATGATGGGGGCGATCACGGGCGCGCTGGCCTGTGCATTTGCAGCATGGTTTTCGGGCGAAATGGCCGCGCAGATGACCTATCCCGCGCGGCTGGTGCTGGCCTGTTTCGCGCTGATCGCGGCGGGCGGCGAAGCATTAATATTTCGCCCCAGTTTCAAGGCCAAGGAACCCACCCGCTCGCTGTTCGCCGCCGCGCTGGTTTTGCTGATGCATCAGGCGGCCGATGCGGCGCGCTTTATCGTGCTGGCCGTGGCGCTGGTGGGGGATGCGCCCATCCCGGCGGCGGCGGGCGGCGCGGTGGGCACGGGCTTTGCGCTGCTGCTGGGCTGGCTGGCCTCGGAGGCGATGCTGGACGCGCAGGGCGGGATTGTCCAGATCCGGCGCTGGGCGGGCGCGGTGCTGCTGGGGCTGGGCGTGGGCCTGTCGGGATGGATATGGCTGGGTTTCAACACGTAATCGCCCCGATCCGCAGGACAATAAATCGCCCAGGCCAATTACCGTGGCCGTATTGATCCATTTTTCCAATTGAACCAAACGCGCTAGACATCCCTTAACACAGCAAGGCCCCAATGCTGCGAGGCCTGATATTCAGCAAGGGATGCGCAAGATGAACGATCACAACGCCAAGACCGCCCTCACCCACAGCCTCAACGGCTTGCTGGCCGATCTCTTCACGCTCTATCTGAAAACCAAGAATTTTCATTGGCATGTCAAAGGGCCGCAATTCCGCGACCTGCATCTGCTGTTCGATGAGCAGGCGGGCACGATCTTTGCGCTGACCGATATTGTGGCCGAAAGGGTGCGCAAGAACGGCGGCGCGGCGCTGACCGGGATCGGCGCCATCGCCTCGGCCTCGCGCATTGCCGATCAGCCGCGCGCAGACCTGAGCGCGCCCGAGATGATTGCCGAATTGCGCGATGACAATATCCGCCTTGTCGAGGCGATCCGCGAGGTCAAATCCGCCGCCGGCGCGGCGGGCGACAATGCCACCGAAGGCTTTGCCGATGACTGGACCGATCAGGCCGAAACCCGCGTGTGGTTTCTCTCCAGCCTGTTGGGGTGAAAAAAGGCTCTGCCCGCCGCCCAGCGGGCAGAGCCTCTTTCGGATCAGATCTTCTTGACGATGCGACGCAGCGACTGCGTCATCATGTTCACCTTTTCCTTCTTGGTGATGTATTTCCAGGCGCCGTTCTTGCCCGCGCGGAACACATCCATTTCCGCACGCGACGATGTCAGCACCACCGAGGGAAAATCCACCTGAATCCGCGCCTTGAGATCGGCCAGCAAGGCAAAGCCGTTCATGCGCGGCATCGAGAGATCAACCAGCGCCAGATGCGGCACAAAGTTGCGCGCATCGACGATTTCCAATGCCTCAACCCCGTCAATGGCCCGGACAACCGATTTGACCTTGGGAATGTTCTTGAGCGCCTCAAGAATGATGAAGGCATCGGCATCGTCATCTTCGACCAGAAGAATATCGATCCGTGCCTCATCCTTGTCGGCGTTCTTTTCCTGAACAGAATTGGGGCTCGCTTCGGGATTGCGCTCCTTTTCGGCAACATCGGAAAGACGATCGTTCAAAACATGCTCAACCAGCATTCATTCCTCCATAGGCCCCCGATTTGATCAGGTGCGAAATGGCGGAGCGGCAAATTTCTTGCCAATCCGCTATATCGCATAAACAAAACCTAGCGTTTTTTGATTATTATGCCCTTGTCCAACATATAGCCAGAGATACCTATTTCATTCTTTATTTACGACCCTGCATATCCATTAATACAATCAATTGCATAGGTTTACCATTCTCTTCATACCCTGGACAGACAGGATGAAAATATGAAAAGATACTAATAAAATCTGGATGACTTACTTAGGCGCAATCCCGTAATTAAACGCTGATGCATAGGATTGCATCCGCGCGCCGCCGCTTTGCCCTTGCCGCCTGCGTTTGCTATTCACCGTTCATGCCCCATGTCATCATCAACCAAGGCGCCAGCGACAGCGCCGTCGCCGACTGGCTTGCCCAGCATCTGTCCGACGCACTTGCAGCACATTCTGGCGAAATCGCCATTTCGCTGCCAGGAGGATCGACTCCGTTTCCGATCCTTGCCGAACTGGCGCGTCAGGGCCTGCCTTTTGATCGAATCGCGGTCTGGCCGGGCGATGATCGCGTGGTGCCCGAGGATCACGCCGCCTCCAATGTCGGCCGCATCCGCGCCGCGCTCGAACCTTTGGGCGCGCGCATCGTGCCGCTGGCCGAAGGCGCGGTGCCGCCCCGTTTCGCGCTGGTGTGGCTGGGCATGGGGCTGGATGGCCATATCGCCTCGCTCTTTCCCAACACCGATCCCCGGCCCGACGCCCCGGCGCGCGTGCTGCGCCTGACGCCCGATCCCCTGCCGCCCGAGGCGCCCTTTGACCGGCTCTCGCTGACCATTCCCAGCCTTGTCGCCACCGAGGCGCTGCTGTTCGTGGCGCGCGGGGCGGAAAAGGAGGCGATCCTGCGCGCCGCCATCGCGGGCGAACATGATCTGCCGGTGGCGCGCCTGCTGGGCGCGGCAAAGGCGCCCGTCACCTGCTTCACCTGATGCCCGAACGCGCGCCATGCTCGGCCTGATCGCCCCCCGATGCTCGGCCTGATCGCCGAAGCCATCCTTGCGCGCCTGCCCGCGCCGCTGCACCGCGTCGCGCTGCGCGGGGCGCATGAGCTGCGCAAGACATGGTGGCGGGTCCGGCGGCCCCGTCTCGAAGGCTGCCGCATTCTCGCGCTGGACGAGGCCGGGCGCGTGCTGCTGGTGCGCCATTCCTATGGCAAATCGAACTGGATGCCCCCCGGCGGCGGCCTCAAGCGCGGCGAGGACCCGATTCCCGCCTCCATCCGCGAATTTGCCGAGGAGCTGGGCTGCGATCTGATGGCGCCGCGCGTGGTCGATGTGGCGCTCGACACGCTGCACGGGGCAGGCAACAGGGTGCATGTCGTGGTCGGCCTGTGCCGCGGGACGCCCCGGCCCGACCTGCGCGAAATCACCCATGCGGCGTTTTTCGCGCCCGACGCGCTGCCCCATGATCTCTTGCCTGCCTTGCAGGGCCGGATCGAAGTGTGGGTGTCGGGCCAAGGGCCGGCAGGATAGCGCGGGGGATCGGCCCTCCCATGCGACCTGCCGGCTAAAACAACACCATCTGCCCCCCGCCCTCAACCGGCGGCGGCGCCTCTGCCGCCTCGAACCCCGATAACGTCAGCCCCATCAGCCGCACCGCCAAGGGCAAGGGCAACAGGTCATCGAGCAATTCGCGCGCGATACCGGCAAATTCCCCGCGCCCCTCGACAAAGCGGTCCAGCGTGCGCGCATGGGTACGGATCGAGAAATCGGACAGGCGCAGTTTGAGCGTCACCGTCCTCCCCTGCGCCTTGGCCTTTTCAATATCTTGCCAGACCATCTCGATGATCCCCTCCAGCACCTGCCGCAGGCCCGGCCCGGTGGAAATGTCGCGGTCAAAGGTCCGCTCACCGCCAAGGGATTTGCGCGGCCGGTTGGGCTTGACCGCGCGTAGGTCGATGGCCCGCGCCGCGCGATAGAGGTAATCGGCCAGCGATCCGAAATGTTCGCGCAGGAATGCAATGTCATGCGCGCGCAGATCCGCCCCCGTCTCGATCCCCAGCGCGGCCATCTTCTCCGCCCCGCGCGGCCCCACGCCGTGAAACCGCCGCACCGGCAGCGCGGCGACAAAATCCGCCCCCTCGCCCGGCCGGATCACGCATAATCCGTCGGGCTTGTTCTGGTCGCTGGCGATCTTGGCGAGGAATTTGTTGTAGCTGACCCCGGCGCTGGCGGTCAGGCCCGTTTCCGCCTTGATGCGCGCGCGGATCAATTCGGCAATACGCGTCGCGCTGCCGATGCCTTTGATATCCTGCGTCACGTCCAGATAGGCCTCGTCCATCGCCAATGGCTCGACCAGCGGGGTATATTCGCGGAAAATCGCGCGGATCTGCTGGGAAACCTTGCGATAGGCCTCGAAACGCGGTGGTTTGAAGATCAGCGCGGGGCACAGCCGCGCCGCCACCACGCTGGGCTGGGCCGAGCGGACGCCGAATTTGCGCGCCTCATAGCTGGCCGCGGCCACCACGCCGCGCTCGCGGCTGCCCCCCACGGCCACGGGCAGGCCGCGCAGCGAAGGATCATCGCGCTGCTCAACGCTGGCAAAGAAGGCGTCCATATCGACATGGATGATCTTGCGCAGACCGGGCGCGCTGATTTCCTCATCCTGATGCGGAGCCGATTCCATGGATGCACGATAATGCCCCGGCGCACATTTGGCACCGGGGCATCGCGGGATTTGAACATAAAAAGAACAAATTTGATCAGCGCTGGGCCAGCTTGCTTTCCTTCAGCTTGGCCGCGAAATGAGTGGTGGCCTTGTCCAGCGCCTCTTCGCGGCAGGTTTCGTAAAGGGCGCGGGCCTTGAGCCGGTCGGGCAGGTCCGACATTTCATCGCACACCATATTGGCGGCGGCGGCCAGGCGCTTGCGCATCACATGGCGGCCCTGCTCGGTCGAAAGGTCGAGGTCGGCATAGGACACCCGGATGGTCGGCGCATCGCCTTCCAGCTTTTCAAAGGTCACCGGAACAGACATGGCGGCGGAGGAGGCAGGCGCGGACGCATGGGCGGGCATGACAAAGGTGAACGTGGCAAGGCCCAGCGCGGCGGTGGTGGCAAAGCTCAGGGCGGCGGGGCTGAGGGCGGCGGTGCGGAAGATGGACATGGTCGGTATCCTTCTGGTGGTTCGTTGCGTGGTTCAAACCGGCGCTTGCCGGATGCCAGAAGGACTGCAGGAGGCGTGCCAATTTTAAAAATTGCCGATATTTCTGATATTTAAAAATACCCGTTCAAAGTCGCCCCTTGAAATCCATCAAATGATACGCATATATTCCCACTTATCAGCGTAATTTTCACTATATGATTTGTTGGCCGCAGGGGCTAGCCATTTTGGCGCCATGCGGCCATGGTGAATCCATGACTTCTCCTTCCCCCGGGCCTGCCGACAAGAAGATCGGCGGGCTGGAATTCATTCTCCTCATGGGTCTGGTACAGGCGCTGCAAGCGCTGGCGGTGGACTCGATGCTGCCCGCGCTTGGCGAAATGGCGCGCGAACTGGGCTCGCGCGATCCCAACGAGCGTCAGCTTGTCGTGGGCGTTTTCCTGATCTTCAGCGGTCTTGGCTGTCTGGTTCCCGGCGCGCTGGCCGACCGTTTCGGGCGGCGGCCGGTGCTGCTGGGCTGCATCGGGGCCTATGTGACCTGTTCGGCGGCCTGCGGCCTGGTGGAAAATTTCCAGCAATTGCTGGTGCTGCGCGCGATGGTGGGCTTTGCCTGCGCGGGGCTGGCGGTGCTGCCCGCCGCGATCATCCGCGACCTGCATGAAGGCGACCGGATGGCGCGGATGCAATCGACCGTCTCTATGGTCTTCATGATCGTGCCGATGATCGCGCCCAGCGTGGGTCAGGCGATCCTGCTGATGGCCAGTTGGCGCTGGATTTTCGGCGTGATGGCGCTGATGGGCACTGTGCTGGCCACATGGATTGCGCTGCGCCTGCCCGAAACGCTGCGCCGCGAATATCGCCAGCCGATCAGCCTGCCCAATATCGGCCGCTCGATGATCGAGGTGACGACCACCCGCGCGGCGCTGGGCTATGTGTTCGGCATGGCGCTGATCCAGTCGGCGATGTTCGGCTATATCAACTCGTGCCAGCAATTGGTGGGCGAGCATTTCGGAGCCGGAACGCGCTTTCCGCTGATCTTTGCAGGGATGGCGATGGTGATGGCCTGCACCAATTTCATCAATTCGCGCATCGTCATGCGGTTTGGCGCCCGCCGGGTCAGCCATACCGCGCTGGTCGTCTATATCGCCACCAGCGCGCTGCAATTCTATATGGCGACGCGCCCGGATGAGACGCTGTGGCAATTCGTGCCGATGATGACGGTCAACATGTGCCTGCTGGGCTTTCTGGGGGCCAATTTCTCCTCCATCGCGCTCCAACCCTTTGCGCGCAAGGCCGGGGCGGCTTCCTCGGCGCAGGCCTTCATCCGCATGGTGCTGGCCTCATGGCTGGGCGCGCTGATCGGGCAGGCGTTTGACGGCACGGCGCGGCCTTTGGCGGCGGCGCTGCTGACGGCAGGCTGCGGCTGCCTCGCGCTGATTCTCTACAGCGAGAAGGGCGAATTGTTCCGCCGCCGCAATCCTCCGGGCACCACCTATCCCATTGCCTGAAAAACCGACTGCGCGCGCGGGAATGCCTGCCCTTAACGGTCTTTTGCATTTTGCAAAGACCGTGCAGCCCGGCCAATCGGCGGCCCTGATCGATTGTACCATATTGGATCATTGATGTCGGTTAATTTCAGCTTAACCCGCACCCTTAAATAATAAATAACGCAAACTTACCGATATTTAACCCCTGTTTAAACGGCATTTTGCCCAAAACAGAACAGGGGTCACAGGCATGAGCGCTAATATTATCCTGATTCTCGCTGCATCAGGACTAATTGCCACTTCGGCAACCGATAAGGTTCGTCCGACTGAGTCACTACCCAAGTTTGATGCAAAAGCGGCGCCCTCGCACAGCAACAGCGAAGGCCAGAACCATCCGGTTGGTACCGAATGGGCCCGTGAGAAGTTTTTCCAACACGCTTCCCACGCTTACGAGCATTTGCCTCACCCCAACCCGCATGCCTGCGGGTCGCATGGCGTTGCCATTTCGCCCTGCTAATAATAAAAAACGGGTCAAAACAACAGGAAAGCCCCGCCGGACCGGCGGGGCTTTTTTACGCCCGGAACCATCGCGTCGCCCCGGTCAAACGCGCGCCACCGCCTGCGCCAGCTCACCCCGGCGATAGGGAACCAGCGGCACCTGTCCGGGCGCCCCCGCCATCGCCCCGATCAATCCGCCGCCCAGAAAGCGCAATTTTTCCAGCCCGCTGGTCGATACACGCTGCTCCCACGCGCGCGGGCCGCGCGCGGCCACCTTGCGCGCGATCGCGCCATAGATCCCCGCCGCCGACAACACCGCCCAGCGACAGCGAAACGGCAATCGCGCCGCCCCGGCCCGCGCGCTGGCCTCATAGACCTGCGCCATGGCGGCCATGCGCCCGGCCATCGCGGCCAGAGCCGGGCGATGCCGGGGCGCCATCAGATCGCCCTCATCCACCCCCACCTGCGCCAGCCATTCGGCGGGCAAATAACACCGCCCCGCCGCATGATCCTCGGCAATGTCGCGGGCGATATTGCCCAATTGGAACGCGATCCCCAGATCGCTGGCCCGGTTGAGCGTATCGCCATCCTCCGGATCAACGCCCATCACCAGCGCCATCAGCACGCCCACCGCGCCCGCCACATGATAGCAATAGCCCAGCATGTCCAGCTCGGTCCGGGGCCGCCATCCGGCCGCATCCAGCGCAAATCCGGCAATCACATCGCCGGTATGCACCGCATTGATCCCGCATTCGGCCGCCACCACGCCCAGCGCGTCAAAGGCGAAATGCCCGGTCGCATCCCCGCCCAGCGCGCGCGCGGTCAGGCGCCGGATCTGCTCCAACCGCTCGGACGCACCGGCCTGCGCCCCCAACGCCCCGCCATGGTCCTGATCATCGGCCAGATCATCGCAAGCCCGGCACCAGGCATAGAGCAGCCAGACCCGTTCGCGGGTTGCCGCATCGAACAGTTTCGAGGCGGCGGCAAAGCTCTTCGACCCGCGCGCGATGCTCTCCCGCGCGGCCTCCACCAATGCCCCCCGGTCAAGCGTCACAGCGTCTTGGGGTCCATGCGGATGATCTGTTCGCCCGGTTCATGCGCGGCCATGCGGTCCAGCAACAGGTCCAGCTCGCGCTCGGCCAGAATGATGCCCTGATGCGCGGGGCGGATAAAGCCGACCTCGCCCATATGGCGGTTGAAGGCCAGCAATCCGTCATAAAAACCAAAAGCGTTGAGCAGACCCACCGGCTTCTGATGATAGCCAAGCTGCGCCCAGCTCACCGCCTCCCACAACTCGTCCATCGTGCCCACCCCGCCCGGCAGGGTCAGGAAGCCGTCCGAAAGGCGCTCAAACGCAGCCTTGCGCTCATGCATCGTCTCAACCGTGATCAACTCGGTCAGACCCTTATGCTCGACCTCGACATGGGCCAGCGCCACCGGGATAACCCCGATCACCTCGCCCCCCGCCGCCATCGCCGCATCGGCCACCGCGCCCATCAGGCCCAGCCGACCGCCGCCATACACCAGCCCGATCCCGCGCCGGGCCAGTTCGGTGCCCACTTCCTGGGCCAGTTCGATGTAACGGGGATCGGCGGGAGTGGCAGAGCCACAATAGACTGCAATGCGTTTCATACCCCCACTTTAACGAATGCTCCGCCATTGGCCAGACCGTTGATGGGGGGCTAGTTTTTTTTAGAAGGGATGCCTCCGGCGGGCAAAGGGACTCGTCCCTTTGCAATCCCATTAATGGGGTGGCACGTGGTTGGCATGGATGTGTCTGCGGTATGAGTTGAAAGCCTGCGGCGCGGCAAGCTCACACTGATTGGCGCCGCAGGCTTTATATTCAAATACCCCCAGCACAAGGCAGCCCCAATGGCGCGACGCAGACAATATCGGGATTGTTAAGGGCCCCCGCCCTTAACCCGCCGGAGGCAAACCTTTAAAACCCCGCCAAACCCGCTACCCCGCCCGCTTCAACCGATAGGCATGCAACCCGGCCGCCACCGCCTTCAGCTCGGCATCCAATTCGCCCAGCAGCCGCTTTGCCGTCGTCCCCTCGTTGCGGCCGAGCGCGGTTTCGGCCTTTTGCGCCATGATACGGATGCGCTGCATGCCCAGAAGGCCCGCATTGCCCTTCATCCGGTGCAGCCGTTTCATCATCGGCGAGGCAGGCTCATCCATCACCGCGATCTGGTCATTTTCGTCCAGAAACCTTTGCAGCGAATTGAGAAACAGCGCCTTGTTATCGGCCAGCCTTTCGCGCGCATCATCGACATCGATGCCGTCGATGACCGGCCATTCATCCGCCGCCTGACCCGCGCCCTCGCCGTTGCGGGCGATATCGGGTTCGGCATGACCGGCGGCCACCTTTTGCCGGATCACCTCGATCAGCGTTCTGGCATCAAAAGGCTTGGTGATCAGCCCGTCCATCCGCGCCAGCGTGGCATCGCGATCATCGCAATGCGCCGCCCCCGCCGTCAGCGCCACCACCGCGGGCCGCGCCGGACCCAACGTCCATTCGATCTGGCGAAAGGCCTCATAGCCGTCCATCACCGGCATCTGGATATCCATCAGGATAACGTCGAAGCCCCCCCTTTCGGCGATCACCTTTTCCACCGCCCGCGCGCCGTTTTCCGCCGTGGTGACGATCGCGCTTTCCAGTTCCAGCACATGGCGGGCCACTTCCAGATTGATCTCGCTGTCATCCACGATCAGCACGCGCACGCCCCTGAGCCGGGGGACACCGACATCCCCGCCGCCCGGATCCCCGGCCACGATCAGATCGCCCGAGGCCAGTTCAAAGGGCAGATCAACCCAGAAATGGCTGCCCTTGCCCGGCTCGCTGGCCGCGTCGATATGGCCGCCCATCAGCAGGGCCAGATCGCGCGAGATCGACAGGCCCAGCCCCGTTCCGCCAAAGCGCCGCGTGGTGGACACATCGGCCTGTTCAAACGGATGGAACAGGCGGCCGATTTGCTCCGGCTCGATGCCGATGCCGGTATCATCCACCTGAAACCGCAGATGGGCCATCTCGTCATTGCGGTTCTTGACCGACACGCTCAGGCTGACCTCGCCCGCCTCGGTGAACTTGATCGCATTGGTGACAAGGTTGAGCAGGATCTGATGCAGCCGCCCGCCGTCGCCCACGATCATGTCGGGCAGGCTGCCCCCGCGCCGCAGTGCAAAACGCAATTTGCGGCTGCCGATCTGGACCAGCGCCAGCCCCTCAATGCTGCGCAACACCTCGTTCAGGCTGAAAGGCGCGATGGCCAAGTCGATCTGGTTCGCCTCGATCTTGGAAATGTCCAGCACATCATTGACGATGCCCAGCAGCGCCCGGCTGGCCGCCTTGATCTTGCCCAGCAGATCGCCCTGCTGCTGGTCCAGCTTTGTCCGCTCCAGCAGATAGCTCAGCCCGATGATCGCGTTCAAAGGCGTGCGTATCTCGTGGCTCATATTGGCCACGAACATGCTCTTGGCACGATTGGCCGATTGGGCCTCGTCCAGCGCGCGCTGCAAGGACCGCTCATGCTCATCGCGCAGCGCCTCGGTGGCCTGACGCAGACGTTCATCGGCCAGCCTTGTGGCATGTTCCAGTTCGGCGCGCCGGATCGCGCTGATGATGACCTCGCGCAGGCGTTCGGGGCTGACCGTGGCCTTGGCCACATAATCGGACACGCCCCGCCGCATCGAATCGGCCAGCACCTCTTCGGCATCGCGCAAAGTCACCAGAATGATCGGGCAAGGCTCTTCACGATGGGCATGGATATCGGGCACCAGATCGGTGCCCAGTTCGCTGCCCAGATGGTAATCGAGCAGCACGCAGTCGAACTTGTGGCGGCGCAATTGCTCGCGCGCGGAATCGAGACAATTGGCCTCGGCTATCGTCGAAAACATGCCCATCCGGTCCAGCGCGCGGATGAACACCTCGCGGTCGACATCATCGTCATCGACCAGCAGGATGGCTTGGGGGGCGATCTCGGTCATCGTCCGCCACCATCAGAGCGGCAGCCGGACCGACTGCGCATAATCATGCAGCAGCGTGGTCAGGCGCAGCATTTGCGGGCCGATTGCCGATTTCAGCATATAACCGGCCACCTGATCCTTATATGCGCGGGTGCGGTCCGCGTCGGAATCCGATGTGGAGAGCACAAAGATCACCGAACTGGCCAGCGCCGGATCGCTGCGCACCGCCTCAAGAAATTCAAAGCCGTTCATCCGCGGCATATTCAGATCGAGCAGGGTGATATAGGGCCGTTCAAGGGTCTTTTCCGACCGGCCCCGCAGGATTTCCAGCCCTTCCTGGCCATCGCCGGCCTCGACCACGTGGAAATGGCCGCCCACCTTGCTCAGCGAGCGGCGCACGGTTTCGGCCGTGACGTCATCATCATCGACCACCAGAATATTGACGATCTCAGGCATCGCGGTCACTCCGGGCAAAACGCGGCCAATAGACGCGGAAATGGCATCCCCGCTGACCATCGTCGCTGATAAGTTCGATCTCGCCGCCATGGGCCTCGACCAGCCGTTTGGCCACGGCAAGCCCCAGCCCCGAATTGCTGCGCCCCGTGCTCGACACGGTCTGAAACAGGCGAAAGGCGCGGGCCTGTGCCGCCACGGCAATGCCGGGGCCATCATCACGCACATCGATCACGCACATGTCGCCCTGCGCCCGCGCGCGGATGGAAATGTTCTTCTCATCGCGATCATGATGCTTGATGGCATTGGAAACCAGGTTGCGCAAAACCGTGCTGATCGGCGTGCGAACCCCATCGAAGGTCTCCACATCAACATCGGTTTCGATCCGCAAGCCGGGCTGCGGCGGCTCCATCGCAACCACCTCGGCCACCAGCGCATGCATATCAACCGCCTCGGTTTTCACTGTGCGCCGCCCGGCGCGGGCATAGGTCAACAGATCGTCGATCAATTGCTCCATCGCGCCGATCCGCTCGGCCATGCGGGCCAGATTGCGGCGCACCTCGGGCGGGGCGCTCTCGCCATAATCCTCCTCGATGAATTCGATCAGATTGGCGATCCCGCGCAGCGGGCTGCGCAGATCATGCGATGCGACATGGGTGAATTCCTCAAGCTGCACATTGGCCTCGCGCAGGCGCAGTTCGGCGCGCTTGCGCAGGGTGATGTCGATCACCAGCGCACAGGTCATCCGCCCCTGCGGCAGATCAACATAGGTCAAGGCGATTTCGACCGGGATCTCCATCCCGTCCTTGCGCCGCCCCGACAGATCGCGCCCCAGCCCCATCGACCGCACCGCAGGCGCCTTGATAAAGCCGTCGCGCAGGCCGACATGCTGCGCCCGGTCGCGATGGGGCAGCAGGATTTCGACCGGTTGGCCCAGCAATTCTTCCGCGCTGTAATCAAAGATATCCTGAAGGCGCTGGTTCACGACGACGATCCGCCCGGCTTCATCCAACAGGATCAGGCCGCAGGGCGAAGAATCAAACAGGGCGCGAAAGGCGTTGTCCATATTGGCCGCCTGAAACGGCATGGTCGCGGGCTGCTCGATCATGGCCGCGCAACCTCCGCCGTCCAGTGCGCCGCGATGCGCAGCAGGCCGGCCGCGGGCATGGTCCCACGCCACCGGCGCGGACAAATTGTATGATGCATGTCGAAATCTTCCTTCGATCAATTCGTTTTCTTCGTCCTCCGTCCCAGTCAAACCCTCCTCATGTGATCGCACTTTCGACAATCCGCATGCAGTTTATCTTAAAGTCCGATAAGTATTGCCGTCAAACCGGGGATTAACCCAAAGTCACCATGTAATAATCCACTTTGGTTCAATTGTCGTTTTCATGCCGCCGCGTCCTGCGCCGCCGCGGTTCTCAAACGCAGGGAGAATGTGCTGCCCACACCGGGGGTGGATTCGCAGCGGATATCGCCCCGCATCGCCACCACCGCCTTGCGCGCCAGCGTCAGCCCCAGCCCTGACCCTTCATATTCGCTGCGGTTGTGCAGGCGCGTCAGCGGCTTGAACACATGTTCGAGATATTGCTTCTCGATCCCGATGCCGTTGTCGGTGACATTGACCACGGCCACATCGCCGTTCTGCGTCACCGAAACATCAATCACCGGCTGCTCGCTTTTGTTATACTTGATGCCGTTGATGATCAGATTCTGAAGAACCTGGGACAGGAAAGAGGCATTAACCAGAACCAGCGCATCGCCGCTGAAATTCACTTTGGCGTTTCTTGCGGTGATGTAATCCTGAAGCGATGCAATCGTTTCCTTGAAAATGGCGGAAAAAACGCACAGCTTCAATTCGGGCGTCTGCTGCAGCAAAGTGTATTGCACCATCACATCGACCAGCGAGTCGAGCCTGCGCGCCGCATCGCTCATGAATTTGAGCATCTGGGGCAGACGCTCGCCCTTCAACCGTTTCGTCTCCTGCGCGATCATGTCGGAAAAGGTAATGATCTGGCGCACCGGCTGTTTGAAATCATGGGCCAGCGCAAAGCCGAAGGCTTCTATATCAGCCTGTTGATCGTGGATGGTTTTCATCCGCACGTTAAGATCGATCGCATTGTTGATCGCGCGCCGCAGCGCCACAGGCGACATGCGGTTTTTCGGGAAATAGTCGGTCGCCCCGCTTTTCAGCGTTTCGGCGGCCAGCAATTCATCGCCCGCCCCGGTGCAAAGGATGATCGGCAGAAACGGATATTGTTCGCGCAGCAGCCGCACCAGCGTCAGCCCGTCCATATCGGGCATTTCATAATCGACCAGCACACAGTCGATTTCCTGCTCGCGACAGATTTCCAGCGCCTGATGGCCATTGGCCGCCATAATGCTGCGTGAATTGGGCTTGGCCGCCGCAATGATCCCGCAGACCAGCCCTTGCGACAGCACATCATCATCCACGACCAGAATAAGGTGATGCTTCAAATCCGCCTCCGCCCCTGTCTTTTGTGGACAAAATCTAATCATTCATCATTAATTTGCCCCGACCGCCCGCTTACGCAATTTCCATAGTATCCATTTCGAAGGCACCTCATCCCCGGTCGGCGTCGGCCATGCCGATCACGGGGCCAAAAGAGCGCCGCCCCCGCCATGGCCAGACCCGTGCAAGACCACCGAACCGGCAGGCAAAAGTTTCCCTTCCCCCGGCCAAAGCCATTCTGCCTTTCAACCTTGCGCGCATCGGCCCATGGGGGCGACCATGAATGAAACCACCTCTTCGGGCGCGACCGGCCCCAATGGCCCTGAGGGCAAAGTTTGGCTGGTCGGCGCCGGACCGGGCGATCCGGACCTGCTGACGCTGCGTGCGGCGCGGCTGATCATGGGCGCGCGGCTGATCGTGCATGACGGGCTGGTCGATCCGCGCATTCTGGCCATGGCGCCCGCGGGTGCGCGCCTTGTCAGCGTGGCCAAGCGCCGCAGCCGCCATTCGATGCCGCAGGACGAGATCAACGCCCTGCTCGTGCGCGAGGCGCTGGCGGGCGGTGAAGTGCTGCGCCTGAAGGGCGGCGATCCCTTCATCTTCGGACGCGGCGGCGAAGAGGCCGAAGCCTGCATCGCAGCGGGCGTTGCGGTCGAGGTCGTGCCCGGCATTTCGGCGGCCGTGGGCGCGGGTGCGGCGGCGCTCCTGCCCCTGACGCATCGCGACGCGGCCAGCGTGGTCAGCTTTGTTTCGGGCCAGTGCAAGGGTCTGACCGATCAGAACTGGGCCGGATTGGCGGGCGTCGGGCGCACGCTGGTCATCTATATGGGTCTGGCCACGGCGGCGCAGATTGCCGAAAAGCTGATCGCTGACGGGCTTTCCCCGGAAACCCCGCTGGCGGTGGTTGAAAATGCCACGCGGCCCGATATGCGCGTGCTGCGTTCCCCGCTGGCGGCTCTGGCCGATCTGGTGGAGCGCGAGAGGGTGCAAAGCCCTGCCCTTATCATCATCGGCGCCGTGACCGCGCGCGCCCAGTCCGAAATAGCCCGCGTGGCGCTGGAGGCAATAAAGTGAAGATTATCACGGGCAATGACCTGAAATCCGGGGCGGTGACCTGGTGGAATGGGGCGGCATGGTCGCTTCATGTCAATGATGCGGCGGATGTGGGCGATGATGCCGCCGCCGTGATCGCCGCCGAGGAAGCCGCCCGCCGCGTCAATGGCGCCTATGTCATCGATGCGGAACAGACCGCCGACGGCATCCGCCCGGCCCACATCAAGGAGCGCATCCGCGCATTGGGCCCCACGGTCCGCCTTGACCTCAGCCTCGACCCCACCGCGACCCCCGACAAGGTGCTCTGATGTATCTGTACGACCATTATGATCAGGCGATGGTGGATGCCCGCGTCGCTGAATTCCGCGACCAGACCCGCCGCCGCATCGAAGGCACGCTGAGCGAGGAAAAGTTCCGCCCGCTGCGCCTGCAAAACGGCCTCTATCTCCAGCTTCACGCCTATATGCTGCGCGTGGCCGTGCCCTATGGCACGCTCTCGGGCGCACAGATGAAGATGCTGGGCGATATCGCGGACAAATATGACCGCGGCTACGGCCACTTCACCACGCGCCAGAACATCCAGTACAACTGGATCAAGCTGGAAGACACGCCCGACATTCTGGCCGATCTGGCCAGCGTGGAAATGCACGCGATCCAGACCAGCGGCAATTGCATCCGCAATATCAGCGCCGACCAGTATGCCGGCGCCACGGCGGACGAACTGATCGACCCGCGCCCCTATGCCGAACTGCTGCGCCAGTGGTCGAGCTTCCACCCGGAATTTCTGGCCTTGCCGCGCAAGTTCAAGATCTGCGTGATCGCGTCCGACACCGACCGCGCGGCCATGCGCCTGCACGACATCGGCATCCAGATCGTGAAGAACGAAGCGGGCGAAATCGGCGCGGCGTTTTATGTGGGCGGCGGCATGGGCCGCACCCCCTTCATCGCGCCGCTGGTCAAGGCCTTCGTACCGCTTGACGAACTGATCACCTATTCCGAGGCCTGTCTGCGCGTTTACAACCGCTATGGCCGCCGCGACAACAAGTACAAGGCGCGGATCAAGATCCTCGTCCACGAACTGGGCGTTGATGAATATCGTCGTCAGGTCGAGGAAGAATTTGCCCATCTCCAGACGCTGGCCATCGAGCCGCCGCTGGCCGAGCTCGAACGCATCAAGACCTTCTTTGCCGATCCGGCCTATGAAACCGGCCTGTCGGACGATCTCGACTTGTCGAACCCTGCCTTTGCCGCCTGGGTCAAGAACAACACCGCCGCGCACAAGACCCCCGGCTATGCCATCGTCAACATCAGCCTCAAGCCGGTCAAGACTCTGGCCGACGGCAGCAAGCAGGCCGGCATTCCGGGCGACGCCACGGGCGAACAGATCCGCATGATGGCTGACCTGGCCAAGACCTACAGCTTTGACGAGCTGCGCGTGACCCACACCCAGAACATCGTCCTGCCCCATGTGCGCAAGGCCGATCTGTTCACGGTCTGGGAAAAGCTGGTCGCGGCCGAGCTGGCCGAGGCCAATCTCGACAAGATCACTGACATCATCGCCTGCCCCGGCCTTGATTACTGCACGCTGGCCAATGCCCGCTCGATTCCGGTCGCGCAGAAGATCGCCGAACGCATGGCCGACAAGGCCGAGGAAATCGGTGAGCTCAAGCTGAAGATCTCGGGCTGCATCAACGCCTGCGGCCATCACCATGCGGGCCACATCGGCATTCTGGGCGTCGACCGCAAGGGTCTGGAAAATTACCAGCTTCTGCTCGGCGGCTGCGAAGGCGCGGACACCTCGCTTGGCAAGATCGTCGGCCCCGGCTTTGACGAAGACGGCATCGTGGGCGCGGTTGAAAAGGCCACACAGGTCTATCTGGCCAACAAGGAAGGCGAGGAACGCTTCCTCGACACCTATCGCCGCATCGGCATGAACCCGTTCAAGGAAGCGATCTATGGCTGACGTCCAGTTCCTGTTCCGCGAAGGTGAAGAGGCCGTTTCGGCCCCCACCGTCGCCCTCTCGGCCTTTGCCGAAGACACCAACGCCAATGCCGTGGTGATCCAGCCGGGCGAGGATGCACGCGCGCTGATCCCCCATCTCGATCGCCTGTCGCTGGTCGAGGTGACGTTCCCGGCCTTCACCGACGGGCGCGGCTTCTCATCGGCCCGTATCCTGCGCGAGGCGGGCTATACCGGGGAACTGCGCGCCAGCGGCGACATTGGCGTCGATATGCTCAGCCACCTGCACCGCTGCGGCTTTGACGCCATCGCGCCGAACCAGCCGCTTGACCTCAAGGAAGCCGACACCGCGCTCAAGACCTGGCCGCAGGTCTATCAGGCCACCGTGGTCGATGGTCGCAAGCCCATCTGGGCCCTGCGGCACGGTCTGTAACATGGCCGCCCGCCCCATCGACCGCATCGACACCTCGGCCCGTTTCACGGCGCAGGATGTTGCCGCGCTCAACGCCCGCTATGCGGATGCCGGCACGGCGGATGTGCTGCGCGCGGTGCTGGTCGAGGGCGTGGCGGGCCGCGTTGCGCTGGTTTCCAGCTTTGGCGCGGAAAGCGCGGTGCTGCTCCATCTGGTGTCGGGCATCGCGCCCGATGCCCCGGTGCTGTTCCTCGAAACCGGCAAGCATTTCCCCGAAACGCTGGCCTATCGCGACACGCTGATCGCCCATCTGGGGCTGACGGGGGGCATCAACCTGACCCCGGATGCGGAAACGCTGGCCAAGAAGGATGATGCGGGCCTGCGCTGGTCCTATGACCCGGACGGCTGCTGCGAGATCCGCAAGGTGATCCCGCTGGCCAAGGCGCTGGCCGGGTATGACGCCTCGGTGACGGGCCGCAAGGGGTTTCAGGCCGAAACCCGCGCGGGCCTGCCGATCTTTGAACTGGACGCGACCGATGCGGCCGGGCGGCTCAAGATCAACCCGCTGATCGATTGGGATGCGGCGCGTCTGTCGGCCTATATGGACGAGCACAACCTGCCCCGCCATCCGCTGGTGGCGCAGGGCTATCCTTCCATCGGCTGCATGCCCTGCACCAGCAAGGTCGCGCCGGGCGAAGACCCGCGTTCGGGCCGCTGGCGCGGATGGGACAAGACCGAATGCGGCATCCATGTCGAAGGCGCGGCCAGCAATATCAGCGACCTGCCTCCGGGGTATGAACCGGCGTTTTAACCGGACCAATCGCGGGCGGCGGGGCCTTGTTCCCCCGCCCGCTTTGCCCTATCCGCTGGCGCCATGTCTCTCATATCCCAGCTCTCCGACCTTGCCGATCCCGCGCTGACCCCCCGCCTTGTGCTCAAGGTGGGATCGTCCCTGCTGGTCGACGGCGCGGGGGCGCGGCGCGAATGGCTGACCGCGCTGGTGTCGGAAATCGCAGCGGCCAAGGCGCGCGGTCAGGATGTGATCGTGGTGTCCTCGGGCGCGATTGCGCTGGGCGCCCGGCGGCTGGGGCTGGAAAAGGGCGGGCGCGGCAGCCTCGCCGATGCGCAGGCGGCGGCGGCGGTGGGCCAGATCGCGCTGTCGGGTCTGTGGGCCGAACTGTTGGGCGCGCATGGGCTGACGGCGGCGCAATTGCTGCTCACGCTGGAAGATCTGGAAGATCGCCGCCGCTATCTCAACGCCACGGCGACGCTCACCCGCCTGCTGGACGCGGGCGCGGTGCCGGTCATCAATGAAAACGATTCGGTTGCCACACAGGAAATCCGCTTTGGCGACAATGACCGCCTTGCCGCCCGCGTGGCGCAGGCCGCGCGCGCCGATGCGGTGCTGCTGCTGTCCGACATTGACGGGCTTTATGACCGCCACCCGCGCGAGCCGGGCGCCCAGTTGCTGCCGCTGGTCAAAGGCATCACCCCGGAAATCCGCGCCATGGCCAGCCCCGTTTCGGGCAGCGGCATGGGTTCAGGCGGAATGATTTCCAAGCTCCAAGCGGTGGAAATCGCCGAAATGGCGGGCATCGCGCTGGTCATCGGCAATGGCACGGTGGAAAGCCCGCTGCGCCGGATCATGGAGCAGGGCGTGGGCACGCTCTTCCTGCCCCGCTCGCGCAAACCGGCCCGCAAGGCATGGCTGGGCGGGCGGCTGCGGCTCAAAGGCTCGCTGACGGTCGATGCGGGCGCGGTCAAGGCCCTGCGCGGCGGGGCCAGCCTGCTGGCCGCCGGGATCGTCGCGGTCGAGGGCGCCTTTGTGCGCGGCGATGCGGTGGCGATCCGCGATGGCGACGGCGCCGTTCTGGCGCATGGACTGGCCGAATATGACGCCGCCGAATGTGCGATGCTGATGGGCCGCCAGTCGGGTGATCACGCCGAAATCCTCGGCTATGCGCCCCGCCCCGCCGTGGTCCACCGCGACCAACTGGTGATGGTCTGATGGTGCGCAAGGATCGGGCGCTGGTCGCGCTGACCGGCGGCACGGGGTTTGTCGGACAGATGGTGCTGGAACTGGCCCGTTCGCGCGGGATCGCGGTTCAGGCGCTGGCCCGCCGGGCGCAGCCGCCGCAGGACCATGTGGCATGGGTGGCGGGCGACCTGTCCACCCGCGGGGCGCTGGACGATCTGGTGCGCGGGACCGAAGCGGTGATCCATGTCGCGGGTCTGGTCAATGCCGCCGACCCGCAGGAATTCGAGCGGGCCAATGTGCTCGGCACGATGAACATGATCGAGGCCGCCCGCGCCGCAGGCGTGCCGCGCTTCATCTTCGTCTCCTCGCTTTCGGCG
This sequence comes from Novosphingobium humi, assembly GCF_028607105.1. GTDB lineage: Bacteria > Pseudomonadota > Alphaproteobacteria > Sphingomonadales > Sphingomonadaceae > Novosphingobium > Novosphingobium humi. The sequence goes on along the minus strand of NZ_CP117417.1, from coordinate 787,412 downwards.
CGCGAGCCTGATCTCTCGGCCTATGGCGCCAGCAAGGCGCGGGCCGAAATGCTGGTCAAGGCCAGCGGGCTCGACTGGACGATCATCCGCCCGCCCGCCGTCTATGGCCCGCGCGATGCGGAAATGTTCGAACTGTTCCGCGCGGCCAAATGGGGCGTGGTGCCTGTCCCCGCCGGGGGCCGCGCCAGCATGATCCATGTCGAGGATCTGGCGCGCCTGCTGCTGGTGCTGATTCCGGGCGGCACGGCGGTCAATGGCCACACGTTCGAGCCGGACGACGGCGTGCCGGGCGGGTGGAGCCATATCGACATGGCCCGCGCGATCGGCGCCGCGCTGGGCAAACGACCATGGGTGATTTCGCTGAAGCCCGGCTTTTTGCGGCTGGGCGCGCAGATCGACGGTATGCTGCGCGGGAGCCGGGCCAAGCTGACGCCCGACCGCGTGGGCTATATGACCCATCCCGACTGGGTGGTCAGCCCCGATGCCGCGCCGCCGCCGGATCTGTGGCGCCCGCTGATCGAAACGCGCGGGGGCCTGACGGGCACGGCGGAATGGTATCGCCGCGAGGGCTGGCTTTAACGGCCAGCCTCCGGCCCAACCCGATCAGCCCAAAGGCGACCAGGGCTTTTCGTCGGCCTCTTCCTGCTCGCCAACGGGCCGCTCGGTGATGGTGGCCGCGGGCAAATAGCCGATGACCGCATCAAGCAGCCTGTCGATCCCTGCCCCGGTCAGGCCGGACATCGCGAAAACCTCGTCCGCCCCGGCTTCGAGCAATTCCTTGCGATAGGCGGCAACCAGTTCATCATCGGCCTGATCGATCTTGTTCAGCACCACCAGACGCGCCTTCTCGTCCAGACCCGCGCCATAGGCTTCAAGCTCGCCCTCGACGATCTGCATCGCCTCGACCGGCTCGACCGGCTTGCCGTCCTTGTCCACCCCGGCAATGTCGATCAGATGGATCAGCACGCGGCAGCGCTCGATATGGCCCAGAAACCGGTCACCGATCCCCGCGCCCTCGGCCGCGCCCGCGATCAGGCCGGGAATGTCGGCCAGCACGAATTCACGGTTCTTGTGCCGCACCACGCCCAATTGGGGGCGCAAGGTGGTGAAGGCATAGGCGCCGACCTTGGCCTTGGTGTTCGAAACCTGATTGATAAAGGTCGATTTGCCCGCATTGGGCAGGCCCAGCAGGCCGACATCGGCCAGCAGCTTCAAGCGCAGCCAGACGTACATCTCCTCGCCCGGCCAGCCCGGACCATGCTGACGCGGGGCGCGGTTGGTCGAGGACTTGTACGAGGCATTGCCCCGCCCGCCGTCGCCGCCGCGCAGAAACACCTCGCGCTGGCCTGCATAGGTCATGTCCAGCAGCACCGTTTCGCGGTCATCGTCAAGGATCTGCGTGCCAACCGGCACCTTGATGACCATGTCCTCGCCGCCCGCGCCGGTGCGGTTGCTGCCCGCGCCGCCGCCGCCGCGCTGGGCCTTGAAGTGCTGGGTATAGCGAAAGTCGATCAGCGTGTTGAGGCCGGGCACCGCCTCGAAAATGATGTCGCCGCCCTTGCCGCCGTTGCCGCCGTTGGGGCCGCCATATTCCTCATACTTTTCGCGGCGAAAGCTGACCGCACCGCCACCACCGCTGCCTGAGCGGACGAAGATCTTGGCCTGGTCGAGAAAATGCATGGGCAGGGTTCCGGCGTAAAAACATCAAATATCAATGCGAAAAGGGCCGTCTGGCATCGTGCCGACGGCCCAATCGCTTTTTGCTGTGCATCTGGTGGAGCCGAGGGGGATCGAACCCCTGACCTCGTCATTGCGAACGACGCGCTCTCCCAGCTGAGCTACGGCCCCGTTCCAGTGCAAATCCTTCGGAGAAATTCCCCTTGGGAGGCGACCCCTTAGCGAATGGATCGCGGGGTGGGAAGGGGAAATTTCGCGCCCGATGAAATTTTCCCCGGCCTGCGGCCAACCCCGCGACATTGCCCTTCCCTCGCCTGCCTTACTGGGTCCCCGCGCGCTGCGGCGCGGCGCCGGGCGTGCCATACTTGGCCTCCCAATCGGCCAGTTCGACGCGATAGGCCTCATAGGCGCGGTAGAAATCCTCATAGACCCGCGCAAAGGCGGCAAAGCTGCGCTTGGAGAAATCGGGCAGATCGGCAGGCTTCACGCTCGCGCTCTCGCGGCTCATCACCAGCGCGGCATCGCAAAAATGGGTCAGCGTGGGCGGATAGGCGAAGTAATTATAGACCTGCGTCATATAGGTCTCGCGGTTACGGATGTAATTCTTGGCCCCGTATTTCGCCTTGAACGTGGCATCCACGCCCGCATTGGCGCGAGCCAGCGGCTTGGCGTGGCTTTTCAGGAAGGCACGGTAATTGTCGACGATCTCGCCATAGGCCGGACCGTTGCAGTTGAGCGCAGCGACATTATAGGCCGCGCGCAAATTCCACACCAATTGCGCATCGACCGAATCGACCAGAATCGTGTGGCGCACACCATCAGGCCCGCGCGTGGGAATCGCCACATTGCCGGCAGCCCCCAAAGGCGCGCGCGGCCGGGGCGGGATCACCACCACCTTGGGCGGCGGCGGGGGCGGCGGGGGCGGAGGAGGAGGCGGGGGCGGCGCCGCGCAGGCGCCAAGAACGGCCAGACCCAAACCCATCAATACCAACCGGATACGATTCACCTGCCACCTCATTTCATACACCGCGTCCCAGAGCGCGGCGCAAAGCCCGCTACGTTTAACCGATACGGGACACAAAGAAAATGCCCGAGGCGCCAGATGGCACCCCGGGCACGATAATCCGCCCGTCGCTCAGGCCGGTCTGCGACTGTCCTTAGCGGCGGTCGCCCAGAAAGCTGAGCAGGAACTGGAACATGTTGATAAAGTCGAGATACAGCGTCAGCGCGCCCATGATCGCCACGCGTTCGGCATAGGGCGTACCCGCAACCTGCACATAGCTCATCTTGAGCTGCTGGGTGTCATAGGCAGTCAGACCCGCAAAGATCAGCACGCCCAGCACCGAGATCGCGAAAGCCATGCCCGGCACGTGGAAGAACATCGAGATCAGCGAGGCGATGATCAGGCCGAACAGGCCCATGATCAGAAAGCTGCCCATGCCCGACAGGTTCTTCTTGGTGGTGTAACCCACCAGGCTGAGACCCGCGAAAGAACCGGCGGTGGCAAAGAAGGTCAGCGCGATCGACGGCCCGGTGTAAACCAGGAAGATCGACGACATCGACAGCCCCATCGCCACGGCAAAGCCCCAGAAACAGGCTTTAAGCGTGCTGCTCTGCATCCGGCCCATGCCCGCGCTCATCGCGAAAACAAAGCCCAGCGGCGCCAGCACGATCAGCCAGCGCAGCGGCGTCACAAACACCTGCGCGGCCAGACCGCTCTGCACGAACAACAGCGCAACGATGCCCGAAAGCATCACGGCCGAAGCCATGTAATTGTAAATCGACAGCATATATTTGCGCAGGCCCGTATCGAGGGCGGCTGCGTCAACATACCCAGCATTCATCCTCGAAGACGCGCCAAAGCCCGTCTGAGTGGGCTGGGGGTCATTCCAGATGGCCATGTCATTCACTCCATAAAGCGCCGATCAGCAAAACCTGCGGCGCATAAGGGGAATATCGCCCCTCCGCCCGCAGCTTTCAAGCGGGGGATAGGCTAAATTTGGTATCAAAGTGTTGCTCTGGGGCAAATTTGTCGTTTTTGTCGTGACGCAAGAGGGCGGATGCCTCCGGCGGGCAAAGGGACTCGTCCCTTTGCAATCCCAATTCCGGGGTCTTGGGTGGTTTGCGGGGGTGTGCTTTGGGGATTTGAAAGCCTGCCGGTAACAGGAGCGCGAGGGCCGAGACCCTCGCATTCAAACCCTTACTTACCACCCGCCCGCGCCATCGCGCCCAATTCGACATTCCGGTCCCGCGCCGCTGTCAGCGTGCCCAGCACCAGCGCGCCCAGCGCATCGCCCGCATCCAGCACCGACAGGCCCGCCAGCGTCGACCCGCCCGGCGAGGACACCCGCCGCGCCAGTTCGCCCGGCCCCACATCCGAGGCCGAAGCCAAAGCTGCCGCCCCATCCACCGTCGCCAGCGCCAGACGCAGCGACTGATCAGGGTCCAACCCCAGCGCCGCGCCGCCCTGCGCCAGCGCGTCGATAAAGCGATAGACATAGGCCGGACCCGACCCGGCCAGCGCCGTCACCGCGTCAAACAGGCTCTCATCCACCCATTCAGGCGTGCCCAGCGGGGCCAGCCATGCCATCACGCATTCGCGCGCCTCATGATCCAGCCCCATCGCCGCCACGCCCATCGGCGATTTGCCCAGCGCCGCCGACAGATTGGGCATGACCCGGACAATCCCGCGCGCATCAGGAAAGCGCAGCGACAGGCTGGCCATTTCCACGCCCGCCAACATGGACAACACCACCGTATCGCGCCCGGCCAGCGCCGTCAGCGCGCCCGCCACGCCATCGAGCATCTGCGGCTTTACGCCCAGGATCAGCAGGTCAAACACCCGCCCTTCCGGCAATTCGCGCAGCAGTTCAACGCCTTCGGTCGCAGCCTTCAGAAACGGATCGTAAATGGTGAAACGCTCAGGCTCAACGCCGCCGCGCAGCCATCCGGCCAGCATCGCCCCGCCCATATTGCCGCAGCCGATGAAAAGCACATTGGCAGGCCACATGATCACGCCTCCCCCGCCGCATCGACCAATGCGCTGGCCAGAGCGTCCGCCGGGCTCTTGTCGCCCCACAGGATGAACTGGAACGCCGGATAGAACCGATCGCATTCCTCCACCGCCACCTCGACCAGCATCTGCGCCTGGCTGAGGCTGAGCAGCCCGTCGTCGCTGAGCAGCAGCCCATGGCGATAAAGCAGCATCGTGTTGTTCGACCAGATGTCGAAATGGCCCAGCCAAAGCTGTTCGTTGATCAGGCCCAGCACCTCGAACATCGCGGGGCGCTTGTCATCGGGCACGCGGATGTCGGGCAGGCACAGCAATTGCAGCACATTGTCCTCGGCCCGCCAGACCGCGCGCAACTGATAGGTCGCCCAGCTGCCCTGAACCTCGCCGGTGATTTCATCGTCGCTGACGAATTCGTAATGCCACCCGCGCGCTTCGAACAATTGCCCGAGCATCTCGACCGGCGCGCAATCCTCATGCCGCCCCAAATCGCCCTCGCCAGTCCTCATCATGCTCATTCCAGTCTCAAGAACCCGATGCGGCGCGCCCCAGACCCAAGCATCAGACAAGGAGCGCGGGAGGCCTAGTGATACTCGGCTTGCATGGGGCACTCTTGCCCCCAAGCACAAGCCGCGTTTCGATCAAGCCCTGCGCATAACTCCATAAGCCTGTTTACAGCTTGTGGAAAAGACGTTTTGTTCGGCCCATTTTGAAACAGTGGTGATCCGCTTTACAGAGAATCAACAACTTGTCCTGCCGGACTGATCCAGACGAAGCTGCCCTCATGCCCGGCCTTGTGGGCCTTTTCATTAAACGCCTTGGCCGCCGCTTCGGTTTCAAACGGGCCGACCAGCACGCGATTGGTGCGCCCCCATTCGGAAATCGAAGGCTTCTGTCCCTTGAACAATTCCCCTTCGGCGCGCTGGAGCTTGCGCCAGTCATAGAGGATGCGCTCATTGTCGCGCCCTGCGGCGATCTGGACCCAGATGCGGCTGGGATGCTGGGGCGGCGCGGCCTCCTTGACCTTTTCGGCCTCCCGCGCCTTCTCAACCTTGTCGGTCTTCTCGGCCAGCTTCTTTTCCTTGGCCTTTTCCGCCGCCTTCTCCTTGGCGCTCAACACCGCCGGGGCGGGCGTCGGCGTGGCGGCGGGGGTTGGCGCCGGGGCGGGCGCGCTATGCGCAGGCTGGATCTTGCGAATGTCCACCGCGCCGCTGGCCGGGACGGTCGTGGCCGAAACCTTGCCGAAATCCTCGAACAATTCGGCAAAGCTGGGCTTTTTGGCCGCAGTCTTGGCCGCATTCCTGACCACCGCCCGCTTGACCGGCGCCGGCGCCGGCGCAGGGCGAACCGGCACGGAAACCGCAGGCTGAACAACCGGCTGGGCAACAGGTTGCGGCGCACGCTCCATCACCGCCACCGCCGGACGCGGTGCCGGATCAAGATCGCCATCCACCGTGGCCACCTGCGGCGCGCGGGCAGCGCTGCGCGACAGGTCAAAGCTCGAAACGGCCGCAGGCGTGCTGGCCAAAGGCGCGACCGGCCGGGTCTCCACCACGCGCGCGGCGGCGCGCGGCGCAGGCGTGGCGGCGGCCAGTTCGACCGGGGCCGCAGGCGTATCCACCCGCGAAGGCTTAGGATCGGGCGGCGCCTGTTCGCCGCGCGGCGGCAATTCCTCATTGGCCCTGCGCCCGGCGGATTTCGCGCCGGCCTTGGACGCCGCCTCCGCCTGCGCCAGACGTGTGCCCAAAGGCTCGCCCGCCGGAACCAGCCCCTGATCCACCGCGCCCTGCCCGGCAAAGCTGGGACGCTTCAGATGCTGGCTGGCGATGTAATCGGCGATGCGGGCGTTCTCCTGCCCGATCTGCGAAGGCTGCGGAAAAAAGCCCAGATTGGCCGCCGCCGCCTGCTGCGCCGGGGTCAGCTTGCGCATATAGCGCAGATAGGGCGCCATGGCGGCGGCCATCTCGGGCGGCATGGTCGAATTGGCGATCGCCACCGCCTCTTCCTCGCGGCCCATGATCGCAAAGGCGAAGGCCCGGATGCGCCACGCCCCGCGATCCTGCTTTTGCAGCAGCGGCGCCAGCACGGTCTCGACCGCGCGCCGGTCGCCCATGATCGCCAGACTGAGCGCCAGACGCCGCGCCGCCTCATCCCCCGCGCCCGCGGCCAAAGCCTCGCGGTAATAGCGCTGCGCGGTCACATTGTCGGACACCAGATCATAGGCCAGCCCGCGATCGGCAATCTGCTCGCCGGTCAGCGTCCCGGCCTTGGCCGCATCCTCAAACAGGCCGATGGCGGTCACCGGGTCCTGCATCCGCATCCGTGCCGAACCAAGGCTGGCCATCACACGGGGCTGATAGGGCTGGAGCCGGTCGGCGCGGCTGAGAAAACCAATGGCCGCCTGTGTATCGCCCAGCGCCAGCGCCGATTCGCCCGCCTGCAGCAAAGCCTCGACATCGCGCGGATTGCGGCCCAGCCGCGCCAGCGCCGCCGACATCGCGCGGTTGGCGTCCATGCCTTCACCCTGAATCACAGGGGTGCCGGTCGCGCCCTGCGCCCAAGCCAACGGCGCGGCCAGCACCGAGGCCCCGGCCAGCAAAACACACGCCAATCCCGCCCGCAACTTTCGCGGCTCAGGCCAAACTGCGCTCATCTCGCCGCGCCCTATCAACCGGGCAGACAAGGCCCGCCCGGTCCCTTTCATCACTGGTTGTTCTGACGCCCAAGGAAGCGCGGAATGTTGATCGAGCCGCCTTCATCGCCGCCATCCTCATTGTCATCGCGGCGGCGGGCCGAAAGGTTCGCCATCCGTTCAAACAGTGTCCCTGCCGAACGCGGTGCGGGAGCAGGCTGGGGCGCCTCGGGCACGATCTGGCGACGGCGCGCGGCCGGTGCCTCGTCCTCATCGACCAGACGGCTGGCATCGAGCAGCAATTCGTCACGCTTGGGCGCGGCCGGAGCCTGACCCTGAACCGGCATCTCGGCATTGCCCAGCGCGCCCAGATCGAGCGGTTCCTGCGTCGGCGCAGGCGCAAAGGGAACCGGCTCCTGCACCAGCGGCGAGAAACTCACCGGCTCGGCGGGCGCGGCCGCCGGGGCGGGCGCGATGGGCGTGAACACGGCGGGCTGCGCCGGGGGGGCATAGGCGGCCGCCGGGGCCTGAGCCACAGGCTGGGCCTGAACCGCCTGCGGGGCAAAGCCGGGGCGGGCCGGGCCGCGCGCGGCCTGAAGGCTGAACGGACGCGAGGCTTCCTCGGCCTGAGTCGCCGTCTGCTCGATGCCGGTGGCCACCACCGAGACGCGGATCTTGCCCTGAAGATCGGGGTTGAACGCGCTGCCCCAGATGATGTTGGCATTGGGGTCGACCAGCTCGCGGATATGGTTGGCCGCCTCGTCCACTTCGAGCAGCTTCATGTCATCGCCGCCGATGATCGAGATGATGACGCCCTTGGCACCCTGCATCGACACGCCGTCGAGCAGCGGGTTGGCGATGGCCTTTTCGGCGGCATCGAGCGCGCGGTTCGGGCCTTCACCCTCGCCCGTGCCCATCATCGCCTTGCCCATCTCGGCCATGACGCTGCGCACGTCGGCAAAGTCGAGGTTGATAAGGCCCGGCATCACCATCAGGTCGGTGATCGAGCGCACGCCCTGCTGCAACACTTCATCGGCCAGTTGGAAGGCTTCCTTGAAGGTCGTCTCGGCTTTGGCCACCAGGAACAGGTTCTGGTTGGGAATGACGATCAGCGTATCGACATGCTTTTGCAGCTCTTCGATGCCGCTTTCGGCGCTGCGCATCCGGCGCGTGCCTTCAAACAGGAAAGGCTTGGTCACCACACCCACGGTCAGCACGCCCTTCTTGCGCGCCGCCTCGGCGATCACAGGGGCCGCCCCGGTGCCGGTGCCGCCGCCCATACCGGCCGCGATGAAGACCATATGCACGCCGTCGAGCAGACGGTCGATCTCGGCCAGCGTTTCCTCGGCCGCCGCGCGGCCCACCTCGGGGCGCGAACCGGCGCCAAGGCCCTGCGTGATGTCGGGGCCAAGTTGGATGCGATGCTCGGCGATGGAATTGTTCAACGCCTGAGCGTCGGTGTTGGCCACCACGAAATCGACGCCTTCAATCTCGGCGCGGATCATGTTGGCGATGGCGTTGCCACCGGCGCCGCCCACCCCGATCACGGTGATCCGGGGACGCAGTTCCTCAACGGTGGCGGGGCCAATATTGATGCTCATTGCCTTCTCCTGCCGGGTGCGTAATCCGATTTAAAGGATCGGCACCGTATCGAGCGAAATTGCACATATCCAAGCCGCGAAGCAAAGCGTTTGCGCCATTTGTCCACAGAACTGCGACGTTTTGCGGCGTCATCCTATCAGAAATAATCGCGCATCGCGTGGAAAAACCGGGTCAGCACGCCCAGCCCCGCCCCCGCGCCCCGCCCGCCGCGCGACGGACCGATGGTGCGGATGTCCTGCGGATCGGAGGAGGCATAGAGCGCAAGGCCCGCCAGCGTCGAAAAACCGGGCGTGGCATGGGCCTCTGGCAGGCCCTTGAGCAAGCCGTTGGTGGGCCGCCCGATGCGCACCGGCCGGCCCAGCGCCCCTTGCGCAAAGTCGGCCAGACCCGCCAGTTCGGCCCCGCCGCCGGTAAAGACCACCTGTGCGCCCTTTACGCCGGAAAAGCCCATCTGTTTCAGGACTTTGGAAATCTCGTCCATCAATGTCGAAAGCTGGGCGGTGATGATGCTGATGAGTTCGGCGCGCGGGATACGGTTTTTCTCATCGGCATGGCGCGCCAGTTGGCCGGTAAATTCCTCGCCGGGGCCATGGACGGGAATCATTTCGCGGTGGTCGGCCGGGCTGGCGATGGCCGAACCGTTGACGCATTTCAAACGTTCGGCCTGAAACCGGCGAATCCCCAAGGCCCCGGCGATGGCATCGGTAATATCGCCCGAACCCATCGGAATCGTGCGCAATTCCAGCAGCATTCCCGCGATATGAACGGAAACCGTCGTCACCTCGCCGCCGAATTCGACCAGCGCCACGCCCAGTTCGCGCTCTTCCTGCGACAGACAGGCCAGCGCGGTCGCCATCGGGCTGGCCACCACCGCCTCGACATCGAGATGGGCGTTCTGCACCGATTCCGTCAGATTGCGCACCGGCGCGCCATCGGCCAGCATCACATGAATATCCACCCCCAGACGCTCGGCATGCAGCCCCTTGGGATTGGTCACGCCATGCGCCCCGTCCAGCGTGTAATGCGCCGGGCTGGCATGCAGCACCATCCGCCCCTCGGGCTGGATCACCTCGCGCGCGCCGATCAGCAGCGACTGAATGTCATCCGCCTCGATCCGCCGCCCGCCGATCTCGTTTTCGACATGGGCGATCCTGCTGGCCAGACCTGCGCCCGAACAGCCCACCCAGACGCCCGAAACGCTGGTATTGGCCATTTTCTCGGCCCGCTCGATGGCGTCGCGCACGGCATAGGTGGCCGCGGGCATATCGACGACATAGCCGCGTTTCACCCCCTGCGCCGCGCGATGCGCGCTGCCCAGCACCATCAGGTCGCCATTTTCGGCACGGCCCGCGATCAGCGCCGAAATGCGGAAAGAACCGATATTCACCGCGCCAAACACGCGGGCGATGCGCGGAACCGCCATCAGCGCTTCTCCCCGGTTTTGGCATGGGCTTTCGTTTGCGTCCTGGCGACAGGTTTGCTCACCGCTTTCGCAGGCGCCTTATGGACCGGCTTGGCGGCTTCCTTATGCGCCGCCTCCTTATGGGCCGCCGGTTTGGCGGTGGCCTTAAGGATGGCTTTGACCGGATCCTTATGCGCCTCCTTATGCGCCTCCTTATGCGCATCCTTGTGCGCCTCTTTGGCCGCCGGTTTGACCGCATGCTTTTCCGCAGGCCTGGCCGCCTCTTTGTGCAGCAAGGCCTTGGGCTCGGGTTTTGCCATCGGTTTGGCGGCCGGTTTGGGCGCCTCGGCCTTGGGCGCCTCGCTTTTCAGCGCCACGGCCTTGGCCGCAACCGCGCCTGCAACGCCTGCGGCCACCACGCTCGCGCCCGACGCCCCCGCAGAGGCCACCGGCGCGCCGCCCGTTGCCAGCGAGGCGGCCGGATTGGCCGGATCGAAATCGCCGCGCATCCGCATATACATCCGGTCGCCCGTGCGCATGTCAAAGGCCAGCACGCGGCCCCCGATCAACTGGTTCGTGCCGTCCAGCCGCGCAAAGGCCTGAAGCGCCTTGGCCCCCGCCTCCGCGCCCTCGGGCAAGGCCAGCGTCTGGCCGCTTTTGAAGGTCAGGTTCCAGCGGCGATGGCCGACCCATTCGGCCTCGGCCACCTGTCCGCGCAGCGCGGGCGCGGCCTCCAGCAGGCTTTCGAGCGCCGCCATCTGCCCCTCGGCCCCCGGCCCCGCCAGCACCAGCAGGCCGCCGATGCGCGAGGGGCTGATGCCCTGCAATTCATGGCCGGTGGCGTCGATCAGCACGAAACTGTCGCTGCCGTCCTCATTATGCTGCTTCAAAACCGCCTGCGCCTTGCGCTCGGTGATGTCCACGATCAGCGTGTCTGGCAATTGGCGCGAAATCCGCGCATCCTCGACCCAGCTGAGCGTCAGCAGATCCTGCCGGATGGCCTCAAGGTCGATCCTTGTCATCGACTGGCGCCCCTGCTGGCCCAGCACGCGCTCGTAAACCTTTTGCTCGTTGAGCTTCTTGACGCCGTGGATTTCCACCCGGCGCACCGCAAAACCGGCCTGCATGGCAAGGCTCGCCGCGCGCTGTTCGGCAAGGGACGGCACCCCCGCCAGCCCCGCCACCACCCAGAGCAACACCCCCGCCGCCGCCAGAATCAGCACGAGGAAAATCTTGTGGAGCTGCGCCTCGGAAATGGGCAGCATCGCCATCACCTGATCCATCAGCGATCCGGTGCGCGCGCGGGCGGCCTCCACCTTGCGGGCGGATTGGGCCTTGGCGGCCACCTTGCGGGCGCTGGCGCCGCCCCGGCGGATGGTCTGGCTCATGGGTTAAAGCTTTCCGGCGTCCTTCAGGGCTTCTTCGATAATCGCTTCCACCAGGGTTTCGTAATCCATGCCCAGATAGCGCGCCTGTTCGGGCACAAGGCTGAGCGGCGTCATCCCCGGCTGGGTGTTGATCTCGAGCAGGAAGAGCCCCTCAACGCCTTTCTCATCGTCCCAGCGGAAATCGCTCCGGCTGGTGCCCTTGCAGCCTAGGATCTGATGCGCGCGCAGCGCCAGTTCCTTGCACTTTTCCGCGATTTCATCGGGGATCTGCGCGGGACAGACATGCTCGGTCAACCCATCGGTATATTTGGCGTCGAAATCATAGAAACCGGTCTTGGGCTTCAATTCGGTCACGCAAAGCGCGCGATTGCCCATCACCGCCGTCGTCAGTTCCAGCCCGCGAATGAAAGGCTCGGCCATCAGCTCGTCAAAATGCTGCCACGGCCCTTCGACATCGCGCGCGATGGGATTGCCGTAATTGCCGGTGTCGGTGACGATGGCCACGCCCACGCTCGACCCCTCGGCAGCGGGTTTGAGCACATAGGGGCGCGGCAGGGGATCGCCCGCATGGAGTTCGCTCGACTTCACAATCCGCCCGCCCGGCATCGGAATGCCATGCGGCACGAGGAACTGCTTGGTCAGCTCCTTGTCAATCGCGATCGCCGAAGTGGTCAGGCCCGAATGGGTATAGGTCAGGCCCAGCAGGTCCATCATCCCCTGCACCGTGCCATCCTCGCCCGGCGTACCGTGGAGAGCGTTGAACACCACATCGGGCGCGGCGGCGGACAGCACCTGCGCCACATCGCGGCCCATATCCACCCGCGTCACGCGATGCCCGCGCGCTTCCAGCGCATTGGCCACACCCTCGCCGCTCATCAGCGAGACGGGGCGCTCCGACGACCAACCGCCCATCAGAACCGCGACATGAAGTTTGGGGATGCTCACTTCTTGTTACCTACTCGTTTGATTTCCCACTCAAGCTCGACGCCCGACTGGTCCAATACCCGGCGCCGAACTTCCTCGCCCAGCGCCTCGATCTCCGCGCTGGTCGCCTCGCCGGTGTTGATCAGGAAATTGGTGTGCTTTTCGCTCACCTGCGCCCCGCCCAGCGTCAGGCCCCGGCAACCGGCCTTGTCCACCAGCTCCCAAGCGCGCGCTCCATCCGGGTTCTTGAACGTGCTGCCCCCGGTCTTGCTGCGCAGGGGTTGGCTGGCCTCGCGCGATGCGCTGATGCGGTCCATCTCGGCCTGAATGGCCTGCGCCTCGCCCGGCACGCCCTTGAACCGCGCGGCCACCACGATTGAGCCATCGACCAGATCGGAATGGCGATAGGTGTAGCCAAGCTCGCTCAACGGCAGGGTCGCGATCTCGCCGCTGCGGATCACCACGTCGCAATCGACAAGGATATCCTTGACCTCGCGCCCATAGGCCCCGCCGTTCATGCGGACAAAACCGCCCACCGTGCCGGGGATCGAGCGCAGAAATTCAAGGCCGGCAATCCCGCAATCGCGCGCGGTGCTCGACACCAGAATGCCCGATGCCCCGCCGCCGCATTCCAGCGTCAGCGGCTCAACCTCTGCTACCCGCGCAAAGGCCTTGCCCAGCCGGATCACCACGCCCGGCACCCCGCCGTCGCGCACGATCAGGTTCGACCCCAGCCCCAGCGCCATAACCGGCACAGGCGGCGGCAAAGCCTCAAGAAAAGCGCAGAGATCGGCGGTATCCTTGGGCTCAAACAGCCATTCCGCGCATCCGCCGCTTTTGAACCACACCAAAGGGGCCAATGGCGCATTCGCCGTCAGCTTGCCGGAAACCTTGATCTGGCCGACCTCTGGAAACATCAGCGCGCCTTTGCAATCGCATCGGCAAGGCCCGCCGCCCATTTGGTGATATCGCCCGCGCCAAGGCACACGACCATATCGCCCGGCTGCACCTGCGCGGCCAGCGCCTGCGCCAAAGCCTCGGCCCCGGCGATCAGATGTGCGCTGCGATGCCCGCGATCCTTGATCCCTGCCACCAGCGCGGCTGAATCCACGCCCTCGATCGGCGCTTCGCCCGCCGGATAGACAGGCGCGGCATAGACGATATCGGCATCGTTAAACGCGGCGGCGAAATCATCCATATGGTCGCGCAGGCGCGTGAAGCGATGCGGCTGGACCACGGCGATCACGCGGTTCTGCACGCCTTCACGCGCGGCGGCCAGAACGGCGCGGATTTCGACCGGATGATGGCCATAGTCGTCGATGATGGTGACGCCATCCACCTCGCCCACCTTGGTGAAGCGCCGCTTGACCCCGCCGAATTTGGCGAAACCGGTGCGGATGATCTCTTCCGACACGCCCATTTCCACCGCGACCGCCACAGCGGCCAGCGCGTTCTGAACATTGTGGCGGCCCGGCATCGGCAATTCGATGCCCTCGATCCGGCGGAAGCTGCCATCGCGCTGGCGCAGCACGGCGGTAAAGCGGTTGCCGCCCGGATAAGGGGTCACAGCCTCGCCGCGCACGTCGGCCTGGGCGGAAAAGCCATAGGTGATGACCCGGCGGTCGCGCACCTTGGGGATGATCGCCTGAACCACGGGATGGTCGATGCACAGCACCGCCGCACCGTAAAAAGGCACGTTTTCAATAAATTCGACAAAGCTGCTCTTCACCTTGTCGAACGAACCGTAATGGTCGAGATGCTCCGGATCGATGTTGGTCACCACCGCAATCGTGCCGTCGAGCCGCAGGAACGAACCGTCCGATTCGTCCGCCTCCACCACCATCCAGTCGCTCGCGCCCAGACGCGCGTTCGAGCCATAGGAATTGATGATCCCGCCGTTGATGACCGTCGGGTCCACCCCGCCCGCATCCAGCAGCGCCGCCACCATCGAGGTGGTCGTCGTCTTGCCATGCGTGCCCGCAATCGCCACCGTGCTTTTCAGCCGCATCAGTTCGGCCAGCATTTCGGCCCGGCGCACCACCGGAATGCGCGCCTCAAGGGCAGCCACCACTTCCGGGTTCTCGCGCTTGACCGCCGTGGAGGTCACGACCACCGCCGCATCGCCGACATTCTCTGCCGCGTGGCCGATCATCACCTTGATCCCGCGCCGCCGCAGCCCTTCGACCACATAGCTTTCGGCAATGTCCGAGCCCTGCACGCTATAGCCCAGATTGGCCATCACCTCGGCAATGCCCGACATGCCGATGCCGCCGATGCCGACAAAGTGAATGGTACCAATGTCTGTCGCTACACCCTTCACGCAGTCTGCTCCTTGAAACTCACTTCGGCCCCGTGGCCCACGCGGATCACATCCATCAAGGGGGCCTGCCCAAATCCTTCGACCAGATCGGCCAGATCGGTCGCGGCATGCGGCCGCCCGCAATTCCACGCCGCATGGGCGGCATTGGCCAGCGCCTCGGGGCTCTTGGCAATGGCCTGAATCTGCTTGGCCAGTTCGACGGCGGTGAATTTGTCCTGCCGGATCGAACGGGCGCCGCCCGCGGCCACCATCTCGCGCGTGTTGGCGGCCTGATGGTCGTCGGTGGCAATCGGCAGGGGAATGAGGATCGCCGGGCGCCCCACCGCCGTCAGCTCAGCAATCGTGCTGGCCCCGGCGCGCCCGATAAACAGATGCGCATCGGCCAGACGTTCGGCCATATTCTCGAAATAGGTGGCAAGATCAGCCGGAATGTCATGCCCGCGATAGCGCTCGCGCACCGCGTCAATGTCCTCCGGGCGGCATTGCTGGATCACCTGCAAACGCGTGCGCAGCGCGGTCGGCAGCATCGCCAGACCATCGGGCACCACCTCGGAGAGCACCCGCGCCCCCTGCGACCCGCCCGTCACCAGCACGCGCAGCAAGCCATCCTCGCCAAAGGGCGGGAAAGGCTGATCGCGCAGGGCCAGCACTTCCTCACGCACCGGATTGCCCACCAGCGCCACCTTGTCGGCATATTTGGCGTCCAGCCGGTCCACTTCAGGGCAAGCCGTGGCAATCGCCTGAACCCTTCCGCTAAGGAAGCGGTTGACCCGCCCCAGCACCGCATTCTGTTCATGGATCACCGCCGGAATGCCCGCCGATGTGGCCGCCAGCAGCGCGGGCAGCGCCGGATAGCCGCCAAAGCCGACCACGCAGGACGGCGCGAAACTGTCGAACAGGCGCAGCGCCATCGCCCGCCCGGCCCAGATCGCGCGCAAGCCCTTGATCCAGCCAATCGGGTTCTTGCCCTGCAAACGGCCTGCGGGCAGCACATGCGCGGTCAGGTAATCGGGCTTGCCGGGGATCGCCGCCCCGCGCTCATCGGTAATCAGCGCCACATGATGGCCGCGCGCGTGCAGTTCCGCCGCCAGCGCAAAGGCCGGGATCAGATGCCCCCCGGTCCCCCCGGCGGCCAGCACATAATGGCGTGAAACTCTCGGTTCGTTCTGATGGGTCATTTAAACAGGCTCAGGATCGCAGGATGCCCTTTGGGAGCAAAGGGATCGCGTTTCAGATAGGGGTTGCGCCGCGTGATGGCCAGCAGGAACCCGACATTAAGGCACAGCGCCAAGGTGGACGACCCGCCATAGGAGATCAGCGGCAGGGTCATGCCCTTGGAGGGGAAAAGCTGGAGATTGACGAGGATGTTGATGAAGGCCTGCCCGCCCAATTGCGCGACAAGGCCGCTGGCCGCCAGCACGGTGAAAAGATCCTCTTCATCCCACAGCCGCAGCAGCACCCGCGCCACCACCGCGAAATACAGCACCACCACCAGCGCGCACATCAGCAGGCCGAATTCCTCGCCGATCACCGAAAAGATATAGTCGGTATGCGCCTCGGGCAGGCCCAGCTTCCTGGTGCCCAGCCACAATCCGCTGCCCGTCCATCCGCCCGCCACCAGTGTGTGGCGCGCCAGATCCACCTGGTCAAAGGCCGTGCCGCCGCCAAGGAAGGCGTCGATGCGATGGCGCCCGTTTTCATAAAAGGCATAGGTCGCCCCGATCAGCGCCACGCCGCCGCCGATCACCCCCATCACCCAGCGCACCGGCAGGCCCGCAATCAGCATCATCACAAACCACACCGCCGCAAACAGCACCGCCGAGCCAAAGTCGGGCTGCATCATCAGCAGCGCCCCCACCAGCCCCATGATGCCGGTGCAGATCAACATCACCGGCATACGCGGATCGCGCAGCTTCCACGAGATCACCCAGGCCAGCGTGATGGCAAAGGCCGGTTTGAGAAATTCCGAAGGCTGCAAGGAAATGCCCAGATTGAGCCAGCGTTTCGCGCCATTGACCGTGGTGCCCACAATCGGCACCAGCATCAGCGCGACCATCATCGCCACGCCCAGCACGATGCCGCAGCGCCGCGCCATATCGCGGTTCATCCGCGAGGCGCCCAGCATCGCCACCAGCCCCAGCGCCTGCCAGCGGATATGCTGAACAAAGAAGTGCAGATCGTCCAGCTTGACCTTGACCGTCGAGAGGCGCCGCGCGCTGGCGGGACTTGCCGCCGCCACCGCCAGCGTGCCCAGCGCCATCAGCGCCAGCACCAGAACCAGCAGCACCCGGTCGATCTCGCGCCACCACACGATCCAGTCGGTGCGCCGCGTCTTGCGCTGCTTGGCGCCCCCGCGCGCGCCCGGAACATAGCGGGCCGGGTCCTCATGCGGCAGGCTGGCCATCACCCATCTCCACCTTCCGGTGCGGTCAGCACCTCGACAATCTGGCGAAAAGCCTCGCCGCGCGCCTCGTAATCGCGAAACTGGTCAAAACTGGCGCAGGCGGGCGAAAGCAGCACGATGTCGCCCGGCCGCGCCGCCTCACGCGCCAGACGGATCGCCTCGCACATCATTTCGGCGCGCGCGACCGGCATATAGGGATCAAGGATTTCGGAAAACCGCTGGCCCGCGTCACCAATCGTATAGGCCGCGGCAATATTGCCGAACCATGGCGCGCATTCGTCCAGATCATCGCCCTTGGGCAATCCGCCGCAGATCCAGTGGATGCGCTTGTGCCCGTCAACGGGGGGAAAGGCCGCCAGCGCGGGCGCGGTCGAGGCCGGGTTGGTGGCCTTGGAATCGTTGATGAAGGTGACGCCGCCCGCCTGCCCCACCCGCTCCATGCGGTGCGGCAGGCCGACAAAGCTCTTCAGCCCCGCCTCGATGGTGGCATCATCCAGACCCAGCGCCCGCGCGGCGGCAACGGCCGCCTGCGCATTGGCGCGGTTGTGCGGGCCCTGCAAGGACGGCCAATCGGCCTGCGAACCGGGCAGATCCACCCCGTCGATGAACTGGAACGGCTGCCCCTCGGGCGCGAAACGCAGGATGTCATCCTCCATCTCGGCGGCATAATCGACAATCGCCAGATGGCCCATCGCCTGCATCCCGAACAATCGCGCCTTGGACGCAACATAGCCCGCATAGCCTTCATAACGGTCCAGATGGTCGGGCGAGAGATTGAGGCACATCGCCACCTCGCAATCGAGGCTCTGCGTCAGGTCGATCTGATAGGAGGACAATTCCAGCACATAGACCCCGCCAGAAGGCAGCGGTTCCTGCCCCAGAATCGGCAGGCCGATATTGCCCCCCATCAGCACCGGCACGCCCGCCACTTCAAACAGATGCCGCGTGAGGGCTGTGGTGGTCGATTTGCCGTTGGTGCCGGTGATGCCCACCACCTTGTGCGCGGGCAGCCATGCGCGGCATTGCGCAAACAATTCGATGTCGCAGATGAGCGGCGCCCCGCCCGCCCGCGCGGCATCCGCGATCGGATGGCGGTTGATCGGCACGCCGGGCGAGACGACCACCCCATCATAGCCCTTTAAATCCGCCGCGACCGGATCGGCAAAGCTCAGCCGCCCTTCGGCAACCGCCGTCGCATGGGCGGCGGCGGCGGCCGCGCGCGGCTCCTCCTTGGCGTCCCACGCCATCACCTCGGCCCCGCCCGCCAAGAGCGAGGCCAAAGCCGCCTGCCCGCTGCGCGCCAGACCCAGCAAGGCATAGCGCTTGCCCGCAAAGGCCCCGGTCGAGGCGGGCGCGGTAATCATCGCACCTTCAGCGTCGAAAGGCCGATCAGCGCCAGCACGATCGACACGATCCAGAAGCGGATCACCACGGTAGGCTCGGCCCAGCCCTTTTGCTCAAAGTGGTGGTGGATCGGCGCCATGCGGAACACGCGGCGCCCGGTGCGCTTGTACCAGAACACCTGAACGATCACCGAGACCGCCTCCAGCACGAAAAGGCCGCCCACGATGCCCAGCACGATCTCGTGATGGCTGGCCACGGCAATCGCGCCCAGCGCCCCGCCCAGCGCCAGCGACCCCGTATCGCCCATGAACACCGCCGCCGGGGGCGCGTTGAACCACAGGAAGGCCAAGCCGCCCCCCATGATCGCGGCGCAGAAAATCGCCAGATCGCCCGCGCGCGGCACATGGGGAATGCCCAGATAGGTGGCATAGTCCACGCGGCCCACCAGATAGGCGATGATCGCAAACGTGCCCGCCGCAATGATGACCGGCATGGTGGCCAGCCCGTCCAGCCCGTCGGTCAGGTTGACCGCATTGCCCGCGCCCACGATGACAAAGGCGGAAAACAGGAAATAGATCGGGCCCAGCGGCACATAGACCTTGCTGAAAAAGGGCAGATAGAGATCGGTCTTGCCGATATGGGCCACCATGATCCAGCTGGCCACGCCCGCCACCAGAAATTCGCCGATCAGCCGCGCCTTGCTCGATACGCCCGCGGTCGAGCGCTTCTTGACCTTGTCATAGTCGTCAAGAAACCCGATCAGGCCAAAGCCCGCCGTCACC
Source organism: Novosphingobium humi (assembly GCF_028607105.1). Lineage (GTDB taxonomy): Bacteria > Pseudomonadota > Alphaproteobacteria > Sphingomonadales > Sphingomonadaceae > Novosphingobium > Novosphingobium humi. Next base: position 767,927 of record NZ_CP117417.1, on the reverse strand, counting down.
GCGATGCACGCCCAGACCAGCGGATTGGACAGATCCATCCACAGGAACACCGAACCCATCAGCGCGATCAGGATCATCAGCCCGCCCATCGTGGGCGTGCCGCGCTTGGCCAGATGGGTCTTGGGCCCGTCCTCGCGGATCGGCTGGCCCTTGCCCTGCTTCATGCGCAGCATGTCGATGAAACGCGGCCCGATCACCAGACCGATCAGCAGCGCCGTTGCCAGAGCCGCGCCCGCGCGAAAGGTCTGATAGCGGATCAGGTTGGCCAGACCCGGAAAATGAAACCATTGGGCAAGCAGATAGAGCATGGCAACCCGTCAATTCGTGGTGTGGCAGAGCGTGGCGACCAGCGACCCCAGTCCCACCGAGTTAGATCCTTTTACAAGCACCGCATCGCCCTGCGCCAACCCAAAGTCGGCCAGAGCCTTGGCGGCCTCTTGCGCGTTGCTGCAATGGGCGAAGGGGATGGGCTTGCCAAGCGCGCCGGGGCCTGATTTCCCCAGTTCCTGCGCCAGAGCGGCCATTTCATCGCCCACCAGCACCGCATAATCGACTTTGGCCGCCGCAATCGGTTCGGCCAGCGCGGCATGAAGCGCCGGGCCGAAATCGCCCAGTTCCTTCATCGCGCCCAGCACCGCGATGCGCCGCTTGGCCGGTTCTTCCGCCAGGACCGAGAGCGAGGCGCGCATCGAGGCCGGATTGGCGTTGTAGCTTTCGTCGATCAGCAGCGCCTTGCCGCCATCGGCCAGCTCGATCCCGCTGCGCATGCCGCGCCCGGCCAGCCCCTGCATCTCGGCCAGCGCGAGGCCCGTCGCGCCCAGATCCCCGCCCACCGCGCGCACCGCCGCCACCACGGCCAGTGAGTTCATCACCCAATGGTCGCCCGGCATCGAAACCGAATAGCACAGCCGCGAATCGCCCAGATCCACCGTCACCAGCGTGCCGCCCAACATGCCTGAAAGCGCGTCGAGCAGGCGGATATCGGCATGGGCCGCCCGGCCATAGGACATGACCTGCGCCCCGCAGGCGATGGCCGCCGCGCGCAGGCGTTCGTAATGGGGAATATCGGCGGGGATGATGGCGATCCCGCCCTCATGATCCTCAAACCCTTGCAGGCCTTCAAAAATCTCGGCCTTGGCGTCGGCAATCGCCTCCTCGCTGCCCAGATTTTCGATATGGGCGGGCGCAATCGTCGTGATCACCGCCACATGCGGGCGCGCCAGCGCGGTCAGTTCGCGGATCTCGCCCGCGTGGTTCATGCCCATTTCGAAAATGCCGTAGAGCGTGCGCTGGGGCATCCGCGTCATGCTCAAAGGCACGCCGACATGGTTGTTGTAGCTCTTGACGCTGCGATGGGCGCGGCCATGGCTGGAACGCTCCAGCGCGGCAAAGATCGCCTCCTTCACGCTGGTCTTGCCGACCGAACCGGTCACGCCGATCACGCGGGCCTCGGGCAGGATGCGCTCGCGCGCGGCGCGGGCCAAAGCCTGAAGCGCGGCAAAGCTGTCCTTGACCAGTACATGCGGCCGCTCAATCGGCGTTTCCACAACGGCGGCCACCGCGCCCAGTTCGAAAGCCTTGTCGAGGAACTTGTGCCCGTCCATCGCTTCGCCGCGCATGGCAAAGAACAACCCGCCCTCCACGATCTCGCGCGAATCGGTGGCGACATTGGAAATCTGCGCCTCGCCAAAGGCCTGCCCGCCCGTGGCTGCGGCCACCTCGGCCAAAGTCCAGAGCGCAAGGGGCTGTCCGTCCTGCGCCGTCACCGGCCATTCCCGCAGTTTCGCTTTTGCCGCCATCACATTTTCTCCCCGGCCGCTTCACGCGCCACGGTCACATCATCAAAAGGCAAGACACGCGCATCAGGCCCGCGCCCGATGATCTGTCCCTGCTCATGCCCTTTGCCCGCGATGAGCAGGATGTCATCCCTTTTCGCCCGCGCTGTCCCCTGAAAAATCGCCTCGCGCCGGTCGCCGATCTCGATCAGCCGGTCCGGAGCGCCCGCGATGACGGCCTTGCGGATGGCCGCCGGGTCCTCGCCGCGCGGGTTGTCGTCGGTGACGATGGCGATGTCGGCCTGCGCTCCGGCAATGGCGCCCATCGGCGCGCGCTTGCCCGCATCACGGTCGCCGCCTGCGCCAAACACCACGATCAGCCGCCCCTTTGTATGCGGGCGCAGCGCGGCAATCGCGGCCTCCAGCGCATCGGGCGTATGGGCATAATCGACATAGGCGGGCGCGCCTGCGGCATTGATCGCCGCGCGCTCCAGCCGCCCACGCACCGGGGCCAGACGGCCCAAAGCGTCAAACACCTGCGCGGGGTTCAACCCGCTGGCGAGCGCCAGTCCGGCCGCCACCAAGGCATTGGCCGCCTGATAGGCCCCGATCAGCGGCAGGCTGATCCGCCGCTCGACGCCCTCATGGCGCACCGTCAGCACCTGCCCCAAAGGCCCCGGTTCACGGCGGATCAGGCGGATCGTCTCGCCGCCCTCGCCCACGGTGATAAGGTTTAGCCCGCGCGCGCGCGCATGCCCGATGGCCCGATCGCTCCACACATCATCGGCCCAGACCACCGCCGATCCGCCATCAACCACCACCTCGTCGAACAGGCGCATCTTGGCGGCGAAATAGTCCTCCATCGTCGCGTGATAATCGAGATGGTCGCGGCTCAGATTGGTGAAGGCCCCTGCCATCACGCGCGGCCCCTCGCTGCGATATTGCGACAGGCCGTGGCTCGATGCCTCATAGGCGACATGGCTGACCCCCTCACGCGCAAGGCCCGCCAGATTGGCCAGGAAGGTCACGATGTCGGGCGTGGTCAGTCCGGTATAGGTCGTCTCATCCGCCGTGGTGATGCCCAAAGTGCCGATGCTGGCCGCGCTGTGTCCGGCCATGCGCCAGATCTGGCGCAGCATTTCGACCGTGCTGGTCTTGCCGTTGGTGCCGGTCACGGCCACCAAAGTTTCGGGCAAAGGTGCATAGAAAGGGGCGGCCAGACGCGCAAAGGCCCGGCGCGGATTGTCATCCACCAGCGCGATGGCCCCCGCCGCCTCGATCACGGCGCGCGCCTCGGGCCGGGCCACCACGGCCACCGCGCCCGCCCGCACCGCATCGGCGATGAAATCCTCGCCGTTCACCGTGGCGCCCACGAAAGCGCCGAACACATTGCCCGGCGCCACCTTGCGGTTATCGATGGCAAAGCCGGTGACACGAACGTCACCGGCACCAACGCCAAAGCCGGTGACATTCAAGTCACCGGCTTTGCCCCCCAATCCGCCTTGCATCAGGTCGGCCAATCTCATTCGCCGTCTCCATTGGCGATCAGCGGGGCAATGTCGCTGATATCAATGTCGCGGGTGGCATCGGGCATCACCCCCAGCAAGGGCCCGATCCGCGGGATCACCCGGCCCACGATGGGGGCGGCATTCCATGCGGCGGTGCGCTGGAAACTGGTGGCGGCATTCGCCCTCGGCTGGTCCAGCGTGGCGATCACGACATAGCGCGGGTGGTCCATCGGAAAGGCCGAGGCAAAGGTGGCCACCACGCGGTCGTGGTGATAGCCCTGCGCGTCGGCCACTTCGGCGGTGCCGGTCTTGCCGCCCACGCGGTATCCCACGGCATTGGCGCTGCGCCCGGTGCCCACATCCACGATCGAGCGCAGCAACTGCCGCATCCGCGCGCTGGTCGAGGCCTGCCACACGCGGCGACCGGCGGGGGCCTGCCCCGGCGCGATCTTCTGGAGCGTGGCCGGGCGCCAGATGCCGCCATTGACCAGGGCCGAATAGGCGCTGGCCAGATGCAGCGGGGTGATCGAGAAACCATGGCCATAGGAAGCCGTGACCGTGGTCACGCGCGACCACACGCCGTTCCTGTCGCCGCGCGGCCAGATCGGGCGGCCGCGCGCGGGCAGCTCGATATAGGGCCGCTCGTTGAAGCCCAGCGCCTTGAGCGTGGCCTGCATCCTCTGCGCGCCCAACTGGTCGCCCACCTGCGCCAGCACGATGTTGCTCGAATGGATCAGCGCCTCGATGATGTTCAGGCTGGCGCCGTAATTCTCGTGGTCATGCACGGTGATCCCGGCGATTTCCAGCGGATGGTCGGCCGGATAGCGCTTGGCCAGATTGGTGATAATACCCGCTTCAATCGCGCTGGCCACGGTGATCGGCTTCATCACGCTGCCCAGCTCATAGGTCTGGTTGGTGGCGCGGTTGAAGATATTGGCCTGCTTGGTGGGATCGCTGTCGGAAATGTCCTGCGGGCGCAGGGCGTTGGGGTTGAAGCTGGGCAGCGAGGCCAGCGCCATCACTTCGCCCGTATCGACATCCATCACGATGCCCGCCGCGCCCTTGGCCTGCGCGCGGGTCATGCCCCACATCAATTCATCCTCCAGCGCGCCCTGAACCCGCGCGTCGATGGAGAGCACCGCCGGTTGCCCGCGCGTGGCCGGATCGGTCAACTGCTTCTGAAACACCGCCTCCATGCCGACCTGACCCATGCCCTTGCTGTCGACATAGCCCAGGATATGGGCCGCCATGGTCCCTTGCGGATAGTAACGCTCGGCCTCACGCGGGAATTCCAGCGCCGGTTCGCCCAGCGCATGGATGCGGTTGGCATCCTCGGGCAGGATACGGCGGCGCAGATAGCCCGCCTTGCCCGAAGCAAGGCGCCGGGTCAGTTCCTCAACATCCTCGTCGGGGAAAATCTTGACCAGCGCGGCGGCCAGATCAGCGGGCGAACGCACCAGCGGCGAACCATCGCCCATCGCATGGGGGTTGAACCAGAGCGCATAGGCCGGAAAGGCACGCGCCAAAGGCACGCCGTTGCGGTCGAGAATATCGCCCCGGTCGGGCAGACCCGCCATCGCCTCGCCCCCCGGACGCCCCGGATCGGACAGGCCCAGATGCGCAATGCGCAGCAGCGCCAGCAGCATCAGCATGGCAAAACCCACCAGCACCCAAAGCGCGCGAAACCGCGCCTGCGCCAGCGCAAGGGCCCGCACATTTTTGAGAACACGGGCCTTTTCCGCGCCCTGCCCTTGCAAAATGACGCCCTTATCCACCATTCCCGCCGCCAGAGTGTTCATTCGCGATGCCCCGTATTCTGACCCGCCCGCCCGGAAAAGCGAGCCAGATGCTCGGAGATATCCTCGGATTTTTTGGCCTTCTTCGCGCCCGGCGTCGTCGCGGCCGGTTCGGTCTTGGCCCCCATGCCCAGCACGGCAAAGGGCGAAGAGGGCTTGGCCTCCACCGCCATCATCGTGCGCACCGAGGCATTGACCGCATCGGCCGAGGCCACACGGATCGGATCGGGCGCATCGGGCGAACGCGGCTTGCCAAGGGCGGCGAGCTGCCGCTCGCTCTCCAGATATTGCCCGACCGTGGGCGCGCTGTAGCCAAAGTCGACATCATTGAAGGCTTTAAGCTGCTGCTGGCTGGCGCGCGTCTCGAACTCGGTTTCGAGGAACAGCTTTTCCTGCTTCAACTGCGCAATCTGCCGCTCGGCCAGACGCACCTGGCTTTTCACCGCATTGACGCGGAACGTCAGCGCCAGCGTCAGCGCCAGACAAATCACCAGGGACATGCCCCAGCCGATCGTATGCATGCGATCACGGGTCAGATTCACGGGCGCCTCCGGGAGACAGCAGGACGAGCGGGAACATCGGTGCGCGTGGCAAAGCGCAAAGTGGCCGAGCGCGCGCGGGGGTTGCGGTTCAATTCCACCTCGCCCGCGCGAATGGCTTTGGAAATATGGCTGTAGACAGCCGGAGCCGCGCTTGCGGCAACCGGCATATAGCGCGATGTGGCGCTGGCCACGCCGCTGGCATCCTTGAAGAACTGCTTGACGATGCGGTCCTCAAGGCTGTGAAAGCTGACGATGGCCAGACGCCCGCCGGGGTTCAAAAGGCTCTCGGCGGTGGCCAGCAAAGCCTCCAGCTCGCCCAGCTCGTCGTTCACATGGATGCGGATCGCCTGAAAGCTGCGCGTGGCCGGATCTTTCGGCGCCCCCGGCTTATAGCCCAGCGCGCGGCGCACGACATTGGCCAATTGCCCGGTGGTTTCGAGCGGACGCGCGGCCACGATGGCGCGGGCGATGCGGCGCGACTGGCGCTCCTCAGCATAGTTGTAGAGGACGTTGGCGATCTCTTCCTCACCCGCCTCGTTGCAGAAATCGGCCGCGCTCGGCCCTTCCTGCGACATGCGCATGTCGAGCGGACCATCGCTGGAAAAGGCAAAGCCGCGGCCCTGCTGATCGAGCTGCATCGAGGACACGCCGATGTCGGCCACCAGACCGTCAATCGCGCCAACGCCCGCCTCGGCCAGCGCATCGCCCACTTCGGAAAAGCGGCGCGGATGCAGGATCAGGCGGTCATAGCCCGCGCCCCATTCGCGCGCCGCGGCAATCGCATCGGGATCGCGGTCAAATGCATGGACCGTGGCCCCCGCCGCCAGCAGCGCGCGCGTATAGCCGCCCGCGCCCAGCGTGGCATCGACGATGACCTTACCGGGCGCCGGATCGAGCGCGCCGATGACCTCGTCCAGCAGCACGGGAATATGCGGGGCGTCATGCGGGATGGCGGCCAAAAGGCTCATTTGCGCGCCCTCCCGCCCGCTGCGGCCAGATAGCTTTCGCAGCTTGCCTTGGGCCCGATCCATTCATCGCCCGCCATCGCCATCAGCACATCGGGCGCCCACAGCGTAAAATAATCCATCGTGCCGTGGATATAGAGGCCGTCCGTGATCGTGGCCTGGGCGCGCATATGCGCGGGCAGGATGAAGCGGCCCGAATTGTCAAAGGCCACGCGCGTCAGATTGCCGAAGACCAGCGCATCGCGTGCCCGGGTAGAGGGGCGACCGGCGGCCACATCGGCGGCGTGCTTCACACGGATTTCCTCGGCAAGCTGATTTTTGTACGACGTGCCGCAGGCGAACAGACAGGGCCATTCCTCGTGTTTGGCCACCAGCATCTCGTTGATGTTGTCGCTGGCCTCGGCCACGATCTTGCGGATGTCGGCGGGCAGGACGAAGCGCTCCTTATCGCCCTTCGGCGAGAAGCCCTGCCCCATATAAATGACCGGGAAACCAGTCACCCCACCCACTACCTTTGCGAAGAAAGCCCCACACCGACAGGCAAAGCTTCGCCGCTTGCCGCAGCGCCATGGCCACGCCAAACCCCCGCATAAGGACGGCTGAAACTCTACCCGATGATCATGTTCTATCGCGGAGTTTGCGGGCGGGAAAGGGACTTTGCGGGAAAATCTGCCACTTTGTGGAAAAGAATGAAAATATCCTTATTTTTCAGATTTTTGATGAAATTCCGCCAAGGTCAATTTATTACCAAAACCTTACCATACCCCCTATGAATCGGGGTCAATTCCGTAATTCCCCGGATGCGATCGGCTCCGTGAAAACACCTTTCCCGCCGATTCCCGCATGTCGGGATTCGCAAATCCGCCGCGATTCCCGCTGTTTTGCCCGATTGCAGCGCCAGAGCGCCGCCCCGGTGGCACGCATTCCCGCGCGGGGCAGGTTTTCCCGCCCGTGGCGCCGTTTCCCCCAAGTGGCAGGATTTCCCGCAGGTGGCAGGCTTTCCCGCGCCATGCCTCGCGCGGGGCAAAGGGCCGATCAAACCCCCGGCGCGCGGGGGCCGATCAATGCGGCGCGGCGGGCGTCACGCGGGGCGATGCGCCCGCTTGCGTCTTGCCCGCATCGGGCGAGGGAATAACGCCGATATCGGCAAGGGGATCGCTGCTGCCCCCCGCGCTGGTGCTGGCCTGCGCGCTGGCGGCGGCGGCATCGTTGCGCCGCGCATTGTCCATGATGATATTGGCCAGCCCGACCAGCAGCAGCATCAGCGACAGGCCAAACAGGCCCACCTGCAAACGCTGCACCATCTGCGCGCGGATTTCGCGCGGGGTGCGCTCAAATTCCGAGGTGGCCGGATCGGTGGGGCTGGAAATCTCCGTCATCGCGGCGATCTTACTCCATCACGCCAGCCAAGGAAAGACCGGCAGCCCCTTCGATTCAAGCCACGCCTTGTTATAGAGCGTGGAGAGATAGCGCAGCCCCGTGTCGCACAGGATCGTGGCCACGCGCACGTCCTTCCTGCCCTGCGCCACCATTTGCCGCCCCAGCGCCACCGCGCCCGCGACATTGATCCCGCTCGACAGGCCCAGCGCCAGCCCCTCTTCGGCCAGCAGGCGGCGGACCCATTCGAGCCCTTCCGCATCCGACATGCGAAATTGCGTGTCGATAGGCGCGCCGTCCAGATTGGCGGTGATGCGCCCCTGCCCGATGCCCTCGGCCACGCTGCTGCCCTCGGCCTTCAATTCGCCATGGGCATAGTAATTGTAAAGCGCCGCGCCATAGGGATCGGTCAGCGCGATGGTGATGCTCTCATCAAACGCCTTGAGCCCCAGCCCCACGCCCGCCAGCGTCCCGCCCGTGCCGGCCGCGCAGGTGAAGCCATCCAGCCGACCCTCCATCTGCGCCCAGATTTCGGGCGCGGTCGATTCGATATGGGCCTTGCGGTTGGCGGTGTTGTCGAACTGGTTGGCCCAGATCGCCCCTTCCGTCTCCTCGGCCAGACGGCGCGAGGTATGCACGAAATGGCCCGGATTGCTGAAAGGCGCGGCAGGCACCAGCACCAGTTCGGCCCGCAGCGCGCGCAAAGTGTCCATCTTCTCGCGGCTCTGGGTTTCGGGCATGACGATGATCGTCTTATAGCCCAGCGCATTGGCCACCAGCGCGATGCCGATGCCGGTATTGCCCGCCGTGCCCTCGACAATCGTGCCGCCCGGCTTGAGCGTGCCTGCGCGTTCCGCATCGCGGATGATCCACAAGGCGGCGCGATCCTTCACGCTCTGCCCCGGATTGGCAAATTCGCACTTGCCCCAGATCTCGCAACCTGCCGCCTCGCTTGGCCCTTTCAACAGGACCATCGGGGTGTTGCCAATCAGATCGAGGGTGTTTTGATAAACGGGCGCTTTCGTCATGGCGCCCTAGGTAGGGGTGCCTTACGCAACGCGCAACGCATTTGCGCAAGGCACCCCTAAAGCCGTGCTTTCAGTCCGGGGCGCCAAGATGCCAAGGCATCACGCCCCGGCCATGCTCAAACGCCGCACGGGCTTTCCCGGCCATGCTCAAACGCCGCACGGGCTTTAAAGATCAGTCCGCCTCGGCAATCGTCACGCGCATGCCGTCGATGGCGTCGGTCACGGGCAACTGGCACGACAGGCGCGAATTGGCATCGCGGTGGTCGCTGCTGTCGAGCAGATCGTCTTCGTCGGCGCTGATCGCGGGCAGCTTGTCGGCAAAGGCCGGATCGACATGCACATGGCACGTCGCGCAAGAGCAGCAGCCCCCGCACAGCGCCAGCAGATCGTCAAAACCCGCATCGCGAATCACTTCCATCACGGTGCGGCCGGTCTGGGCCTCAACTTCCTTTTCTTCACCCGCAGTATTGACGATCACCAGCTTCGGCATATCAAATCCCTCTGTATGATGCGCAGTTCTATGAAGCGCAGTTAGATGGAGCGCGGGGCAACCGGCGCTTGGCCATGGCTGCTATCGGCAAGCCGCAGCTTTGGCAACAGGCCGAATTGCGCAAAAATTTGTCATTTCCATTCACGAAACGGACGCAGATGGGACTTTCGGCACAAGCGATTGAAAAGGGGCTGAATGCCATTGCGCAAACCACGCCGGGCATTGCCGATGCGCTGGAGCGCGTGGGCTATCCCGAACCGCGCATCCGCGCGCGCGGCCATGCCACCATGCTGCGCACCATCGTGGGCCAACAGGTTTCGGTGGCCGCCGCCTCGTCCATGTGGGCCAAAATGGTGGGCGTCGTGGGCGAGGAGGCCGACCCCGCCGCCCTGATCGCCGCCGATTTCGACACTTTGCGCGCCTGCGGCCTCTCGCGCCAGAAACAGTCCTATGCGCGATCCCTGTGCGAACTGGTGCTGGCGGGCGAACTCGACTTCACCGCCCTGCCCGCCGATGACGAGGAAGCCATCACCCTCCTCACCCGCATCAAGGGCATCGGCCGCTGGTCCGCCGAAATCTATCTGTTGTTCGCTGAAGGCCGCCCCGACATCTGGCCCGCAGGCGACCTTGCCGTGCAGATCGGCCTTGGCAAACTGCTGGGATTGCCCGAACGGCCCAGCGAGAAGCAGACGCGGGTATTGGCCGAAGCATGGCGGCCGCATCGCGGAGCGGCGGCGATCTTTACGTGGCATTGCTATAATAATGCGGCGTTGTGATTGTTTTGATAAAGAAAAGTGACAATGCGAGGGACTCGTCCCTCGCGCTCCCATTAATGTATATGTTGCGCTATGGGTTCGGCGTTTTGTTTCGGACGCTAAAGCCTGCACACGACATCTCCCCATCCCCCACCCCATTAACGGGATTGCAAAGGGCCCCCGCCCTTTGCCCGCCGGAGGCATATCAAAGCCCGCCGGAGGCCAAACCTTCTTCTTGGCAGCCCCCCCACTTTTCCCTATCGCCACCCCACCATGACCGCCACCGCCCTCACCGCCACTGACCTATGCTGCCGCCGCGGCGACCGCTGGCTGTTTTCGGGCCTTTCGCTGAATTTGGCGCGGGGAGAGGCGCTGCATGTTCTGGGGCCGAACGGCTTGGGCAAATCCAGCCTGATGCGGATGCTCGCGGGTCTGCTGCCGCCCAGCCCCGATCCGGTCAGCGGCATCACCGGCGCCATCGCCTGGGACGGCCCGCTGGCGCTGATGGACGAGCGCCACGGCCTTGATCTGGGCCAGCCCCTGGGCGCGGCTCTGGCGTTCTGGGCGCGGGTCGATGGGCCGGTGCCCGATGAAGCCATCAACGGTCTGGGTCTGGCCAATCTGCTCGATGTGCCGGTGCGCTATCTGTCCACGGGTCAGAAAAAGCGCGCCGCCCTTGCCCGCCTGATCGGCCAGAACGCGGCCAACTGGCTGCTGGACGAGCCTTTGAACGGGCTGGACGTGGCCGCCTGCGCGATGGTCGAGCGGATGATCGCGCGCCACTGCGCGGGCGGCGGCGCCTGCATCATCGCCTCGCACCAGCCGCTGGACATCCCCGCCCTCACCCGCCTCGACCTTGCCGAGTATGCGCTGTGAAGGGCGCCGCGCTCCTCGCCATCCTGCGCCGCGACCTGCGCCTGCTTTTGCTGGGCAGCGGGGGCGGAGGCGGCATCATGCTGCCCATCCTGTTCTTCCTCGCGGTGGCCATCATCTTCCCCTTCGCCGTCGGGCCGGACCCCAAGCTTCTCGCCCGCGTGGGCGGAGGGGTGATCTGGCTGGCCGCGCTGCTGGCCGCGATCCTGCCCCTCGACCGCCTGATCGAACCCGACCGTGAAGCGGGCCTGTTCGAGCAATGGGCGCTGCGCGGCATCTCCGAAGAAGTCATCGTCGCCCTGCGCCTGTTGGCCCACTGGCTCTCCTTCGCCCCGCCGCTCATGCTGGCCACCCTGCCCGCCGCCGCGCTTTTGGGCCTCGACGCGCGCACCGTCGGCCTTGTTGAACTGGGCCTGCTGGCGGGCACACCGGGCCTTGCCGCCGTGGGCGTATCCGTCGCCACCATCACCGCGGGCCTCAAAGGCGGCGCCGCGCTGGCGGGCCTTTTGTTCATCCCCCTGTGCGTGCCGATCCTGATCTTTGGCGCGGGTTCCTTGGCCATCGGCGGCGAGAGTGGGTTGGCGCTGGCGGGCGCGGCGAGTTTGGTGCTGGTGGCGCTGACGCCCTTTGCGGGCGCTGCGGCGTTGCGGGCGGGGCGGTAAATTTGCCTCCGGCGGGCAAAGGGCCGGGGCCCTTTGCAATCCCGTTACTGTCGGCGTTGCGGAAGAATTGCAGCGATGCGTTTGGGGGCGATGGCGGAAGAAGTTGATAAGCCGCTGCGCGGGAAGAAAAGAGTCGTTGCGCAAAACGGGGCTATCGTGGACATAAGAGGTGGTGCTTTTGCACTGTGTTTCCGCGATGGTGCTCCCCATGACCGACATACTCAGCAGCGCTTTGAGCTTCAGCATATGGCTGTGCATCCTGCTCGCCAGCCGATATCATTGGAGGGCGCGCGCTAGCCTCGCCGTCTTCGGTGCCCTCCTTGTGCTGAAAGCCGCAGAATGGATCGCGCCATTACACATCAAGGTGCAATCGCGTTTGGGCCATCCCCTCAACATTGCCTTGGAGGGCGCGACCCTGATGTTGACCTTGTGGTTTTTGTTCAAACACGCCAAACGGAAGGCACCCACCCCATAACGGGATTGCAAAGGGCCCCCGCCCTTTGCCCGCCGGAGGCATCCTCAACCTAAAACCGCCCCGGCCCAAACGCCCCCGGATCGACCTCGCCCGGCTCCTGCCCCAAGAGCAAGCGCGCCGCCATTTCCGCCGCCGCCGGAGCGGTCTGAATGCCAAAGCCCCCTTGCCCGGCGCACCAGAAGAAGCCCGGCACCGAAACATCCCAGCCATAGACCGGCAACCGATCCGGCGCGAAGCTGCGCAGGCCCGCCCAGCGATGCTCGACCGCCTCGACGCGCCAATCGACCACGCCCTCAAAGCGATCAATCGCCACGGCCACGTCGATTTCCTCGGGCGCGGCATCGCAGGGCGGCACGGGCGTCTCATCATGCGGGGTCAGCCAGAGCCGCCCGCCCTCGGGCTTGAAATAGAAGGTGCCCGCCATGTCCATCACCAGCGGCATGGCGCCCTGCGCCTCGGGGGAAACGCGGATCTGGGCCATGGTGCGCCTTAAGGGCTGGATGCCCACGGGCCGCGCCCCGGCCATCGCGGCCACCTCGTCGGCCCATGCGCCTGCGGCATTGACCAGCACCCCGGCGCGGATTTCGCGCCCGTCCTCAAGGCCCAGCGCCCATTCGCCCTCGCGCCGCGCAACCGCCAACCGCGCGCGGGTCCACACCTCGCCCCCGGCGCGGCGAAAGGCGGCAAGATAATGCTGATGCAGCCCCGCCACATCGATGTCGCGGCATGACGGCTCGGCCAATCCGGCCACCCATTGCGGGTCGAGGCCGGGCACCTGCGCCTCCAGCGCGGCGCGGTCCTGCGCGGGCAGATCGACGCCAACGCCGGAAAATTCCTCGGCAAAGGCGTGTAATTCGGGCAAATCCTGCGCCCGCGCCAGATGCAGCCCGCCGCGCGGATGCAGAAAGCCCAGTTCCTCGAGCACCGGCCCGGAGGCCAGCGTCAAAGGCTGAACCTGCGGCCCGCCATAGGTTTCCTGCCAAAAGGCCGCGCTGCGCCCGGTGGAATGGTATCCGGGGCGGTCCTCGCCCTCCAGCATGACCACAGACCCCGCGCCGCGCGCCAGCAAATGCGCGCCCAGCGAGGCGCCCGCCATTCCGGCGCCCACGATTGCAATGTCAAACCTCTGGCTCATCGCCCGACCCAAGCCGCTCAGAGCGCGCGGGTCAAGTCCGACCTGATGGGCAGCGCCACATGCTCGCCCAGAAAAGCCTCGATCCGCGCCATGGCGGGGCCGCGCACCGCATCCACCTCGCGCAGGATCTCATGGGCGGCCTCGGGGCCAAAGCTCATGATCTCGCCATGGGGCAGGCGCTGCGCCGCCTTCAGATTAGCCCGGTGGCACACCAGCCCATCGGCCGCGGTCGAGAGAATCAGCACCGGCGTCTGAACCCGTTCCAGCACGCCGGGCGCCATGAACGTCTCCATCGAGCGCAATCCGGCCGCCATCCAGCCCCAACTGGCCGGGCCCATCGCCAGTTCGGGCCGGGCCGCGCGCCAGTCCATCTCCTGCTGATAGCGCCGCGCGTCATGGGTCAGCAGCCCTTTGCGCGCATGGAGCGAACTGGCTGGCTTTTCGCCGCCGCTCCACGCCGGACGCCGCGCATCGCCCAGCTTGAGCATCGCCCAGCCCAGCGCCTTTTGCGACCAGAACGGCGCCCCGCCCGCCGCAAAGCCCAGCATCGGCGCCGAGAGCACCAGCGCATCGGGATCGACGCACCCCTGCGCCAGCGCGCGCAGGGCCAGATGCCCGCCCATCGAATGGCCGATCAGCGCAACCGGCCTTGGCCTTTCGCCCCGCCACTGCGTCCAGAACGCGGCCAGATCCTCGATCCACACGCCGAAGTCATCGACATGGCCGGTCGACTCATCCATCCCCAGCCGCCCGGACCCTGCCTGACCGCGCCAGTCGAGGCTGGTCACATGCCATCCGGCATCGCGCCATTCCTCCAGCGACTCGAGGTATTTTTCATAGAAATCGCCCCGTCCGGGCATGAACAGCAGGCTGCCGCGTTGACCATGGCGGGGGGCAAGATCGATTCGCCGGATCGGCCAGCCATCCGGCGCCATCCAGAATTGCTCAACGCCGCCCTCGGGAAGTTCCATTAGCACCTCTTTTACGCCTTGCCGCCCGCAAGCCCCCCGATTGCGCCCGCATCCACCATTTGCGCGCCTTGCGTTGGTTACTGTTTGGTAAGTCATCACCACTAAAGCGGAACCCTGATCCAGCCAGAGGTCCGCATGCTTGGTTCTTCCTTTTCCTACGGTTTGCTGATCGCCTTGGCAATCGCGCTGCTGGTGGCGGCCTATACCGACATCCGCCGCCGCCAGATCGACAACTGGCTCAATGCCGGGATCGCCCTGGCCGCCCCGATGTTCTGGTGGGCCAGCCATATGGGGCTGGCCGAAATCGGCTGGCAACTGGCGCTGGCGGCGGGGGCCTTTGCGGTGCTGGCCGGATTGTTTGCGATCGGCGCGATGGGCGGGGGCGATGTCAAGCTGCTGGTGGCGCTGGCGCTGTGGATCAAACCTGTATGGTTTGCCCAGTTGCTGATGGTGATGGCGGTGTCGGGGGGCGTGCTCACGGTGGCGCTGGCCGCATGGCATGTGGCGCGGCGCCATCCGCGCAAGCCCTCCATCCCTTATGGCATTGCCATTGCCCTTGGCGGGCTGTGGGTAATTGCTTCGGGCTATTTATTTCCGGCCGCCGGAACCGTTCTGGCGGGGTGATCGAATGTTAACCAATCTAGCGGATATTTCCGGTCGTACTGCGGTTAAAGCGTAAGGGGCTTGTTCGGCAATGGATAGACGAAGGCTGATGCTGTTGATTGGCGCGATGGTCATCGCGATCGGCACAGCGCTTGCGGCCCGCAGCATGCTCTCGGGCGGCAATGTCGCCCCTGTCGTTCAGGCGGCCCTGCCCGTGGCGCCCACCGGCCCCAAGGTGCTGGTGGCCCAGCGCGCGCTGCCCCCCGGCACGATCATCACGGCCGACGCGGTCAATTTTCAGGATTGGCCCGGCAACCTGATGAAGGAAGCCTATTTCGTCGACGGCAAGGTCGATATGAACAAGCTGATCGGCACGGTGGTGCGCTATCCGATCACCGCGGGCCAGCCGCTGACGCAGGGCTCGCTGGTGGCGCCGGGCGACCGGGGCTTTCTGGCCGCCGCGCTGGGCGCGGGGATGCGCGCGATCACCATCACCGTCTCGGAAAAGTCGGGCGTGGCCGGCTTCATCTTTCCGGGCGACCGGGTGGATGTCATGCTCACCCAGACCATTCGCGGCAATGGCGGCGACGCGCAATCGCTTAACGTGACGGAAACCGTGCTGCGCAATCTGCGCGTGCTGGCCACCGACCAGTCGACCGAGAACCAGACCAACGACGGCAAGACCGTGGTGCGCACGTTCCACACGGTCACGCTGGAGGTCACGCCCAAGATCGCCGAAAAGATCGAGGTGGCCCAGGCCGTGGGCGCGCTCAGCCTGACGCTGCGCAGCCTGGCCGACAATCAGGGCGATCTTGACCGGGCGATCGCCAATGGCGCGGTGAAACTGCCCGAAGGCGCCAGCAAGGCCGACGAGAACCGCCTGCTGGCCAGCGCCTCTCGCTCTTCGGCCTTTGGCGGCGGATCGGGCGGCGAATCGATGACCACCGGCGCCGAAGTTTCGCGCTTTCAAAAGCGCACACTGCCCCCCAGCGGCCCGGTGATGGCGGCGGCGGGCGCCCCCTCGATGGGCGCGCCGATGATGGCGCGCGCCAGCAGCAACGGCGTGCGCGTGATCCGCGGGCGCGACAGTCAGACCGTTTCCATGGGCGCCAATGGCCAGCCGGTTCAGGCGATAGCCAATGGCATGGGCGCAGCGGGCAATGCCTTTGGCGGCGGCGCAGCCGGCCCTCTGGCCCAACCTTGAGATGAGAGGCCACACAATGCAACACCGCCTCACCCTTCGACTGTCCCGCCCTCTGGCCGCCATCGCGCTGGCCTCGGTCGGCGTGACGGCCCTTGCGCCCGCCGCGCTTTACGCAGGCCCCGCCCATGCGGCCAAAAAGGCCGGGCCAAGAACCGCGTCCAGGGCCAAAGCCGCCGCGAAACCGGCCAAGGCCCCCGCCAACCGCCCCAGCCATGAAACGTCGCGCGAAACAGCCGTGCGCGCCTATGCGCCCGTCGCCATCAGCGGCCCTTCGGCGGCCATGGCGGTGGCGCTGGGCCGTGGGCAACTGGTCAGCCTGCCCTCTGCGATGAAGGATGTCTTTGTCGCCGATGACAAGATCGCCGATGTTCAGGTCAAATCGAACAACCAGCTCTATGTCTATGGCCGCAGCGCGGGCGAAACCACCATCTATGCCAGCAATGCGGCGGGCCAGGTGATCTGGTCGACCAATGTGCGCGTGGCCAGCAACATCGACAGCGTCGACCAGATGCTCAGGGTTGCCATGCCCGAATCGCACATCAATGTGGCGACATTGAGCGCGGGCACCTATCTGCTGACCGGCACCGTGGCCGCGCCCGAGGATGCCGCCGAGGCCCAGCGCCTTGTCACCGCCTATCTGGGCAAGGAAGCCAATGTCATCACCCGCCTGAAGACGGCCACCCCGCTTCAGGTCAACCTTCAGGTCCGCATCGCCGAAGTCTCGCGCTCGCTGGCCAAGCAGATCGGCGTCAACCTGACCAGCATCGCCAATGCCGGCAACGGGTTCCAGTTCGGCATTTCGCAGGGCCGTTCGGCGGCCTCCACCTATGTTCCCGGTTCGCCGATGGGCGTGGGGGGCAAGACGACCTATACCGATTCGACCGGCGCGACCCAGAACGGCACCTCGATTGCCGCGCTTTCCACCGCCACCACGCTGGCCGGGGCGGGCACCTTGTTCGGCCTGAACATTCTGGGCACGCTGGATGCGGGCGAACAGATCGGTCTGGTGACCACGCTGGCCCAGCCCAACCTGACCGCGATCTCGGGCGAAACGGGCGAGTTTCTGGCGGGCGGCGAATTTCCGATTCCCATTTCCTCGGGCCTTGGCACCGTTTCGATCGAATACAAGAAATATGGCGTCAGCCTGAGCTTTACGCCCACCGTCCTGTCCGACGGCCGGATCAGCATGCGCGTGCGCCCCGAGGTTTCGGAACTCTCGAGCCAGGGCGCGGTCACGCTCAACGGCTATTCGATCCCCGCGCTATCCACCCGCCGCACCGAAACCTCGGTCGAGCTGGGTTCGGGCCAGAGCATGATGATCGGCGGCCTGCTCCAGAACAAGGCCAGCAACACGATCCAGAAGATGCCCGGTGCGGGCGATCTGCCGATCCTGGGCGCCTTGTTCAAATCCACCAGCTTTATCAAGGGCGAGACCGAACTGGTGATCGTGATCACCCCCTATCTGGTCAAGCCGGTCAATGACGGCGACATCAAGCTGCCCACCGACGGCATGCAGACGGCCAATGATATCCAGCAGGTGGCCGCCCACATGCTGAGCGACGGCAAGAGCGGCGTGGACCGCGCGAAACCCAGCCTCAAGCCCGCCGAAACCGACGGCACCGCGCCCAAAAAGGTGGGCGCGGCGCAGGAACAGCGCAACGACCCGCCCAAGGCCGGGGCGCGCGCCGTGGCCACCGAGGCCGCCCAACCCGGCTTCAGCCTGAATTGAGAGGAGAAGCAGCGATGAACAGGACGACTTCTCCCCTTTTGGCCGCCCTCGGCCTCTCGCTGCTGCTCTCGGCATGCGGCGGCGTGGCGGAAAACCGGATGCTCTCCAGCGTCAACCAGCCTGTGGTCAGCCACAACAGCTTTGCCCTTGACGTCATCACCGGGCCGGGCGGCCTCTCGCGCGCCGAGGCGCAGCGGGTGTCGGGCTGGTTCGACGCGCTGGGCCTGCGCTATGGCGACCGGGTGGCGATTGACGATCCGCTCAAAAGCGAGGCGACGCTGGCCTCGCTTTCCGATCTGGCGGCGCGGCGCGGGTTGCAGATCAGCCGCGAGGTGCCCGTGGGCGAAGGCAGCGTGAATGCGGGCATGGCGCGCATCGTTGTCACGCGCGCGGTGGCCGCCGTGCCCAATTGTCCCAACTGGAGCGACAACAGCGAGAGCAATTTCAACAACGCCACCAGCCACAATTTCGGCTGCGCGGTGAACGGCAATCTGGCCGCGATGGTGGCCGATCCCGATCACCTTCTGGCAGGCGCGCGGGGCAAGGACCAGACCGTGGTCATGACCAGCAACAAGGCCATCGACGCCTATCGCGCGGCCAAACCTTCGGGCGATGGCGGCACGAGCGTCAAGAAAGTCGGCACCGGGGGGAGCAATTAAGCCATGAACGCACCGTGGAAACCCGGAGCGGCGCAAAACCGCGACAGTTTCGCCGCCTATGTTTGCGACGAGGCGACGCTGGACGTGATGCGCCCCTTGGCCGCCGATTTCGGCTGGGCGCCGGAAAAATGCACGCGCGGGGGCCTGCGCAGCGCGGTTCAGGCGCTTTCGGTCTCCTCCTCGCCCGCGATTCTGGTGGTCGATCTGTCGGAAAGCGGCGATCCCTTGGGCGACATCAACGCGCTGGCCGAAGTTTGCGAGCCGGGCACGGTGGTGATCGCCATCGGCCAGGTCAATGACGTGCGCCTCTACCGCGACCTGCTGGGCAGCGGCATCCACGACTACCTGCTCAAGCCCCTCTCATCAGGCCTGATGCGCGATGCGCTGGTCCAGGCGCAGAACATGCTCAACGCCCCGCGCGCCAGCGAGACCGGATCGGACACGCCGCATCTGAGCACCGCCGTCATCGGCACGCGCGGGGGCGTGGGCGCCTCGACCGTGGCCAGCTCGATCGCATGGCTGTTTTCCACCGACCACAAACAGCCCACCGCCCTGCTTGATCTGGACATCCATTTCGGCACCGGCGCGCTGGCGCTCGATCTGGAGCCGGGCCGCGGATTAACCGACGCCATCGAAAACCCCAGCCGCATCGACGGATTGTTCATCGAACGCGCGATGATCCGGGCGGGCGAACATCTCTCGCTGCTCTCGGCCGAGGCGCCGATCAGTCATCCGCTGCTGACCGATGGTTCGGCGTTTGTCCGGCTGGAGGAGGAATTCCGCCACGCCTTTGAACACACGGTCATCGACCTGCCGCGCAACATGCTGATCAATTTCCCGCATCTGCTGGCGGACGTGAATGTCGTGCTGCTGGTGACGGAACTGACGCTGGCGGGTGCGCGCGATGCGATCCGCATTCTTTCGTGGCTGCGCGCCAATGCCTCGCATGCCCAGGTGATGGTGGTGGCCAACCGCGTTCAGGCGGGCATCGCCGAAATCAGCCGCGCCGATTTCGAAGCCTCGATCGAACGCAAGATCAACGTGACCATCCCCTTTGACGTCAAGGCCGCCGTGCATTGCGCCAAGCTGGGCCAGACCTTTGCCGAGGCCAACCGCGCCACCAAGGCGGGCGCGGCGCTGCGCGATCTGGCGCTCTCGGTCAAATCGCTGATCGCGGTCGAGGCCAAGGACGGCGCGGCGCAGCCCGAGCGCAAATCGCTGCTGGGCAAGATCGATCTGATGGCCCTGCTGGGCGGCAAGAAGGACGGGGCGAAAGAAAAGGCGCGCTGATATGGACACGGTCCAGATCCTGCTGATCACTTTTGGCGCAGGCGGCTTGCTGATGCTGCTGGCACTGGCCTTTGGCGGGCCTTCGCCGGCCAAGGAGGGCGCGCGCCGGCTGCAATCGGTGCGTTTCCGCCATTCCGAAAGCGCGACCGACAAGGTCGAGGCGCAGATGCGCCGCGCTCTGGCCCAACGCCGCCCGATGATCAGCAACGATGGCAGCCCGCGTTCCCAGCTTGAAATGCTGGCGCTGCGCCTGCACCGCGCGGGCAAGACCTGGACCGTCCAGCAATATCTTCAGGCCTCGGGCGGGCTGATGGCGGTGGTATCGCTGCTGCTCTGGCTCAAGACCGGCTCGCTGATGCTCGCGCTGATGGTCGGGCTGCTGGTGGGGGCGGGCGTGCCGCATATGGTGGTGGGCTATCTGATCCGTAAGCGTTACGATGATTTCACCGCCAAGTTTCCCGATGCCATCGAATTACTGGTGCGCGGCCTGCGTTCAGGACTTCCGGTGACCGAAACGCTGGGCATCGTCTCGGCCGAAGTGCCCGGCCCCGTGGGTCAGGAATTCAAGCTGGTGACCGAACGCATCAAGATCGGGCGCGGCATGGACGAAGCGCTGCAGGACACCGCCGACCGGCTGAATATGGCCGAATTCAACTTTTTCTGCATCACCATCGCCATTCAGCGCGAAACGGGCGGTAATCTGGCCGAAACGCTGGGCAATCTGGCCGATGTGCTGCGCAAACGCGCCCAGATGAAGCTGAAGATCCGGGCAATGAGTTCGGAATCGAAAGCCTCGGCCTATATCGTCGGCTCGCTGCCTTTCATGGTGTTTTTGATGATCAATTGGGTCAATCCGCAATATCTGGCCGGTTTTTTCACCGATGATCGCCTGATCATCACCGGGCTGGGCGGGCTGACATGGATGGCCATCGGCGTGTTCATCATGGCCAAAATGGTCAGCTTCGAGATCTGAGGGGGCCAAGCGATGGACCAGACAGCCGCAACCCACCCCCATATTCTGGGCTTTGACGTGTTTTTCGTCGGCACGCTGCTGGCGGGTGTGGCCGCGATCATGGTGATGGTGGCGATCTATGCCGCGCTGACCGTGCGCGATCCGATGCAGAAGCGGGTGAAGGCGCTCAACGAGCGGCGCGAACAGCTCAAGGCGGGCATCGTTGCCCATACGCCCAAAAAGCGCGCCAATATCGTGCGCCGTTCCGACACGACCGACGCCATCCGCTCGATCCTCGACAAGCTTAAAGTGCTGCAGGACAGCCAGTTGGCCGATGCCCAGCAAAAGCTGGCGCAGGCGGGCATCCGCAACAAGGAATGGGCCGTCGCGATCATCTTTGGCCGTATGGTGGCGCCGATCATTCTGGGCGGTCTGGCCGGAATCGTGATCTATTGGATCAATTATTTCCCGCAATGGACCGATTTCAAGAAATTCATGGGCTTTGCCGCCGCCGTCGTGGGCGGCTACAAAGGCCCCGACATCTATGTCCAGAACCTGATCACCAAACGCACCGCCGCGATCCGCAAGGGCCTGCCCGATGCGCTCGACCTCCTGGTGATCTGCGCCGAGGCGGGCCTGACGGTGGACGCGGCCTTTTCGCGCGTGGCCAAGGAACTGGGACGGGCCTATCCCGAACTGGGCGATGAATTCGCGCTGACCGCCATCGAGCTGTCCTTCCTGTCCGAACGGCGCCAGGCCTTTGAAAACCTTGCCTATCGCGTGGCGCTCGATTCGGTGCGCGGGGTGGTCACGACCATGATCCAGACCGAGCGCTACGGCACCCCGCTGGCCAGCGCGCTGCGCGTCCTCTCGGCCGAATTCCGCAACGAACGCATGATGCGCGCCGAGGAAAAGGCCGCCCGCCTGCCCGCGATCATGACCGTGCCGCTGATCCTGTTCATCCTGCCGGTGCTGTTCATCGTCATCCTTGGCCCGGCGGCCTGCTCGATCGCCGATGCGTTCAGCAGCGGCCCGGCGGCGACGAAGAAATAGGCGGCGCAAAAACCGCTGTCCTACAGCAAACCATTCCGGTTATACGCCGCCACCATCCCGCGCCGTGATCCGCATCGGGGGCCGTCGACAGCCCCCCATCGGCCCCGGAGCGGGAGGACCGGCAGGCGTTGCGGGGCAAAGGCGGCGGCATCACAGTCGCCAGCGCACCCAACCGCCAAAAAGCCAGCGGGATCAAAAGGCCAAGAGCCTTTGACAGAGATGGACGGAAGCCTGCGAGCCCGACCGCCATCCGCCCGGCTGATGAGGGCCGAGCAGGGACATTGGCGTTTGCCCTGCCCTTCGCCAAAACGCTCCACACCGCCGCCCTTGCGTACCAAGGCGGCCCGCATGTCTGCCGGTCCATGGCCCATCCATCCGCAATGGCCTGCGGAGGGGCGCCTGTGGCCGTCTCAGATCTCGCGATGTGTTTCGAGATATTTTTCCGGGATGCGCAGGATCTCGGCGGCAATCTGCGTCTCGCGCAGGAAAAGCCACAGGCCCCACATCAGCAGCGCCACCGCGATCAGAAAGCCCCCCGCCGCCACGCGCTCGAGCGGCACCGACACCATTTCCTCCAGAAACAGGATCGCCACCGTCAGCCCGATGCACAGGCCCGACATCACCAGCACGCGAATCGCCCTGGTGTTCAACTGGATACGCAGATCGACCTGGCGCATTTCCAGCACGACAATGTCATGCGCGGCCCCGGTGGTTTCGCCATAAAGCTTTTGCAGCGTGCGCGCCCGATCCACGATCCGGCCCAGCCGCGTGGACAGGATATTCATGATATTGCCGATCGCCACCAGTACGAAAACCGGGGCAAGGGCAAGCTGGATAGTATGCGCGATCATGCGCCCGTTCATAATTCAAGCGCGGGCCAAACCCAAGAGGCCCCGATTCCTATTCATAGGAACCAGCTCTGT
The DNA here is from genome assembly GCF_028607105.1 of Novosphingobium humi. Classification (GTDB taxonomy): domain Bacteria; phylum Pseudomonadota; class Alphaproteobacteria; order Sphingomonadales; family Sphingomonadaceae; genus Novosphingobium; species Novosphingobium humi. The sequence goes on along the minus strand of NZ_CP117417.1, from coordinate 745,162 downwards.
TTCCACCCGAAAACCGATTCCACCGCCCGGCCCGCCCCATCGCGCGCCGGATCGAACCGGAACCGCTCCATCGCCATCCGGCAGGTCAAGGCATCAGCAGCGGGATCGCGGCTGGGCCGATGGACGCGGCAGGCGGTGGGGCGGCCATCGGTGCCCACGGTGATCGCGATGATGACATAATCGCCGATCCGCGCCGCCGCACCCTCGCGTGGGTAATCGCGGGCGGTGATGGTTCCGGCGATCTTGATCGCCGGGCCGCCCCCGCCCTGACCCGTACCGCTGCCGCCTGCGCCGCCGCTATCGCCCGATGCCGCCGCGCCGGTGCCCGCCCCGCTGCTCGCGCCCGAGGATTGCGCCGTTCCGCTCCCCGCCACGGGCGGAGCCACATCAGGGCGCAGCGCAATCGCATTGCGGGGCGCCGAAACGGGGCGCGGCACCGCCTTGTCGCCCGCGGCCCCCTTGGGCGCGGCGGCCTGCGGTTGCGGTTTGGGGGCCGGTTTGGGGGCGGGCGGCGGCAGGGTGAAATCCACGCTGGCCATCGCCCCCGCCATGCCATCGCGCAGCCCGTCCACCCCGCGCCCCAGCCCCAGCAGGGCCAGCAGCACCAGCCCCTGCACACCGCCCGCCAGCAAGGCGGCGGCCAGACGCGTTCGAGTGGAAGGCTTTTCCATCACCCTTCTTCTAGCACCAACGCAAAGGGGGCGGAAAGCCCAAGCCTTCCGCCCCCTTATCCGAAACCTGAAACAGGCTTACTTCTTCAGCGTGCCCAGATAGGCCACGATGTTGGCGCGTTCGGCCGCATCGGGGATCACCATCGCCATGCGGCTGCCGGGCACCAGCTTGGTCGGACCCGAAATCCACTGATCGATCAGCGCCGGGGTCCAAGTCTTACCATAGGCCTTGAGCTGGGGCGAATACATCGCGAAATCGGTGGAACCGGCCTTGCGGCCAACCACGCCCAGCAGGTTGGGCGCCATGGTGCCCTTCTGGCCCGCGCCGATCACATGGCACAGCTGGCACTTGGTCTTGAACGAGGCCGCGCCCTTGGCAGGATCACCGGCAGCAGCAGCAGGAGCGGCAAAGCCCAGAGCCATCGTGGCGGCAGCCACCAGCGCGGCAGCGGGGGTAAACAGTCGCGACATCGTCATTCATCCTCTTTTCAAGCGAAAGGCCCGGCCCGGCAATTCACGCAGAATCATCCCGACCGTCTTTTTCATCGGCGCTCATGCCCGCAAAGTGGCGGGGAAAGCAAGCGTTGAGAAAGGCCCGTCAGCGTTCATAATCAACGCAAACCTCGGGCTTTTTCTCTGGCCTTGCCGCCCCCTTCCCCACAATGCGCAGTTTTGCGCTGTAGCCTGCTTATCGAACAGAATGGCTGTCGGCGCGCTGAATGGGAATTACAGCCTTTCGATCTTCTGCGTGGCCTCATCAATGATGCGCGCCACTTCAAAAGGCAGATCCTCGCCCGCCCCTTCGCGGCCCAGCCGCTCCATGACCGCGGCGCGCAGATTGTGGACCGCACGGCGCACCGGGGCGCCATCAGTCCGCTCGGCCTGCGCGGCCAGAGCCTTGAGGCGGGCAAAGAGCGCCTCGATCTGCTCGCCTTTGCCCTCGATCTCGGCGCGGCCAAGATCGCTGATGGCAAACAGGCGGCGCTTGCCCCCGGCAGTGTCCACCTCGACCACCAGCTCCATTTCGCTCAGCATCACCAAGAGCGGGTAAAGCACGCCGGGGCTGGGCTGATAGGCGCCGCCTGATCGCTCGGCAAAGGCGCGGATGATCTGATAGCCGTGCTGGGGCGCATCGGCCAGCAGCGCGAGGACGAGCAGGCGCAATTCATCGCCGTCATAGAGCTTGCCCCGGCGCCCGCCAAAGCCGCGCCCGCCGCCGCCAAAGCCGCCGCCGCGCGGGCCACCGCCAAAGCCTCCTCCAAAACCGCCCCGCCCGAACGGGCCGCCGTCAAATCCGCCTTCAAACCCGGCGGCAAAGCGCCCGTGATGGCCGTTGTGCCCCAATCCATGGTGCCCAAAGCCGTGGGCGCCCCTGCGCCCGTGTTTTCCGATGTTCGATCCGAACATGGCATACTCCTTCATATCGGTCATGAAGCCGAATGTAGGAGAATTACAAAATCATTCAAGATATATCTTTATAAAATTTCGGCGCGCCGATTGTCCCGGTCGATCCGCCATGCCTGCGGCCTGTCGGGATCATCGGAAACATGGGCGACATAGCCCGCCCCCGCCGCCTCCCAATCCGCCGCCGCCATCGTCGCGCCATCGCGCGCCAGCCAGCGCCCATCACGCGGAAATTGCGCGAAATCCCCCGCCCGCCGCCGGGCCGAAAGCGCCGCGACATAATCCTCCAGCGCCTCGTCCCGCGCCGACCAGTCGACCCAGCCGATCGCGCTGTCCTGACAATAGGCGTTATTGTTGCCCTGCTGGGTCCGGCCAAATTCATCGCCCGCGCTCAGCATGATCGTGCCGGTCGAGGCGAACAAAGTGCCCAACAGCGCGCGCCTATCGGCCCCGCGCCGCGCGATCACGTCAGGCGAATCGCTCCACCCTTCCACCCCGCAGTTCCAGCTGTGATTCTCGCCATGGCCATCGCGGTTGTCCTCGCCATTGGCGTGGTTGTGGCGCTGTTCATACGCTACCAGATCAGCCAGCGTGAAACCATCATGGGCGGCCAGGAAATTGACGCTGCGGCATTGCTGCTCGCCAAACACATCCGCGCTGCCCGCCATTCGCGTGGCCAGAGCGCCCAGCCCCCCCTCGCCCTTCCAGAACCGGCGCACATCATCACGAAACGCATCATTCCATTCCAGCCAGCCCGCCGGAAAGCGCCCCAACTGATAGCCGCCCGGCCCAATATCCCACGGCTCGGCAATCATCACCCGGTCGGCCAGCAGGGGATCAGCGGCGATCTCGGCAAAGATCGGCGCGGCCGCGTCAAACCCCGGCCCAAATTGCCCGCCTCTGGCCAGCACCGGCGCCAGATCGAAGCGAAACCCGTCCACCCCGCAGGAGGCGACAAAATGCCGCAGCGCCGCCAGCGTCAGTTCGCGCACCGGCGCATGGGCAAAATCCAGCGTGTTGCCGCAGCCCGTATCGTTGATCAGCGCCCCATCGGGCGCATGGGCATAGGCGGCATTGTCCAGCCCGCGCAGCGACAGCACCCCGCCCAGCACATCGCTCTCGCCGGTATGGTTGAACACCAGATCGAGGATCACCCCGATCCCTTCGGCCCGCAGCGCCGCGACCGTATCGCGCAACTCCCCCACCCCGCCGGGGCACAGGCCGGGGTCCAGCGCCATCATCGCCACCGGATTATAGCCCCAGAAATTGCGCAGGCCGAGCGGCGGCAAATGGCGCTCGTCGATCCATGCCACAATCGGCATCAGTTCGACCGCGCCCACGCCCAGTTTTTTCAGATGCGCGATGATCAAGGGATGCGCCAGCGCCGCCACCGTCCCGCGCTGCGCCTCCGGCACATCGGGGTGCAGCATGGTAAAGCCGCGCACATTGACCTCATAGATCAGCCCGCCGGGCGCGAAACAGGGCGGCAGAGGCGCGACCAGCGGCATCGCGCCCGGCACAATCGCGCGGGGCACGATCGCCCCCGTATCTGCGCCATAGAGCGCCAGCGCCGGGTCCTGAACAAAGCGCCGGTCCAATTCCACCGCATAGGGATCGACCAGCAATTTGGCCGGATCGAACCAGCGCCCGTTTTGCGGGTCCCACGCCCCCTCGGCACGATAGCCATAGCGCGCGCCTGTCAATTCACCCGGCAGGCTGACGCGCCAATCATCGCCCCCATCATCGCCATCGCGGACCATCGCGATCCGCTCCTCGGCCTGCCCTTCAAACAGGCAAAGCCACACCGCATCGGCCAGCGGGGCGCGCACCGCGAAATGGGTCGCGCCCGCCTCCACCCACGCGCCGTAACGCGCCATCAGGTGATGACGCTGGGCTCGGTCCGCCCGGTGTGGCGCGCGATGCCCGCGATGCCATCGGCCGCCGCGATCAGATCGGCCAGCTTGACCGGCGTTTCGCCCGCCAGATCGCCGCCCACCGGCTCATACCGCTCCAGATAGACGCGCAGGGTCGCCCCTTCGGTCCCCGTGCCCGACAGGCGAAAGACGATGCGGCTGCCGCCCACGAACAGGATGCGCACGCCCTGATTGGTGGAGACCGAACCATCGACCGGATCGGTATAGGCGAAATTGTCCGCCGTCTCGATGGTCAGCCCCTCGAAAACCTGCCCCGGCAAAGTGGCCAGCGCGGCGTTCAATTCGCCCATCAAGGCATTGGCCGCCTCGGTCGGCAGGCCCTCATAATCGTGGCGGGCATAGTAATTGCGCCCGAACTTGGCCCAATGTTCCGCCGCGATCTGCGCCACCGGCTGTTTGCGCACGGCCAGAATGTTGAGCCAGAGCAGCACCGCCCAGAGCCCATCCTTTTCGCGCACATGGTCGCTGCCGGTCCCGGCGCTTTCCTCGCCGCAGATCGTCGCCATGCCCGCATCCAGCAGATTGCCGAAGAATTTCCACCCCGTGGGCGTTTCAAAGGCGGGAATGCCAAGGCTCTGCGCCACAAGGTCCGCCGCCGCGCTGGTCGGCATCGACCGCGCAATGCCCTTGAGCCCCCCCGCATAGGCAGGCGCCAGATGAGCATTGGCCGCCAGCATCGCGAGGCTGTCCGAAGGCGTCACGAAAATCCCGCGCCCCACGATCAGATTGCGGTCGCCATCGCCATCCGACGCCGCGCCGAAATCGGGCGCATCAGGCCCAAACATCGTTTCAAACAATTCATGGGCATGGACCATATTGGGGTCCGGATGATGCCCGCCAAAATCCTCCAGCGGCACGCCATTCTTCACCGTGCCGGGCGCAAAGCCCAGACGCTTTTCCAGAATCTCATGCGCATAGGGGCCGGTGACGGCATGCATCGCATCAAAGCTCATCGTCAGCCCATCGGCGACGGCGGCCCGGATCGCTCCGAAATCGAACAGCTTTTCCATCAGCGCCGCATAATCGGCCACGCTGTCGATCACCTCGACCGCCATGCCCGCCACATCGACCACGCCCAGCGTGTCGAGATCAATGTCGGCCGTGTCCACCGCGCGCCACTGCGTGATTTCCGTGGTGCGCTGATAGATCGCCTCGGTCACGCCCTCGGGCGCGGGGCCGCCATTGGCGATGTTATACTTGATGCCGAAATCCTCATCCGGCCCGCCCGGATTGTGGCTGGCCGACAGGACGAGCCCCCCGCTCGCGCCGTATTGGCGGATCACGTTGGAGGCCGCAGGCGTCGAGAGAATGCCCCCCTGACCCACCAGCACGCGGCCATAGCCATTGGCGGCGGCCATGCGGATCGCCTGCTGGATCACGGTGCGGTTGTGATAGCGCCCGTCGCCGCCGATCACCAGCGTGGCCCCATCGCCCCGCTCGACCACGTCGAACACGCTCTGGATAAAGTTTTCCGCGTAATTGGGCTGGGCAAAGACCTTCACCTTCTTGCGCAGGCCCGAAGTGCCCGGCTTTTGCCCGGCAATCGGCGCGGTGGCATGAGTGATGACCTGTGGGGTCGCAATCGTTGCGGTCATGCTGGCGAATTCTCCAAAGCGATGGATCTGTATAAATGCGCATAGGCGGCGCCCGATTGACGCCAGGTAAAATCGGCGGACATTCCGGCTTTTTGCATCGCGCGCCACACATCCTGCTGGGAATATAGCGAGATGGCACGCGTGATTGCGCCCGAAAGCGAGGCATAGTCAACCGCGGCGAATTGCACGCCCGTGGCCGCCCCGGCCTTGACCGCGGCCAGATTGGCATCCACCACCGTGTCGGCCAGCCCCCCCGTGCGCGCCACCACCGGCACGCAGCCATAGGCCAGCCCATACAATTGCGTCAGGCCGCAAGGCTCGAACCGGCTGGGCACAAGGATGGCATCGCCCCCCGCCTGCATCCGATGCGAGAGCGCCTCGTCATAGCCGATGCGCACCGCGACCCGCCCCGGATGGCGCGCGGCGGCGGCGGAAAGCTCGCCCACCAGCCCCGCATCGCCCGATCCCAGCAGCGCCAGACGCCCGCCCAAACCGACCAGATGGTCGATGCACTGCGCCAGCACATCCATGCCCTTTTGCCACGTCAGACGGCTGACCACGATGAAGAGCGGGCCGTCGTCGCGATCAAGACCAAATTCGGCCTCCAGCGCGCGCTTGTTGGCCTGTCGTTTGGCAAGGCTTCGCACGGTAAACGGGCTCTTGATCGCGGCGTCAGTGGCCGGGTTCCATTCGGCCGGGTCGATGCCGTTGACGATGCCGTGGACTTGCGCGCCCCGGCTGCGGATCAGCCCTTCCAGCCCCATGCCGAAATGCGGCTCGCGGATTTCCAGCGCATAGGTGGGCGAAACGGTGGTGATCGCGTGGGCCGCCTCCAACCCCGCCTTCAACATGCCGACGCCGCCGTGATATTCCACCCCGTTCATCGCCCAGGCCGATGCGGGCAATCCGATCTGGTGAAACAGCGCGGCGGGGAAATGGCCCTGAAAGGCCATGTTGTGGATGGTCATCACGCTGGGGATCGAATGCCCGCCATAGGGCGCGAATTTGAGATAGGCCGGAGCCAGACCCGCCTGCCAGTCATGGGCATGGAGGAGATCAAATTCCATCCCCTCGACAATCCCGCCCGCCACATCGGCCGCCGCGCGCGCAAAGACGGCAAAGCGCAGGCCGTTGTCGGGCCAGTCCTGCCCTGCCTCATTGCCATAAGGCCCGCCGGGGCGGTCAAACAGCACCGGGCAATCGAGCACCAGCAAGGGCGCGCCATCCGCCGCGCCATCCAGCGTTTCGGCCAGCAGCCGCGCGGGATGGCCAAAGATCGCCTCCCATTCGTGAATGACCTTTGGCCCCGCCGCTTTTGCGCGTTTTGATTTGGGCGCCGGATATTGCGCGCCCAGCCGCGCCAGCACCCCCGGATAGCCCGGCAGCATCGTGGTCATCGCCACCCCATGCGGGGCGACCGCCGCGGGCAAGGCGCCCGCCACATCGGCCAGCCCGCCAGTCTTGATGAAAGGCACGGCCTCCGAGGCGAGGCTGAGGACGCGCAGGGTCATCACTTACTATCCCTTCAATCCAGATCCAGCGCCTGTATCATCCGCTTGGTGATGAGGCAGACGCCGTTTTCAGTGCGGCGGAAACGCTTGGCGTCCAGTTCGGGGTCCTCGCCCACCACCAGACCTTCCGGGATGCGCACGCCCGAATCGATGATCACGCGCGAGAGTTTGGCATGACGCCCGATGTTGCAATAGGGCAGGATCACCGCCTCATTAACCTCGGACCAACTGCCCATCTTCACGCCCGTAAACAGCAGCGAGCGATAGGCCGTGGCCCCCGACACGATGCAGTCCTGCGAGATCAGCGAACGGATCGCATGGCCCCGGCGCCCTTCCTCGTCATGGACGAATTTGGCCGGCGCGGCCACGACCTGATCGGTCCAGATGCGCCAGTCGCGGTCATACATATTTAGCATCGGCACGGTATCGGTCAGATCGAGATTGGTCTCGAAATAAGCGTCCAGCGTGCCCACATCGCGCCAATATTCACCGATCTCATCGGCCGCGCGGACACAGCTTTCGGTGAAGCGATGCGCCACCGCCTTGCCGCCCTTGACGATTTTGGGGATGAGATCATTGCCGAAATCATGCGTGCTGATCGGATTGGCCGCATCCTCGCGCAGCAGTTCGAACAGGAATTTCGTGTCGAACACATAAATGCCCATCGACGCCAGCGACCAGCCCGGCTTGCCCGGAATTTCGGGCGGGTTGATCGGCTTTTCGACGAAATCGGTGATGACATCATTGCCGTCCACCGCCATCACGCCAAAGCCGCTGGCCTCCTTTTGCGGGACCACCAGACAGCCGATCGTCACATCCGCGCCGCTGTTCACATGCTGGCGCAGCATCAATTCATAGTCCATTTTATAGATATGGTCGCCCGCCAGGATGACCATATATTTGGGACCATAGCTCTCGATGATGTCGATGTTCTGATAAACGGCGTCGGCGGTGCCCTCGTACCACTGGGTTTCGGATACGCGCTGCGATGCGGGCAGGATGTCGAAGCTTTCGTTACGCTCGGGCCGCATGAAATTCCACGCGCGGTTCATGTGGCGGATCAGGCTGTGGGCCTTGTACTGTGTGGCAACCCCGATGCGCCGGATGCCTGAATTGATCGCATTCGACAGGGCAAAGTCGATGATCCGGCTCATCCCCCCGAAATAGACCGCCGGCTTGGCGCGATTGTCGGTCAGTTCCTTCAGCCTGCTGCCCCGCCCCCCGGCCAGCACATAAGCCATCGCCTCACGAGCCAGAGGCTGGCTATTCGTATCGCGCATCATACCCTCCCATTCACGCCGCAGCTTCGATCCATTCCAGCATAATCGTGGCCAGAGGCGGCAGCGTGACCAACGCCGCGCCATTTTGCGCCACAACCTGTCCCATATTGCCCTGCCCCGTGCCGCCATAGTGGCTCGCATCGGTGTTGATGATTTCGCGCCACACGCCCTCGCGCGGCAAAGGCAGGCGGTACGAGCCATGCACCTGGGGCGTCATATTGCTGATGACCGCCACACAGCCGCCATCGCCGGCATGGCGCAACCATGCAAAGACACTGGCCAGCGCATCGTCCACCACCAGCCATTCAAACCCCTCGCCCTCGCAATCGCGGGCATGGAGCGCGGGGGTTTCACGATAGGCGCGGTTGAGATCGCACACCAATGCGCGCATCCCCTCATGCGCGGGTTGGCTCAGCAGATCCCAGTCGAGGCTGCGCTCCTCGCTCCATTCGCGAAGCTGGGCAAATTCCTGCCCCATGAACAGCAGCTTCTTGCCCGGATAGCCCCACATCAACCCGTAATAGGCGCGCAGATTAGCGAATTTCTGCCACTCATCGCCCGCCATCTTGTTGACCAGACTGCCCTTGCCATGGACCACCTCGTCATGGCTGATCGCCAGCACGAAATTCTCGGCAAAGGCGTACATCAGGCCAAAGGTGATGTCGTTATGGTGATGGCGCCGGTGGATGGGATCGCGCGCCATATAGCGCAGCGTGTCATGCATGAAGCCCATGTTCCACTTGAACCCAAAGCCCAGCGCGCTGCGATTGTCCTCCACCGCCGGTTGCGTCACGCCGGGCCATGCGGTCGATTCCTCGGCCACGGTGAAGAAGCCGGGGAACTGGCCATAGACCGCCCGGTTGACGGCGCGCAGGAAATCCACCGCTTCCCAATTCTCGCGCCCGCCCGCCTCGTTGGGGATCCATTCGCCCGCCTTGCGGCTGTAATCGCGGTAAAGCATCGAGGCCACCGCATCGACGCGAAGCCCGTCGACATGATAACGCTCGGCCCAGAACAGCGCGTTGTTGACGAGGAAGGAGGACACTTCGCGCCGCCCGAAATTATAGATGGCCGTGTTCCAGTCGGGGTGAAAGCCCAAACGCGGATCGTCATGCTCATACAAGGCCGTGCCGTCAAAGCGCGCCAGCCCATGCGCATCGGTGGGGAAATGGGCGGGCACCCAATCGACCAGCACGCCGATCCCGGCCCGATGCGCCCCATCGACGAAACGCGCAAAGCCTTCGGGCGGGCCAAAGCGCGCCGAGGGGGCAAACAGGCCCAGCGTCTGATAGCCCCATGAGGGATCATAGGGATGCTCGGCAATCGGCAGGAATTCGATATGGGTAAAGCCCATTTCCACCACATAGGGGATCAGCTTTTCCGCCATGGCGTCCCAATCGAGGAACCAGTCGGCGTCATCGCGCATCCATGATCCGGCGTGGACCTCATAGATGCTGATGGGCGCGCGGCGCGGATCGACCTTGGCCCAGTAGTCGCGGTGGGTTTCATCGCCCCAGTCCTGCTTGACCGGATGGGCGGTCAGGCTGGCGGTCGAAGGGCGCAATTCGCTCGCCTGCCCCCAGGGGTCGGCCTTGAGCGGCAGGACCGTGCCATCGGCCGCCACGATGCGGTATTTATATGCCGCTCCCACGCCCACGGCGGGGATGAAGATTTCCCATACGCCAATGTCGGCCCGGCGGCGCATCGGATGGCGGCGGTGGTCCCAATCGTTGAAATCGCCCACCACGCAAACCAGCGCGGCATTGGGCGCCCAGACCGCGAAATGCACGCCCTCGCTGCCCTGATGGCTGATGCAATGCGCGCCCAGTTTGTCGAACAGGCGCAGGTGGTGGCCCTCGTTGATGAGGTAATCATCCAGAGGCCCCAGCACCGGCCCATAGGAAAAGGCATCCTCGACAAACCAATGCGCGCCCAGCGCCCCCACGCGATAGCGCAGAGGTTGGGGCGGCCCGGCAATCACGCCTTCAAACAGCCCCCGGTCATCCACCAGCGCCAGTTCACCCAGCTCCGTCCCGTCCAGCGCGCAGGCCACCGCGACCTGCGCCCCCGGCAGAACCGCCCGGACAAAAGTGCCGCCCGGCCCCTCATGCGGCCCCAACAGGGAAAAGGGATCGCCATGCGATCCATCGAGCAGGGCAGCAATCGCGGTCGGATCGGGCTTCACTTGGATATTGTCCTTATTTCACGCCCCAGATGTCGCGCGCATACTCGCCGATCGTGCGATCCGACGAGAACCAGCCGACATTGGCGATGTTGTGAATGGCCGCCTTGCGCCAGCCCGCCTCGTCCATCCAGCGCGCATCGACATCGCGCTGGGCCTGAGCATAGGAGTCGAAATCGGCGGCCACAAGGAACCAGTCGCTTTCATAGAGGCCGCCCATCAGCCCCTTGTAGCGGTCGCGGTCATCGGGGCTGAACACGCCGCTGGCGATGGCCTGCACCGCCTGACGCAATTCGCGGTTGCCCTCGATGATGGCGCGGGGGTTATAGCCATTGGCGCGGGTGTCCTCCACCTCTTGCGCGGTCATGCCGAAGATGACGATGTTTTCATCGCCCACCCGGTCCTTGATCTCGATATTGGCCCCGTCCAGCGTGCCGATGGTCAACGCGCCGTTGAGGGCGAATTTCATATTGCCGGTGCCCGACGCTTCCATGCCCGCCGTGCTGATCTGTTCCGACAGGTCGGCGGCCGGGATGATCCGTTCGGCAAAGCTGACGTTGTAATTGGGGACGAACACCACCTTCAGCAGACCGCCCACGCTGGGATCGGAATTGACGCGGCGGGCGATGTCATTGGCCAGTTTGATGGTCAGCTTGGCATTGTGATAGCTGGACGCCGCCTTGCCGCCGAAGATCTTGACCCGCGGCACCCAGTCACGCTCGGGATGGCTGCGGATCTGGTCATAGAGCGCGACCGTCTCGACCAGATTGAGCAATTGGCGCTTGTATTCATGGATGCGCTTGATCTGGACGTCGAACAGGGCATCGGGATCGAGCCGCACCCCCATCAATTGCTTGATATGGTTCGACAGTGCCACCTTGTTCGCGCGCTTGACCTCGGCAATGCGCTCGCCAAACTGCGCGTCGCCCGCCAGAGCGTTCAGATCGCTCAACTTTTCCGCGTCATCCAAGAAAGCATCGCCGATCCCCTCGCGGATCACCCGCGTCAGGCCCGGATTGCATTGCTGGAGCCAGCGACGCGGGGTGACGCCATTGGTCTTGTTGTTGATCCGCGCAGGGTAAAGCTTGTGCAGATCGGAAAAGACCGTGCTTTTCATCAGATCGGTGTGCAGCGCGGCCACGCCATTGACCGAATGCGCGCCGACAAAGGCCAGATTGGCCATGCGCACGCGCCGCTCGCCATGTTCGTCGATCAGGCTGATGGCGGCAATCTGTTCGCCGCTCATCCCGGCCTTGCGCGCCTCGCGCAGCACGCGGCTGTTGATGGCATAGACGATCTGCATATGGCGCGGCAAAAGCCGTTCAAACAAAGGCAGCGGCCAGCTTTCCAGCGCCTCGGGCAGCAGCGTGTGGTTGGTATAGCCGATGGTGCCCTTGGTCACCTCCCACGCCTCATCAAACTCCAGATGATGCACATCGATCAACAGCCGCATCAGTTCGGCGACGGCCACGCTGGGGTGGGTGTCGTTCAACTGGATCGCGGCCATTTTCGGCAGGTTGCGCACATCCTTGTCGGCCTGAAGATGGCGGCGCAGGATGTCCTGAATCGAGGCCGACGAGAAGAAATACTCCTGACGCAGCCGCAATTCCTGTCCTGCGGGCGTGTTGTCTGCGGGATAAAGCACGCGCACCAGCGAGTCCGCCTTGACCTGTTCGGCCAGAGCGCCCGCATGGTCGCCCGCGTTGAAGGCATCCAGACGCAGCGGATCGAGCGCCCATGCCGTCCACAGGCGCAGCGTGTTGACCCGCTTGCCCCGCCAGCCCACCACCGGCGTATCGACGGCGCTGGCCTCAACCTGCTCGGCCGGATGCCAGACCACCCCGCCGTTGCCCTCGATCACCTCGCCGCCGAAACCGACGCGATAGGCGCTTTCGCGGCGATCAAATTCCCACGGATTGCCGTGCGCCAGCCATGTTTCGGGCAATTCCACCTGCCAGCCATCGTCGATCCGCTGGCGGAACATGCCATTCACGTATCGGATGCCATAGCCGTAGGCCGGGATGTCAAGGCTGGCCAGACTCTCCATGAAACAGGCCGCCAGACGCCCCAGACCGCCATTGCCCAGCGCCGCATCGGGCTCCAGTTCCTCCAACTGGGCCAGATCGAAACCATGTTCGCGCAGCGCGCTTTCCATTTCGCGCGTCACGTCCAGATTGGAAAGCGCATCGCGCATCAGCCGCCCGATCAGGAACTCAAGGCTGAGATAATAGACCCGCTTGCCTTCTTCGGCATAGGTGCGCCGGGTCGATTCAAACCAGCGGTCAATGATCCGGTCGCGCACCGAAAGCACAGCGGCCTGAAACCAGTCATGCGGCTTGGCGGCTCTTTCGTCCTTGCCCACGCGGTGGCGCAGAACATCGACAATCAGATCGCTGATCGAGGGCTGGGAATCTGTCTGGGACTGGCTCATGCAACGATACTCCCCATGATGCCCGAAGCGCCCAATGGCCGCCCGAGACGCTGATGTCCTGTCCTCCCCCAACCGACTTCGCGCCTTGCCTCTGATGAGCGCACAGGTATTTCGCGTCGCTTCCTTTGCAGGAGACTAGGACAGCTTTGCCCGAGCCGACAAGGTGTGATGCAATCTATTGTCACAATTTCCTGCCCTGTCGATGATGCTCCTTTGGCAATACGTATGCCATCGCGGCGCAGCACTCTTGGCGCTGCGGCGCAGCAATGCCAGAATAAAGGACATCGGCGCCTTCCCGCGCCCCCATGCTGCGGAGCCGCGCGATGAGTGATGCCCTTTCCGAACAGACCCCATGGTGGCGCGGGGCGGCGATCTATCAGATCTATCCGCGCAGCTTTGCCGACAGCAACGGCGATGGCATAGGCGACCTGCCGGGCATCACCGCCCGCCTGCCCCATATCGCCTCGCTCGGCGTTGAGGCGATATGGATCAGCCCATTCTTTACCAGCCCGATGGCCGATTACGGCTATGACGTGGCGGACTATCGCGATGTCGATCCGATCTTCGGCACACTGGCCGATTTCGACGCGCTGATCGCGCGCGCGCATGAATTAGGGATCAAGGTCACGATCGACCTCGTCTTTGCCCATACCAGCGATGCCCATCCGTGGTTTGCCGGCAGCCGCGCGGGGCGCGAGGGCGATCATGCCGACTGGTATGTCTGGCGCGACGCCAACCCGGACGGCACCCCGCCCAACAATTGGCAATCGGTCTTTGGCGGCCCGGCATGGACATGGGACGCGCGCCGCCAGCAATATTACTATCACCAGTTTCTGAAGGAGCAGCCCCAGCTCAACGCGCATCACCCGGCAGTGCAGGACGCCTGCCTTGATGTGATGCGCTTCTGGCTGGATCGCGGGGTGGACGGGTTCCGGCTCGATGCGCTCAATCACGCCTTCTTCGATCCCGACCTGCGCGACAATCCGGTTTCGCAGGGCCATCATGTGCGCACCCGCCCCTTCGACTTTCAGGACAAGATCCACAGCCAGAACCACCCCGCCGCCATCCCTTTCATCGAGCGGATCGGCGCGCTGTGCGGACAATATGGCGCGATCTTTACCGTGGCCGAGGTGGGCGGCGAGGGTGCGGTGGGGCTGATGAAGGATTACACGGCGGGCGATGCGCGCCTGTCCAGCGCCTACAGTTTCGACTTCCTCTATGCCCCCGAATTGACGCCGCAGCGGATCAAAGGTTCGCTGGGCCAATGGCATGGCGAGGCGGGCGAAGGCTGGCCAAGCTGGGCCTTTGAGAACCACGATGCGCCGCGCCATATCTCGCGCTGGGCAGAAGGCGCCGATCTGACCGCCTATGCCCGGCTGACCATGGCGCTGCTGATCGCGCTGCGCGGCAATATCTTCCTTTATCAGGGGCAGGAACTGGCGCTGACGCAGGACGAGATCCCGTTCCACCTGCTCAAAGACCCAGAGGCCATTGCCAACTGGCCACTGACCCTGTCGCGCGATGGGGTGCGCACACCGATGCCATGGCAATCCGACGCCCCCCATGGCGGCTTTACGACAGGCGAACCATGGCTGCCTTTGTCAGAGGCCAATATCGCCCGCGCCGCCGCCACCCAGGAGGCCGACCCGGCCAGCCCGCTCCGCTGGACCCGCGCGATGCTGGCCCTGCGCCGGAGCAGCGCGGCGCTGCGCATCGGGGCGATGGAGGATGTGCATACCCATGGCATGCTGCTGCATTTCACAAGGGTCTGGGGCGATGAACGGCTGCATTGCGCCTTCAACCTTGGTGCCGCGCCGATGCGCCATGCCTGTCCGCCGGGCACGCTGATGCTCTCGGTCAATGGCGGCGGGGCGGCGCAATTGCCGCCATTCGGCGCAGTTTTCATTCGAGAGGCATTGGGCTAACACGCGCCCCATGACATTGCCCATGGATGACGATCATGCCGCGCTGGCCGCGGTGGCTGCGCATGGCGGCGCGCTTTGCACGGTTGTGGGGATCGACGGCAGCTGGTCGCGGCGATGGGGGGCGCAACTGGCGGTGCTGACCGATGGACGCATGGTCGGATCGCTGGCCGATGGCTGCCTCGAAGCCGCGCTGATGCGCGAGGCGATGGCGGGCGGAGAGCCGCGCGTGCTGCGTTATGGCGCGGGATCGCCCTTTATCGACATCCGCCTGCCCTGCGGTTCGGGGGTTGAGGTGATGGTCGATCCGGCCCCCGATGCCGATGCCCTCAAAGGCGCGGTGGCCGCGCTGGAGCGGCGCGAGGTGGCGCATCTGCCGCTGGGCGCGGGCTTTACCCGGCGCTACCTGCCCCGCCTGCGTCTGCTCGTGCTGGGCAGCGGACCGGAAGCGGCCGCCCTTGCCGCCATGGGCCGCGCGCAGGGGATCGAGGTGCTGCTGGCCACGCCCCATGGGCAGAGCGGAGACGCCATAATGTCACTGGGACAGCCTCCCGCCCTGCCCGATGGCTGGGCGCCCGATCCATGGACCGCCGTGGCCGTCCTGTTCCACGACCATGAGTGGGAGCGCACCCTCATTCCATGGGCGATGGGGACCGATGCCTTCTATGTGGGCGCACAGGGCGGCGCGAAAACGCGGACGAACCGGGCAGAACTACTGTCCTCGCTGGGGTTCGACGGGGCCGCGCTGGCGCGCCTGCATTCGCCTATCGGATTGATCCCGGCCACGCGCACGCCCTCGGTGCTGGCACTATCCGTGCTGGCCGAGGTGGTGGGGGCTTATGAGAGGTTGTTGGGGTAGGGGTTTAAGACAGGTGTACCTCCGGCGGGCAAAGGGACTCGGTCCCTTTGCAATCCCATTCTGGAGTGGTGGGAAGTTGGCGAGGTGGCGCGATGAGTTTTAAAGCCTGCGGCGCGGCGAGGTAGCGCCGAAAAGCACCGCAGGCTTTAAAATTCAAACTTCGCGCCCAACACAAAACCTCGCCGCCATGGCGCCATACAGTAACGGGATTGCAAAGGGCGCCCGCCCTTTGCCCGCCGGAGGCACCTTTAAACCTTCAACGCCCCCTACAATCGATCCGCCTGCGACACCGCATCGCTGGCGCGCAAACTGGACACAATCCGCGTCAGATGCGCCAGATCGCTGACCTCAAGATCGACCTCATAGGTGCCGAAGAGTTCGTCGCGCTGGACATTCTGGAGCTGGGTGATGTTGGCCTTGTTGGCGGCGAAGATGCCGGTGACTTCGGCCAGCGTGCCGGGGCGGTTATAGAGAACGCAGCGCAGGCGGCCGACGGCCCCGGTGCTGCGCTCGCCCCATGACAGGTCGATCCAGTCGTGATCCCCGCCCTCGATCAGCACGTCGCAGGCGATGGAATGGACCTCGACCCCGACGCCCGGTTTGCGCAGGCCCACGATGCGGTCGCCCGGCACCGGGTGGCAGCATTCGGCAAGCTGGAAGGCCATGCCGGGGGTAAGCCCCTTGATCGAGATCGCGCGTTCCTGCTTGGGCCAGGCCTCGGGCTCGGGCATGTCGCGCGCAGAGCCGGGGACCAGCGCCTCCATCACCTGCCGGTCGTCCAGCTTGGCCGTGCCGATGGCGGCCATCAGCTCGTCCTCGTTCTTCAGCCCCAGCCGCTTGACCGCCTCAGCGGTGGCCTTCTTGCCGACCTTGGTGGGCAGGCGCTCGATAATCTCGTCGAACAGCTTGCGCCCGATGGCGGCCAGTTCGGAGCGTTCCTTGATGCGCACCGCGCGGCGGATGGCGGCGCGCGCCTTGCCGGTCACGCAAAAGCCCAGCCAAGCCAGTTGCGGACTGGCCGACCGGTTCTTGATGATTTCGACCACATCGCCATTGCTCAGCGCCGTGCGCAAGGGCACGTGGCGCCCGTTGAGCTTGGCGCCCACCGCCATGCTGCCCAGATCGCTGTGGACCGCATAGGCAAAGTCGATGGGGGTCGCGCCCTTGGGCAACTGGAACAATTTGCCCTTGGGGGTAAAGGCGAAGATGCGGTCCTGATAGATCGCCATCCGCGTGTTTTCGAGCAGTTCCTCAGGGTCATTGCTGGCCTCGAGCACCTCGACCAGATCGCGCAGCCAGCCCACCTGCGAATCCGGCATCACCCCGCCCTGCTTATAGCTCCAATGCGCGGCAAGCCCGTATTCGTTGGTTTCGTGCATATTCCATGTGCGGATCTGCACCTCCATCCGCATGGCCTTTTCATAGATCATGGAGGTGTGCAGGCTTTGATAGCCGTTGACCTTGGGGGTCGAGATATAATCCTTGAACCGCCCCGGCAAAGCCTGCCACGTGGTGTGCAGGATGCCGATGGCGCGATAGCAATCCTCGACATTGTCCACCAACACGCGGAAGGCCATGATATCGGTAATCTGGTCGAAATTGACATGGCGCTCGGCCATCTTGCGCCAGATCGAATAGGGGTGCTTTTCCCGTCCCCAGACCTTGCACTTCACCCCCGCCTCGGTCAGCGCCTGGCTGATCGAGAGGGCGATGGCATCCACCTGCCCGTGGTCCTGACTGCGGATTTGCGCAAGGCGCCCGGTGATCGTGGCATAGGCCTCGGGCTCAAGCTGCTGAAACGCCAGCAACTGCATCTCGCGCATATATTCATACATGCCCACGCGCTCGGCCAGCGGGGCATAGATATCCATGGTTTCCTTGGCGATACGGCGGCGCTTGTCCTCGCTCTTGATGTAATGGAGCGTGCGCATATTGTGCAGCCGGTCGGCCAGCTTGACCAGCAGCACCCGCAGGTCCTCGCTCATGGCCAGCAGGAACTTGCGCAGGTTTTCGGCCGCGCGCTCCTTCTCGCTCATCGCCTCGATCTTGGACAGCTTGGTCACGCCATCGACCATCCGCGCCACATCCGGCCCGAACAGCTTTTCCACCTCGTCAATCGTGGCCAGCGTGTCCTCGACCGTATCATGCAGCAGCGCGGTGATGATCGTGTCCTGATCGAGTTTCAGCTCGGTCATCAACCCGGCCACCTCGACCGGATGGCTGAAATAGGGGTCGCCGCTGGCGCGCTTCTGGCTGCCATGCTTCTGGACGGTATAAACATAGGCGCGGTTGAGCATCTGCTCATCCGCATCAGGCGCGTAAGCCTTCACCCTTTCGACAAGTTCGTATTGGCGCAACATCGTCCAAAGACTTTGGGGGGTGGAACGCGCAAGGGCAAGGGGGAAAGGCCGGGACATTGACGCATGGCAACGAATTTTGCCGCAAAACATCTTTGCGCCAATGCTTAAAGGGCGAAGGGCGGCCTGTTCCATCATGGCCTCAGCCCCCGACAGCGGCGCGATCCTGCCAATCGATCACGGCCAGATAATTGCGCAGCCGGTTCTCCTCCAGCCGGGCCAGCAGCAGATTGTCGTCATAGGGGGCCAGGATGCGCGCCACATCATCCGCCCATGGCGCATCGCCATCATAGACCACGCCCAGCCCGAAGACAGCGGGCACATGGGCATAGCGCAGGGTCCGGCCCTGCGCCTTTCGTTCGGCGATAAAATCCTCCACCGCCGTCAGCACGCCATTGCGCGCGCCCCCCGCCTCCAGCGCCCAGGCATGAAAGCCGCCGCCGCGAAAACCGCGATGGGCGATGCTGCCCCGCGAATCCAGCGTCACGCCCACGTCATAGGAATGGGGATGGCGATAGTCGGCCGGTATCCGTTCGGGGGCATAATACATGTCGCGGCGCGCGCAGGGCCAGCCCACATCATGCAGGATCGCCAGCGCAGGCCGCCCCGCATCCCACGCATTGGCCGATGCCAGCGCCAGTTCATGAAAGACCGTGTAATAATTGTGATCGCCGTCAATCACCCATGCATCCATTGGCCCCAGTTCGGGCATGGCCTCAAGGCTGGGCCGGGCGATATGGCGGACATGGGGCGTGGCCGCCGCCCAGACGAGAAATTCGGGCTTGGGCGATGGATCGATGCTGATCAGCTCTGCGCCGCGCTCATGGCAATATTGGGCCAGATGGGCGGACATGCCGCCAAATTCCGCCCCGATCTCGGCAATGGTCCGCGCATCGGCGGCGGCCAGCACTTCGAGGATCAGTTCGCCGAATTCGGCCATGGAATGGATCAGCAGTTCGGCCATATCCCAACACTCGCTCCCGTTTAACCGGGGGTGAGGATGGACCCTGCTTGGTTAATGGGCGGCTTGGCCCGAACTATGGCGTAATGCGGAGAATTTGAAACGGCCTCCGGCGGGCAAGGCAAAGCCCCATGCCCGCCGGAGAATGGGTCTTATTGGCCCCGGACGAAGGCCCCGCAGGCAATCCGCCCGCCCGCATTGCCGGTGGGGTCGGTCTTGTAATCATCGGGCGCGGCATGGACGACAATCGCCCCGCCATCCTTGTCAAACAGCGCGGTCAGCAATTCATCCGCCTTATAGTCCAGCGGCAGCGTGACATTGGCCGTGCCGTCTTCGCCCACTGTCACATTGGGCAGATCGCCCATATGCGCGCCCATCGGATTGTCGCGCCCATGCTGATGCCCGGCCGGGTTCAGATGTCCGCCCGCCGAGGTAAAGGCGGGAACCTCGCACACGCCGCGCATATGCAGATGGACCGCATGAACGCCCGCAGGCAGGCCCGAGAGCGACAGTTTCAGCCCCAGCTTGCCCTTGGCCTCGATGATGGAGGCGAGCCCGGCGGGCATCGTATCGCCCTTCATCAGCGCGGCGCTGGCCAGCACCTTGTCCTTGGAAACAGCCTTATGGGCCGCCTTGGCCATGCCAACGCCCGGCACCATGATCCCGGCCAGCGCGCCCGCCATCATCAGCCCCGTCAAAACCTTCGCCATCATCCGATCCTTTCCGCTTATCCGGCGCTTTCAACGCACCAACCCGGTTTTTGCTCCCGTATCAGCTCCAGACCGCTTCGGGCGGCAGGCTCATCAGGATAGCATCGATATTACCCCCGGTTTTTAACCCGAACAAAGTGCCCCGGTCGTAAACCAGATTGAATTCGGCATAGCGCCCGCGCCATTCCAGTTGCTGCTGCTTTTGCGCGGCGTCGAAGGCCATGCCCATCCGGCGGCGCACCAGTTGCGGAAAGATTGACAGGAACGTTTCGCCCACCGCCTTGGTAAAGGCAAAGTTGGCCTCCCAGCCCGCTTCATCGACGCATTCCAGATGGTCGTAGAAAATGCCGCCCACCCCGCGATGTACCTTGCGATGGGGGATATAGAAATAATCATCCGCCCATGCCTTGTAGCGCTCATAATAGCCCTCGCCATGCGCATCACAGGTGGTCTTGAACGCCGCGTGGAAATCGGCCGTGTCCTCGTCATAGGGCAACGGCGGATTGAGATCCGCGCCGCCCCCGAACCACGCCTTGGTCGTGGTCAGAAACCGCGTGTTCATATGGACGGCGGGCACATGGGGGTTGGCCATATGCGCGACAAGGCTGATCCCCGTGGCGGTAAAACCGGGATTTTCCGCGCTTGCACCATTGATGCTAGCGGCGAATTGGGGCGAAAAGGCACCATGGACGGTCGAGACATTGACCCCCACCTTTTCAAACACGCGGCCCTTCATCAGGCCCTGTACGCCGCCTCCGGTGTCCGCCTCGCCCGCCACCGCATCGCGGGTCCATGGCGTGTATTGGAAACTGGCGTCCGACCCGGCCTCGCGCTCGATCTTTTCAAATTCGGCGCAAATGCCATCGCGCAGGGCCTCGAACCATGTCTTGGCGCGCTGCGTATAGGGGGTCCAGTCGGTCACGTCGGCCTCTCTTGCGGGGATTGTTGCGCCCCCGCTTGCCACCGCCGGGCGGGCGCGGCAAGGGGGCCGCATGACCGCGATGCAGTTTGCCCCCTTTTCCTTTGCCGATCACGAATGGCTGATTTCGAACAGCCGCGCGGTCTATTGGCCTGCACAGCAGGCGCTGCTGGTGGCCGACCTCCATCTGGAAAAGGCCAGCTGGTTTGCGCAGACCGGCCAGATGCTGCCCCCCTATGACAGCCGCGAAACGCTGGAGCGGTTGAGCGCGGCGGCGGCGATGACAGGGGCGCGGCGGGTGCTGTGCCTTGGCGACAATTTCCACGATGACGATGGCCCCGCTCGGATGGAGCCGGAGGCGGCGCGATTGCTGGGCGATCTGACGCGGCGACTCGAAGTGGTGTGGATCGTGGGCAATCACGATGCAGGGATGACACGCGCGATGGCGGGCGATGTGGTGGAGGATCTGATGCTGGACGGCATCGCCCTGCGCCACGAGGCCGAACCGGGCGAAACCGGGCCGGAAATCTCGGGCCATTACCATCCCAAATTGCGGCTGCGGGTGCGAGGGCGGATGATCAGCCGCCCTTGCGCGCTGCGCAGCGAGAATCGGCTGATCCTGCCCGCTTTTGGCGCTTTGACCGGGGGCATGGATGCCGCCGATCCGGCGCTGATTGCCGCCCTGCAGCCCGCAAAACGCGTCGAGGCGATCTTGTGCGCCGCGGCAAAAGCGGCCATCCTGCCCGTCTGGCCCGCGTGAATCGGATGGCTGAAACAAAAGTTTCGCGATTTTGCCCCGACTGTGGCGAAATTGCGCTTTCATGGTCACGGGTTTCGCTCTAAAGGCGCTCATCCAGAAATGTCTTATGGAGAGTAGACTATAGCCCCCCCTCCCCGGCGCAGTATGGCGCCCCCCGTCAAAAGCGGGCCTCGCTATAACGAGATGATTAACGTGCCCAAGGTGCGCGTGATCGATGACGAGGGCGAAAACCTCGGCATCCTATATACGCGTGAGGCAATCGAGCGCGCGTTCGAACTCGGGCTTGACCTTGTCGAAGTGTCGCCCAACGCCGACCCGCCGGTCTGCAAATTCCTCGATGTGGGCAAGTTCCGCTATGAGGCGCAGAAGAAGGCCAACCTGGCCCGCAAGTCGCAAAAGACGCAGGAGATCAAAGAGATCAAGATGCGTCCCAATATCGACGATCATGACTATGACGTGAAGATGCGCGCCATTCACAAGTTCATCGGCGAAGGTGACAAGGTGAAGGTGACGCTGCGCTTCCGCGGTCGTGAACTTTCGCACCAGCAGTTGGGCATGAACCTGCTCAAGCGTGTGCAGGAAGATGCGGCGGAACTCGCCAAGGTCGAAGCCTATCCGCGCATGGAAGGCCGTCAGATGCTGATGGTGCTTTCACCGAAATAAGGCTATAAGATTTCTGCCTCGCTGGTTTGGCGGCCATTTCCGGCCAAACAGGCTGACCGGCAGGATCTACGAAGAGGCGCTGGCCCCGATGCGGGACCGGCGCCTTTTTCTTGATCTAATGCATTTTGCGCCCACGCGCGAACCGCTCGCGATTAGACGCCTCCAAGGCTTTGAGCAGCGAGGACGCCGCCTTTCCATCATCCCAAATATCAGCGATCCGCCAATGCTGACCTTCACGTCGCAGGATAAATGCAGCGTCATGCCGCCAGTCGCCATCCGATGCATAGTGAACCCTGACCGCGACATCCGCACCAATAGCTGCCACCCTTACAACCTTGGCCGTCACCCCTTCATTGTCCTGACACTGGCAAAGGACTTCGGCCTCGACCACCCCGATTTCCGGACGCGAACCGTCGAGCAGCATCGCATTGCCCAACTGCCTGGTGAAATAGCGCAGATAGGCTGGGCTGCGCGGGTCCGGCTCTCGATGCAACGCAAAGGCCAGCGCGCCCTGCATGAACTTTCGCGCATCCTGCGTCTCGGCAAAGGCAGGCAGCGGCAATGTCAGGAAGACTAAAGCTAAGATCCAGCGCATCGTCACCCCTTTTCCGGGGCATGACACCGGATTCATGCGCCAACCTATCCAGAAAATAACAAAATGTCAGGGGGCCTGTAAGCCGGGTTCTGTGAAGGCCGCTCGTATCTATCGACGCGGCGGCCAGCGGCAGCCATTCCTCTCGGCGCCCTGTTACCAGTGCGCTCCAGCAACCAACCCGGGCAACTGGCGCGAAACCCGCCTGTCCTGATGGACGCGTTGCCCCTATTCGGTCTTGCTCCGGGTGGGGTTTGCCTTGCCGATTCTGTCGCCAGAACCGCGGTGCGCTCTTACCGCACCCTTTCACCCTTACCTTGGGATTCGCATCCGTCCGGCGGTTTGCTCTCTGTGGCACTTTCCCTTGAAGGTCGGCCAAAAGCCTTCCCCCCGGCGGGCGTTACCCGCCACCCTCGTTTCGTGGAGCCCGGACTTTCCTCGGCAGGGATGAACCCTGACGCGGCTGCCCCGCCCCCTGACGCCTGGTCCGCTAGCAGGCTTTGGCAGGGGAGAAAAGCGATTAAGGCAGCTATTTTTGCGCAGCATCAAAGCGGGCCAAAGAGGACGTGCCATGGGAGGATCGGCGCGCCGGATCTTTTCCTGATATATTCAGAAATACGAACATTACAGTTATGTTGCCGTCAAGACACACTATTGCCTGATTTTGGATTAATATGTCAAAACACGATTGCATGTCGCGGCCCGGCCCCCAATAGACTTTCATCACTGTAAGTAAAGTGCCTGTCCGGGCTCTTCCCACAGGCGCTTGCAGGGGGACAATCCAGATATGAATAACCACAAGCACCTTCGTGGCGCGTGGCTGCGCCATGGCGTTGCAGCTCTCTCGCTGGTCACCACGCTCGCTTCGGCCCCGGCCTTTGCCCAAAGCGCCACCACTGCCGCCGAGCCGGAAACCATCGTTGTCACCGGCACGATGTTCCGCCGCACCAACACCGAAACGCCTTCGCCGGTCACCGTGCTGACCTCCGAATCGCTGATCAAGGCCGGCATCACCACCGCCTCGGATGCGATCCGCTCGATTTCGGCTGACGGTGCCGGTTCGATCGGTTCGGGTTTCCAGTCGGGCTTCTCGGCGGGCGGTTCGGCCGTGTCGCTGCGCGGTCTGGGCGTGTCCTCGACCCTCGTGCTGGTCGATGGCCTGCGTTCGGCCAATTTCCCGCTGAATGATGACGGCCACAACGCCTATGTCGACCTCAACTCGATCCCCTTCAGCCTGATCGACAAGATCGAAGTGCTCAAGGACGGTGCCTCGTCGAGCTATGGCGCGGACGCGATCGGCGGCGTGGTCAACCTCAAGCTGAAGAAGCAGTTCAACGGCGTGGCCGGCAATGCCGAAAGCGGCATCTCCGAGCGCGGCGATGGCCGCTACAGCCGCCTGAGCGCCACGGTCGGCTTTGGCGACTATCAGAACGAAGGCTGGAATTTCTACGTCAACGGCGAATACCAGTACAACGGTCGCATCTCGAACGCGAGCCGCGGCTTCCCCTACAACACCCAGGATCTGACCTCGATCGGCGGCCTCGACAAGAACGCCGACGACTCCTCAATGACCCGCAACGTGCCGACCGCCTATGTCGTCCGCACCTCGCAGAGCGATCTGAACAATCCGCTTTCGGGCGGCATTAATGCATCCGACGGCAAGACGGCGCAATATACCGCGCTTGGCCTTGCCAATTGCGCGGGCGGCACCTTCACTGCCTCAAACGGCACGGGCTGCAAATACGATCTGGTCAACCAGTATCGCCAGATCGCCCCGCTGCAGGAACGCTACTCGGTCAACGGCCGCCTCAGCTTCCGCGTCTCGGACAGCATCGAAGGCTATATCACCGGCAGCTGGAGCCACAGCTATGTGTCGATCAATGGCACGCCTTCGGCCATTCGCGCCACCCAGCCCTTCGGCGGCTCGCCTTCGCTGGCTTCGTCCAGCCCCGGCATCGTGCTGCCCGTCTACGTCTGCTCCTCGGGCGTGAACTGCGCCACGGCGGCGGATCGTCAGCTCAACACGACGAACAACCCCTATGCTTCGGCCTATGCCAATGATCCGACCAATGGCGCGGCCCGCATCTATTACATGTTCGGCGACATTCCGGCGGGCAGCGAGCGCACCAATGACGTGTATCGCTTCACCTCGGGCCTGAACGGCAAGATTGGCGAAAGCACCGACTGGCGCGTTGAGGGTGTCTATGCCCGCGACAACCTGAAGCTGACCCAGCACGGCCTGCTCAACATCGCCAACCTGATGAAGGCCATCAACACCGGGTCGTATAATTTCGCCAATCCGTCGGCCAATTCGGCGGCTGTGCGCAACTTCATCGCCCCGGACCGGACCACGCCGTCCTATTCGGAAATGTATGGCGTTGACGCTTCGATGACGCGCGCGCTGTTCGACCTGCCCGGCGGCAAGGCCCAGGTGGCCATCGGCGGCCAGATCCGCGCAGAAAAGCTGGAAAACCGCAACCAGAACGCAGCGCTCGACACCTATGGCCTGACCACGGCTTCGGCCTATGGCCAGCACACTGTGTCGGCGGCCTATTTCGAAATTGACGCCCCGGTCGCCCGCGTGCTCGACACCAACTTCTCGGGCCGTTTCGACCACTATTCGGAAGGCTACTCGAAGTTCTCGCCCAAGATTGGCGTCAAGTTCACGCCCATCAAGGCACTGGCCTTCCGCGGCACCTATTCGGAAGGCTTCCGCGCGCCGACCTTTGCCGAATCCGGCCCGCGCAGCCAGTATGCCGGTTTCGTTTCGACGACCCCGCCCGCCGGTTTTGTTGACCAGCATGGCGGCGCCGCGGCCAACAATTCCTATAACAACGTCTATAACTTGGGTCGCGGCTCGGTTGGCAACCCCAACCTCAAGCCGGAAAACTCGCGCAGCTTTACGTTGGGCATGATCGCCCAGCCGACGCGTTGGCTCAGCTTCACGGCTGACTATTACAACATCAAGAAGTCGAACCTGATCGTGTCGGGCCCGCTGGCCGGTAAGGCTGTGGACGCCTATTTCAGCGCCACCAACCTTGCCGCTGCACAGGCCGCCGTGGCCGCCGTTGGGCCGGGCTATTCGGTGAACTCGGTTGACTCTGTCGACCCGCTCTATCCCGACGCTCTGCCGCGCGTGCTGATCATCAACGTGCCCTATGTGAACGCGAACTATTCGGTCACCTCGGGTCTTGATTTCTCGGCCACGGCGAAGGTGAACCTGCCCCACGACATCAAGTGGACCAGCCGTCTGGAAGCCACTTATGTCATCCGTTATGACCTGAACAATAACGGTACGCTCCAGCGTTATGCCGGGACCTTCGGCCCCTACGACCTGTCGTCGGGCAACGGTACGCCCCGCATCCGCGGCAACTGGCAGAACACGCTGGAAATCGGCCAGCTCTCGCTCAGCCTGACGACCTACTATGTGGGCCGCATCAAGGAAACGGCTGCCGACCAGGCCAGCACCGACACCAGCTGCGCACAGAACCTGTACAAGACCGGCGACAAGTTCTGCTATGTCAGCCCGTTCATCAACAATGACTTCAATGCGACGCTCAAGATCAATGATCGCATGACCGTCTATGGCATTGTGAAGAACCTGTTCGACGCCAAGGCGCCGGTGGCTCCGGCCGCCTACTCCAGCGCGCCGAACTTCCTCACCACCTGGCACTATGCCGGTCTGGTGGGCCGCGAATTCCGCGCGGGCGTGAACATCAAGATGTAATCATCGTGTGGATCGGGGGCTTCGGCTCCCGGTCTGCAGGTTGGCAAATCAGGCGCTGCCTTCCCTTGTGGAGGGCAGCGTCTTTTGTGTTCTTTGGGGTGTTTTTATGCCTCCGGCGAGCAAAGGGCGGGGGCCCTTTGCAATCCCATTAATGGGTGGTGAGATATTTATGGGTCCGATTCGGCCGGATGGTTTGAAAGCCTGCGGCGCGGCGAGGTCAGGCTGAAAAGCGCCAGAGGCAAAACCACCTCCTTTAATAGGGAAAGTCCTCGTCCCCGCATTCCTTCCAATCCTCGCCCTCGGCCGCATCGCGCGCGATCAGCAGTTCGAACAATAAAGCCCCCACCTCGCCGTCCAGTTCGCCATCGACGATTCTCGGGCGAAACCGGCGCTGAAAGGCGGCCACGGCGGCGCGGCCATCTGTCACTTCATAACCGAACCGCTCGAGCGAGAGATAAAACGCCCCCGGATTTTCATGCAGCAACCGGATGCGCGGATGGGGCGTGGGCAGCGCCAATCCATAGCGCGCCAACAATTCCCAATCGAACAATTCGCCCGGATCCTGCTTGCGCGCGGGGGCGACATCGGAATGGCCCACCACATTGGACGGGTCGATATTATGGCGCGCCATGATGCTGGAGAGCAGCGGAATCAGCGATTCCATCTGCGCCTCGGTAAAGGGGCGATAGCCGAATTCATGGCCGGGGTTGACCATCTCGATGCCGATGCTGGCCGAGTTGACGTCGGTGATCCCGCGCCAATAGGATCGTCCGGCATGCCATGCCCGCTTTTCCTCGGGCACAAGGCGGATGACGGTGCCGTCCTCGTCGATCAGGTAATGGGCCGAAACCTCGGCGGCCGGATCACACAGGCGGTCGAGCGCCTCCTGCATCGTGCGCATACCGGTGTAATGCAGCACGACCATGCTGATCGGCAATTTGCGCTCGTTGCAATTGGGCGAGAGGCATTCGCGGTGGACCAGTTCGCTCATGCCCGCTCTCTCCCCTCACCCATGGCCATCAGGCCTCCATTACCCTTGCGCGGGAATCACCGCGCCCATCACCAGCGCTTCCTCGCTCAGCGCATATTGCACGCTGCCGCCCAGCCCTGCGGCCATCACCTGCAGCATGGCGGCAGGCGCGGTCTTGCTGGACAGGTCGCCGGGCGCCAGATTGCCGTCCAGCGCATGGCCGATGGTCGGATCAAAGGCGATGCGGGGCCCTGCGGCGCGCACGACGATTTCGGCCGCGCCATCGCGGATCTCGGCGGCGATGTCGATCGTGCCGCCCCGCACCAGCGCATCGATCGCGATCAGGGCAAAGTTGAGCAGCGTCTTGACCGCCGACTTGGGCAGCATATCGTTGCCCAGCGCGAAATTGACCGCCACCCGGTCCTTGCCCGCCAGCAAGGCCTCGATCAGCGCGCGCGGTTCGCCCACGGGAATGAGGTCGCCAAAGCCCCCCGCCGCGCCAAAGGCCAGACGATAGAATTTCAGCTTGTTGGCGCTGACCCGCGCGGATTGTTCGAGCAGCTCGAAACAGCGCTCGCGCATCGCCGGATCTTTCTCCTCGGCCAGCAATTCCAGCCCGTTGGAAAGCGCGCCCACCGGGCTGAGCATATCATGACACAGGCGCGAGCAGAGCAGGCTGGCAAGATCGAGGGCAATGGTACGGTCGATGGTATCGGACATATTCTACGTTTTCCCGGATGGTGCAGGACTGTTGCACAGCACCTTTACCCATCCCTTAACCCTCAACTTCGCGCGTGAAAAGCACTTCAAATCCATTGGCCCCATCGCGCCACCAACTGACCGTTTCGCCACCGCAAATTGCCCAGATCCGGCCATCGCGCGCGGCCATGGCGGCATCGGTACGGCTGGGCATGGCATCGCCCGTGGGGTGGGAATGGTAATAACCCAGCACCTGCTCTCCCCCCGCCCGTTCGGCCCGAAAAGCGGCGATCAGGGCCGCCGGATCGATCTCGAAATGGCGCGCCGGATCGGGCGCGACATTGGCGCAGGCGCGGATTTGCGCCACCTTGCCCATCCGCCCCAACAGCAATCCGCAGGCTTCATGCGGATGGGCCTTCATCGCCTCTGCGCGGATTGCGGCGATTATTCCTCTTGCCAAGTGAATTTCCATGCCCATTTGCAAAAGAATGAGCATGGGGGAAAGCATCGTACAAGGGGCAATTTCAGGCGGCGGTCGGCTGGACCGCGCGCTGGCAGAGAGTTGCCCGGCCGAGGCGGCCCTCTCGCGCGAGCGAATCAAGGCGCTGATCGGCGAGGGCCGGGTCAGCCTTGATGGCCGCACCGTTTCGCAGGCCTCCATGAAGGTGAACGCCGGCGCGCATTTCGTCATCACCCTGCCCGAGGCCGCGCCGCTTGATGCGGTGGCGCAGGATATTCCGCTCGACGTGGTGTATGAGGATGAACACCTGATCGTGGTGGACAAGCCCGCCGGTCTGGTCGTCCATCCCGCGGCGGGCAACCCCGACGGCACGCTGGTCAATGCGCTGCTGCATCATTGTGCGGGGCAATTGTCAGGCATCGGCGGGGTGGCCCGCCCCGGCATCGTCCATCGCATCGACAAGGACACATCGGGCCTGCTGGTGGTGGCCAAATCGGATGTGGCGCATGAAGGGCTGGCCCGGCAATTTGCCGACCATTCCATCGAACGGGCCTATCTGGCGCTGACCCAAGGCATTCCTCATCCCACACATGGCACGTTGCGCGGGGTCATCGCCCGCCATCCCACCGACCGCAAGCGCATGGCGCTCCTGCCCGAAGGCGCGCGGATGCCGGAGGATGGAGGGCGCGGCAAACATGCCATCACCCATTTCCGCATGCTTGAAGCGCTCGATCATGCCGCGCTGGTGGAATGCCGACTCGAAACCGGGCGCACCCATCAGGTCCGCGTACATATGGCTTCGATCGGCCATGCCCTTTTGGGCGATCCGGTCTATGCCCGATCACAGAAATCGCAAAAACCACTTCTGACAGAGCTTGGCTTTGCGCGTCAGGCGTTGCATGCTGCGGTTCTCGGTTTTTTACACCCGGTCACTGGCGAAACCATCCGTTTTTCCAGCCGATTGCCCGCCGACATGCGGGAACTTTTACGCCGGTTGGGCGGTTCTCATGCCGACCAGCCGGTCTCTTCCCTGCTATCCGGTGCCATTGGGCCGGGCGGCAAGGAAGGCCAACCGTGGCCGCCGCCGAGGGATGCCTGTTAAGGGTCCGTCAATGCGCGTGCTGACAAGTTGAAGGACGATGACTGCTATGACCCAAGACAGCAATCTGCCCGCCGTCCCGGCGCTTGCCTCCGGCGAGGACGGGCTGAACCGCTACCTTTCGCAAATCCGCAAGTTTCCCGTGCTGACGGCGGAACAGGAATATATGCTGGCCAAGCGCTATGCCGAGCATCAGGACCCCGATGCCGCGCGCCAATTGGTCACCAGCCATCTGCGCCTCGTGGCCAAGATCGCGATGGGCTATCGCGGCTATGGCCTGCCGATCAGCGAGTTGATTTCCGAAGGCAACATCGGGCTGATGCAGGGCGTCAAGAAATTCGAGCCGGATCGCGGCTTCCGTCTGGCCACCTATGCGATGTGGTGGATCAAGGCCAGCATGCAGGAGTTCATCCTGCGCAGCTGGTCGCTGGTCAAGATGGGCACGACGGCGGCGCAAAAGAAGCTGTTCTTCAACCTGCGCCGTATGAAAAAGAACATCGACGCCTTTGAAGACACCGACCTGCATCCCGACGATGTAAAGAAGATCGCCACCGACCTCGGCGTGTCCGAGGCCGAGGTGGTCAACATGAACCGCCGGATGATGATGGGCGGCGATGCCTCGCTCAATGTCTCCTTCAACGAGGAAGGCGAAGGCCAGTGGCAGGATATGCTGGCCGATTCGGGGCCGTTGCAGGATGAAACCGTCGCCAATGCCGAAGAGGCCCAGTGGCGCCACGCGCTGCTGGCCGAGGCGATGGACAGTCTGAACGAGCGCGAGCGGGCGATCCTGTTCGAACGGCGCCTGACCGATGATCCCAAGACATTGGAAGAATTGAGCCAGACCTATAATGTCAGCCGCGAACGCGTGCGCCAGATCGAGGTGCGCGCCTTTGAAAAACTGCAAAAGGCCATGCAGAGCATCGCGCGCGAACGCATGCTGGTCGCGGCGGCCTGATCGGCGCTTCGGGGCGGCGCAAAGCTGCCCCGTGCCCGCAAAAATACTCTGGCGAGTCGCAAATGGCATGCACAGCCGCACGATATGCCTGTGCATGCACGACTGTGCTGCCGGCAAATTCCCGCCAGAGGCAATCAAAATACCGAAATCTTGGCCTTTGCCCCATTTAATATGTTGATTTGATAACGGGCTTTGGAATTTCTTAGGGATATTCCAGATACTATGGGTTCTTACTAGGTAAGGCGTTAGGGAAATCTTGCGCCTGTCATACTGGCAAGGATCAACCCCATGGGCGTCGAGATACCACCCTCGCATGGCGCAAACCCTTCCGATGCTTATGCCACATCGGGTCTGCATGGTCTGATCGGGGGGTCGGCGGCCATGCGCGAGGTCTATTCCCAGATCAAATATCTGGCCGCGAGCAGGGCCAATATTTTCATCACCGGCGAAAGCGGCACCGGCAAACAGGCCTGTGCCGAAGCGATCCACCGCGCATCGCCGCGATCGGCCGCGCCCTTTGTCACGGTGTCATGCAACGCCATGCCGCCCGAGCTGATCGAGCGGCGGATCTTTGGCGACCCTTCCGAAAGCGCCCCGTCAAGCCCTCCCTGCGCCTTGCGCGCGGCCGATCGCGGCACACTGTTCCTCGATGAGGTCAGCGTTCTGCCCCTGCCGCTTCAGGGGCGCCTGCTGCGCTTTCTGCAAAGCGGGATGGCCGGACGAACGCTGGTCGATGTCCGTTTGATCTGTTCAAGCAGCCAACCCATGCTGGCCGAACTGGCCTCGGGCAAATTCCGCGAGGATCTCTATTACCGTCTGGCGGTGGTGCCCCTCGAACTACCCCCGTTGCGCGAACGCGGCGGCGATATCGAGGCGCTGGCGCAAAGTTTCCTGCGTCGCTTTGCCCGCGAACAGGGCAAGAAATTCGACCCTCTCGGCCCGGAGCATCTGGCCGCGCTGGAGGCCTATTCCTGGCCGGGCAATCTTCAGGAATTGCAGAATGTGATCCGCCGCGCGGTGCTGCTCTTCGACGGGCCGGAACTGCCGCTGCGCGCCTTGCCCGCCATTCCGCCCGCGCCGCAGGGTCAGACCCCGCAAACGGTCGAAACTGCGGCCGAACAGCCCGCCTCGGACGAAGACAGCCACGAGGCCTTGTTCAAGGCGCTGGCCGGGCTGACGCTGGATCAGATCGAGAGGCTGGCGATCGAAGGCGCGATCCGCGCCGCCCATGGCAGCCTGCCGGGGGCCGCCCGCATTCTGGGGGTCAGCCCCTCGACGCTTTACCGCAAGCGGGAGCGCTGGAACGACGCCCAGCGTTCCGCCTGATATTCCGGGGCCGGTTTACCAGTCCCCGCCATTGCCGTCATCGGAGGAATCCCAGGAACTGTCGTCGGAAATGCCAAAGTCATTGCCGCCCATATCCTGATTGGAATTGCCCGAATCCCAGCCCGAATTGTCCTCGCGCACCGCTCGGCGCTGTTCGTCCTTGTGGTCGCCGAACATGCCATCGATAATCTTTTCACCGGCGGCGAAACCCGCGCCCGCCGCCGCGCCCGTGGCCAGACCGCCAAGGATTGACGAACCCATGCCGCCGCCCTGCTGGGGATAGCCGCCGCCATAGCCGGGACCGCCAAAGCCCTGATTGCCATAGCCCTGTCCGCCATAACCGGGACCGCCCTGCATACCATAGGGCGCGTTATAGACTTCGGCCTGACGGCTGCGACGGCGGAAGAAAGCGAGCACACCAAACAGCAGCGCGCCGATCAGCACAATGCCGACCCACGAAATTCCGCGCGATTGCGCAGGCTGGGGCGCCTCACTGCGCGTGACCGCGCCGTTTCCCACCGACCCGCCATTAAGCTGCGCCTTAAGCGCGGCCACCGATTGCGGCTGGATGCCCGGCAGGCCCGGCGCCAGCTTCTCGGCCTGCGCCAGTTGCGCCCGCGCATCCGCCGTCTTGCCCTGCTTGGCCAGCAGTTCGGCCTGCACATAATGGGCCTTGGCGCTGTTTGGATGAGCCTTGAGCACCTCGTCCATCATGGTCACGGCCTTGTCCACCTGCCCCGCGCGGGCGGTGGCATAGACATCGCGCACGCTGGGTTCGGCGGCCATGACCGGCGCCGAG
Source organism: Novosphingobium humi (assembly GCF_028607105.1). Taxonomy (GTDB): domain Bacteria; phylum Pseudomonadota; class Alphaproteobacteria; order Sphingomonadales; family Sphingomonadaceae; genus Novosphingobium; species Novosphingobium humi. The sequence continues at coordinate 712,376 of NZ_CP117417.1, read as the reverse complement.
ACCATCATCAGGGCGACAGGGGCCAAAAGCCACAGGGCAGACTTCTTCATCTCTCTCACTCCATAGGACGCAAGCTGCGTCATCATGTGATCTGGTGCGCCTTATGGCTTTTGCAAGATGAACAGGCCCTGTGCCGCCTCCAGCGCGGCCGCCACCACCGCATCGCGCGAACCGTCCGCCGCAAGCACGCGCCAGTCCGTCAGATCGCCGCAATCATAGGCCATCTGGCGCGCGACCACGGCGGCATCGGCATCCGAGGCATCGCCCCGGCGCGCCGTAACGCGCCGCTGCATCGTCGCGCCATCAGCCGTCAGCCACAGGCCCAGAAAGGGTGCATCGGCGGCATGGGCCGCGTCCGCGATGGCGGCGCGCTCAGACGGCGCGGCAAAGACCGCATCGGCCACCACCGGCCATCCCCGCGCCAGCATCGCCCCGGCCCGCTCAACCATCGCGGCATAGACCCGCCCGCTCGCCTCTCTGGTATAGGCTTCGCCCGGCAGGCGGTCCTCCGGCGCCACGCCCGCCAGTGTCTTGCGGATCACATCCGAACGCAGCCAGCGCGCGCCCGGCGGCGCCCCGATCCGGTGCGCCAAAGCCCCGGCCAGCGTCGATTTGCCCGTGCCCGACAGCCCGCCCACCGCGATCAGCCCCGCCGCACCGGGCCGCAGAAACGCCAGCGCCGCATCGAGATAGGCCCGCGCCTCGCCCGCCTTTTCCTCGCGCGCCGCCCCGCTCAGCCGCGCCGCCGTGGCCGCCCCCACATGCGCCCGGATCGCCGCGCGCACCGAGAGGAACAGCGGCAGCGCCGGCCAGCCATCCTCCTCGCCCATCCGGTCGGCATAGCGATTAGCGACAAGATTGGCCGCCTGCGCATAGCCCTTGTGCCACAGGTCCATCAGCAGAAAGGCCAGATCGTAAAGCAGGTCGGTCGTTGCCAGTTCGGCGCTGAATTCGAGGCAGTCGAAGGGCACGGGCCGCCCCTGCCACAGGCAGATATTGGCCAGATGCAGATCGCCATGACCATGGCGCACCTTGCCCTCCCGCGCCCGCGCGTCGAGCAGATCGGCCACCTGCGCCAGCGCCTCAAGACTTTGCGCCTGCAAATGGGCCACCTTGTCGGGGGGCAGCAGATCGGGCGCGATGGCGGCAAAGGAACGGGTATTGCCGACAATCACCTCGCGCATCCGCGCCGCGCCGTCGGCATCGGACAGCACCTGCGCCCGGCCGTGAAAATCGGCGACGCCATCGGCCAGAGCATGGAGCATCGGCTGGGTCAGGCCCCCGCGCGCGGCCACCTGCGTCAACAGATCCTGCGCGGGAAAGCGTCGCATGACGACCACCCAGTCGATCACCTCGCCCTCATCCCCCCAGCACGGCGCCCCATCCGCCCCGCGCCGGATCGCACGCACCCCGCAGTAAAGATCGGGCGCGGTCCGCCGGTTGAGCGCCAGTTCGGCCCGGCACGCCGCCTCGCGCAGGGCCAGCGTGGAGAAATCGAGATAGCCCAGATCGACCGCCCGCTTCAGCTTGTAAACTCTATCCGGGCCAAGAAAGATCATCGCCCCATGGGTATCGATCCGCTCGACGCCGGGGGCGGACAGAAAGGCGATGGTTGCGCCCTGGTCCTGCTCACTGTGATCCATGGCCATGGGATGCGCCTTTATGCCGTGTGCTCAATCTATTGCATAACAGATCATGGCACGTCATGCGCCTCATCAACAAGGCTGGCTGGATCGTGCGCGCGCGCGATGCTATGGATACCGCCTTATGGTCCCGCCCAGCGAAGAAAGTCGCGCATGAACGAGATTGGCGCTGTTGAGTCAACCTTGCGAAAGCCCGTGCTCGATGCGTTGTGCGATCATGGGCCCGAGGAGGTGGAAATCAAGCTGGCCGCCGGCGCGGCCATGCTGGAAAACCTACGCCGCCATCCCGCCCTGCAGGGCGAAAGCCAGTGCGAGAGCCTGCGCACCACCTATTTCGACACGCCCGATGGCGCGCTGGCGGCGGGCAAGGCCAGTCTGCGCGTCAGGCGGCGGGCAAAGGGCTGCGAACAGACCCTGAAAATCGCACTGGGCCGCAAGAGCCAGATGCAGCGCAGCGAATGGAACCAGCCCCTGCGCGCCGATGCGCAGGCGCCCGACCCTGCCGCCTTTCCCGCCCCGGCGGCTCTGGCGCTGGATCAGATGCGGCGCGGCGCGCGGCTGCTGCCCTATGCCGAATTGGCGGTCGAGCGCGAGACAAGGCTGCTGCGCCGGGGCAAAGCCTTGATCGAAGTGGCCTTTGACACAGGCGAGATCCGGGCGGGCGAGCGCCCTGCCCTGCCGATCGCCGAAATCGAACTGGAATTGTGCGAAGGGAGGCTGGCAGACCTGTTGCAACTGGCGCTGGAATTGCCGTTGGGGCCGGACCTGGGCTGGTCGATCCGCACCAAGGCGCATCGCGCGCAGGCGCTGGCCAAAGGGCGCATGCCCCAGGCCGTGTCTGCCGCGCCGGTGGCCCTGACGCGGGGGATGAGCGTGGCCCGCGCGTTTCAGACGATCGGATGGAATGTCTTGGCCCATGCGGTGGGCAATCTGGGGCTGGTGATCGCGCAGGGCGATTCTGGCGCGATCCATCAATTGCGCGTGGCGATCCGGCGGCTGCGCGCCGCGCTCTCGCTGTTCGGCAAGGATCTGCTGGCGCTCGATCCTCAGGCGCCGGTATGGCGACAGGAATTGCGCGACGCGGCGATGCTGCTGGCCCCGGCGCGCGATCTGCATGTGCTGGCCCAAAGCATCCAACATCCGCCCAAGGCGCTGCTGCGCGCAGAGGCCGCCGCGACGCAAAGCGCGCGCGAGGGGCTGAGCCAGCCCCGGTTTCAGCGGCTTTGGCTGCAACTGGCGCTCTGGCTGGAGGATGGGGAATATCTGGCCTCGCCGCTGGCGGGGGCGGCGGTCGAGCCCTTGGCCGCGGCGATGATAGAACGCCAGCGAAGCGCGATCCGGGGCATACGCAAACGTCTGGCCGGGATGAGCGAGCGGGATCTGCATGAACTGCGCAAGGATGTGAAAAAGCTGCGCTATTCGGCAGGCTTCTTTCAGCCGCTCGACAAGAGCCGGACCGCCCGCGCGCATCAGGATGCGCTCGAACAGGTTCAGAGCGCGCTGGGCCGGATACAGGATCAGGCCAGCGCGATGCAGGCAGGTATGGCCATCGCGCGCCTGCTGGATCTGCCGCGAACCGAGGCGCTGGCGTTGCAAGCGCAGCTCGACGAGGCCATGGCCCTGCCCGCCGTCGAGCGTTCACAGGCCATCGAGCAGGCTCGCGACGGGCTGGCGCTGGAAAAGACACATGCGGGCTGGTGGGAAGCGCTGTAAGGCGCTAGCCGGGGTCGCAAGGATAAAGGGAGTGTCATGAGCGAGTCCGGCCTGCGCCTGAAAATCGCGATCCGCGTGATGAGCGGGAATGAAATCGCCATGGGGCCGGGCAAGGCCGATCTGCTCGATGCGATTGACGCCACCGGGTCGATTTCGGCCGCCGGGCGGGCGATGGACATGAGCTATCGCCGGGCCTGGCTGCTGGTGGATGCGATGAACCGGTGCTGGGCCTTGCCTCTGGTCGAAACCATGCCCAATGGCGCGGCGCGTTCGGGCGCGCGGCTCAGCGAAGCCGGGCGCAAGGTGCTGGACGCCTATCGCGCGCTGCAAAAGGGCGCAGCCATGGTCGAAAGCGGCGCCGAATGGCAAACTCTCAAGGCCCAACTTTTGCCCATCCCGCGCGAACACCAATAGGGATCGCTTGTGTATGGCAAGGTTTGCGGGTTAAACGGAACGCCTGCAAATTCCCTATTGTTTCATTTTCATGACAAGGATAGTGACAATTCGTCAGATCGCCAGCCTGCCCTATCGACGTGTTGGTGATTCGCCCGATTCGCCGGTTGAGGTCCTTATGGTTACCTCGCGGGGAACCGGACGTTGGGTTTTGCCCAAAGGCAATGCGATGAAGGGTCTGGCCGCCCATGCCGCCGCTGCGCAGGAAGCGTATGAGGAAGCAGGGCTGGAAGGCGCGGTTTGCCCCACTCCTCTGGGGGATTACCGCTATCGCAAACAGTTGAAGTCGGGTGCCTCACTCCTTGTGGATGTGAGGGTTTTTCCGTTGGCCGTAACAACCGAACTTGACGAATGGCCCGAAGCAGGGCAGCGGACGCGGCAATGGTTCGCGCTGGCAACGGCGGCGGACCTTGTTGATGAGCCAGAACTGCGCGCACTGATGGTCCGGTTTCGGCCATCCGACTTTGCCGATTCGTCCGGCAAGCCAATCGTGGGCCGCAGTCTGGCACTGATGAGGGAAACTGTTCGAATGTTTCACTGGTTTCAGGCGCTGCTCCCCAAGCAGGGCAATTTCTTCGCGCTGTTTGAAGCCCATGTTGCCACGCTGACCGCGGGCAGCGATGCCTTGGCCCGCCTGCTTCAGGGCGGATCGGGCATGAATCAGCATATCCGCGAAATCGTCGAGCGCGAGGAAGAGGCCGACAATATCACGCGCGACGTGCTCACCACGGTGCGCAAGACGTTCCTCACCCCGTTTGACCGCAGCGCGATCACCAGCCTGATCGGTTCGATGGACGATTCGATCGACCAGATGCAGCAGACCGCCGGCGCGGTCAGCCTGTATGAAGTGACCGAGTTCGAGCAGGAAATGCGCGACATGGCCGCGATCATCGTCGATTGCTCGCGCCTGCTGGCCGAAGCCATGCCGCTGCTGCGCGACATTCACGGCAATGCCGCCCGTCTGCACGAGCTGACCGGACGCATCGTCGAAATGGAAGGCCATTCGGACGAAATCCACGCCAAGGGCCTGAAGAAGACCTTCAAGCTGTATGGCAAGGCCGATCCGCTGACCTTCTTCATCCAGCGCGAAATCTACATCCACCTCGAAAAGGTGGTCGACCGTTTCGAGGACGTCGCCAACGAGATCGATGGTCTCGTGATCGACCACGCCTAAGGGGGCGAACAGATCATGGTCCATGTTATCGTGGCCCTGCCTTTCGTCATTGCCCTTGTGGCGCTGGCGCTGGCATTCGACTTCATCAACGGTCTGCATGACGCGGCCAATTCCATTGCAACGGTGGTGTCGACCAAGCTGCTGACGCCGCTGCAGGCGGTGCTGTTCGCCGCCTTCTTCAACTTTGCCGCCTATTGGATGTTTGGCCTGAAAGTGGCCGAAACCGTCGGCAAGGGCATCATCGACAAGGATCTGGTCACGCCCCATGTCATCTTCGGCGCTCTGGTGGGCGCGATGGTGTGGAATGTGTTCACTTGGGTCAAGGGCATCCCCTCCTCGTCCAGCCACGCGCTGGTGGGCGGGCTGGTCGGCTCGGGCGTGATGCATGCGGGCACCAATGCCATCGTGTGGTCGGGCATCATCAAGACCACCTCCTTCATCGCTCTGGCGCCGCTGCTGGGCATGATGGCGGCGATGATGCTGATGATGATCACCTCCTGGATCTTCATGAAGGCCACCGCCAAGAGCGCGGAAGGCGTGTTCAAGAAGCTGCACATCCTGTCCGCGGCGGCCTATTCGGTCGGGCACGGCGCCAATGACGCGCAAAAGACGATGGGCATCATCACCGTGCTGCTCTACTCGCAAGGCCTGCTCAAGGGCGACTTTGCGGTGCCGGGCTGGGTTGTGATCGGCTGCTATGTGGCCATGGGCCTGGGCACGCTTTCGGGCGGGTGGAAGATCATCGAAACGATGGGCAGCCGCATCACCAAGCTGTCGCACCATCAGGGCTTCTGCGCCTCGATGGGCGGCTCGATGCTGCTGTTTGGCGCCACGGCCTTCGGTATCCCGGTTTCCACCACCCACACGATCACCGGCTGCATCATGGGCGTGGGTGCGGCCAAGCGCACCAGCGCGGTGCGCTGGGGCGTGGCGCAGCGTCTGGTCGTGGCATGGCTGGTGACCATTCCGGCCGCTGCTCTGGTGGGCGCAATGTGCTATGAGTTGGCCGTGTTGATCGACCGGGCGCTTTAAGGGGTTTATGCGAGGGGCCAGACCCTCGCGCTCCCTTTATTGCCTTTGGTGTCGGACGCACCGCTCGAAATTATAAAGCCTGCGACGCCAATCAAAGCGCCGCAGGCTTTATCATATTGCAAAGCAACCCGGCCCTTCGAACCAAGGCACCACCCCATTACCGGTGGGCAAAGGGACCAGTCCCTTTGCCCACCGGAGGCAAACCCTACCCCTTCTTCTCACCGGGATAATTCAACCGCAGCGAAACCGGCGCATGACACTGCCGGATCGCCTCCCCCACATGCCGCGCCCTTTCCGCTGTCAGGGACCCTGACACCAAAGGATGCGCCCTCTCGCGCGTCACTTCCTCGGCGGTAAAGGGGCGCGTGCCGACGGGCGCGCTATCCCCACCCACCACGAACACCATATAATTGAGCATATCAGCCAATTCGGCATTATCGCTGATCCGGCTGTGCGCGATATTGGGCAGGCGGATCAGATAGGCGCGCGAGGCAGGCGTACACATCAGCCACCCCACCCTCCCGCGCAATTCGGGCAAGGCGGCAGGCGCCGAACGCCCATCCGGTCCATGGCATCCCCCGCAATGCTCAATGAAATCGGACCGCGCCAGTTCAGGATCGCTGATGCCTCTCACAGGATCAGCCTGGGCCGCAACCGACGCCGCCAGCCATGGCAAGGCCAATAACGCCCCCGCACCGATCCACCGCGCCGTTTTCATGCTCAGGCCGGCCCCACCATCACAGCCGTCGAGCAGTGATATTCCATGCTCTGGGTGCCGAAACACCAGATGATGTTGTTGTTGAGCTGGGGCACATAGAGCGGCATCTCGCGGTCCTGATTGTCGCACATGCACTGGGTGCACATCGGTTTGCCGCAGCAATCGCGATAGGCGATCATATAGGCCTTGCCGTCTTCGGGATTGATGCAGGTGCCCACCCACGAGACCGGCGAGGATTCCGCCCCCGGCGGGCAGGTATGAATGCCCCCGCCGCAGCATGAGCAAAGCGCCCCGTCGATCGCGCAATAGCGCCAGTAATCGCATTTCGTATCATCGACCGTCTGCGCCTTGCGGGCAAAGGCGGTCTTGGCCTCCGGGCTGCGGTCGGGCTTGGCGGCCCCGGCGCGGCTGACGGGCAGCAGCGGGAACACAGGTGCGGCCACCAGCGCCCCGCCCAGCCGCGCCAGCATCCCCCGGCGCGATGTGCCCCCGGCAAAACGGCGCAGCAGCTTTTCGGCGGCGGCATCGGGATTGAACAGTTTCATCGGCAAACCCCCGTAGAAAAATGGAATATGGCCTTCAGCCGACGACCTTGAGCGAGGCGATATAGTCCTGCACGCTCTTCACCCCCATTTCGTGGGCGATGATCAGGCTCTCAAGATGCTCGCGGCTGTTGACCAGCCCCTTGGACAGCACGACCCCATCGGCATCCATCAGCACCGCATAGGGCAGCTTGCCCACGGCAAAGGCCTGACCCACATCAGGCCCGTTGACGAAAGTGTAGCCCTCCAGCCCCTGCTGCGCGATCAGCTTGCGCTGCGCCGCGACTTCGTCATCGCCCACGAACGTCAGGTCGAGCCGCTCGTCCTTGGCAAAGCTCTTGGCCACCGGGATCAACCCCTTGCACAGCGGGCACATGGCCGACACGAACATCAGCAGACGCAGCGGCTTGTCCTTGGCCGGGCCGCCGATATGGACATGGCGGCCATTGATGTCATTGGCCTCGATCACCGGGCTGCCCGCGCCCACCGCCGGTCCGCCCGCCGTGGTCAGCGCGCCCGCCGGCGCCACCCGCATGTGCAAAACGCCCACCTGCCGCGCCAGCGCCAGCAGCGCCACAACCAGCCCGGCAATGACCAGCCACGATACAACCTGTGAAATGACCAGCGAAAGGATCATGCCTCTATCTCCGAGTGGGAAGCCGAATGGGATGCAGACTGGCCGAAAGCGGGCTGGATTGCAGCGCCGCCAGCGCATTGAACAGATGATAACCCAGCCAGACCGCCAGCCCCGCCACCATCGCGGCGATCAGCGCCATGCCATCGGGCAGAACCGGGCCAATCGCGGCAAAGGCCAGCAAGGGCAGCGCCAGCACCAGATTGCGCGCCACCAGCATCCAGCTGAGCGGTTGGCGCAATTCGGCATGGCCGCAGCCGCAATCGATAAAGCCGCGCCCCCGCCGCAGATTGACCGCCATCGCCCAGCCAAAGAGCAGCAGCACGCCGCCGCCCGCCAGCGCTCCCGCGCGGCCAAGCAAAGGCGAAAAAGCCGCCGACACCAAAGCCAGCCCCAGCGCCATTTCCGCCCAAGGCAACAGCCCCGCCACCGGAGCGATCAGCCCATCGGGCAACAGTCGGTAATTACCGACCACCCCGACCAACAGGCGCCGATGCCGCCAATGGCTCAACCCTGCAAAGGCAAAGATCAGGCCCGCCCCAATACCAAAGCCCAGCAGCATTGTGGCCAGCAGCGCCGCCATCACGGGGCCTCGAACGTGGCGATGACGCCGCCGCCGATCGCACCAATTTTCGGCCCCAGCGTCCATGTCGCCAGATCGAGAATATAGCCGTCATTCTTGCCGGTGTTGACAAAGAGCTTGGGCTTGTCGCCCTGCGTCACCTCGATATTGTCGGCGTGATCCTCCAGCGGGAAGCGCTTGACGACCTTTTTGGCGGACAGGTCCACATCCCAGATTTCCTCGCCCGGATCCTTCTGGGTCCAGAATTCGCCGATATGCATCAGCACATAGAGGTGGTTGCTGGCATGATGCCATGCCGTCAATTGCCGCCCGCCGGGCAGCCAGTTGACATCAAGCGGCTTGGTCTCGCCGGGGCGCAGACCGGCAGCGGCCTGAATGGAGAAAGGCGCGGCGATTTCAGGCTTCAACCCGATTTTCGCCGTATAGATCAGCCCGGTATAACTGAGGAACACCGCCTCCTTGCGCTTGGCCGAATAGTTATAGGCGTCAAACACCGGATCATTGGTGACCGAAAAGAAGGGCGCGCTGCGCGTGATCTCCGCCTTGCCGCCCGACAGGTTGAGCGAGGCCAGCGAGCCGTCCGAACAGACCGATACCAGCCCTTCGGCAATCGGCATCAGCCCCGCGCAGCCCGGCAATTCGACATTGCGGGCAAATTTGCGCTTGGCCAGATCGACGATGTTGACCGAGGCGGCGGGCGTCAGGTTGAAGATATAGGCGGTCTTGCCATCGGACGAGATGGCGAAATTATTGACCTGCGCACCGATGATCAGGCGGCCAGGAAAAGGCACTTCGGTCTGGAGTTTCAGACTGTTGGCGTCATAGATCGAGAGCAGATCCTGCCGCGTGCCCCTATTGCCCTTGCTCCAGATCGTTTCGGAGACGTAATAGAATTTGCCCGCCGGATCGACCGCCATATCCGATGTGCGGCTGGTATCGACCATGCCCACCATCTTGCCGGTGGCGCTGTCCACGATCTGGGTGCCCGCCGAGTCAAAACCCCCGCGCACATAGAACCAGCCCGGATTGGGCGAGGCGAGCGTCGCGACATTGGGGGTTTCCGGCTCGGTGGGCACGGCGGCCTGCGCGCCAAAAGGCGCCAGCGCCGATCCGATCAGCAAGACAGCGGCGCGAAGGGCGAAAACGTGCGAAGCGTGGCGAGACATCTGGCCGTAACCCTCCTTGAATGCGGCATAATGGCGGCCCAAACCGGCCGGAACAAGGCTGGACGAGTGTCCAGAATTAATCAAGCCCCTTCTGTCGCCCCCACGCCGCAAAAACCGGGCGCGGCATAGGCCAATGCGCACAATGGCGTAAACCGCGCCATCCGATCACCACCGCCGCCACCCCGGCCAGCACCGCCAGCCCGGCGCCCACCAGCAATCCGCCATCGGGCATCACCCAGAGCAGACCCGAACCCAGCGCAGGGCCCGCGCTCATCCCCAGATTATGCGTGGCCGCGACAAAGACGCGAAAGCGCGGATCGAGGCCCAAGGCGCTGGCCAGACCCGAGCAGCGGATGATGATCGCGGTCGAACCGATATTGAGCAGCACCATCGCCAGCACAAAACCCGTCCCCGCGCCCGGCCGGGTCAGCACCAAAGGTGCCAGTAACGACGCGCCCACCAGACAGGCCGTGACCGGCAGAGGCACGCGCAGCCTTTCGCGCATCACCGCAATCGCCGTGGCCGCCCCGGCCAGCGAGCCGATCGCCACCGCGCGCCCGATCAGCCCTTCGCTGTGTCCGGCCTGCACCGCCAGCGCGCCGCACAGGCTCCACACCATCATCGTTGCGCAGATGAACCAGAAATTGGCCAGCGCGAGCGCCCAGCCCGCAGGCGGCGTGGCGCTACGCCCCGGAGGCGCAAGGCGCGCCCCGCCCCCTTCCCGCGCCAATCCCAGCGCCAGCGCCGCCGCCAGAGGCACCAGCCCCAGCAGCCCCAGCGCCAAACCCGCCCCAACCCTTGCGGCCAGATCGGGCAGCGCCAGCGAGAGCAGCGTGGCCAGCATCAGTTGCACCAGCAGGACAATGGCATAGGCCCCCGTGGGCCGCGCCGCCGCAAAGCCCCCCATCGCGCGGGCATAGATCGCACCCATGCCCAGCCCATAGATCCCGCGCAGCGCCAGCAATCCGCCCAGCCCCACCGCCAGCGGCGTCAGCAGACCCGCCGCCATCGCCCCCAATGCCAGCGCCACCACCGCGCGCTGCGGCATCCTTGGCCCCAGCCACCACACCATCAGCGCGGCCAGCGCCGAGGCCGACTGGGTCATCCCCACCACCCAGCCGTGATCGACGGCGCGCAAGGGCGTGGCCCGCGACAGCAGCGTGAGAAAGACCGGATCAATCGCCGGTTGCAGACAGCCCAGCACCGCCGCTGCAGGCAGGCCACAGCCACGCAGGCCCGCCCAAACGCGCTCCAACGGCCAGCCATCCTGCTCTGCAAGCAAAATCCGACGCATAAACAGCCCCCTTTGCCCGCCGCGATGATCGCGACAGGTCGATGTCCTGCGTCAGAAGGCGCCGACAGCTCAGGCCGTCTGGCTTGTCATTCCGGCAATCTCTCGCGAAGTGATCGTTTTGGCAAGTGTAACCAGCCCATGCACGGCAATTGACGTATAGGCGGGCATCCGGTCGGCCCATGGCTTTTCAAAGCCGAGGAAGGGGGTCGATCCCTCCATGCTGGCGCTGATATAGAGCGAGACGATGGCCACTTCCTCGCTGGTCAGCGCGGGGTTGAGCGCGGCGACATATTCGCCGATGAAATCATGCACCCGCTGATAGAAGCCCCGCACCCGGTCGGCGATGAAATCATTGTGATTGGCCAGCGCCCACAGTTCGGTGAACAGGCGCGTGGTGCGCTTGCCCGCAATATCCTCAAGGCAAATCACGATCAGCAGCCGCAGCCGTTCCTCCGTGGTCAGGTCGGGCTGGCGCACCCGGTCCTCCAGCACCTTTTCATAAGAGGCCAGCAGTTCATCAAGCAGCACCTGGACCAGCATTTCCTTGCGCGGGAAATGATACGAGACATTGCCCACCTTCATCCCGCAGGCCGCCGCGATCCGCCGGATGGTGAAGGCCGCCGCGCCCTCGTCGATCAGGACGCCGAGCGCGGCTTTCAAAATCGCATCCACCGTCTCTGTCCCGCGCGAATAGGTGCCGGGGCGCGCGGTGGTGACGAGGTCTTCCGATAGGTCCATGGGGCTTCTTCTCCTCGCGGCGCCATGCCACCGGCTTGCGCTTAAGGCAACCGTTCGGGCACGCGGCTTGACGGAATCTTGAAGCACGTCCAGTATCGGCAGGTCTGCCCCATGGTCCCATCAGGAGCCCGCAAACGTGAGCCAAGGAAAATTCGCCCTGACCATCAACCGCAAGCCGGTCAGCGTGACGACCGATGCGGACAAGCCTTTGCTCTGGGTGCTGCGCGAGGAACTGAAGATGCCGGGCACCAAGTTCGGCTGCGGACAAGGGCTTTGCGGGGCCTGCACGGTGCTGCTCGACGGACAGGCGGTGCGCTCATGCCAGACGCCGGTGTCGGCGGCGGCGGGGCACAAGATCACCACGATCGAAGGCGCGACCGCCCTGCCTCAGGGCGCGAAGCTGGTGGCGATGTGGCAGGAGATCGACGTGCCGCAATGCGGCTATTGTCAGGCCGGACAGATTCTGTCGGCAACGGCGCTGCTGATGGCCAATCCCAAGCCCAGCGATGAGGAGATCGACGCGGGGATGAACGGCAACCTGTGCCGATGCGCCACCTATCTGCGCATCCGCCGCGCGATCAGGAAAGCGGCCGGATTGGCCGATGTGACGGGGGACGCGGCATGAGCGCGGTTTTGGATCGTCGCGGTTTCATCGCCGCCTCGCTGGCGGGCGCGGGCGCCTTGGCGTTTGAGGCGCGGATTTCGCTGGCCGACACGCCCGGCGCGGTGCCCCTCAACGCCTTCATCCGCATCGCGGCCGACAACAAGGTCATCATCGGATCGAAGAACCCCGAGATCGGACAAGGCATCCGCACCATGCTGCCCATGCTGATCGCCGAGGAGCTGGATCTGAGCTGGGATCAGGTGGTGATCGAGCCCACGCTGGCCAATGACAAGATCTATGGTGTGCAGAGCGCGGGCGGTTCGAATTCGACGCCCAACAACTGGCTGCCCATGCGGCAGGTGGGCGCGGCGGCGCGGGCGATGATCCTGAGCGCGGCGGCCAGAGAATGGGGCGTGGAGGCGGCGAGCCTGACCACGGCGACGGGCAAGGTTTCGCACGGGCCCTCGGGCCGGAGCGCACCCTATGCCGCCTTCGCGCGCGGCGCGGCGAGCGAGCCGGCTCCCGATCTGGCCAAGGTGGCGCTCAAGGACCCCTCGCGCTTCACCATCATCGGCCGGTCCAAGATCAACGTCGACACGGTGGCCATCACGCAGGGCAAGCCTCTGTTCGGCATCGATGTGGACATGCCCGGCCTGCTCCACGGCGCGATCATCAAGGCCCCCGCCCATGGGGCCACCATCGCATCGCATGACCCCGCCGCCGCGCTGGGGCGCAAGGGCGTGATCGCGGTGGTGCCGGTCAACAGCAATTCGGTTGCGCCGAACAAATTCGATACGCTGGTCGTGGTGGCCGACAGTTGGTGGACAGCCAAGAATGCGCGCGAGGCGGTCAAGGTGACGTGGGACGATGCCGAGCAGGCGGGCTTTTCCACCGAGGCTTATGACAAGGGCGCAGCCGCTGCCTTTGCCGCCGGGCCGCAGATTGCCCATGCCAAGAATGGCGATGTGGCCAAGGCGCTGGCAGGCGCGGCCAAGACCATCACGGCGGATTACTCCTACCCCTTCCTCGCCCATGGCACGCTGGAGCCGCAGAATTGCACGGGCCGCTGGGTCGATGGCAAGCTGGAGATCTGGGCGCCCAGTCAGGCCCCCAACAATGGCCGCAACGACACCGCCGCCATGCTGGGCATCAAAGGCGAGGACATCACCATCCACCAGACGCGGATCGGCGGCGGTTTCGGGCGGCGGCTGATCAATGATTACATGGTGATGGTGGCGCAGGTGGCGAAAGCCATGCCGGGCCGCCCGGTCAAGATCCTGTTCGACCGGACCGATGATCTGCGCCACGATTATTACCGCCCCGCAGGCTGGCACCGCTTTACGGCGGGACTGGACGCCAAAGGCGACCTGATCGCGTTCAAGGATCATTTCGTCAGCTTTGGCAAGGATGGCAAGCCGATCCGCGCCGCCGAAATGAGCCCGTTTGAATTCCCCGTCAATGTACTGGCCGATTCCGAAATCGGCATCACCTATCTGCCGACCAATCTGGCGACAGGCTGGCTGCGCGCGCCCACTTCCAATGCCATATCCTTCGTCTATCAAAGCTTTATGGACGAAATCGCACAAGCCGCCGGGATCGACCTGCCCGAACTGATGCGCCGGACTTTGGGGGCGCCGCGCGATCTGCCGGTCGTGCCGGGGCGGCCAGTGCTCAATTCGGGCCGGGCGCGCGCGGTGATCGACGGCGTGTGCAAGATGGCGAATTGGCAGGGCGGCAAACTGGCCCCCGGACCCAAGGGCGAGAAGCGCGGGCGCGGCTTTGGCTTCTATTTCAGCCATCGCGGCTATTTTGCCGAAGTGGTCGATGTCACGATCACCGATGGCACCAATGTGCGCGTGGACAAGGTCTGGGCCTGTGGCGATATCGGCAGCCAGATCATCAACCCGATCAACGCCCGCCATCAGGTGCAGGGCGCGGTCAACGAAGGCCTTGGCCAAGGCATGGTCGAGCAGAAGATCGAGCAGGTGAAGGGCGTCGTGCAGGCCGAAAGCTTTGGCGACTTCCCCCTGATCCGCATCGAACAGGCCCCGCGCGAGATCGCGGTGCAATTCCTCAAAACCGATTATCCGCCCACCGGGCTTGGCGAACCCTCGCTGCCCCCGGTTATCCCGGCACTGGCCAATGCGATCTTTGCCACCACGGGTCAGAGGCTACGCCAATTGCCGCTGAAACTGGCCTGAAAACGGCGGAAAGGCGCGATGAAAGCCCGCTCCTTGCATGGCGGGGGGCGGGCTTTCCTATAACCGTTCCGAGCGGCTTGCGCCAAACTGCGTATAAGGCAAAAAGGCGCTTGAAGGATTTTTGACGCCTGTCCAATCTTCCCTACGAAGCCGCCGATTCATGGCGCCACAGTTTGAGCCAGCGAGTTCCAGCTTGGGGGGAATTTGACACTATGACCTTCCCGTCCGATCCTTCGGATATTGGCGCGTCTGCGTCATTGAACCACACGCCATCGAAACACCGGCGGCGCCTGGCGCTGCTTGGGCTGACCGCCACGGCGCTGGGCATGGCGGTGCTGCATGGCGCAGGCCCGGCCGTGGCGCAGGCCGACGAACAGGGCGGCGAAAAGGAAGCGGGCATTCCCGTCACCGACAAGCTGGTGATCGACAAATGCGGCGCGTGCCATACCAATGACGGCAAAGGCAACCTTTCGCGCATTTCCTGGATGCGCACCACGCCCGAAGGCTGGGCGCAGGCGATCCACCGCATGGTCAAGCTCAACGGGCTGGTCATCACCGCCGAGGACGCCAAGAAAGTCATCCGCTCGCTGTCGGCCAGCCATGGTCTGGCGCCGGATGAGGCCAAGCCGGTCATGTATCTGACCGAAAAGCGGGTGCTGGATGAAACCAACATCCCCAACGAAACGGTGCGCGCGGCCTGCGCCTCGTGCCACGCCTTTGCCCAGCCCTTGAGCTGGCGCCGGTCGGCCAATGAGTGGAAGCTGCTGCAGGAATTCCATATCGCGCTCTATTCGCAGGCCGAGGTGCAATATCGCCGGGGCGTGGACGAGCATGGCATCCCGCAAGGCTATGGCGCGCCCGCGGCCAAGGGGCCGACGCCAGGCGAAGTGGCGCTGGAATATATGCGCAAGGTTGCCCCGCTGCATTCGGCCGAGTGGGCATCGTGGAGCGCGCGGATGCGCCCTGCGGCGCTGGCGGGCAAATGGCTGGTTTCGGCCGATCTGCCCGGCAAGGGCCGCTATGCCGGATCGATGGTGATCGCACCCAAGGGTGATGATTTCACCACCACGATCACGCTGAAATCCTTGAAGGACGGCAGCACGATCACCCGGACGGGCAGCGGCATCGTCTATTCCGGCTATTCCTGGCGCGGCACGTCCAAGGGCGCAGGCGACATGACCTCCCCGGACGCGCCCACCCATGAGGCACGCGAGACCATGTGGTTTGCCCCCGATCAGAAATCGGCGGCAGGTCGCTGGTACTGGGGCGCCTATCAGGAATTCGGTTTTGATGTGAAACTGACCCGCGCCACCGCCGACCCCACCATCGCCAGCGTCTCGCCCGATGCGGTCAAGACGGGTACGATGGGCGCGCAGCTCCACATCATCGGCGACAAGCTGCCGACCAAATTCGCCCTGTCGGACATCACGCTGGGCAAGGGCGTGGTGGCCCGCAAGATCGTCTCGGCCGCCGCCGATGAAATCGTGCTGAGCGTTGATGTGGCCCCTGACGCCGCCGTTGGCGCGCATGACGTGGCCATTGGCGGGGCGGTGCTGGAAAAGGCGCTGCCGATCTATAAAAAGGTCGATTACATCAAGGTCACGCCCGAAACCTCGCTGGCCCGCCTTGGCGGCAGCGAGAAGCACCCCAAGGGATATCTGCAATTCGAGGCCATCGGCTATGACAAGGGCGCGGACGGCAAGGCGGGGACCGCCGATGACGTGGCCATCGGGCCCATTGACGCCACTTTCTCGATGAGCGAGTTCCCCTCGGTCTATTACGATGATGACGTAAATTTCGTCGGCAAGCTTTCTACCGCCGGTTTCTTCACGCCCAACATCGACGGCCCCAACCCCCAGCGCAAATGGAACCGCAACAATTACGGCGAGGTCTGGGTGACCGCGACCGCCAAGACGGAAAAGGGCGCCGATGGCAAGCCCCTGACCGCCAAGGCTTTCATGGTCGTAACCGTGCCTGCCTACAAGCGCTGGGATCAGCCCGAGGTGAACCAATGAGCGCGCCCTTGACCCACACCTATCGCAGCGGCGAGGTCCACCGCTTTGACGCACAGGGACAGGATTTCATCTATCTGGTATCGGCGGGCGCGATCTTCGCGCTCGACGGCGCGGTGGGTGAAGTGCTTTCGATGCTGGACGGCGCGGAAATGGCGCATGGCGATCTGATCACGGCGCTGACCGGCTCGGGCTACAGCCCCGCCGATGCCGAGGATCTGGTACGCGAGTTGCGCCTTGCCCGCGTGATCGTTTCGGATCAGACCGTGGCGGCCCCGGCGCCTGCCAAGCCGCCCGAGGATTACCCGCTTCAGGCGCTGGTGCTCAACATCACCAATCAGTGCAATCTGGCCTGCACCTATTGCTATGAATTTGGCGCGGACAAGATCGCCACGCCAAACGGCAAGCCCAAATATATGACCATCGACACCGCCAAGGCCTCGGTCGACCTATTGCTGGCGCAGTCGGGCGGGCGGCCTGCGGTGCATATCACCTTCTTTGGCGGCGAAACCTTGATGAACTTTCCGCTGCTGCGGCAGGTCGTCGCCTATGCCACGGATCAGGCCACGGCCCAGGGTCGCACCATCACCTTCAGCCTGACCACCAATGCCACGCTGCTGACCGACGAGATCATCGAGTTTCTGGCGACCGAGCAAATCGGCGTCACGGTCAGCATCGATGGGCCAAAGGAGATGCAGGACAAGCGCCGCGTCTATAAAAGCGGCAAGGGCAGCTATGATGTCATCGAGCCGAAACTGCGCAAGCTGATCGCGCGCCATCGCACCCGCGCCATCACCGCGCGCGTGACGCTGAGCAAGGGCGTGACCGATGTTGTCAGCATCTTCCGCCACCTGCGCGAGGATATCGGCTTTCACGAGGTCGGTTTCGCCCCGGTGACGGAATCGGGCGAACAGGCCTATGCGCTGGGCGAGGAAGGCATGGTCACCGTGCTGGAGCAGTTCCATCTGCTGGCCGATGAATGGCTTGATTATGCACTCAAGGGCCGGATGCATGGCTTTTCCAACGTCTCGGAAACCATCGGCGAACTGGTTCAGGGGACGAACAAGAGCCACCCCTGCGGCGCTGGTCTGGGCTTGCTGGGCGTGTCGCCTTCGGGCGACCTCTCACCCTGCCACCGCTTCACCGATGCCGACAGCCATGTGATGGGCCATGTTTCCAGCGGCATCGACCGCAAGGCGCAGGGCGAGTTCCTGACCAAAGGCCATGTCGGCGCCAAATATGCGTGCCAGTCGTGCTGGGCGCGGCCGTTGTGCGCGGGCGGATGCCATCACGAGGCCTTTGTCCGCTATGGCGATACGGGCCATGCCAATCTGCATTATTGCGACTGGATCCGCGAATGGACCGACACCTGCCTGAAAATCCAGGGCACGCTGGCGATCCAAAACCCCGAATTCCTCGACAAGTTTGCTGAAAGAAAGGGCCTGTCATGAAGCATTTGCGCCCCATCAACCAAAAGGCCAAGGCGATTGACGCAAGCGTGGAGGCGCAAACCGCCGCCATGCAGGAGGATGTCGTGGCCCTGCAGCAGCAAGTGCGCCCGCATGTGCCGATGGGCTGCACCCTGTCCTTCTCGCCCGGCTGGGAGGTGGATGCCAGCGGCGGCACGGCGGGCCTGTGCCAGCCTGTCGAGCGCGACATCTATGACTGCTATGTCACCTGCTTCTGGCCGGTGCAGGTGCCCGACCATGTCAATTACTCGCCCGACTGGGCCAGCAATTGCTCGGCTGCGGCCAAGGACTGGCGCAGCCTGGACATCATCTTTCCGTAATCGGGCCTCGGCGGCCCTGATTCCGCGATCTTCTCATGAAAGAGCCTGCCACATGACGCATTCCCGCTCTGGCAAACCTTTCCGTCTGGCCGGCCTGTTGCTGGCCGCGCTGCCTGTAACCGCAAGCGCCGCGCCCATGGTGATGGGCACCTATCCCGACAAGCTTTTCGTGGTGGACGAGGCCACCGGCAAGATCGCCGAGCATATCAAGCTCGACACCGGCCTGCCGACATCCCTGCGCCTGTCGAACGATCACAAGCGGATCTATGTCACCACCATCACCACCGGCGGGATCGAGGTGCTCGACACCGCCACGCGCAAGGTGTTGAACAAGTTCAGCCTGAACACGCCGACCACCAAATATCGTTTTACCGGCGGCGTGCCTGATCCGACGGGCCGCTATTTCTACACGATCATGATGACGATCGACAAAGCGGTGGACCGTTACAAGGTCAGCAAATGGCAATATGCCACCATTGATCTGGCGCAGAAGAAGGTGGTCAAGACAGTCGATCTGGCCGACGAGGACAATGCGCTCAACGCCGCGCGCGCGAATATGATGATCTCGCCCGACGGCAAGCTGCTCTATCTGTTCCGCGACAAAGTGGTGATCCTCAACACGAGCGATTTCAAGGTGGTGGACCGGATCGACATGGCCAAGCCCGAGGGCGCGGGGCTGGAGCACACCAGCTTTGGCGGCGGGGTGGAATTGCTGCGCAACAATGACGAATATGTCTCGCTGTTCACCGCTGCCGATCCCTATATTCACAACAAGATCTTTGGCATCGGCCGTTTCAAGCTGGCGTCGAAAACCTTCGATTTCACCCCCATCGGCCCCGCGCCCTATCAGATGGCGGGGCTGCAGATTACGCCCGACAGCAAGGATGGCTATACCGTCACCACGCAGGGGACGACAGGCAACAAGCGCTGCGAGATCTGGCACTTCGACCTTGGCACCAACAAGGTGGTGGACAAGGCCGAGTTCCCCTGCCGCTCGCGTTTCCAGTTCGGCATGTCGAGCGACGGCAAGAAGCTCTACATCTATGGCGCCAGCTATGACATCGAGGTCTATGACGCCAAGACGCTGAAATGGGACAAGACGTGGAACCTTGACGCCGATGCCACCATGGCGGGGCTGGTTTACGCCCAGTGAGCAAAACGCCGCGCCAGTCCGTGCTGATCCGTGGGGGCGGACTGGCGGGGGCTTGCGCGGCGCATCTGCTGCGCGGCGCGGGGTTTGCCATTGCGCATGAGCCGGTGCGACGTTCGCCCGTGCCGGTCATCATGCTGTCCGATGCGGCGCTGGGGCTGATCCGCGATGCGTTTGGCCGCCGCGACCTGTTTGCCGATGCCCATCGCATCGCGCAGCGCGTAGTGCGATGGGGCCGCGATCCGGTGGCGGTGCCGCATGGCGCGGTGGTGGTGTCCGAGGATGACCTGATTGCTGCGCTTGGCGGAGAGCTTGCCGGCGATGCGGATGCCCCCGCGCCCATGGCCACGCTCCATTGCGCACCGCCCTTTCCCGATGCCGAACTGATGCGCTTTGGCCAGCGGCGGGCAATGGCCGCGCGCGTTTTGCTGCGCGCCGGGGCCGATCATGCCACATGCCATGTCGAGGCGGTGGCGCAGGGCTGGCTGTTCCTGATTCCTTCGGGCCCCGCGCAATGCTGGCTGCTGGGCGTGGGCGCTCCGCTTGAGCGCCTGCTGGAGGGCAGCGTGCTGATCGCTCCCCTGATCGCAGGGCTGGGCGAAAGTTCACCGGGCTTTGAAACCGCGCCGCGTCAACTGGCGCGTCTGGCCGGACCAAACTGGCTGGCCTGCGGCATGTCGGCCATCGCCTTTGATCCCATCTGCGGCGACGGCAGCGCCCAATCGGTGCGCGAGGCCATTCTGGCCGCCGCCGTCATCACCCATCCCGGCGACCGCGATGCGCTGGCAACCCATTACCATTCGATGCTGACGGCCTCTCTGCGCCGCCATATCCAGATCTCCGGCCAGTTCTATGCCAGCGGCGGCGACAGCCCGTGGTGGCGCGAACAGGTGGCCGCCCTTGCGCAAGGTTACGCATGGACCACCGCGCAACTCGCGCATATGCCGGAGCCGCGCTATCTGCTGCGCGGGTTTCAACTGATCGAACGGGAGGCCGCGACCTGAACGCGCCGCGACACGCTTTGCATGCTTCCCCACCTCCTGCGCCATGGGCGGCCTATCGGCGGCTCTGGCCCTATTTGCGCCCCTATCTGCCGCGCCTGCCCGCCGTCATGCTGGTCAGCCTGCTGGCCACCGCGCTCAGCCTGGCCCAGCCCTATATTTCCAAGCTGATGATCGATGGCGCGTTGATGCGGCATGACATGGGCGTGCTGTGGCGCGTGGCGGGGCTGATGCTGGGGGCGACGGTGGGCTCCTATGTACTCAACATCGCGGCCTCTTGGCTGCATGTCTCGCTCTCGGCCGCGATGCTGTTCGACATTCGCGTGGCGGTGCTGTCGCATCTGCAGCGTCTCTCGCCGCGCTTCTTTGGCCGCTTTCGCCTTGGCGATCTGATGAGCCGGTTGAACAGCGATGTGTCCGATATTCAACGGGTCGCGGGCGACACGCTGCTCGCCGCGCTGGCCAATCTGCTGTTTCTGGCGGGCAGCATCGCGCTGATGCTCTGGCTCGACTGGCGGCTGTTTTTGGTGGGCGTGGTGCTGGTGCCGCTGGCGGTGGGGGCTTTCCTGCGCGCGCAAAAGCGGCTGACCGAGCTGTCGCGGCAGATGCGCGAGGCGGGGGCCGATATCGGCAGCATGCTGGTCGATACGATCATGGGTATGCGCACGGTGGTGGCGCTGGGCGCACAGGCGCGCGAGCGGGAGCGTTTTGCGGGGGCCAATGCCAGCTTTGTGCGCGCCATGCTGCGGATGCAGGTGACATCCTTCCTCTCGGGCGCGGTTCCGGGCACTTTGCTCTCCGCCTCGACGGCGGGGGCCATGCTGTGGGGCGGCTATGAGATCACCGCCGGACGGATGACCATCGGCACACTGGTGGCCTTCCTCGCTTATCAGCAGCGCCTGTTCGCGCCCATTCAGGGTCTGCTCGGCCTGTCCGCCACGCTGGCCCAGACGCGGGTGGCGCTGGCGCGGATCTTTGAATTGATGGACACCCCGCCAGAGGTGGAGGAGGCCGCCTGCCCCCTGCCCCTGCCCGCCGGACCTTGCAGCATCCGCTTCGATCATGTCCGCCTCTCGCATGGCCGCGCTCCGGTGCTGCATGACGCGGATTTCACCATTCCGGCGGGGTCTTTCTGCGCAATCCTCGGCCCCAGCGGGGCGGGCAAATCGACAATGGCCGATCTGATGGTGCGGATGATCGACCCTGATGGCGGGCGGGTGATGCTGGGCGAACGCGACCTGCGCGAGGTGGTGCTGGATGATCTGCGGCGCGCGGTGCTGCTGGTCGAACAGACGCCTTTTCTCTTCAACGCCACGCTTTATGCCAATATCGCCTTTGGCCTTGCCGATCCTGGGCGCGATGCGGTGATCGCCGCCGCGCATGACGCCGGGCTGGAGGCTTTGCTCGCCCGCCTGACGATGGGGCTGGATACGCCAGTGGGAGAACGCGGCCTTGCCCTGTCGGCGGGCGAGCGGCAGCGGGTGGCGCTGGCCCGCGCCCTGTTGCGGCGGCCCGATGCGCTGATCCTGGATGAACCCACCGCCGCGCTCGACGGCGACACCGAAGCGCTGATCGCCGCCAGCCTGCGCCGCGCCCTGCCCCATGCCACGCTGATCGTCATCACGCATAAGCCCGCGCTGGCCGCGATGGCGGATAGGGTGATTACTCTGAAAGATGGCATCACGACCTATGGCTGAACGCATTCTGGTGGCGGTGATCGACAGCGGCGTGCATCCTGATCACCCGCATATCGACCCGACCCGCCTGCGCCCCGGTTTTGCCATTGGCACCGATGGCATGGTTATCGAACAGGGCGTCATCCCGCTCGACCGGCTTGGCCATGGCACCGCCGTCACCGCCGCGATTCAGGAGAAGGCCCCGCAGGCCGATATCCTGCCCATCCGCGTATTCCATGATGCCCTACGCGGCAGCGCGATGGCCTTGGTCAGCGCGATCAGGATGGCCGCAGGGGCAGGCGCAGATATCATCAATCTCAGCCTCGGCACCACCAATGCCGCCCATGCCCCTCTGTTTGCCGAGGCCGTCGCGGCGGCGCCGGGCGCGCTGGTGCTGGCCGCGGCGCAGGCCGATGGCGTGCCCTGCCTGCCCGGCTCGCTGCCCGGCGTACTGGGCGTTGGGCTGGATTGGGACATCCCGCGCGAAACATTCCTATGGCGCGACGGCCAGATGATCGCCAGCGGCTATCCCCGCCCGATCCCAGGCGTGCCGCAAAGGCGCAACCTCTACGGCATCAGCTTTGCCGTGGCGCAGGCCAGCGGTTTTGCCGCCCGGATTGCCCATGAGCGCAATCTGCGCGCGCGCGCAGCCCTGCTGGCCGCGCTGTCCGCCGCCTGATCCCATGCCTGACCATTGCGACACACAAAAAGCGCCCCCATGGCGCAAACCATGGGGGCATAAGTTGTCCTTCGCAGGGTGAAGATGATCAGGTCAGAACTAGAGTCTCCTCAGAACTTCTGGCCAAACTTGATGCCGAAGACCTGCGGGCGCACGGTGAAGCTGCGCGACGAGCCCGAGCAGAAATCGATCGAACAGAATGTGTTGGTGGTCAAAGCGCCACGGCCGTCGAAGGCGTTCTGGATATAGATGTCGAAGGCCCAATTGTCCTTCTTGATTCCGGCCGAGAAATCCATCGTGGCAAAACCGGCCGTATTGCCCAGCAACAGGTTGTTTGAATATTTCAGATCCTGCGTCGCATTGGTCTGATACAGGATCGAACCGAGGAGATAGGCCTTGAAGTTGCCGATCTCGGTATCATAGCGCACCGACGTGTTGCCCTTGAACTCAGGCTGGCGCGGCAGGCGAGTTCCGCTGGCTGCGGCCACGCCCGACGAACAGGTGGGATCGGCGGCGATGGTCAAGGTCGCGGTATTCGCCTTGAAATTGCAGAAATTGCCGTCCAACCGCGCTCGGTTATACGCCCCCGAACCGGTGATCGTCACCTTGCCCAGCTTAAGCTCGGCATCATATTCGATACCATAGACCTTGGCCTTGCCCGCATTGCCGGTCATGCCCGCGCCCTGCGTGCCCGCCACCACCACGGAATATTGGATATTGTTCCACTCTTCCATGTAGAGCGCGCCGTTGAGGCGGAAATTGCTGCCCCACTGGGTTTTGAAGCCAAGTTCGTAATTGGTCAGCGTTTCCGACTTGAACGGATCGACCGCAAACACGCCCACCTTGCTCACGCGCAACGGCCGGTTATAGCCGCCGGGGCGGAAGCCGGTGGAATAGTTGGCATAAAGCAACTTGCTGGGCGTCAACTGATAGTCGACCACGATCTTGTGCGTCTCGCCCTGTTCCTTGTACCGACCGATCTCATTGGGATCGAGCATGTTGGTGTTGCGACAGGTCAGGCGCTCAGTCGGCAGCGGCAAGGTACAGCCCATCGCGCCGGTCAGCATGTTCTTGGTCGTGGTGGTGTTGCGGGCCGAGGCGGCCACACCGGCAAAACCCGTGGTCCAATAGTCGGTCCAGAAATAGCGGACCCCGCCAGTGACCTTCAGCTTGGGCGCGATATTGTAATGGGCTTCCAAAAACAGAGCCGCGTCATGCGTGTACTGGTTGTTTTCGTTGATATAGAAACCATCGCCCTTCACTGCGGGCGAGCCGACCACCATGGTCCCGCCCGCCGAGGTGGGGATGCCGAAACCGGCCGGGTTGCTGTCGCCGCCACCCGCCATCGTATAGCCGGCGATGTTGCCCAGCCCGTGGATGCCGTAGTAATTGTTGTTTTCGGTCTTCTGCCACTGATAGAAGCCGCCGAAGGATGCATCAAACGGCCAGCTCTTGGGCGTGGCAAAGCGCAATTCCTGCGTGAACTTTTCCGAATAGGTCCAGCCTTCGAAATACTGGGTCGGATTGATCAGCTTATTGCATTTCAGCGAGGCACCGGAACCGGTGCAGCCATCCTTGCTGAAAAACTGCAGATAGTTTTCGTAGCCCGGCCCGAAACTGTCATAGGTCACGGTATAGTAGGTGTAGTCATTCTGCAGGTGAACCTTACGGCCGAAATAGCCGGTCGAGGACACCATATCGAAATCGCCGATATGGCCGTGAACCGACAGCGCGCCCTGATACCATGCGTCCTGACGCCGGGTCAGGTCATAGTCATGCACCTGAAGATCGCCGACACGCGGGTCATAGCCGAAATAGCCATAGGCGGTCTGCGACTGGGCCGCCAGTTGCGGGGTGATCTGCCAGCCCGGCGTCGGCTCCCACAAAACCTGCAGGCGGCCGCCATACATATAGACGGGATTGTAATCCTTCTTGGCAATCGCGGCGTTGTTCAGCGTATAGCTGGTGGCCGGATTGTTGTCGCCCAGGTTCAGCGTCGAGGATTTGCCATTGTTGAACTTGCCGTTGTTGGGCGTGTTGTCGACATAGCCGCCTTCCTTGCGATAGAAACCCATCACGCGGGCGGCGATCTTGTCGCCAAAGGGAATGTTGGCATAGGTGGCGATCTGGCCGCCAAAGGCGCCCTTGCCATATTTGTTGCCTTCGGTGTCATAGCCCCATTCGAACTTGCCCAGCTTGGGCTTGTTCGTGATCATGCGGATCGTACCGGCCAGAGAACCCGCGCCATAAAGGGTGCCCTGCGGACCCGACAGGCCTTCGACACGCTCCATGTCATAGACAAAGATGTCGGGCACGCCGGTGCCGGTGATGGGGATATCGTCGAGATAGTAGCCCACCGAAGCATAGGTGCCGCCCGCCGGAACAATGCCGCGGAAATAGGCGGTCTGGCGCCCCGGCCCAAGACCGGCAAAGGACACCGAAGGCATCAGCAGGGCAAAGTCGGACATGCCCTTCACATTGCGCTCGGCCATCTTTTCCATGCTCAGCGCCTGCATCGAGATCGGCACTTTCTGGACGCTTTCCGAACGGCGGGTGGCGGTCACCACGATGTCGCCCAAACCGGCGCCGTCGGCCGCGGCCGGTGCAGGATCAGCCGCCGCATCGGTGTCTGCGGCATGGGCGGCCCCAACCAGCGCAAAGGGCGTCAGGAATGTCGCCGCGCTCAACGCGATCACCCGGCGCGATCTCTTGGAAAACTCTGCAATCATCGTAATGCTTCCCCCATTACCGGCCCGCATAATGGCCATCTTGCCCCGAAATCCTCTGCCCTCTGCTTTCCGCACCGAGCTCTCAGGCCATATTCGCCAGACAAGCGGGATCGTCCGGCGAAAACACTGTTTTGCGCCGATGCACCCGCCGGATGCCGAAACGTCATTGAACCCCTTGGCGACCCGATTGGCTGCGCTGCGCGTGGTGCCCCTTACGCATTTGCAGCAATTAGTACGGTCGTCCGGTTTCGCAAGAATGTCATAGGCACCCCGCGAGTCAAGGGCGCAAACAACGCAAGATGTCCTGAGGGGTTACGTTGTCTGACGTATATGTTTACGCAGGTGCAGCGCGCGACAACAGCAGACCAGACCGGCCCTTTGAAAGGACAACCATGGCTTTGGGGACCATCGCCGCGCGCCCTTCGCACCGCCAATCAGCACGGGCCGTACCGGGTGCCGCGCTGGCCGAAGCGGCAGACTTGCTGGAGCGCGACCCGGCCCTTGCGCTGGCGCGGGCCGAGGCGCTGATCAGGACGTATCGCCAGTTGCCGCCGGCCGAACTGATCGCGGCGCAGGCGCAGCGCCGGCTGGGCCAGGGACAGGCTGCACTGACCCGTCTGATCGCGCTGGATCGGGCGCAGCCGGGCGTGCCGCCGATCCTGTGGGAATTGGCGCAGGCGGCATCGGAAGCGGGCGACGCCGCCCGCGCGGTCGCCGCGCTCGAAACGCTGACCCGCGCCCAGCCTCAGGTGGCCAGCGGATGGTATCTGCTGGCCCGCGAATGGCGGCGCATGGGCGAGGAGGACAAGGCGTGGCGCGCTGAACTGTCGGCCATCCATGCGTCCTCTTCCGACCCCGAGCTGATCAGGGCCGCCGTGGCGATGAAGGCGGGCGAACTGGACGCGGCCGAGGCCATGCTGAAAAACCGGCTGGAGCGCATCCCCGAGGACGCCTCGGCCACGCGGCTGATCGGCGAGATCCACTGGCGCCGGGGCGATCTGGGCGAGGCGATGGCATGGGTGGCAAAGGCGCTGGAGATGGCGCCCGGTTTCGATCTGGCGCGCGATTTCCTGATCCGCCTGCTGCTGCAGACAAACCGCCTGCCCGAGGCGCAGGCCCATGCCGAAACGCTTTGCGCCTCGCCGATGCAAAGCCCCGCACACCGGCTGCTCAAGGCCTCTGTGCTGGTGCGGCTGGGCGATCAAGAGGGTGCGGGGGCGATCTATGAAGCGCTGCTGGCCGAGGTGCCCGACAATGCTCATGTCTGGCAAAATCTGGGCCATGTGCGCAAGACTCTGGGCGACCAGAAGGCCGCCGTCGAGGCCTATCGCCGCGCCATCGGCATCACCGCCACGATGGGCGAGGCTTGGTGGTCGCTGGCCAATCTGAAAACCGCCAAATTCACCGCCGAGGACCGCGCCGCCATGCAGGCCGCGATCGCCACCGGCCCCACCGGCGAGGACCTGTTCCACCTCCATTTCGCGCTGGGCAAGGCGTTGGAGGACGCGGGCGATTACCCCGCCTCGTTTGACCATTACGCCACCGCCAACCGCCTGCGCCGCGCCGAAATCGAGTATAGCGCGGAAGGCACCCATGAGGCGGCCGTCGAACATGCCGCCACCTTCACCGCGCCCTTCTATGCCGCGCGCGAGGCGGATGGCGCCAATGGGGGCGCCAATGGCGGAGGATGCATGGCGCCCGATCCGATCTTCATCCTCGGCCTGCCCCGCTCCGGCTCGACGCTGGTGGAGCAGATCCTGTCGAGCCATTCGATGATCGAGGGCACGCATGAATTGCCCGAAATGATGATGATCGCGGGGCGATTGAAATCCCGCGCGCAGCAGGGCGAATTTGCCTCGTATGGCGATCTGCTGCGCTCGCTATCTCCTGCTGATCGGACGCGGCTGGGCGAGGAATATATCGATCTGACGCGGGTTCACCGCCAGACTGACAGGCCGCTGTTCATCGACAAGATGCCCAACAACTGGCAGAATGTCGGCCTGATCCGCCTGATCCTGCCGCGTGCCAAAATCATCGATGCGCGGCGCCATCCGATGGCCTGCTGCTTTTCGGGCTGGAAACAGCATTTCGCGCGCGGTCAGGTGTTTACCTATGATCTGGGCGAAATCGGCGCCTATTACCGCGATTACGTGGCCCAGATGGCGGCATTTGAAGCCGAAATGCCCGGCGCCGTCCACCGCGTCATCTATGAACGGATGGTGGCCGATACGCAGGCCGAGGTCGCGCGCCTGCTGGCCTATGTCGGGGTCGATTTCGAGGAGGCCTGCCTCTCGTTCTGGGAAAACAAGCGCGCCGTACGCACCGCCAGCAGCGAGCAGGTCCGCCGCCCGATCTATCGCGACGGGCTGGAGCAATGGACCAATTATGCCGATTGGCTCGACCCGCTGCGGGATGCGCTGGGGCCGGTGATCGCGGCCTATCCCGCCCCGCCGCCGGATTGGGCGGCGCATCTGGCCAAATGAAAAGGGCGCCGGTTGCGGCGCCCTTTTGCTTATTGCCCGTTGGGATGAATATCGCGGAAAGCGGCGTTGAACCCGCTGCTGGGCCCGGCGGCGGCGGGCACCGGCGGCGGGGCATTGTAATGCGGCGGCACATAGGGCGCGCGGGCCGAGTAACGACGTGAGGAGGAGCGCGAAGCATACCGCGAGGAATGGCGCGACTGGCGCGCGGCGGCGCGGCGTTCGGCGCGCGTCATGCGATGGTCCGGTGTCGCCTTGGCCGTCGCCTTCCGGGCCTGAGCCAAGGCCCGCTTTTCCGCACGGGTCAGCTTGCCGTGCTTTTCCGCCTTGGCCATGGCGCGCTTCTGCGCCCGCGTCAGCTTGGGTGCGGCCTGCTTTTGGGCCTTGGCGGCGCGGGCCATTTCGCGCTGCTGCGCACGCTTCTGCGCACGGGTCAGCTTGGGCTCTGCCTTGGCCTTGTGCCTGCCGTGCGCCGTTTGACGCTGCTCTGCCCGCTGCTGGGCGCGCCTCTGCGCCCGCGTCAGCTTGGGCTGCGCCTTGGCCTTGGCCTCGGCCCGCGCCAGAGCACGCTTTTCCGCGCGGGTCATCTTCCGGGTCGCGACCTTGGTCTTTTCGGCCTTGTGCCGCTTGGCGGGCGTGGCAACCGCCTTCTTCTTGCTCGCCTTCGTCACCTTGGCGGCGGCATGCGAGACCTTGTGATGCCGTGCCTGGGCTGGCGCAGCCACCATCAGCGTCGCCAGAACGGCCAACACCAATCTCTTCATCGAACGAAACTCCTGCGATCCTGTGGCGCGTGGTGATAGATGGTCGATGGCCATAGGCAAGCGCGTTTTTGTCGCAGCCCCGTAACGGAACAGTCCAGCCGTGCGATCAGCAAGCCGGAACGCAAACCGCCAATCCCCCCAGCGAGGTTTCCTTATACTGGCTCATCATGTCGGCCCCGGTGCGCCGCATGGTTTCGATCACCTGATCCAGACTGACCAGATGCGTGCCATCCCCGCCCAGCGCCAGACGGGCCGCGTCAATGGCCTTGACCGCGCCCATCGCATTGCGCTCGATACAAGGGATCTGCACCAGCCCGCCGATGGGGTCGCAGGTCAGGCCAAGATTATGCTCCATGGCGATTTCGGCGGCATTCTCGATCTGGCCATTGCTGCCACCCATGATCGCGGTCAGCCCCGCTGCCGCCATCGAGCAGGCCACGCCCACCTCGCCCTGACAACCGACCTCGGCCGCCGAAATGCTGGCATTGCGTTTATAGAGGCCGCCAATCGCGGTGGCCGTTAACAGGAAAGTCGCCTTGGCCGCATCATCGGCGCCGTGATAGCGCTCGGCATAGCGCAGCACCGCCGGGATGATCCCCGCCGCGCCATTGGTGGGCGATGTCACCACCTTGCCGCCCGCCGCATTCTCCTCATTGACCGCAATGGCCCAGAGATTGACCAGATCGAGCGTGGCCAGCGGATCGGCCAGCACCCGCTCGACCCGCGCATAGAAACGTTCGCGCAAATGGGCCGCGCGGCGCTGGACCTTCAACCCGCCGGGCAATTCGCCCCGCTGGCTCATGCCGCGTTCGATGCATGCGTCCATGGCCGCGGCAATGCGGGCAATCCCGGCCTCCGTCTCGGCGCGCGGCCGCCGCGCATCCTCATTGACCAGCGCAAGGCCCGCAATCGTCAAACCGCCCTGCTGCGCCATCTCCAGCAATTCGGCCGCCGTGGTAAAAGGATAGGGCTCGTCATGATCCTCAACCGGAGCGTTGGCCGTGGTCTGGTCTTCGTCCACCACAAAGCCGCCGCCGATCGAGAAATAGGTACGGGTAAGGACCGGCTCTCCGTCTGCATCAAACGCGGCAAACCTTATGCCATTGGGATGAAACGGCAGGCTCTCACGCCCCAGCCAAAGAATGTCGACCCGCTCATCAAAGGCGATGTCGCGCACCCCGCCCAGCATCATCCGCCCGCTTTTGCGCACCTGCCGGATCAGCGCCACGGCGGCATCGGGATCGGCCTCCTCGGGCGTGATGCCATGCAGGCCGACGATGGTGGCCGTATCGGTCGCATGGCCCCGCCCGGTCAGCGCGAGGCTGGCATAAAGCGCCACCTCGACCCGCGCCACGCGGCCGATCCTGTCGCCCAGCGCCGTGACGAACCGGCAGGCCGCCGTCATCGGCCCCATCGTGTGGCTGGAGGATGGCCCCACGCCAATCTTGAACAATTCGAATATACTGACTGCCATTTGGCTTCTCTTCCCGCGTGCCTTGTTGCGCTTTCCTGCCGCGCCATGTGCTGCGCACAATACGCTCCTTGACGCAGCGCGGCCAGTAAAGCCTTATGCAACATGACACATTCACCTCAGGAGATCCCGATGCGCCGCGCGATGCTGCTTTGCCTGCCCTTGATGATGTCCGCCCTTCCGGCCCTTGCCGCCCCGGTCAAGCCCGGCACCGCCGCCCGCATCGATGCACAGACAACCAAGAACTGGCCCGAACTGGAGGCGCTCTACAAGGATCTGCACAGCCATCCCGAGATCGGCTTTACCGAGACGCGCACGGCGGGCATCCTGAGCGAAAAGCTGCGCAAGCTGGGTTTTGAGGTGACCGAGCATGTCGGCAAGACCGGCCTTGTCGGCGTGCTGAAGAATGGCCCCGGCCCGGTGGTGATGGTGCGCGTGGAGATGGACGCGCTGCCCATGCAGGAAAAGACGGGCCTGGCATGGGCCAGCAAGGCGCAGCAAACCGGGGCAGACGGCAAGACCACCTATGTCATGCATGCCTGCGGCCATGATATTCACATGGCATGGTGGCTGGGCACGGCGCAGGCGCTGGTGGCAATGAAGGACCAATGGAAGGGCACGCTGATCATGATCGGCCAGCCTTCGGAGGAAATCGGCGAAGGCGCACGCGCGATGATCGAGGATGGCCTCTTCACCCGTTTCCCAAAACCCGATTACGCCTTTGCCGCCCATGTCGGCGCGGCGTCGGCGGGCGATGTGGCGGTCAAGCAGGGGGTGGCCACGTCGAATTCCGATTCGGTCCGCGTGATCTTTCATGGTCAGGGCGCACATGGCTCGATGCCCAACATGAGCATCGACCCCATCGTCATGGGCGCCCGCTTTGTCGAGGACGTGCAGACCGTCATCAGCCGCCAGAAGGACCCGCAGAAATTCGGCGTGGTCACGGTGGGCTATTTCCGTTCGGGCACGGTGGCCAATATCATCCCCGACACCGCCGAACTGGGCCTCTCGCTGCGCTCCTTTGACGATGAAACGCGCAAATTGCTCAACAGCGGCGTTGACCTGACCGCCCAATCCGTGGCCGCCATGTCGCGCGCACCGGCCCCTGAAATCAGCCGCGGCCACGGCATTTCCAGCGTGGTCAATGACGAGGCCCTTGCCGCCAGCACCTATGCCGTGCTGTCCAAGGCCGGTCTGCCCGGCGCGGTCAGACTGGAGCCGGCCTATAAGCCGGGTTGGACCGCCAGCGAGGATTATTCTGAATTCGTGATGGCGGGCGTGCCCAAATCGGTGTTCTTTTCCATCGGCGGCAGCGATCCGGCGATGCTGGAAAAGCTGAAAGCTGAAGGCAAGCCGGTGCCGGTCAACCACTCACCCTTCTTTGCCCCGGTGGCCCAGCCCGCGATCCGCACCGGGGTTGCGGTGCTCACGCTCTCGGTGCTGTCGGTGGCCGGAAAGTAATTCAGTCCATCTCGACAATCTGGCCCGCCAATCGCTCCACCTCGCGCCGGTCATGGCTGACATAGAGGATCGGCAGGGCCAGTTCGTCGCGGATACGTTCGATAACGCGCATGATTTCCTCACGGCGGGCCGCATCCAGCGAGGAGAGCGGCTCGTCCATCAACAGGAAACGCGCGCCCGAGAGCAAGGCGCGACCAATCGCCACGCGCTGCGCCTCGCCCCCCGACAATCGGCGCGGGCGGGCAGATAGCAGGCCGCCAAGGCCGAGAAATTCCACCACCTGCTCAAAGGCGATCCAGCGCGCATCGGGCGCGGCCAGGCGCCAGCCATAGCGCAGATTGGCCTCAACGCTCATGTGGGAAAACAGGCGGTAATCCTGAAACACATAGCCGCAACCACGCGCTTCGGGCCGCAGGTCGGTCCCCGCCGCCGCATCAAAGAGCACCCGCCCAGCGACCGCAATCCGCCCGCGATCAGGCCGCACCAGCCCGGCGATCATGTCCAGCACGCTGGTCTTGCCCGCGCCCGAACGGCCGAACAGCGCGGTGATCCCCGGCCCGGCCTCAAACCTTGCGGCAATCTGGCGGCTGCCCCGCGTGATGTTTACGTCCACCTCAAAGGACATGGGCGCGCATCCCCATCCGCCGCGTCAACACCTCGGACGCCACCAGCGCCGCCAGCGAAAGGCCCACCGAAATCAGCGCGAGGCGCGTGACGATCCCCTCCTGCCCCGGCACCTGCAAAGCGGCATAGATCGCCAGCGGCAGGGTCTGCGTCTCACCCGGAATGTTCGAGACAAAGGTGATCGTCGCGCCAAATTCGCCCAGACTGCGCGCAAAGCCCAGCACCATGCCCGCCAGCACACCGGGCAGCGCCAGCGGCAAGGTGATCGTGGCGAACACGCGCAAGGGCGAGGCCCCCAGTGTGCGCGCCGCCGCCTCCAGCCTGCGGTCCACGCTTTCGAGCGAAAGCCGGATCGCCCGCACCATCAAGGGCAGCGCCATGACCGAAGCCGCCAGCGCCGCCCCGGTCCAGCGAAACATCACAGGCATCCCCATCGCCACCAGCCAGCGCCCCGCCAATCCTTGCGCGCCAAAACCCAGCAGCAGCAGCCAACCCGTCACCACCGGCGGCAGCACCAGCGGCAGATGCACCAGCGCATCGAGCAGCACCCGCCCCGGAAACCTCCCCCGCGCCAGCGCCCATGCCAGCGCAAAACCCACCGGCAGCGTGGCGACCATCGCCGCCCCGCTGACCTTGAGCGAAAGCCAGATGATGCCCCATTCCTCGGGGCTGATGCTATTTGGTGCCAAAGCCATAGGCGCGGAATATCGCCTTGCCCTGGGCCGAGGCAAGGAAGCGGCGGAAGCCCTCGGCATCCGGGTTGGTCGAGGCCGACAGGCGGGCCAGCGGATAGGTGATGGGCTTATGCGAATTGGCAGGGAAAATGCCGACCACGCGCACTTTCTTATCCGCCCGCGCATCGGTGGCGTAAACAATGCCCAGCGGCGCCTCGCCGCGCGAGACCAGCGCCATGGCCGAACGCACGCTGTCGGCGCCCGCCACGCGGCCCGCAACGCCGGGCCAGACGCGCAGGGCCATCAGCGCCTCGCGCCCATATATGCCCGCCGGGACCGAGGCCACCTGCCCCATCGCCAGACGCCCGTTCGGCCCCAGCGCGGCGGCCAGCGGAAAACCGGGCGCGATGGTCAGGCGAACCCTGCTCTGCGCCGGGGCGATCAGCGCCAGCGAGTTGGTCAGCAGGCTGATCCGTGTGCCCGGCTTGATCCGGCCGCCGGGGGCTCTGGCCACATGGTCCATCCATTCCTCGTCCGCCGAGAGGAACAGGTCTGCGGGCGCGCCATTCTCGATCTGGCGCGCAAGGGCCGAGGAGGAGGCAAAGGACAGCACCGGGCGCGGATGGCCCTGCGCCGCCCATGTATCGGCCGCGGCGTTAAGCGATTCCTGAAGGCTGGCTGCGGCCAGAACCACCGGCCCGCGCGGCGCCTGCGCCATGGTGCCCTCCCCGGCAAATGCCCCACACAGCGCCAGCGCGGACATCATCATCCTGCGAGACATGCGATCAAACACGGAGAAACGCCCCTTTCAATATCGCTATGTATATCGAAACGCGCGCCGGGCAAGCGGTTAGCGATGCATCATCGCCTTGATCGCTTGGTACAGCACCGGCGCCACCGCCCGCGATCCGGCATCAGACAGGTGCAGCCGGTCGCGGTAATACATCTGCCCTCCGCGCCCCCCGCTTGCGGCACGCATCGCATAACACAGGCGCGCGTCGCACAAAGGCGCGGCCAGATCGACCAGCACCACGCCGGGGAATTCGCGCACCACGCGGCGCACCTGCGCGGCATAGGCGTCCTGAGCCTGCTCCAGCGCGCCGCCGCGCGGCTCGCCGCAGGGGTGGCGATAGGCGGGGCCATGCAAGGGGCGCAGATCGGTCAGGCAATCGGGCGGATCAAACCCCATCCGCCGGTTGGGCAGCGTGATGATCACGCCCTTGCCCGCCGCGCTCAATCTGGCCAGCGTCCGGCGCAGCGCGCGTTCGAGACGGGCCTCGGGCGGGGCGGGCGTGGGGTCGGCGCGGTCGGTCATGTCATGGGCCGAGCTGCGCCGCAGCAACTGATCGCCATTGGCATAGGAGAGCACCACCACCCGGATCGAGGGGCTGGCCGCTGCATAATCCAGCGCCTGATTGGTCAGTTTCCAGTTGTTCAACCGGGTGCGGTCGAAGCTCTCGGTGGTGGTCGTGTCATAAAAGGGCGCGGCCTCGCTGGCCGAGGCGATCAGCACGTTGAGGTCAGGATAGGAAGCCAGGCCCGGAAACAGGCTGAGATTGAGCGAGTCGCCGATGAGCGCCACGTCCGGCGCGCCGGGATGGGCCAGATAGCAGAAATCATTGCCCGCCACCCCCGGCACCAAAGCAGACCGCCCCGGCATCAGCGCCACACAGGCACGCCCCTGCGCCTCGCCGGCCACGGCAATTGTCCAGCCGATCTGGCGCGTCAGCGGCGCAACCCGCGCATGGCTGGCCGAGGGGACATGCGCCCATGCCACCGCCAGCCCGCCCAGCCCCAGCACCGCCATCGCCGCCAGCAAGCCCTTGACCTTGCGCGCGCTGTCTCCGCCATAGCGCAAAGGCGGCTCGATCCAGCGCGCTGTGGCCCAGGCCAGCCCCGTTGCCACCACCACACAGACCAGCATCGCCCGGCCATCCACCCAGCCCGATGTCCGCGCCAGCACCAGCACCGGCCAATGCCACAGATAAAGCGGATAGGAGATTTGCCCCAGCCAGCGCATCGGCAAAAGCGAGAGCAGCCGCGCATTGACCAGCGCCCGTGGTCCCGCCGCCAGCAGCAGCACCGCCCCGCCCACCGGCACCAGCGCCGCCCAGCCGGGGAAAGGCACATTGCCCTCGGTGATATAGCGGAAACTGCCCAGCAAGAGCGCAAGGCCGATCAGGCTGAACCCATGGGCCATGCGCGGCGGGATCGCCCCCACACGCCGCCGCTCAACCCAGGCCAGCGCGGCGCCTGCCAGCATTTCCCAGAAGCGCGCGGTGGGGATGTAAAAGGCCGCCGATGTGTCGATCCGCATCAGGAATTGCTCATGCGCCATGCTGGCCACAAAACCCAGCCCCAGCGCCCAGACCGCGCCTCGCGCCCCGCGCCATCGCCACGCCAGCATGATGGCAAGCGGCCAGAGGATGTAGAATTGCTCCTCCACCCCAAGGCTCCACAGATGGAGCAGCGGTTTGGCATCGGAAGAGGCGTCGAAATAACCGCTCTCGGCATAGAGCACGAGATTGGAGGCAAAGACCGCCGCGCCCGCCAGATGCGCGCCCAGTTGCGCAAACCCGTCGTCGAACAATTGGACCCAACCGACCACGAATGTGGCCAAGAGGACCGTGATCAGCGCGGGATAGATCCGCCGCACCCGCCGCCCGTAAAACGCCGAAAGCGAGAAGCGCCCCGCCCGCACATCATCAAAAATCGCGCCCGAGATCAGATAGCCCGAGATGACAAAGAAGATGTCCACCCCGACAAAGCCGCCGAAACCCTGCCGCCACCATGCGTGAAAGGCGACGACCACGCCCACGCTGATCGCGCGCAACCCGTCGATATCGGCGCGGTGAAAGGATTTGGGGTGGGATGCCATGCCCGGCGGCCTTGCACGCAAGGCAGGCGGCCGGTCAAGTATCCATCAGGCGCCAGTGTCCATCAAACGATAGCCGATGCCCGGTTCGTTGCGGATCAGGCGGGGATGGGCCGGGTCCTCCTCGACCTTGAGCCGCAAGGCGCGGATCGCCACGCGCAGATATTCGACATCGCCCACATGCGCCCGCCCCCAGACCTTTTCCAGCAGCGCGGCATGGGTCAGGATGCGCCCCCCCGCCTCGACCAATGCCTGAAGCAGGGCGAATTCCTTGGGCGGCAGGGTCAGCCCGCGCCCGTCGATGCTGGCCTCGTGTCGAGCGGTGTCGATGCGGAAGGGGCCATGGGCCAGCACTTCCTGGGCCGCCGCCGCGCCCGATTGGCGAAGCGCCACGCGCAGCCGGGCCAGCAATTCCTCGCCGTCAAAGGGCTTGGTGATATAGTCGGATGCGCCCAGATCGAGCGCGGCCACCTTCTCGCCCACATCCTCGCGCGCGGAAAGGACGATCACCGGCACCCCCGCCGAGCGCAGCATCGGGATCAGTTCCAGCCCGTCGCGGTCGGGCAGGCCCAGATCGAGGATCGCCGCCGACAGCCCGCCCCCGCGCAGCGCCCCCAGCGCCGCCGCAGCCGTGGCCGCCGCCGCCGCCTCATACCCCCCGCGCGCCAGCACCGCGCCCAGCAGGCGCAGGATGGCCGGTTCATCATCCACCACCAGAACCCGGTTCATGCCCCCATCCTCAATATAAAACGCGCACCGCCCAGCGGGCTGTCCTCGATGCTCACCTGCATCCCCATCGCTTCGGCAAATCCGCGCACGATGGCAAGGCCAAGACCGCTGCCCTTGGCCCGGTCGCCGCCCTCGATCCGGGCGAAACGTTCGAATATCCGCGCCCGGTCGGCAGGGGGAACGCCGGGACCGTCATCCTCAACCCAGAGCGTGACCTGTCCATCCCGCAAAGCCGCGCCCAGCATCACCTGCGATGCCGCGTGGCCCAGCGCATTATCGATCAGATTGATCAGCACATGATGCAGCAGCACCGCATCGGCCCGCACAAAAGGCAGATCGGCCGGGATCGCATGGCCCAGCGAGAGGCCCGCCGGCACCGCCACCGCGCCAAAGGCGGCATCGGCCGCATCGATCAGATCGAGGCTCTCGGCCTGCGGGCTCAGCGAGCCTTCCTCGATCCGCGCCGCCGCGATCAGGTCGCTCATCGTGCGCTCAAGCCTGCGCGCGGCGTTCAACGCCTCGCCCGCCTCGGGGCTGCGCTTGGCCAGCGCCTCAAGCTGCCCGGTGATGACGGTCAGGGGCGTGCGGAAATCATGGGCGAGGCTGGCCAGAAAGGTCCGCCGCAGCCGGTCGCTCTCGGCCAGCGTTTCGCGCGCGCGGCGCTCCTCGTCCAGCGCGATGCGGTCGCAGCCCTGCCCCAGCAAAAGCGCGACCTGCTGTATATGCTCGATCTGGGCCATGGGGCGGGTCTGGCCGTCGGCGGGCCGGGCCAGAGCCATCAGCGCGTGGGCACCCCGGCCCTTGGGCGAGAGCGGCAGAAAGGTCCATTCCGCCGCAGCCATCACGCCGGTGCCATGGCCGGTGGCATCGCCATTGTGCATCGCCCATGCTGCAGCCGCCTGATCGAGCGAGGAGAAGCCGTCCTGCGCCCCGTCGATGCGCAGCGGGCCATAGATCCCGGCCACATAGGCCCGCGCGCGCTCCAGCGCCTCGACCGGCGATCCCTTGGCCAGCAGGCGCGAAATCTGGGCCAGTTCCTCGCTGATCGCGGCACGGGCATTGGCTTCTTCTTCGCGCGCGCGCAGGCGGGTGGCAAGGCGGCTGGTGACCAGCGCCACGAGCACCAGCACAAGAACCGACACCGCATGGTCCGGCCCGTGGACATGAAAGCTGAAATAGGGCGGCAGCAGGAAGTAATTATACGCCCCCGCCCCGGCCAGCGCCGCCAGCAGGCCCGGCCCCAGCCCCCCGCGCGCCGCGCCCAGCAGCACCGGCAACAGGAAGAGCAGCGCCGCAGACGCCAGCCCCCATTGCGCCAGCATCGCGCTGGTGATCCATGTCACCAGCGCGATGCCCAGCAAAGGGACCGCATAAGATGTCAGCACGCGCCACATGGGCGGTATCTATAGCGATCAAAGCTCGATCTGTGTGCCCAATTCGACCACGCGATTGGGGGGAATGGCAAAAAAGGCGGTGGGGTCCGACGCGTTGCGGTGCAGGAACTGATAGAGCAGCACCATCGCGCGGGGCATGCAGGGGCGCGAGCCAAAGCGGATCGCGCTGCGCCCGACGAAGAAGGACGTGCCCCCCGTCCCCGCCAGCAGGCCGGGCTCGCGCGCCAGATCGCTGGGCACGTCGATCTTGTCCATATAGCCGTAGCGCAATTTGGCGCGCAGGAAGCGTTCGTCGAGCCGTTCAAGACACAGGCGGTTTTCCGGATCGACATAGGGCGTTGTCTGGGTTTCCACCGTCAGCATGATGTTGGTGCGGTGCAGCGCCTTGTTATGTTTCAGATTATGCAACAATGCCGAAGGGGCCACGCTGGCGTCCTGCGTCAGGAACACCGCCGTGCCCTCGACCACCAGCGGCGGGCGGGCGGCCAGCGCCTTGACCAGTTCGTCCAGCGCCACGCCCTGTTCGCTGGCGCGCTGCAGCGCCATCTTGCGCCCGCGCAGCCATGTGGCGATCACGAGGCCAATGACCCCGGCCACCATCAGCGGCACCCAGCCCCCTTCGGCCACGCGCAGCACATTGGCGCCGAAAAAGAAGATGTCGAGCGCAAGGAAGGGCGCGATGAGCAGCGCGCTGCCCAACGGGTTCCAGCCCCAGAATTTCCACGCGATGATGAAGGCAAGGCAGGTGGTGACCACCATCGTGCCGGTCACGGCAATGCCATAGGCCGCCGCCATCGCGCTGCTGCTGCGAAAGGCAAAGACGAGGCAGATTACGCCCAAGAGCAGCATCCAGTTGACGCCCGGCATATAGATCTGGCCGATCTGGGCCGCCGAGGTCTGGCGGATGACAAGGCGCGGCATCAGGCCCAGCGCGATGGCCTGCTGGGTCAGCGAATAGGCCCCGGTGATGACCGCCTGACTGGCGATGATCGTGGCCATCGTGGCCAGCACCACCAGCGGCGCACGCAGAGAATCCGGCGCCATCAGGAAGAACCAGTCAGCATTTTGCAACAATTGCCCATGGGCCTGCGCCTGCGCCAAAGCCTTGAGCGCCAGCGCTCCCTGCCCCAGATAGTTGAGCGTGAGCGCGGGCCAGACAAAGGTGAGCCAGCCCAGTTGAATCGGCTGCCGCCCGAAATGGCCCATATCGGCAATCAGCGCCTCGGCCCCGGTCACGGTCAGGAACACCGCGCCCAGCACGAACAGGCCCGCCACGCCATGGCCCAGCATGAAATTGACCGCCCACATCGGGTTGAAGGCGGACAAGACATCGGGCGCCTCGACAATATGCCACAGGCCCAGCGCGCCGATCGCCACAAACCAGAACGCGCAGACCGGCCCGAACAGGCCCGCCACGCTGGCCGTGCCGCGCACCTGCAACGCGAAAAGGCCGATCAGGATCGTCAGCGAAAGGCCAAGGATTACCGGCTCGCTCATCGTCTCAAGGCCGGGGACGGTCTTCATCCCCTCGATGGCCGAGAGCACGGAAAGCGCGGGCGTGATGATCGCATCGCCGTAAAACAGCGCCGCGCCCGTCGCGCCCAGCAGCAGCACGATCAGCCACTTGCCCCCCGTCGCCCGCCGCGCCAGCGCCATCAGCGAGAGCACGCCGCCCTCGCCGTGATTGTCCATCCGGCTGAGGAAGATCACATATTTCATCGTCACCACGATGATCAGCGCCCAGAGCGCCAATGCCAGCACGCCAAGGATCTCGCCCCGGTCGATGCCGCCCTGCGCGGTCTGGGCCAGCGCCTCGCGGAAGGCGTAGAGCGGGCTGGTGCCGATATCGCCATAGACCACGCCAATCGCGCCCAGCGTGAGCGCGAACAGCGAGGATGGGCCGTGATGGCCGGGATTATGGGCGGAATTCTCGCTGGTGGGGGATGCGTTCATCAACATGATGCGTCGGTTCGCCTAGAGTAAGACAAGCCTGACGCATCGGACATTCGCGCATTAAATCGCCATGGGCAAGGCGGGTGTCGGGCGTAAAGTCCGCGTAAAATCGCCCCCTATGGCCGCGCCCCGGCGGCGATCCATGCGCCCAGTTTTGCGCGTTCTTCCAATGTCATATGGGTCATATTGCCCAGAGGCATGACCTGCGCGTCCACCGCCACCTTTTTGATGCGCGGCGCGGCGGCCGAGGCATGTTCGGCATTGTCCAGCAACACGCCCAAAGGCGGCGCGGCAAAAGCGGGATTGGTAGGATGGGGCGCATGGCATGTCACGCAATGTTTGGCTAGGATCGGTTGAATATCGGCATAGCTCGCCTCGCCCGTCGGCTTGGCGCCCTTCTTTTCAAGGCTGACATAAGTGATAGTGGCAATGCCGATCGCCGCCGCGACGGCCATGGTGGGGCGCGGATCGGCCCCCTTGTGGCGCAGGTTGAACACATGGCGGATCGCCACCCCCATCGCCGAAATCATCGCCAGCACCAGCCATGGCCGATCCGCGCCAAAGGTCATCGGATAATGGTGGCTGATCATGATGAAGAGCACCGGCAGCGTCATGTAATTGTTGTGCAGCGAGCGCTGCTTGCCCCGCGCGCCCAGCGTCGGGTCCGGCTCGCGCCCTTCGATCAGCGCGTTCACCACCTTGCGCTGGCCCGGAATGATGATCATGAACACATTGGCCGCCATCACCGTGCCGACAATTGCGCCAATATGCAGATAGGCCCCGCGCGCGCTGAACA
The DNA here is from genome assembly GCF_028607105.1 of Novosphingobium humi. Classification (GTDB taxonomy): domain Bacteria; phylum Pseudomonadota; class Alphaproteobacteria; order Sphingomonadales; family Sphingomonadaceae; genus Novosphingobium; species Novosphingobium humi. Next base: position 671,624 of record NZ_CP117417.1, on the reverse strand, counting down.
CGCTGTTGAGGCCATAAGCCATGGCCACCAGAAACGCATACCAGACCACGCCCAGCCGCTGATTGTTGCGCCCCAGCGCCGACCGGCACAGCCCGTCATAGACCAGCCAGCCCAGCACAATCGCACCGATCCCGATGCCCGCCGCCTGCCAAGGCTCCAGCGCCGCCTTGGCCGTATCGATCAGGAAGGCCCGCGCGCCGACATAATAGACCAGCACCAGCAGCGAGAACCCGCTGACCCAGGTGAAATAGGCCTCCCATTTGAACCAGTGCAGCTCGTCCGGCATTTTGGACGGGGCGACCTGATATTTCTGCTTGTGGTAAAATCCCCCGCCATGGACCGACCAGACCTCGCCCGAGGCGCCACCTTCCTTGGGGCCTTCCTTGGGCGGTTTCAGATGGTTGTCCAGCCAGACGAAATAGAAGGACGAGCCGATCCACGCGATGCCGGTGATCAGATGCAGCCAGCGCAGCCCCAGATTGAGCCATTCGGTGATGTCCAAGGCGCGTCCCCTATCTTAGCCTGATCTCTCCATGCGATTGGCCGAGCGTTCGATAAAGCGCAAAATTTCGCTTATCCTGTCGCAAAAATCAGAACGCGTCAGGCTTCGGCATTCTCGCGCGCCAAAGGATTGGGCACCGCCGGGCCGACCCGGCGCAGCGTATTGCGGTCGGTATGGGCAAAAGGCTCCTCAACCCCGCGGATTTGCAGCATCGTGGTCTGCTCATAGCTCCACTGGTCCGGCCCATCGATGGTGACGGTGATGGCGAAACTGTCGGTGCGGAAATTCTCTTCCAGAAACACCGCCGAGATGATGCCGTTCTCGGTGCTGCCCCGCTGCGCGCTCAGCGTAAAGCTGGTGGCGTCCGCCGCCGCCTCGCCCTTGGCCAGCGCCGCCTGTCCGCGCGGAATGGTCAGCGTGTGGAGGATGCGCCCGGTCGCTGGTTCCCACAGCCAGTAGCCGACCTGATCGTGATACATCTCGACCTCGCCCGGCTTGGTGATCGCCGTGTGATAGCGCAGGCCATAGAGCAATTGCGGCCCGTTCATCTGGGGGTCGATGGGCTGGATGGTCATCCGCTCGATATAGACCTGTTCTTCCGCACCATCCTCGGTGGGCTTCACATCGCGGCCCTTGATGCCTTCCCACACGCCCGCCATCGGCGCCAGCGGGCCCAGATTGGCCAGCGTATCGACATCGGGTTCGGGTTCGGCAAACAGATGGGCGGGAAATTTCGACATGTGTTTTCAGACCCTTTGACTAAATTTGCGCCCAGCGGCGGAGCAGGTTGTGATAGACCTGCATCAAACGGTCAATATCCGCATCATCCTTGCCCCGCCCCGGCGCCAATCCCTGAATCGAACGGTCAAGGTCATAGAGCATGGTCCGCGCGGCTTCGTCCGGCACCGCGCTCTGCATCCAGAAAAAGCTGGCGATCCGCATCCCCCGCGTCACCGGCGTCACCTTGTGCAGGCTGGAGCTGGGATAAAGCACCATATCGCCTGCGGGCAGTTTGACGCTCTGGCCGCCGAACTGGCCCTCAATGGTCAATTCGCCGCCGTCATAATCGGCCGGATCGTTCAAAAACAGGGTCGCCGACAGATCGGTACGCAGCAGGCGGTCCTCCCCCGGCATACGCATCAGCGCGCCATCGACATGGGCGCCATAATGGCCGCCATCGCGATAGAGGTTGAAACGCGGCGGATGGATCGTCACCGGCAGCGCGGCGGCGAGGAATTGCGGGTTCTGGCCCAGTCGGGTCAGGATGATCTGGCCGATTTCCTTGGCCACCGGATCGTCCATCGGCACCTGCAGGTTCTGCTTCACCTGCACCGCGCGCTCGCCCGCCGTGGCCGCGCCATCGGCCCAGGGCGCGGCCAGCAGGCGTTCGCGCAGCGCGGCAATCTCGCCGGGGACAAAGAGTTTCTCGATCACGATCAGCATATTACACCCCCGTCAGCGCATCCGGTCCGATGGCGTCCAGTGTGGCGCATCCCGCCAGCACCATCGCCAGTTCCAGCTCCTCACGCAGAATTTTCAGCATATGGGCCACGCCCAGAGCGCCCCCCACGGCCAGCCCATACAATTGCGGCCGCCCGATCATCACCGCATCGGCCCCCAGCGCCAGCGCCCGAAACACATCCGCCCCGCTCCGCACCGAACCGTCGATCAGGATCACGCGATCATGCCCCAGCGCCGCCCGCATCGCGGGCAGCAGCGTCAGGGGCGCCGGTGCCGCCTCCATCGCCCGCCCGCCATGGGTGGAAAGCACCAGCCCATCCCAGCCCAGCGCCATCAACCGCACCGCATCATCGGCCCGCGACAGGCCCTTGGCCAGCAGCGGCAGATCGGTTTGCCCGCGCAGCCATGCCATATCCCCCCACCCCGGAGCGGCGGCGGTCAGGCGCGACAGGGCGGGATTGTACCAATCGCCCGATGCCTCGGGCGCGGGCGCGAAACCGGAGAGATGCACCGCCGCAATGCCCGGCGGCATGGCGAAACCGGCGCGCAGGGTCTGCGGGCTGGCAGGCTGGGCGGGTGTGTCCAGCGTCACGACAATCGCCCTTGCCCCCGCCGCCTCAGCGCGGCGGATCAGGCGCAGCGTATCCTCGCGCCGGGACTGGACATAGAGCTGGAACCACAAAGGTCCGGCGGCCGCCTGCGCGATGACCTCGATAGGCCGACTGGCCATGGTCGAGACGCACATCACCGTTTCAAGGCATCCCTGCGCGGTGGCCAATTCGCCTTCGGGATGGATCAGCCCATGATAGCCCAGCGGCGAGAGCAGCACCGGATGCGCCAGATCCAGCCCCAGCAAATGCCGCCGCGTATGCCCCCCGCACAGATCGGCCAGCGGCCGGTTCAGGATCGCATGGGCGCCAAAGCTGATCTCCTCACGCCGCCGCGCCGCGCCATCTCCGCTGGCCCCTTCGAGCCATGCCCAAACCGCCGGATCGATCCGCGCCTGCGCCGCAAGCGCATAATCGGCCAGCGTGTAGAGATGCGGCGGCAGAGGCACAGGCCTTACGCCGCAATCCCCCAGCTTTCCAGCAGCGGCTCATTCTCCGGCTCGCGCCCACGGAAGGCGGTGAAGTTTTCAATCGCCGGGCGTGTGCCCCCGCGCGAGAGGACTTCGGCGCGGAAACGTTCGCCCAATTCGGCGCGATTGGCACTCTCTTCCTCGAACGCGGCATAGGCATCGGCCGACAGGCGCTCGGCCCAGAGATAGGAATAATAGCCCGCCGCATAGCCACCGGCGAAAATATGGCTGAAGCTGGTGGGGAAACGGTGCCATTCGGGATAGTCGATGACGGCTACTTCGGCGCGCACCTGCGCCAGAATGTCACGGTAATCGGGCGTATTGTCGCCGCCCGCCGCGCGGTGGAGGCGCAGGTCGAACAGCGCAAATTCCGCCTGTCGCACCAAGCCCATCGCCCCCAGAAACTTGCGGGCGCCCAGCATCCGCGCAATCATCGCATCGGGCAAGGCCTCGCCGCTTTCCTCATGCGCGCTCGCGGCTTTCAGCGTGGCCGGTTCCCATGCGAAATTCTCAAGGAACTGGCTGGGGAGTTCCACCGCATCCCATTCCACCCCGGCAATCCCGCCGACGCTGGGCAGATCGACCTCGCCCAGCAGGTGATGCAGGCAATGCCCCATTTCGTGGAACAGCGTCACCATGTCATTATGCGTGATAGTGGCGGGCGCATCGCCCACGGGCGGCGCGAAATTCGTCACCAGATAAGCCACCGGCGTGATGCCATGCTGGCGCGGGCGGGCCGAATCCATCCATGCCCCACCGCGCTTGCCCTCGCGCGCAAAGAAATCGACATAGAGCGAGGCCACCTCATGCCCATCGCGGTGCAGGGTGAAATAGCGCACGTCATCATGCCACACCGGAACGCCCTGCGCGGCGCGGAATTCGACGCCGAACAATTCGCGCACCAGACCGAACAAAGCCTCCATCACGCGAGGGAGCGGCAGATAGCGGCGGATTTCCGACGTATCGAGATCATGCAGCTTGCGCCGCATCCGCTCACTGGCAAAGCCGACATCCCAAGGGCGCAGGTCCTCGATCCCCAATTCGCCCCGCGCAAATTGCGCCAGCGAGGCCAGATCACGCGCCGCCTGAGGTCGCGCCGCCGCGCCAAGGCTGGCGAGGAACGCATCCACTTCGGCCCCGTCGCGTGCCATTTTCGCGGCCAGCGACACCGCCACCGGATCCTCAAACCCCAGCGCCAGCGCCGCCTGACCCCGGCGCGCAAGGATTTCGGCAATGCGCGGGCCGTTGTCGAACCGGCCCGCATTCGGCCCCTGATCGGAGGCGCGGGTGTTCCATGCGCGATAGGCCTCCTCGCGCAAGGCCCGGTCTTCGGCATGGGAGAGAACCGCCATCACGCTGGGCGCATGGAGCGTGACGAGCCAGCCTTCTTTGCCTGCGCGCTGGGCGGCGGCCTGCATCCCGGCCCGGTCGGCCTCGGGAATACCGGCAAGGCGCGCCTCGTCGCTGATCTCCAGCGTCCACGCCTCGGTGGCATCCAGCACGGCATTGGAAAATTCGGTGGAAAGGCGGCCCATCTCGATGCGGTTGGCGGCGAATTCCTTGGCGGCCGCCCCTTCCAGCGCCACCCCCGACAGTTCGAAATCCTGCAGGGCCAGCCTCAAAGCGCGGCGCTCATTTTCGGGCAGAGCCTGCGGATCAATCGCCTTCAACGCCTGATACAGCGCCTTGTCCTGACCAACGGCGCTGAAATGCGCGTCGATCAGGGGCTGGGCCGCGCCATGGGCCTCGCGCAGTTCCGCCGTGGTCGCCACCATCACCAGATGGCTGACCACGCCCCAGACCCGCGAGATCGCCACATCGGCGCCGTCCTTTTCCGCCAGCAGCGCCGGATCGCCCGGCCGCTCGGCCAAAGCCTTCATCGCCCCGGCATGAGCGGCAATCGCGGCCTCGACCGCGGGCACGACATGTTCGGGCCGGATCGCGGCGAAATCGGGCAGATCGGTGGCGGCCAGCAGCGGATTGTTCGACATGGTATCCTGCAAATGAGAATGGTATTTCCGGCAATTTAGGAAGCGTAACGCCCGCTGGCAAGGAAGGCGGCCATGCGCTCTTCCTCCGCTTCATCCAACAGCCCCTGCGCAGTCAGCCATTCCTCATTATAATAGGTCGAGCCATAACGCTCGCCGCTGTCGCACAGGATCGAAACGATCGAGCCCTTCTCGCCCGCATCGGCCATTTGCGTAGCGATGCGCGCGATGGCCACCAGATTGGTGCCCGTCGATCCGCCCACGCGCCGCCCCAGATAACGCGAGAGCACCCGCGCGGCGGCAATGGAGGCGCGGTCCTCGACGACCTCCATCCGGTCGATCACGCTGCGGATAAAGCTCGGCTCGACGCGGGGGCGGCCGATGCCCTCGATGCGGCTGGTCGGGCCTTCGGCGGTGGTGACGGCCGCATCATGCCAGTTGCGGTGGAATACCGAGGCCGACGGATCGGCCACGCAGACCTGTGTGGCATGGCGGTTGTAATGCACATAGCGGCCGATGGTGGCCGAGGTGCCCCCCGTGCCCGCGCCCGTCACGATCCAGGCCGGGATCGGATGGGGTTCGCGCGCCATCTGGCTGAAAATGCTGTCGGCGATGTTGTTGTTGCCGCGCCAGTCAGTGGCGCGCTCGGCATAGGTGAACTGGTCCATGTAATGACCGCCCAGTTCCTCGGCCAGACGGGAGGCCTCGCCATAGACCGCGCCCGCGCCGTCCACCTTGTGGCATTGCCCGCCCAGCGCCTCGATGGCCGCGATCTTTTCAGGCGCCGTGCTGCGCGGCACCACCGCGATGAAGGGCAGGCCCAGCATCCGCGCGAAATAGGCCTCGGACACGGCAGTCGAGCCGGAGGAGGCCTCAACAATCGTCATCCCCTGCGCGATCCAGCCATTGCACAGCGCATAGAGAAAGAGCGAGCGCGCGAGGCGATGCTTCAGGCTGCCGGTGGGGTGGCTCGATTCATCCTTCAGATAAATCGCGATATGCGGCAGGGCGGGCAGCGGCACCGGGATCAGATGGGTATCGGCGCTGCGGGTATAATCCGCATCAATGCGCCCGATGGCCCAGCTGACCCAGTTGGGACAGGGTTTTTGGCTCATCACCCTTCCCTATCCCACGGCGCGCCCGCGTCAACCGGGCCGGGCCTTATTTCGCCGGGGTGAGACGAATTGCCCCGCCCCCGCCCGGCGCCAGCCACAGTTTGATGACATCGCCCTTGGCCACTTTGCGCGTCTCATAGGCGATCCTGTGCCGCGCCTCGGTCAGATAGGTCGCGCCCTCGCCATCCTTGTAGATCGTGGCGGTATAGGTCTTGCCCGCGTCGAGGAAATCGAGCTTCAGATCGACAACGCGCGCCGTGGCATCATTGACCCCGCCGACATACCAGTCGGGGCTGTTGCGATCAGCCCGCGCAAAGATCGCATATTCGCCCACAGCCCCGGCGATCAGATGGCTCTGCGCCCAATCGGCGGGGACTTGGCGGATAAAGGCCAGTTCCTTTGGATGCGCCTCAAGGCTCTCGATGAAATCGGCCGCCATCTGGATGGGCGAATAGAGCGCCAAATAGAGGCCCAACTGCTTGGCCAGCGTCGAGGCCAGAGGCGCATGGTTCGCGCCCTCAAGGCTGAGGATGCCGGGCGTGAAATCCATCGGGCCGGACAGCATGCGGGTGTAAACCAGCGTCGGCTCGTGGCTGGGGCCATTGGCGAAGGCGCCCCATGCGTTATATTCCATACCGCGCGCGCCTTCCCGCGCGATCCAGTTGGGATAGGTGCGGCGCAGGCCGGTGTCCTTGACCGGTTCATGCGCGTTGACGGCAATGTGATATTTCGCCGCCACCTGCACCACGCGCAGGTGATGCTGCACCTGACGCTGGCCATCGTGATATTCCATGCAGATCTTGGCCGGATCATTGCCGCAGGGCGCCTGAATGCCGCCCGCATCCGCCACATAGCCGGTCTTGACCGCCGGCACGCCGAGGCGGTTATACAGCTTCATCGCATCCTCAAGCTGGGCCTCGTAATTGGCGATATTGCCGCCCGTTTCGTGATGGCCGATGATGTTGACGCCCTTCTTGTGGCCATAGGCGGTGACGGCCTCCAGATCGAAATCGTTGGCCGATTTGGTAAAGCTGAAATCGCCCCCCGTGCCCAGCCAGTTGCCGTTCCAGCCCTTGTCCCAACCCTCGATCAGCACGCTGGAAAAGCCGTTTTTGGCGGCAAAGTCGATATATTGCTTGGCGCGCTCGGTGGTCGCGCCATGCTTTGGCCCTTCGGCCCATGTCCAGTCGCCCCGGATCATGCCCCACCAGATGCCGATATATTTTTGCGGCTTGAACCATGACACATCGCCGATCTTGTTCGGCTCATTCAGATTCAGCTCAAGGTCGTTTTCCACCAGCCCCGCCGCATCATCGGCAATGCGGATCGTGCGCCAGGGCGTGTTGAAAGGCAGATCGCGCACCACGCGCGGCCCCTGACCCGAAGGTGCAAGGGTCGTGCGGAATTTCTGCCCATCGGCCCGCTTGAACCACATAGCCGAATAATCGACCAGCGCGGCCTCGTGGAAGGAGAGATGCGTGCCATCCTCCAGCCGCATCGTGATCGGCGTATGCGCGGTTGAGACAGCCTCGATCGGGGTCTTTTGATAGACCTGTTCATAGCGGTTCCATTCGCCCCCGGCGATCCACCAAGCGGTGCCCTTGGGCACGATGTCGAATTCGGTGACCTCGTCCGCGATGCGCATCGTGGTCATCGCGGCCTGTTTGGGCAATTCGTAACGAAAGCCCACGCCATTGTCGAAGATCCGGAAATGCACATCCATCATCCGTTCGCCCTGCTCCTTGGACTGGCGCAGGTGGACGGTGATCTCGTTATAATGGTCGCGCACATAGCGGCGCTCGCCCCAGGGCTGCTCCCATGTGTTATCGCCCTTGGCCGTGTCGGCGCCGGTGATGTCCCATCCGCGTACCATGTTGACGCCATCGGTCAGGATAAAGCCCATCAGCGAGGGCGCGATCAGCGCCTTGCCCTTGCGGGTGATGGCATAGCGAACGCGGTGGTCGCTGTCGGTGGTGACGGCAACGGCGATGGCGCCATCGGGCGATGTCGCCGAATAGCTGGCAGGCGCGGTCTGGGCATAGGCAGAGGTCGCCGTCAGCAAAAGGACAGCAAGGGGGGCAAGCGAGCGGGCCATGATGGTCTCTCTCCGGGGGAAGAAGGGGGTTTTAGGCAAGCAGGGTGAAATGCGCGGCATAGGGCGGCAAATGCCCCGCATCCGCGCCGTTCAGCGCCAGCAGAGTCTGCCCTGATGGCGCGGCATGGGCGACGGTTTCGCCGCCAAGGTTGAAGGCGCAGGCAATCGCCTCGCCCCCCTCGCGCCGGGTGAAGGTGAGCAGATCGCCGGAAACGCGCAGATCCTCCATCGCCCCCACCGCCAGCGCCCGATGCGCGCGGCGCAGGGCGATGATTTGGCGGGTGATGGCCAATTGACTTTGCGCGTCGCCCTCCTGCCGATCCACCGCGCGGGCGATATTTTCGGCCGAAAGCGGCAGCCACGGCGTTCCTCCAGTAAATCCGCCCTGCTCATCCTGCACCTGCCACGGCATAGGCGTGCGCACGCCGTCGCGGCTCAAGGTCAGCGGCCAGTTGGCGATGGCTTCGGGGTCCTGAAGCAGGTGGAACGGGATGTCATCCTGCGTCAGGCCTAGCTCCTGCCCCTGATACAGAAACGCATTGCCGCGCAGCGCCATCAGCAGCGCCATGGTCATCCGCGCATAGGCATCACGGCGCTCCGCCCCGACCCAGCGCGAGATATGGCGCGGCGCATCGTGGTTTTCAAAGGCCCAGCTTGGCCAGCCCTGCGCGCGGCCATCGGCATCGGGCGCGCCGTCCCACTGCGCCTGCGTGCGCGCCACCAGATCGGCGGTCAGGCGGTCGGCATAGAGAAAGTCGAAGCTGTAGGCGCTCGAAAGCCGCCCCTCGCCCGCCGTATAGGCCTTCATCAGCGGATCGGCATCATCGCCCCCGATTTCGGCCACGGTAAAGGTCGCGCCCGCCGCCTGACAGACCGCCGCGATACGTTCGACAAAGCCGACCACATCGGGGTGGTTCATACTGTTGACCTTGGCCTGAAAATCATAGGGCCGGGTGCGCGGTTTGCCATTTTCCGGCGCCACCGGATTGTCGGCAAAACCGGGGTCGAACATCGCATGGTTGAGCGCATCGAGCCGGAACCCGTCCACCCCGCGATCCAGCCAGAAACGCAGCACATCAAGGCACGCCTCCTGCACCGCCGGATTATGGCCGTTCAATTGCGGCTGTTCTTTTAGGAACTGGTGCATGTAATATTGCTGGCGGCGCGCGTCCCATGTCCATGCCGGGCCGCCGAACACCGATTGCCAGTTGTTGGGCGGCGTGCCGTCGGGGTTCGCATCGCGCCAGACATACCAGTCGGCATAAGGGTTGGTCTTATCCGCCCGGCTTTGCGCAAACCATGGATGGGCATCGCTGGTATGGGCGAAAACCATGTCGATCATGACCTTCAGGCCCAGCCCATGCGCCCGCGCCACCAAGGCGTCGAAATCGCTCAACGTGCCAAAGATCGGATCGACATCGCGGTAATCGGCCACATCATAGCCGAAATCGGCCATCGGGCTGGTGAAGAACGGGCTGATCCAGATCGCATCCACGCCCAGCGAGGCGATATGATCGAGATGCGCGGTAATGCCCGGAAGGTCGCCGATGCCATCGCCGTTGCTGTCAGCAAAACTGCGCGGATAGATCTGATAGATGGTGGCGCCGCGCCACCATGGGTCTTGCAAAGGGGGCATTATCGGGGGTCCTTACTTGGTGGCGGCGCAGATGGCATAGCCAAAGGCGGGCAGGCGGATCGTCGCGCTGCCCGGCGCGACCGGCGCGGCGGGGCATGGGCCGGACAGCGCGGTGAAACGCTGCGTGGCGCTCTCGACGGAAACCTGCGCGGTGATGGGTTGGTCAGAGGTGTTGAAGGCCAGCAGCACCTCTGACCCGGTTTTGGGATCGAGGCGCGAGACGGCAAACAGGCCCGGCCCCTCACCCGAGGCGCGAAGGATCGTCCGCCCGCCCCAGAGCGCGGGCGTGGCGCGGCGGATCTGCGACAGGCGGGCGATGGCCTGATAGAGCGGATGGGAGGGCGTGAAATTGGCGGTGGCGGTGGTCGAGGATGTGCCGACCAGCGCGTCCTGATTATATTCGGCCACCTTGCTGGCAAACATATCCTGCCGCGAGGATTGGTCGCCCCCGCGCCCGGCAAAGCCCTGTTCATCGCCGTAATAGATCGTGGGCACGCCGCGCAGCGTCAACAGCATGGCATGGCCGAGCAGATCGCGCGCCAGCCATTCCTGCGCCCCGATCCCCGGCTTTGCCTCACGCAGGGCCATGGCGAAACGGCCATTGTCATGATTGCCAAGGAACGTGGGCAGGCGCAGCGCCCCCTTTGGCCCATAGAGCGCATCATCCTCGACCATCCGGGCCAGTTCCTGCGTGCCGGTCTTGCCGCTGGCTGCATCGGTCGCCGCGCGCATGAAGGCAAAATCCAGCACCGCAGGCAGACCCGCGCGATGCACCCAGCCGGCCAGCAGCGCCGGATCATAGTCGCCGGTCGCCACCTCGCCGAAGATGTGAAAATTGGGGATGCCGCGCGAGCGCGCCCGCGCCTGCATGGCGGGCACAAAGGCGCGCCAGAATTGCGGGTTCACATGTTTGGCCGTGTCGATGCGATAGCCGTCGATGCCGAAACGGTCGATCCAGCTGCTGTAAATCTCGATGAACCCTTTGACCACGCGCGGGTTTTCCGTGGCCAGATCGTCCAGCCCGACGAAATCGCCATATTGCGCGCTCTCGCCCTTCCAGTCGGTGTCGCCGCGATTGTGATACCAGATCGGATTGTTGAGCCAGGCCGGGTTCTTCACCTTCTCCTCACCCGCCGGGATGTAGGGCGTATAGGCAAAGGCGGGATCGGTCATATGCGCCCAATTGGCGCCGCGCCGATCATCATCGCCCGCAAACCCGGCATTGATCGGCGCGCCCGCCACCCCGCCCCGGCGCGAAAAGGGATAGTCGGCCTTGGAACGATAGGGCGCGGCCGCCTTGCCCGCCTCGCGGTATTGGATGACATCGGCGGTGTGGTTGACGATGATGTCCATATAGACCTTCATCCCCCGCGCATGGGCTGCCTTTACCAAGGCGGCGAAATCCGCGTCGGTCCCGAAATGCGGATCGACATGCAGGAAATCGGTGATCCAATAGCCGTGATAACCCGCGCTTTCATGGCCCTTGGCCCCCTGCACCGGCTTGTTCCTGAAAATCGGCCCGACCCAGATCGCGCTGGCGCCCAGCCCCTGAATATAATCGAGCCGCGCGGTCAGGCCTTTAAGGTCGCCGCCATGATAGAAGCCCTTGTCGGACGGATCGAAACCATGGGACAGGCGATCCCCCGCGATGCCGCCTGTATCATTGGCCGGATCGCCGTTGGCAAAACGGTCGGGCAGGACGAAATAGATCACTTCCTGTTCGGGCGTGCGGGCGCGCAGGTCGGACAGGGGCGTGCCTTGCGCGGCGGACGCCGCCAGCGCGGCCAGAGCCATGGCCAGAGCGCACCTCATGCCATCACCTTTTGCGCCATGGGGGCCGCGCAATGGCGGGCGATAAAGTCGGCATGGGAAGCATATTGCCCCGCCTCTCTGGTGTAGAGCGCCGCAATCAGTTCGAGATATTCGCGCAAATCCGCCTCCGAAATGGCCTCGGCCATGGCATGGCTGGCGGCCGGAATGATGCCCTGTGCGGCCATCACCTGAAACCAGCCCACCTCGCTGAACAATTCCTCGCCCTCGCGGAAAATCTGGCCCGATGCGGCAAAGAGGTCGATCTTGGCGCGCAGGCTGTCGGGCAAGTCCACCGCGCGGCAGGCCTGCCAGAAAGGCTCCTCGCGCCGGTTGGCCCAGTAATGCAGGATGATGAAGTCGCGGATGCGCTCCATCTCAAAGGCGAACTGGGCGTTGAAGGCATCGCGCGTGACCTGCGCCACCGGCCCGGCGGGCAGGAATTTGAGCAGGCGCGCAATCCCCGTCTGGATCAGATGGATCGAGGTCGATTCCAGAGGTTCCAGAAAACCGGAGGACAGGCCGATGGCGATGACATTGGCCTTCCACGCCTCGCGGCGGCGACCGGTGGTGAAACGGATCGGGCGGGGCGCGGTGATCGCGCCGCCCTCAAGGCCCGCGATCAGTTCATCATGCACCGCATCATCCGTGACGAAATCGCTGCAATAGACGCGGCCATTGCCGGTGCGATGCTGCAAGGGAATGCGCCATTGCCACCCCACCGGATGGGCGATGGCGCGCGTATAGGGCACCAGATCGGCCAGACGCGGGCTTTGCACCGCCATGGCGCGGTCGCAGGGCAGCCAGCGGCGCCAATCCTCATAGGCCCCGCCCAGCGCATCGCCGATCAACAGGCCCCGCTGGCCGGAGCAGTCAATGAACAGATCGCCCGCAATCTCGCGCCCATCGGCAAGGCGCAGCACCGTGACATCCCCGGTCAGGCCATGACGGCGCACATCGGCAATCATCCCCTCGGTGCGCTTGACGCCGCGCGCCTCGGCATGGTCGCGCAGAAAGGCGGCATAGAGCCCCGCGTCGAAATGAAACGCATGGGGCATGGCGGGCACGGTCTGGGCCGTCAGCGGCGCGCCGTCATGCATCCGCCCGGCCCGCGCGGCGATGGTGTTGAGCGTATAGGCGCCCGTCTCCTTGGCAAACCCCAGCCGCATACCCCGCGACCAGAAATGCTGAAACGCGCAAAGGCCCACATCGCGGCCCACATCGCCAAAGGCATGGATATAGCTGTGGCCCGGATGCAGCCAGCCATCAAAGGCGATGCCCAATTTATAGGTGGCATGCGTGGCGCGCATGAAGGCTTTTTCATCAATGCCCAACGCCTTCTTGAACACATTGATATGCGGGATGGTCGCCTCGCCCACGCCGATCGTGCCGATCGCGTCGCTTTCCACCAGCTCGACAGTAAAGCCGTCATCCAGAAAATGACCCAGCGCAGCAGCCGTCATCCAGCCCGCCGTGCCGCCGCCCACAATGACGATGCGCTGTTGTGGCCTTTGGCTCATCCTGCAATTCCCGTTGGCTTATTATTGTAAAAGACGGGCGGAGCATCGCGCCCCGCCCGCATCCTGTCGCGATCAGAACTTGTAGCTGACGCTCAGGTAATAGTCGCGGCCATAGCGCTGATAGTCGATCAACTGGCGCACATCATTGTTCTGATAGGTGATGAAGGGCCGGTCGGTCAGGTTCTTGGCCTGAAGCATGACCGCGAGGCCGTAGAGCTTCGAGCCGGGCTGGAATTCATAGCCGATCTGGGCGTCGACAATCGCTTCGGCCTTGGCCTGACGATAGGTGGGGTTGGCCGAAAGGCCCGCCACTTCGGCCAGGAAGGTCGAGCGGAAGCGATAGTTCACCCGCGCCTGGAACCCGTGCTTTTCATAATAAAGCGCCGCGTTCTGCACCCAATCCGACAGACCCGGCAGGGTGATCGCTTGGCCCGGATTGCTGGCCAGATAGATCGTGCTGTCGGTATAGGACAGGCTGCCATAGAAGCCGAAGCCGTCGAGCTTGGGCGTCAGCAGCGAGAAGGGCAGCGAGAGCGTGCCTTCCACACCCTTTACATCGCCATGCCCGGTGTTGGCCGGCGCGTTGACCGTGCCCAGCGTGGTGCCCACCGCCGCGCGCTGGGCGGGCGTCAGGCTGCTGAGCGCAGAGGAGAAATCATAGAGGAAATTGTTCGACGGATCGACGAATTGGGTCAGCTTCTTGTAATAGCCCGCCACCGAGACATAGCCGCCCTTGCGGAAATAGCGCTCCAGCGAAAGGTCGATGTTGGTCGAGTGATAGGGGCGAAGCTGGGCATTGCCTCCGGTCGAGCTGAACACCGATTGGCCCGGCGTGGTCGAACCCAGACGGGTGGGGTCGATGTTGAACTCCTGATTGACGCGCAACTGGTCAAGGCGCGCGCGCACCATCGTGTGCGAGGCCGAGAACTTGACGAACATCGACGGGTCCATTTCCAGCGACAGGTTCAGGCTGGGCAGGACATTGGTGTATTTCGCGCCGCCCGTGGCCGGATAAAGCGTGACCGCGCCATTCGAGAAGTTCGAGATCGAACCATCCGAGCTCTGGTTGGTATGGACCACCTGCGCGCCGATGCTGCCCGTCAGGCGCTTGCCCGCCACATCGCCGTCCAGCTTGAGCATGGCATAGCCGGTGATGACATTTTCGGTCACCGAATTGTCGCGGACCAACGAGACGGGGCGATTGTCATAGGCCGCATTAAAGCTGTTGTTATACAGATACATCGGATCGAGCGCGAGCATCTTGGGCACGCCCAGATAATCCAGCGGCACAGAACCGATCACCGCCGCGCTGGGCACGGGGGCAAAGGTGGTGGTGCCGCTCGACACGGTGCAATTGGTGCCCGCGCCCTTGGGGCAGAGGAAGTAGGAGAGGAAGTTCGACACCTTCTTGCGGCGCGAATAGTTCACGCCCACTTCCCAGCCGGAAATGACACTGTGGCCGCCGAACTTGCCGTCCAGACTGGCGCGCAGGGCCAGCAGATCGTCCTTGAAATTGGGCTTGTTGAGAAAGCCCGACTGCACCACGGCGGTCGTGCCGTTATAGCCCCAGCCGCGCGGGTCGGTGATGCCGAAAAGGCCGGTGTTCGAATAATCCAGCGTGGGCACGATCGAGAAGGTGCCGTTGGGATTGGCGCTGATCTTGAGCGTGTCGGCGGCGCCGGTCGAATTGTATCCGGTGCCGGTATAGGTCTCGAGCAGGAAGTCGGTGCGCTTGGCGGTGCTATAGCTGGCGTCGAGCGTGACGTGGGTGTCCTCGGCCACGGTCCACACGCCGTTCCACCCGGCGGAGAAATTGTCCGCCGTGCGTTCATTGAGGTCATTGCGCTGCACCGCATGCACCCCGGTCAGCGTGGCATTGGTGACCAGACCGTTGGTGGTGGTATAGCCCGGCTGGATCGTGGCGCCCGAACCCCATGTCGGGGCAATCGGGAATTCGATGCCGCGCAGGTGCTGGGTTTCCTTGAATTTTGAATAGAGCAGGTCGAGCGTGGAATGGAAATTGTCGCTGGGCGCCCATTCGACCGTCACCACGCCGCCATAGCGCTTGAGCATGTTCGACTGGACATAGGGCTTGGCCCCGCCCAGAAACAGCGCGCCGCCCGCCGCCGGGTCATTGGGGAAGCCCCAGGCGTTGTAGCGCTCGTTCTGCGAAGGGGCCTGGGTGGCCGACAGGCCGATGGCGATGCCCCACTTGTCGTCGGCAAACTTGTCGACATAGGCGGCCGAGGCGCGGAAGCCCTTGTTGTCGCTGTCAGGGTTGAGCGCCTTGATGCCGTTCATCTGACCGCGCAGCTGCACCGCGATGATGCGGTCCTTCTGCGCCAGCGGACGCAGCATGCGCAGGTCCACCGTGCCCGACACGCCCGCCGCGATCAGCCCGGCATTGGCGGCCTTGTACACCACCACATTCTTGAAGAATTCCGACGGATACTGGTCATATTCAACGCCGCGATTGTCGCCCACGGTCACCTGTTCGCGGCCGTTGAGCAGCGTGGTGCCGAAATCGGGGCCAAGGCCGCGGATCGAGAGGCGCTGGTCGCGCCCTTCCAGACGCTGGGCCGTGACGCCGGGCAGACGGGCCAGCGAGTCCGCGATCGACACGTCGGGCAATTTGCCGATGTCTTCGGCCGAAATGGATTCCACGATCACCGGCGAGCGGCGCTTGAGCGAGGCCGAGGCATCGAGCGAGGCGCGGATGCCCGTCACCACGATCGCCTGGTCATTGGCCGCCGGTTCAGGCGCGGCCTGCTGGGCCTCGGCCAGCGCCGGAAAGATGAAAGCAGACACGGCAATGCATGCGGCGGACGCACCAAGGCGCCCCGCCTTGAAGCTGCGGAAGCTCATGATATTCCTCTCCTGATCACACCGGCTGCGCATGGATGACACACGGTCCATGCGCGCAGGCTTCGTCCCGGCATAGGGCACCCCTGCCCCTTGGTTCCGGTCAACGTGGAGCCCGTTTACAGCGGGGACGGCCGAGAACAAAAGATGGCATACGTATACCCATATTATGCGCAATCGGGTAATGTTGCTCTAAGGCCACGCAAGAGCCAGTCGGGAAGCACACGCATCATGGGGGGATCATGGGGCAAAAACGATCGAACAAACCTACCAGCTTTGACATCGCCTATCGCGCGGGCGTGTCCCAGCCCACGGTCAGCAGGGCGCTGCGCGGATCGCGTTCGGTCAGCGCCGAGACGCGCGCAAGGATCGAGGCGATTGCCCGCGAACTGAATTACACGGTCGACAAAAACGCTTCCTCGCTGCGTTCACAGCGGGCCAACACGATTGCGCTGCTGTTTTTTGAAGAACCCAGCGAGGATGATTCGCGCATCAACCCCTTCTTCCTCGCCATGCTGGGATCGATCACGCGGCAATGCGCCAATCGCGGGTTCGACCTGTTGATTTCGTTCCAGAAAATGGAGGATGACTGGCACACGCGCTATCAGGACAGCCACCGAGCCGATGGACTGATCCTGCTGGGCTATGGCGATTACACGCAATACGAACAGCGGCTGACGGGGCTGGTGGCGCAGGGCACGCGCTTTGTCCGCTGGGGTTCGGTGCGGCCTGACAATATCGGCGCCACCGTGGGCAGCGACAATTTCGGCGCGGGGCAAATGGCGGGCGATCACCTGATCGCGCAGGGCCGCCGCGACATCGCCTTTCTGGGTCAGGCCGACGAGCATTACCCCGAGTTTTCCGACCGTTATCGCGGGCTTCAGGCGGCGCTGGCGGAAAACGGTCTGCCGGTGAACCCCGATTTGCAGATTGATGCTTTGACGACCGAGGAATCGGGCTATCTGGCCGCAAAGGCCCTGATTGCGCGGGGCGCGCGGTTTGACGCGATCTTTGCCGGATCAGACCTCATCGCCATCGGCGCGATGCGCGCGCTGTCCGAGGCGGGCCTGTCGGTGCCGGGCGATGTGGCGCTGATGGGTTTTGACGATATTCCGGCGGCGGGCATGACCAACCCGCCGCTGACCACGATGATGCAGGACCTGAAGGCGGCGGGCGTGCTGCTGATCGAAACCCTGTTGGCCCAGATCGAGGATCGGCCCCTGCCCTCGCCGGTCCTGCCCACAAGGCTGGTGCGCCGCAAGAGTTGCGGGGGGTGAGCGGCGCCGGGCAAATCACGGAGCTGATTTGCCGACTGAACACAAGGTATTCGTATACGTGATTGCCCCGCGCCCCGGTCCATGCAACGCCGTGCGCCACAAACAGACCACCATGCGGAAGGGGAAATCATGTCGGGCAAGCCCAAACTTGGCTGGGCCGGGCTGTGCAATGTCAGCTTTGGCTTTTTCGGCATCCAGATCGGCTTTGCCCTGCAAAACGCCAATATGAGCCGGGTTTTCCAGTCGCTTGGTTCCTCGATCGATGATCTGCCCGCGCTGTGGATCGCCGCGCCTTTGACCGGCCTGCTGGTGCAGCCGGTGATCGGGCATCTGTCGGACCGCACGTGGTTGGGGCGGCTGGGGCGGCGGCGGCCCTATTTTCTGGCGGGCGCGGTTCTGGCCTGTCTGGCGCTGCTGGTCATGCCGCTCCAGGGCATGCTGCTGGGCGCGGCCATGCTGCTCTGGCTGCTCGATGCCAGTCTGAATGTAGCGATGGAGCCGTTCCGCGCCTTTGTTGGCGATATGCTGGACAAGAGCCAGCATACGGCGGGCTATGCGGTGCAGACCGCCTTTATCGGCGCGGGGGCGGTGGTGGGTTCGCTGTTCCCCTCGCTGCTCGATGCGCTGGGCGTGGCCAATGTCGCGCCCACGGGACAGATCCCCGATACGGTGCGCTACAGCTTCTGGGCGGGCGGGGCGATCCTGCTGGCGGCGGTCTTGTGGACGGTGCTGAACACGCAAGAATATTCGCCCGCGCAGATGGCGGAGTTCGGCGAGGCACCCGCCCCCGAAACCGGCCCAGACCTTGTGCTGGCGGCGCGCTCGCCGCTGGGGGCCTTGCCGTGGATCAGTGCGGGCGGCGTGCTGGGGGCCTGCGTGGCGCATTGGGCGCTGGCCAAGGAGCTTTATCTGCTGGCCGGCCTGATGGCGGCCTATGGCGCGGCGCTGATCGCGGCAATCCTGTTGGCGCGCGCGGGGCGCACCACATTGCTCTCCAGCGTGGTGGGCGATTTTGCCGGCATGCCGCCGCTGATGAAACGCCTTGCGCTGGTGCAGTTCTTCAGTTGGTCCGCGCTGTTCATCATGTGGATCTATACCACGCCCATCGTTGCCCAATATCATTTCGGCGCCACCGATCCGGCCAGCCCGGCCTATCAGGCGGCGGCCAATTACGTCGGGCGATTGTTCTCGATCTATAACGGCGTGGCCGCGCCCGCCGCGCTGATCGTCCTGCCATGGCTGGCCCGGCGCATCGGCAAGGCGCGCACCCATGCGGTCAGCCTGATTGCCGGGGCGGCGGGCTTCGGCTCCTATCTGGTGCTGCGCGATCCGGCATGGCTGATGCTGTCCGAGGTGGCAATCGGCCTTGCCTGGGCCTCGATCCTGGCCATGCCCTATGCGATGCTGGCCTCCAGCCTGCCGCAATCGAAGCTGGGCGTGTCGATGGGCCTGTTCAATGTTTTCGTCGTGGTGCCGCAATTGCTGGTGGCCACGGTCATGCACACGATCATGGACGCGTTTTTCCCCGGCGCGCCGGTGTGGACCATGGCTTTTGCCGCCGCCACACTGATGGTCGCCGCGATGGCCACGCTGACCTTGCCCAAGGTGGAATGAACAGTGGCGGATTGAATAGCGGCCATTAACCGCTACCTTGAAAGGCGCGATCATCAAGGAGCCGCCCATCCATGCCCCGAATGCGCCGCTGGAAAGCCCCCGTCACCCACGCCCGAGGCAATGGCACGCCCTTTGAAACCGTGGCTTTATTGCTGCAAGGCGGGGGCGCGCTGGGGGCCTATCAGGCGGGCGTTTACGAAGCGCTGGCCGAGCGGGGGATCGAGCCGGGCTGGATCGCGGGCATTTCCATCGGCGCGATCAACAGCGCGATCATCGCGGGCAATGCGCCCGAGGCGCGCGTGGGCCAATTACGCCGCTTTTGGGAGGGCGTCTCGGGCCGATCGACCGCATGGGCGCCATGGCTGGCCACGCTTGGCCTTTCGCATCTGGCGGTGAACCCGCATCTGCGCGGGGCTATCAACCAGATGGCGGCGGGGCAGGTGCTGATGCAGGGTGCGCCGGGGTTCTTTTCCCCTCGCCTGATCCCGCCCTTTTTTCAGCCCGACAAGACCGCCGAGGCGACCAGTTGGTATGACACCAGCCATTTGCGCGCCACGCTGGAAAGTCTGGTCGATTTCGACCGCATCAACACGCGCAAAACCCGCTTCAGCGTGGGCGCGGTCAATGTGCGCACAGGCAATTTCAAATATTTCGACAATGCCCAATGCGCGATCCGGCCCGAACATATCATCGCCTCAGGCGCGCTGCCGCCCGGTTTTCCAGCGGTCGAGGTCGATGGCGAATATTACTGGGACGGCGGGCTGGTGTCGAACACGCCGCTCGACTGGGTGCTGTCCTCCGATTCGCGGCTCGACACGCTGGTGTTTCAGGTCGATCTGTGGAGCGCGCGCGGCCATATGCCCGGCGACATTGCCGCGGTTGCCTCGCGCATGAAGGAAATCCAGTATTCCAGCCGCACCCGTGCCGCCACCGACATATTTCGCGAAAGACAGGAGTTGCGCAACGCCTTCCGCAAGCTGGCCGAGACGATGACGCAAGAGCAACTGGCCAGCCCCGAGGGCAAGCTGTTGATGGAGGCCACCGATCCGGCCCGCTACAACATCGTCCAGATGGTCTATCAGTCGCCCAATTACGAAGGCGATTACAAGGACTATGAATTCAGCCGCCAGACGATGGAGGACCATTGGCGCAGCGGCTATGAGGATGCCGCCCATACGCTGGCCCAGCGCGAGGTGCTGGAATTGCCCAGCGACCCGTCCGGGCTGGCGGTGTATGATTTCACCAGTCCGGGTGGGGGCAAGAGTTAAGGGCCTCCGGCGGGCGATTTTTAAATGCCTCCGGCGGGCAAAGGGGCTGGTCCCTTTGCAATCCCGTTACTGTCCTTGCAGCGTCTTGACGGCGGCGGGGGGCGATAGGGGATTGAAGGCCGCTTTGCGGTTTAGGCTCAACGCTGTTCGACGCTGCGTTCGACGTTAACCGCGGCCACCTTGTCGGCGCTTAGGCTAAGCTGCATGTCCCAGGTTGCATAAGTGTCCACCACATCATCAACCGAAATGCGTTCGCGGTAGAAGCAGTCGACCGTGTCGCCGCGCGCCGCGCCGCAATGCGCGCCCGCCTGACGCAGCATCGCCACGCCGCCGCGCGCATCTGCTCCCACCGGCACCGCGCGGCGCACCGCGTCATAGCCGGCCTCGGGCGTGCCGTTGCGAACATATTCATTTTCAAACAGATGGAAATCCAGACCCGGCCCGGCCGCCTGCACAGGCGCGCCAGACAGCAGCGACACGGCAAAAGCCCAAGCCAAAAGGTTCTTCATGATGATCTCCATGTAAGGATGCCGACTCCGACGATAATGCGAAGGTGGCGGCCAATCGGGGTGGCGCCGATTTACGCTTATTGCGGCTATACTCAAACTCGATTCCTGCATCCGCAGTTGCAAAACCGGCGCGTGTCCGGGGCCGCGAATAGGCCCGCAATACAGCCCGGCAACGCCCAAGATCCGACAATTTATGAATCTTTAAGCGTTAACCACTAGGTGAAACTATCAGGCGTGCTTTCCGGGTGCGCATCTTGTCCGCTGAAACAAGGCCCGATTTTCATGCTGCAACCCCGGCCCTTTCTGTGCCGTTTGGCCCATGACCGGCGCGGCAATGTGCTGATGCTGGCCTCCGCGATCATGTTCGTGCTGACCGCGCTGATCGGCGGGGCGGTGGACTTAAGCCTTGTCTATCGCGCACAGAACCGGCTTCAGGGGGCCTGCGATGCGGGCGTGCTGGCCGCCCGGCGCGCGGTGACCACCAATGGGCTGGACGCCACCGCGATCGCGCAGGGCAAATCCTATTTCAACGTCAACTATACCGACGCCCAGCAAGGCACCAAGAGCACCACCTTTGCCCTGACCTCGTCCGACAATGGCATCACCGTCAACGGCACGGCCAGCACCACCGTGCCGCTGCGGATCATGGCGCTCTTCGGGCGTTACACCTATAACGTCAGCCTGACCTGCGGATCGACGCAGAGCATCGGCAATTCCGATATCGTCTTCGTGCTGGACACCACCGGGTCGATGGCCGATTCCTATAACGGCACGGTCAAGATCACCGGGCTTCAAAACGCGCTCAAGAATTTCAACACGACCATCATCAACGCCACGGCGGGCACGAATGCCCGCGTGCGCTATGGTTTCGTGCCCTACAGCAGTTCGGTCAATGTCGGGCGCCTGCTCTACAATCTGAACCCGTCCTATCTGGTCAGCAATTACGGCATCCAGACCCGTGTGCCGCAGTTCGAGACGGTCAATTACGGGGTTTACAATGGGCGCTCGATCAAGACCTCGGAAGAGGTCTACAGCGCCAACAGCACGCCCGCCCTCTATTCCAGCAGCGCCTATGGCAGCCAGAGCGCCTGCCTCGAGGCCCTGCCCGCCGTCACGGCATGGGCCAACAATGGTTCACCCTCCGCAAGCAGCGGCTATGTGACCACCGGCAATTATTCCTATTACGCCAATATCAGCAACCAGCCCAGGCGGCGCACGCTTTATACCTGCTCCCGCTCGGGCGACAGCTATTATCAATATTACTACTACGCCAATCTGACATTCAAAACCTATAGCTATACCGGCTTCACCACGCCCGCGACGACATCGACCGCAAGCCTTTTCGACCATTTCGACTATATGCTGGTCAATATGGATGTCAGCACGTTCAAGACCTTTGCCAATACCACCACCAACACCGGCTCGAACGGCACATCGCTGGTATCCTCATGGGATGGCTGCATCGAGGAGCGCTATACTGTCTCTGACCCGACCTTCACCTACAGTTCGCTGACCGACCGCATTTCGCCCACGACCGCCACCGACCTCGACATCGACATGGCGCCCACCAGCGATGATGCCACCAAATGGGCGCCCATGTGGCCCGATGTCGCCTATTATCGCGGCACCAGCAGCAGCAGTTCCATTTTGAGCACATCGGGGTCGCAGGCCTATTCCTATTGCCCGGCGGCGGCGCGCACGCTGGCCACGATGACCCAGACCGATTTCACCAATTACGTCAACTCGCTGACCCCGGCGGGCAGCACCTATCACGATATCGGCATGCTGTGGGGCGCGCGGCTGATTTCGGCGACCGGGATCTTTGCCAGCAATGTGACCGAAGTGCCCACCAACGGCGGCAATGTCACGCGCCACATCATCTATATGACCGACGGCGAACCCAATGCGAATTATTCGATCCAGCAGGCCTATGGCATCGAATACCATGACCGGCGCATCACCGATAATGGCTATTCCAATGATGACAATCGCCATATCGCCCGTTTTCGCGCGCTGTGCGATGCGATCAAGGGGCGCGGCGTGCGCATCTGGGTGATCGGCTATTCCACCAGCCTGTCGAGCGACCTGTCCTATTGCGCCTCGCCCGACAGCGGCTTTACCGCCAACAGCGCCAGCGAACTCAACAGCGCGTTTCAGCAGATCGCCAAGACTGCCAGCGCGCTGCGGGTGGCCAGTTGATGGCGCGGCGGCTTGGCCATCTCTGGCGCGACCGGCGCGGGGCCACGGCGGTGGAATATGCCTTTGTCCTGCCGATCCTGTTGGTGATGATGATGGGCATCGGCTATTTCGGCCAGATGTTCTATGGCCGCGCGCTGCTCAATGGCGCGGTGCGTCAGGCCGCGCGCGATGCCACGCTCGAAAATGCCAACACCACCACGCTGGACCAGAACGTGGCCAAGGTGCTGGCCCCGGCCCTGCCCGGCGTGACGGTCACCTCGACCCGCAAGTCCTATTATGATTTCACCGATATCGGCCGCGCGGAAAAATGGACTGATTCCAATGCCAACGGCCGCTGTGACAATGGCGAACCCTACACGGACGAGAACGGCGACGGATCGTGGAATTCGGACATTGGCGCAGCGGGCAATGGCGCAGCGGGCGACATCATCGTCTATACCGCCACGGCCAGCTATACGCCGATGTTCAGCGTCCCTTTCATGAAAAGCATGTGGGGCAAGGTCACGCTGAACGCCACGGCGGTGCGCCGCAACCAGCCCTGGGCCGCGCAGGTCGCCTATGGTTCGGCCACAAGGACCTGCACATGAAATGGCGCGCCCTCCTGCGCCGCCTGCGCCGCGATTGCTCGGGCGTCTCGATCATCGAGCTGGGCGCCACCATGCCTGTGCTGCTGGTCATCGGGCTTTATGGCATCGAGATGGCGAACATGACCATCACCAGCCTTCAGATCAACCAGATCGCCATGTCGACCGCCGACAATGCCTCGCGCCTTGAACAGAGCAGCACGTCCAGCGTCAGCCCGACAGTGACCGAAACCGAGGTCAATTCGGTGCTGACCGGCGCGGTGCAGGAGGGCAAGAGCATCAACCTGAGCACCAGGGGCAAGGTCATCATCTCCAGCCTCGAACTCAATTCGAGCACCGGCAAGCAATATATCCACTGGCAACGCTGCACCGGCAGCATGACCGCCGCCTCGGCCTATGGCGCGGAAAACGCCGTCGTCACCGGCATGGGCCCCACCGGCAATCAGGTGATGGCGGCCAGCGGCATGGCCGTGATGTTCGTCGAGGTCTATTACCAGCAATCGGGCCTGTTCGGATCGATGTTCGTCAAACCCATGACGCTGCGTCAGGAAGCGGCCTTCCTCATCCGCGATTCACGCAATCTGACGGCGGGGCTGTCGGGCACCAAGACGGCGACGTGTTGATGCCGGTATTTTGGGGTGCCTCCGGCGGGCAAAGGGACTCGTCCCTTTGCCCGCCGGAGGCATAAAGCCCCTCAAGCCGACATACGCTCGACCAACTCCGGCGCCATCACCACGCTCTGCGTCTCCTCGCCCGCGATGCGGCGCATCAGCATGTCGACCAGATGCTCTGCCCCGGCGACCAGATCCTGGCTGATGGTGGTCAGGCTGGGCACGGTATGTTCGGAGAGCGGCAGGTTGTCATAGCCCACCACGCGCACGTCGCCGGGCACCGACAGGCCCACTTCGGAGAGCGCGCGCAGCGTCGTCATCGCGATCACGTCGGAGGCGGCCACGATCCCGTCGGGCCGGTGCGAAGCATCGCCCAGATAGCGGGCAATATCGGCATAGGCCAATTCGGCCACCAGATGGGCTGGGACCACATCGGCCCGATCCAGCCCGGCCTGCGCCAGCGCGGCCTGCACACCGTCCAGACGCTGGGTCATTTCCAGGGCGCGCGGATCGCCGAAAAAGGCGATCTTACGACACCCATGCGCAATCAGATGCCGCGCCGCCATCTGTCCGCCCAGATAGTTGTCGCTGCCCACGCTGCAATGGACCTGCCCTTCCTTATGCCCGCCCCAGACCACCAGCGGTCGATAATCGCGCGCCACCTCGTCAAGGGTCGCGGCCTGATCCGATTGGCCCAACACGATCAGCCCGTCGACCCGCCCCGATGTCGCCACCCTTTCCAGCCAGCCCATATCCTGAGGAATCACCCGGCTGAGCAGCAGGTCATAGCCCCGCTCGGTCAATTTGTCGGCCAGCATCGCCAGCATGGTGATAAAGAAGGGATCGGAAATCGGCTGCCCCGCTTCGTGGCCCAGCGGTATCAGCACGCCGATCGCCCCGGTCTTTTGAATCCGCAGGTTGCGCGCCATCACATTGGGGCGAAAGCCATATTCGCGCGCCAGCGCCTGAATCCGCTCGCGCGTGGCCTGGCTGATCAATTCCGAACCGGCCAGCGCGCGCGATACCGTACCGGCCGACACCCCGGCCACTTCGGCCAGCTCCTTGATGTTCCTCACCCTCTGCATGGCTTTTCCCACCCTGCCCCATGCGCCAACTCAACAGGAAATCGCCCCCTTGGCAAGCAAAAGCGGGGATGGCCGCCGCGCGGCTTTGGCAAAGAAAATGCGCGCCTGCGCCCCGGCGCCCGGACGCATCCGCGAAAATGTCACAAAACCGTCGCATCAGGGGCCATGGCTCAGAAACCTGTTCTTGTTGTCGAGGATGATCCGATCATCGCGGGCGTGATCTGCCGCAGTCTGGCGGCATGGGGTCATCCCTCGCTCCACGCGCTGACCGGACGCGAGGCTTTGGCCCTTGAGCGCGAGGGCGCGGTGGGCGCGATCATTCTGGACCGGATGCTGCCCGATATCGGCGGGATAGAGATCCTCTCGCAATGGCGCGCATCGGGGTGCAATATCCCGGTGCTGATGCTTTCCGCGCTCGGCTCGGTGCAGGACCGGGTCGAGGGGCTGAAAGCGGGGGCTGACGATTATCTGACCAAGCCGTTTGACGATGCCGAACTGGAGGCGCGCCTTGCCGCGATCTGTCGGCGCAACCTGCGCAAGGGCGATGATCTGGCCGTGGGGCGGCTGCGGCTGGACAATGCCGCGCACCGGGCCTTTCTGGGCGATGCGGGCATTGACCTTAACCGCAAGCAGTTTTCGATGCTGGCCTATCTGATGCGCCATGCCGACCGCGTGGTAACGCGCGCCATGCTGCTGGAAAATGTCTGGGGCTATGCCTTTGATCCGGCCACCAATATCGTGGAAAGCAATCTCTCGCGCCTGCGCGGGCGGCTTCAGGCATTGGGCTGCGATGCGGTCGAAACCTTGCGCGGCGAAGGCTATGTTCTGCGTTCGGCCAAATGCGGGGCCTGACCTTTCTGGCCCAGCCGCGCATCGGGCGGTTGGCAGGGCAATTCGGGCTGGCCTTTGCGCTGGCGATGGCCGGGGCCGGCGCGCTGCTCTACTGGCAGGCGCGCGCGCAGATCGATGATGAGGTCGAAACCTCGCTGCGCCGCGAACAGGCGCGCATTCTGGTCCCCGGCGCGCCGCAGGACACCGCCGCCATCGCCCGCCGCCTCAATGCGCTGACCGGCGGGCGCGTCATCAGCGACAAGGGGCATATGCTGTTTGCCGCTGATGGCCGCGCGATCTGGGGCCGGATCGAGATGGCCCCGCCGCCCCCCGGCTTTGCCGATGTAAGCTTTCGTGATGGCCGCCCCGACTGGCGCGAGGGCCATGCGCTGACCGCGCGGCTGCCCGACGGGGCGCGGCTGGTGATCATCGAACATTCCGAGGCGGTGGAAAATATCCACGCCATGCTGCCGCGCACCGCGCTCATTCTGGTCATCATCAGCGTCGTTGTCGGCGGCGGGGCGGCATGGCTGTTTTCGGCGCTGATCGCCCAGCGATTGGCCCGCACGATGGCCGCCGCCGATGCGCTGGCGCGCGGAGACCTCAGCCGGCGCATCCCCGATGCGGGCCTTGACGGCGTGTTTGCCCAGCAGGTCGCGGGCCTCAACCGGATGATCGAACGCATGGCCGACATGGTCCACAGCCAGCGCCAGTTCGCCAGCCATCTGGCCCATGACCTGCGCACGCCGCTGACGCGGCTGCGCGCCCTGTTGCAGGCCGACAGGGAGCATACGGACGCCGCCGGACGGCAATTGCTGGAACGGGCCGAGCGCGAATGCCGCTCGATCATCGCCATTTTCGACGCGCTGCTGCGCCTGTCGGAAATCGAGGCGGGGCGCCACCCCACCGCCATGGCCCCGTTGCCGCTGGCCCCGATCATCGAGGATGTGGCAGAAACCATGGAGCCGGTGATCGCAGATGCGGGCAGCAGGCTGGAGCTTGGCGCGCTGTTTCCCGCCACGATCCGGGGTGATGTCGGGCTGGTGCATCAATTGCTGGTCAATCTGCTCGACAATGTGGCGCTCCACACGCCCGCGCAGACATGCGCCACCATTGGCCTCAGCCAGACCGGAACCGAGGCGGTCATCACCATCGCCGACAACGGCCCCGGCATCGCCGAGGCCCAGCGCGACCGGGTGATGCAGCCCTTTGAACGGGGCACGGCCTCGAATCGGCCCGGCAGCGGGCTGGGTCTGGCGATTGCCGACGCCATCATGCGTTTTCACGACGGATCGCTCGAACTGGCCGACAATGGGCCGGGGCTGGCGGTGCGTCTGCGTTTTCCGCTGCTTCGGGCGGGTATGGCAACATTCTAAATTTGCAATCTTGCCCGCTTTGAGCCGCTGCTCCGGCGCTTCGTCACATATCCGTCATCGCCCGCACCTAACCGCCGCTCGTGTCCGGTGGGTTCAAGGATCGGGCAAAACGACAGCATGGATCATCCCCACGGCGCCCACCTCGTTTCGGGCGGCGAAGGCGGCTGCCTGCTCGGTCTGTGAGCCCGCCGTCGGAATTGAGATCATATCGTTCAAGGGGCCGTAACATGAGCAAACATTCCATCCAGACGCTGCTGGCGACCAGCACCGCGCTTGCCGTCTGTCTGATCGCCAACATCGGCTGTGCGATGGCCGCCGAGACGCCGACCGCCGACGCGCCCGCCGCCGCAACCGGCGCCGCCGATGACCAGTCCACCTCCGCCAATCAGGCGGGCCAGGCCAATGACCGCCAGTCGCTGACCACCTCGGACATCATCGTGACCGGCTCGCGCACCGCCGAGGCCGCTCCCCTTACCGCATCGCTGACCACCACCCAGCCGCAGTCGGCGATCAGCCGCGAATTCATCGACAATGCCAATGCCGCCTCGGACTTCTTCGAGCTGATCGCTCTGACGCCGGGCGTCTCGATTTCGGGCACCGGCAATGGTCAGGGTTTTTCCGAAACCAAGGCGACCATCCGCGGGTTCAAGGATGGCGAATATAACGTTACCTATGACAGCATCCCCTTTGCCGACACCAACGACCCCACCCACCACTCGACCTCGTTCTTTCCCGCCACGACGATTGAAACGATCGTCGTTGATCGCGGCCCGGGCAATGCCAGCCAGTTGGGTCAGGCCACCTATGGCGGCAACCTCAACATGTATTCGCGGGCCGTCTCCGACAAGCGCGGCGTGATGGGCGAGGCTTTGCTGGGCAACTGGAACAGCTTTATCGGCCGCGCCGAAATCCAGACCGGCAAGATCGACAAGTGGAACGGCGCCAAGTTCACGCTTTCGGGCCAGTATCTGAAGTCCGATGGCGCGCTGACCTATTCGCCGGTGATGTCGAAGAACCTGTTCTTCAAAGGCGTGATCCCGATCGGCACCTCCAGCAAGCTGACCATCCTGTCCACCTGGAACCGCAACTATTACTATCAGTCCGACGTGCTCAAGGGCACAAGCTGCGGCGTTCCCACGACCGGTCTTGTGTCGGGTTCGGCAACCTTGAAGGCGGAAAATTGCGCGCCCACCTCGAACATTGGCATGTATGGCCTGAACTATGGCCTGAGCAATGATCCGACGCGTCAGGACTACTGGAAGTATAACCGCACCGACAAGACCACCGACTTCTCCTATCTGCGCCTGCAAAGCGATTTGTCCGAGCATCTGAGCCTCGACAACCGCGTTTACATGTATGGCTATACCAACAACACGATGAGCGGGAATACCGGCAGCACCATCGTCACCGGCTACAACACCTCGGCCGTGCCCTATACCAAGAACACGATCACCGGCATTCCCGGCTATAACAAGCTGAACAAATATCGCGTTCTGGGCTATATCGGCCAGGCCGATTATACGTTCGGCTTTGGCAAGGCCAAGGTGGGCGGCTGGTTTGAACATTCAAACTCGTGGCGCCACACATGGGATTTCGACTGGAACACCGGCGCGCCCAACTATGACCAGAAAGCCAATCTGGGCACGGCCGCCACGGCGGGCTATCCCTCGGTCAATCTGGCCAACATCAAGTATGAGCAGAATTCGAGCTGGGACCAGTTCCAGTTGTTCGGTGAACTCGAACTGCGCCCGGTCAGCAATCTGGCCATCACGCCCGGCATCAAATATGTGCATTTCAAGCGCGGCGTGAACGCCATGGTCAACGCCGACTCCTATCGCTCGCCGGCCAACACCACCGCCACCTGGACCAAGGCATTGCCTTTCGGCACGATCAACTGGCAGCCCAAGACCAACTGGTCCTTCTATGGCCAGTATGCGCAAGGCATGTATGTGCCCGACCTGTCGAGCTTCTACACCCCTTCGTATGACGCGGCCACCGCCGCGCAGTCGACCAGCGCCGCCGCCGCCGTCAAGCCCCAGACCAGCACCAATTATCAGGTCGGCACTGTCTGGCACGGCCGCAAGGTCTCGGTTGATCTCGATGGCTATATCATCAACGTGAACAACAAGATCGCCAGCGCCACCGACACGACGGCCTTCTCGGGCACGCTGGTCAATATCGGCACCGTCCATTACAAGGGCTTTGAGGGCCAGATCGCCTATATGCCGATCGAAGGCCTGACCCTGTTCGGCAACGGCTCGTATAACTATGCCCATTCCGGCACCACCAATGCCCAGATCGCCAAGGCCCCCTTCAGCACGGCGGCCGCAGGCTTCATCTACAAGCACAAGGGCCTGCGCGTCTCCTTCAGCCAGAAGTTCACCGGCCCGCAATATGCCACCGAACTCTTCACCGTTAAGCAGTCGGTGAACGGCGTGCCCACCTCGGTCACGCAATTCACGACCACGGACGGCATCCGTCTCTATCGCATCAGCCCCTATTCGACCGGCGAATTCGCGATCAGCCAGGATATCGGCGAGCATTTCCGCATCGGCGCCACCGTGTCGAACGTGTTCAACAGCCGCGCGATCACCGCGGTCGCCAACGGCGGCACCACCGTGGTGGGTGGCCAGACCTATTATGCCGGCGCGGACCAGTTCAGCTTCCTGCCGCCGCGCTCGTTCATGGTCGATGTCCGCGTGAAATATTGATGCGGCCAAGGCATCGGGGCCGGTTCAGGCCCTGATCCGGCCACCGACAAGGTGTAACCCCCGCTCCGGCCACGGCGCGGGGGTTTCGCTTTTTGCGGTTTTACTTTTCGGGGCCCGCGCTCTTGCTGGACATATTACCCTATTATCTCCAATATCATCCGCGATCCAACCTAGGCCGGCGCTAGAGGCCTTTTCACCTATGGCGGCCCATAATGCTGACAATCTGGCTGGCGCGCACGAAAAGGAGAGGACGCTTGCAGCTTTCGCGTCTGATCCGGTGGTTCGCGGAGATAGGAACCGATCCGGACCTGGCGGTCTATCAGGCGGCGAATCTGCAAAGACAGGTCCCGCTGCTCTATGGCCTGCTGCTGATCAACTCGCTGGCCGTGGCCATCACCCATCGCGCGCAGGCCCCCCTGTTGCTGACGTTCGTGGCGCCCGCCGTGCTTTTTGTGATAACCCTGATCCGCATGGTCCACTGGCTGCGCACCCAGCGCGCCGGGCTGCCCAGCCCGGAAGCGGCCAAGCGTCAGTTGCGTCTGGTCACGATGGTGGCGGCACCGATCGCGGCGGCCTATGCGGGGTGGTCGCTGTCTCTGGCCCCCTATGGCGGGCCGTTTGAACAGGCCCATGTGGCGCTTTATATTTCGACCACGGTGATCGGGTGCATTTTCTGTCTGGTGGTCCTGCCCCAGGCCGCGCTGCTGGTGGCGGTCTCGGTGCTTCCGGCCTTCGTCATCTTCTGTTTCAGCAAGCGCCTGCTGACCTTTGCCACGATCGGCATCAATGTGACGCTGGTGCTGGGCGTGCTGTTGCGGGTGCTGTTCAACGGCTTTGAACATTTCCGCAGACAGGTGAAATCGGGCTGCCTGCTTGCAACCCAGCACCAGGAATTGCAGCGGCTGAACGAGGAAAACCGCAAGTTGGCGATGACCGACAGCCTGACCGGCCTGCCCAACCGGCGACAGTTCTATGCCGATCTGGATGCATGGACGGATCAGTCCGCCGGGCCTTCCTTTGCGGTCGGCGTGCTCGATCTGGACCGGTTCAAGCCGATCAACGACACCTATGGCCATCAGGTCGGCGACCGGCTGCTCGAAGCCATAGGGCGGCGCCTGCGCGCCACGGCGGGGCCTTCGGTGCAGGTCTATCGGCTGGGCGGGGATGAATTCGGGCTGATCGACACCCAGGTCGATGATTTCGCGCGCACCTGCGAGCGCCTGCTGCAGCAGGTGCGCGCGCCGCTGCGCATCGGCGAGATCGTGCTGTCTGTGGGCGGCTCGCTGGGCGTGGCGCCATATCCCGATGCCGGGACCAAGGCGTCCGACCTGTTCGACCGGGCCGATTACGCGCTCTATCACGCCAAACATGTCCATGGCGGCGGGGTCTGCCTGTTCACCCCCAGCCTTGAAACCGCCGTGCGCGCCGACCGCGCCATCGAGGCCGCGCTTCAGGCCAGTTCCTTTGAGGAGGAATTGTCCATCGTGCTCCAGCCCATCGTCGAGTTGTCGAGCGGGCGGCTCAGCGCCGTCGAGGTGCTGGCGCGCTGGTCCAACCCGATGCTGGGCGAGATTTCCGCGATGGAATTCATCGCCATTGCCGAACGTTCAACCGCGATCCATTCGATCACACGCACCGTTTTCAAAAAGGGGCTGAAGGCCGCGCGCCAATTGCCCGATCATGTGGCCGTCTCCTTCAACATATCGGCCTGCGACCTCACCTCTGCCACCACGCTGGCCTTTATCCGCGACGAGATCGCATCGGCGGGCATCGCCCCGCGCCGGATCTGGATCGAGGTGACCGAAACTGCCGTGATGCGCAATGCCGAGGCCGCCGCCCAGGCCCTTCAGGCCTTCCGCGATCTGGGCGTGGGCATTGCGCTTGATGATTTCGGCACCGGCTATTCCAGCCTTGGCTATGTCCAGCGCCTGCCGCTCGACAAGATCAAGATCGACCGCAGCTTTGTGCGCGCGCTCGACAACGCCGAGGGCAGCACGATCACTTCGGCGGTCATCACCCTGTGCCATACGATCGGTCTGGCCTGCGTGGCCGAGGGCGTGGAAACCGAAGCCCAGCGCCAGACGCTGGCCGAGGCCGGATGCGAACATGCGCAGGGCTATCTCTTCAGCAAGCCGCTGCCGTTGAGCGAACTTCTGCCGCGCTGCGCCGATGCGCAGGCCTCGTGGCTTGATTCCGGCCGGCGCTCGGCTGTCGCCTGAGCCATCGGCCCCCGCATGCCGGGCGATGAACAGGCATTTTGCACCCCGTCCGCTGATCCCTGAATATCCGACGGCCCGCCCTCGCCGTTGCACAAATGATACGCTGTTGCAGCAAAGCGATAGCATTACGGGAAAATAAGGGGGAATTTGCTTAAAACCCGCCTAACGCACGGCGGTGATGTCACAATTCCGGGCCAAGGCTGCAACCGCAATGGCGGACGGGCCGCAAGGACCATTGTGCCATTCCGTTGAAACGCGCCGATGCGACACAACGCACCGCCGTGTCAGTTTTCGAATTTGTTGAGGGAGCAATCCATGAAAACTTCGCTTCATAAGGGTGTGATCTCGCGCCGGGCTCTGGCTCTGGCCGGGCTGATCGCGCTGGCCCCCGCCCATGCGCAGGCCGCCGAGACGACCGAGGGCGCCAATGACCCCAACGTCATCACCGTCACCGCCCAGCGCCGCAGCGAAAACCTTCAGAATGTGCCGATCAGCGTGGCCGTGATGCGCAGCGAGGATCTGGCAGCCCCGCGCGCGGGCGGCGCCGATTCGCTGCTCAGCCTGTCGGGCAAGGTGCCCAGCCTTTATGTCGAATCGACCACCGGGCGCATCTTCCCCCGCTTCTATATCCGCGGCCTTGGCAACGTGGACTTCTACCTCGGCGCCAGCCAGCCCGTGTCGATCATTCAGGACGATGTCGTGCTTGAGCATGTCGTGCTGAAATCGAACCCGGCCTTTGACGTGGCGCAGGTCGAAGTGCTGCGTGGGCCGCAGGGTTCGCTCTTTGGCCGCAACACCACGGCGGGCATCATCAAGTTCGACAATGCCAAGCCGACCAAGAACTGGACCAGCCATGTTGATGCGAGCTGGGGCAGCTATAACACGCAGAGCATCGAGAGCGCCGTGTCGGGACCGATCGCCAAGGACGGCACTGTCTCCTTCCGCCTCTCCTCGCTCTATCAGCACCGCGACAATTGGGTGACCAACACCTATACCGGCCCCAGCGCCGACGGCACCGTGGGCGCCGGCAAGACGCTGGGCCGCTTTACCGAAAGCGACACCCGCTTCCAGCTGCAATTCGATCCCGATTCCGACACCAGCATCAACCTGACCACCAATTACCGCCTGTATCAGGGCACCTCGACCCTGTTCTATCGTGGCTCGCTGGCCAAGGGCAGCAACAAGACCGTGGCGGGATGGAACCAAAAGCAGGTTGCCTATGACGAGGCGCAGAACAACCCGCAGAACTATTCCACCTATGGCCAGACGCTGCGTATGCGCCATGATTTCGGCGGTGTCTCGCTGACCTCGATCACGTCCTATCAGGGCGCCGACGGCTGGTCGCGTGGCGATACCGATGGCGGCGCGGCGGTCAATTTTCCCTTCAACGGCGCGCCCAACGGCTATGGCCAGTCGCAGGGCCGCCTGCGCGGGCTTGACCAGTGGACGCAGGAAGTGCGTCTGGCGAGCCGCGACAATGCCCGTTTCAAATGGCAGTTCGGCGGCATCTATTTCGATGCGCGCGATGACACCGAATTTGACCAGCGCGGCTATTTCCTGACCACGGCGGCCTATAACCCGAACAACTGGGTGCTGCTGCACAATATCAACACCAGCTGGGGCTTGTTCGGTCAGGCTTCGTACAAGCTGGATGATCGCTTGACGGTGACGGGCGGCATCCGCGTGACCAATGACACGAAGAAGACCGCGCTGCTGAAAACCGCCAATACGGCCGCGGGCGTCTCGACCTATACGGGCCGCACCTATGTGCGTCTGGCCGACACCCAGCCGAGCTGGGATCTGAGCCTGCTCTATAAGGCCAGCGATGATGTGAACCTCTATGCCCGTGTGGCGCGCGGTTTCCGCGGCCCCACGATTCAGGGTCGCTCGGCGGTGTTTAATGCCGATTTCACCACCGCCGGCAGCGAAACCAACACCAGTTGGGAAGCGGGCATCAAGACCACCGGCCTTGGCGGCGCGCTGCATTTCAACCTCACCGGCTTTTACTACACCGTCAACAACATCCAGTTGAACGGCAATGACAGCAACGGCAACGGCGTGCTGTTCAACGCCAACAAGGCGGTGGGTTATGGCGGCGAGGCCGATCTGAGCCTGAAGGCGGGCAATCTGACGCTCAGCTCCGGCCTGTCGCTGCTGCATACCGAAATCAAGGACAGCAACGTCTATGCCCAGACCTGCGGGCTGAACGGGGTGCAGGTCTGCACCGTTTACAACACCGGCGGCTTTACCAAGGGCACCGGCACCGGCACGTCCTATTTCGTGCCGATCAACGGCGACCCGCTGCCCAATGCGCCGACCTATAACCTGAACCTGTCGGCCCGTTATGACGTGCCGGTGGCGGTCGACCGCAAGCTCTATGTGGCCGGCGACTGGAACATTCAGGGCAAGACCAGCTTTGTGCTTTACCGTTCGGCGGAATTCACCGCCAATGGCAACAACGAACTGGGCGCGCGCATCGGCTATGCCGCCCCCCATTACGAAATCGCGGCCTTTGCCCGCAATCTGCTCAATAAGCACAATCTGATCGGTGTGATCGAAAACTACATGGCGGGCGTCTACAACGAACCGCGCATTTTCGGTGTCTCGCTCAGCCTGCGCTAAGCCTTTACGTCAAAAAACAAAACGCCGGGGTGGGCATGGTCCTGCCCCGGCTTTTTTATGATGCACGCAACCGCACAGGTCGCCTAGATCGACCAGCATATCGACACATGCGGATTGGCCGGCGCGGCCGCTTGAACGCCGCCAAGCCATGTTCTTCCGGCTCTGATCATCCGGTCATGATCCATGCCCGGCAATGTGCGCGGCGCGATGGCGCAAATCCTTGAGCGCCCAGACATAAATGACGCGTTCAATCACAGAAACCCGCGCCACCAAAACATAGTCACGCGCCAATGCCGCCTGCACCTGCTTTTGGGTGCCAGAATCGACACGGGGCACCAACGGCCGGTCCGCCGTGACAATAGCCCCAGGACGAGACGCCAGCAGGCGGGCTTCCTCAGCCTCTGCGCTCACCCCCAATGCGGGAATTTCCGTGGGATTGGTCAAATGGTCGGGATAAATATAACGGCTGGACGAACACGCATGGGTAAGCAGGTAAAGGATGGTCGGTCCATCATACACATAAAGGCAGCGATCGGTGACATAGGGTGTGATGGCCTGTGTAAGCTGTTGGGCTGCCTTCTCGTAGGCCTTGGTCCTGAAGTAGTTGGGCGGGGTCAACAAGGCTGGCCATAGGCACAGCATGCAGATGATGAAAAATCCCATACGCCCCGCCCGAACGAGCGGCGCGACCAGAATGCACAGCGGCGGCAGAACGGTGATGAAATAGAAATCATAAAAATCACCGAGCATGATAAAGCCCGCAACAGCAAACACCGTCCATCCGGCCAGCAGCCAAAAATCCTCCAGCTTCGCCGGATTGCTTTGCCGCCAGCGCAAAATCAGCGCCCAAGGCGCCGGCGCTATGACGCAAATGGCCTTTATCAGAACAAATTTCACCTGCAGAAGATGCGTTTCAACCGGAAACGGCTTGCGGTGAAAAACCGAAATAAAATTAGCCTGGATGAAAGCGTCGAGGTGTCCGATCCAGGCATAATAGGCAATGGCTGCGAGGGTGGGCAACAAGGCCAGAATGATCATGGCGGCCGCCATGGGAATAAGCCTGTGCAATGGCATTGACACCTTCCAAAGGCGCCAAAGAAACCACATTCCCAGAAATATGCCTTCAACAAAGGGCGTATATTTGAACTGTATGGCTATCCCCATCAATGCCATGGCCATGAAGGCAAGGCTGGCGATCCGGGGCTGGCTCTGCGTGTCGTTGGAACGGAAAGCGGCCCAGGCGGCACAGGCAGTCAAGGCATTGTAGATGACCGGCGCCTGCCCGCCCATCCCGCTCAACACATTGAGAAGAAGAACATAGGCAATAGCCGCCACAAAACCCTGCAGCGCGCCTGCATTGCGCCGCACGATGCTCCAGATGACCGAGGATGTAATCGCCACGCATAGCGTCGCGATCAGTTGATACTGGATGATCCCATTGCCGCCCAGCAGACGCACACCGGCATAGAACAAGAACAAACCGACAGGCTTACGGTCCCAAAGATCCACATAAGGCAACTGCCCATGGAGAATACGGTCTCCCACAACCAGATACAGCTGCTCGTCATAATCGAGCATTGGGTTGCCGAAGGTGGGAAGGCGCAGCAAAAAACAAAATACTGCGATCAGTAAAAATGGCCACC
This sequence comes from Novosphingobium humi, assembly GCF_028607105.1. Taxonomy (GTDB): domain Bacteria; phylum Pseudomonadota; class Alphaproteobacteria; order Sphingomonadales; family Sphingomonadaceae; genus Novosphingobium; species Novosphingobium humi. Next base: position 635,009 of record NZ_CP117417.1, on the reverse strand, counting down.
AGCCGGGAAGCATTTCGAGGGTGGGATGCCGAATATTTCTTCGCACATCTCCATAGGAGATCGTAACCGTGGTTGCTGACAAAGTTCCAACCTCCGCGTGAGAAATCTGTATCTCCCATCGCCGAAAATGGTGGATTGCGCGTTAAAAATAGGGGTAATCCAATAAAATTGGATCGGCAGCCTCAAGCTTTTATTAATTGTCCGGCAGTTTGCAGGAGAATTGAGGCAATCGCGACACAGTGTTTGCAAAGTCCCTGCCCTTATCGATGCAACACTGTCTTGCCGATGGTAACGCAGGGCGGGCTTCGGCCTGCTGCCGCAAGGACGCAAACAACCAGTTTGGCGGCGCGCGCCACGTGGCGGCACCCATCAGAGAAGCGGCAATGTTCGAAATTCTCGAACATATCCTTCAAATTTAATCGGCTGTTATGAAGAACCGAATTTCGCCATTTTCGCCTTGTCACGCAGGAAAGCCGCAAATTCCTGACGTCGAGGAGCATTCTTATGGCCTATCTGGATCTCGAGCAGGGTTTTATCCCAACCGGCCCCGCCGCAGCCCGGCCTGCGCAATATTCGCAGAGCATCCCGGCGCTGACAAAGCTTGAGCGACTGGCCATCCACATTGCCCGGAACGACGGGATCGACAGTCTGACACAGTCCGAGCGCGGCAATCGCTTCACCCGCTGGCTGTTCCGGGCGGACCGGCCCAATCCGCTGGCCGATCCACGACTGGAGGCGTTGCGGCGCTATGCCGTCCTGTTACGCTTGCGCGGGGACGCCATGCCTGCCGGTGAAACACGCCGTTTGCTTGACGCCGGATTTGCCCGGGAAACGCTGAACGAGATCCATCAACTCGTTTTTGGCGCAGCAGCAGAATTTAATGGGGTCTTTCAGTCATGACCTGGTTGCCCGTCATACTCACCCTCCTGGGTTTCAACCCGATGCAGACCGCACAAATCACCGCCACGCTCGATGCAATCCACGCCACGGGCTGGGGTTCCCTGCGCCGCCGCCAGTTGGACGCCGATTAGTTTCTCGCGCCGATACCAAGCCCTAAGCCCAAGCTCGTCGTGCAAAGCGGCAATTGCCCATGCCGCGCCAGCCCGCCGGAAAGGGGAATATCGTGGGAGGCCCAAAAGCAAAAGGCTTGGCCATCCAGCCAAGCCTTTGAAACCTATGGTGAGCCCAGCTGGATTCGAACCAGCGACCTACTGATTAAAAGTCAGTTGCTCTACCGACTGAGCTATGGGCCCCCATGGGTACGGCTGAAGTCGGTGCTTCAGGCGTCGGGTCGCGGTTCCCTAGGGGCGCGGAGGCTCCGGGTCAAGCGGCTGTGTAATTGTTTGATGCTAAAACCTGTGCGCGGATCGCGCCAGTTGGGGACAAGTGCAGCGATCGGGCGCAAAACAAAGTCGCGCAGCCGGAACGCGGCATGGGGCACGCAAAGCCCGGCAGAGCGCCATTCTCCCCCGCTCCACAGCACGATATCAAGGTCGAGCACCCGCGAACCCCAACGTTTTCCGCCGCGCCGCCCAAATTCGCGCTCGATGGATTTGAGCAGCGCGAGCATCGCAGGCGGCAGCAGGGCCGATCGCACCAGCACCGCGCCATTGGCATAGCGCCGCAAGGACGGCCCCAGCGGCGCGCTGCGAATCACCGGCGCCATCGCCTCGATCCCCAGCCCCGCATGGGCCAGCGCGGCGACGGCGGCGCGCAGCACACGCTCGGGCCCGCCATGACGCGCATGGCGCACATTCGAGCCGAGCGCGATCACATAGAGGTCAGATGTCCTGGGCAAGGCGGCCATAGAGTTGGGGCCTGCGGTCGCGGAAAAAGCCCATCCCGGCCCGGTGCGTGGCCGCCCGCGCCAGATCGAGCGTTTGGACCAGCACGCCGGTTTCGCCTGCGCCGAATTCGGCCGTCAGATCGCCCCATTCGTCGCTGATGAAACTGTGGCCGTAATAGGATTGTTCCGGCCCGCCATAGGCCGCCTCGGCGCCGATGCGGTTGGCGGCGATCACGGGCATGCAGTTCGACACCGCATGGCCCTGCATCGCGCGGCGCCACATGCGACTGGTGTCCAGATCGGCATTGTATGGTTCAGTGCCGATGGCAGTGGGATAGAACAGCATTTCCGCGCCCATCAGCGCCATCGCCCGCGCGCATTCGGGATACCACTGGTCCCAGCAGATGCCCACGCCGATGCGCGTGCCGAAAACATCCCACACCTTGAAACCGGTGTTGCCGGGGCGGAAATAATATTTTTCCTCATAGCCCGGCCCATCGGGAATGTGGCTCTTGCGATAGGTGCCCATGATCTGCCCATCGGCATCGATCATGGCCAGCGTGTTGTAATAATGATGCCCGTCGCGTTCAAAGAAGCTGGTGGGGATCGCCACTTTCAGCTTGCGCGCCAATTCCTGCATCACGATCACGCTGGGATGCTGATCAACCGGGCGGGCAAGGGCAAACAACGCCTCATCCTCGACCGTGCAGAAATAGGGCGAGGAAAACAGTTCGGGCGGCAGGATGATCTGCGCGCCCTGCGCGGCGGCCTGTTCCACCAGCGCGACAGTCGCGCCGATGTTCTGCGCCTCATCCTGGCTGCCCAGCGCCAGTTGCAGCGCGGCGACGGTGATTGTACGTTCTGTCATGGCGGCTTCCTATGTCGGGGGCGGAATTATGTCCACCATTGCAGGTGGCGCTTTCATCCCTATCTAGGGACCGATCACGAAAGATTGGAGAATGGGCATGGCCCAGCAGGCAATTGTCGCAGGCGGCTGTTTCTGGTGCGTCGAAGCGGTGTTTCGGCAACTGGCCGGGGTCAGGAATGTGGAAAGCGGCTATATCGGCGGCGCGGTGGAAAATCCCACCTACAAACAGGTGTGCAGCGGCGCGACCGGCCATGCCGAGGCGATTCGCATCACCTTCGATCCGGCGGTCCTGTCTTATGGCGCGCTGCTCGATGTGTTTTTTGCCACGCATGATCCCACGCAATTGAACCGTCAGGGCAATGACGTGGGCACCCAGTATCGCAGCGCGATCTTCCCGCTCGACGCCGTGCAGAGCGCCGAGGCGGAAACGGCCAAGCTGCGCGCGCAAAAGGATTGGCCCGCCCCGATCGTCACCACGATCGAGCCCATCGCCCCGTGGTATCCGGCCGAGGATTACCATCAGGATTACTGGGAAGGCGAAGGCCAGCGCAATCCCTATTGCCTTGCCGTGATCCCGCCCAAGCTGGCCAAGCTGAAGAAGGGCTTTGCCGACAGGCTGAAGGGGTAAACCTAATCGCCAAAGGCGATTGCAAAAATCATCTTTGATCAATTTCCCGATTTGTCATTCCATGGGATCAAGCCTCACCCCAAAGAGAGGCCGGTCCCATGTTCGCCATCCTGCACCATATCCTGACCGCAGCGCGCATTCTGCATAACCGGATGTTTCCGGTCGATGGGATCGACCTGCTGATGCGGCTCGATGTGGTCGGATTTGAAGGGCTTGGCCCCGGCGATCTGGCCGATCTGGGGCCTGAGGGCGTGGCCACGGCGCTGTTCTGGCTCTCGGCGCTGTGCTCCGAAGGGCTGGTCGAACAGATGGTCGAGGGGCGCTATTGCCTCACCGGGCGCGGCCATCAGGCGCTAAACCTGATGGCGCAGGCGGCGAACAAATCCGCCACGCTGATTCTCTGACCGCCCGGTCTATTTCCGCCAGCGCGCGACGAAAAACCCATCCAGCCCGCCTGCCTCGCCCAGCATCCCCGGATCGGTGCGCAGCCAGCCCTCGGCGCCCGGCGCCAGACCTGAGGGCAATTCCTCGCCCCGGATCGGATCGGGGGTCAGGCCCACTTTGGCCGCCTGCTCCTCACCCTCCTCGCGCTCCAGCGAGCAGACCGCATAGACCAGCACGCCGCCGGGCTTAAGCCACCCCGCCGCGCGTGCCAGCAAAGCCTCCTGCAATTCGGCCATCTCGGCAATCTGGCGCGGACCAATGCGGTGGAGCACATCGGGATGGCGGCGGCATGTGCCCGTCGCCGTGCAGGGCGCATCCAGCAAAACCGCGTCGAACAATTCCTCCGGCGCATATTTCAGCGCATCGGCCGCGATCAGATCGGCCTCCAGCCCGGTGCGCGCCAGATTGGCCCGCATCCGCTCGATCCGCTTGGGGCTGCTGTCCAGCGCGGTCACATCCCAACCGGCGGCGGCCAGTTGCATTGTCTTGCCACCCGGCGCGGCGCAAACGTCTAGCACGCGGCCAGCGCCCGCGCCGATCAAACGCGCCGGGATCGAGGCGGCCAGATCCTGCACCCACCAGTCGCCATCGGCAAAACCGGGCAGGCTTTCCACCGCATCCCCGCGCGACAGGCGCACATGGCCGGGCATCAGCGAGCGGCCCTCGGGCGCATCCTTGCCCGCCTTCACGCTCAGATCCAGTGGCGGCGGCACGGCCAGACCCGCCGCGATCGCCGCGCCCCGCTCGCCCCAACGCTGCGCCACCGCCTCGGGCAGGGTCGGGACTGCGGGCAGCGTCACGCCTTGCTTCACCAGCGCGGAAAACACGCCATGCGCCAACCGGCGCGGCCCGCCCTGCAGCAGTTCCAGCCCGGTGGCCACCACCGCATGGGGCGGCGTTTCCAACCGCAGCCAGCCCGCCAGCATCAGACGCAGCACAGCGCGCGGCTTGGCATCCTCGGGCAGAATCTGCTTGGTCGCCGAATCGATCAGCGCGTCGAGATCCACCATCCAGCGCATCGCCTCGCCCGCCAGCGCGCGGGCCAGCGCCTTGTCATTCTGGGGCAGGCCCTGCGTGGCGGCATGGGCCGCATTATCAAGCGTTTCGCCCCGGCGCAGAACCGCATCCATCAGGCGCAAAGCGGCACGGCGGGGGGCAAGGCCGGGGACGGTTTCGCCAGTCTCGGGTCGATTGTTGCGTTGGTTCATCGGCGGCCCTTAGGGTATATTGCATTCCAGCGCCAGCAGGCGCATGGCAAGGCCATGACCGACGATGCCACCCCCCGGCCGATCCAGCGCGCCACCCAGCGCCCCGGCACTTTCACCAAGCCTCAGCATTGGACCAACGATCCCGTGCCCGCCCCGGCCCCGCCGAAAGATGAGGAAGACCCCGAGGGCCTCTCGCCCACGCGCTACGGCGATTTCACGCGCAAGGGGATTGCTTGGGATTTTTAAGGGCGGATTTCTGAAGGCTCAGACCCAGCCCAGCAATTCCCGCCGCACCAGCGCTTCCAGCATCGCCATGCCATCGGCGCGCGCATTGAGGCATTCCAGCACGGCATAGTCTTTCCCGCCCGCTTCCTCGAACACTTCGCGCCCGCGGATGGCCAGTTCCTCCAGCGTTTCGACGCAATCGGCGGAAAAGCCGGGCGCGGCAATCGCCACCTGCGCCGCACCCTCGCGCGCCAGACGGGCCAGCGTATTCTCGGTCGAAGGCTCAAGCCACTTGGCGCGGCCAAAGCGCGACTGGAACGAGGTTTCCACCTTCAGCCCCGGAAATTCCCCCGCCAGCGCCTCGCCCAGCAGGCGCGCGGTCTTGCGGCATTGGCAATGATAGGGGTCGCCCAGATGCAGCGTACGCTCGGGCATGCCGTGGAACGAGAGCAGCAGCACCTGCGGCACAAAAGCCAGCCCTCGCAATTGCGCCGAGAGATCGGCCCGCAAGGCCTCGATATGCGCCGGATCGTCGTAATAGGGCGGCAGGGTGCGGATCGCCGGTTGCCAGCGCATCGCCGCCAGCCCCTCGCCCAGCCGGTCGATCACGCTGGCCGTGGTCGCGCCGCAATATTGCGGATAGAGCGGGGCCACCAGAATGCGCTCGCAACCCGCCGCCTTCATCCGCTCCAGCACAGCCGGAATCGAGGGCGCGCCATAGCGCATCGCCCAGTCGACCATCACCGCATCGCCCATGCGCGCCTGCAACGCCTCGGCCTGCGCCCGCGTGATCGCGGCCAGAGGCGAGCCCTGATCGGTCCACACCTGCGCATAGGCGTGGGCCGATTTGGCCGGGCGGGTGCGCAGGATGATGCCATGCAGGATCGGCAGCCACACAGCGCGCGGAATTTCCACCACCCGCCGGTCCGACAGGAATTCGGCCAGATAGGTGCGCACCGCCGATGCCGTGGGCGCCTGCGGCGTGCCCAGATTGACCAGCATCACCCCCACGCGCGGGGCGGCCACAGGCGGGTGCCCGGTTATCTGGTCATAAGGGCGCTTCATCATCATTCCTAATCATCAGAGGCCAGAGGCAGGCGGCGAAGCCTGATACCTGTGGCGGAAAACAGAGCATTGGCAATCGCGGGCGCGGCCACCGCCACGCCCAGTTCGCCCGGGTCAAACGGATCGGCCCCGCTGGCGATCAATTCAACCTCGACTTCGGGGCAATCGGCCAGCAAGGGCAGGCCCAGTTGGCCCAGCCGTGAGAAAACCGGCAGGCCCTTTTGCCACGCCGTGCTGGCGCCAAGGGCAAGGCCGATGCCGTAGATCAGCCCGCCCTCGATCTGTTGGCGGGCAATGTCGGCGTTGATGATGCGGCCAATGTCGGCCACGGCGGTGATGCGGTCCACCCGCACGCCCGCATCGCTGCGCCGCGCGGTGGCGATGGCCGCAATGCATCCGCCGTCGGCCACCGCCCCCATGCGGTGACAGGCCAGCCCTGCTCCGCTGCCGTCCTTGCCACCGTTCCACCCCGCCAGCGCCGAGACGCGCTGGAGACAGGCCGCCATCCGCGCATCGTCCGCCAGCATGCCCATGCGGAAGGACAAAGGCTCGCGCCCCAGCGCGGCGGCGATTTCGTCCATGAAGCTCTCGGTGACAAAGGCGTGCAGCGCAGACGGCCCCCCGCGCATCTGCCCCGTAGGCAGGCCGATAGCGACCGGGGCATGATCAACCGCCACATGGGCAATGGCATAGGGCGGATTGGCGCCCTCCATCGCCATCATGTCCTTGCGGTCCTGCATCCTGGCCGCCTTGGTCGGGCTGGCGGCCGAAAGCATACGCAGGCCGAATTCGCGCATCGTGGCGGGCATGGCGATTTTGGCGCGCCAGGCCGCAACATGGCCCGCCGTATCGGCCCGCGCCTCGACATGGGCGGCCATGGGCGCGCGCGGCAGGCCGGAAACATGCTCCTGCCACCGGCTCCAGATCAGTTGCACCGGCTTGCCCACCGCCTGCGCGATGGCTGCGGCCTGAATGGCAAAGCGGGCGTCATGGCGCGCGTCGAAACTGCCCCCCGCGGCGGCGGGATAGAGCATGACCTTATGCGCGGGCACCGCCAGATCGCGCGCAATCGCCAGTCTGGCCCGTTCGGGCGTCTGCACCGCGGCCCAGACCTCGACCTTGCCATCGCGCAGGCGCGCCGTGGCCGTGGCGGTTTCCAGCGTGGCGTGCAAGGCAGGGGCGATGTCATAGCGCGCGGAAAATTGCGGATGCGCGCCCAGAATGCCATCGGCATCGCCCCGCGACACCATGCGGTGGGTGTCATCACCCCTCAGCGCATCATCGAGCGCCTTGGCGATGCCTGCACTTTCCAGCGGCTTGTCCACCGCAAAGCCGGGCGCGATTCTGGCCAGCGCCTGTTCGGCCGCCCACCAGTCGGTGGCCACCGCCGCCACCCAGCGCGGCCCTTCAACCATGCGGACAAAGCCCGAAACCCCGCGCGCCCGGCCCGCATCATGCGCGCCCAGCGCGATATTTTCCCCGCGCGGCGCATGGCGGATCGCGGCATAGAGCATGTCGGGCAAACGGATATCGCCTGCAAAGGGCCATGATCCATCGACCTTGGCCGGAGCATCGAGCCGGGGAAAGGCCAAATCCGCCCCCGCAGGCAGCGCCGCAGGGCTTTCCGCAGGCGGCGTGGGGCGCAGCACCGGCGGATCGGGCGGGGTCAGGCCCGCCGCATCCTGAACCAGCGCGCCAAAGCCAAACGAGCGCCCGCCATGGCGCACCGCCCCGCCCGACACCTCGCATTGCTCCCAGTTCACGCCCCAGCGCGCCGCCGCCGCCATGGCCAGCACCGCCCGCGCGCCCGCCGCCGCCTTGCGCAGAGGCTCCTCATAGGCCGCCACCGATGTGCCCCCGCCGGTGGCCATAAAGCGGTGATCCTCGGCCCAGCGGCGCACCAGCCAGCCATGCCGATCCCCAACCAGCGGCGCAACAATCGGCGCCCAGAGCGGCGCCCATTGCGCCGCCAGCGGCAGGTTGGGAAATTGCGCCCCGATCGGCGCGGGCGTCACCGCCACCTGTCGCCAATCCGCCCCCAGTTCGACCGCCGCGATCTGGGCCAGCACGGTCATCACCCCCTGCCCCATTTCGAGCTGGGGGATCGCCACATTAACCACGCCGTCCTTGCCGATGCGCAGCCATGCGTCGAAGGGATATTCCCCCTCCTCGGCCGGAAAGGGATAGGCGTAATGCCGGGGCAGCAGGCTCCACCCGACCACAAGGCCACCGCCCGCCGCCGCGCCGATCAACCATTGCCGCCGGGTGATGGCCATCTGCGGCTTAGCCCTTTTCCGGGGTCACACCCTGCGTGGCCAGCCACGGCAGCAGCTTGCGGGCGATGGCGGCAAAAGCCTCGGCCTGCGGACCTTCGCCCGCCGCGGGCGGCTCGCCCGCGTCCGAGCCAAGCCGGATCGCCATATCCAGAGGCACGCGGCCAAGGAAGGGCATATCGAGCCTTTTAGCCGCATCCTCGACCGCGCCAAGGCCGAAGGGATCGGACAGATTGCCGCAATGGGGGCAGACATAGCCCGCCATATTCTCCACCAGCCCCAGCACCGGCACATGGGCCGCCTCGAACAGGTTGAGCGCGCGACTGGCGTCCATCAGCGCCAGATCCTGTGGGGTCGAGACGATGACGGCGCCTGCGGGCTTGTGCTTCTGCACCATGGTCAATTGCACATCGCCCGTGCCGGGGGGCAGGTCGATCACCAGCACCTGCGTTTCGCCCCACCATGCGTCGATCAATTGCCCCAGCGCGCCCGACACCATCGGCCCGCGCCATGCAATCGCGCGCCCATCCTCGATCAGATGGCCCATCGAGAGCACCGACACGCCATAAGGGCTGGGCACGGGAAACATCTTGCTGTCCTTGGCGGCGGGCTTCTTGCCCTCATTGGCCAGCAGGCGCGGCTGTGACGGGCCATAGATGTCGGCATCGACCAGCCCGACCCGCACCCCCATCCGCGCCAGCGCCACCGCCAGATTGGCCGAGAGGGTGGATTTGCCCACGCCCCCTTTGCCCGAGCCCACGGCCAGGATCAGCGGCCCCTTGGGCGCCGGAGGAGGCGCATCGCGGTCGGCCACGATGCCTACGCGCACCTCGGATACGCCGGGCGCGGCCGAGAGCACAGCCTTGGCCCCGGCCTCCAGCGCGGCACGGCCATCGCCGTCCAGCCCCGCCCCGTCCAGCACCAGCGTCACCACCCCATCGGCCAGACGCAGCGATTGCACCCGCGCGGCCATATCGGCAGGCAGAAGTTGGCGCAGATCATCGGCGGGCTGGGCAGTCATCAGAGTTTCCTTGCAGCAAACGGGGCAATAAAACAGGCCAAAAACAGCCCTGCCCCCGCGCCCTAGAGCATTTTGCGCTCAAGGGGAAACACCCGAACGCGCGCGCCCTAGGGGAAATTTGCGCGCGCGGCTTCAATCGCCCCCTGTTAATTCGCAAGGAGGCACCTATAGATAAGACCATGAAGCAATTGGCCGAGCGGATAGCGCAGGAAATTCAACGCCGGTTTCAGAGCCGGAAACAGGATCGGGTCTGGGACATGTCCCCTGCCCTGCCCCCGGTGTTCAACGCCGAGCAGGATGACGGCGATGCGGAGGGCAAAAAGCCCGAAGGCAACAGGCCCGAAGGCACAGGCCCGCGCAACCCTTGGCAAACGCCCAGCGGCGGACCGGGCGGCGGCAAGGGCGCGCCCCCGCGCCGCGCCAGCAGCCTTGAGGACATTTTCCGCGCCCGGCGCGAAAACGGCGGACCGGGCGGCCCCGGCCCCATGCCCTCCGGCCCCAATTTCCGCATCCCCCAGCGCCCCGACGGCAAGAGCTGGACACCCTTGGTGCTGGGCGGGGTGGCGCTGGTCTGGCTGGTGTTTTCCACCGGGCATCAGCTCTCCTCGAACGAGCAGGGCGTGGTCACCACCTTTGGCAAGTATACCGCCACGATCGGGCCGGGCATGAATTTCACCGCACCCTGGCCGATCCAGCGCGTGCGGGTCGAGGATGTAACCTCGATCCGGCGCGACAATGTGCCCGAGGGCGAAACCGAAAAGCTGATGCTGACGGGCGATCAGAGCCTTGTGGATTTAAGCTATATCATCCGCTGGAACATCCGCAATCTCAAGCAGTTCGCCTATCAGTTGGAGGACCCGCAGGGCACCGTGCGCGAAGTGGCCGAGGCCGCGATGCGCGCCAGCGTGGCCGAGGTTAAGCTTAATGACGTGATGCTGGGCACGCGCCGCGCCGAAATCGAAAGCAATGTGCGCCAGCGGATGCAGGCGGTGCTCGACGCCTATCATTCGGGCATTCTGGTGCAGGGCGTGGACATCAAGAAGGCCGATCCGCCCTCCAAGGTCAATGACGCCTTTCAACGCGTGCAGGCCGCCCAGCAGGACGCCAACCGCGATATGTCGAACGCGCGCGCCTATGCCGAACAGGTGGTGCAGCGCGCGGAGGGCGATGCCACCGCCTTCAACAAGGTCTATGCCCAGTACAAGCTGGCGCCCGAAGTGACGCGCCGCCGCATGTATTACGCCACGATGGAGCAGGTTCTGTCGCAGAATGACAAGGTGATCGCCCCTGCCGGCGGTTTCAATTCCTATATGCCTTTGCCCGCGATCCAGAAAAAACCGGCCGAAGACGGCGTGGTGGTGAAGCCATGAGCGCGCTGTTTCAGGACGGCATTGCCCCGCGCGCCAAACTGGCGGTGGCAGGGTTGATCGCGGCGGCGCTGGTGGGCTTTTCGGCCATTGTCGAAGTGCCCGAGAGCCAGCAGGCGGTGGTGATGTGGCTGGGCGATCCGGTGCGCGTCATCAACCGTTACAAGCCGGGCGTGGATTATGGCAACACCGGCGCAGGACTGTCGCTGCGGGTGCCTTTCCTTGAAACGCTGGTGCGGGTGGACCGGCGCGTGCTCAATCTGGATATGGAGCGCCAGCAGGTTAACTCCTCGGACCAGCAAAGGCTGGAGGTGGATGCCTATGCCCGCTTTCGCATCATCGATCCGGTCAAGATGGTGCGCACCGCCGGAACCGCCGAGCGCGTCCAGGAACAGTTGCAGCCGATCATGACCAGCGTGCTGCGCCAGGGTCTGGCCAGCTATACGTTTCAGTCGCTGCTGACGCCCGAGCGCGGCGTGATGATGGAGCAGATCCGCAAAGCGCTGGACATCGAGGCGCGCGAATATGGCGCCCAGATCATCGACGTGCGCATCAAGCGCGCCGACCTGCCCGACGGCACGCCGCTCGAACGCGCCTATGCCCGGATGGAGGCCGCGCGTGAGCAGGAAGCCACCACCATCCGCGCCATGGGCCAGAAACAGGCCCAGATCATCCGCGCCGACGCCGAGGCCACCGCCGCCAAGATCTATGCCGAGGCCTATGGCAAGGACCCGTCCTTTTACGATTTCTATCGCGCGATGGAGAGCTATCGCACCACCTTCGCCAATCCGGCCAACAAATCGTCGACCACGATCGTGCTGACGCCGGACAATGACTATCTGCGCCAGTTCCGCAGCCAGAAGGGTCAATAGGGCGATGGAACCGGCACGCGCCTATTCAATTTCCATTCAGGACGCCCGCGCGTAAATACAACCCCATGGCCGGACGGAGACCGGCCCCCGCCCCCGGTGCAACCGGGTCCGGGCAACACAACAAGGACTATGCCCAGTGCGATACGCTTATGGAGTGACCAGTGCGCTGCTTCTTGGGGGTGCGACCCTCTCGCTCCTCACCGGACTTCCCGCCGGGGCGCAGGTGGCGCAAAACGATGCGCAGAACATTCAGGCGATCACGCCCCGCGTGGGCGCGCCGTCCAGTTTTGCCGATCTTACCAGTCAGTTGCAGCCGGCGGTGGTGAACATTTCCACCCGCCAGAAGGTGCGCGTGGCGGGCGGGGCCAATCCCTTTGCCGGCACCCCCTTTGAAGGCTTCTTCGGCGGCGGCGATTCCGGGCCGCAAACCCGCGAGGCGCAGTCGCTGGGTTCGGGCTTTATCGTTTCGGCCGACGGCTATCTGGTCACCAACAACCATGTGGTGACACCCGAAGGACAAGGCGTGGTCGAATCGATCACCGTCACCCTGCCCGACGGCAGCGAATATCCCGCCAAGCTGATCGGCAAGGATGCGGCCTCCGACCTTGCCGTGCTGAAAATCACGGCGGGCAAGCCCCTGCCCTTCGTCAAATTCGGCGACAGCCGCAGCGCCCGCGTGGGCGATTGGGTGGTCGCCATCGGCAACCCCTTCGGCCTTGGCGGCACGGTGACGGCCGGGATCATCTCGGCGGTCTATCGCAACACGGGTCAGGGCGGCGCCTATGACCGCTATCTCCAGACCGACGCGGCGATCAATCAGGGCAACTCGGGCGGCCCGATGTTCGACATGAAGGGCCAGGTGATCGGCATCAACCGCGCGATCTTCTCGCCCTCTGGCGGCAGTGTGGGCATCGGTTTTGCGATTCCGGCCGAAACCGCCGCGCCCATCGTCGATCAATTGATCAAGGGCCAGACTATCGAGCGCGGCTATCTGGGCGTGCGCATCCAGCCCGTCACCACCGACTATGCCGATTCGATGGGCCTGCCCCACAATCGCGGCGAACTGATCCAGGCGGTCGAGCCGGGCAAGGGCGCCGATCAGGGCGGCGTCAAGGCGGGCGACATCGTGCTCAAGGTCGGCGGCAAGGAAGTCACCCGCGACCAGACGCTCTCCTTCCTCGTCTCGAACGTGAAGCCCGGCACCAAGATCCCGCTCGAAGTGCTGCGCGGCGGCCAGCACCTGACGCTTAATGTCGCGGTGTCCAAGCGCCCGACCGACGAGGAACTGGCCCAACAGACCTTTGACCGCAAGAAGGGCGGCGACGATTTCGAAAAGGCCCCCACCAAGGGCTCTGGCCTTGCCGAAAAGGCGCTCGGCCTCTCGCTGCTGACGCTCAATCCGCAGATCGCGCGCCAGCTTGGCCTGCCTGAGGATACCAAGGGCGTGGTCGTGGCGGGCGTCGATGCCTCCTCGGATGCGGGCGCCAAGGGCTTTGAACGCGGCGACGTGCTGCTCTCGGTCAACAACACCCCGATCACCAGCGTGGGCGAGGTCGAAAACGGCATCCGCGCGGCGCAGTCGGCGGGCCGCACCGCCATCGGCGTCCAATGGATGCGCCCCGGTCAGCCGCCGATCTATGTGGGCATCCGCCTGCGTTGATCGCTTGACCCATTGGGCATGAACAGGTCCCCGTCAGCGTCAGGCTGGCGGGGGTTTTGTTTTGTGAGGTCGCGGGTTTTATGCCTCCGGCGGGCAAAGGGACTCGGTACCTTTGCAATCCCATTCATGAGGTGGCGCTAGGTAGGCCAGAATGGGCTTATAAGATTAAAGCCTGCGGCGCGGTAAGCTCATCGCAGACAGTGACGGGAGCGCGAGGGACGAGTCCCTCGCATAAATCCCTCGTCCCTTAAATCCCCACGCCCGGCTGCGCCCGCTTGCGGGTATTGTCCCCCTGACGCCCGGTGGCATTGTCCAGAAAGTCCGGATTGGCCGCAGGCGCGGGCTGATTGTCGGTGGGATTGTTGCCATCCGGGGCCGCGCCCTCATCGGTCGGCACATAGGCGTCCGGCCCGCTCAGGTTGGCAATATCGTCGGGTTCCAGCTGCCAGTCAGGCAGGGTCAACTGGGTTTCGAAGGGCTCAATCGGGCGCTGGGCCACGGCGACCTTCATATATTGGGCAAAGGCGCGCGCCGGGGCCGTGCCGCCCTGCAGGCCGGGCACAGGCTTGGCATCGTCGCGGCCCATCCACACGCCAGTGGTAACGCCGCTGGAAAAACCGAGGAACCAGCCGTCCTTGTTGCTGCTGGTGGTGCCGGTCTTGCCGGCCACGGGGCGGCCGATCTGGGCCGCCCGGCCCGTGCCGATGTTGACGGCGGTCTGAAGCAGGTCGGTGATCCCCGCCGAAACGAAGGGCGCCACCAGCGTCTGCCCCTGCTTCTGGGCATGTTCATACAGCACACGGCCATCGCTGGCGACGACCTTGACAATGCCATAAGGCTCGACCGAGGTGCCCCGCGCCGAAACGGCGGCAAAGGCCTTCACCATGTCGATCACGCGGACATCATTGCTGCCCAGCACCATCGAGGGGTTGGTCGAGATCGGCGTGGAAATGCCAAAACGGCGCGCCATCGCGGCCACGGCGTCAAACGTCACCTGCTGGCCCAATTGCGCGGCCACGGTGTTTTTCGAATAGGCAAAGGCGGTGCGCACGTCGATCTGGCCCGCATAGGTGCCGCCCGAATTGCGCGGGCTCCACCCATCAATGGTGACAGGCTGGTCAACCACCGGATCGTCAGGCTTCACGCCCGCCTCCAGCGCGGCCATATAGACGAAGAGCTTCCACGCCGAGCCGGGCTGGCGCAGGGCATTGGTCGCGCGGTTGTAATTGCTGGTCACGTAATCCAGCCCGCCCACCATCGCCAGCACCGCGCCGTCGCGGTCCATGCTGACCAGCGCGCCCTGCGCATCCTTGGGTGTATAACCCTTGATGGCCGAGGCGGCAGCGTTCTGAAGCTTGGGGTCCAGCGTGGTCCAGACCTCCAGATTGTCATGATTGTTGGGGTCGCGCGTTTCGGGCAGCAACACGTCAAGCTGCGGCAGCGCCCAGTCGGTGAAATAGCGCACTGTGCTTTGCGAGGCTTCGGCGGCGAGCTTGACCGATTGCAGGTCGACGGCATCGGCCTGCGCCGGGGTGATCGCACCTGCATCCACCATCACCTCCAGCACGACCTTGGCGCGATCGATGGCGGCCTGCTGGTCGGCGGTGGGGGAATAATGGCTTGGCGCCTTGACCAGACCCGCAATGATCGCGGCCTCGCCCAGGCTGAGCTGGCGGCCTTCGTGGCCGAAGAATTTGCGCGCGGCCGCATCCACACCATAGGCGCCGCCGCCAAAATAGACCTTGTTCAGATAGAGTTCGAGGATCTCGTCCTTGGAAAACTTGAACTCCAGCGCCAGCGCGATCAGCGCCTCGCGCGCCTTGCGGTTCCAGGTGCGGTCATTGTTCAAAAAGATCGTGCGGGCAAGCTGCTGGGTCAGGGTCGAGCCGCCCTGACGCCATTTGCCCTTTTGCGCGCGCACGTAAAAGCTGCGCAGCACGCCGATCGGGTCAATCCCGATATGGTCGCGGAAACGGCGGTCCTCGGTGGCAACGATGGCCGCTTTCATCGACGAGGGGATTTCCTGATAGGACAGCCACTTGCCATAGCTGGGCCCCATGGCGAACAATTCGCTGCCGTCGCGCGCGCGAACCAGAATGGTCTGGCCGTTCTGGCTGGTCTTCATCGTGTCGAAATCGGGCAATTGCTGGGCTTCGAACCAGACAGCGGCAAATATGGTGATCAGCGCCAGCAGGCCCAAGGCCCCGGTCCAGATCGCCAGTTTTTTCAAAAACCTGCGCAGGCCTGAACCCGATTCTTTATCGGAATCGCCCGAACCGCGCCTATTCTGCCTTGCCATCGAAACGCCAACCCCTGCTGCACGCGCGGAAAAGGAACCGCGCCGCGCCAATCATGCACAAACCACGGGCGCGCGAATTGGATCCGCGCGCCGCCCGACAAATCCGCATAGGCGATAGAGGGCTCTTGGTTAACCTGAAATTGCTGGGGTTGCCGCAAAAACGGGGTGATCAGTCCTTTGGCTCAAAATCCAGACTGGCGCTGTTGATGCAATAACGCAGGCCGGTGGGTTGCGGACCATCGGGAAAGACATGGCCCAGATGGCCGTCACAGCGCGCACAGCGCACCTCGGTGCGGATCATACCATGCGACATGTCGCGGTGCTCCAGAACAGCGTCGCTGCCCTCGGGGGCATAGAAACTGGGCCAGCCCGAGCCGGAATTATATTTGGTCTCCGATGAGAACAACGGCGCGCCGCAGCCCGCGCAAAGATACTCGCCCGCCGTCTTGTTGCTTTCATACTCGCCGGTAAAGGCGCGTTCGGTGCCGCCTTCGCGCAGGACATGATATTGCATCGGGGTCAGGCGTGCGCGCCATTCTTCCTCGGTCTGGGGCATGTCGGGGTCGGCCATCGGGGTTCTCCTTTGCTGTCCCGACATATGGGGCGCACGCGCCGCGGCGGCAAGCCCCCGGCCCTTGGGCAGGACTGCGGCAAGAATGTCGCGGTGGTGGTGAAAATGGGATTAGGAATAACAATCACATTGCTGAAATTTTCACAAACGCGATAAACAGGCGTTGACGCGGCGTGCTAGGGATTCGCCGCGCACCTATGAGAGGATGCATCATGATCGGTATTCGGGGGCTTTACCTGTCTGGCGCCTGTGTTGCGATGATCGCAACCGCCACCACCGTCCATGCTCAAACCGAGCAGCCCAAGAAGGACGTTACCACAGGAGAGATCGTTGTCACGGCGCAATTCCGCAGCCAGAAGTTGCAGGACACGCCGCTGGCCATCACGGCCATGACCGGGGCGTCGCTGGCCGCGCGCGGACAGACCAATGTGGCCGAAGTGGCCGCGCAGACGCCCAATGTCACCCTGACCCCGCAAAACGCCTATCTCGGGCCGGGCATCATCGCCTTTATCCGCGGCGTGGGGCAGACGGACCCCAATTTCGCGCTCGAACCGGGCGTGGGCATGTATATCGATGACGTTTACCTGCCCACCCTCACCGGGTCGCTGCTCGACCTGATGGACCTTGACCGGGTCGAAGTGCTGCGCGGGCCGCAGGGCACGCTTTCCGGGCGCAACTCGCTGGGCGGTTCGATCAAGCTCTATTCGGTCAAGCCGCAGGGCAATGGCAAGGGCATGGTCGAGGGCACCTACGGCTCGTTCAACCGCATCGACATGCGCGGCTTTTTCGACCTGAAACTGGCCGACAATCTGTTCCTGCGCGTGTCGGGCGCAACCAAGAACCGCGACGGCTATGTCAAGCGGCTGGATTACGCCAAGACCCACCCCGGATCGAATGTGCCCACGCAGGCCACCGGCGACAGCCCAGTGCTGGGCACGCTGGGCGGCACCAGCTTTACCGCGGGCAAGGTCGCGCTGCGTTGGCAACCGGCCAGCAATGTCGAGGTCAATGTCTCGGGCGATTACACCCGCCAGCGCGACGAGCCGGGCGCGACCGTGCTGATCTATGGCAATTCCATCGCGCAATTCGCCGGTTCGCCCGTCAGCAAGTCGCCCGCCCGCCCATGGCTGCGCGGCACCAACGGCGCCCCGATTCCCTTGAACTGCGCCTTTGTCGCCAGCGGCGTGAACAGCTGCGACACGGTGCCCGCCGGGTATGACGGGCGCTATGTTTCCTATGCCACCTTCTTCGACAATGCGGCATCGGACAGCCAGATGCCGTATAAGCCGCTGACGCTGAACCCGCATTCGAACCTCGACAATTATGGCTTTGCCGGGACCATCGACTGGACGATCGCCGAGGATCTGGCGCTCAAATCGATTTCGGCCTATCGCCATTACACCTCGTCATGGGCCTTTGCCGAAGGCGCCCCGGTCCAGCCCTCGATGCTGGAGCAGGCGCAGGCCAATACCCAGTGGAGCGAGGAAATCCGCCTGTCCGGCAAGGCTCTGAACCGCCGTCTGGATTACACGGTGGGCGGCTTCTACTTCCATGCCAAGGGCACCTATACCGGGCGCATCGACCTCAACTATGCGGGCATCGACTTCCTGCACGGGCCGGACACGACGCCCGCCACGAATAAGGCGGTGTTTGCCAATGTCTCGGGCAAGCTGACCGACGCGCTGACCATCACGGGCGGCGTGCGCGCCAGTTGGGACACCAAGGATTACACCTATTCACGGCATAATCCCGATGGCTCGACGATCCTGCCCTGCACCGGCTATCCCTTTGTCGTGGGCCAGCCTGCGAATTGCGCGATTGCTGCTCTGAATGGCCTCAACGCCCATTTTGAAAAGCAGCGCACCGACTGGCGCATCGCGGGCGACTATCGCTTCAACCCGCAGCTGATGGTCTATGCTCAGGTTTCGACCGGCTATCGCGCGGGCGGCGTCAATCCGCGTCCCTTCTATATCAACCAGGCCCAGTCCTTCCAGCCCGAGACCATCGTGGCCTATGAGGCGGGCTTCAAATCCGACCTGTTCGACCGCAAGCTGCGCTTTAACGTGTCGGCCTTCTACAATGATTACAAGAACATCATCCTAACGGTGCTCAATTGCCCCAACAATCTGGGCTTCCCCTCGACACCCTGCCTGCAACCCAAGAATGTCGGCTCGGCCCATGTGAAGGGTATTGAAATCGAAACGATGATCCGCCCGACCGCCGGGCTGACCTTCGATGCTTCGCTCTCCTATCTCGATTTCAAATATACCACCGTGGACACGGCCAGCACGGGCGTTGCCGCCAACATGGTTCCGCCCTACACGCCCAATTGGAAGTGGAATGCGGGCGTGCAATATGACATCCCCGATGTCCTGAAGGGCACGCTCTCCTTCCGCGCCGATGGCAATTACCAGTCGCACATCTATGTCGACCCCACCAATGTCGACAGCGCGGTCGTATCCACCACCACCCCGACGGGCGGCGGCGGCGCCTTGGCCACGCAGGTGGCGACCAACCGGATCAACGGCTATTTTCTGGGCAATGGCCGCATCACATGGAAGAGCGCCGCCGATGGCTGGACCGCCAGCGTCGAGGTGCGCAACATCTTCAACAAATATTACTTCACCTCTATGACCGCGAATTATGTGTCGATCGGCACGGTGTCGGGCGCGCCCGGCCTGCCGCGCACATGGGCGGTGACGCTGAAGAAGGATTTCTGAAGGATGGAAAGGGGGAGGCCGAAAACCTCCCCCTCTTTTTTACAGCTTGGCGAACAGCGCAAGCTGGCGGGCATAGGCGCGCTCCGCCTCGCCCTTGTCATAGGACGGTGCGTCCAGCGTGCACCAGCCATGATCGGCATTGTACACTTCCACCTCGGCCGGGCGCCCGGCGGACGCAGCGGCGGCTTTGAGCGCATCCTTGTCGCCGGGGCTGCGCGCATCGTCATTCTTGGCGATGGCAAAGAGGAAGCCGGCCTTGGTCGCCCCGATCAGCTTGTGCGGGCTGTCGGCCGCATCGCCCACCAGACCGCCGCCGTGGAAACTGGCGCAGGCCGTGACCCGGTCGGGATTGGCCGCCGCCGTGCGCACGGTATAGCCGCCCGTCATGCAATAGCCCGCCGAACCGATCTTGCGCTTGGTGTCGACCGCCGCCTGCTTGTCCAGCCAGCCCACAAAGGCTTTGGCATCGCTGATGATGCCCGGCGTGGTGATGGCGGCAATCGCGGGCTTCAGCTTCTCGCCGCCGGCGGGCGTGCGCCATTCGGCAAGGCTGTTCAGCAGCGGCGCCTTGGCCGTGCGATAGTAATGGTTGACCAGCAGGACCGCATAGCCGTCCGAGGCCAGACGCCGCGCCATCACCTTATAGGCATCGCGCGAACCGGCAATGTCGGGCCATACGATAATGCCCGGATGCTTGCCGGCGGCGGGGTGGACAAAGAAAGCGTCGCATTGGCCATCGGGCGTGGAAATCGCCACCGCGCTTTCCTTCAATGCCGCGCCTGCGGCAATTGCCTGCTGCGCCCCGGCCATGGCGGCGGCGGCGCCTGCCGCGCTCAACGCGGCAAACTGGCGGCGTGACAGGCCCCGCGTGGCGGCATGGGCATCGTCATCGGCGATGGTGAGTTCGTCGCACATGGGAATGCTCTCCTTGATGGGACAGGCCCGCGCGGCCAGCCTTTTTACGGCGCAAAGCTGGCGCAGAAACCGGGATAATTCAACCATCCCGAACGGGACGATACAATTTGCGACCCGCCCCATCGCCCCGCATCGTCGAAAGGGGATTGCAAGACGCGGCAAAGCGCATAAGATGCTAACAAAAGTTAGTATAAAGAGGTGAGGATCATGGCTACAATCGCAGGGACCGATGCGCCCGCAACCGCAAGGCAATTCCCGCAGACATCGCATTTTGTCGGCCTTAACCAGCCGGTGGGACAGGAAATCTCGCTCACCGGCCTGAAGGTCGAGGGCACTTTGCCGCCCGAGGTTGTCGGCAGCTTCTATCGCGCGGTGCCCGATCCGCATTTCGCGCCCAAGTTCGATGACGACAACGTGCTCTCTGGCGACGGCATGATCAGCCGCGTGTCCTTCAACGCCGACAACACCGTGGATTACGCGATCCGCTATGTCCGCACCGCGCGCTGGATCGCCGAGGATGAGAAGGGCCGCGCCCGCTTTGGCCGCTATCGCAACCCCTTTACCGATGATGCCGATGTGGCGGGCATCGATCGCACCGTGGCCAACACCACGCCGGTCTGGCACGCCGGGCGCCTGCTGATGGCCAAGGAGGATGGCCGCCCCTACGCAATCGACCCGATCACGCTGGAAACGCGCGGTTCCTATGACTTTGGCGGGCGGCTCAAATCAAAGACCGTCACCGCCCATGTCCGCATCGATGCCGCGACGGGCGAGATGTTCCTCTACGGCTATGAGGCCGATGGCGAGGCCAGCACCAAGATCGCCTATCTGATCGTCGACAAGAACGGCAATCTGACCAGCGAGCAGTGGTTCGATGCGCCCTATTGCGCGATGATGCATGATTTCGCGATCACCGAGAATTACGCGCTCTTTCCGATCTATCCCACCACCTGCTCACTCGAACGCCTCAAGGCTGGCGGCGATCACTGGGTGCATGAGATGGAGACGGACAGTTGGCTGGGCGTGATGCCGCGCTATGGCGATGTCTCGCAAATGCGCTGGTTCAAGGGGCCCAAGGGCGTCTCGGCCTATCACTTCATGAACGCCTTTGAAGACGCCAACGGCATCATCCATTTCGACCAGTGCCTGTCGAACACCAACGCCTTCCCCTTCATCCGCGAGGCTTCGGGCATCCATATGGCCCCGTGGGAGGTGCAGGGCGCGCTGACCCGCTGGAGCGTGGACCCCAAGGGCGATGCGAGCGAAGTCACGCAAAGTGTGGTCGGGCCTCCGGGCGATTTCCCCCTAATCCCGGCGCGGATGCAGGGGCGGCCCAACCCCTATGGCTGGATGCTGACCATGGACCCGCAGATGAAGGGGCCGCCGCTGGCCGGGGGGCCGGTGGGGGCGATGTTCAACACGATCATCCGCCTTGATGTCGCGGGCGCCGCCGGTCAGGTGCTCGATGCGCTGGCCCTGCCGGTGGGCTGGAGCCTGAACGAGCCGGTTCATGTGCCGTCGCATGATCCCGACCATCTGGGCTATATCGTCACCATCGTTGACCATCAGACCGGCGAAAATCAGTTCGAACATGCCGCATGGGTGCTGGACGCGGGCGCGCTGCATAAAGGCCCCTTGGCCAAAGTCGCCATCCCCGCCCGCCTGCGCCCGCAGGTCCACGGATGGTGGGTGCCGCAAAGCGCTCTGGAAGCGGCGGAGTAGGCCATGGGCAGGATCGTCATCACCGGCGCCAGCGGCCAATATGGCCGCGGCGTCACCGACCGGCTGATCGCGGCGGGTCTGGGGGATCGGCTCATCCTGATCTCGCGGACCCCCGCCAAGCTGGCCGACCGCGAGGCGCAGGGCTGCACCATCCGCTATGGCGATTTCGACCGGCCCGAAACGCTGGCCGATGCGGTGGCGGGGGCGGACACCATGCTGCTGATTTCCGGCACGCGGGTGGGCGCGCGGGTGGCCCAGCACAAGGCCGCGATTGATGCCGCCGCCGCGCAGGGGGTTCGCCACATCCTCTACACCAGCTTCATCGGCATCGACGATCCGGCCAACCCCGCCGAGGTGCGCCACGACCACATTGAAACCGAACGCCTGATCCGCGCGAGCGGCATGGATTGGACCATGCTGCGCGATGCGCATTATGCCGATGCGATGATCGTGATGGCCGGGCCCGGCGTGATGAGCAGCGGTCAGTGGATATCGAACGCGGGCGACGGGCGCGAGGCGATGGTCTGGCGCGAGGATTGCGTGGAAAGCGCGGTGGCCGTGCTGCGCGACATAGCCGACGGAACGCGCGACCATGCGGGCCGGATCTATAACATCACCGGGCCGGAATTGCAGAGCTTTGCTGAAGTGACGGCGATCCTGTCGCAAGTTACCGGCGTGCCGCTGACCTACACGCCCGTCTCGGACGAGGCGCAATATGCGATCTTTGACGCGATGGGCATCCCGCGCCGCCCGGTGGACGACCAAAGCATCAACGGCATTCCGTGGAACAGCGACGACATGGTGACATTCGGCGCCGCGATCCGCGAGGGCTTTCTGGCCATCCGCAGCGATGATGTCGAAAATCTCACCGGCCGCCCGGCGCGCAGCGTGCGCAGCCTGATCGAGGCCCATGCGGACATGCTGCGCGCGGCCGCCCAACCCATGGAACATGCGAAATGAACGCCCCCTTCCCCCAGATTACCCCGGTTGAACCCAATATTGCCCATAAGGATCGCCTGTTCATTGGCGGCGCATGGGTGGCCGCCCATTCGTGCCGGATGATCGAACAGATCAGCCCCGATACCGAAGAGGTCGTTTCCGCCGTGGCCGAGGCCGATGCGGCGGATATGGACGCGGCCGTTGCCGCCGCGCGCCATGCCTTTGACCATGGCCCATGGCCCCGGATGCAGCCGGGCGAACGTTTGGCGGTGATGAAGAAAATGTCAGCGATCCTGCACGCCCGCGTGGGCGAGACGGCGCGGGCATGGTCGATGCAGATGGGCGGCCTCGCCAGTTTTTCGGGCATTATGCAGGCCGGATCGAACGCCACGTTCGACGGCATCATCGCCATGGCCGAAGGCTTCGACTGGGTGGAAAAGCGCCCCACGGTGGGCGCGGCGGTCGGGCTGGTCGCCTATGAGCCGGTGGGCGTGGTGGCGGCCATCGCGCCATGGAACGGGCCCTATGGCATCATGCTCAACAAGGTGGCCTATGCGCTGGCCGCCGGGTGCTGCGTCATTATGAAGCCCAGCCCGGAAACCCCGCTGGAGGCCTATATCATTGCCGAGGCGGCGCAGGAGGCGGGTGTGCCTGCGGGCGTGGTCAATCTGGTGACGGGCCACCGCGAGGCGTCGGGCCATCTGGTCTGCAATCCGGGCGTGGACAAGGTCAGCTTCACCGGATCGACCGTCGCGGGCAAGCGCATCGCACAGGTCTGCGGCGAACGGATTGCGCGCTGCACGCTGGAATTGGGAGGGAAATCGGCGGCGATTGTGCTGGACGATTTCCCCATTGAGGTCGCGGCCAAGATCTTTGCCGGAACCATCTGTATGATGAGCGGGCAGGTCTGCGCGATGCTGAGCCGCGTGCTGGTGAGCCGCGAACGCCATGACGAACTGGCCGCCGCGATCGCCGCCGAGATGGCGCAGGTGAAGATCGGCCATAGCGACGATCCGACCACCCAGCTTGGCCCGGTGGCGATGAAGCGGCAGTTGGAGCGGATCGAGAGCTATATCGAGGAGGGCAAGCGCAGCGCGCAATTGGTGCATGGCGGCGCCCGTCCAACCCATCTGCCCAAGGGCTATTTCATCGAACCAACCCTGTTTGCCCATGTCGATAATGCCAGCCGCATTGCGCAGGAGGAAATCTTCGGCCCGGTTCTGGCACTGATCCCCTATGAGGATGAGGCCGACGCGATCCGCATCGCCAACGCGTCCAGCTTCGGCCTCAACGGTTCGGTGCTGACGCAGGATGTCGATGCGGCCTATCGCATTGCCCGCGCGGTACGCACGGGGGCGGTCGGACAGAACGGGCTGCGGATGGATTTCGGGCTGCCCTTTGGCGGCTTCAAGCAATCGGGCCTTGGGCGCGAGGGCGGGATCGAGGGGCTTTTGGGCTATACGGAGCTGAAAACCATCCTGCTCGATGGGATGCCTTCAGGCCTGTAAAACCCGAAAGGGGGCGCCGGCCAGATTACGGCGACGCCCCCTTCCCCTCTCACAGAGCGGACATCAACGCAGCTCGATACAGCCGCCATCGACGAATAGGTCGACGCCATTGATAAACGATGCGCGCGCGCTGGCAAGAAACAACACAGCCTCGGCAAGCTCTTCTGCGCTTCCCATGCGACCAATTGGCACCACTGCGGCCATCATTGCCTTCATTTCGGCGATAGTTTGGGGCGTGGCGTCGCGCTTGAAAATTTCGGTGTCGGTCGGGCCGGGGCTGACCATGTTGACGCGGATGCGGCGGGGCAGCAATTCCTTGGCCAGAATGCGCGCCATCGCCCGCAGCCCCGCCTTGGCTGCGGCATAGACAACATTGCCCGGCACCGCGGCCAGCGAGCCGATCGAGCCGGTGACGACAATCGCCCCCCCATCGCGCATCAGCGGCAGGGCGCGCTGAATCGCAAAGAACGCGCCGCGCAGGTTCACATCATGGATCTGGTCCCAGAATTCCTCGGTCACCTGCTCGACCGGGGCAAAACCGCCCACGCCCGCATTGACGAAAAGCACGTCGATCCCGCCCAGCGCCTCCTCGATTTCGGCCATGGCGCCCGCGCTTTGCTGCGGATCGGCCATGTCGCTGCGGATGGCCAAGGCGTCGAGATCCTCGGCCACATCACGCAGCGCCTCCATGTTGCGCCCGGTCACCGCTAGTTTCGCGCCTTCCTCGCGAAAGCGGCGCGCGGCGGCAAGGCCGATCCCCGCCGTGCCGCCCAGCACCACCACGCAGCGGTCAACAAATTCGCCCGAAATCGACACCATGACGCGCGCCCTTTTTATAACCCACTTTAAAACATCGTGTTCGTATTGGCCGAATGTTCCGGCACGGGCGAGATCACATCCCA
This sequence comes from Novosphingobium humi, assembly GCF_028607105.1. Classification (GTDB taxonomy): domain Bacteria; phylum Pseudomonadota; class Alphaproteobacteria; order Sphingomonadales; family Sphingomonadaceae; genus Novosphingobium; species Novosphingobium humi. Next base: position 610,016 of record NZ_CP117417.1, on the reverse strand, counting down.
ATGCTCCATCACCCGGCAGCCCTTGACGCGAAAGATGTCGACCACCGCAAAGCCGCGCTGGGCCGCCGCATCGCCGCCCTCGTTCCACCCGTGCGAATGGACCGCGACCAGATTGCCATCGGCGATGATGCGGTGGATCTTGGTATGCTGCCCCTTGTTTTCATTAACAAACTTTTCCAGGAAAGTGATCGCGGCATCGCGCCCGGTCGCGGCATAGGGATTGTGCTGAATATAGCCGGGATCGACCCAGCGCTCAAAGGATGAGCGGACCTGCTTCTTCATGTAAAACTCGTCCATGAACCGGGCCACGACCTGCTTGGGCGTCATTATGCAAACACCCCCTTTGGCAGGCCCTTTGACAGGCGCCGCCGCGACCGGCGCGGCCAGGAGCAACATGAAGGCGGCCATCGAAAAACGCAGCATGACACTCTCCCTGGTTCAGAACATGGAATTGGGATTGACGGGGTTCGCGGGCACTTCCTGCAGCACATCCCAGTGCTCGGCAATCATGCCACCTGCCACACGGAAAATATCCACCACGGCCAGCCCCGGATCGCCGGGAAAGCGTTCGACATGGACATGCACCGCCACCATATCGCCATCGACCATGGCGCGATGAATGGTTTGCCGCGCATCGGGGCTTTCGGCGCGCACCTTGTCGAGAAAAGCTTTCAAAGCCTCCACACCCGGCTCTGCCAGCGAGGAATGCTGCACATAATCGGGCGCAATATAGTGGTCGGCGGCCTGCGAATCCATCGCGATCAAGACCTTGTGATACATCTCGATCACGAGGCGCAGATTGGCCTCTTCCTGCGCAGTCCGCGCCATCATCTCTCTCCCCTGCCTGTTGTTTTTGCGCGATGAACAGGCCTGTCCGCGCAATGGCTATTGTAACAATTGATAGCATATGCCAGACAGGATGCAACCAGCGACAGGGACCATACCCCTCACTCCCCTGTCGCCATACAACAGGGGAGAGGTTATGGATCGGACCGCGCTTTATGGCGTGCTCGACAGGTTTCTGGCGGCTTTGGCGGCGCGCGATGCGCATGCCGTCGATTGGGCGCCGGACGCGCAATTTTCCGAAAACAACGTGATGCTGGCCCCCGGCGACGGGGTTTGGAACACCATTCAGGGCATAGGCGAATACCAACTCCGCTTTGCCGACACGCGCAGCCGACAGGTCGGCTATTTCGGCACGATCATCGAGGCGATCGAGGAATCGGGCTTCACCCTGCGCCTTGCCGTCAATCATGCCGGCCAGATCACGCAATGCGAAATGTGCATCGTGCGGCAAAGCGATTCGGGCATCAAATTCGAAAACCCGCGCTATTGGACCAAGCCCATCCTTGAAAGCGACGCCGAGGCCCCGGTCGAACGCGCCGAAATGGTGCGCCTGTCCAACGGCTATTTCGACACGCTGCAATTGAACGACGGCACGATCCACACGCGCTTTCACCCCGATTGCAACCGGGTGGAAAATGGCGTGCAGACCACGCGCAACCCCGATTTCGCCAAGATCGTGCCCGTCTCCGCGCTGGGCTGTGAAGAACAGTTCCGCATGGGCAATTACCGCTATGACGATGAACTGCGCGCTCGCCGCTTCCCCTTGGTGGACGAGGAGCGCGGTCTTGTGCTGGCCTTTGGCTTCATCGACCATTCGGGCAAACTGGAACGCTATCAACTGACCGACGGGCGCTGGGTCAACAGCCCGGTGCGCCGCCCGCATTCCTTCTACATCTCCGAACTCTTCAAGATCGACCACGGCATGATCTGCCAGATCGAGGCCAATTTCATCACCGTCCCCTATCGCATGCCCAGCCCCTGGCCTGACGAACGGCCCCAAGAGGACCTGCCATGAAACGGCTGATCTCCACCCTCGCCATCGCGGCGCTGGCCACACAACTGACCGCCAGCCAAACGGCGCCGGAGGGCGCGGGCAACCAATGGATCAACCCCGGCGGCGATGCGGGCAAGACCCATTACAGCCGCCTCTCGCAAATCACGCCTGCCAATGCCCCCCGCCTCGGCCTGGCATGGATGGCGGAACTCGGCACCACGCGCGGCATGGAGGCGACGCCGGTGATGGTGGGCGGCGTGCTTTACACCGCGGGTGTGGCGGGCCGGGCCTATGCCCATGATGCCGCCACCGGGCGTCTGCTCTGGGCGTTTGAGCCGCAGGTGGACATGCAATTCAACCGCACGGCCTGCTGCGACATGGTCAACCGGGGCCTTGCCGTGGCCGATGGCAAGGTGTTCATCGCCGCGCTCGACGGCTGGATGTATGCGCTCGACGCCAAGACCGGCAAGGTGGCTTGGAAGACCGACTTTATCGAAAACCGGGCGAAGGGCGACAATTCCACCGGCGCGCCCGAAGTCGCGGGCGATGTGGTCATCATCGGCATGGCGGGCGCGGAATATGACGTGCGCGGCTATGTCACCGCGCTGGACCTGAAAACGGGGCGGATCCGCTGGCGCTGGCATGTCGTGCCTCGCGATCCGGCGCTGGGGCCGCAGGAACGCCCAGAACTCGACGCCGCGCTCAAGACATGGGACCCGCACAGCCGCTGGGACATTGGCGGCGGCGGGGCGCCATGGGACGCGATCAATTATGACCCCGAAACCGGGCTGGTGCTGATTGGCACCGGCAATGGCGGGCCATACGCCACATCGAAACGCAGCCCCTCGGGCGGCGACAATCTCTATATCGGCTCGGTTGTCGCGCTTGATCCCAAAACCGGCGCGATGAAATGGCATTATCAGGAAACGCCCGGCGACAACTGGGATTTCACCAGCACCCAGCCGATGGTGCTGACCCATGTGAAACTGGATGGAGCGGATCGCCCGGTGGTCCTCCATGCGCCCAAGAACGGGTTCATGTATGTGCTCGACCGGCGCGACGGCAAACTGCTGCGCGCCAATGCGATTGCGCGGGTCAATTGGGCCAGCGGGGTGGATCTGAAAACCGGGCGGCCCAATCTGACCCCGGAAAGTTCCGATTATACCACCGGACCCAAGATCGTCTTTCCCGGTACGCCGGGCGCGCGCAACTGGCATGGCGCGGCCTACAGTCCCAAGACGGGGCTGTATTACGGCGCGGTGCTGGATATCGGCAATCTGATCTTCATGACGCCGGGGCAGAAGCCTTTAAAGGCACGGGGGCTCAACAATGACGCCGCGCTGATCTTTACCACCGATGTGGGCGATGCGGTCGACACCCTGCCCCCGCCGCTTGCAGCCCAAGTCAAAGCCCTGCCCGCCTTTGCCGAGGCGGTGAAGAACCCCGGCACGGCGCAGATGCGCGCACTCGATCCTCTGACCGGCAAGACCGTCTGGGCCGCCGACATGAAGGGCTGGCAGGACCGCAGCGGGGCCTTGGTGACCGAGGGCGGGATCATGGTGCATGGCAATGTCGCGGGGCAACTGGTGGTGCGCAATGCCGCCAATGGGCGCATCATCAAGACCATCGACACCGGCACCAGCATCCTTGCCGCGCCGATGACCTATATGATCGGCAAGACCCAATATATCGCCGTGGCGGCGGGCTGGGGCGGCGGGGGCTTTCCCTTTGTGCCGCGCTATGCCGCCGCCTATAACCGGGTCAATGCCAACCGCCTGCTGGTGTTCAAGCTGGAGGGCAAGGCGCGGATGACGCCCCCGCCACGCCTGCCCGCGCTGACCGTGGCGCCCGAACCGCCGGCGCAGGCGCCGGGGGTGACGGCAGAAACCATCGCGCGAGGGCAAGGTCTGTTCTTCGCCAATTGCGCGATCTGCCATGCCAACCGCCATCGCTCGATCACGCCCGACCTGCGCCGGATGCAACCCGGCACGCATGAGATGTTCCGCCAGATCCTGCTCGACGGCTTGCTGGTGCCCGGCGGGATGCCGCGCTGGAATGATATCCTCACGCCGGCGGACGCCGATGCGATCCACGCCTATCTGATCGACCAGCAGACCAAGACACGCGTTGAGGAACTGGCCAAGGTGAAGGCGGGCAAGCCGCTCGACGGACCGGCTCTGACCATTCTTTCCAATTACTAGAGGCCGAACCCCATGGAATTTTCCACGCTCGACAACCCCCGCCTCACCTTTGCCTTCGCCTGCACCTTGCGTTTCACACGGGTTCAGATGGTGCCCGACATCCCATCGGGCGGCATGCGCAGCGCGGTCTATGTGGACGAAGGCACGTTTGAAGGGCCGCGCCTGCGCGGGCGCGCCGTGCCCAATTCGGGCGGCGATTATGCGCTGTTCCGCCCCGATGACACGGCCTGTTTCGACGCTCGCTATATGCTGGAGGAGGAAGACGGGACGCTGATCTATATGCAGAACAAGGGCTTTCTGTGGGGACGCGAACCGGGCGTCATGGACCGGCTGCGCCAATGGGCCTTTGCCGGGGGCGATCCGGTGCCACACGCCGAATATTACCTGCGCGCCCAGCCCAGCTTTGAAACCAGCAAGGGCAAGCATGACTGGCTGACCCGCCACGTCTTCATCGGCATCGGCGAGCGCCGCCCGGACGGCAACCATGTGCGCTATTACGCGCTGACATAAGGAGAGCCGCGATGCCTCTTGCCCAGATCGCCTATTCCGGGCGCGGGGTGGAACGGCCCCGCTATTACGCCAATGCCCATCACCGCGATGTGCTGGATATTGTATCGCACCCGATGCACGTGGAAAGCGCGCGGGGGTTGAATGCGAACATTGACCGAGAAGGGTTCACGCTGGCGATCCACGAAAGCGCCGTGACCGACTGGCGCGATCCCACCCAGATCGCTGGCGTCTATGCCGCCGAGATCGCCGCATTGGTGCAAAACGTCATCGGGGCCGATGAGGTGAAAGTCACGCCCCACGGCATCCTTCGCTTTTCGGAAAAGTCAGGCCTTGCGGGCAGCGGCAACAATTCCCACCCCGCCCGCTTTGCCCATATCGATGTTGCCGACGGATCATCGCGCATGATGGCCGAGCGAACCGCAGGCGGACGACCCTTCCGCCGCTATGCCGCGATCAATATCTGGCGCGCCCTCTCCCCCGCGCCGCAGGATGTGCCTCTCGCCCTGTGTGATGCGCGCAGCGTGGGGCCAAGCGATCTGATCGTGGCGGATGCGATCTTTGATGAGCCCGATGGGCGCGAATGGGGTTTCGAGGGGCTGCTGGTCGGGCATAATCCGGGGCATCGCTGGTTCTACTATCCCGATATGCATGCGGGCGAGGTCATCCTGTTCAAAACCAAGGACAGCGATGAGAATGTCGCGCGGCATATTCCCCATGTGGCGTTTAATGATCCATCCGCGCCGGGGAATGCGCCGCCTCGGTCGAGCATCGAGATGCGAGCAACGGCTTATTGGTGGGAATAAGGGATTAAGGCTGCCTCCGGCGGGCAAAGGGACTCGGTCCCTTTGCAATCCCAATACTGTCGGCGTTGCGCGATGGGGTCGGCCTTGGGTGTCGGGGCCATGTTTGAATGTTAAAGCCTGCGGCGCTCAACAGCACACCCTTTCTGCGCCGCAGGCTTTTTTTGGCGTCACGCCGCCGACCTGCCACAACTCCATAACGGGATTGCAAAGGGCCCACGCCCTTTGGCCGCCGGAGGCAAACTCCCTTCTTAATTCAAATCCGCAATCGTAATCTCCCGCCCTTCCAACGCCGCCTTGTTCGCCGCCCGCCGCATCCGCTCGACCTCCAACCGCTCGGGGGGCGCCTCATCCGATGGCAGCGCGGCCATGCTTTCCTCATAAATCGCCTTGAAATCCTCGGCGAATTCGGGGTGGGTAAAGATCAGGCCCTTCCCCTCGCTCATGCCCGAGAGGATACGCTGCCCAGCTTCGAGCGGGTCCATGCCAGCCGAGAAGACCTTGCCGAAATGTTCGAGCGCGCCGCGGTTCACCTCGCCAAAGCCGCTGTCGGCAAATTCGGCCGGGCGGCGAAAGGCCGAATCCCATGCGTTGGTGGCCACCAGCGCCGGGCAGACCAGCGAACAGCCTATGCCCAGCGGCACCAGATTGTAGCGCAAGCTCTCGGTCAGGCCCCGGACCGCGAATTTGCTGGCAGTATAGATGCCCGCCTGCGGGCCGGAGAGATAGGCGGCCATGCTGGCGATATTGATGACATGGCGGCGGCCGGTGGCGCGGCGCAGCGCGGGCAGGAAGGAGACCACGCCATTGACGACGCCGCCAAAGTTGACCCCCATGATCCAGTCATAATCGTCATAGGATGCCTCGGCGGTATTGCCGAAGACCGAGACGCCCGCATTGTTGACCACCAAATGCACCGCGCCGAAATGGGCCTCGACCTGCTCTGCGGCGCGGGCAAATCCCTCGCGGTCGGTTACGTCAAGGCGCACCCACAATGGCTCCTCCAGACCGTTTTGGGCAAACCATGCGGCCGCTTTGCTGCGGTAATCCTCGTTGCGCCAGGACAGTGCCAGACGCATCCCCGCCAGCGCAAAGGCCCGCGCTATGCCAAAGCCCAGCCCGGATACGCCGCCGCTGATAAAGGCCACCCGGCCTGCCCAGTCTTTCGTTTCCTCGCCCATGCATTTTCCCTCTCGCCAAGAGCATTATGATTGTTAGTATAGCATACAAATAGCCCCAAGGAATCGGGCTGGCAATATGGGAGAGTGACATGGCAGATACAGACGCCCGTCTGGCCGCGCTGGAGCGGCGCGTGCAGGAGTTGGAGGATATCAACGCGATCCGCCGCCTGCATTGGGCCTATGGTTACTATATCGACTTCAACCGGGCCGAAGATGTCGCCAATCTTTTTGCCGAAGACGGCGAGGTTATCTTTCTTTCGGGGATCTACAAGGGCCGCGAAGGCGCCTATCGCCTCTATGGCACATGGTTCAAATCTTTGTTCCTTGCGCCCGGCGAGGAAGGCCCCGCCTATGGCTTCCTGCTCGACCATTTCCAGATGCAGGACATCATCACCATCGCCCCCGATGGCCAGACCGCCAAGGGCCGCTTCCGCGGCATGCTGTTTGGCGGCAGCCATGAAAGCCGCGAGTTCAAGCCGCAGGGCCTGCCGCTGCAATTCATGGAGGCAGGCATCTATGAGAATGATTACGTTAAGGAAAACGGGGTCTGGAAGATCAAGCGCCTCGATTACATGATGCAGTGGCAGGGCGATTATGAAGCAGGCTGGTCAAAGACCACCGCGCATCTTCAGCCGCTGACCGAATGCTATCCGGCAAACCCCATCGGCCCGGATGAAATCCGCACGGCGGAATTGCGCCAGACGTGGCCGTATCGCCATGATGTGCCGATGCATTTCGCCCATCCGCGCTTCGGCGCCCTGCTCGCCGGACAGGTTCAGGAACCGGCCTGATCCTGAGGCTGCGCCGCTTCCCATTCGGCGATGCGGCGCAGAACCAGATCGGTCAAATGCCCCATTTCCCGCCGCTGCCTCACCGTCAGTTTGCCCAGCAGGCTTTCGGCCACGCCGTGCAGCATCGGCTGCATCCGGCGATAGGTCGCCTCACCTTCATCGGTCAGGCGGACCGGGCGGCGACGGCGGTTTTCCGGGTCGTTGAAATCCTCCACCCAGCCTCGCGCCTTGCACCCCGCGATCGCCCGGCTGACATTCATCGCAGACATGGCGGTAATATGCACCAGATCATGCCCGGCCAGCGGCCCTTCCCCGGCCAGCGCCATCAGCACCTTCACCTCGTTGGTGGAGGCGTCGAAGGGGTCGCATACCCCCACCTTCATCGGATCACCGATCAGGCTGCACAATTTGAGCAGGCTGATCAGCAGGTCGGTCAGACCGTCTTCGGCTGGGGCGTCTTCGGGCGGGGAAGCGGGCATGCTGTTACTGCTGTTCATGGTGGTAAAACTAACCACATTCGGGGGGCAAAAGGCAAGTTTTTTCCCCTTTTCACATTAACGAATGTGACCTTTTCGCATCAGTAACCCTATCAAGCAGGCCGGTCCCAAGAAAAACCCCCAAGCCTGCTTGCCAAGTTCAAAATCGTATGTATCACTCACAAACATCAGGGCTGAAACAGCCCGATATAGGAGAGGGAATCATGGCCAGGACTATTGGCATTTTTACTCGCGCGCGCCTGGTTCAGGCGGCTGCCACCACGGCGATGGCCTGTGCGCTGAGCGCCGCGCCCGCCTTCGCCGCCGAAGCCGCTGACGCTCCGCCCGCCGATGCCGCCGCAGAGCATGGTCTGAAAGAAATCGTGGTGACGGCCCAGTTCCGCTCGCAAAAGCTGCAGGACACGCCGCTTTCGATCACGGCGGTAACCTCCGACCTTTTGAAGTCGCGCAACCAGACCGACATCAGCCAGATTGCCGCCCAGGCCCCCAACGTTCAGCTCACGCAAATGGGCGGCGCTTTCGGCTCCTCGATGGCGGCCTATATCCGCGGCGTGGGCCAATATGACTTCAACCCCGCCTATGAGCCGGGCGTTGGCATCTATATCGACGATGTTTACTATGCCTCGCTCACCGGTTCGGTGATGGATCTGCTCGACCTCGACCGGGTTGAAGTGCTGCGCGGCCCGCAGGGCACGCTGACGGGGCGCAACTCGATCGGCGGCGCGATCAAGATGTTCTCGACCAAGCCGAGCGCGGAAAATTCGGGCAATATCGAGGCTGCCTATGGTGCGCGCAACCGTCTGGACCTGCGCGGCAGCATGAATTTCGCGCTGACTGACTCGCTGTTCGTGCGCGTGTCGGGCGTTCACAAGCGCCAGGACGGCTATGTGAACATGATCGACTATGGCTGCGCCAATCCCGGCAACTCGCTGGGTATCACGGGCAATCCCAATACCGGCAAGGGCTGTGTGATCGGCAAGCTGGGCGAGAAGAATTACACCGGCGCGCGCGCCTCGATCCGCTACAACCCGAATGACAAGCTCGACTGGATCGTTTCGGGCGATTATACCTACGAAAACCGCAGCAATGCCGCCAGTGTGCTGACCGTGGACAACACGGCCAAGACCGGCGGGGTCGATTTCCGCTGCGGCAATTTCTGCACCTATGCCAATTTCTACATGCCCGCCGGCGGCCAGGCAGGGCAGGCCTATACGATGCCGATGAACACGATGTTCACCGGCTGGGGCGTATCGAGCAATCTGAAGTATACGCTCAGCGACAATCTCAACCTCCAGTCGATCACCGCCTATCGCAAGTATCACCAGACCTTTGGCACCGACGACGATTTCACCCCCTATGGACCGATAGGCGGGGCCGGTTACAATGACCTGACCTTCCGCTTCTTCAGCCAGGAACTGCGCCTGAACGGCAAGATCGGCAGCCTGGCCGAATGGACCATCGGCGGTTTCTACAATGACCAGACCTCGGTCTATTTCACCCGTCAGGACATTCGCTACATCGTGCCGAACGTGCCCAGCTTCTACCTGCAATTCCAGGGCAACGATCCGGTCAAGGCCAATTCCAAGGCCGGTTTTGCCACGCTGATCCTGCATCCCACCTCCAAACTCAACGTGACGGCGGGCCTGCGCTATACCAGCGAGCACAAGGATTACACCTTTGTCCGCCAGAACTGGTCGGGCGGCGCGCTGGTTGATCCGTTCGGCGTGGGCGCGCTTAATGGCAGCGTGGCCAATTACGACGGCAACAAGCTCGACTGGCGCATTTCGGCCGACTATCGCTTCAGCCCGCAACTGATGGCCTATGCCACGGTCAGCACCGGCTTCAAAGGCGGCGGCGTGACGGCGCGTCCGTTCACCAAGACGCAGGCCACCAACGGCACGTTCCGCCCCGAAACGCTCACTTCTTATGAACTGGGCCTCAAGAGCGACCTGTTCGACCGTCGTCTGCGCCTGAACCTGGCCGGTTTCGTCAATGACTACAAGAACATCCAGCTGCCGATCTCGGATTGTTCGCTGCTCGACGGCTTCGCGCCGGGCACCGATCCCTATCCCTGCGCCGCCATTCAGAATGCGGGCGATGGCAAGATGTGGGGTCTTGAAGGCGAACTTTCGGCCACGCCGATTGACGGCCTGAACATCGATGCCACGCTGAGCTGGATCGATGGCGAATGGAACCGGATCAGCGCGCAGGTCACCTCGATCAAACTGTCCGATCCGATCACCTCGCCCAATTGGCGCGGCAGCGCGGGCATCCAGTACACCGCCGATCTGGGCGGCAAGAACGGCACACTGACCCCGCGTTTTGACCTTGTCTATACCGGGCGCCAGCAGATCGGCCGCCTGACTGTGACCAGCCCGCTGGATTACAACCCGGCCTTTGCGCTGGCCAATGCCCGCCTGACCTGGAAAAACCCCAAGGAGGATCTGGCGATCAGCTTTGAAGTGTCGAACCTGTTTGACAAATACTACTACCTGCCGCTGCGCTTCCAGGCGCTCTATGCCTCGGCGGGCACGGTTTACAGCAATGTGGGCCGTCCGCGCGAATGGGCGATCTCGGTTCGCAAGTCTTTCTGAACCGAGACTTTTGACGCAATTGATGGGGGCGGATCGCTTGGGTCCGCCCCTTTTTTTGCGCCTGCGTTTTCCCGGTTGACAGCCACGCGCGCGATGCGCATCATCCATAACAATTGTTATAAAAATTGGAGAGGAAGAGGTCCGTGAAACTGACCCTGCCGCCGCGGGTTGGCCCGCAATCCTTTGACGCCGCGCTCAAGGCTTTTGCCGGGGTTGTGGGGGCCGGATGGGTGATGTCATCCGATGCCGACCGCGATGCCTATGCCGATGCCTATGCGCCCGGATCGCCCGAACGCTGGCCCGCGTCCGCCGCTGTGGCCCCCGCTTCGGTCGAGGAGGTGCGCGCCATCGTGCGCATCGCCAATGAATACAAGGTGCCGCTCTGGCCGGTCGCGCGGGGCAAGAACCTTGGCTATGGCACCGCCGCGCCGCGCATGGCGGGCTCGGTCGTGCTGGATCTGGGGCGGATGAACCGCATCCTGGAACTCGACCCGAAACTGGCCTATGCGGTGGTTGAACCGGGCGTGGGCTTTTTCGACCTGCATGACGAGGTCGAGCGGCAAAAGGCCCCGCTCTGGCTCTCGGTCCCCGGCAATGGCTGGGGCAGCGTGATCGGCAATGCTCTGGAGCATGGCATCGGCTACACGCCCTATGGGTTGCACGCGCGCAATCTGTGCGGGATCGAGGCGGTGCTGCCCGATGGCGACCTTTTGCGCACCGGCATGGGCGCGATGAAGGACAATCCGGCGTGGCACCTGTTTCCGATGAATTACGGCCCGACATGGGATCTGGCCTTCAGCCAGTCGAACCTTGGCGTGGTCACCAAGGCGGGCCTGTGGATGCAGCCCGCGCCCGAAACCAGCCTTGAGCTGACCTGGGACATCCCCGAGGAGGAGGACATCGGCTGGGTCATCGACACGGTGACGCCGCTGAAAATTGCGGGCGTGATCGACCAGAACGTGTTCATCCCCAGTTGGCTGGGCAAGATCGTCGTGCTGGGCACGCGCAAGGATTTCTGGGACAAGCCCACAGCCATGCCCGAATGGCGCGTCAAGGAACTGCTCAAGCAATACCAACTTGGCTACTGGCGCGTCTCGATCCGGCTTTATGGCGACGAGAGCGTCAACAAGGCCAAGGCCGAGGTCATCAAGGCGGCCTTCAAACGCCATCTCGCCGCCCCCGCCATGGAAAGTTGGTGGCGTCAGGGCGATCCCAAGCCGCCGCTCGATCTGGCGCTGGGCACGCCCTCGGCGGTGCCGTTGCAGATGTCGGACTGGGTGGGCGGCCGGGGGGCACATCTGGGCTTCTCCCCCGTTGTTCCCGCCACGTCAGAGCATGTGATGGGACAGTTGAAGCGCAGCCGCAAGATCATCGCCGACCACGACGTCGATTTCTATGCCAGCTTCACCATCGGCGGGCGCTTTGCCAACAATGTCAACATGCTGATGTATGACCGCGACAATGCGGCGCAGGTCGACAATATGAAAAAACTGTTCAACGCGCTGATCACCGAGACCGCCAAGGCCGGTTACGGCGAATATCGCACCCATCTTGGCTGGATGGACCGGGTGATGGACACGTTCGATTTCAACGATCACGCGCTGCGCCGCTTTGGCGAAAAGGTCAAGGACGCGCTGGACCCCAATGGCATCATCGCGCCGGGCAAACAGGGCATCTGGCCCTCGGCCTATCGCGCCATGCAGAAGGAGGGCGCGGAATGAGCCGTTTCCTGCTGGCCATCGCCTTGCTCGCCCCTGCAACCGCCATGGCCGCGCCCGGCGGCGTGCCCGAATTGCCGCCCTATCAGATGCGCGCGGCCCAGCCTGCGGGCGACCGTCTGCAACCGGGGCGCGATCCGCGCGCGGTGTTTGAGCATTCCTGCGGCTATTGCCATCTGGCGGGCGGCATGGGCACCAATCTGCTGACCAAGCAGATGATGATGATAAAACGCCCGCCCTCCGATGGCTTGCTGACCAATCGGCGCGACCTGACCGCCAATTATGTCAAGGCGGTGGTGCGCGGCGGCAAGGGGGCGATGCCCGCCCAGACCCGCGTGGACCTCACCGATGCGGAATTGAACGCGGTGGCGGCCTATCTTGCGCAAAAGCCGGCAAAGGGGAAAAAGTGATGCTGCGCCTTTCCCGCCGCCGCCTGTTGCAGGGCGCGGGCGCGGCCGGATTGGTCGCAGCCCAGCCCGCGCTGGCCGCCTCCTCCCCCGCGCTGCTGGTCTATGACAGCCGTATTCCCGAAAGCGCGGCCTTTGCCGCCGCCTCGGCCAATCCGGCGCGCCATGATCTGGCGCAAGGCCGTCTCGACCCGCGCCGGATCGCCGCCATTGGCCGCATCGAGGGCCTGACCCGGCACAGCGATTATGTCGCCCTGTCGCTCGCCCTGCGCCTGCAGGGCATGCGTCGTCACGATGACCGGCGGCTGCCGCCGTCAATTTCCATCCGCGACCACCTGTTCCGCTGGTCACTGGGCAGGGAGCCGGAAATCAACCGCTGGGGTTAGGCCCCCAGCCGCTGCAACCATGCGGCGGCCTTTTTCGGCTCGCCCACCGCGTCGGAACGCACCGGCCCGCGTTGGCTCAGAAACTCGGCATGGAGATCAAATTCCTCCATGCCGAGTTTTTCGCGCATATCATTGATGGTTTCGGCCAGTTCGTTCAACTCGGCCAGCATCGGGGCGGCTTTCGCCCGCGCATGGCGGTCCTGCTGATGATCGAACAGGCCCCACTGGCCCGCCGCCGTCACCCGCAGCGCCGCGATCAAGGCATCACGATATTCGGCCTCGGCCTCTTCACGCTGGGCCTCCAGCCGTTCCAGACGATCGGCGCGTGCCATCAGCGCTTGTTGAGCGCGGCTTCGCATTCCGCGATCAGCGAGGCCATGATATCGGCCACCGGCTCTTCCTTGGTGACCATGCCAACCGACTGGCCCGCCATCAGCGAGCCGTTTTCCACATCGCCCTCGATCACCGCCCGGCGCAGCGCGCCCGCCCAGTAGCGCTCGATCAGCAGTTGCGCATCATGCATGTCCACCTCGCCCGCATCCAGCTTGGCGGCCACTTCGCGCTGCTTGGCGGTGAATTCCTCGGTGCCCTTGTTCTTCAGCGCGCGCACCGGGATCACCGGCAGGCGCGGATCGACCTGCACGCTGGCCACCGCCTCGCGCGCGGCGGCGCGGAAGAAGGCCTTCTTGAAATCGGGATGGGCGATGGATTCGGTCGCCGCCGCAAAACGGGTGCCCAACTGCACGCCCGCCGCGCCCATTTCCAGATAGGAGGCAATCGCCTCGCCCCGGCCGATGCCGCCCGCCACGAAAACAAGATAATCTTCGGCCAGCGCGGGCAGGAACTCCTGCGCCAGGACAGACGTTGCAACAGGACCGATATGACCGCCCGCCTCGGACCCTTCAATCACCAGCGCATCGGCGCCGCTGCGCAGCAGCTTCTTGGCCAGCGCCAGCGTGGGGGCAAAGACCAGCACCTTGGCGCCGAAAGCCTTGATTGCCTCGACGCTGCCCTTGGGCGGAATGCCGCCGGCCAGAACCACATGGGTCACGCCATGGCGCGCGCAAACCTCGATCAGTTCGAACAGCTTGGGATGCATGGTGATCAGATTGACGCCAAAGGGCTTGGAGGTCAGCGCCTTGGTCGCCGCAATTTCGGCGTCGAGCAATTCAGGCGTCATCGCCCCGCAGGCAATCACGCCGAACCCGCCCGCATTGCTGATCGCGGCGACCAGATTGCGTTCCGAAACCCAGCTCATCGCGCCGCACAGGATCGCATATTCACTGCCCAGAAATGCCTTGCCGCGCGCCATCAGGGTTTCGGTCTTGGTGGGCATCGGCAATTCCTCCTGCATCATGGCGCGGCCTGCGCGAAATCTGATGCGCGCCCTTAGGGCTCCTGCGCGGATCAGGCAAGCATCGCGCACATCGCAATCGCCAAATTCGATCACTGTGATACAATCACACCATTTCACCGATAAGTTACCATGGGATAGTTCTTGGCCATCAGGCACACCAAAGGGGATGCACCATGAATGCTGAATCGAAATGCCCTTTCCACGCGAAAGCCAGCCGCACCGCCGTTGTGGCCGCGCTCACCAATGACATGTGGTGGCCCAACCGGCTGAACCTGAAAGTCCTCTCGCAGCACAGCGAAAAGGTCGCCCCCAAGGGACAAAGCTCCTATGCGCAGGCCTTTGCCGCGCTCGATCTGAACGCCGTCAAGGCCGACATCAAGGCCCTGATGACCCGATCGCAGGACTGGTGGCCCGCCGATTACGGCCATTACGGCCCGCTCTTCATCCGTATGGCATGGCACAGCGCAGGCACCTATCGCACCTTTGACGGGCGCGGCGGGGCCTCGACCGGCAACCAGCGCTTTGCCCCGCTCAACGCATGGCCCGACAATGTTAACCTCGACAAGGCGCGCCTGCTGCTCTGGCCGATCAAGCAGAAATATGGCGAGGCCTTGAGCTGGGCCGATCTGATGATCCTGACCGGCAATTGCGCGCTGGAATCGATGGGCCTGCTCACGGTGGGCTTTGGCGGCGGGCGCGAGGACATCTGGGAGCCGGAAGACGACGTCTATTGGGGCCGCGAGGCCAAGTGGCTGGACGACGAACGCTATAGCGGCGACCGTGAACTGGAAAGCCCGCTGGCCGCGGTGCAGATGGGCCTCATCTATGTGAACCCCGAAGGCCCCAACGGCACGCCCGATCCGCTGGCCAGCGCGCGCGACATCCGCGAGACTTTCGCCCGCATGGCGATGGATGACACCGAAACCGTCGCGCTGATCGCGGGGGGGCACACATTCGGCAAGGCGCATGGCGCGGGCGACGCGGCCCTTGTCGGCCCCGACCCCGAGGCCGCCGACATCACCGCGCAGGGCCTGGGCTGGATCAGCAGCCATGGCACCGGGCGCGGCGCCGACACCATCACCAGCGGTCTGGAAGGCGCATGGACGCCCAACCCCACCCAATGGGACAATGGCTATTTCGACACGCTGTTGGGCTATGAATGGGAATTGACCAAGAGCCCGGCCGGAGCGCACCAGTGGAAGCCCAAGGGCGATGCGGGCGCAGACACCGTGCCCGACGCGCATGACCCGGCCAAACGCCACGCGCCGATCATGTTCACCAGCGACATCGCGCTCATCACCGATCCGGCCTATCGCACCATCAGCGAAAACTTCCACAAGAACCCCGACCAACTGGCCAAGGCCTTTGCCGAGGCATGGTTCAAGCTGACCCACCGCGACATGGGGCCGATCACGCGTTATCGCGGCGCCGAGGTGCCGGCCGAGCCGCGCATCTGGATGGACCCGGTGCCGCCGGTCGATCATCCGCTGGTCGATGCCGCCGATGTGGCCGCGCTCAAGGCGCAGGTTCTGGATTCGGGCCTGTCCATCGGGCGGCTGGTGGCCACGGCATGGGCCTCGGCCAGCACCTATCGCGGGTCGGACCGGCGCGGTGGCGCCAATGGCGCGCGCATCGCTCTGGCGCCCCAGCGCGACTGGGCGGTCAATGATCCGGCCGAACTGGCCAAGGCGCTCGCGGTCTATGCCGCGATCAAGGCCGGGTTCGACGCGGCCCATGCGCCCAAGAAGGTCAGCCTTGCCGATCTGATCGTGCTGGGCGGTGATGCGGCGGTCGAGGCGGCGGCCAAGGCGGCCGGGGTCGATCTCTCGATCCCGTTCCATCCGGGCCGCACCGACGCCACGGCCGAGCAGACCGATGCGGAAAGCTTTGCCGTGCTGGAGCCGAAGGTCGATGGCTTCCGCAATTTCCGTTCCGGTGCGCTGGCGCGTTCGGAAGAGGAACTGCTGGTGGACCGCGCGCAATTGCTTGGCCTGACCGCGCCGGAGATGACGGTGCTGGTGGGCGGCCTGCGCGTGCTGGGCGCCAACAGCGCGGGTTCAAAGCTGGGCGTGTTCACCGACCGGGTGGGCGTGCTGACCAATGACTTCTTCCGCAATCTGCTGGGCGCGACCACCGCGCTGGTGTGGAAACAGAACGAGGATGGCAGCTTCACCGGCCATGACCGCGCCACCGGCAAGGCAGCGCTTGAAGGCAGCCGGGTCGATCTGATCTTTGGCTCGAACGCGCAATTGCGGGCGCTGGCCGAATATTACGCCGCCGATGATGCGATGGCGAGATTCGTCGCCGATTTCGCCAAAACATGGACCAAAGTGATGGAAGCCGACCGCTTCGATCTCTGATAGGTTCTTAAACAAGGGGCCGGTTCAATCCCCTCACGGCCGGTTCCCGCGCCCCTCTTTCGGCACAGCCGGAAGAGGGGTTTTGCCTGAAAATCACAATCTCCACCACTTCGATAGAATTTCTTTGCTGCAAGAGCCGCGCTAATCTGGTCTGCATCGGGTCCGGCGCCAATAACGCCTTGCAGACAGAAGAGAGCCTCTCGTGTCCCTCAGCCTCGCCTCTTTCAGCCTTGAAGCGCTTCTGCCCTACATCGGCATCGGTTTTGCCGCGCAATTGGTGGATGGCGCGCTGGGCATGGCCTTTGGCGTGATCTCCTCCACGCTGCTGGTCAGCGCGATGGGCGTGCCGCCCGCGCGGGCCAGCGCGGGGGTGCATCTGGTCGAATTCTTCACCACGGGCGCCTCGGGGCTCAGCCATATCCTGCATCGCAATGTGGACTGGAAATTGTTCGGACGGCTTGCCGTGCCGGGGGTGATCGGCGGTGTGGCGGGGGCCACGGTGCTGTCGCATATTGATGCTTCGGTGGCGCGGCCTTTCGTGATGGCCTATCTGGCGCTGATCGGGCTTTACCTGTTCTACAAGGCCTTTCACTACCCTTCGGAAAAGCTGCATGACGAGGCGCGCATCACCATGCCGCTGGGGCTGATCGGGGGCTTTCTCGATGCGTCGGGCGGGGGCGGCTGGGGGCCGGTCGTTACCTCCAACCTGCTGCTGCAAGGCACCGATCCGCGCAAGACGGTGGGCACAGTCAACACCGCCGAATTCGTGCTGACCTTCGCGGTATCGGCCACCTTTATCTTCAATTCCGGCTTTGCCGCCTTCACCACCGTTACCGGCGGCCTGCTGGTGGGGGGGCTGCTGGCCGCGCCCTTTGGCGCCTGGTTTGCCAAGCGCATCGCGCCCAGACATCTGCTGATCATGGTCAGCATCGTGCTGATGGCCACCAGTTCCTTTGCGATCTATAAGGCGTTGGCGTAAAAAAGGGGGCGGCGCCATCGCTGGCCCGCCCCCTTTTGCATTCCGGCTCACACCGCTCAATAGGGCGGCTTGTGCAAGCCCTTGGGGCTGAGGGTGAAGATCTCGCAGCCATCCTCGGTAATGCCGATCGAATGTTCGAACTGGGCTGAAAGCGAGCGATCGCGCGTCACCGCCGTCCAGCCGTCGTCGAGCATCTTGACCCCCGGCTTGCCCAAATTGATCATCGGTTCGATGGTGAAGAACATGCCCGGCTTCAATTCCGGCCCGGTGCCCGGCATGCCGACATGCACCACCTCGGGCGAATCATGGAACAGGCGGCCAAGGCCATGGCCGCAGAAGTCGCGCACCACGCCGTAACGATGCGCCTCGGCATGACGCTGGATCGCATGGCCGATATCGCCCAGACGCACGCCCGGACGCGCCATCTCCACGCCGATCATCAGGCATTCATAGGTCACATCGACCAACCGCCGCGCCTTCAACGGCACATCGCCCACCAGATACATACGGCTGGAATCGCCATGCCATCCGTCGAGCAGCGGGGTCACGTCGATGTTGACGATATCGCCGTCCTTCAACACCTTGTCGCCCGGAATGCCATGGCAGATCACATGGTTGATCGAGGTGCAGCAGCTATGCGCAAAGCCGCGATAGCCCAGTGTGGCCGGAACCGCCCCGCCATCCAGCGTCATCTGGCGCACGATGTCGTCGATTTCGCCCGTTGTGACGCCGGGCTTGACCACCTCGGTCAGCGCGTCAAGAATTTCGGCGGCCAGACGACCGGCGCGGCGCATCCCTTCAAACGCGGCGGGACCATGCAGCTTGATCGTGCCGTCGCGCAGCACGGTGTCGCCATCAGCGACGATCTGATATTGTGTCATGCCTCTTATATAGCGCCAAACGCGAAAATTGACAGAGGGCGCAGGCTCATTTGCCCAAAGCGAAACTGTCGCGATATTCAGGGCGCACCGCCGCCATCACCCGCGCATCCACGGGCAACGTGATCTCATAATCCCCCTCGGCATAGGCCCCGGCCTCATAGGGGCCGACCAGAATGCCGATGCGGTTGAAATGCGCGCGATCGCTGCTGCCCAGAATGAGCGTGGAGGCGACCGGGTCGATACAATTGTTGGGCCATTCGCCCGAACGCACCACCGGTTCGCCGCGCCGCTTGGCCCGTTCCTTGTCGAGCATCGCGCAGAAAGGCTCGCGGATCGCGGCCGAAAGCGCCGCCTTGCCGGTGAACAGATCCTCGGCCTTGCGCTGCTGCCCCGCCGCCTTGTCCCAGAGCAGCGCGCGATAGCCATGGTTGGGATGCGCGCCGCCCGAATCCTCAAAAATCGTGGCCGACAGGCTGAGCCAACCGGGCAGATCGGTGACCACTTTCCATTCCACGCCAATGGCCCATGGACGGAAAGGGAAATTGTCGGTCTTGGCCTCCTTGGCCGCCGCGCGCGCCTCCTTGGCCAGCCGCGACTGTTGCTGGCGCATATCGGCCTCCAGCCAGTTTTTCAGGCCCGGTATGCCCGCCGCCGCCGCAGGATAGCTGTAGTCGAATTCAAAGAAGTCATTGGCGATCTTGACCTTGCGTGCCTCGCCCGGAATCGGGCTGGACGGCGCGGCATGGGTCGGCACGGCGCCCGAGGCGGCACTGGCGCCTTGCGAGGGCGCATCGCCCGCCCCGCCGCAGGCCGCCGCGAAAAGGGCAAGAGACAGGACCGGTCCTGCCGTCACAATCGCCCGAGCCTTGATCATGCCTGCCAACTCCATGCCATTCGCGCCCAAGGATAGAGCGCCCCCGCCCCCATGCAAGCTGGATGATTATCTGGATTGAAGCGCGCCCCCGGCTGGGTCCATAAGGGGCCATGTCCAAGACCCACACCGCCTCCGCCGACCCTTCGCATTATGGTCAGAATCAACCGGATCTGGTCCAGCCCGACCGCCAGCAGGCCGCAACGCCCATCCATCTGGTGGACAAGGCTTCCTATGAGGAATGGCTCAAAGGCCGAACGCCGGCGCAGCGCGCCGCTTTGGCCGGGCAGAAGTTCAAGGGCGAGGCGGGCAGCCATGCGGTCATCCCCGATGGCGACGGCTTTGCCGTGGCGGCGGGCGTGGCGCGCCTCGATGTGCTGGGCAGTTGGTGCCTTGGCAAATTGGGCGATGTTCTGCCGGGCGGTTTCTATCGCCTTGTGCCTGCCGGTCCGTGCAGCGCCGGTGCCGCCTTCATCGGCTGGGCGCTGGGGCAATATCGCTATGACCGCTATCGTCAGGACGGCAATGGCGAAGCGCCGCGTATCCTGCTGACCGGCGAGGTCAAGGCCATCGCCCCCGCTCTGGCCGAGGTGGGGGCGGTGGCGCTGGTGCGCGATCTGGTCAATACGCCCGCCGAACATCTGGGCCCGGCCGAGTTGGAGCATGAGGCCGAAATGCTGGCCAAGGCCCATCGCGCCACGATCCGCGTCACCCGCGGCGAGGCGCTGGAGCATGATTTTCCGATGGTCCATATGGTGGGCCGCGCCGCCGCGCGATCCCACTCGCCGCGCATGATCGAGATCGAATGGGGCGATGAGAAAGCCCCGCGTCTGGCCATTGTCGGCAAGGGCGTGTGTTTCGATTCGGGCGGGCTGGATATCAAGCCGTCCAGCGCGATGCTGATTATGAAGAAGGATATGGGCGGGGCGGCCCATGCCCTCGCCCTTGCGCGGCTGGTGATGGAGGCCGGGCTGAAGGTGCGGCTGCATCTGCTGATCCCGGCGGTGGAGAATGCGGTATCGGGCGGGTCGTTCCGCCCCGGCGACGTGCTGCGCAGCAGGGCGGGCATTTCGGTGGAAATCGGCAATACCGATGCCGAGGGGCGCCTGATCCTTGGCGATGCCTTGACGCGGGCCAGCGAGGGCAAGCCGGATCTGATCCTCGATTTCGCCACGCTGACGGGCGCGGCGCGGGTGGCGCTGGGGCCGGACCTGCCTGCGATGTTTGCGAGGACCGACGGTACGGCGCAGGCTCTGCTCGATGCCGGATTGGCCTGCGATGATCCGGTCTGGCGGCTGCCATTGTATGACGGCTATCGTGAATGGCTGAAATCCGACATTGCCGACATGAACAACGCCCCCGCAGGCGGCTTTGCCGGGGCCAGCGTCGCCGCGCTCTTCCTCGACCGCTTTGTGGGCGAAGGCATCGACTGGGCGCATTTCGACACTTTCGCATGGCGCCCTACGCCCAAGCCCGGACGCCCCAAGGGCGGCGATGCACTGGGCCTGCGCGCGGCATGGGCGATGGTGCGGGCGCGGTTTGGGTGAAGCGCTTACTACTTTTGATGAGCCCTGTACTATTTCTGGCATGCCTGCCCATGCAGGCCATCTGTACTGGCTATAATTGTTCAGGGTGGCCTGCCTATAGCCTGTTGTTATTTGGCTGGATGGCTCCCTTCGCGGCCTCCGCTAATATGGGCTGGTGGGCGAACCCAACCCTTATGGTTTCATGGGTAATGGGGTGGAATGGGCGAAACAGTTCAGCCGTTGCGCTGGCCGTCATCGCCTTAGGTTTCTGCCTGCTTCCTTGGCTTTTCCCCGTTGTCATGGTCAATGAAGGGGGCATTACAGGTGACATTGACGGCTATCGCTCAGGCTATTTCCTGTGGCTGGTCTCAGCCATCGTCAATCTCTGCACGCAATTTGCACTTTTGCATCTAGCTCGGACAGAATGAGCGCAAAACTTGCGAAAACCGCGCCTTCCGGCTAAGCGCCCGCCTTTCCGTGTCGGGGGCAGGCGAGTTTGTCTATGTTTGAAAATCAGGTTCCGGCTTTGGGCGCTTCTTTCGCATTGAGCGGCCCTGCGGCGAAACCCGATCCGGCCCGCGTGCCCGTGCGCGGCGATGTTGCGCATATTCGTCTGGCAGGGCAAGTGTTTGTGCCGCATTATGTGGTGCCTATGCCGCATCGCGCGATGGGCGAAACCAAGGTTTTGCGCGCTCCTGAGGGCGAGGCCATCGCCAGCCTGAATGCGGGCGCGCAATTTGATGTGCTGGATCTGGCGGGCGGCCATGCCTGGGGCGAGATTCCCGGCGGCATGGTCGGCTATATTGCCGCCGATCAACTGGAGAAACTGGCATGAGCCTGAGCGTGTTCATCGATGGTGCGGCGGGCACCACGGGTCTGGAAATCGCCGACCGGCTGGGCGGGCGGTCGGAATTCGACCTGATCATTCTGGATGACACACGCCGCAAGGACAGCAGCGCGCGCAAGGAAGCGCTGCACACCGCCGATTTCGCGATCCTGTGCCTGCATGATGACGCCGCGCGCGAAGCCGTCGAGATGGCGCAGGGGTCCAAGGTGCGCATCATTGACGCCAGCACCGCCCATCGCGTGACGCCGGGCTGGACCTATGGCTTTCCCGAGATCGTCGGGCGCGATGCGGTGGCGGGGGCGAATCGCGTCGCCAATCCGGGCTGCTATCCCACCGGCTTTATCGCGCTGATCGCGCCGCTGGTGCGCGCCGGACTGCTGCCTGCCGATTGGCCCTATACGGTCAATGCCGTGTCGGGCTATTCGGGCGGCGGCAAGGCGCTGATCGAGCGGTTTGAAGAAGACCGCGACATCGCCTTTCGTGCCTATGGTCTGGGCATGGGGCACAAGCATGTGCCCGAAATGACGCGCTATGCCGGGCTTGCCCATGCGCCGGTCTTTGCCCCCAGCGTGATCCCGGCCCATCGCGGCATGTGGGTCGAGGTGCCGCTGCCTCTGGCCGCGATCCCCGGCGCGGCTTCGGTCGATGCACTGCGCGAAGGGCTGGCCGCGTTTTATGCAGGCGGCTCGATCGTGCGCGTGGCCGAGGCGGGCTTGCCTGCCGAAATGCTGCTGCGGGCCTCGATGGCGCCTTCCGACGCGCTCACGCTGCATGTTTTCGGCAGCGCCGACGGCACGCAGGCGCGTCTTGTCGCCGTGCTCGACAATCTGGGCAAGGGCGCGAGCGGCGCTGCGGTGCAAAGCCTCAACCTGATGGCGGGTCTGCCCGAAACGGCGGGGCTTGCGCTCTGATCCCTTTTGGGGGCTCTTTCCGGCGCGAAAGAGCCCCTTTTACCGCCATGCTCAAAATGTAGGCAGTGCTGCCTAAAAAATGATCGCAAAATTGGCGGTTTGAGTCATTATCCTGCCCGCACACCCCCGGTTTTCCGGAAAATCTTTCGCACAAAGCCGCATTTCAGAGGTTTTCCTCAGGCTTCCTTTGTCCTATCCCTTCCCAATCGACTCTGGCACGAATCTTGTTAGATCCTTACCAGCGTCAACCGCAGCAGGTCCGGCCATCGCGGCTTGGATGCTGGCGTAATTGCGCACTGCGGTGGCCGCTTTGGCCCCGCCAATGAGGGATGGTGCAGGCGTGAAAAAGATCGAGGCGATCATCAAGCCGTTCAAGCTGGATGAGGTTAAGGAAGCGCTGCACGAAGTGGGCGTGTCCGGCATCACCGTGACCGAGGCCAAGGGTTTTGGCCGCCAGAAGGGTCACACCGAACTGTATCGCGGCGCAGAATATGTCGTCGATTTCCTGCCCAAGGTTAAGCTTGAGGTGGTTGTGGCCGACGATCTGGCCGCACGCGTGGTCGAAGCCATCGCAGGCGCGGCCCAGACCGGCCGCATCGGCGACGGCAAGATCTTCGTGATCCCCGTCGACAACGCCCTGCGTATCCGCACCGGCGAACGCGACAACGACGCGGTCTGATCCCTTGCCCGATCCCTGCCCCGTCAGGGATCGGGCGCAGGGCAAAGGCATCACGGGGCGGGGCGCCTTACATAAGCAATTTGAAATCTTTGCCGGTGGTTAGAACCTGTCGACCCCGGCCATAATGCGGAGAACTATCGGAATGGCAACTGCAGCAGACATCCTTGCGCGGATCAAGGATGAGGAAATCGAGTGGGTCGACCTGCGCTTCACCGACCCCAAGGGCAAGTGGCAGCACCTCACCATGGTCGCCTCGGTCCTGGGTGAAAGCGAACTCGAAGACGGCCTGATGTTCGACGGTTCGTCGATCGAAGGCTGGAAGGCCATCAACGAGTCGGACATGATCCTCAAGCCCGACCTCGACGCTGTCTATGTCGATCCGTTCTCGGCCACCCCGATGCTGATCCTGGTCTGCGACATCGTCGAACCCTCGACCGGCGAACTCTATGCCCGCGACCCGCGTTCGACCGCCAAGCGCGCCGAAGGCTTCGTGCAGTCGACCGGCCTTGGCGACACCGTCTATGTCGGCCCCGAAGCCGAATTCTTCGTCTTTGACGACGTGCGCTTCTACGACGGCTACAACGGCAACGGCTTCATGATCGACGACATCGAACTGCCGACCAACTCGAACAAGGCCTATGAAGGCGGCAACCTTGCCCACCGTCCGCGCGCCAAGGGCGGCTACTTCCCCGTGGCCCCGGTCGACAGCCTGGTCGATATCCGCGCCGAAATGGTCAGCACCATGATCGACATGGGCCTGCCCTGCGACAAGCACCACCACGAAGTGGCCTCCGCTCAGCACGAGCTGGGTCTGACCTTCGGCAAGCTGACGCAGACCGCCGACCGCATGCAGGTCTACAAGTATGTCGTGCATCAGGTCGCCAATGCCTATGGCAAGACCGCCACGTTCATGCCCAAGCCGATCATGAAGGACAACGGCAGCGGCATGCACACCCACATCTCGATCTGGGATAAGGGTCAGAACACGTTCGCCGGCAACGGCTACGCCGGTCTGTCGGACACCTGCCTGTACTTCATCGGCGGCGTCATCAAGCACGCCAAGGCCCTGAACGCTTTCACCAACCCGACCACCAACAGCTACAAGCGTCTGGTGCCGGGCTATGAAGCCCCCGTTCTGCTGGCCTACTCGGCCCGTAACCGTTCGGCCTCGTGCCGCATCCCCTACGGCGCCGGCACCAAGGCGAAGCGCGTTGAATTCCGCTTCCCCGACGCGATGGCCAACCCCTACCTGTGCTATGCCGCTCTGTTGATGGCTGGTCTTGACGGTATCAAGAACAAGATCCACCCCGGCGAAGCCATGGACAAGAACCTGTACGATCTGCCGCCCGAAGAACTGGCCGAAGTCCCCACCGTTTGCGGTTCGCTCCGCGAAGCTCTGGACTCGCTGGCTGCTGACCACGACTTCCTCCTCGAAGGCGGCGTGTTCACCAAGGACCAGATCGACTCCTACCTCGAACTCAAGTGGCCCGAAGTGCTGCGCTGGGAAACCACGCCGTCGGCCGTCGAGTTCGACATGTACTACAGCGCCTGATTTTTCAGGATCGCTGCAAGGCACAAAGGGGGCGTCCGGGAAACCGGGCGCCCTTTCTTTTGGGGTTTATAGGAAGTTTGTGCCTCCGGCGGGCAAAGGGCGGGGGCCCTTTGCAATCCCGATAATGGGGTTGTGCATGGTCGGCAGCATGGCCGTAAGGACGCAATTGGGACGAAAGCCTGCGGCGCGGCGAAATAGCGCTGATCGGCGCCGCAGGCTTTAAAATTCAAAGGCTGCCCCCAAAACCCAAGGTCGCCTCTCTCACAACGCCGACAGTAACGGGATTGCAAAGGGCCCCCGCCCTTTGCCCGCCGGAGGCATAAACCTCCCTTAAAAATCAATAATCCTTCGAAACCTTGGCGTTCACACTCTGCCGCCCCGTACTCGCCACCGTGCCCAGCAGCGCCAGCCAACTGGTCAGACGAAACTCGACATTGGTGGCCGAATAGCCGCGTCCGTCGGTCACGATCTCGGCATAGATGTGCCTTCCCAAATATTTGCCCACGGCCACGCCGGTCTGCCGCCCGATGGTGGCATCGGCCGAGACAAACCGCAGACGGTCCAGCCCGATCACGCTGCGCAGCTTGTTGATCGGGTCAAGCCCACCCCCGCCATGGAGCGCCGCCAGCGCCGCGCCCAATTGCAACGCTTCTGGCGCCGAAATCTGGGTGATCGAATCGCCGAACAGGATGCGCGAGAGCAACTCCTCTTCCGGCAGCGCAGGCACCGAAGAAAAGGCGATTTCCGGCCGCAGCGATGTGCCGCGCACCGTCACCGTGGCGGTCAGATTGTTGACCGTGGCGCTCGCGGCCATGTCCAGCCTGGGGTCAACCGGGGTCGAGCCGTCAAAGCTGATCCGACCGCGCGTCAGGTCGAAATGCTTGCTGGCAAAGTCATAGCTGCCTTCGACCAGCGTCGCCGCTCCGCTGATGGAGGGTTCCTGCAAGGCCCCGCGCAATTTGACATCCGCGTTCCACAGGCTGTTCAGCCCCAGCCCGGACAGGCGGATATTCCCGCCCGAGGCATCGACCATCAACCGCCATGGCATATTGCGCTCGGTGGCGGGCGCAATATCGGCGCGCCGGTTGATCTCGCGCGTGGGCAGGCTGGGCAGATCGGCCGCCGAACTGGCCTGCCCCAGCCGCCAGCGCGCCGAATCAATCGACAGGCGCCCGGCAATCGTGCCGGTCATGCCATCGGACATGATGCGTATCGGCCCCGTTGCGCTCAGCGCCATATCGGGGCGCGAGATCAATTGCGCCCGCCGCGCCGCCAGCGCCACGTCGATGGACGGCCCGCGCCCCGGCCCCATCTGGGCGAAATCGACCCGGCCGCTGCCCGCCACCAGCCCGCCGCCCGGTGCCACGCCCGACAGCGTGCTGAGGCTGAGCGCCGAGCCGTCGAAATCGCCTTTGACATCGACATTGCCAATGTCCGTGCCCGAGGCCGCGCTCTGCAACCGCATCCCCTTGCCCGCCAACGACCCGCGGATGCTGGGGTCATCGAGCGTCCCGCTCATATCCGCGGCGATCTCCACCGGCCCCGACAGGTCAAACGCATCCAGCGCCATCAACCGCCACAGCGCATCCGCAGGCCCGGCATAGCGCATCTGCGCCGCCAGCCTTCCTGCGCCCAATCTTTCATTGATCGCGCCGGTATCGGCCAATTGATCGATCCGCGCCTGCAACCGCCCGCGCGACACGCCGCCTTCGCTGGCCACCGCGCGCAGATCGAGCGCCCGCGCGCCCAGCCGCGTGACCACCGCCACATCGACCGGACGCGAGGTCAGCATCAGCCCCGAACGCGTCAGCCCCTTGACGATCACCCGTGCCTCGCCCTCGGGCAGAGCCTCGCGCCGCTGCACATAGGTCAGCTTGCCCGACACTTTGCCGCCAAGGCCCATGTCGGGCACCACCACATCGGCCAGCGACAGCGGCATCGAGACCAGCCCCAGATCCAGCTCGGTCGATCCATTGCCGATCAGGCCCTGCGCCACCACGCGCCCGCCGCCGAAATCGATCTGGCTGGGCGCCAGACGCCATACGCCCGGCGCTCCATCGCGGCTCTCCACCGTGAACAGGGCGCGGCGCGGCATGGCGATCTTCTGCCCGGCAAAACTGCCCCCGGCCAGCACCGAAACCTTGCCCGGCGCAATATCGCTGCTCACCTGAAGGTCGAAACGGCTGCCCTTGCGCCCGCCCATCGTGGCATTGACCGTGCCATTGCCATCGTTGAGCCGCGCGGCCAGCCCCAGCCGTCCGATGAACAGCTTGCCCTTGCCGATCCCCTGCGCAAACAGGTCTGCCGACAGGGTCGTATGCTGTTTCAGCAATTGTCCGCTGACCTTGAGCCGCCCGGATGCAATGGTCAGCGGGCGGTCGCCCTCGAAATGGGCATTATGCGCGTCCAGCGAGGCATCCACGCTCTGTCCGCCCCCGCGCGGCGCCAGCGCGATCAACCCCGCCACCCCGCCGCCCGAGACCGTCAGATGACCGTCAGCCCCATCGTCATCGAGCATCACCGAGCCGGTGACATGGGTGCTGGACAAGAGAAAATCGCGCAATTCCAGCCTCGTGCGACCTTCGCCTCTGGGCACGATCAAACCGGCTGTGCCGGTAAAGGGGCCGACAGTGGAATCGCCCCGCGCCTCGATCCGCAACGCTTCGGCCTCCGGCGTGAGCACCACCAGCACATCCTTGACGCCCAGCGTCGGCAGCGGATCCTGCAAACGGACCTGCCCGCGCGGGCCATCATCGCCAATGCTCAATTCACCGGCAAAGCTGCCATAGCGCTCCTGCTGCCCCCGCCCGTTCAGCGCAATCCGGCCATCGCCGCCGCGCCCGCCCTCCAACACCATCTGCAACGAAGGCGCATCGATGCGCCCGCGCGTGACGGCCAGATGGTTGCCCTGCGCCACATCGACATGGCCGGCAAAGCGCAAGGCGCCGCCGGTCAGATTTTCCAGACTATGGCTGCTCAATTGGGCGATGGCGCCCGTCACATCGGCCGCGACTCGCCATGGCGCGCCCCGCGCTCCGCTGACCCGCACCTGGCCCTGCGCATCGGCAGGCCCCAGCGACAGCGGCCAGCCATGCAGCCCCGCCTTGCCCTGCACCACCCAGTCACCCCGCGCCAGATCGGCGTTGAGGCTGGCCCGCGCAGTGCCATGGGGAATGGCCAGCGCCACGTCCGGGCTGGTCAGCCGCATCCCGTCGAGCGCCAGCGTTCCCGCCGCGCGGACATGGTGCAATTCGGGATCGAACGTGCCATCCTTGGTGCGGATCTGCGCGGCGGTCAATTGCAGGGGCAAGACCCAGCGCGCACCCTCGCGGCGCAAATTGCCATCGGCCGTCATGCCCTCAAACACGGTGGTCTGGCTGCGCCAGCGGGCGGTTCGGGCGACAATATGCGCGCGCGGGGCGGCAAAGGCCCCGTTCATCTGCGCGCGGGCCTCCAGCCCGGCAAATTCGTCATCCTTGCCTAAAGGCAGGCGCGGCCCGCCCTTGAGATTGAGCACCCAGTCGACAAACCTCTGCCGCCTCAGATCCAGCACGCCCTTGCCCTGCGCGCTCAGATTGGGCGCGCGGGCCGACAGATCGCCGGTAAAGCGCCGATCCGCCACCACGCCCTTGCCCGCCAGCGCGATCACCCCGCCGCCCAGCGTATGGCGCTGCCCTTCGGAGAGCACCGGATCGCTCCACAATTTGCCGTCGAAACGGACCGCGCCCTCGCTGTTGGCGAAATTGACCGCCACGGCATTGCGCCCGTCCTGCTGCGCCTTGGCCCAGCCCGACCAGACCTTCCAGCTTCCACGGCCCTCGGCGCGGACCTCGCGCGCGGCGCGGCTGCGGGTCAGCGCGGCCAGCAACCCGTTTTTGGGCGCGTTATAGTCCAGCGAGAGGGCAAACCGATCCTGCGCCCTTTGCGCGTCCAGCACCAGCGAGAGCCGGTCCTCGCCCCCCAGCCTGCCGTTCAGCCGGATTGCGGCAAGGCCCTTGGCCACGCGCAGGCTGCCCTGCGCATCGATCCGGCGCTCCACCCCCAGCACCGGCTTGGCAATCACCAGTTTTTCCAGCGCCACCCGGTCGAGCCGGACATCGAAATCGGGCCATAATTGCGCTTCGGCCGCCGTCGCGCGAAATTCGGGAACGCGCTGCAACGTGGCGCGGCGCAGCACCACCTCGCGAATATCGAGCCCCGAAGAAAACCAGTTGATCGGGCGCCAGTCGAACACGCCCTCGCCCGCGCGCAGGAAAATGCCATGCGTATCACGCAGCACAATGCCCGACAGCCGCGCCCGGCCATAGATCGACCCCTCGATCCGCCCGATCGAGACGCGCAGCCCGTTGTCCAGCTCATTGGCCGCGATGATGTCGGCAATCAGGCGATGCCCCACCGGCGTATCCAGCCCGACCAGCAAGGTCAACACCCCGCCCACAATCCCAAGCGGCAGGCCCAGCGCATATTTGCGCCAGCCCAGCCCGCCGCGCGCGCGGGGCGCGTCCTGCTGCGGCGCTTCCGGCTGCGGCTGTTCCTGATCCTGAATGTCCGCCCCCTGCGCCATCAGAACGCCTGTCCCAGTGCGACATAGACCCCGATCCGGCTGTCCCCCGCGCGCGGGTTGAGCGGCGTGCCCGCGTCAATGCGGATCGGGCCAAAGCCGGTGCGATAGCGGATGCCCAACCCCGCGCCATAGCGCCAGTCGTTGAATTTGGGCACCGTGCCCGCCTCGACCCCGCCCGCGTCAAGGAAGGGAACCAGTTGCAGCGCGCCGCCGAAGAAATGCGTGTTGACCCGCGCCTCGATCGAGAATTCATAGAGCGAGCGCCCGCCCCTGGGTTCGCCCAGAGCGTTGCGCGGGCCGACCAGATTATAGCCATAGCCCCGGATCGAGGCCCCGCCGCCCGCATAAAACCGCCGAGAGGGCGCAACATAGTCGATGTCGGAACCCGGCATCGTGCCCAGCCGCACGCGGGACGCCAGCACAACCTTGTCGAACGAGCGATAGAAGCTGGCATCGGCCTGAATGCGGGCATAGCGCGATTGCGTTTCGCGCGCCCAGCTCTGTTCGGGCGAAATGCGCAGCGAGGCGCGGTGCCCCTTGGTCGGGTCGAGCAGATTGTCGGTGCTGTCGATCCCCGCGCGCAGCGGCAGCGCGGTGGTGATATACAGGATACGCCCGGTGGTCACGCCGCTCGGCACGCCCTCGCGCTCCTCCGAGGCTTCGACTTCCAGCCCCATCGACCATGTCCAGGGCTTTTGAAACAACAGGTTGGTCAGCCGTTCATAGCTGGTGGCAAAGGCCACCTTGCGCGCGGCATAGGAGACCAGCGTGGTGTTCGTGGCATAGAGATCGACCGTCAATTGCCGGTCTCGGCCCAGGAAATTGGCGCGGCGGAAGGTGGCCCCGGCCAATTGCTCGTTGGTGCCCACCACGCCGCGCAGTTTCAGCGAGCCTTCGGGCGGGAACAGGTTGCGGTTTTCCCAACTGGCCCCGACGCGCGCGCCCTGCCCGGTGTCATAACCGATCTCGCCGGCAATGGTGTGGACCGGCGCCCGGCTCATCGCCACATCCAGCGCCACCACACCGGGCTGGCCGTCGTGGGGCGGGGCGGTTTCGCGCGGGGTGACATTGACCCCCGCGACAAGGCCCGTGGCCAGCACCGCGCGGCGCAGGTCCTCAACGTCCTTCTGGTTCCACACCTGTCCGGGCTTGAACCGCGCGATGTCGCCCAGATGGTTCGGCGACATCACCCGCGGCAGCGCCGAGGTGATCGCGCCATAGCGATATTGCCCGCCCGGTTCGACCGCCACATCGACATCGCCCTCGTCGCGGGCATGGTCGATGGTCAGCGAAGCCGGGGGCACTTTGGCAAAAGGATAGCCCGCCTCACCCAGCGCCTTGGCCAGATCATTCGTGCCCGCCGTGATCGCGTCCATATCGAGAGGATCGCCGGTCTTGATCGCCAGCGCGGCGCGCAGCCGCGCGGCATCCTTGCCTGTATCCTCCAGCCGCCCGGTGGTGATCGCGCCGATGTGATAGCGCGCGCCCGGATCCATATCGAAACGCACCCCGGTGGGCGGCGCGGCGGCGCCGGCGGCGCCTGACTCCGGCGTGCCGTCGGCGCCCGGATTCGGCCCGATCAGCGATTGCGTCACCTCGCCATCGTAATAGCCATAGACCTTCAACAGCTTTTCCAGCAGCTTGCGGTCGCTGCTGCCGCGCACCACCAATTGCGCCACCGCATCGGCATCATGCGCGCCCAGCCCCTGCAGCGCGGACAGATCGCGGAAACGGCGCTCAAACGCCTCGCGCTCGGGCATGGCGGCCGCATCGGCGGGCCAGACCAGCCGCGCCCGGCCCGAGGCCAGCGTGGTCTCGCGCTCCTGCTCCTTGCCCTGCGCCTTGGCATCGGCCGGATTGCGCGCGGCCAGACGCGCCGCGCCCGGAGGCGGCACACGCTCCATCGCGGCGGCCAGCATTTCGCCATCCTCCTGCGCGGCCAGAGCGGCGGGCATCGGGATCGTGGCCTCCTCCTTGCCCGGTTCGGGCCAGGGCAGGTCGAGCCCGGCAATGGCATCCATCGGCGAATCGGGGATCAGCGCAGCCAAATCAGCCGATGGTGCCGCCGCCGCCACCGGAGACGCCGGCGCATCAGACGCGCCCTCTTTGGCCACCGGTTTCTTCGCTGCCTGCGCCTTGGCCCAGCCCTCGGGATCTTTCAGCGCGGCATCGGGGATCAACGCGCGCAGGTCATCGTCGGTCTGGCGCTGCTGCGCGGCCAGCGGCGCGCCGCCCGCCAGCACCAGCGCCAGCGCGGCCCCGCCCAGCCAGTCGGTTTTAGAACCGGCTGCTGCGGCTCCACAGATCCTGCGGATCGCGCTCGACAAATTTGCCCGCGTCAAATTTTCCGGGCTCGGCGCGCCGTTCTTCCCGCCCCTCGGCGACAGGATCGCGCAGGGCCGGTTCGGCATGCCCGCTGCGGCCTGCGGTGGCGCGGATAAGCGCATCCTGTTCATCATCGGACAGGCGCACCCATCCATCGCGCCCCAGTTTTTCCAGCGGGCGATAGCGGACCTTATATTGCATCCGTTCGGACCCATCGACCCAATAGCCGAGATACACGTAGGGCAGGCCCTCGCTGGCCGCCCTGCGGATGTGATCAAGGATGATATAATTGCCAAGCCCGGTCCGTGTCGCATGTTCTGGGTCATAGAACGAATAGATCATCGACAACCCATCGCCCTGCCGGTCCGTCAGACAGGCCCCCACAAGACGGCCCGGCTGAGAACCGGTCGAGGGCTCCCTATACTCGATCACATAGCTGGTGACCGGCGTATGTTCCACCATATCCGCATAATCCACCTCGTCCATTGTGGCCATGCCTCCGCCGGGGTGGCGTGCGGCAAGATAGCGCTGGAGCAAGGCGAACTGTTCGGCCGTGGACCATGGGTGGCAAACCGAGGCGACCAGATCGCTGTTGCGTTTAAGGTTCTTCTTCTGCGCCGAATTGGGGACAAATTCGCCCGTGACCACGCGCACCGAAACACAGGCGCTGCAATCCACGCAGGAGGGGCGATAGGCCACCGTCTGGCTGCGCCGGAAACCGATGCGGCCCAGCGCATCGTTGAGCGCATCGGCATGGGGGCCCTTGAGTTCGGTAAACACCTTGCGTTCGGTCCGGCCCGCCAGATAGGGGCATGGCGCGGGCGCCGTCACGAAAAACCGGGGAAAGCGAACGGGGGCGGTCACTGTTTTTGCGATCCTTAAACTGGCCAAGACGCTGTGTTTATTAACCTGCGGGTTGGCTCCCGCTATCGGTCATTGCGCGCCATGGGCCGACTTTATGCCCCGCTGGTTCATGGCGTCAAAGCGTTTAACCGTTATTTTGGCGCTAATACGCGCCAATTTCATCCATTGCCCCATATAGGCACAGGGGGGCAGGATCGCGTTAACCGCCCCCCTGTGTATTTCCTCAGCTCACTTCGGCCTGCACCACCTCATAGCCCTTGGCCCGCAGGGCGTTAACCAAGGCGTCGATCTGCTCGCCGTCGCGCGCTTCGCATTCGATGTCCGCCGTCAGCCCCTTGGCGGGCAGATGGGTGAAGATGCGCTGGTGATAGATCTCGATGATATTGACCTGATGGCGGTTGAATTCCTCCATCACCTTGAACAAAGCGCCGGGTCGGTCCTGCAAGGTCAGCTTCAGACGCGCCAGACGGCCCGAACGCGCCAGATCGCGCAGCAGCACATTGGCCAGCAGCCGCTGGTCGATGTTGCCGCCCGACAGAACGATGCCCACCTTCTTGCCCTTGAACAGATGGCGATGCGCCAGCAAAGCCGCCAGACCTGCCGCGCCCGCGCCTTCGACCACCGTCTTTTCGATGTTGAGCAACAGACAGAGCGCGTGTTCCAGCTCGCTTTCCGAGACCAGCACGAAATCGTCGAGCAATTGCGCCAAAACCTTCGAGGTGAACTCGCCCGGCTCTTTCACCGCGATGCCCTCGGCCAGCGTGTCGCCGCCGATGGGGTAATTGGTGCCTTTCAGCAGGTTGTACATCGAGGGGTACAATTCCGCCTCGACCCCGATCAGGCCGATGTCTGGCTTGATGGCGCGCGCCGCCGTGCCCATGCCGGTCGACAGGCCGCCCCCGCCCACCGGGATCACCAGCATGTCGAGATCAGGATGATCCTCGAGCATTTCGAGCGCAACGGTGCCCTGCCCGGCGGCCACCAGCGGATCGTCGAAAGGATGGACAAAGGTCAGGCCCAACTGCTTTTCCATACTGCGGGCATAGGCATAGGCCTCGTCGAACGTCTCGCCCTCCAGCACGACCTTGCCGCCCACGCTCTCGGTCTGCATCACCTTCACGGTGGGCGTGGTCTTGGGCATGACGATCGTTACGGGCACGCCAAGACGGCTGCCGTGATAGGACAGGCCCTGGGCATGATTACCCGCGCTGGCGGCGATAACGCCCCGGTCGCGCTGTTCCTGGGTCAGATGCAAAAGGGCATTGAGCGCGCCGCGTTCCTTATAGGCGGCGGTAAACTGGAGGTTTTCGAACTTGAGATAGACTTCGCAGCCGCAAATCTTCGACAGGGTCCGCGAATGGTCCATGTCGGTGCGCACCACATGGCCCGCAATTCGCCCTGCGGCGGCGCGGATGTCATCGATGGTGAGCAGGGGCGCAGTGGCGCCGATTTGCGTGATGTTTGCCTCGGTCATAATGCTGCGCCCCCTAGCGGAAAAACCTTTCCCAAGAAACCGCGTTTATGCGGGGATTTTGCGTCACCCCCCCGCCTTTATCGTGCGGCGCTGCACTTCCCTTATTCCCTTCGCGCATAAACCGGCTAATACGGCCTGCATGACCGACCCTGCTTCTGCTCCTCGCCGCGTTGCCGTCATCGGACTTGGTGTGATGGGAGGGCCGATTGCCCGCCATCTGGGCCATGCCGGACATGATCTGACCCTGTATAACCGCAGCCCCAAGCGGATCGCGCTGTGGCGCGAGGCCAACCCCGACATTGCCGTGCGCGAGGCCAACAATGCCGCCGATGCCGCCGAGGGATCGGATGTCGTCATCACCTGTGTCGGCAATGACGATGATCTGGCCGAGGTGGTGCTGGGGCCGCAGGGGGTGTTTACCACGCTGCATGCCGGAGGCTTGTTCATCGACCACACCACCGTTTCGGCGCGCATCGCCCGCCAGATCGGGGTGGAGGCGCGCGACAAGGAAATCCGCTGTGTCGATGCGCCGATGACCGGGGCGCAGGCGGGCGCCGAGGCGGGCACGCTGACGCTGATGTGCGGCGGGCGGGCCGATGCCGTGGCCGCCGCCACCCCGGTGATGAGCGCCTATGCCCGGCGTATCGTGCATATCGGCAAGGCAGGCACCGGACAGGCCACCAAAATGGTCAACCAGCTCGCGCTGGCGGGCGTTACCGCGGCGCTGGCCGAAGCCTTCCGTCTGGCGCAGGCCGAGCATCTCGATCTCGACAAGGTCTATGAGGCGATCAGCGGGGGCGCGGCGCAAAGCTGGCAGATGGACAACCGCTGGCACACAATGGCGCAGGAGCGTTTCGACTTCGGCTTTGCCATCGACTGGATGCGCAAGGATCTGGGGCTGGCGCTGGATGAGGGGCGCGGGTTGGGTCTCTCCTTCCCGGTGGCCGCGCTGATCGACCAGCTTTACGCCGACATTCAGGCCATGGGCGGCGGGCGTCAGGACACCAGCGCCATTCTTCGCCGCCTGCCCAAACGAGGGGTTCGATGAGATTATCTTTTGCCGCGCTGGTCGCGGGATTGCTGTGCGGTGGCTCGGCCCATGCCGATACGCTGGTCGATCACGTTCGGGGCATGACGCTCAATGCGGCGGGCAATGTCGAGCGTTTCAACGGCATCGTCATCGACCGCGAGGGCCGCGTGGCCCAATTGCTGCACGAGGACGATCCGCGCCCGACACGGCTGGATTTCGCCGCCGACGGGCATGGGGCGGTGCTGCTGCCCGGATTGATCGACGCCCATGCCCATGTGATGGGTGTGGGGATCGCGGCGCTCACGCTCGACCTGTCGGACACCACCTCGCTGGCGCAGGCGCAGGGCAAGATCCGCGCCTATGCCGCGCAATTTCCAGGCCGCCCGTGGATCATCGGACGCGGGTGGAATCAGGAATTGTGGCAATTGGGCCGCTTCCCCACGGCGGCCGAGCTGGATGTGGCGGTGGATGACCGTCCGGTCTGGCTGGAGCGGGTCGATGGCCATGCGGGCTGGGCCAATTCCAAGGCGCTGGCCGCCGCGGGCGTGACGGCGGCCACCAAAGACCCCAGCGGCGGGCGGATCGAACGCCTGCCCGCCGCCCCATCAAAGGTGCGAGGCAAAGCTCCGGCGGCGGCGGGGCGGCCCGCCGGTGTGCTGGTCGATGGGGCGATGGCGCTGGTGGCCAAGATCGTGCCGCCTCCGCGCCCCGAGGACCGCGACGCCGCGCTGGCCAAGGCGCAGGAACTCTTCCTCTCGCGCGGGGTGACGGCGGCGGCGGACATGGGCACCTCGATCGAGGATTGGCAGACCATGCGCCGCGCGGGCGATGAAATGCGGCTTAAGATGCGCGTCATGGCCTATGGCGACGGCATTGCGAATACGGTGCTGATCGGCGGGCCGGGGCCGACGCCGTGGCTCTATGGCGACCGGCTGCGGCTCAACGGGGTCAAGCTCTATCTGGACGGAGCGCTGGGTTCGCGGGGGGCGTGGCTCAAGGCGCCCTATGCCGATGCGGCGACCAGCGGGCTGCCCTTCCTGACCGAGACACAGCTTAAAAACCTGATGAGCCGCGCGGCGATGGATCATTTTCAGGTCGCCGTGCATGCCATCGGCGATGCGGCCAATGCCACGCTGCTCTCGGCCATCGAGGATGTGGCGCAGACCTATCAGGGTGACCGGCGCTGGCGCATCGAACATGCCCAGATCGTCGATCCGGCCGACATCCCCCGCTTTGGCCGCAACGGCATCATCGCCAGCATGCAGCCCATCCATCAGACCAGCGACCGCATCATGGCCGAGGCGCGGCTGGGGCCGAACCGGCTGAACGGGGCCTATGCCTGGGCCTCGATGCTGCGGGTCGGCGCCCGTCTGGCCTTTGGCTCGGACGCGCCGGTCGAGGTTTCCGATCCCTTTGCGGGCATGGCCGCCGCCATCACCCGCCAAGGCGCCGACGGCCAGCCCGCCGGAGGATGGCAGCCGCAGGAAAAGCTGACCCGCACGCAGGCACTGGCGGCCTATACCACAGGCGCCGCCTTTGCCGGGTTCGCCGAGGGGAAACTGGGCCAGTTGAGGCCGGGCTGGCAGGCGGATTTCGTGCTGGTCGATGCCGATCCCATGACCGACAGCCCAGAGAAAATCCGGCAGGCCAGAGTTTTGCAGACTTGGGTGGCGGGTAAGCCTGTTTGGGAGTCGGGGAAGAAGTAAGGGATGGATGCGAGGGTCTAGACCCTCGCGCTCCCGTTACTGTCTGCGTTGTGCATGGAGTTCGGCGTTGAGTGTCGGACCCGACGGTTGAAATGACAAAGCCTGCGGCGCGGATAGAAATGCCCTCACCGCGCCGCAGGCTTTCAAACCATAAAACTACGTCTGCAAACCCGACGCACCCCATAAAGGGATTGCAAAGGGCCCCCGCCCTTTGCCCGCCGGAGGCAAGCCTGCTTACCCCGCGACCTCAACCTCGCCCTCTGCCTCAGCCTTGGCCGCCCGCCTCTCGCCAAACCACATCACCACCAGCGAGCCTTCGAACAGGATCATCAGCGGCACGGCAAGCATCAATTGCGAGCCCACATCGGGCGGCGTCAGCACGGCGGCCAGCACCGTGATCCCGACGATCACATAGCGCCGCGCGCCCGAAAGCTGCTGGCGCGTCACGATCCCCGCGCGGTTGAGCAGCAGCAGCAGCACCGGCAGCAGGAAACTGATCCCGAAGGCGAGGATGAACTGCATCACCAGCCCAAGATAATCCCCGACGCTGGGCAGCGCCTCCATCTGGACCCCGCCGCGATTGCCCTGAAACCCCAGCATCCAGCGGAAGGCCGTGGGCATCACCACATAATAGGCCAGCGCCGCACCCGACAGGAACAGCACCGGCGTGGCAACCAGAAAGGGCAGAAAAGCCTTCTTTTCCTTGGCATAGAGGCCCGGCGCGATAAAGGCCCACATCTGGTTCGAGATCACTGGAAAGGCCAGCATGAAAGCGGCGAACAGCGCGACCTTCAGATCGACGAAAAAGGCTTCATAGAGCTTGGTATAGATCAGCTTGCCCCCGGTGCCCGCCGCATCGCGCAGCGGCTGCACCAGAAAGGCCAGGATCGGGTTCACGAAATAGAGGCAGATGCCAAAGGCCACGAACAGGGCGGCAATGGATTTGAGCAGACGCGAGCGCAGTTCGACCAGATGCTCGATCAGCGGGGCCTGCGATTCGTCGATATCCTTGATTTCAAACGCCATCGCTTATTCGCCCTTGGCCTTTTCGACCTGTTCATGGCCATCGTGGGGTTGGGCCGGATGATGCGCGGCATGTTCGCGCGCGCTGGCCGAATGGGGATCGACGGGCAATTCGGCGCCCGGCAATTGGGCGCTCGGCAATTCGCCCTCCGCCAAAGGCTCGCTGGGCGCATGGGCGATCACTTCGGGCGGCACGGCCGCCAAGGGCAGAGCCTCTGGCGGATTGGCCTTCATGATCGCCTCATTCTGCTCGCGCCATTTCTTCTCCATCTCCTCCATTTCCGCCTCGCGGATCATGGTTTCGATGCCCGAGCGGAAATGGCCCGAGACACGGCGCACCGTCCCCATCCATTTGCCGATCGTGCGCATGGCGCGGGGCATATCCTTGGGGCCGATCACCACCACGGCGACCACCGCCGTCAGCAGAAATTCCGAAGGGGCAATGTCAAACAGCACAGTGCGTCAGGCCAATCTTGCGAGGAACAGGTAAGAAAGGCTCAGTTCTGGCCGGTCTTTTCTTCGGTGCCAACCGGGCTCGAGGCAGGCTTGACCGGCTCGCCCTTGCTTTCGATCTGGGCCGGGGGCGGCGTTGCGGGACGGTCGGTTTCGTCGGCCATGCCTTCCTTGAAGCTTTTGATACCCTTGCCGAAATCGCCCATGATGTCCGAAACGCGGCCGCGACCAAACAGCACCAGCACGACCAGCAAAACGATGACCCAGTGCCAGACAGACCCAAAACCCATGATACCAACTCCTTGTGACCCGCCGAGCCAAGATTCATGCATCGACGCGGGCATTTGTATACTATCTAGGCCCTTTCTTTCTGCTGCGCCAGCCCATCCGCTTATTGACGCAACGCTTCCTCACTGTTCGGATCGACCGGCCCTTGCCCCATCAGGGCGTCATAGGCCTCATCGACCGGATCGAGCAGGCCGGTAGCGCGCAATTCCTCAATTCCGGGCAGGTCGCGGCGGCTGTTCAAACCGAATTCGGCAAGGAAAGCGGGCGTGGTGGCATAGATCACCGGGCGCCCCGGCACCTCGCGCCGCCCGGCAATCCGCACCCATCCGGCCTCCATCAGCACGTCCACCGTGCCCTTGGCGGTCTGCACGCCGCGAATCGCCTCGATCTCGGCGCGGCTGACGGGTTCGTGATAGGCGATGATGGCAAGGCATTCGGTGGCGGCCCGCGTCAGGCGGCGCGGCTCCTCATGCATGGGGCGCAGCAGATGGGCCAGATCGGGTGCGGTCTGGAAATGCCAGCGCCCGCCGCGCTCGACCAACTCGACCCCGCGCCCGGCATAATGGGCGGCCAGTTCCCGCAATCCCTCGCGCACCGCCGCTTCGCCGCCCCCTGCGCTACCCTGCCCCAGATGGCGCGCAATGGCCTCGACACTCATCGGCTGGGTCGCGGCAAAAAGCGCGGCCTCCAGCGCGCGGATCAGGGGGCTCATGCCGAAAGGCTCCGCAGCCGCAAGGGGCCGAACACATGGTCCTGCACGATCTCCACCCTCCCCTGCCGCGCCAGTTCAAGCGCGGCGACAAAGCTGGAGGCCAGAGCCGAACGGCGCAAGCGCTCATCGCTCCATTCCGCCTGCGTCGCAGGGGGCAGGAATTCGCGCAGTTCCACCCAGTCGAGCGTCACCCCCAGCATCGCCGACATCCGCGCCAGCGCCGAATCCAGCGTCATTACCTTGCGGTCGCGCACGATATGGACCACCGGCGCATTGCGGGCCTTGACCTGACCATAGGCGGCGATCAGGTCATAGAGATCGCTCTGCCACACGGCCTTTTTGCCGATTTTCAGCCCCTCGGGCGCGCCGCGCAGAAACACATCGCGCCCGATCCGGTCGCGCGCCAAAAGCCGCGCCGCGGCCTCGCGCATCGCGGCCAAACGTTGCAGCCGCAATTGCAGACGCAGCGCCAGTTCTTCCGGGCTTGGCTCCTCCTGCTCCTCTTTCGGCAGCAGCAGTGAGGATTTGAGATAGGCCAGCCATGCCGCCATCACCAGATAATCGGCGGCCAACTCCAGCTTCAGCGCCTCGGCGGCCTCAACATAGGCGATGTATTGATCGACCAGTTCAAGGATCGAAATCCGCCGCAGATCCACCTTTTGCCGCCGCGCCAGATCGAGCAGCAGATCGAGCGGCCCTTCCCAGCCCTCGATTTCCAGCATCAGCGCGTCTCGTGCCGGTGCCGTGAACAAGTCTGCGCCCTCGCCCGGCGGGAGCGCGATTTCGTTCATACCAAACCAAGCAACGCATCGCGCGTGGCGATGCATTCCGCCTGCCGCTCCTGCGCCAGATCGGCCGAGAGGAACGTCCCCGACCCAAAGCCCTCCATCGCCCGCGCCAGACGCGCCGCGCTTTGCTCGCCCATGGTCGGGCAAGCCTGCGCGATCCCCACCATATCGTCCATCCGCGCCCAGCAATTGAGCACCAGATCACAGCCCGCCGCCAGCGCCCGCGCCGACCGTTCCGGGATCGTTCCCGAGAGCGCCTGCATGTCGATGTCATCGGTCAGCAGCAGGCCGTCAAAGCCGATCGCTCCCCGGATGATCTCGGCAATAATGCGCGGCGATTGCGTGGCGGGCGCATCGGCATCCCAGGCCGGAAACAGGATATGCCCCGTCATCCCGATCTTTGCCCGCCCGGCCAAAGCGCGAAAAGGGGCTATGTCGCGCTCCAGCGCCTCAGCATCGGCATGGACGGTGGGCAATTCCTTGTGGCTGTCGGCCCCGGCGCGGCCATGGCCGGGCATATGTTTGATCACGCCCGCAACGCCCGCCGCCTCCAGCCCTTCGAGAATGGCGCGGCCAAGCGCTGCCACCCGCATCGGCTCCTGCCCCAGCGCGCGGTCGCCGATCACATCATGCGCGCCCGGTTCGCGCACATCGACGCAGGGCCAGCAATCGACCGTAATCCCCGCCTGCGCCAGATCGAGCCCCAGCGCCTCGGCATTGGCGCGGGCGGCCGCAATCGCGCTGGAGGGCGCCACATCATAGAGACGCGCAAAAGGCTCACCGGCCGGATATTTGGCCCAGACCGGCGGCTTCATCCGCGCCACACGCCC
The DNA here is from genome assembly GCF_028607105.1 of Novosphingobium humi. Lineage (GTDB taxonomy): Bacteria > Pseudomonadota > Alphaproteobacteria > Sphingomonadales > Sphingomonadaceae > Novosphingobium > Novosphingobium humi. Next base: position 569,071 of record NZ_CP117417.1, on the reverse strand, counting down.
GCCTTCCTGATCAATGCTGATGAACAGATCATCGCGCCCGTGCAGGCCGCGCAATTCATCGGTCAGCGCCCGCAATTGCGCGCGATTATCCACATTGCGGCCAAACAGGATGTATCCCGCCGGATCGCAATCCCGAAAGAAAGCGCGCTCATCATCAGTCAGGGTCAGGCCGGAAAGGCCGAAAATCGCCGGTATCATGCGGCCATCCGTTGCACGTAACGGTGCCCGCGCGCAAGATCCGCTTAATGCTTGACCTGACGCTTAATGTTTAACCTGACAGGGCAGACCGTCGGCCTTCAGACGTTCGCACAGGCCCGCTCCGCCCCCGGCATTGGTCACCAGTTGCAGGCGATAGACCGTGCCCAGATCGATCTTGGCCGAGACCACGCGATGGTTCATGCCCTTGAGGATCTCATGGCCCTGTACCAGCCGGTTCCACCCGGCCACCGCAGCGCTCTCGCTGGTATAGGCGGCGATCTGGACCACGCCGCCCGCCGGGCCATTATCCACAGGCGCCGCAGGCTTGGGTGCGGCCACGGGCATGGGCGCCGCTTCGGGTTTGCCCGCCACGGGCGCGCCGCCCGCGAAACTGGCCCCGGCCGCCGCCGCCGTCGAGGCCGCAGCCTCGGCCGCATTGGCGCCTGCCGTGGCCGCATCGCCGGCGGCCAGTTGCGCGGGACGTTCCTGCCCCTGCGAAACGGCAAAGCTGGAATCGCCCGTCCCGGCAAACTGCTTGCCGCCAGGGTCCTTGGGCGCTTCCTTGTAATTTTCAGCAGGCGCGGCGATCACGCTGCCATCGGCAACGGGGGCGCCATTGTCGGGCCTGTGGGTGAAATACCAGAAGCCACCGACCGCCGCCGCCGTCAGCGCCAGACCAGCCGCGACCGCCACGGCGACGCGCTTGCTGTCGACGCCCTCATATTCCTCGTCATCGTCCGATTCGAGCCATGGCAGGCGATCATGGTCATCAAAACGCGCGCCTCCCATTTCCCCGCCCAGCGCCTCGTCCACGCCATGCAGCGCGGCATCGTCGCGTCCGGGCACCGCCTCGCGCGCGTCCTGATACCATTGCCGGGCGCGGGTTTCGGCATCCTGCATATGGGCGCTGGCCTCCTGCGAGAGCACGCCGGCCTTATCCGCCAGCGTGGCCCCATCGCCCAGCCCCACACCGCCCAGCCCTGCATCGCGGGTGCGGCCGATCAGATCCCTGGCACGCGCCTGCGCATCGCCCGCCGCGTCGGTCCATGGCTGGACTGGCGGCTGGGCAAACCTGTTACCCTGGCTCCCAAACCCATCCTGACCGTTCGACATGACTTACATCTCCTCGACAGCGGTCACGCCAAGAATGGCAAGGCCGTTGCGGATGATCTGCCCGATTTGCGAGGCCAAGAAAAGCCTTGCGCCAGTAAGCGTGCCGTTTTCGGACACAATAAACCGCTTGTCCGGGCGATCATTGCCGACATTCCAATAGGCGTGGAAGGCCGCGGCCAGATCGGCCAGGAAGAAGGCGATGCGATGCGGTTCGCGCGCGGCAGCGGCGGCCTCGACCAGACGCGGGAACTGCGCCCCCACGCGCACCAGCGCCAGCTCTTCCTCGCCCAACAGTTCCAGTCCCTGCGCCGAAGGGGCAAAGCCCTCGGCAGCGCCCTTGCGCAGCGTCGAACAGATGCGCGCATGGGCATATTGCAGATAGAACACCGGATTGTCCTTGCTGGCCTCGACCACCTTGGCAAAGTCGAAATCCATCTGCGCCTCGGGCTTGCGGGTCAGCATGGTGAAGCGCACCACTTCCTTGCCGACTTCCTCGACCACTTCGCGCAGCGTCACGAAGTTGCCGGAACGCTTGGACATTTTCACCGGCTCGCCATCGCGCAGCAATTGCACCATCTGCACCAGCTTGACCTCGAAGGGCTTCGCCGCGCCATCGCGCCCGGTCATGGCCGCCACGGCCGCCTTGATGCGCTTGACGGTGCCCGCATGGTCCGCGCCCCAGATGTCGACCAGAGCGTCGGCGCTCTGCGCCTTTTGATAGTGATAGGCCAGATCCGCGCCGAAATAGGTCCATGTCCCGTCCGACTTCTTGATCGGGCGGTCCTGATCGTCGCCAAACTTGGTGCTGCGGAACAAGGGCAGCGCCACCGGCTCCCAATCGTCGGGCAGCTTGCCCTTGGGCGCTTCCAGTTCGCCATCGTAGACCAGACCGACCGACCGCAACCACGCCTCGGCTTCTTCTGGCTTGCCCGCCGCCTGTAGCTCCGCTTCGGATGAGAAAAGGTCGTGCTCAATGCCCAGCAGCGCCAGATCGTCGCGGATCATGTCCATCATCTTGGCCACGGCCCGCACGCGGAACAGCGCCAGCCACTCGGCTTCGGGCGCCTCGACGTATTTATCGCCGAATTCCTCGGCCAGCGCCTGACCCACCGGCACCAGATAATCGCCCGGATAGAGCCCTTCGGGGATCTCGCCCACGGTATGGCCCAGCGCCTCGCGGTAACGGACATGGGCGCTGCGGGCCAGAACCTGCACCTGCGCGCCCGCATCATTGACGTAATATTCGCGGATGACCTTATGCCCGGCCCATTCCAGCAAAGAGGCCAGCGCATCGCCCACCACCGCGCCGCGGCAATGGCCCATATGCATCGGCCCCGTCGGATTGGCCGAGACATATTCGACGTTAACCGTCGTGCCCGCGCCCACGCCCGAACGGCCATAATCGCCGCCCTGCGCCCCGATCAGCGCCAGTTCGCCCAGCCATGCCGCATCCGACAGGCGCAGGTTGATGAACCCCGGCCCGGCGATCTCGGCGCTTTTCACCTGCTCCAGCTTTTCCAGCTCGGCCACCAGCAAGGTTGCCAGCGCGCGCGGATTGGTGCCTGCGGGTTTGGCCAGCACCATCGCGGCATTGGTGGCCAGATCGCCATGCGAAGGATCGCGCGGGCTTTCCACCGTCACCGCGCCTCGGTTCAGACCGTCCGGCAATTGGCCGGCAGCCACCAGCGCATCGAGCGCGGCGGCAACATGGCCTGCAAAGGCGTGAAAGATCGGGGCTTGGCTATCGGCTTGCTGTGTCATGCCAGCGCGCCTAGCGAATTTACGCCCGAAACGAAAGGGGGCCTGCTAAGGCCCCCGGAAATCAGCGCGTGGCGTTGTATTGCAACTGTTCGGGGGTCAACTGAAAGCCCACCAGCACTTCAAACGTGGCCTTGGCCACCGCCGCGCGCACTTCGGGATCGGTCAGCGGGTCGATAGCGGCATCCGCCTCGCCCGCCTTGCGCTGTTTAAGCAGACGTGCGCGCACCGCGCTGTCCAGCGTGGCGTCGGCCTTGTTGATCGTCGCCCCGCCCGAGGCCATCACCTCGCCGCGCGTCTGCCCATCGGCGAAATGCACCGTGGCCGTGCCCAGACGCTTGGCGATCACGACATTGCCGCCGCGCACCACGGTGACGAAATAGGGCAGGTTGACCACCCGTTCGCCCCGCCCATCGGCCCGCGTGGCCAGCACCTTGAAGGTCACATTGGCCTCAACCGGGTTGCTCTTGGGGTCGCAATGGCCGCGCACATCGGTGATCGCGCCGGTCAGGTCGATGGCGCTGGCGGTCTGGCCGCCGCCGATACGGAATGTGGTGATATCGCCCGTGTAATCGGCAATGCCCACCGCCGGGCAGGTCGAACGCACCGCCGTGATGCCCACGCCATCCTGCACCACCAGTTCACCAGTCGTCTTGCACCCGGCCAGCAAAGCCATGGCGCCCAGCAGCCCCGCCCCGCAAGCGACTTTGGCATTCATTCGGCGTGTACGAAAGGGCATGACAGACTCGTTCCTTCAACATTCCTGTTCGCTGCCCTAGCGGCGCGCGGCGCAAAGCGCTAGAGGCGGGTGTATGAACACCGCCTTTCCCGCCCCCGCCGATTCCATTTCTTTGCAGCCGCTCAAGCTGTTGATTGCCGCGCCGCGCGGATTTTGCGCCGGTGTTGATCGCGCAATCGAAATTGTCGAGCGGGCGATTCGCAAATATGGCGCTCCTGTCTATGTGCGCCATGAAATCGTCCATAACCGCTATGTGGTCGACGGGCTGAAGGCCAAGGGCGCGATCTTTGTCGAGGAACTTGACGAAGTGCCCGATGGCGTGCCGGTGATCTTTTCGGCCCATGGCGTGCCCAAGGCGGTGCCCGCGGCGGCCGATGCGCGCGGGCTGGAATGGCTCGATGCCACCTGCCCGCTGGTGTCCAAGGTCCACCGTCAGGCCGAGCGCCAGATCGAGGCAGGACGCCACATCATCTTCATCGGCCACAAGGGCCACCCCGAGGTGATCGGCACATTCGGTCAGGTGCCCGAAGGCCATATGACGCTGGTCGAAACGGTCGAGGACGTGGCCACCCTGCCCTTCACCACCGATGATGCGCTGGGTTTCCTCACGCAAACCACGCTTTCGGTGGATGACACCGCAGAGATCATCGAGGCGCTGAAAGCCCGCTATCCCCAGATCCACGCGCCCCGCGCCGAAGACATCTGCTATGCCACCTCCAACCGTCAGGCGGCGGTCAAGGCGATTGCGCCGCAATGCGATCTGGTGCTGGTGATCGGCGCGCCCAATTCGTCCAATTCGATGCGTCTGGTCGAAGTGTCCGACCGCAGCGGCACGCCCTCGCGGCTGGTGCAGCGCGCTGATGAGATTGACGTGTCCTGGCTCGACGGGGTGAACACGCTGGGTCTGACGGCGGGCGCCAGCGCGCCTGAGGAACTGGTGCGCGAGGTCATCGCCCGCATCGGCCAGTGGCGTCAGGTCGAAGAGGAAACGGTGGTCACCACCGAAGAGAACATGATCTTCAAACTGCCGCGCCAACTGGCTGGCTGAATAGAGGCGGCAATGGCGGTTTATACACAATTGGGTGCCGAGGCGCTGGCCGCGCTGATCGGTGAATTTTCGGTGGGCGAACTGGTTTCGGCCAAGGGCATTGCCGAGGGCGTGTCCAATTCGAACTGGCTGATCGAAACCACCGGCACCGGATCAGGGCCAAAGCGCTTCATCCTGACCATGTTCGAGGGCCGGACCGAAGTGGCCGAACTGCCCTTCTTTCTGGGCCTGCTCGACCATCTGGCCGACAAGAAATGCCCGGTGCCGCGCACGATCCATGACCGCACCGGCGCCAGCTTTCGCTGGATCGACGATAAGGCCGTCACGCTGATCGAATTCCTGCCGGGCGTTTCGGTGTCCGAGCCCACGGCGGCGCAAGCCCGCTCGGTGGGTGCGGCGCTGGCCGGACTGCATCTGGCCGCCGCCGATTTTCCGCAAAGCCGCGCCAATGACCTCAGCCTTGCCGGTTGGCGGGGCCTGATCGACGGTTGCGGGGCCGAAGGGCTGGCCTCGATTGACCCCGCGCTGGCGGGCCTTGTAGCGCGCGAAATGGCGGTGATCGAGGCGGAATGGCCAACCGACCTGCCCCGCTCGATCATCCATGCCGATCTGTTCCCCGACAATGTGCTGATGCTGGGCGAGTCTGTGACGGGCCTGATCGACTTCTATTTCTCCTGCCATGACATCATCGCCTATGATGTGGCCGTGACTCATGCGGCATGGTGCTTTTCGGGCGACGGGCGGGTGTTCCATTCCGACATTTCCGAAGCGCTGCTGGCCGGTTATGAATCGGTGCGTCCGCTCTCTTATGCCGAAATCGCCGCGCTGCCGGTGCTGGCGCGCGGGGCGGCGATGCGCTTCCTGTCCACCCGCGCCTATGACTGGATCAACACCCCGCCCGATGCGCTGGTGGTCAAAAAGGACCCGATGGCCTTTGCCCGCCGTCTGCAATTCTATGCCGCCAACCCCGGCGTGTTCGGGGCATGAAGCAAGTCGAGATTTTTACGGACGGGGCCTGCAAGGGAAACCCCGGCCCCGGCGGCTGGGCGGCTTTGCTGCGCATGGGGCGCCATGAAAAGGAACTGGTGGGCGCCGAAAAGGAAACCACCAACAACCGCATGGAAATGACCGCCGTGATCCGCGCTCTGGCGGCGCTGAACCAGCCCTGTCAGATCACCCTCTGCACCGACAGCAAATATGTGATCGACGGCATCACCCAATGGGTCTTTGGCTGGCAAAAGCGGGGCTGGGTCAATGCCAAGAAAGAACCTGTCGCCAATGAGGACCTGTGGCGCGAGATGCTTTTGGTCTCCAAGCCGCACAAGATCGAGTGGAAGTGGGTGCGCGGGCATAATGGCCATGCCGAAAACGAGCGCGTGGACAAGCTGGCCAGTGATGCGGCGGTTGAGGTGAGCAAGAAGTAAGGGGATGAATGCGAGGGTCTAGACCCTCGCGCTCCCGTTACTTAATACCTCACCCTTTAGAACCTAAACTAAAACCCTTAAAGTTTAGATCAGGAAACTTTTCCGCTTTGACATAAGACTGGCTTAGGAAGTACGCTAAGCCTGCAGCACCTATCACCACAGCCGCACCGAGAGCAATTTCTGCGAAGCCGTCAATTTCTACTTGTGAAGGCCCTCTCCCTGCCTCCGACGTCATACGCATAGCATAGCGCACTAGTTGAAAACCGTCCGACATGTGACCTCCTCGTTGCGATGTTATTTCAGCGATAGCGATTAACAAACGAGGTCAAATTACACTTAGATTAGTTTCCCTCCAAACGAAAAACGCCCCCACGTTTCCGCAGGAGCGCTTCCCTAAATTAACGGGATTGCAAAGGGTCGATGACCCTTTGCCCGCCGGAGGCATCAACGCCCCAAACGCTTACCCATCCAAACCATAAGCCGTATGCAGCAAACGCACGGCCAGTTCGGTTTCGTCCGAATCGATCAGCACCGAAACCTTGATTTCCGAGGTCGAGATCGCCTGGATATTGATCCCGCGATCGGCCAGAGCCTTGAACATCATGGCCGCGACGCCCGCGTGGCTGCGCATGCCCACGCCCACGACCGAGATCTTGGCGACCTTGGGGTCGGTCGAGAGCTTTTGATAGCCGATGGTTTCGCGGTTTTCCTCCAGCACGGCCACCGTGCGGTCGAGGTCGGCGGCGGGCACCGTGAAGGTGACGTCCGTGTCGGTGTCGGCGCGGCCAACGTTCTGGATAATCATATCCACGTTAATGTTGGCTTCGGCCAGCGGGCCGAAGATCGACGACACGGCGCCCGGACGGTCCGGCACGGCGGTCAGGATAACCTTGGCGTCATTCTTGTCGGCGGCGATGCCGGTGATGAGTTGGCGTTCCATATCCAGGCCCTCAAGTTCTTCGTCGGACACGATCATCGTGCCGGGCAGTGTATCAGCAACAGGAGCGTTTTCGTCGATGAAGGAGGAGAGCACCTGAACGCGCACCTTTTCCTTCATGGCAAGGCTGACCGAGCGGGTCTGAAGCACCTTGGAGCCGACGCTGGCCAGTTCCAGCATTTCCTCATAGGTGACATTCTTGAGCTTGCGCGCCTTGGCGACGATGCGCGGGTCGGTGGTGTAAACGCCGTCCACGTCGGTGTAGATGTCGCAGCGATCCGCCTTCAGCGCCGCCGCGACCGCCACGGCCGAAGTGTCCGAACCGCCACGACCCAGCGTGGTGATGCGGTTGTCGGCGGTCAGACCCTGGAAACCGGGGATCACGGCGATTTCACCGCGCGCCATGCTGGCCAGAATCTCGTCGGTGTCGATCGATTCGATGCGCGCCTTGGCATGGGCGTCATCGGTGCGGATCGGCAATTGCCAGCCCAGCCACGAACGCGCCTTGGCACCAATGGATTGCAGCGTCAGCGCCAACAGGCCGCTGGTCACCTGTTCGCCGCTGGCCACCACCACGTCATATTCGGCGGGGTCATACAGCGCGTTGGCTTCACGGCAGAAGTTTACCAGTCGGTCGGTTTCACCCGACATGGCCGACACCACCACCGCCACCTCGTGCCCGGCTTCTTGCTGGCGGCGCACAATGCCCGCCACGCGCCGGATGCGCTCGGTGCCGGCCATGGAGGTGCCGCCGAATTTCATGACGATCCGGGCCACGGTCACAGGCTCCTTAATTGAAACAAAATTACACGCGAGGCACTTGCCCCGCTTGGGGCTGGCGCTTTAGGTAGGTCCTATGAGCAATGCAACGACTATTCGCCCGGAAGAAGCCGCCCATTTTGGCAAATTGGCCGCAGAGTGGTGGGATCCAAAGGGTTCCTCGGCCATGCTGCACCGGCTGAACCCGGTTCGGCTGAAATTTATCCGCGATGCGGTGGACGCGCATTTCGAGGCCGATTCGCGCTCTGTGCGCCCTTTGGCGGGGCGGCGGGCGCTGGATGTGGGCTGCGGCGCGGGGCTTTTGTGCGAGCCTCTGGCGCGTCTGGGCGCGAGCGTGACGGGCGTGGACGCGGCGGCGGAAAATATCGCGGCGGCGCGCGAACACGCGGCGGGCGGTGGCTTGGCCATCGAATACGTCTGCGGCGATGTCGGGGCGCTGGGCCTGTCGGGCTATGATCTGATCACCAGCATGGAGGTGATCGAGCACGTCGCCGACAAACCCGCTTTCCTGCGCGCACTGATCGGGGCGATGGCGGATGATGGGCTGATGATCCTGTCCACCCCCAACCGCACGCCGCAGTCCAAATGGCTGATGATCGAGGCGGCCGAGCGTCTCGGCATGGTCCCGCGCGGGACCCACCATTGGGAGGACTTCATCACGCCGCCCGAACTGGCGCTGATGCTGGAAGATCTGGGGATGCAGGTGGGCCAGCCGATGGGGATTGCGTGGAATCCATTAAAGGGTCTGCATCTGTCGAATGATATGGCGTTGAATTATATTTTGACGGCGAAGAAGCGGGTTTGAGGGTTTTTGCCTCCGGCGGGTTAAGGGCGGGGGCCCTTAACAATCCCGTTACTGTCAATGTCGTGCATGGCATCGCCCAAGGCGCAACGGTGCCGCGCCGCAGGCTATTAAACCGCTTCGCGGAATGGCGCTGCCTTGCCAATGAAGCGCAACCCCAAAAATGGGATTGTTAAGGGCCCCCGCCCTTAACCCGCCGGAGGCACCCTAACCTTAACCGCCTTAACCGCCTCAACTACCTGCCGCTCCCGCTCATCCCAACCGCCATCGATGCGCGAATAAGGCACCCCCGCCCGCACCAGCATCTCCTCCGAAACGGCGGCGAAACGCGCCCGCGCCTCGTCGGTGCCGAAAAAGCGCGTGCCATCCTCGACCCATGGCACATCGGGCGAGAAGAGGAGGTAGAAATCAGCCTTGGGATAGGCGAAGAGTTCATCAGGAGCGTGGCCGAAGAGCATCTGCGCCCATGCCGCCGTCATCAGCGGATCGGTGTCGAGGATCAGGACGGGGGGCTGCACCTCGCTGGCGCGCAGCATCGCCTCGTTCTGGCCCCGCGCCATGGCCAGCAGGTCGTCCATGGTAAAATCCGTGCCATGCGTTTCGGCATATTCGCGGCCATATTCGGCCACCCATGGCCAGCCGAACCGGGTGCGCAGCCTCTGCGCCAGCACCGACTTGCCCGTGCTTTCCGCGCCATGGAAACAGACGCGGATCATGCCCGCCCTGCCTTCATCCATTCGCGCAGGCCCAGCACCGAGAGTACGAGAAAGCCGACATAGAGCGCCGCCGTGGGATAGAGCCCGCGATTGATGTAGAGTGCCACCGAGGCCACATCGATCGCGATCCACAGCACCCAGTTTTCCGTGCGGCGCAGGCCCAGCAGGATCTGTGCGGCAACGCTGGCGCCGGTTACCGCCGAATCGGCAAAGGGCATGGCCGCATTGGTAAAGCGCGCCAGCGCCCAGCCGAGGTTGAGGCTGAGCGCGGCCGTGACCAGCGCCCAGACGATGCGGCTGAACGGGCTGAGCCAGCCGACCGGCACCTCGTCCCTCTCCCCCTTGCTGGGCGCCCGCCTGCTTTTGGCCCAGAGCCACCAGCCCCAGCCCTGCGCACAGAAGAAAAACACCTGAAGCCCGCTTTCGGCGTAGAGGCGCTTTTCAAGGAAAACAAAGACGTAGATCGCCACCATCGCCATGCCGAAGGCATAGTTCCAGATCGAGCGCCGGACGAGCAGCGCGATATTGACCAGCCCCAGCGCGGCGGCCACCCATTCAAGGGTTGAATACCAGCTCTCGTCCATTGCGCTGCTCCGGGGTGTTTACCGCAGGGCGGTTTCCCACTCGCTGGCCTTGAAGCCCACCAGCAGGCCGCCCTTGTATTCCACGATGGGCCGCTTGATCATCGAAGGGTTCTCAACCATCAGCGAGACGGCCAGATTTTCATCGACCATCGCGCGGATTTCCTCGGGCAGCTTTTTGAACGTCGTGCCCGCGCGGTTCAGGATCTTGTCCAGCCCGGCCTCGATGATCCAGTTAGTCAGCTTTTCCTTGTCCGCGCCTGCCTTCTTGTAGTCATGGAAAGCATAGCTGATCCCATTGCCCTCCAGCCAGTTGCGCGCTTTTTTGACGGTATCGCAATTGGGGATACCGTAGAGGGTGATGGTCATTTTGGGGAAATCCAATATCAAAAGTGATGGGGGCGCATGGGACGGAAACTCCCCAAAGGTCAATCAAGAAAGTAAGCCATCAGCAGGATTGTCACCGCCGAGAAGAAAATCACATCGAACCACCCCATGGCCAGCCCCAAGCCGTATAGGCGCGAGATACCCCTTTTGGCCTTCCACCGATGTCTCGAATGGATCACGCCATCGCGCTGGTTCCGTAAATTCTGGCGAAATGCACGGGTAGCCATTATCGCGGAAAGGGCAGCACAAAGCAGAACAAGCCAATTCCCCTTCACGGAAACCGCCGCTCGACCGCCCCGTCGCAGGAATAGACCGTGTATTCGGCATAATATGCCTCGCGCCCCCGCGCCTGCACCGCGCGGTGTTCCGGGTGGCGGGCCCAGGCGCGGGCGGCCTCGACGCTTTCCCAGACCGAGATCGTCACTGTCTCGCCATCGGGGGCGGCAAAGCTTTTGTAATCGAGAAAGCCGGGCTGCGCCTGCGCCAGTTGGCCCATGCGCGCGGCATCGGCGGCATAGGCGGCGGCATCGTAATCAGCCCGTTTGCGGCTGCGGAACACGTTCATATACATGCCACAAACCCTAACAGTGGACTTTTGCCCCCACAATCGCCAAAGAGCGCGGCCATGAGCTGGAACACTTTTGGCCGCCTTTTTCGATTCACCACCTGGGGCGAAAGCCACGGGCCCGCGCTGGGCGCGGTTGTTGACGGCTGCCCTCCGGGGCTGGAGATCAGCGAGGAGATGATCCAGCCCTTCCTCGACGCGCGCCGTCCGGGGCAGAGCAAGTTCACCACCCAGCGCAACGAGGCCGATCTGGTGAAGATCCTCTCGGGCGTGTTCGAGGGCAAGACCACCGGCACCCCGATCAGCCTGATGATCGAGAACACCGATCAGCGGTCGAAGGATTATTCCGAGGTCGCCAAATCCTATCGCCCCGGTCATGCCGATTATGCCTATGATGCCAAATATGGTTTCCGCGACTATCGCGGCGGCGGGCGATCATCGGCGCGCGAAACGGCCGCGCGCGTGGCGGCGGGCGGCGTGGCGCGTCTGGTGATCCCCGAAGTGCGGATCGTAGGCTATGTCAGCCAGATCGGCGATGACCGCATCGACATGGCCAATTTCGACGAGGCGCAGATCCGCGCCAACCCCTTCTTCTGCCCCGATGCGCAGGCGGCCAAGCGCTGGGAAGCGATCGTCGATCAGGCGCGGCTCGATGGCTCGTCGATCGGCGCGGTGGTCGAATGCGTGGCCTATGGCGTTCCTGCCGGTTGGGGCGCGCCGCTCTATGCCAAGCTCGATTCCGAACTGGCCGCCGCGATGATGAGCATCAACGCGGTCAAGGGCGTGGAAATCGGCGATGGCTTTGCCGCCGCCACCCTGCGCGGCGAGCAGAACGCCGACCCGATGCGCCCCGGCCCCGATGGGCGGCCGGTGTTTGAAGCCAACCATGCCGGCGGCATCGCGGGCGGCATTTCCACCGGCCAGCCGGTGGTGGTGCGCGTGGCCTTCAAGCCGACCAGTTCGATCCTGATCCCGGTGCCGACCATTGACCGCGAGGGCGAGGCGGCGGAAATCCGCACCAAGGGCCGCCATGACCCTTGCGTCGGCATTCGCGGCGTGCCCGTGGTCGAGGCGATGATGGCGCTGGTTCTGGCCGATCAGAAACTGATCGACCGTGGACAGGTTTCCCGCCCCCGCGCTTGAGCCGGGCTGCGGTCTGGGTTAGCTTGCCCCCGGTCTTGGGCCGGGGGTATGCGCCATGGGCAATCTCGATTTTCCCAAAGTGATCGCGGCCGCGGCGGTCAGCCCGCTGGGCGTGCTCTCGTTGCTGGTGCTGGTGATCGCCATGATCGCGCTCAGCTTTTTTCGGCGGTCGGGCGATTCGATCAAACTGGTGGTATTTGGCGGGCTGCTGCTTTCGGCGGTCGGGTTTGGCACGGCAACGATGATGGCCGGGCAGTCATCCGCCAATGCGCCCGAACCGGATCATACTCCCGCCCCGGAAAATGCCCCCACGGCTCAGCCGCTGCTGCCATCCTCCCCGGCTCCATCCCCTGGTGCCGCCGCCTCGATGACCGGCCTGTGGAGCAGCGGGGACGGTTTCAGCTTTCGCTTTGCCCAGACGGGCCAGACCCTGACCTATGACACGATAGAGAATGGCGCCAGGACCGGATCGGGCAAGGGCCGGATCGAGGGAAGGCATGTCGCATGGCATTATGTCGTCGATGCCGACGGCCAGAGCGGCGATTGTTTGGGCACATTGTCGGGCGATGGGCGCATGGTGACCGGGCAATGCGCATCGGGCGGCGGCAAACCTTGGGACCTGAACCTGCACAAACAGGATTGATGATCGGATAAATCGATCAAACTGTGCCTATCGCCTCCGACTTATCGCTATTCCCAATGTGATTAATCGGGAATCCGCACTTCGCATTTGCGCCATCAGTGCCTATCTCGGCTTCAACAGTTTCCACACACCGGTTTCAACACCAAAGCAAACGACGGAGCTTATCCCATGTCGCTTATCGGTTATTCGATCCAGCCCTTCACCGCCACCGCCTACAAGGCCGGCGCTTTCGTCGACGTGACCGACGCCGACATCAAGGGCAAGTGGTCGGTATTCTTCTTCTATCCGGCCGACTTCACCTTTGTGTGCCCGACCGAACTGGAAGACCTCCAGAACGAATATGCCAACCTCAAGGCCATGGGCGTTGAAGTTTATGGCGTGTCGACCGACACCCACTTCAGCCACAAGGCATGGGCCGACACCTCGCCCGCCATCGGCAAGATCGAATATTTCCTGGTCGGCGACCAGAACCATGACCTGACCAAGCAGTTCAACAACCTGCGCGAAGGCGTGGGCCTGGCCGATCGCGGCACCTTCGTGACCGATCCCGAAGGCGTGGTGCAGCTCGTCGAAGTGACCCCCGAAGGCGTGGGCCGCAACGCTGCCGAACTGGTGCGCAAGATCAAGGCCGCCAAGTACTGGCAGGAACACCCCGGTCAGGTTTGCCCCGCCAAGTGGGAAGAAGGCGCCGAAACGCTGGCTCCCTCGATCGATCTGGTCGGCAAGATCTGATTTTGAAGTAGGTTATCGAAGGGGGTGTTACACCCCCTTCACCCCCAATACGTCTCCCGGCGAGAGATATGCGATTAGCGGCCCCCGAGCGCTTGGATCGCACCGCCGGAGGCTTTTATGGCTGCTGCACCGCAGAGCCTTTTATACATAGCGTTGCCTGATAAGCTGCCCTTTCGTCGGGAGACGTAAAGGGAGCGCGAGGGGCCGCGCCCCTCGTATTTCTAAATTCCGAAGGATCAAATCCGATGCTCGACGCCAACCTGTCCGCCCAACTCAAACAATATCTCGCCATGCTGCGTGAACCGATTGAGCTTGTCGCCAGCCTTGGCGACGATGCGAAATCGGCTCAGACCCGCGAATTGATCGAGGCCATCGCCGCGCTGTCCGACAAGGTTTCGGCGCGCTTCGATGGAACCAATGCGCGCGTCCCTTCTTTCACCATCAGCCCCGTTGCGAATGCGCATAATCGCGTGCGCTTTGCCGGCCTGCCGATGGGGCATGAATTTACTTCGCTGGTCCTGGCATTGCTCTGGGCCGGCGGCCACCCGCCCAAGGTGTCGCAAGAGGTGCTGGATCAGGTAACAAGCCTGACCAGCACCCATAATTTCGAGATGTATTTCTCGCTGACCTGCCACAATTGCCCCGATGTGGTTCAGGCGCTGACGTTGATCGCGCTCAAGAACCCGCGCTTCTCCGCCACCCTGATCGAGGGCGGCACCTATCAGGCCGAAGTCGATGAGCGCGGCGTGATGGCTGTGCCCGCCGTGTTCAAGGATGGTGCGATGTGGCTGTCGGGCAAGAAGACGCTGGAAGAAATCGTCGCCGATCTGGACGAAGGCGCCGAGGCCAAGGCCGCCGAAGCGGTCAACGCCAAAGAGCCGTTCGAAGTGCTGGTTGTCGGCGGCGGCCCCGCAGGCGCTGCCTCGGCCATCTATACCGCCCGCAAGGGCATCCGCACGGGCGTTGCGGCTCAGCGTTTCGGCGGGCAAGTGCTCGACACGCTGGGCATCGAGAATTTCATCTCGGTTTCGCACACCGAAGGCCCGAAACTGGCCGCCGCGCTGGAAAGCCATGTGAAGGACTATGATGTCGACATCATGAACCTTGCCACCGCGCAAAAGCTGATCCCCGCGACGCGCGAAGGCGGCTATCACCAGATCGAGCTGGCCAATGGCGGTGTGCTCAAGGCGCGGTCCATCGTGCTGTCCACCGGCGCGCGCTGGCGCAACATGAATGTGCCGGGCGAAAAGGACTATGCCAACAAGGGCGTGGCCTATTGCCCGCACTGCGACGGCCCGCTGTTCAAGGGCAAGCGCGTGGCGGTGATCGGCGGCGGCAATTCGGGCGTCGAGGCGGCCATCGACCTCGCTGGCATCGTCGCCCATGTCACGCTGATCGAATTCGACAGCGCAATGCGCGCCGATGCCGTGCTTCAGGACAAGCTGCGTTCGCTGCCCAACGTGGACGTAATCACCAGCGCGCTGACCACCGAAGTGCTGGGCGATGGCGCCAAGGTGACGGGCCTGACCTATAAAGACCGTAATACCGATGCGCTCCACACGGTTGAGCTCGAAGGCATCTTTGTCCAGATCGGCCTCGTGCCCAACACCGAATGGCTCAAGGGGGCCCTCGCCCTAAGCCCGCGCGGTGAAATCGAGATCGATGCCAAGGGCGCGACAAGCGTGCCAGGCGTCTTCGCGGCGGGCGATTGCACCACCGTGCCCTATAAGCAGATCGTCATCGCCATGGGCGCGGGGGCGACGGCGGGGCTGTCGGCGTTTGACTATCTGATCCGCACGCCGGCGCCGGTGTTGGAAGGGGTGGCCTAAGGTTTTAGGCCTCCGGCGGGTTAAGGGCGGGGGCCCTTAACAATCCCGGTATTGTATGCGTTGCGCCATCGGTTCGGCCTTGGGTGCAGGACGCGATGTTTGAAATTAAAAGCCTGCGGCGCTGTTGAGCGCTCCCGCGCCGCGCCGCAGGCTTTATTCCCTAAAACACCATGCCGCTGACCAAGCGCCACCCCATTATCGGGATTGTTAAGGGCCGAGGCCCTTAACCCGCCGGAGGCAAATCCCTACTTCCCCCGCTTCAAAATAATATACACCGCCCCCGCGCCCCCATGCCGGGGATGCGCGGCACGCACGGCGGCAATGCGCGAAGCATGCGCGCCATGCACCAGCCAGTCGAGAAACTTGGCTCGGATCACCCCGCGATGCGATCCGCGATCCATTGGCCCCGGCGCCGGACGCGCCCGCCCCGTGATCAGCAACACCACCCGCGCGCCCTGCGCCAGCGCCAGCGCCAGCCCGTGTTCGAGCCGCTGATAGGCCCCCTCAAGGTTGGCGCCATGCAGGTCGAGCGTGAAATCGGGCGCGACCTGCCCCTTGCCCAGCCTTTTGTCCCATCCGCCGTCCAGACCGTGCCGGTCCAGAGGGCGGGCGGGTGCCGGTGGCGGCGCGGGCGGTGGCAAAGGCGGCGGGACGCGGCCCTTGATGCGCTTGGGCGGCGGCAAGGGAGCCTCGGCCACGGGTGGCGGCGGTATCGTCGGCTCGACCTTGCGGCGCGGCTCCAGCGGCTCGATCGTATCGGCCACCCGGCGCCACAGATCCTCTTCTTCCGGCGTCAGCCTGCGCCCGCCACGCAGGGAGAACGGCGCCCTCATCGCACCCCAAGCCGCGCCAGCGTCCCCTTGGGCAGCAGGATATAGGCCCGCCCGCGCGCCAGCATGCCGCCCGCGATGCGCCTTGCCTCCTCGCCCGCGCCCCAGAAA
This sequence comes from Novosphingobium humi, assembly GCF_028607105.1. Classification (GTDB taxonomy): domain Bacteria; phylum Pseudomonadota; class Alphaproteobacteria; order Sphingomonadales; family Sphingomonadaceae; genus Novosphingobium; species Novosphingobium humi. Next base: position 552,735 of record NZ_CP117417.1, on the reverse strand, counting down.
CTGTCAAAGCGGTTCGGCCCCTTGATCGCCCCGCCGGTATCCTGCGCCACCCACAGGCCGTTAACCTTGTTCGCATTGGCCAGCGCCGGATCGGCCGCAATCAGCACCGGCGCGCCCAGCGGCGTGAACAGCGGATCGGCCGCCAGGCTGGCATGCGGACGCACCGGCACGCCCATTGCGCCGATCGGTCCATCGCCGTTCAATTCACGAAAGAACACCCAGCTCTTGTTCTGGCGCATCAGCGACATGCCATCCTGCGGATGTTCGCGGATATATTGCATGATGCCCTGCATCGAGCCGGGATATTGCCCCGGCCCATTGCCCAGCAGGCCCTGCTGGCGCATGATCGTGCCTATGCCGGTATAATTCTGGCCATTGTCGGCGGCATAGCCGATGCGCATCACCCGCCCATCCGGCCCGCGCAACCGCCCGGAACCCTGGATCTGCAGGAAGAAGAACTCCACCGGATCGGCCGCCCAGGCAATTTCCAGCCCCTTGCCCGCCAGCTTGCCGTCGTCGATTTCGGCGCGTTCGAAATAGGGCTGGAACACCCCGTTTTCGTCATAGCGGCCAAAGGGCGTCTGGCCGTTGGGCTTGATCGGCGCATCGCCGGGGCGGGCATGAACCAGATCGCGCGGCACGCCATAGACCGGCACATCATAGCCGGGCTGGCGCGTACGGCTGCCCGCGATTTCCGGCTCGTAATAGCCGGTGACATAGGTGGCCCCGTCGCTGACCTGCGCCAGTTCGAAGCGCGAGCGGAAAAACCGCGCCGCATCCGTCGAGGCCCAGCCCGAGGCCGCCGCGCAGACATCCTGCCAATCAGCGCGCTGGGTCAGCCCGCTGGTGTCCGGGCGCGCCAACAGTTTGGGGCAGCTTTCACGGAAAGAGGCCAGCGCGCTCTGCGCGGTCCCGTCGCCCAGCGCGAAAGAAGACAGATTCGGCCCGCGATGGACGCCGACATCCAGTGCGGTGACCACCGGCCGGGGCGGAGGAACGGGCGTGGTGGGAACCGGGCGCGCAGGGGGCGTGACGGGAGGACGGGGGCCGGGAATGATGCGGGCGCAAGCCTCAAGCAACAGCAAGCCGGTAAGCGCCGCGCCGATTCGCGACTGCCTCAAATTCATAATCGTCCCCACCAGATTCGCCTTTTGGCGCATTCCATGCCCGGCCCTTTGGCAAAGGCAAACGGGGCGAACGCCTTGGCGCCGCCCCGCTTCGCGAAGGTCTTAACCTTCGTCGGTCTCTTCGAGAAGCCAATCGGGATCGGCCGAGTGGATATCGCGGCGGAATGTCCAGACATCGCGAACCTCGACCGCGTCATTGAGCGAACCGGCGATCACCTTGCCATCGCGGTCGCGCGTGACGGCGGCGATATCGGCGACAAAGCGGATCGACACGCGGGCAAAGGGAGCCGAATAGCCGGCGCCCACGATCTGGGTTTCTTCAATGCGGACGAGGCTGTTGTTGAAGATTTCACCGGCGGCCTCGCGCGCGTCGATGGCTTCGATAAAGCTGCGCGCGACTTCGGCATCGCAAAGGTGGCTCAATTGTCCGCGATCACCGCGCCAGAAGGCCTCAAGCACCATGCGATAGGCCGAACGGGCACCCTCGACAAAGGTGACGGGGTCAAAACGGCGGTCCGCCGAGATGATTTCGCGCAAACCGCGCTCGACACCCGGCAGCACCGCGCCCAGTTCACGCGGGCGGACCGTACCGGCCACGGCCCGTTCGGGCAGCGGCAAAGCGGGGGCCGCAGCGGCGGGCTGGGCGTCCAGACGGCTCTGTACCGGCTCCTCGCCATGTTCGGCGCGGCGCCCCAGCACCGAATAGAGACGCATGCCCAGAAAGGCTGCGATCATGGCCAGAATGACGATCGAGACGGTCACTTGCGTTTGCTTTCATCCCTGCGAGCGAGTCTTGCAACATGCGGACTTCACCCTTGATAGTGCCCTACATAGTGACGATTGACAAATGAACAACGCATGGATGGGGATATAATCCCGAAAAAATCCCGCACTGCGTCACAATCGCCGCAACAGTCTGCTTTGCCGCCCAGATCCTTGTGCGGTGCGGGCCGTGATGCTAGGCGCCATACGCAAACCATGACCACCACATGCGCCCGCAGTCCGGGCCACACAGGGAAAGTATCAAACATGGCCGATGATGGCACCGTCACTTCCTCGCTGCGTCTGGATGGCGAGGACACCCTGCCCAGCGCAGGCGTGATTTCGCAGTATGTGAAGGACTTGTCGGTCGAAAATCCCAATGCGCCCGAGAGTTTTTCGTGGCAGGATTCGCCCCAGCTGGACATCCAGTTCAACATCCAGGCCCGCGCCATCGAGGGCGACGTGCATGAGGTCGAACTGAAGATCCAGATCAACGCACGCGCCGAAGCGGGCGTGGCCTATATCGTCGATCTGACCTATGCGGGCCTGATCGGGATGCGCAATCTGGAAGAAGCCCAGATGCACGCCTTCATGTTTGCCGAAGCGCCGCGCATCCTCTTCCCCTTTGCCCGCCGCGTGATCGCCGACGCCACGCGCGATGCGGGCTTCACCCCGGTCATGCTGGAACCCATTGATTTCAATGGCCTCTATATCCAGCAGCTTGCCGCGCAGGCCGAAGCCCAGCAGGGCCCCTCGGCCACCGACGAGCCCGCCGGCCACGCATAATGTCCTGCCCGGCCTCCATGCGGGGCCGGGCATTTCCCGTTTAAAGCCAACACAAGACCGCCCAACCCATGAACCTTCTTAAAGCCACGGGGACGATCGGCGGCCTCACCTTGCTGAGTCGCGTGCTGGGCCTGGTGCGCGATTCGCTCTTTGCGCGCATGGTGGGCGCGGGCTTTGCCTCGGACGCCTTTCTGGTGGCCTTTCGCCTGCCCAACATGTTCCGCGCCCTGTTTGCCGAGGGCGCCTTTGCCAGCGCCTTTGTGCCCATGTTCAATCAGAAAGTGGCCGATGCGCAGGGGCGCGGATTGCCCGACGGCATCGCCTTTGCCGAGGCGGCGCTTTCGGTGCTGCTGCCCGTGCTGATCGCGATGACGATCCTGCTAGAGGTCTTTGCATGGCCCGTGACATGGGCGCTCTCGGGCCGATTCCATGGGGTTTCGGCGGATCAGTTCGCCTTTGCGGTCAAGCTCTCGCGGCTGACGATCCCCTATCTGATGCTGATCTCGCTGGTGTCTTTGCTGGGCGGCATATTGAATTCTCTGCATAAATTCTGGGTCAATGCCGCCGCGCCCATCCTGCTCAATCTGACGCTGATTGGCGCGCTGCTGTTTTTCCACTCGCCCGATCCGTTTGAAACCGCGCGCAATCAGGCGCTGGCGGTCACGGTGTCGGGCGCGCTGCAACTGGCGTGGCTGGCCCATGCGGCATGGCGCAACGGCGTCTCGCTGCGCCCGCATTGGCCGCGTTTCACGCCGGAGGTGAAACGCCTCCTCGCGCTGATCTGGCCTGCAGCGGCAGGCGCGGGCGCGGTGCAGATCAACCTTGTGATTTCTACCGCGCTGGCCGCCAGCCTGCTCGACCATGGCAGCGTGACCTATATCTATATGGCCGACCGGCTGAACCAATTGCCGCTGGGCCTGATCGGCATTGCGTTGGGCACGGTGCTGCTGCCCACGATCAGCCGCTTGCTGGGCGCGGGCGATGAGGCGGGCGCGATGGAGACGCAGAACCGCGGCCTCGAAATCGCCCTGCTGCTCACCCTGCCCGCCACGGTGGGTCTGGTGTTCTGCGGTGAGCCGATTGCCGCCGCGCTGTTCGGCTATGGCCGCTATACCGCGCTCGACACCGCCCATACCGCGCAGGCGCTGGCCGCCTTCTCGATCGGCCTGCCCAGCTATATTCTCGTCAAGGTGCTGACGCCCGGCTATTATGCCCGCCATGACACCAAGACCCCGGTGCGTTTCGCCACGATCAGCATGGGGGTCAACCTTGCGCTCAACCTGATCCTGATTATGCCGCTGCGCCATATGGGGCCGCCGCTGGCCACCGCGATTGCTTCGACGGTCAATGTCTGGCTGCTCTATGCCACGCTGGTTCGGCGCGGGCATTTCGCGATGGATTCGCGCCTGCGCCACCGGGCATGGCGGCTGGGCGTGGCGGCGCTGACGATGGGCGCGGTGCTGTGGATCGCCCAGCCATGGCTGATGCCTTATACCCATGGCTCTTGGTTTGTGCGCCTGGCCTCGATGGGGGCGCTGGTGGGCGGGGGCGTTTTTGTCTATGGCCTCGCCAGCTTTGCCCTTGGCGCCTTTGGCATCGAGGATCTCAAACTTTTGCGGCGTCGCCGCGTTTCAGCAGAGAAGTGAAACACATGCGTATCGTTTCTGGCATTCAGCCCACCGGCAATCTTCACCTTGGCAATTACCTTGGTGCGATCCGCAATTGGGTGGCGATGCAGGACGAGTGGAGCGCCAAGGGCGGGGAATGTTTCTATTTCCTGGCCGACCTGCACGCGATTTCGATGCCGCATGATCCCAAAGCTCTTGGCGAAAACACGCGCGAGATGACCGCCGCGCTGGTCGCCTGCGGGATCGACCCGGACAAAAGCACCCTGTTCAATCAGGCGCAGGTGCCCGCCCATGCCGAGCTGCAATGGCTGCTCAACGGCACGGCGCGCGTGGGTTGGCTCAACCGCATGACCCAGTGGAAGGACAAGGCGGGCAAGAACCGCGATGGCCAGTCGGTCGCGCTTTTCACCTATCCCGTGCTGCAGGCCGCAGACGTGCTGATCTATCAGGCCACGCATGTCCCCGTGGGCGAGGACCAGAAGCAGCATCTCGAACTGGCGCGCGACATTGCGCAAAAGTTCAACAATGACTTCTGTGCCGAGGGCGCGCCGCTCTTCACCCTGCCCGAACCGATCATCCCGCCGGCCGCCGCGCGCATCATGAGCTTGCGCGATGGCACCAACAAGATGAGCAAGTCGGACCCCAGCGACATGAGCCGCATCAACCTGACCGACGATGCGGACGCGATCATGGGCAAGATCAAGAAGGCCAAGAGCGATGCCGACGCCTTGCCATCCGAGGCCGAAGGGCTGGAGGGCCGCCCCGAAGCGCGCAATCTGGTGGGCATCTATGCGGCCATGTCGGGCCAGTCGGTGGCGCAGATTCTGGCTGATTTCGGCGGCAAGGGCTTTGGCGCATTCAAGCCCGCGCTGGGCGAATTGCTGGTCGAGCAGCTGGCGCCGATCAACGCGCGCTTCAACGAATTGCGTCAGGACCGCGAGGCGTTGAACGCCATCCTGCGCAAGGGCGCCGAAAAGGCCCGCGCCGCCTCGGCCCCCACGCTGGCCGCCACCTATGACGCGCTGGGTCTGGTGCGTTAACAAATGAGGGCGCAAAAGGGGGTTAAACCCTTTTGCGCCCGCCTCTTTTTGCCGCATCATTCAACCATTATTCAGCCTTGCAAGCCTAGCATCGCGGCACCATACCACTGCTGCGCCCTAACCGGGGAGGGATAGTCGGCCAGAGCGGCATGCAGAGGAGAAAAACGAATGAGTGGCGCTAACTCTCAATGGATCTCGCGCGGCATAAAGGGAGCCATGGCTGGCCTCCTGATGCTGGGCCTTTCCGCCTGTGCCGACACGCTCGACACGCGTGTCACCCGCTTTCAATCGCAATTGCCCGCGCCTCAGGGCCAGACCTTTGCGGTTGTGGCCGATGATCCGTCGCTAGCGGGCGGGATCGAATTTGGCCAATATGCCAAGCTGGTCGCCGGTGAACTGACCAAAAAGGGCTATACCGAGGCGGTCAACCCCGATGCCGCCAATCTGATCGTGCGCTTTTCCTATGGCGTGGACAAGGGCCGCGTGCATGTCCGTTCGACCGGCATGCGCGATCCGTTCTGGGGTCCGTGGTACGGGCCGGGCTTTGGCCGCAGGGGCTTTTACGGCGGCTGGGGCGGCGGTTTCTATGGCCGCGGCTGGGGCTATGGCTGGTATGACCCCTGGTTCGATCAGGGCGTGGAAAGCTATACCGTTTACACCAGCGGCATCAGCGTGAAGATCGACGACAAGAGCGCCAACAAGCGCGTGTTCGAAGGCAAGGCGGAAGCCGCTTCCTCCTCGAACAAGCTGACCTGGCTGGTGCCCAATCTGGTCGAAGCCTTCTTCACCGGCTTCCCCGGCAATTCGGGCGAAACGCTGCGCATCACGGTGGCCCCTGAAAAGACCACGGTGAAGGGCCCGGCGCGGTAAGCGATCTTTTTAGCTTTTATAACCGGCCCGGTTTTCCAGATGGAAGACCGGGCCGATTGCTTATGAGCTTAAGGCGCTTCGCTGCAAACGCTCTTTATCGGGACGAAGCGCAGCAGGGTAAAGCCACCGCCGCCCCATAGATAATAGCCAATTCCAGCCCTGTTCAGATCGTCGTTGATAAAGCCGATGGTAATCAGCAATCGGCTGTCAGGGTGAAAATAGACCCGGTCATCCCCCGGCCCAAGGTCCATCAATATCTGGTCAACAACGGCAGGTTCCTTGGGAATGGTAACCTTGCCGGTCGCCCGGTCATAAACTGCCAGACAAGTTGTCCCTGCCCCGCATCCGAGCGTAATAATGTTAAAATGACCTGCGAAGTTGGCGTTCGCCCGGCTTTGCGCGCGTATGGTGCTGCGATAGAGATGCGCCTTGCCCATCCGCACATCGGGCGGCACCGCCTTTTGAAGCCGGTGCGATGGAGTAACACCATAGCGCGCAAAATTGACCGGAGAGATAGCCTTCTCCATGGCAGCCCAACATAGCGACTCTGGACTGGCCGCAAGAGCGGGCGAAGCAATGAGCGCGGCAACCATCCCGCCAAGCGTGAACAGGCGGAGCATCAATTCCCCAGCGCGACCACGCCGCCGGTCGATCCGAACCCGCCCTCGCCGCGCGCGGTTTCGTCCAGTTCATCGACCTCGACCCAGCCGCCCTGCACCACCGGGGCCAGCACGAGCTGCGCCACGCGGTCGCCGCGCACGATGGCAAAGGGTTCGGTGCCGTGGTTGATCAGGATCACCTTCAATTCGCCGCGATAATCCGAATCGATGGTGCCCGGCGTGTTGGGCACCGTGATGCCATGTTTGAGCGCCAGACCGCTGCGTGGGCGGACCTGAATCTCAAAGCCATGCGGGATCGCCATGGCAAGCCCCGTCGCCACCGCATAGCGGGCGCCCGGCGCAATCACCACATCCTCGGCCGAGACAACATCCATCCCCGCCGCCCCGCTGGTGGCATAGGCGGGCAAAGGCAGGCCCTGCCCATGGGGCAGACGCTTCAACCGGACGGGAATGGGTTCAGACAAAGACACGAGAAATCCTTTCAACCAAAGCGGCAGCCACCGCTTCTTTCGGCAGATCGGGCAGGCTGTCCACCCCATCGGCGCTGACAATATGAACGCTGTTGCGCAGGCCGCCCATCACATCACCGGACACATCATTGCCCACGATCCAGTCCGCGCCCTTGCGGGCCAGCTTGGCGGTGGCATGGGCGATGACGTCCTGCGTTTCAGCGGCAAAGCCCACGACAAGGCGCGGGCGGCGTGGCGAGGCGCAAAGCCCCGCCAGAATATCGGGGTTTTCGACCAGAGCGAGCGGCGGAACGATCCCGCTGCCATCCTTCTTGATCTTGTGCGCGCCCGCATCGGCCACGCGCCAATCAGCCACGGCGGCCACCATCACGGCAACATCGGCGGGCAAGGCCGCCTCGACCGCCGCCGCCATGTCACGCGCGGTTTCAACATTCACGCGGCGTACCCCGTGCGGCGTAGGCAGATCGACCGGGCCGGCGATCAGCGTGACCGATGCCCCGGCCTGCGCGGCGGCCTGCGCGATGGCAAAGCCCTGACGCCCGCTCGACCGGTTGGCGATATAGCGCACCGGGTCGATGGGCTCATGCGTAGGACCGGCGGTGATCAGCACATGGCGCCCCGCCAGCGGTTTTTCGTCCACCAGCGCCGCGCCGATCGCCCCCATCACCGCCTCCGGTTCGGGCAGGCGCCCCGGCCCATATTCGCCGCAGGCCATCACGCCCTCGTCGGGGTCCAGCACATTCACCCCGTGCGCGCGCAGGGTGGCGACATTGGCCATCGTCGCCCCATGCTGCCACATGCGCACATTCATCGCAGGCACGGCCAGCACCGGCTTGTCCGTCGCCAGCAAGAGCGTGGTGGCCAGATCATCGGCAATGCCGCAGGCCATCTTGGCCATCAGATCGGCCGTTGCCGGACAGACCACCACCAGATCGGCCTGACGGCTCAGTTGAATATGGCCCATCTCAACCTCGTTCTTCAGGTCGAACAGGCTGGTATGCACCGGATTTTCCGACAGCGCCGCCAGCGTCATCGGCGTCACAAACTGCGCCCCGCCTTTCGTGAGGACGCAGGTGACATCGCCCCCCGCCTTGCGGATCAGGCGGATCAGTTCACAGGACTTATAGGCCGCGATGCCGCCGCCGATGATGAGAAGGATGCGTTTGCCTAGCATGGAGACGGTCATAGAAGAGGTAGGGGAAGAATGCGAGGGTCTAGACCCTCGCGCTCCCGTTACTGTCTGCATTGCGCTAGAGGTTCGGCGTTTGGTGTCGGACGCGATGTTTGAATTTTAAAGCCTGCGGCGCGGACAGGGATGACCTCACCGCGCCGCAGGCTTTTAAAACCCCCAAACAGGCCAACCAGCCACCCCATTAACGGGATTGCAAAGGGCCCCCGCCCTTTGCCCGCCGGAGGCAATCCTACTTCTTAAAAGCCCCCCGGACCAAAGCCCCCAGCCCCATCGGCACGAAAGCCAACCCCAAAGCCATGACCGGCGTAATCACTGCCCCCCAGTAGAAATTGTCATTCCGCCCGGCGATGGCAAACAGCAGCGCATAGCCGGAAAACAGCAGCATCCCCGTCTCCCCCGCGCTCGATCGCCACGAGGCCCAGCCGAAGATCATCAGGATAGTCAGCGGCCCGGCGATCTGATGGGGCAGAAAGCGCAGGTTGGAGGAAAGCACCGTGTTCGACAGGAAGCCCCCCAGCCCGCGCATCGCCAGCCAGCTTGGCCCGACCTGATCGGTGGGCAGGGTTTGCAGCGCGATCAGGTGGAGATGCCAGGCATAACCCACCGCAAACAGCGCCACCAAGGCGCCCCATGCCGCCGCCTCCCGCCACGCCCCGCGCCAGAGCGCCATCGCTCCCATCAGCAGGACATAGGGCAGCACATGCTCACGGATGGACAGCGCCAGCGCGGCGACCAGCACCGCGCCGACCCAGCGGTTACGTTCCGGCCGGTGCAGCCCCAGCGAGAGCGCCACCAGCATCCCGGCCCAAAGTTCATGCAGCACGAAATAGTAGCGGTTCAACCCCAGCGAAGCGCCGAAGAACACCAGCGCCGTGCCGATCCGCCGCAACGAAGGATCCACGTCCAGATCGCCCAGCCGCCCCCACCATGCCGCGATCACGCCCACCATCAGCGCCAAGGCCACCGCCATGGCAATAGGCGCGGGCCGGTCGCCGTCCACGCCCATCGCCGCGTCCAGATAGGCGAGCGTGGGCAGGCGCACCGCAGCGCCGGGCCGCACCGGATAATCGGCGCGGCGATGTTCGCTCACGATAAAGTCGTAATAGTTCTCACCATGCAGGATGCGCGATATGGCGCGGTCATAGAGTTTGAGATCCTCGTCGCGCGGGCGCTCGGCGGCCTTGTTATGCGCGATGACAATACTGGGGGCCTTGGCCTCCTCGCCCCGCCCCACGGTCAGCGGCACCCATGCCGAAGCCGCCAGCAACAGCGCCAGCACCACCAGCGCCATGCGCGCGGGCCACCGGCCCCATGCGGCGAAACGGTCATGGGGCGCAGGCCCCGGCCCGCTCACCCCATCCAGCCGATATGCCACGCCGCCCATACGCTTATGCCCCCCAACAGGAAGGCTGTGATATATCCGGGCCAGCGGTTAGCATTCGGTTTACCCTGACGATCCCAGATGAGGGGAATATCGGGCAAGGGCGGCTGTTCGGGGGCGGCGCCTTTCAAGGGGAACCTCTCCTCGATCCGCTCGATCAGGTCGGGCATGCGCATGATCCGGCGCAGGCCCCGATGGATGCCCCGCGCGATGGCCGCCTCGGGGCCAAGCTCGTCGCGCATCCATTCGGAGACGAACGGCCCCGACACATCCCACATGTTGATGTCTGGATAGAGCTGCGTGGCCAGACCCTCGACCATCACCATCGTCTTTTGCAGCAGCAGCAGATGCGGCTGGGTCGACATGTCGAAATCGCGGGTGATGGCGAAAAGCCCGTCGAGCATCTGCCCGACCGAGAGATCCTTGACCGGACGCCCGCGCATCGGTTCGCCAACGGCCCGCAGCGCGGTCGTGAATTCATCGACCGAGTGATAGGAAGGCACATATTGCGCCTCGAAATGGATCTCGGCCACGCGGCGGTAATTGCCCGTGGTCAGCCCATGCAGGATCTCGCCCAGCCAGATGCGCGCCTGACGGTTGATCCGGCCCATGATGCCGAAATCGATGGCCACGATGGTGCCGTCCGGCTCGATGAACAGGTTGCCCTGATGCATGTCGGCATGGAAATAGCCCAGATGCACCGCCTGCGTCAGGAAGGCGATGACCAGACGCTTGGCCAGCGCCTCCAGATCGATCCCGGCGGCCTTCAATGCGGCGGTGTCGCTGATCTTGATCCCGTCGATCCATTCCAGCGTCATCACACGGCCGCATGTGCGGTCCCAGTCGATGGCGGGGATGCGATAGCCGTGGGTGCCCTTCATCATGTCGGCCAGTTCGGAGGCCGAAGCAGCCTCGCGGCGCAGGTCAAGCTCGCGCAGGGTCCAGCGCTTGAAATTGGCGATGATGAGACGCGGGCGCAGGCGCGTGGCCTCGCCGCCCAAGGCCTCCAGATGGGCCGCGGCCCATTCATAGGTCTGGATGTCGCGGGCAAATTTCTCGCGGATGCCGGGGCGCAGCACCTTGACCGCCACGCGGCGGCCGTCGGTGGTGATCGCGCGGTGGACCTGCGCGATGGAGGCCGCGCCCACCGGCTGCTCCTCAAATTCGGCGTAAAGCTCGCTTAAAGGGCGGCCAAAAGCGCTCTCCACCTCGGCCCGAATCGCGGCAAACGGTACAGGCGGCAGGCTGTCCTGCAATTCGAGCAGATTATCGGCCGCCTCCTCGCCCACCAGATCGGGGCGGGTAGCCAAGGTCTGGCCCAGCTTGATCGCGGCGGGGCCGATGGCGCGGAAGGCCCCGGCGTAATCGGGCACATCAGGAATGCGCGCGCCAAAACGGGCGATGCGGCACAGGCGCGCCACCGGGGCGGGCGTATGGGGATCCTGCTCGATCCCCCGCAACGCGCCATGCGACGCCAGAATGCGGCCCCAGCTGAGCAGGCGCCAGATATGCTTGCGGGGTGACAAGGTGTTTAGACCTTCCAGCCCGAATGGATCGCCACCAGACCGCCAAGGATCGGTTCGACGCGGGTGTTCACGAAACCGGCCTCGCGGATCATGCCTTCAAATTCGGGCATGGGCGGGAAACGGCGGATCGATTCGATCAGATAGCGATAGGAATCGGCATCGCCGGCAATCATTTGGCCCAATTGCGGCACCAGCTTGTGCGAATAGGCGTCATAGGCTTCCCTGAAGCCGGGCCATTCGGTCGTCGAAAATTCGAGGCAGAAGAAGCGCCCGCCGAATTTCAGCACGCGGTGGGCTTCCTTCAACGCCTTGTCGATGCGCGTGACATTGCGGATGCCAAAGGCGATCGTATAGGCGTCGAACACGCGGCTCTGAAAGCTAAGCTCCTCGGCGTTCTGACGGCTCCAGACCAGACCATCGAGGCCACGCTCCATCGCGCGCTCGATGCCCACGTCCAGCATGTCCTGATTGATGTCCGACACGGTGATCGAGGCGCCGCGCTCGTGCATGCGAAAGGCGATGTCGCCCGTGCCGCCCGCCATATCCAGGATCATCTCGCCCGGCTGGGGTTTCACCCGGCGCACGAACTTGTCCTTCCACAAGCGATGCAGCCCGGCCGACATGGCATCGTTCATGATGTCATATTTCTTGGCCACGGATGAAAAGACCGCGCCCACCTTGGCAGTCTTTTCCTCGGGGCTGACCTCCTCATAGCCAAAGGAGACGGTGTCGGGCTGTTGATCGCTCTGAGTCATGGGCGCCGCTTTAGGACGGTTTCGCGCTTGCGAAAAGGTGCTTACTCGGACATCGGCGCGCCCCTCGCATTTTCTTTGCAGACCGCCTATCTCCGCGCCATGCCAGAGCTACCCGAAGTCGAAACCACCCTGCGCGGCCTTGCCACCTATCTGGACGGCCAAAGGATCGCGCGCGTCGAAACCCGCCGCGAGGGGCTGCGGCGCCCCTTTCCCGCCGATCTGGTGCAGGTGATGACCGGGGCCACGGTGACCGGCCTGTCGCGCCGGGCCAAATATGGGCTGATCCATACCGACCGGGGCGCGGTGATGGTGTTCCATCTGGGCATGTCGGGGCGGTGGCGGATTGATCCTGATGCGCTGGAAAAGCACGACCATCTGGTGCTGACCACCGAGGCGGGCGCGCGTTTGGCGCTCAATGATGCGCGGCGATTCGGCTCGGTCGATCTGGTGGCCGATGCGGCGCTGGGCGCATGGCCCGCCTTTGCCGCGATGGGGCCTGAACCTTTGGGGCCGGAATTGACCCCTGCCCTGCTGGCGGCGCGGATGAAGGGGCGCCTCAGCCCGGTCAAGCAATTGCTGCTCGATCAGGCGGTGGTGGCGGGCCTTGGCAATATCTATGTCTGCGAGGCGCTGCACCGGGCCGGAATCAGCCCGCTGCGACTGGGGCGCGATGTGAAGAAACGTGAACTGGCGCTGCTGGTGCCGGCCATCGTCGATGTCCTGTCCGAGAGCATTGCGGCGGGCGGCAGCACGATCCGCGATTATGCCCAGCCCAATGGCGAATTGGGCTATTTCGCGGCCAACTGGCGCGTCTATGGCCGCGAGGGCGAGCCGTGCCATGCCTGCGCCGCGCCCATTGCCCGCGTGACGCAGGGCGGGCGGTCCAGTTTCTGGTGTCCGGCCTGTCAGAAATAGGGCAAACGGGCCGCGCCGGATGGTCCGGGGCGGAACAATAAAGACTCCTATTCCCTTGACGATTCGGCCAACGCTGGTTAAGGGCGCCGCTTCTGGTGGAACCGATGGTTCTGCTATACCGATTTTCGCTAGCAATTTCCGGCCGCATCGGCCCGATACGAGGACACACATGGCCAATACGCCGCAAGCCCGCAAGCGCATCCGCCGTAACGAGCGTCGCGCCGAAATCAATGGCGCCCGCATCAGCCGCATCCGCACCTTCGTCAAGAAGGTCGAAGCCGCGATCGCCGGTGGTGACAAGACCGCTGCTGCGGCCGCCCTGCACGAAGCCCAGCCTGAACTGGCTCGCGGCGTTGCTCGCGGCGTGCTGCACAAGAACACCGCTGCGCGCAAGTATTCGCGCCTGACCAAGGCGGTCGCCGCTCTCTGATTCGCGATTCGTGCGGCCTGCAAAACGGTTGCACGCGATAGCGATAAGCGTGAGCGCGTAAGCAAAGCCGATGGGGCATCCCGTCGGCTTTTGCTTTGCCCTGTGCCGGGCAAAAATGACAGCTTCAAGAAATCCTGCAATTCCAACGATTCGCAAATTGTCATGATATTTTAGCATTAAAATTCAATGACTTTTTCGATTTTGGCGGATTTGCTGGGGTTGCGCTGTCAAGCCAATTATTTCAAAATTTTTGCAGATAACGCCCTTGCGCAGCGCCCGCGATCATCCCTAAAACAAGGGTGTCCGAAGCGCTCAGCGCCTTCCGGACTTCACAGAAACATGGCATCTGTCACACTCGCGGAACCTTCCGGTTTCGCAGGGGGGGAGCCTTTTTCCGTGTGCAAGGTGAGGCCGTCGGCAATTGCGTCGGCGGGTTGGGGCATAATGGCGGATCAGGAGCATTTGGGGTGACGGGAACCGTTTGGGGCGGCAAGCGCGCCGAGGCTGGCCCTGCAAAGGGCAAGTCCGGGCATGTCGCCGAAGATCAGGATGCACTCGACCTGGCCGCTGATTGGGCTGACATCTGTCAGGGCCTGAAGAAGGACCTTGGGCCGCAGCTGTTCAATCAGTGGATTCGCCCGATTCAGCTCGGCGCGTTCAACAAGGATTCGGGCACGCTCGAATTGTTTCTGCCCACCGAATTTTCGGCCAACTGGGTGGCGGATCGCTTTGCCGACCGGCTGACGCTGGCATGGAAGATCGCGCGCGATGTGCGCCATGTCCGCATCAGCGCCCAGCCCGGCCGCCGCGCGATGCCCGACCTGCGTCTGGCCCGCGACAACACGCCCGCGCGCCCTGCCCCGGTGCTGGGCGATTCGGGCCGCGTGCATGGCCATGCCACCGAAGGCGCAAGCGCTGCCACCGATACGCTGGCGCTGGCCTCGATCGGGCTTGACCCCTCGCTGACCTTCCCCACTTTCGTCACCGGCACCAGCAATGTGCTGGCCTTCAACGCGGCCCAGCGCATGGCCGCCCTTGAAGCGCCCCAATTCTCGCCACTCTATCTCAAGGCCGCCACGGGTCAGGGCAAGACCCACCTGATGCATGCCATCGGCCATGCGTTTCTGGCCAACCATCCGCGCGCGCGCATCTTCTATTGCAGCGCCGAGCGCTTCATGGTCGAATTTGTTCAGGCCCTGCGCCAGAATCAGATGATCGAGTTCAAGTCGCGCCTGCGCGGCTTTGACCTGCTGCTGGTGGACGATATCCAGTTCATCATCGGCAAGGCCAGCGCGCAGGAAGAACTGCTCTACACGATCGACGCCCTGCTGGCCGAAGGCAAGCGTCTGGTGTTTGCCGCCGACCGCAGCCCGCAGGCGCTGGACGGCGTAGAACAGCGCCTGCTCTCGCGCCTGTCGATGGGCCTTGTGGCCGACATCATCCCGGCCGACATCGAACTGCGCCGCTCGGTGCTCGAACACCGCCTTGCCCGCTTCACCTCGGTGGTGGTGCCCGGCGATGTGATCGAATTCCTGGCCCGCACGATCAACCGCAATGTGCGCGAGCTGGTCGGCGGCCTCAACAAGCTGATCGCCTATGCCCAGCTCACGGGTCAGGCCGTCAGCCTGCAACTGGCCGAGGAACAGTTGACCGATATCCTGTCGGCCAACCGCAAGCGCATCACCATCGACGAGATCCAGCGGACCGTCTGCCAGTTCTACCGGGTGGACCGTCAGGAAATGTCGTCCAAGCGCCGCGCGCGCGCCGTGGTGCGCCCGCGTCAGGTGGCGATGTACCTCTCCAAGGTGCTGACCCCGCGCTCCTACCCGGAAATCGGGCGCAAGTTTGGCGGGCGCGATCACTCGACCGTGATCCATGCGGTGCGCCTGATCGAGGACCTGCGCACACGCGATGCCGATATTGACGGCGACGTGCGCTCGCTGCTGCGCCAGTTGGAAAGCTGATCGCAAAACCCCGGTACAAGCTGTTGACGGGCGGTGCATAAAGGCTGGACAAGCCTGTGCATCGCCTGTTGGCATGCCTGTGGATAAGCTGTTCGCCAAGAGTGGGAAGCTTGGGGGTATGCTGGGGAAAGATTCCCATGCCTCCGGCGGGCAAAGGGACATATCCCTTTGCAATCCCGTTATTGTTTGCGTTGCGCGATGGGTTCAACCTTAGGCATCGAACGCGATCACCGAATTGAAAAGCCTGCGGCGCCTATCTGCGCCACTTCGCCGCGCCGCAGGCTATAAATATCGCCCCAAACGCCCCACCGGCCAACCCCACCCCAAAACCGGGATTGTTAAGGGCCCCCGCCCTTAACCCGCCGGAGGCTCCTTCTTCCTTGCCCCTTCCCCCGCTTGTCATCCCCCCCGGCCTCCCCTAAATCCCCCGCATGACCCCCGAACGCCTCTCCCGCTTTGCCCGCCATATCGTGTTGCCCGAGGTCGGCGGGGTGGGGCAGATGGCGCTGGCCGATGCCCATGTGGTGATGATCGGCTGCGGCGGGATCGGCAGCCCGGCCTTGCAATATCTGGCCGCCGCCGGGGTTGGCCGCCTGACCCTGATCGATGATGACAGCGTCGAGGCCAGCAACCTGCAACGCCAGACGATCTTCGCCGAGGCCGACATCGGCATGCCCAAGGCTCAGGCTGCAGCCGATTGGGTCGCACGCTTTGACCCGGAGATCGCCGTCAGCCACCATCAGACCCGCATCTCGACCGATAACGCCCCCGCGCTTATCGCCGGGGCCACGCTGGTCCTCGACGGCTGCGACAATTTCGCCACCCGCCTTGCCGTTTCGGACGCCTGTGTGGCCGCCGGCATTCCCCTGACCACCGCCGCCGTGGGCCGGTTTCAGGGCCAGATCGCCAATTTCGCGGGCCATCTGCCGGGCCATGCCTGCTACCGCTGCTTCGTCGGCGATGCGTTCGACGCCACCGATTGCGACACCTGCGCGGCCGACGGCGTGCTGGGTGCCTTTGTCGGCATGGTGGGCACGATGGCAGCGCAATCGGCCGTCCGCGTGATCCTGCATGGCGCAGGGGTGAGCGGCCCGCTGGCCAATCCGCAATGGGGGCGACTGCATCTGCTCGATGGCCTTGCGCCATCGCTGCGCACGATCACCATCCCCGCCGACCCAGCCTGCCCCTCTCATTAAACGCCCAGGCCATTAAACGCGCGCCATAAAAAAGCAGGGTCGCCCCAGCCGGACGACCCTGCTTCCTCCTGCGCGAAAAGCCCGGATGGGTCGATGCCCATCCGGTCCCTTTCACAAACTTACGTGCTTACGACTTGGGCGCCTCCAGCGTGGGATATTTGATCCCCAGCTGATCGAGGTAGGTCGGGTATTTCGCCGCGTCATAGTAGTATTTTTCCATCTGCGGACGATATTCCTTCATCGTCTTCTCGTTCAGCCAGGTCGCCGCCTTCGGCCCCAGAATCGGATCATACTTGTCGGTTTTGAGCTGCACATCGGTGAAATAGGCCTTGGCGTCGGCCACCAGCTTGGGCGTGGTCATCACGTCCAGAATCGTCATGGCCAGCGCCTTGGCCCCGGCCTCGACGCCCTTATGCGCAATCGGCGTGGCCATCGCCATGGCCGAGAGCACATTGTGGCCGATCATGTTCGGGATATTGGCCGGATAGCGGATCGTGATGGTCGGCACGGTCCACATGATGTCGCCAATGTCATCCGATCCGCCGCCGATCGAACGCGGGCGGTTTTCGGGCGAGGACAATTCGCCCACCTTGTCCGACAAAGGCTTGACCGTGCGGTGGTTGATCGTCTGCACCGCCTTGGTGAAGGCCTGATCGTCGGCGGTCCACTTGGGCATGCCCACCGCCTTGATATTGGCATAGGCGGCCTCGGCCAGCGGCTTGTTGCCGAAATTGGGCGCGGCATAGCCCAGGATCTGCGAGGTCACCGTCGTGCCGGTCGCCTTGGCGGCGGCCTGCGCGATTTCATTGCCGGTGTTGTAAAGGTTGCGCACCGCGCCAAAGCTGCGCTCGCGGAAATAGTACCAGACGCTGGCCTTGTCGGGCACGACATTGGGCTGGCCGCCGCCATTGGTGATGACGTAATGCGAACGCTGGGTCACGGGCAGATGTTCGCGGCGGAAATTCCACGCCGCATCCATGATCTCCACCCCGTCCAGCGCCGAGAAGCCATCCCACGGATCGCCTGCGGCATGGGCCGTCTTGCCCTTGAACGTATATTCGACCGAGACCATGCCGTTCATGCCCAGTTCGCCATAGGCGGTGCCGAAATCAGAGCTGACATGGTTGAAGATGCACAGGTCAACGTCCTTGAACATGCCCTCGCGCACATAATAGGCCTTGGTGGCCAGCAGTTCCTCGGCAATGCCGGGCCAGATCATCAGGCGGCCGGGGATGTGGTTCTTTTCCATCACCTGCTTGGCGGCAATCGCGGCGGCCACCACCAGCGGCATACCCGAATTATGCCCTTCGCCATGGCCCGGCGCGCCCTCGACCATCGGCTTCACATAGGGCAGGCCCGGCGTCTGCGAGGTGCCCAGCAGATCGTCCACATCGCTGCCCAGCGCGAGGACCGGCCCGCCCTCGCCCCAGGTGGCGGTAAAGGCGGTGGGGATGCCCGCCACGCCCTTGGTCACCTTGAAACCGTTCTTTTCCAGAATGCCGGTCAGATATTCCATCGTGCGGAATTCCTGGAAGCCGGGCTCAGCATAGCTGAACACGGTATCCACCATCACCTGGATATCCTTCTTCTGCGCCTCGACCCCGGCCACGGCCTCGGCCTTCAGCTTGGGGCTGGCGGCGGCATGGGCCTGCGGGCCGGCCATCACGGCGGCCGTGGCCATCAGGGCCAGAGCGGTGCGTTTCACAAAATCCATGACTGATCCTTCTCCCAATCAGAAGCCGATCTTGGCCGAGACGCGGAACGTGCGCCCCATCACATCGTAAATGCTGCGGTTGGTCTGGGCATAGGCCGGAACATTGTTTCCGGTCGGGCCATTGCCCACCAGCACCGGGTCCTTGTCCAGCAGGTTGTTGACCACAAAGGTGATCGACATATCCTTGACCCGCTCGCTCTTGATCTTGAACTGGACCGAGGCGTCCAGATAGCTGATGCCCTTGATCTTGTTGTTGTTGATCGTGCGATACTGGTTCAGGTTCGACACGGTCGGGCACGAGCCGTTGCATTCGATATAATCGTTGCCGTAAACCCCGTCCGAGAAGCCGCGATAGACAAGGTTGATGTTGGCCGCGCCCACTTCATAGAAAGCGCTGATGCGATAGACCCAGCTGGGCGAGCTGAAACCGCCAGAGAGGCTGCCGCCGTTGACGCCAGCATAGTCCACCGGGAAGATCTTGTTATCCACCACGTTGGCAATGTAATGCGTGGTCGTGCCACGAATGGTCAGCGTGCCGGGCAGGTTGGCGCTGATCTTGGAGAGCATCGTGCGATAGCTCGCGTCAATGTCAAAGCCCTTGGCATGCTGGCTGGCAAAGTTGAACGGCTGGATCACGATGGACTGCAGCGTGGTGCCGTTGAAAACTACATTCGAGCAATAAGCCGTTTGGCCCTGGTTGCAGAAATCCACCGTGTTCTGCGAAGTAATCGCACCAATCGAATCCTTGATATTGATGTCGTAATAGTCAAAGCTGGCGGTGAAACCGGGGATGAAGGAGGGCGTCAACACCGCGCCCATAGTCCATGTATTGGCCTTTTCGGGCTTCAGGTTAACATTGCCAATCGTGCTTTCAACAAAGCCCGTGCTGCCTGCGGTTACGCCGGTGATCCCGGCAAAATCTTTGGTCAACACCACCGTATTGGTGCGCGCGGTGGGCGCGGCGAAGAGTTCGGACAGGTTGGGCGCGCGGATATCGCGCGAATAGGTGCCGCGCAGCTTGATCGAGGAATTGACCTGCCACGTCGCCCCGCCCTTATAGGTCAGCACGCTGCCGCTGGTCGAATAATCGGTGCCGCGCGCCGCGCCGTTCAGGTTGACGCCCGGCAGCACAGGCAGGTCGATTTCGACAAAGCCTTCCTTCACCGTGTAGGCGCCGGTGTTGGGCAGGTAATTGCCGTAAAGCCAGCGCGCCGTGGTGGTGCCAGTGATGCTGTTCTTCAGCGGCTGGAATTCGTCGGGCACATAGCCGCTGACGCTTTCACGCCGCCATTCGCCACCAAATGCAATCGCCGCGCTGCCGCCGGGCAGCTTGAACAGATCGCCGCTCAGCGATGCGGCCGCCACATCCTGTTTCAAGGTCTGGTCGCGCCAGGGCTGGTTGCCATAGATATAGGCCAGCCCCGATGCCGAAGGCCCGCTGGTGCCCAGACGGTTGATCGGCACGCAGCCATCGGTGGGGTTCGTCAGGCTGGAGCGGCAGACAATCGTGCCCGCCGCCACGCCCAGCGCATTGCCCGCCGGCGCAAACACCGCATCCTGCGCCAGCGCCATGCGCTGCGTCTGCCAGGTGTTGATCAGCTGTTCGTGGCTCTTGGTTTCGCCATGCTGGAAATAGGCGTCGAAATTCCATTCGCGGCCCAGCGCGTCAAACTTGCCCTTGGTGCCGACCACATAGCGATAAACGTCGCGCGTATTGTGGCTGCCGGGCACGGGATAGCCCGCATTGCTGGTGCCGATGGTGATCTTGTTGGCTTGGGAATTACCCAGCGCCGCCGCCACGGTGGGATAGAGCGATTGCAGATAGGCATTGTCGCCCGCAATGGTCACGCCCGTGCTGGGGGTCTGCTGATAATAGCTTTCGCCAATATAGCGGTTCCAGCCAAACTGGGCGAAGACCTCGATGCGGCTGGTCAGATCATAGCCCACGCGGCCAAAGGCGCTGAAACGCGCTTCATCGGGCATCAGCGAATTGGTGCCGACATGGCCCGCCAGCGTGGTCTGGTAATCGCCGCCGACCATATAGCCCGAGTTGCTCTTCGCGCCGAAATTAAGCGTGCCGAGCTGGCCGGGCGCCAGAAAATATTTGCCCACCAGCGAACTGGCGCTGGACAGGGTGGTGCCGGTGATCAGACCGCCCGCCGTATAGCCAGAAGGCCCGATGCCCGCCCCGTTGATCCAGCTGGGCTGGCCCGCCGCCGTGTTGGGGTTGGCGATCATGAAATAGCCGCTGTTGTTCCAGCTGCGCGCGATGGTGGAAACGCCGTCCTGCTTGGCATATTCGGCATTGAGCAGGACATGCATGCGGTCATCGAGCAGCGAAAAGCCCGCCGAACCGCTGAGGCGATAGTTGCGCCCGTCGCCATAGGTGGTGATGCCCTGATCGGCGGTGAGCTTGAAGCCCTTGTATTTCTTGTTCAGGATGAAGTTGACGACGCCGCCCACCGCGTCCGAGCCATATTGGGCCGATGCGCCGCCGGTCACGACTTCGACGCGCTCGACCAGATCCTGGGGCACGGTGTTGACATCGACCACGCCGTTGGTGGCGCTGGCCACCGAACGCTGGCCATCGACCAGCACCAGCGTGCGCGAGGCGCCAAGGCCGCGCAGGTTGACACTGTTGATCCCCGCCAGACCGTTCGACAGGCTGCCCGAGGAATTGGCCGAGGTCGAGCCCTGCGTCACGGCGGGCAACTGGTTGACGAAGTTCGACAGGTTGGCGGGCGCCTGCGCCTTGATGTCGGCCGAGGAGAGCACGGCAACAGGCGTGGGCGCGGCAAAGCCGTCCTTCACGATGCGCGTGCCGGTCACCACGATGTCATTTGCGGGCTCGGCGGCGGGTTCGGCGGCGGGCTCGGCCGCTTCGGCGGGCGCCGGGGCCTCGGCGGCCACCGAGCCTGCCAGTGCGGGCGTGGCCACCATCATGGCCAGCACCGAAACGGCGGCTCCACCCAGCCATGCCTTTTGCGCGGCCGATTGCGTCCATTCCCTCATCGTTCGATCAATCGCCATGAAAACCCCCTATTGGTTATCTGTTTATTCCCCGGCGATCCTGTTCCCATGCCGCGGCTGTCCGATGACGGACGCCGCGTTTTTATGATCGGGCGATGGCATCAGGCCGGTCCCGCGCCAATTCCGCCCCTTGTTTCGGCCCGCTCAGCGTCCCCCTGTTAAATATCCAAAAGGGCGCGACCCCTTTTATCTCGTCATTGCAGCGCTGAAGCCCAACTTTCTTTTTCAGCGCAGCAAATGCTACACGATAGTTTTCAATTTTTTCCGAGAAACATCGCCATATTTTCTACATATATTTGAGGATTTCATACAATAATAGAATTATTACTTTGGATTCCCGACCCTGCCCGCCCGATCTTCGCCCGAATTCAAAGCCGCGCGAATCGCCTCACCTGCCCCGCGCAAAGACCGCAGGCGGCACATTGCGCTGGGTCACCCGGCGCATGACAAAGCTGGAGCGGATCTTGGCCACATGCGGCAGCGTGGCCAGTTCGCTGCGATAGATCCGGTCGTAATCCTCAAAGCTTTTGACATGAACCATCATCAGAAAGTCCGTGTCGCCCGAGACAAAGCTGCAGAAGGTGACCGAGGGGCAGCGCACCACCGCCTCTTCAAATTCGGTCAGCACGGAATCGGCCTGCGATCGCAATTCGATGGCCACGATGACCACAATGCCAAGGCCGAGCATCGGCAGATCAAGCTCGGCCGTATAGCCCTTGATCGCGCCCTGCTCCTCCAGCAGCTTGCGCCGCCGGGCCGCAGCCGTTGCGGAAAGATGCACTCTTTCGCCCAGCATCACGTCCGACATACGGCCGTCCTCGACCAATGCGTTCATGATGCGAAAGTCTGTGGCATCAAATTCGGTGAGAGTGTTTTCCGTCACGCGGGCCCCTTGTTGCAACGGATTTCCGTCAAGAAGCAGGCAAAACTGCTCCGTATTTCGTCAGATAGAGTGCGACGACTGTGGTAGCTTTGGAAATACGTCAAACTGGCACCTTTGCCGGGGGGCATGGCTGGCTAGAAGACGTCGATCTCAAGCGAAAAGGGGCATCACATGAAGCAGGCAAGGGGCCGGAAATTGGGCCAAAAGCTGGCAAGCGCGGCGCTGATGGCATTGCTGGCGCCGCAATTGGCCATGGCCGATCCCGTTGGCGTATCGAACACCAGGGACGGCGATCTGCTGCCCGTGCGGGTCGATGCCGATGCGGGCAAGATCCTGATCACCCTGCCCAAGGCGGATGCCGAAGGGGTGATGGGCCGCTTCATCTATGCCACCGCGATCCGCAGCGGGCTTGGCTCGGCCCCGATCCGCATCGACCGGGGGATGCTGGGTCCGACGCAGATCCTCGCCTTCCGTCGCTTTGGACGCAAGGTGGCCGTGGTCTATGAAAACCCCCGCTTCCGCGCCACCGGCGAGGCATCCGTGCAATATGGCGCCAAGACCAGTTTCCCCTTCAGCACTATCGCCATGCTCGACATCGTCTCCTCCGACGCCAAGGGCACGGTGGTGGACATCAGCCCCTTCCTGACCCGCGATACGATGCATCTGGCCGATGCGCTCAATCAGGAGGCCAAGGGGTTCCGTCTGGCGGACAATCTCTCCGCCGCTGATCCCACCTCGGTCAAGGTCTTCCCCGACAATATAGAGATGGAGGCGGTGCAGACCTTCACCTCGGACACGCCGGGGCGCGAGGTGGGCAATATCGCCGCCGATCCGCGCCAGATCAGCTTTACCATCCGCCATTCGCTGATCCGCCTGCCCGGCCCCGGTTTTGCGTTGCGCAAATTCGACATCCGCTCGGGCAGCCATGGCACACAGGTCTATGACTTCGGCACGCCGCTGGGCGACGATGTGCAGTACCAATTGGCCAACCATTTCCGACTGGACAAGGTGGATCCGACGGCGGCCAAGTCGCGTGTCAAAAAGCCGATCACCTTCTATATCGACAATGCCGCGCCTGAACCGATTCGCGGCGCTCTGGCGCGCGGCGTGGCATGGTGGAATCAGGCGTTTGAAAGCGCGGGCTATATCGACGCCTTTCAGGTCAAGCCCCTCACCCCCGACATCGACCCGCAGGACGCGCGCTATTCCATCGTCAACTGGGGCGACCGTCTGACGCGCAGCTGGTCCTATGGCGGGGGCATCATCGACCCGCGCACCGGCGAGATCATCAAGGGCAATGTCGTGCTGGGCGCGCTGCGCGTGCGGCAGGATATGCAGATCTTCGAGGCGCTGGTGGGCGCGGCGCAGGACAACACCGGCGGCCCCAATGATCCGGTGAAAGTCTCGCTCGACCGCATCAGCCAATTGGGCGCGCATGAAGTGGGCCACGCCATCGGCTTTGTTCACAATTTCGCCGGATCGACGCAGGGCCGCACCTCGGTCATGGATTATCCCGGACCGCTGATCGGCCTCAAGGGCGGCAAGATCGACCTGTCCGACGCCTATGCCAAGGGCATCGGTTCGTGGGACAAATTCACCGTGCAATGGCTCTATGGCCAGCCCAAGCCCGGCACGGATGCCGACAAATGGGCCTTCGCGCTGGCGGACGCAGAGTTCGCCAAAGGCACGCGCTATATGACCGACATTGACGGCCGCGCCGACGATGGCCCCGCCCCGCATGACAGCATGTGGGACAATGGCGAGGACAAGCCTGCGGAACTCGCCCATATGCTGGCGGTACGGCGCGTGGCGTTGAACAACTTTGGCCCCGGCGTCCTGCGCAAAGGCGAGGCTCTGTCCAATCTGCGGCGCAAATTCGTGCCGGTCTGGCTGCTGGCGCGTTATGAAGTGGCCGCGACCGGCAAATGGGTGGGCGGGGTTGATTATGCCTATGCGGTGGCGGGCGATGCCAACAAACCGGCCCAGCCCGTGGCGGCGGCCAAACAGCGCGCGGCTTTGGCGGCGATGCTCAAAACCCTTTCGCCCGCTGAACTGACCGTGCCGGATGCTCTGTTGGGCTGGCTGTCATCGGGCGTGAACGGGCGCAATGACGCGCAATTCGACACCGAGGTTTTCGACAATGCCGGGGCGGCCGCCTTCGATCCGCTGGTGGCCACCGATGTCGCCGCGCAGGTCACGCTCGACAGTTTGCTGGCCCCCACGCGTCTGACGCGCGTTCATCTGCAACAGGCGCGCGATCCGGGCCAGTTGGGCCTTGCCGAAATGATCGACGCGCTGGGCACGGCCACGTGGGAACATAATGCCACGCCGGTCGAACGGCGCATTGCCCTGCGCGCGCTGCTCTCGGTGGCGCGGGCGCGGCGCGATGCGGCGACACCCGTCGATGTGGCCGCCCTGCTTCAGGAAAAGCTGGACATGGCCGCGGCCAAGCTGGGCGAAGGCAGCAGCTGGGGCAAGACCGTGGCGGCGCTGCTGAAAAACGGCCCCGCGCTGGAGGCGGAAATCGGCAAGATGGGCCGCAAGGCGCCCGCCATCCCGCCGGGCATGCCGATCGGCGGCGACACCGGCTGGTTTGACAACTAACCGCGACTGGCCGCTTCCTCGGCCAGTTCGTCAGCCCTTTGGCGCCGCGCCTCATCCTCGGGCGCGGCGTCGAGAAGCGCCAGATGCGCAGCCATTTCCGCCAGCAAAGCCCGATCCGCAAGGCGCAGATCGGGCACCATCAGACCTTTGAGATCGTTGGGCTCAAACTTGTTGAGACCCCCGCCATAGACCCGCCCATGCAGCCGCGAGGCCGCCCGCACCGAATCGCAATTGAGGCACAGCACCAGCGCCTGATGCAGCAGCGGATCGTCCGAAAAGGGATAGATGCCGTGGAAACAGGTCAGGCTGCTCCACCCCGCCGCATTATGGATGAAGCGCAAGGCCCCCCGAGCGAAGACCGCGCCCCAGATCGGCGCCACGGCGCGCTGCTCCATCCCATACCAAGGCTGGCGATGGGCCAGGATATAGCGCGAGGGCAGCCCCTGCGCCTCCCCCTGCGCGACATAGGCGGCCTCGGCGGGCATCAGCGGATCGGAGAGGTTGAGCAGCAGCCCATCACCCCCACCTCGCCAGATCAGCCCCCGCACCGCCGTCGCCCGCCCGACACAGGGCAGGCAGCGCGCAGGGTCAATGCCCAGATCCGCCACCTTCTGCGCATTCAGCAGAAAGAACCCGTTGGCCCCCGTGGCGATCCCGCGCCGGAATTGCGCCAGTTGCGCCAGAGGCACAAACCCGGCCCGCGCCTCGCCGCGATGGCCTTGCAGCAAGGGCTCCCATTTATCCGCCCCGGCCAGTTCCGCCCGCGACAGTTCCACCCGCCGCGCCCCCGCCGCCAGTTCATCGAGCGAGGCGGGCCAATCGCCCACCCCCCGCCAGTCCCAGCCGATAATCATGGCCGCTGCACCAACAGGATCGAGGCCGTGGTCAGCGCATCATCAAATACATCGCCACCCGAAAACAGCACCACCTGTTGCAAGCCCCCCGGCCCCAGCAGGAATTGTTTGAACCCGCGCGCGAAATTGGCCCCCATCCATTCGCCGGGGATCAGGAAAGCGCCCCGGCCGCCGCGCCGCAACTGACAAGCCGCCTTGACCACGAAATCGACATAGAGATTGGCCGATTTGGGAAGGACATAGCCCGCCCGCGCGCCAATCTCCGCACGCAAGGCGCCATGATCGCGCAGCTCGCGGTGACGGATATAGGGCGGGTTCATCACCACGCCGTCATAGTGCTCCCACCCGGCGCGCAGGAAATCCTCATGCCGCACCTGCGCCCGCCCGGCATCGGCGGCACGCAAGATTGCCTCGTCGCACTCATAGGCCACCACCTGCGCATTCGGGCAACGCGCCTGCGCCGCGCGGGTCAGCACACCCGCCCCCATCGCGGGATCAAGGATCATGCGCGGCTGCGCCCCCGCCACCCAATCGGCCATCAGCGCGGCCAGACGCGGGGGTGTGAAAAATTGCCCCAAAGCCTTGCGATGATCCGGCGCCGCTTGGCCCGCATAATCAGCTTCCGCCCTGGCATCAGGGATAAGCGAGGCCATCAATCCGGCCCGACCAGTTCCTCCACCCACGCAGGCACGATATCGCCCGCAGGGCCAAGCCGCGTTTCATGGAACCATGCCGAACCCTGACTGCGCTCAAGATTGAGTTCGAGGCAATGCGCGCCCATTTCCCGCGCCAGCCGGACAAAACCCGCCGCCGGATAGACCGCGCCCGAGGTGCCGATGGACACGAAAATATCGCAATCGCGCAGCGCGTCATGAATCTCCTCCATGCGATAGGGCATCTCGCCAAACCACACGATATCGGGCCGCAGCGCCGCCGCCCCGCAGGACGGACATGGCGGCCCCTCGATCAGCGGGGCAGTCCAGCCCATCCGCGTGTCGCAGGCGGTGCACCATGCCGATAGATGCTCGCCATGCATATGGATCAGGTTTTTCGAGCCGGCCCGGTCATGCAGGTCATCGACATTCTGCGTCACCAGCGTGACCGTGCCGCCATCCCATTCCCGCTCCAGTCGGGCCAGCGCGTAATGGGCAGCATTGGGGGCCTTGGTCTGGATAGCGGCGCGGCGCATGTCGTAAAAACGCTGAACCAGCGCGGGATCGCGTTCAAAAGCTTCGGGCGTGGCGACATCCTCGACGCGGTGCTGTTCCCACAAACCGCCGCCATCGCGGAATGTGTCGATCCCGCTTTCCGCGCTGCATCCCGCCCCGGTCAGGATCACGATATTGCCTGTCATTTCCATGCCTTTCCTATGCCCGAAAGCGCGGCCAAGGCCAAGCCGCCGATCGATCCACCGCTTATGACGCACCGCACAACGAAATGCCGCATCGCAGCAAAGATTTGTAACGAAACGGCCATTCAACAGAGAGGCTGACCGCCCAGATTGTCATTCTGATCAATGCTTTCAATCATGGAGCCAGCCATGCCCTCGCCCAATCCCTTTCGCCGCTTTCAGCCGCGCACGCCCCCCGGCCCGCGCCCGATCCGCCACCGGCCGCTCAATTCCGCCCTGCCCACCACACCGGGCAAGCCGCGCAACCAGTTTCGCGGGCGGTTTGAACTGGTCGCCTTTTGTTTGGCGCTGCTGATATTTATGATAGCCATCGGACGGCCCGAATGGTTCGAACTGCGCCCGGCTTCGGGCTCTTCGCTTGCCCTGTATCACGCCGCCCAGACCAATTCAGGACACTGAACCAACCCATGATCATCCACACACCCCATACCCTTCGCAGCATCGCCCGGTCGATCAAGACCCCGCTGGTGCTGTTGTTCATCTGGGATGTGATCGTCACGATCACCTATTATGTGGTGCCCTTTCCCGCGCCCGGCCTGCCGCTCACGCTGTTCGGCAGCGTTCTGGCGCTGATCCTGGGTTTTCGCTCCACCTCGGCCTATCAGCGCTGGTGGGAAGGGCGCGGGCTGTGGGGGCTGATGATCAACGCCAGCCGCAACCTTGCGCGCGCCTCGCGCAATTTCATGACCGGAGAGCAAGGACAGGCGGTGGCGCGCGCCATTGTGCTGCGCCAGATCGCCTATGTGAACGCGCTGCGCCATCAATTGCGCCGCATTCCGATGACGGGCGAGAGCCTGCCCTATATTCCCGCCGCCGAGGCCGAGGCCACGCTGGGGCGTACCAACACCGCCAACGGCCTGCTGGATGCCACCGGGGCGCAGGTGGCGCAGGCCCACGCGGACGGCATCATCGATTCGATCCAGCAGACCCAGATCGAGAGAGTTCTGGTCGATATCGCCAATGCGCAGGGCGGGATGGAGCGGTTGAAGAACACCCCCCTGCCCTCGCAGTTCCGCCTGTTCCCCACCTATTTCACCCATCTGTTCTGCGTGCTGCTGCCCTTTGGGCTGGTCGAGGCGCTGGGTCCGGCCACGCCGCTGGGCTCGACGGTGGCAGGCATGATGTTCATGGCGGTGCTGGCGATTGGCGATGATCTGGTCGATCCCTTTGCCAATACGCGCCACGATCTGCCGCTCGACACGATGTGCCGCACCATCGAAATCGACCTGCTGCAGGGCCTTGGCGAAAGCGCGCCCGC
The DNA here is from genome assembly GCF_028607105.1 of Novosphingobium humi. GTDB lineage: Bacteria > Pseudomonadota > Alphaproteobacteria > Sphingomonadales > Sphingomonadaceae > Novosphingobium > Novosphingobium humi. The sequence goes on along the minus strand of NZ_CP117417.1, from coordinate 524,319 downwards.
GCCGATCACGGTGGATGCCGAAGGCGTGCTTTGGTAATTGCGATTTCGGTGATTGCGATTTGAACTGGCCTCGCCCATGAAGCGCGCCGAAAGGAATTGACCCCATGACCAGACTGGGAATTATCGGCAGCGGCGGGCGCATGGGCCGCGCCATCGCACAGGCCATCGCGGATGCGGGCCATGAACTGGCCGGGGGCGTGGACCGGGACGAGGACGTTGCCCCGCTGGCCGCCGCCTCGGATGTGCTGATCGACTTTTCCTCGCCTGCCGCGCTTGAGGGCAATCTGGATGCGGCCATCGCCGCCGGCGTGCCGATCCTGGTCGGCACCACCGGGCTTGAGGAACGCCACCACTGGCTGCTGGATCAGGCGGCGGACCATATCGCCGTGCTCCAGACCGGCAATACCTCGCTGGGCGTCAACATGCTGGCCTTCCTTGTCGAGGAAGCGGCCAAGCGGCTGGGCGAGGACTGGGACATTGAAATCGTCGAAACCCATCACCGGATGAAGGTGGACGCGCCCTCGGGCACCGCGCTGCTGCTGGGCGAAGCCGCCGCGCGCGGGCGCGAGGTTGGCCTGTCCAACGTTTCCGTGCGGGGGCGCGATGGCATCACCGGCGCGCGCGAATCCGGCACAATTGGCTTTGCCGCCCTGCGCGGGGGCAGCGTAGCGGGGGACCATACGGTCCATTTCCTTGCCGATAACGAGCGCCTCTCGCTGAGCCATATTGCCGAGAACCGCGGGATCTTTGCGCGCGGCGCCGTCAAGGGCGCGCTCTGGTTGGCCGGGCGGCCTGCGGGGCGGTATGGGATGCGCGAAGTGTTGGGGCTTTAAGGTTTGTAGGGGGCCTCCGGGATTGCCAAGGGACTCGTCCCTTGGCAATCCCGGTAATGTCTTTGTTGCGTAACGGGTTCGGCGGATGGGCTCGGACGCGATGTTTGAATTGATAAAGCCTGCGGCGCTTTTGGCCTGAAGTCGCCGCGCCGCAGGCTATAAAATATCGAAATCTCCCCATTCCGGCCAATCAAGCGCCACCCATTAATGGGATTGCAAAGGGCCCCCGCCCTTTGCCCGCCGGAGGCAAACCTTCTTGCCCCCCGCCCCCATCCAAGCCATACCCGCGCGCATGAAATCCGCCGACATCTTCGAATTCTACCGCCGCCTTGCCGAGGCCAACCCGGACCCGCAGACCGAGCTGGAATTCGGCAATACGTATCAGTTGCTGGTGGCGGTGACGCTTTCGGCGCAGGCGACCGATGTAGGCGTGAACAAGGCGACGCGGGCGCTGTTCGAGATCGTCAAGACACCGCAGGATATGCTGGATCTGGGCGAAGAAGGGCTGAAGGACCACATCAAGACCATCGGCCTGTTCAATTCCAAGGCGAAGAACGTGATGGCCATGGCCGAGATCCTCGTGCGAGAGCATGGGGGCGAAGTGCCCGCCGACCGCGATGAACTGGTCAAGCTGCCCGGCGTGGGGCGCAAGACGGCCAATGTCGTGCTCAACTGCGCCTTTGGGGCCGAAACCTTTGCGGTGGACACGCATATTTTCCGCGTGGGCAACCGCACCGGTCTGGCCAAGGGCAAGAACGTGGACGCGGTCGAGCGCAGCCTTGAAAAGAAGACCCCAAAGCCTTTCCGCGTGGGCGCGCATCACTGGCTGATCCTCCACGGGCGATACATCTGCAAAGCGCGGACGCCGGAATGCTGGCGCTGTCCGGTGGTGGATCTGTGCGGGTATAAGGATAAGGTTTTGGAGAAGAAGGCGAAGAAGTAGGTGATGCGAGGGAATCGTCCCTCGCGCTCCCGTTACTGTCTGCGTTGCGCGATAGGTTCGGCCTCACGTGTAGGACGCGACGTTGAAATAATATAGCCTGCGGCGCAATCCAGCACGAGGCCGATGCGCCGCAGGCTATAAATTCACCGTAACCTATCCGACCAACCACCCCATTATCGGGATTGCAAAGGGACGAGTCCCTTTGCCCGCCGGAGGCAAAACCCCTTACTGCCCCTGATCCAGATGCAGCCCCTTACGCCCATGCTCGGCCGTATCATGCGGCGCCTCGGGCAACGGCGCATCGGGGTCCAGCGGCGGCTGCAACATGCCCTCGGCGCGGCAGACAACGGCGGTGGCCACGGCATTGCCGAAAACGCTGGTGCCCGAACGGCCCATATCGAGGAACGTGTCGATGCCCAGCAACAGCGCCACGCCCTCGACCGGCACATGGAACTGGTTGAGCGTGGCGGCGATGACGACGAGGCTGGCGCGCGGCACGCCCGCGATGCCCTTGGACGAGACCATCAGCGTCAGGAGCATCAGGATCTGCTGCTCAAAGCTGAGATGGATACCATAGGCCTGCGCGATGAAGAGCGAGGCGAAGCTGGTGTACATCATCGAGCCGTCGAGGTTGAACGCATAACCCAGCGGCAGCACAAAGCCCGACACCCGGCGCGGCACGCCAAAGCGGTCGAGCGCCTCGAACATGCGCGGCAAGGATGCATCGCTGGTCGCGGTCGAGAAAGTGATCAGCACCGGTTCGCGCACATAGCGCATCAGCAGGAAGATCTTCTTGCCCAAAAACACGCTGCCCGCCGCGATCAGGATGATCCACAGGATCGCCAGACCCGCATAGAATTCACCCGCCAGCACGCCATAGGTGGCGATGATGCCCAGCCCCTTTTGCGCGACGATCGAGGCCGCCGCGCCGAACACCGCGATGGGCGAGACGCTCATCACATAGCCGGTGACCTGCAGCATCATCTGCACCACCGCCTCGGCGAATTCGACGATGATCCGCCCCTTTTCGCCGATCGCGCTGAGCGCCACGCCGCAGAACACCGAGAAGAGCAGGATCTGGAGCACATTGTTGGTGGCCATGGCTTCCAGCGCGCTGGTCGGGAAGATTTCCAGCACGAAGTGGCGGAAGGTCAGTTCCTTGGTGGCCAGATCGACCCCCGAACTGGCCACCGCATTGACGCCTACGCCCGGTTGCCACCAATTGACCAGCACCATGCCCAGCAGCAGGGAGACGAAGCTGGCCGAGATGAACCATGCCATCGCCTTGGCGCCGATGCGGCCCAGCGCGGTTGAATCGCCCATGCCCGCAATGCCGGTGATGATGGTCGAGGCGATCAGCGGCGCGATGATCATCTTGATCAGATGCAGGAACACATCGGGCAACAGTTTCAGATAATCGGACCATGCCGCCAGCAAGGGATCGGCCGGATCATAGGACGAATGCAGGACATAGCCCAAGCCTATGCCCAGAATCAGGCCCAGAATCAGGAATTGCGTCAGACGCTGGCGCATCTTGGAAAAACTCCGAAAGAAAAAATCCGGCTACCAATAGCCGCTCATGCGGGCAATGGGGCCGGATAGCGTATCAGGCGCGTTTGAGGCCGGCCAGCACGATGCGGGCATAGATCCGCGAGAGCGTTTCCAGATCGGGAATCGCGACCGCCTCATCCTTCTTGTGCATCGTGGCGTTGCACAGGCCAAATTCGATGACCGGGGCCAAGGCTTTGAGGAAGCGCGCATCCGACGTGCCGCCGCTGGTCGAAATTTCGGTGTCCAGCCCGGTTTCGGCGCGGATCGCATCGACCACGATGGCCGAAAACTCGCCCGGCGGGGTCAGGAAAGCCTCGCCCGAGATCACCGGACGCACGCTTGCCCCATGCTTGGCCCCGATCTCGCGCACCAGCTTTGACAGGCTCTCGCCCGTGTGCAGATCGTTGAAACGGATGGAAATGCGCGCGGCAGCCTTGTGCGGGATGACATTGGTGGCCGGATTGCCGCAGGAAATGTCGGTCACTTCCAGATTGCTGGGCTGGAACCAGTCGGTCCCCTCGTCCAGCTTAATAGCCTTCAGCTCCGAGAGCATCGCCACCAACCGCGTGATCGGATTATCGGCCAGATGCGGATAGGCGACATGGCCCTGTTGGCCCTCAACCTCGATCCACATATTGACGCTGCCCCGGCGGCCCACCTTGATCATGTCGCCAAGGCGATGGACGCTGGTGGGTTCGCCCACAAGGATCAGGTCGGGATTGATCCCGGCCTCGCGCATATGGTCGATGATCTTGACCGTGCCGAAGGTCGCCGCGCCTTCTTCATCGCCGGTGATGATCAGGCTGATCGTGCCCGCCTCGGCCGGAATGTCGCGCAGGGCGGCGACAAAGGCGGCAATCGAGCCCTTCATGTCCACCGCGCCGCGGCCATAGAGCAATTCGCCCCGGCGTTCGGGCGCAAAGGGCGCGCTGCTCCACCCCTCGCCCGGCGGGACGACATCGACATGGCCCGCATAGGCGAAATGGCGGCTGCCCTGCGGCCCCTGGCGGATGGCGAAGAGGTTTTCCACCGGCCCGTCGGGCGCCTCGCCCACCACGGCGCGGTGGATGGCAAAGCCCAGCGGCGCCAGCATTTCCTCGAGGCAATCGAACACCAGCCCCGTGGCCGGCGTCACGCTGGGGCAGGCAATCAGGGCCTCGGCCAATTCGGCCACACCGGCGCCGGGCCGGACCAACTCGCTCTTCACCATGTCATTCATGCCCCTCGCCTAGCAAATGCAGGGCCAAGGGCAAGCGGAGTTTGGACCATCCCGCTTGCCGCCAACCGCCGCCCGCCCTATCCTGCGCCGATGCCAAAGATCGACCTCGCCTCGCTCACCCCGACCAACCGCACCGGCTATCCGCCCGAACATGCCGGGCCCGTTGCCGGGCGCTGGTACAGCCGCCTTGCCCCGCTGGCCGGGTTTGCTCATCTGGGGGCCAGCCATGTCGTGCTCAAACCGGGCGCATGGTCATCCCAGCGCCATTGGCATGATGGCGAGGACGAGATGGTGGTCATGCTGAGCGGCGAGGCGGTGCTGGTCGAGGATGGCACGCGCAGCGTCATGCGGGCGGGCGACATGGCGGTCTTTCCGGCGGGCGTGGCCAATGGCCATCATCTGATCAATGAAAGCGGCGAGGATTGCACCTTCCTCGCCCTTTCGGCAGGCCCGCGCACATCGGGCGGCTACAGCGACATCGACATGATTTTCGAAGGCGACCGTTTTCTCCATCGCGACGGCACACCCTTTGCGGATTGATGCACGGCGCGGGGCAAGGCCATGACCATCAACTGGATCGAATTTGCCCTCGCCGTGCTGGTGATCGAGTTGACGCCGGGGCCGAACATGGCCTGGCTCGCCGCGCTCAGTCTGGCCGAGGGGCGGCGCGCAGGATTGGTGGCGACGGCGGGCATCGGGATCGGGCTGGCGCTCAACGCGATGCTGGCGGCGCTGGGGCTGGTCGAATTGCTCAGCGTGCGGCCCGGCCTGCAATCGGGGCTGCGCTGGGCCGGGGTGGCGCTGATGCTCTGGCTGGCATGGCAGGCCTGGCGCGAGGCCGACATGGTGGCCAAGCCGGCGGAACCGCGAGGGGCGGGCCGCCATTTCGCCTCGGGCCTGCTGGTCAATCTGTTCAACCCCAAGGCGCTGCTGTTCTTTGTCGTGGTGGTCCCGCCTTTTCTGGGCGGGGCGGCGCCGACGATCGCGCAGGCGATGGGCTTTGCCGCGATCAGCGTCGGACTGGCCACGGCCGTCCATCTGGCCATCGTGGCGGGCGGGGCCAGAGCGCATGGCCTGATCAGCAACCCGCGCCGGATGGTTCGCATCCGGCGCGTGATGGCGCTGATCATGCTGGGCATTGCACTCTGGCTGGCCGGTTCGGCGCTTTAGCCGCCCAGCGTTTCGTCCAGCACCTTGGCCAGACGCAGCCCGCCCTGCAGCAGGCGCTGGCTGACGATGGGAATGTCCTGCGCGATGGCGGCATCGCTGATGGTCACATCCTTCGCGGTCTTTTCCTCGGCGCTCACCACATGGCCGAAGGCCTGCGGATAAACCGTGTCATGGGCGATCTGCCAGCTTTCCTGCGCCCAGTCGGCAATGCCGCCGGTGGCGATCTTGGCGCGGTCGGCGGCCGAATAGGCGCGCACTTCGGGTAGCTTGCCCGCTTTCTGCGCGCGGATAACCAGGAAATTGTCCCACATCCAATGCAGGTTGAGCGTACCGGCCTTGGGGTTCACCACCGTGGGCGGGGTGGTGTTGATGATATAGGGTTCGCCCGGCAGATTGGTGACCGTCACGCCATTGCCGCCCGCGTCATGGTCATGTTCGGCGGCGTGGAGCGGCTGATGCAGGTCGCCCACGATATGGCTGAGGAAAGCGAGCGCTTCGAGCCGCTGCGCCACCGGCAGGCTCTTGTCGGCCAGAATGCGTTCAAAGCGGGTGATCTGGAACGTGGCGCATTGGCCGCCGCTGCAATTGGCCTTCATGTCAAAGGCGGGCGCAGTGATGTCGCCATCATGGTAATGCCACGGAAACGTATGGCCCCAGCGCCAGCTCTCGCTGCGCAGGCAATCAGGCCATGTGGCCGCATCGCCCAGCGAATGGACCGGGCATTTGGCCGTGCCCAGCCCTTCCTGCGCCGTCAGCAGCGCGTCAATCGTCGCCTTGGTCTTGGGCGAAACATTGGCCAGCGCGATATTGGCGATCGTGCGATGGCCCAGATCGCCCCATGCCAGAGCCGGGGTCGACACGGACAGGCCCAGCGCCGCCACACCGGCGGCCAGCAGCTTCAAACTTTTGCGAAACTTTTTGCGAAACATGGGGGTAAGCGACCTCACAGGAGACAGACTTACCCCGATGTTAGCGGCGGAATGTGACAGGCGTAAAGCGTAAAGCTTAAAGCTCGGCATCCCCCAGCACCGCGGCGCGGATTTCGGCAATGCCCATGCCGGTCTCGCTGCTGGTGATCATCACTTCGGGATAGGCGGCCGAATGTTTGCGCGCCTCGGCCATAACCTTGGCATGGACCTCGTCCAGCTCGCTGGCCTTGACCTTGTCCGCCTTGGTCAGCACCAGACGATAGCCCACCGCCGCCCCGTCCAGCATCTCCATCATCTCAAGGTCGGGCGGCTTCACGCCATGGCGGCTGTCGATCAGCACCAGCGTGCGCTTCAACACCACCCGCCCGCGCAGGAAATCGCGGACCAGCTTCTTCCACTGCTCCACCACCTTGGGCGGGGCCTTGGCAAAGCCATAGCCGGGCATGTCGACCAGACGGAAATCGGGGATTTCGCCCGCAACCCCACCCACGTCAAAAAAGTTCAGCTCCTGTGTGCGCCCCGGCGTCACCGAGGTGCGGGCCAGCGCCTTGCGCCCGGTGATGGCGTTCAAGAGCGAGCTTTTGCCCACATTCGAACGCCCCGACAGCGCGATTTCCGGCACCACCGGATCGGGCAGGAATTTCAGCGCGGGCGCGGACAGCAAAAAGTCCACGCGCCCGGAAAACACTTTCCGGGCGCGCTCGATCAGTTCAAGATTGTTGTCTTCGTTCACTTTTTCTTATGCGCCGCCGCTTCGACGATGGCGCGCTCCTTATCGACATTCTTCTTCAAGTCAGGATGCCGTGCATACAGATACTTCTGCTGAGCAATGGTCAGAAGGTTCGAGGTGATCCAGTAAACCAGCAGGCCCGAGGCAAAGGGCGCCATGATGAACATCATCATCCACGGCATGATGCCCATCACCTGCTGCTGAGCAGGATCGGGGGCGGCCGGTTGCAGCTTGAACTGAAGCCACATGGTGATGCCCAGAATGACGGCCAGCACGCCGATCGCCAGGAAGCTGGGCGGATCGAAGGGCAGCAGGCCGAACAGGTTGAGGATATGCTTAGGGTCCGGCGCCGAAAGGTCATGGATCCACAGCGCGAAAGGCTGGTGACGCATGTCGATCGACACCATCAGCACCTTATACAGCGCAAAGAACACCGGGATCTGAAGGAAGATCGGCAGACAGCCCGCCAGCGGGTTCACACCCTCTTCCTTATAGAGCTTGAGCGTCTCTTCCTGCAGCTTGGCCTTGTCGTCCTTATAGCGTTCCTGCAGCGCCTTCATCTTGGGCTGGATCGCCTTCATCGCGGCCATGCTCGAGAACTGGCGCTGGGCCACGGGGAACATGATGCCGCGCACGATGACGGTCAGCAGGATGATGGCGACGCCGAAATTGCCGACGAATTTGAAGAGCGAACGCAGCAGCCAGAAGATCGGCTTTTCAAACCAGCGGAACCAGCCCCAGTCGATGGCGAGGCTGAAGCGGGTCACGCCCTGCGCTTCATACTTGTCGAGCAGCAGGCTTTCCTTGGCGCCCGCAAAGAGACGGGTGGAGCGCAGCGCGGTCTGGCCGGGGGCCACCACCTGCGGCTGATAGATGAGGTCGGCGCGGAAAAGCTGGTTGCCAAGGCTGCGGTAATCGCCCGTGGCGGGCACCGCATCAGGCACCAGCACGCTCATCCAATAGATGTCGGTAAAGCCGATCCAGTTGGTCTTGCCATCAGGATTGACCTGCCCCTTTTCGGCGACATCCTTGTAATTGACGCCAAAGTTCACCGCCTCATCATAGGCGCCGAAAGGCCCCGAATGGATGTTCCACGAATCGACGCTGGCGGTCTTTTCGGTGCGGCGGATAAGGCCGAAGGGCTGCACGCTGATCGGCGCAGGACCGGCATTCTGCACGGCCTGCTTGGCGGTGATCATGTAGTCATTGTCGATGGAAAAGGTGATGGTGAAGGTCTGGCCCGTCGTATTGGCCCAGCTCAGCGTCACCGGCGTCTGCGGCGTCAGCTTGGCACCGGCAGGCGCGGCCCAGACAGTGGTGCCGTTGGGCGTCGCCACGCCCTGGCCCACCCAGCCCAGCTGCGCGAAATGTTCGGCAGGCGTGCCGGCGGGGCTGAACAGGCGCACCGGCGGGCTGTCCTTGTCGATGGTCTGCTTGTGGCGGTTGATCGAGAGGTCATCGACCACCGCGCCCACCAGATTGATCGAGCCCGACAGGCCCGGCGCTTCCACCTTGACGCGGCCACCGGCGTTAAGATCCGCGTTGAGCGCCTTGGCCTCAATCGCCTGATCCACCACGCTGCCAAGGCCGCCCTCGCGGGTCGGCTTGGTGCTTGCCGCCGGGGTCGGCGCGGCCGAGGCCACCGCTGCGGGCTTCTTGCCCATGTCGGGATAGAAATAGCGCAGGCCCGCGTCCCAGCCGAACAGCAGCAGCCCGGTCAGCAGCATGGCAATAATCAGATTGCGCTGGTTACTCACGCATATTTCCCCAATACATTGGTCAAAATTACAGGATCACGGGACCGGGTCATAGCCATGACCGCCCCATGGATGGCAGCGCAATAGACGCTTCACCGTCAACCATCCACCCTTAATCGCGCCATGTTTCTGCAAGGCCTCGATGGCATAGGCCGAACAGGACGGCGAGTAGCGGCAGGTGGGCGGCATCATGGCCGATGGCCCCCATTGCCACAGGCGGGCGATGAAGATCAGCAGATATTTCACGTTTGGGAAGCCTGAGGAGAAGGGCGCGGGCCTTTGCCGCGGCCATGGTGGGGCTTGCCGCCCCGGCCGCCGGTTTTGGGCCCTCGCGGCGCATCGCCCCTGCCCGACCGCGCCCGGTCCAGCGCGACCAACAATTCCTTGCGCAGCAGCGCGAAATCGCGTTCCACCCCGCCCTCGCGGCCAATCAGTACATGGTCATGGCCCGCCAGCCCATGTTCGGGCAGCAGTTCGCGCGCCAAAGCGCGAAACCGGCGCTTCATCCGGTTGCGCACCACGGCATTGCCGATCTTTTTGGTAACGGTGATGCCAAAGCGACGGATATCGCCCGCGTCAGGCGCGCCATGCGGCAGGACCAGCAGCACAAAACCGGGTCGCGCCACGCGCAAGCCCTTGTTGGCGGACAGAAAATCGGAACGCTTGGTCATGATGCGCAACTTGGGCGCGGAACCACGCTCTTCTGCAAACACACAATGGGCCGAAGGCAAGGCCTCCGACCCCATTGCGTCATCCGTCACGATGTTTTCGCCTGCCACCGATCAGCCCCGGCGTTCAAGCGAACCGGCCCGGCGCGGGGATTGCTCCCCACCGGGCCAGATCATCAGGCCGACAGATTCTTGCGGCCGCGCGCACGACGGGCGCGCAGCACCTTGCGGCCGCCGACCGTGGCGGTGCGGGCGCGGAAGCCGTGACGGCGGGCGCGGACAAGCCGGCTGGGCTGGAAAGTGCGCTTCATGGTCTAAACCCTCAAACAATGCTCGGCGCTGTGCAGCGCGGATAAAACGGTCCACCCCACCGAACTCGATGAGGCGTGAAGCGGCGCCACTATGGGAAGTGGGCCGCAGAGTCAAGGGATTCGGCGCAAGGGAATCGCCCCTGCGCTTTTCCGCTCGACAAGTCTGACTTTACGCACAAATACTTGGAAAGGGGAAGTTCAGACGGGGAATTTGCACATGGTCGCGCTGGTCCAGACGGTGGCCTATCTGGGGCTTGAGGCGCGCGCCGTCGAGGTACAATGCCAATTGGCCCCCGGATTGCCGGGATTCACGCTGGTCGGCCTGCCCGACAAGGCGGTGAATGAAAGCCGCCAGCGGGTGCAGGCGGCGCTGACCGCGATGGGGCTGGCGCTGCCGCCCAAGCGGATCACGATCAACATGTCGCCCGCCGATCTGCCCAAGGAAGGATCGCATTACGATCTGCCCGTCGCGCTGGCGCTGCTGGCCGCGATGGGGGTGATCGATGCCGAGCAGATGGGCGATTTTGTGGCGGTGGGCGAATTGTCTCTTGATGGGCGGATCGTCGGCTCGCCCGGCGTCCTGCTGGCCGCGCTCCATGCCAGCGAGCGCGAATTGGGCCTGATCTGTCCGGCCGCGCAAGGGTCCGAGGCAAGCTGGGCCGCAGGCGTACCCGTGGTCGCCGCGCCCGATCTGGCCAGCCTGCTGGCCCATCTCAAGGGCACGCAGGCGCTCTCGCCCCCCGCCCCCGGCCAGAGCGCCGCCGCCGCGCCGGGGCCGGACCTGCGCCAGGTCAAAGGGCAGGAGACAGCCCGGCGCGCGCTGGAGATCGCGGCGGCGGGCGGACACAATCTGCTGATGATCGGCCCGCCCGGCGCGGGCAAATCGCTGATGGCCTCCTGCCTACCCGGCATCCTGCCCGAGCTGACACCTGCCGAGGCGCTCGAAGTCTCGATGATCGCCTCGGTCGCCGGAACGCTGGAGGGCGGACGAATCAGCCGCGCCCGCCCTTTCCGCAGCCCCCATCATTCGGCCAGCATGGCGGCGATGACCGGCGGCGGATTGCGCGTGCGCCCCGGCGAAGTGTCGATGGCGCATCTGGGCGTGCTGTTCCTTGACGAATTGCCCGAATTTCAGCGCGGCGTGCTCGATTCGCTGCGCCAGCCTTTGGAAACCGGCGAGGTCACCGTGGCCCGCGCCAATGCCCATGTCACCTTTCCCGCGCGGGTTCAGTTGATCGCGGCGATGAACCCCTGCCGCTGCGGCCATCTGGGCGATGCGGGGCTGGCCTGTTCGCGCGCGCCGCGCTGTGCGGGCGATTATCAGAGCAAGGTTTCCGGCCCGCTGCTCGACCGCATCGACCTGCATGTCGAGGTCGAGGCGGTGCGCGCCTTCGATCTGGCGCTGCCCTCACCCGCCGAGAGCAGCGCGCAGGTCGCCGCCCGCGTGGCCGCCGCGCGCGGGGTTCAGACCGAGCGGCTCAACGGCACAAGAATGCGCAGCAACGCCGATCTGGATGGCGAATCGCTCGACCTGTTTGCCACGCCCGATGGCGAGGGCATGAAATTGCTGATCCGCGCCGCCGAGGCGATGAACCTGACCGCGCGCGGCTATACGCGCATCCGCCGCGTGGCGCGCACCATTGCCGATCTGGCAGGCGCCCAGACCGTCTCACGCGCGCATGTGGCCGAAGCCCTGTCCTATCGCCGCCAGCCGCCCCGCGCATAAGCGTTTAGCATTAACGGACCGTTCACCTTTCGGAGAGGTTGCGGGCCGGTCATCACCCCACTAATGTCGATTTATTGGTCGTTCGGGGAAAGTTTGCCGGAAATATGAAACTATTTGGTTTGCTTCGTTGTTTTTTCATGTCGCACGCCCCGAATCGCCGCAAGGTTCGCCGCTCGGCCTCTGATCATTATGTCGGCCATTGCATCCATTGCGGCGCTCCGATCAAACGCATCAAGCGCGACCAATGGGTGCGCGACTGGATGCGCACATTCGGCTTTGGCGGCAAATCCTCGGGCAGCGCCGGGGATGTCGCCACCGGCGAGGATTGACCGATCAGGGCGCAACCACGCGCCGCACGCTGATCACCTTGACCGGCTGGGCCAGCATCTCCCCCTTCATGGCCCCCTCGCCCGCATTGGGATCGACCGGCTGATCCCAGATCTTGCGCACCACATCCATGCCCGACACCACATGGCCAAAGGCGGCATAGCCGGCCTGAACCTCGGGATCGCCGGATTGCGGATTGGCGTCCAGCCCGTCAATGTCGGACAGCAGGATCGAGAAATCCCCCGTTGCCGTGCCCGGCGCCAGACGCGCCAGCGAAATGGCTCCGGCCTTGTGCAGAATGCCGGTCTGGCTGGTCGGCTCATGGGCGATGGGCGGGAAAGTCTTGCGCGGATCGCCGCGCGTGCCCGCCTGGATCAGACCATTGGGCTGCTCGCCCCATTTCAGATGCATGGCGCGGTAAAACACGATCCCGTCAAAGCGCTTGTTATCGACATAACGCATGAAATTGGCCGTGCTGATCGGGGCATGCTTGCCGTCCAACTCCAGCGTGATGGTGCCCAATTCGGTGGTCATCGCCACGGTCTCGGTGTCATGCAAAGGCTGGGGCGGGACTTCTTTGACCACTGCAGGTTTGGGCGGGGCCTTGCGCACGGGGGCGGCATAGGCAGGCGTGGCGATCAGCGCGGCGGCGAGAGCGAATCGGAGAAACATGGGCGGGAGGTTAAAGGGGGAAAGATGCGAGGGTCCAGACCCTCGCGCTCCTGATACTGCCTTTGTTGGGCTTATGGTTCGGCATTTGCCCGCCGGAGGCAAACCTTCCTTTACAACAACCCCCGCCCCCGTAAATCGGCCTCCAACGCCTCGGCCCCATCGACGAAATGATGCACATGCCAGCCCAGCGCCCGCGCGGTGGCGATATTGTCGGCATTGTCGTCGATGAAGAGCATCTCGTCCGGCGCATGGCCGAAACGCTGGGCCGCAAGGTCGAAAATCGCCGCATGGGGTTTGATCATGCGCTCATGGCCCGACACCACAATATCGCGGAAATGGTCGAGCACCGGGAAGGTCGGGCGGAACATCGCCCATGCATCCACGCCGAAATTGGTGATCGAATAGAGCGGCACGCCCCGCGCATCGAGCGCGCGCACGATGTCATGGGTGCCCTCGATCGGGCCGGGCACGCATTCCAGCCAGCGCGGCGCATAGAGTTCAATCAACTCGCGCTCTTCGGGATATTGCGCGCAAAGCTCCTCGATCATCTCGGCAAAGGGTTTGCCCGCGTCATGCTGGGCATGCCACTCCTCGCTGACCACTTCGCGCAGGAACCATTCGAGCCGGTCCGCGTCAGGGATCAGCTTTTCATACAGGCCCGCGATTCGCCATTGCACCAGCACCCGGCCGATATCGAACACCACCACATGGGGTTGCTTCCCGCTCATCATTTTCTCCGATTCGCATTTCATCAGAACGCGGCCGATTCGCGCCAAAGCACGCATCAAAGCCCCAGACGCAGCAAGCCCGCCATCGCGCTGGGCGGTGGCGGGCTTGCAAGCTTACCCGTGGCAGGCAGGGAACGCCAAGGAACCCGATGCCGACCGCGTATCAATCAGCCCTGACGAGCCTTGAAACGCTTTTGGGTCTTGTTGATGACATAGGTGCGGCCGCGACGGCGGATCACGCGGTTATCCCGGTGACGGTCCTTCAGCGACTTGAGGCTGTTGCGAATCTTCATGACAAATCCCTTTGCCCGAACCGACCGGGCCGAAAATTGAACCGCGCCGATAGGCTGCGCGGGTGGCAAAGTCAACCTTCGCCGCGAATTTCCGTCAGCCTGCGTTCCCACGCCAGAGCATGGCTGACAATCACATCGAGATCGGCATAGCGCGGCACCCAAGGCACGGTGGCCTTGATGCGCGCGTTGTTCGAAATCAGCGAATCGGGGTCGCCCGCGCGGCGCGGCTGCATGACGCGCTTGATGGTGCGATTGGTCGCCCGGTCCACCGCGTCCAGCACATCGAGCACCGAAAAACCGCGCCCATAACCGGCATTCATTGTCAGCGACCGCTCTGGCCGCGCGATCAGCGCCTCAAGCGCCAGCACATGCGCATCGGCCAGATCCGAGACATGGATATAGTCGCGCACGCCCGTGCCGTCGGGCGTGGCAAAATCGGTGCCGAACACGCCCACGCTCTCGCGCTTGCCCAGCGCCGCCTCGACCGCCACCTTGATCAGATGGGTCGCGCCCGCCGTCGATTGCCCGGTGCGCGCATCGGGATCGGCCCCGGCCACGTTGAAATAGCGCAGCGCGCAATAGTTCATCGGATGGGCCGCCGCCACATCCTTGAGCATGATCTCGGTCATCAGCTTGGACATGCCGTAGGGGTTGATGGGAACCTTGGGCATATCCTCCTCAACCGGCGAAACCTCGGGGATGCCATAGGTGGCCGCGGTCGAGCTGAAGATGAAATGTTTGACGCCGCCCTTGACCGCCGCCTCGATCAGAGCACGGCTCTTGGCAGTGTTATTGTGATAATATTTCAGGGGATTTTCCACCGATTCGGGCACAACCACCGATCCGGCAAAATGCATGATCGCGCCGATTCCCTGTTCGGCGATGATTCGCGCGATCAAATCGCCATCCTCGATATCGCCCTGATAAAAGGCGACGCCATCGGGCACGGCAAAACGGAATCCGGTGACCAGATTGTCCACCACCGCCACTTTCCACCCTGCGTCCTTCAACGCCAGCACGGCATGGCTGCCAATATAACCCGCCCCGCCGGTAACAAGGACGGGAAGCTTTCCGATCGTTGTGTCTGTCATGGGTGTTGTCTCTAGCATGATCCATTGGACATGGGACTAAATTCTGCGCCATTTTCATCGCAATCCTGCGACAATTTCGCAAAACTTTGCACTGCCGGGTTCATCATCGGTCAAGCTATGGCCGCCTAGCCTGAGGCCCAAGGGGCGAGCATTACCAAGCCATTGCTGCACAGAAAGTCGCACACTGCCATGAACCCGACCATTTACGGAAAAATCCCCGCCGCTGGCCTTGGCGCCGCCCTGTTTGCCCTTGTTGCGCTGTCCGCCCCCGCCCATGCCCAGCCCGGCTGGGGCGGCTATGGCGGCGGCTGGGGCGGCGGGTTTGGCGGATCAGGCCGCTATTCGGCCCCGCGCGATGACCGCGAAGGCCGGGTCGATGCCGAGAGGTTTCTCGCCGATGGCGCCATTCCCCTGCTGGGCCACGGCCGCATCACCTTGCGCACCATGCCCGGCACCACCGCGTCGGACCGCGAGCAGGCCACCTTTGAGGCGGCCGTTGTCGATCAACTGGCCAAGGCGGGCTATGACACCACCGGCCCCGATGGCGATGGCGGCCAGATCGTCGAGATCACCGTCGTGCGCGATCAGTTGGAACCCGCCGAGGAAAAGCGCAGCCCGATTTCGGGCAGCGCCACGATGGGCGTTTCCAACTACGGATCGATGATGGGGCTTTCGCTGGCCTATGACGCCACCAAGCCGCGCGGGGCGCTGGTGATGACCAATATGGAAATCCGCATCCGCGACCGCGCCTCGGGCAAGGCGCTGTATGAGGCCCGCGCCCGCATCGCCACGCGTGAGGGCACCAAGGCGGCCAGCGACGATGCCGTCTCGGTGCGTCTGGCCGGGGCGCTGTTCGAGCGCTTCCCTTCCTCCTCGCTGGCGGCACGCTGATTCGCCTCTTGCATGATCGCGCGCATGGGGCCACCACCGGCCCCATGATGCGCTTTATCAAGTCACTCGCGCCGCTGATGCTGCTTTCCGCCTGCGCCGTGCCTGTCGGTCCGGTTGAGGTGTCGCGCTTCCATGTCGCCGATGCCTCGCCGCTGGGCCATGGCACGATTGCGGTGGTGCCCGGCCCCGGCATGGATGGGTCCAGCCTCGAGGTCCAATCCTATCAGATCGCCGTCGAGCGCGAACTCTCCGCGCTGGGCTATACCGCCGCCCCGCCCGACAGCGCCGACCAGATCGCCTCGATCCGCCTTGTCCGCACCACGCTGACCGAGAGCCGCAATCCGGTGGGCGTCAGCCTTGGCGCATCGGGCAGCAATTACGGCAGCGGCGCAGGCGTGGGCATTTCCATCCCGATCCGCACCGGTTCGGGCCAGAGCACCGCCACCGACCTGATCGCGGTCATCCGTGATCGCGCCGGCGGCAAGACCCTTTGGGAAGGGCGCGCCAGCTTTACCGTGTCGAGCACCTCGCCGCTGGCCCAGACCCAACTGGCCGCGCCCAAGCTGGCGCAGGCGCTGTTTTCCGGCTTTCCGGGCCAATCGGGTGAAACCATCCGCGTTCCCTGAACCGCCTTCTTCAGAGTAGATCCATGAGCGAATTTGCCATCCACATCGATTCCGCCTTTGATTCTGGCAATATAGAGGTCCGCGCCATCCATGGCGCCACGGCCACGCTGGCCATACGGCGCGATGCGCACAGCGACTTTTTTCAATGGTTCCATTTCCGCGTTTCGGGCGCGGCAGGGCGCGAACTGGTGCTGCGCATCACGGGCCTTAACGCGGCGGCCTATCCGGGCGGGTGGGAAGACTATCGCGCCTGCGTTTCAGAGGACCGCGACTATTGGGCGCGCGCCGACACCGCATGGGACCCGCAGACCGAAAACGGCACGCTGACCATCACCTATTCGCCCGAGAGCGAGGTCTGCTGGTTCGCCTATTTCGCGCCTTATTCGATGGAGCGCCATCAGGACCTGATCGCGCAGATCGCCGCGGAGCCGGGCGTCATCTATCGCCGCCTTGGGCAAAGCCTTGATGGCCAGCCCATCGACTGCCTGACCATGGGCCACGGGCCGGTGCAGATATGGCTGCAGGCGCGCCAGCATCCGGGCGAGAGCATGGCGCAATGGTGGATGGAAGGGGCGCTGGATGCCCTGACCGATCCGGCCAATCCGCATGGTCGCCTGCTGCGGCAAAAGGCCACGGTGCATGTCGTGCCCAATGCCAATCCCGATGGATCGCGCCGGGGCCATTTGCGGACCAATGCAGCGGGGGTGAACCTCAACCGCGAATGGCATGATCCCCAGCCTGACCGCAGTCCAGAGGTTTTGGCCATCCGCAATGCGATGGATGAAACCGGCGTGGCCCTGTGCATGGACGTGCATGGCGACGAGGCGATCCCGCATGTCTTCATCGCCGGTTTCGAGGGCATCCCCTCCATCACTGAGGCGCAGCTTGCCTCCTATCGCCGCTATCTGGCGATCCTTGACGCGCAAACGCCCGATTTCCAGACCAAGGCGGGCTACCCCGTCGCGCCTGCGGGCCGGGCCAATCTGACCATGGCCACCAACCAGATTGCGCAGCGCTATGGCGCGGTGGCGATGACGCTGGAAATGCCCTTCAAGGACCACAATGACCTGCCCTGCCCCGATCAGGGGTGGAGCCCGGAGCGCAGCGCGCAATTGGGCCGCGACTGCATCGCCGCGCTGGCCCAGTGGATTGCGGCCTGACGTTTAATCGCTCTCGATGGCGGCTTCTGCCGATTGCCAGAAGGCATGCAGAACCGCCATCGCCTGTTTGCGCAAGGGGGCGGGCACCCCTTCCATCAAGGTCTGTTCATAAGCGTCGATCACGCTCATGACCTGCGTGTGCAGCGCCTCGCCCTCGGCGCTCAGGTAAAGCCCCTGCGAGCGCCCATCGACCCGCTGGCGGTCGATCAGGCCCCGCGCTTCCAGCCGCCCGACGATGGGCACCATATTGGCACGCTGAATATCCAGAACGCGCCCCGCCTCGCTCTGGGTAATGCCCGGCTGGCCGTTGAGCAGCATCAGCAGGCTGGCATCGACATGGCGCAGCGAGAGCGCGGAGAGGCGCCGATTAAGTCCGGCCAACGCCGCCGAGGAAGCCCGGCGCAGCACATAGCCGGGAAGATTTGCCAATGGATCGTTCATAACAATCTTTCGTGAAGCCCGAGACGACCGATGGCAAGGGGGGCGTGCAACAAAAATCCGCACCGCGTGCGATTTTTAGACCATGGTGGCGATTGGCAGCCCGCGTCATTAATGTTATGCATGATAACAGAATTAGACGAGAGGACCGCATGGATATCACCGCCACCATCGCACGCCATCTGGCCATCAGCCCCGGCTGGGATGCGCTTTTGGCCGCCAGCGAATCCTGCGCGCAGGCCAGCCCCGACATGATTGCCGAGATCCTCGGTTCGGCGGGCCGCTTTGCACAGGAGCGTCTGGCGCCGCTGAATGCGGCCGCCGATGTGACGGGGTGCAAATTGGTCGATGGCCGCGTCATCACCGTGCCCGAACACAAGGCCGCATGGGCCGAATTCTGCGAAGGCGGCTGGCTGATGCTCGACGCCTGGCCCGAGATCGGCGGCATGGGCCTGCCCACGGCGCTGGGCAATGCGGTGCAGGAAATGATGGACCGCCACTGCCCCGCATTTGGCATGATGCCCGTGCCCAGCCGGGCGGGCGCGCGGCTGATCCACGCCTTTGCCGATGATGCGGTGCGCGAGGCGTGGCTGCCGGGGCTGATCGACGGCTCGATCGGCGCGACCATCTGCATTTCCGAACCCGACGCGGGCAGCGATGTGCGCCGGTTGCGCACACGGGGCGAGCGTCAGGCCGATGGCTCATGGCGGATCACCGGCGAGAAATGCTGGATCAGCTTTGGCGATCAGGATCTGACGGGTGCCATTGCCCATCTCCTGCTGGCCAAGACCGCGCCCGAAGGCCAAGCCCCCAGCCCCAAGGACCCGATCAGCCTGTTCCTCGTGCCCTCGGTCGAACATGGCGCGCGCGCGCCGATAGTCGTGCGCCGAATCGAGGAAAAGCTGGGCCTCCATGCCTCGCCCACCTGCGTCATGGGCTTTGAAGGGGCGCCCGCCTATCTGCTGGGCGAAATGGGGCGCGGGCTGCCGCAGCTTTTCGTGATGATCACCAATATGCGTCTGGCCACCGGCGTCATGGGCCTGGCCGTGGCCAGTCGCGCGGCGGAAATCGCCTATGGCTATGCGGCCGAGCGGCGGCAGGGCGGCAATGGGCCGCAGCCGATCACCATCAACGCCCATGCCGATGTGCAGGCGCAACTGCTCTCGCTCTCGGCGCGGGTCGAGCCTCTGCGCGGGCTGATCTTTGCCACGGCCAATGCCGCCGATCTGGCGCGCTTTACCGATGATGCGGCGGTTCGGGCGCATAATGAGGCGCTGGCCGGGTGGCTGCTCCCTATCGTCAAAACATTGGGCGGCGAAACGGGCTTTGGCGTCGCCTCGGATGCGATTCAGGTGCTGGGCGGGGCGGGATACACACGCGATTGGCCGGTCGAGCAGGGGTTGCGCGATGCCCGCGTCCTCACTGTGTTCGAGGGCACCACCGGTATGCAGGCGCAGGACATCACCCTGCGCCGCCTGCGTGCACCGGGCGCGGCGGGATACCATGCGTTTTTGCAGGCCGCGCGCGAGGATGCCGCCCGCATCGACCATGCCGGTTTCAACGCGGCGCTGGGCACCTTCACCGCTTGCGCCGATGCCCTAATCGCCGCCGATCCTGCCACCGCCGAGGCCGGGGCAACGCCCTTCCTGACGCTGGCGGGCGTGGTGGCCACGGGCTGGATCGCGGCGCGGCTGATCGCAGCGGAGGCAGGCGATCCGCTTTCGCGCCAATTGGCGGCGGCGGGGCGCTATGCGCTGGCCGACATTGCCCCGCGGGCGGCTCTGGCGGCGGCGCAGGCCTTGATGGCGGCGGAGCGGGTTGCCGGGTTTGGGGTGATGGTGGAGGGGTGAGGTTTCCCTCTTTTTGCCTCCGGCGGGCAAAGGGACTCGGTCCCTTTGCAATCCCGGTAATGGGGTGGTGTTTGGTTCATGACGGTGTGCCCGGTCGCCATGTTTGAAAGCCTGCGGCCCCCGTCCGCGCCGCAGGCTTTAATATCCCAACGCCGCGTCCGATTCCTAACGACGAGCCCATAACGCGACGCAGACAGTAACGGGAGCGCGAGGGTCCAGACCCTCACATTCTAAACTCCCTTAAAACCCCTCACTCATGCAACCGCGTCAGCAACTCGATCAACACCGCCACCTCGCGCGGCGTGTATCGCGACTTCAGCCATTCCTCATGCGCGCGGATCGCCTCTTTTGCCGTGGCCAGCATCGCCTTGCCCGCCACCGTCAGATGCAGCGTCTGCTTGCGCCCGTCGGTGTCGGACTTGCCGCGCTGCAACAGGTCGCGCGCCTCCAGCCGGTTGACGATGGCCATGGTGGTGGCCCGGTCCATCCTCATGCGCTGGGCCAGGCCCGTTTGCGCGATGCCGGGGTGATCATCGACCAGCCACAGCACCGAGACCTGTTTCTGGGTCAGATCCAGTTCGGCAAAGGTCTCGGTAAAGTGGCGATAGACCGCGCCATGGGCAAGGCGCAGGTGAAAGCCCACGATGTCGCGGATTTCGCCAATATCGTCGGCATCTTCCCCCGGAGGGGTGGTTTTCACCAGCGTTTCCTTGACTTTTGCCATGCCCCTGCGCTTACCCCTTCATCTGCGCCTGCATAAGTGGCTGGGCCTTGCGCCTAACGCAAGGCCCCCACGCCTACAGTTTGAACCAGCGGCGCGCGTTATCCTCAAAGAACTTGCGTTTTGTGGCAAAATTCATGGCCATATTGTCCATATCGACCACTTCGCGCGCCTCGTACTGATAGGGATAGTCCATCGCATACATGACGCGATCCTCGCCCATCACCTCTTGCGCAAATTTGATCGCCGGTTCCCAAGCCATGCCCGAATTGGTGATCAGCACGTTGCTGCGCATATATTCCGCGATGGTCTTTTTCAGCGGCTTGAGGCGTTCATAGCGCTGCGAACGCACGCCCGCCTGATGCATGTAATCCAGCCGGTAAAGCCAATAGGGCAGCGCCTCACCCATATGGCCGACCATGATCTGCAACGTGGGATAGCGGTCGAAAATGCCCGTGGTGATGAGGCGCAGCAGGTGCATCCCGGTTTCCACGCCAAAGCCGAAGACCGCGCCGTCCAGCCCCGCCTCCAGCACCGGGCCGATCATGCTGTCGGGCAAGGTGGCGGGGTGGATATAGAGCGGCTGATCCACCTCGACCAGCGCGCGGAAGATGGGATCGAATTGCGGCTCGTCCAGATAGTGGCCCTGCGTGTGGCTGTTGATCTGGCATCCCTTAAAGCCCCACTCGCGCGCGCCGCGGCGGATCTCGTCGGCCGACCATTCCGGGTCCTGCGGCGCGACCGCCGTCATGCCCACAAAACGCGTGGGATATTTCGCGCAGGCATCAGCCAGCAGCTCATTGGCCCGCCGCGCCACGCCCTTGGCTTCCTCCACGTCCAAAATCGGCTGCACGCCGGGGCTGGTCAGCGCGAGGATCGCCACGTCAATCCCGGTCGCATCCATATCGGCGATCCGCCGCTCGCCAAGATCGAGCAGGCGCTCCATGATCTGGGTCGCGCGCGGCGACGGGCTTTGCGCATAAAAGCCCCACAGGCTGACCATGCCCTTGTCCGCCGTGCCGTCGCGGATCATGCGCAGGAAGATGTCCACCTGCTCGCGCGTGGCAAAGGCTTCCTCGGTGGCGATGCGCAAGTATCCGCGCTCGCCGCCGGTGTGCAGGGGGTGGAGATGGGGTTGTTCGCTCATTCTGGGCTGCTCCTCTTTCCCGACAGCCCGGCATTTCTTATCGGTTGATGGTGATGGCCAGGCTGATAATGTGATTCATCCGGTCGGCCTTTGCATCGCGCGCAATATATTGGCCCATATATCCGGTCTCGATGGCAAAGCCGCGCGCCACGGGCAGCGCGATCCCGCCAAACAGGCGCAATTGGTCGAAGCCAGCCTTCTGGCCCCAAGTGGTCCGATTGAAGGCAAAGAACGGCTCGGCGCTGCCCACCAGCGCGAAACCCTTGCCGATGGGCAGAGCGCCACGGATCTGCTGCCGCATCCGCCAGCCCACCTCGCCCGAACCCTCGACAAAGCGCTGCTCCAGACGGCTGCGCCCGGTGATCGCGCCGCTCTTGCCCGCATCCAGAATGCTGAAATTGGCCTGCTGAAACAGGCGATGTTCGTCCAGCACCTTGGCCCCCAGATTGTCGGTGCGGACATAGGCATAGCCGCCAAACACGCTGGTCTTGGGGGTGATGCGATAGCCGATGGCCTGACGCAGCAGGACCTGTCCGGCGCGGCTGTGGGTGTCGGTAATGCGCGCCTGATAGTCGAAATTGACCACAGCCCGGCCCCTCAGCCCGACCATGCCATGCACGGCGGCCCATGTCTGCGTATCCTCCTCGGCGGCATGAGCCATGGGCGCCAAAAGGAGCAGAGGCAGGGACAACAGAAGCTTCATGGCAAAATCTCGCAAACAGGGGGAGGCCATCGCGGCCTCCTCCCATTGCGGGGGCGGCATGACGCTGGGCCACGCCGCTTAGCTTGCCTGTTTTGCTCAACTGTTGCTGGGCCATGACAAAGGGCAATTATCCTTCGTGGATCGCCTTGGTGACAAGGCAGGCGTGGAGCCCTTCCGGTCCGTCCTCGGCGCCGTGGCCCGACCATTTGACCCCGCCAAAGGGCGAATCCGCAGCCCCGATGGCCACGGTGTTGATGCCCACCATCCCGGCCTCCAGCTCGCGCGCCAGACGCTTTTGCCGCGCACCATCCTGCGTCCAGCAATAGGCGGCCAGACCATAGGGCAGCCGGTTGGCCTCGGCGATCATCGCCTCCTCGCCCGCCATCGGGTTGATGATGGCGACGGGGCCAAAGGGCTCCTCATTCATAATGCGGGCCGTCAAAGGCACTTGCGAAATCACGGTGGGTTCAAAGAAGAAGCCCTGATTGCCGATACGCTTGCCGCCTGCGTTCAATTTGGCGCCTGCGGCCACGGCATCTTTCACCAAGGCCTCGATGGCCTCCGGGCGGCGCGGGTTGGCCATCGGCCCCATGCGGCTGCCCTCGTCCATGCCATCCCCCACGGTGATCGCCTTGGCGCGCTCGGCAAAGCCATCACGGAAACGCTCGAACACGCTTTCCTCGACAAGGAAGCGCGTCGGGCTGACGCAGACCTGACCCGCGTTGCGATATTTGTGGCCCACGGCAATATCGAGCGTGCGCTCTATATCCGCGTCGGCAAAGACCAGCACCGGCCCATGCCCGCCCAGCTCCATCGTCGTGCGGATGCAATTGTCCGCCGCCAGTTTTGCCAGATGCTTGCCCACCACCGTCGATCCGGTGAAGGAGAGCTTGCGGATCACCGGGCTGGCCAGCAGATGGCGGCTCACCTCGTCGGGTACGCCGAACACCACCTGCGCCACCTGCGGCGGCAGGCCCGCGTCGAGCAAAGCCTGAAGCACGGCGAGCGCCGAGGCCGGCGATTCCTCGGCAGGCTTCAGGATCACGCTGCACCCGGCCGCAATCGGCGCGCCCAATTTACGCCCCGGATTGCCGATGGGGAAATTCCACGGCGCAAAGGCCGCCACCGGGCCAACCGGCTCATAGGTGACGGTCGAACGCATGCCATCGGGGCGCGGCAGGGTGCGGCCATAGATGCGGCCCACTTCTCCTGCATAGAAATTGAACAGGCCCGCCACCATCATCACCTCGATGCGGGTTTCGGCCAGAGTCTTGCCCTGCTCAAGCGTGGCGATGCGGGCGATCTCTTCCTGACGCTGCACCAGCAGGCCCGCCGCGCCCGCCAGCACGGCGGCGCGCTGCTGAGGCGTGGATTTGCGCCAGATGCGAAAGCCTTCATCGGCCACGGCCAGCGCCCGATCCAGATCGGCCGCATCGGCCAGCGGCAATTGGGCGATCACCGCGCCGGTGGCCGGGTTCAGCACGGCATGGGTGCGGCGATGGGCGATCCCCACCTTCTCGCCGCCAATCACCATCGAAAGTTCAGGATAAGTCATTGCGTTTCCTTGTCGAGCAAAGCCAGAGCATCGGCATAGGGCCGGATAGCGCGGCTGATGATGTAGGCAGCGGGCGGGCTGAGCAAGGCCCCCGAGAGCGCCAGCGCTTTCCACACATCGCCGTCATGGCCGAACACATGGTCGGTTAAAAAGCCGATCATGAACGGCCCCAGCGCGCCCACAGCAGTGAACATCATCAGATAAAGGCCCGTCACCTGCCCGCGCATCTGGTTGGGGGTGATTTCCTGAATAACCAGATTCTGCGGCACGGCCGAGGCAATGCCCAGCATGCCCGAGAGCATCGAACAGGTCAGCGCCAGCCACGGGCTGGGCATCATCGGCCCCAGAATGGCCAGCGGCGCGACCCCGCAAAAACAGATCGTGACCGCGCGCACATTGGCATCGCGATAGCGCCGCGCCAGCAGTTTGATCAGCATCGGCCCCAGCAGCAGTCCGGCAATCTGACCTGCCAGCATGAACATCGGCGCGCGGGTGGCGATCTCCACCTCGCTCCAGCCATAGGTGCGTTTGTAGAAAGGCACCATCCATGCGGGCGCCGCCATCGCATGCGCGGCCGAAAAGCCCAGCCCCAGAAACAGCGGGCCATAGACCGCCCGGCGGCGCCAGATTTCCGAAATCACGGCGCGAATCGGCAGCGGCTTGCCCCCCTCGATCACGCCCCGGCGCGGCGGTTCGGGCACCATCAGCAGCAGCACGCAGGCCACCACGCCCGGCAGCGCCAGCATCAGCAGCACATATTTCCACCCATGGAGCATGGCCCCCATGAAGGGTGTTTCGGGCAGGCTCATCGCCAGCGCCAGCAGCTTGCCCGCGATGACAAGACCGATCGTGCTGCCCCCGATAAAGCCCAGTTGCAGCACGGCAAAGGGCCAGCGCCGTTTTTCGGGCGGAAAGAAATCGGCCAGCATCGAATAGGACCCCGGTGCATGCGCCCCGCCCCCCGCGCCCACCAGCATCCGGGTGAAGGCCAGAGCCATAAAGGTGCTGGTAAACCCGCCCGCCGCATTGAGCAGCGCGATCAGCAGCGCGCCGATGGCCAGCACATATTTGCGCGGAAAAATATCCGAGCAACGCGAGAGCGGCAGCATCACCACCATATAGAACACGACATTGACCGGCCCTTGCAGCAGGCCGATCGCGGTGTTCGACAGGCCGAACTCGGTCTTGATCTGTTCGATCAGCAGGCCAAAAGCCGCCGAATCGAAGAAATTAAGAAACGTGGCAAAGATGATGACCGAGAGCGCAAACCACGCCGCCCCGGCGCTGGGCCATGGTTCATCGCGCGCGGCCACGGCAAGGTGATGGGCGGCGGCCTCACCCGCATCCACGCCATGATTGAGTTCGGCGGCCATATCCGGCCCGCTCATCGATATTGCCATATGCACCTCTCCCGTGCCTGCCCCCGATTGGCGAGGGGCGATTTCGCGCCGGATCTTTACAGCGCATGTTTTGTATGTGTTAGATACAAAGCATAGCGGGCCGCTTGGCAAGCCCCAATCGGCATGGCCGCGATAAAAAGATGGCGCGACGCGCGCGGGCAAGAGGATGAAGCCGATGATTGATTTTGCAGGACGCACCGCTTTTGTCACCGGCGGCGCCAACGGTGTCGGGCTGGGCCTGGTGCGCGCGCTGCTGGCGCGGGGGTGCCGGGTGGCCATTGCCGACATTCGTGAGGAATCCATCGCATCGGCGCTGGCAACGCTGGACAATGCCGAGGTGATGGGCGTGCAGGTCGATGTTTCCAGCCGGGAAGCCATGGCCGCCGCCGCCGATGAGGTCGAGGCGCGCTTTGGCCCGGTCTCGCTCTTGTTCAACAATGCGGGCATCAATCTGTTCCAGACCATCGAGGATTCAAGCTGGTCCGACTGGGACTGGGTGATGGGGGTGAACCTGCATGGGGTGATCAACGGGGTGATGACCTTTGTGCCGCGCATGATCGCGGCGGGCCATGGCGGCTATATCGTCAACACTGCCAGCATGGCCGGATGGCTGGCCTCGGGCGCGCCGGGGATCTACAACACCACCAAATTCGCGGTGCGCGGCCTGTCGGAATCCTTGCGCTACAGTCTGGCCAAGCATGGCATCGGCGTGTCGATCCTGTGCCCCGGGCTGGTGAAAAGCTATATCTATGCCAGCGACGATGTGCGCCCCGCCGCCTTGATGGACGGAGCAAAGCCGGTGGACCATGCCGCCGTCGAGCGACTGGCAGGCGCGCATCAGGCCGGGATGGAGCCCGACGTGATCGCCGAGCGGGTGATGCAGGGCATGGAGGACAACCGGACCTATATCTTCAGCCACCCCGAATTCCGCGAGGAGGTGGCCGAATTGTTCGAGGAATATCTGGCCGATTTCCGCGACTATCCCGCCGATCCGGGCTTTGAACAGCGCCTCGGCTTCGAGAAATTCCGGCGCGAGCGGTATAGGGAAGCCCGCGAAGCAGCGAGGAAAGCGGTATGATTCTGGCGCTCGACCACGTGAACATCATCACGGCGGATCTGGATGGGTCCGCCCGCTTCTATGCGCAGGTATTCGGGCTGGAACGGCGCGACGGGCCGCCTCCGTTGACGCCGCAGACCGGGCAGTGGATGTACGATGGCGTCGGGCGTGCGGTGATCCATCTCAACAGTTTGGACGCGCCGCGCGCCTATGACCGCGATATTGCGCCGGGGCCGACCGGAGCGCTGCATCACGTGGCGTTGAGTTGTCAGGGCCATGAGGCAATGATCGCGCGGCTGGAGGCGGCGGCTTGCGATTATCAGCGCAATTTCGTCGCCGCCATCGGCCTGCGCCAGATCTTTGTGCGCGATCCCAATGAGGTGCTGTTTGAATTAAACTTCTTTGGCG
Source organism: Novosphingobium humi (assembly GCF_028607105.1). Taxonomy (GTDB): domain Bacteria; phylum Pseudomonadota; class Alphaproteobacteria; order Sphingomonadales; family Sphingomonadaceae; genus Novosphingobium; species Novosphingobium humi. The sequence goes on along the minus strand of NZ_CP117417.1, from coordinate 497,415 downwards.
ATTAGGCTGGACGCAGGCAGGCGATTACATCACCTTTCGCCTCATGCGCACCAATCTTGAATTCCGCTCCTCCACCCTGCTGGCCAATCCGCCCGAAGATGCGCCGCAGGGTGAGACCGCCGCCCGCTTTCTGGCCGAGCGATTGCCAGCGCATGGCTTCGAGGTCGAAAAGGTCCATGCCGAGGACTGGGGCTGGCGGGTCCAGATCCACCATGAGGCTTTCCCATTGTGGGTCGGTTGCGGATTTTATCCCGAATTTCCCGATGGCGTCCTGTGCTTCATCGAGCCGTCCAGACCCTTCCTCCGGCGCTGGTTCCGCAAGATTGCCACGCTGGAAACAGTCGAAAGACTCGCCGATGCGCTGGAACGGATCGTTGCCGACAGCGGACTGGCGCAGGATCTGCGATGGTGGAGCGAGGATGAAAACGCGCGCGGTTAAGCGCCCAGCAAAATACCCACCACCTGCTCGCGCTGACCATTCATCACATCATGGCCGCAATCGGCCTCGTGATATTCCCATGCGGCATCATCCTTGATCCGCGCGGCGAATTTGGGGAAAGGTGAAGGCTTCCAGCCCGTGGCCAGCACATAGATGCGGCGCGCGATCTTCGCTTCCTCGCCGGTAAAACGCACGCCTTCGACCAGCGTCAGCAGCGGATGACGCGAGAGCTTGCGGCCCATCTCGCCAATGATCGGCGCAACAAGGCCGGGGGTGAATTTCTGCGTGTCGATATAATGGCGATGCTCATAGTCGCTGGTGATGTCCCAGAGCGACTGGCCATCCTCGGGCAAAAAGGCATCGAGATAGACAATCGTGTCGATTCGAGCGCCCAGCCGCGTGGCCGCGCCGGTAATCACCATCCCGCCATAGGAATGGCCGACCAGTACGAAGCGGTCGAAACCGGCCTCTTCCACCGCGGCGCAAACATCGGTGATATGGTCCGAAAGCGTGATGCCGGGATGCAGTTCCCCCCGCCGCTCGCCAAGGCCGCGCAGTTCAACGACCACCGCCCGGTGGCCCGCCGCACGCAGATCCTCGGCCAGCCCCTGATGCGACCAGCCGCCGGCCCATGCGCCATGCACCAGAACATAGTCGGTCATCTTGGGGGCCTCTTCCGGTTTTGTTTTTATGGATAGAAGGATGCGAGGGTCTAGACCCTCGCGCTCCCGTTACTGTCTTTGTTGCGCTATGGGTTCGACCACAAGTGTCTGACGCGGCGTTTGAAAATTGAAGCCTGCGGCGCTGTATGGCACAAGCTCGCCGCGCCGCAGGTTATTAAAAGCATCTCAGACCCGCGCCCCCGACGAACAACCCACAACCCCATTCATGGGATTGCAAAGGGTCGAGACCCTTTGCCCGCCGGAGGCATCAAACCGCCAAAATCAGGCCGTCACGCTCGTGCGCCAGCCTTCGGCATAGTTTTCACGCGCCACGCGGCTGTAAGGCACCGGCGAGACGATGCAACGCACAGCCAGTTGCTTGTGGGGTTCGACGGTGGTCTTGCGGGTGCCGCCGTTTTCTTCGCCCCAGATCACGTGCAGTTCGGTGCCGACGGGGATGGCAGGGTCGATGGTGGCCAGCGAGAGCGCCTGCTTTTCATTGTACGAGAAGCCGGTGAACATCGAGAGGCCCACGGTCTTGCCATCGGCGTCAACCACGCGGTCGTAGTTCGACGAGGCATAGTTGGCCAGCGGCACGTCGAAGAACTTGTAGGCTTCGCCATCCGGGTTGAACATCGAGGCCATGATCTTGGCCATGTCTTCCGGATGCCAGGCCAGCGTCACCTTCTTGCGCTGCTCGGCGGGGTTCAGCTTTTCCAGAGCTTCGCGGCCGTGGAATTCGTGGTCGAACTTGACGAACGAGCCATAGCCCAGTTCCCACGGGTTGAGGTAATAATCCTCGATGTTGTCCGAAACGAACGAACCGCCGATCGAACCGGTGGCTTCATACGAATCGGCGCCCAGCCATTCGCGGAAACCCTTCATCTTTTCGCCCGTGTAGATCGCGGGCAGCGGCGAGGGAATCCAGCCCGATTCCAGCGTGTTCGAAGGATAGGCGCGGCTGCCGCAAGCGATCAGGCCGAATTCCTTGCCCGCTTCGAGGATGGCGGCGCGGATTTCTTCCTGCTCGGCATAGGGGCCCCAGATTTCAAGGCCCGGCGCGCCCGACATGCCGTGGCGCAGCGTGCGCACGGTCTTGCCCGCGATGTTCATGGTGCTCATGTTGAAGAACTTGAGCTGTTCGAGCGGACCGCCATGCAGCTTTTCGATCACGGCCCATGCGTTGGGGCCCTGGATCTGGAAGCGCCATTCCTTGCGGCTGACAGGCTTGCCCATCGGGCGCATCGGCGAACGGTCGTCCAGCTCGATTTCGCAGTCATAGCCGCCGGTCGCGGCGTGATAGCGCAGCCAGTTCGAGGCGGGCGCGCGGCCGACATAGGTAAAGCTCTGCTCTTCTTCCCAGAAGATGATGCCGTCGCCGATCACATGGCCATAGGGCGTGGTGGGGACGTATTGCTTCGCCTTGTTGACCGTCCAGCCCTTCGAGCTGTTGATCATCGTGTCGGACAGCAGCTTGTGCGCGTCCTTGCCACGGATATAGAGGTTCACCATGTGGTGCGACTGGTCGAACAGAACAGCCGAATGCTGCCATGCCCACTGTTCAGAGCGCCAGTTGGAAAATTCGGGCGCAACAACAGGATAGACATAGGCGCCAAGCTGCGAATTGCGCAGCATATCAACGATATTGTCGGTGCCAGCCAGCACCTGTTCCAGATTTTGAGCGGCCATGGTGGTTCCTCTCTCCTCAAGGGTTTGTTTGCTCTTGCCCCTCTGGCATAGCAAATTTTGTAAGCTACACAAACGAAATTCTAAAGGGCGCAATGGAACCCGACGCCCTTTGCGCCGGGTCGAAAAGATCAACCTATGGCGCGCGCGTCAACGCGCATGGCCCGTCCATGTGCGCAGGCCCGGCGCGGTGCGATCCTCGCCCGCCAGCGCGCGGGCCACCGCCGGGCGCGCGGTCATACGCTCGCGCCATTCGACCAACCGGGGGCAGCGCCGCGCAATCTCCATATCGGGAAACATGCGCTCGACCATCATCCCGCAATGGCTGTAGAAATTGATGTCGGCCAGCGTATAGGCATCACCCGCCAGCCAGGCGGTCTCGCCCAACTGGCGCTCGACCTTGTCCACGGCATATTCGATCTTGGCCGTGGCATTGGCCAGATCGCTTTCCGAAAAACCGCTGCGCGCGGTGGCCCATTTCTTGCGCTGATCGGGCAAGGGAATGTTTTCGAGCAGCTTCTCAAACTCGCCCGATTCGATGTTGCGCGCGATGATGCCCACCATCCGGTGCCAGCCATGCATCGAGACGAAATTCATCACATGCTCGTCAACGAACTTGTTCCAATAACGCATCCGTGCCGCGCCCACCGGATCGCGCGGGCGCAAGGGGCCGCTATCGGGCTGATCCTCGGGAAAGGCGTCTTCAAGATATTCGTTGATGACCGTGGTATGCGTGATGATCGCGCCGTCATGGTCGAGCACCGGCACCTGCCCCTCGGGATTGATGGCGGTGAACCAAGGCTGGTGCTGTTCGAACTTGTGCAGATCGACATAGGCGCTTTCCCAGTCCAGCCCCTTTTCAATCAGGGGGATCATGGATTTCAGGGAATTGGCCGCCGGTTCGGCATGATAATATTTCAACGCCATCGCTCTCTCCTTCTCCGGCGTCCTGCCTTCAGGTCAGGCCCAAAAGCCGCGCCGCATTGTCCTTCATGATGCCGGGCAGGATCTCCTCGCGGAAACCCACGCCGCGCGCCGCGTCCAGCCACTTGTCCGGGTGGATCAGCGGAAAATCGCTGCCGAACAGCATCTTCTTGCGCAGTTGCGTGTTGGCGTACTGGATGATCTGGGGCGCGAAATATTTGGGGCTCCAGCCCGACAGGTCGATGTAAACATTGGTTTTATGCAGAGCCATCGACAGGCTTTCATCCACCCAGGGCCATGACGGATGGGCCAGAATGATCTTCATGTCGGGAAAATCCACCGCCACATCATCGACCAGCATCGGCTGACCATATTTCAGCCGCACGCCGCCGCCGCCGCGCATCCCCGTGCCCATGCCCGAATGGCCGGTGTGGAAAATCGCGGGCAGCTTGTAGTGGTTGATGATCTCGTAAATCGGATAGCCGACCTGATCGCCGGGATTGCAGCCCTGCATGATATGGTGGAATTTGAAACCCTTAACTCCGCAATTCTCGACCAGGTCGCGTGCCTCGCGTGCGCCCATCTTGCCCTTGTGCGGGTCGATGCTGGCAAAGGGGATGCAGATGTCATCATGCTTGGCCGCAAATTCGGCGATCTCGAAATTGGAAACCCGCTTGGCCCCGATATGGCTCTCGCAATCCACCGTGAACAGGCAGAAGGCGATTTGCGCCTCGCGGTAGAGCTCGACGATTTCGGGCATCTTGGGGCGTTCACGCGGGGCCTTGAAATAGGCGCTGGCCGCGTCGAAAAACTGGCCCATCACCGGGTCTTCCGGGTCGTGGCAGGATACCTCGGCGTGGACATGAACATCGATGGCGCGGATTGTGGAAAGGTCGATAGGCATGTCTTTAGTGTCCAAGAAGAGAGAATGCGAGGGACTCGTCCCTCGCGCTCCCGTTACTGTCTTTGTTGCGCCAAGGGTTTGGCGTTGGGTATCGGACGCGGCGTTGAATTTTAAAGCCTGCGGCGCTTGCCAGCGTGACGTTGCCGCGCCGCAGGCTTTTGAAACCAAAGGTCAAACACCCCGCGGCAAACCACTCACAACCCCATAATGGAATTGCAAAGGGCCCCCGCCCTTTGCCCGCCGGAGGCATCAAGACCTTACAACTTCACAATCACCGACTTCGTTTCCAGATAAGCCTCGATCCCGGCCCTTCCCTGCTCGCGTCCGACGCCGCTTTCCTTGTATCCGCCAAAGGGCAGCGCCACATCAATCATCGCGTGGCAATTGGCCCATACAGTCCCGGCCTTGATCCGCGAGGTCAGTTTGTGCAGCGTCGAGGCGTCCTTGGTCCACACGCTGGCGGCAAGGCCGAACTGGGTGTTGTTGGCTTCCTTGACCACCTCGTCGAGGTCGTCGAAACGCTGAGCCACCACGACGGGGCCAAAGATTTCCTCGCGCACCACGCTCATCTGCGGGTTCACGTTCACCAGCATGGTGGGGTTCACATAGTAGCCATCGGCGCTGGGCGCATCGCCGCCCATGGCCACGCTGGCGCCATCGCGCTTGCCCGCCTCGATGTATCCCATCACGCGGTCGAACTGCTCCTGCGAGACCAGCGGGCCCATATGGGCGGCTGGGTCCAGCGAAGGGCGCGGCGCCCAGAAAGGCGCGGTGTTGGCGATGCCCTCGACCACCTGATCAAACACTGATTTGTGGGCATAAAGGCGCGAGCCCGCGACGCAAACCTGACCCGAATTGAAGAAGATCGCGCCCGCTGCCCCCGGCGCCGCCTCGGCCACATCCACGTCGGGCATCACCACCACCGGCGATTTGCCGCCCAGTTCCAGCGTCACATGCTTGAGCGTATCGGTGGCGTTCTTGTTGATCAGCTTGCCGATTTCGGTCGATCCGGTGAAGGCGACCTTGTCCACATCGGGATGCTTGACCAGACGATCGCCCGAAATATGGCCATAGCCGGTGATGACATTGACCACGCCCGCCGGAATGCCGCTTTCCGCAATCAAATCGGCCAGCCGCAGCGCGGTCAGCGAAGTCTGTTCCGCAGGCTTCAAAATGATCGTGCAGCCCGCCGCCAGCGCCGGACCAATTTTCAAACAGGCCATCAGCAGCGGGAAATTCCACGGCACGATCTGGGCGCAGACGCCCACCGGCTCCTTGACCGTATAGGTGAAGAAGGCGCCGGTCGGCAGCGTATAGGGCGGGGTCGTCTCGCCGCCCACCTTGGCGGCGAAACCGGCCATATAGCGGATATGGCTGACCGCGCCGGGCACATCGATGGCGCCCGCCATGGTCTTGGGCTTGCCATTGTCGATGGCTTCCAGCTCGGCAAATTCCTCGGCATGGGCCTCGATCAGATCGGCCAGACGCAGCATGATCTTTTCACGCGCGATGGGGGCCAGACCGCTCCAGCGGCCATCGTCAAAGGCCGCGCGCGCGGCGGCAACCGCGCGGTCGGTGTCGGCCACACTGGCGTCCACGATCTGGCTGACGACCTTGCCCGAGGAAGGGTCCTCGACATCGATCAACTCGCCATGGCTGGAGGCCACCCATTCGCCATTGATGAACAGGGCGGGCTTGCGCGACAGGGCCTTTTGCGCCGCCGCCGAATAGGCATGCTGCTGATAGGAAAGCGTGGTCATCTCGTTCATCGCCTTGATCCTCTCTCTCCTGCACGGTTCGCCCGCGCTATTTTTAATGTATCATTCCATAGCAATCTGCCAAGCCGGGCGCGAGGCGGCCCATCGCGTTTATGTCTCGCGCCCTCTGTTTTTCAGGCCCCCTATTTCTCGCCCAGGTCCTTGTCCTCATGGGCGCGGGCGATCACGTAGTGGCGGATGGCGTCAATGTCCTCGCGGCTGAGCTGCGCGCTCCATCCGATCATGCCATTGGCTTTCAGCGCGCCGTCATGCACGATCGCCTGCCACGTCTCCGGACTGCCCAGCGCCGCGCTGTGGCGCAGGTCGGGCACCACGCCGCCGCCGATGGCCGCATCGCCATGACACACGCCGCAGAAACGGCCGAACGTATAGGCGCCCTTGGCAATCACTTCCTTGCTGGCGGTCTGGGCCGGGGGATCGAGCGGGCCGAAATTGGGGTCGGGCTTGGCGGGCAATTGCGCCTTGCCGCCCAGTTTGAACACCAGCAGGCGGCTGATATTGCGCACCGGCCCCGATTTCCACGCCAGCGCTCCGGTGGCCAGCGGCCAGATCCCGCCCCAGCCTGCCATCACGGCGACATATTGCTGCCCCTTGACGGTAAAGGTGACGGGCGCGGCGATCACGCCGGTCTGCGCGTCAAAAGACCACAGCTTCTTGCCGTCCAGCGAGGAATAGGCAACGAAATCGCCCTTGGCCGTGCCCTGAAACAACAGATCGCCCGCCGTGGCCAACAGGCCGCCGTTCGACGGGCCGGGATAATCCACCCGCCACTTTTCGGTCATCGTCACCGGATCCCACGCGATCAGCGCGCCCTTGGTGGCCGCCTTGGCCGCCTCGCGCACGTCATTGTTGGCGGGCATAGCCGCGGCGCCCTGGTTCAACCCGTTGTTGAAACCATATTTGGCCGCTTTCCACTTCTCATCAGGCACATAGGGGAAGGCCGCGATATTGGCCGGGATGAACATCAGCTTTTGCCGGGGATCATAGGCCATCGGTTGCCAACTGTGCGCCCCGCCCGCGCCGGGCATCGAGACAAAGGGCTTGCCGGTCTTGTCAAACCGCGCCTCCGGGTTTTCGATCGGGCGGCCCGTCTTGGGGTCAAGCCCGGTGGCCCAGTTCATCGGCACGAAATTCTTGCCCTTGATGAATTGCCCGGTCTGGCGGTCCACCACATAGAAAAAGCCGTTTTTGGGCGCGTGCATCAACACCTTGCGCATCCGCCCGTCGATCATCAGATCGGCCAGAACGATATGCTGGCTGGCGGTGAAATCCCAAGTCTCGCCCGGCGTTTCCTGAAAATGCCAGACATATTGCCCGGTCTTGGGCCGCACCGCGACGATGGAGGAGAGATAGAGATTATCCCCCCCGCCCGGCGAGCGATAGGACTGGTTCCAAGGCGACCCATTGCCCACGCCGATATAGAGCAGGTCGAGCGCCGGATCATAGGCCATCGAATCCCAGACGGTGCCGCCGCCGCCCAGCTTCCACCACTCGCCCTTCCACGTCGCCTCGGCGCGTTTCAGGTAATCCTCCTTGTTCTTGCCCGGCTGATCCGGGACGGTGTAGAATTTCCAGAGTTGTTTGCCGGTATTGACATCATAGCCCGCGACAAAGCCGCGCACGCCCATTTCCGCCCCGCCATTGCCGATGATGACCACGCCGTTGATGACGCGCGGCGCGCCGGTGATCGTATAGGGCTTGGTGCGATCCACCGTCACCGTCGACCACAAGAGGCGCCCGGTGTTGCGGTCCAGCGCGATCAGGCGCCCGTCCAGCGTGCCGTAGAACAGCTTGTCGCCCCATGCGCCCATGCCGCGATTGACCACGTCACAGCAGGCCTTGACCGCCGTTTCGCCCGGCACCTTGGGGTCATATTCCCAGATCAGCTTACCGGTGAGAGCATCATAGGCCTTGGCCTTGGACCAGGCGGTGGTGGTATAGATCACCCCGTCGATCACCAGCGGCGTGGCCTCCTGCCCGCGCGTGGTGTCAAGGTCGGCAAACCATGCCAACCCAAGCTGGTTCACATTGTCCTTGTTGATCTGCGTCAGCGGGCTGAAGCGTTGCTCGTCATAGGTGCGGCCATGGCTGAGCCAGTTGTCGCCCTTGTTGCCCGATGCGGCAATGGCGGCGGCATTGACGGCCAGCCGGGCCTTGCCCGCCCCGGTCGCGCCGCCGGCATAAGCCAGCACGGCGGCCCCGGCCAGCAGACCACCCAACCACAGGGCGCTTTTCGCCCCTGACTTTGCTTGCGCTTGCATAACCTCTCCTTCGGCGCCAACATTCTTCGGCGTCTCGACTGTATGCAATGCTTACGGTTTTTGGAGAGGTGGTCAAGGGGGAGAAAAGGTAACAATTGAAAGGAAACGCCCCCGCCATCCTGCCCCGCCGATGATGGCGGGGCAAGAGGACGGGCTTTACGCCAGAGGCTTGATTTCAGGCCGGTTCCATCAGCATGGTGGCCGCCGCCGTGTTCGAAATCGGGATGTGGTAATTGCGGTGAATCTCCTGAACCGGGGCCTCGCCCAAGGCCCCGCGCGCCGCGATCCAGTTGAGCACTTCGACGCCCTGCGTACCGGCCTTGCGCACCATTTCGTGGATCGAATCCTTGGTCAGCGCGGCGGGATCGACCGAAAGATTGTCCATGCAGAATGTGTCATAATCGCGATTGATGAAACCGGCGCGCTCGCCGTCCAACTGGTGCGACAGGCCGCCCGTGCCGATGATGACGATCCGTTCGTCGCCCGTCCAACTCTGCAGCGCCCTGTTCACCGCTTGGCCCAGCGCCAGACAGCGCTTGGCCGAGGGCAGCGGGTGCTGCACCGTGTTGATGGCAAAGGGCACGATCTTGACCGGCCATGCCTCAACATCGGGCCATGCCAGCTCAAAGGGGATCGAGAGCGCATGGTCCACCAGCATCTTCTGACAGGTGGTGATGTCGAACTCATCCTCGACCAAGCTGTTGATGATGTGCCAGCTCAGCTCGGTATGCCCGGCAAAGGGCTTGTAGATCGGCAGGCCCCAGCCTTCATCGGCATTGTGATATTCCGCCGCCGCGCCCACGGCAAAGGTGGGCATCTTGTCGAGGAAGAAGTTGAGGCCATGGTCATTGTTGAACACGATGGCCACATCGGGCTTCACCTGTGCCAGCCATTCGTGAACCTTGTGGAACCCGTCGAAAAAGGGCTTCCAATAGGGTTCCTGCTGCAGCCCCTTGTGGATGGCCCCGCCGATCGCGGGCACATGGCTGGTGAAATAAGCGCCTACGATTTCAGCCATGGACCTTCTCCTTTTGAATCATGGCGCCATGCGCCTCTTCATACGACTGGCCCGCGCCCTGAGCGAACAGCATGGCCTTGAAATCATCGACCGAAGCGCCGGTCTGCATCGATCCGACATCCTGCACATTGAGGCCGAAAATCCCGGCCAGCTTGGCGAGGTAATAGATGTTGCCCCCCGCCGCGATCATGCCCAGCACGCTGCGCTGGGCCACGGCCTCGCGCTGCTGCGGCGTCAGGTGGAATTTGGCGCAATAGGCTTCCTCATCGTCAAGGAAGGCCTGCCGATTGGCGGCATCGTTAAACGAATAGCACATGGCGTTCAGCTCAAAGCCCTTGGCCGCGGCATCGCCATCGAACAGATGGGTGCCGGGAATGGGCGGCATCGCATTTTGCGGTCCAGACATAGTGGCCTCTCCAGATCATGCAGCCCGCCACCCTGATGGCCGGCCTTACCTTCGTGTGCATCACTTACAATTGACCGGCTCTCTTTGATCCCGATCAAGCAGCGTGCCCGGCGGCGGCAACTGGCGCATTGAGATGCAGCGCGAGTCATAAATTTAGGCAAATTCCTCGCCCCACGCCTCAGCTCGCCCGCCGATGGAATTAACCTTGGGCGGCGCATCGTCTCATTCCGGCACATGGAGGAAATGGCCATGGTTACCGCGCTTCCGGCCCCTGTGCTTTCGCGCGATACGGGCGATGACCGAAGGAGGAATCGATGCAACCGGCCCTATTGATGCTGATCCTGACCAGCGTGGCCATGTCGGCTATCGCGCAACTGCTGCTCAAAATGGGCGTGGGGCAGGTGCGCGCCGATGGGGCGGGGTCGGGGCTGGCCTTTGTGCAATCACCATGGGTGATCGGCGGCTTCGGGCTTTATGGGCTGGGGGCGATCCTGTGGCTCTATGTGCTGGCCCGCCTGCCGCTCAGCGCGGCCTATCCCTTCGTCGGCCTCGGCTTCATCCTGACCATGGCGCTGGGCGTGCTCGCGCTGGGCGAGAGCCTGAGCCCGATCCGCATCGCGGGCACCTTGCTGATCGCGTTGGGCTGCGTCTGCGTTTCAAGGAGCATCGCATAATGGCCGCCACCCCCGCCCCGGCGCGCGCGCCTGCGCTGTCGATCAATTCGCTGCTGCTGCTGGCGGTCACGATCCGTCTGGCTGCCCATTTCGCCCTGCCCCAGCCGCTGCAGAGCGATGGTCTGGCCTATTTCACCCTGGCCCAGACGATGGCCGACGGCGGATGGCCGGTCGATAATCTGGGCCAGCATGCGTTTTATTCCATCGGCTATCCGCTGGTGCTGGCGCCCTTTTTCGCGCTTCTGGGGGCTTCGGCGCAGGTGGCCTTTGGGGTCAATCTGGCGCTGGCGCTGGCCACGGGATGGCTGATCGTGCTGCTGGCGCGTGAGGCGGGCCTTGGCGATCTGGGGCGCAAGCTGGCGCTGCTGGGCTATGCGCTGTGGCTGCCGGGGATCTGGAACTGCACGATGCTGGCGCGGGAAAATCTCTCGACGCCGCTGCTGGTGGCGGTGGTGTGGTTGGCCCTGCGCCTGCTGCGTTCGTCCTCCAGCCTTGGGCTGGCGGCGGCTACGGGCGCGGTCTGGGGCGCGGCAGTGCTGGCGGGCAGCTCGGCCTTGCCGCTGATTGCCGCGCCTTTGCTGGCGGTGGTGCTGGGCGGGTCGGTGCGGCGCGCGGTTGTTCCCGCGCTGACGATGGGCATGGGGGCCGCGCTGGTGCTGGCCCCATGGGCGATGGCCACGCAGGCCATGCTGGGCCGCCCCACGCTTTCCACCAACACCGGCTTCAACCTTTATATCGGCAATAATCCCGCGGCCACCGGGCGCTTCGTCTCGATTGCCGCCACGCCCGTCGGGGCGCAATGGCACGCCATGCGCGAAACCCTTGGCGAGGCAGGCGCGAGCGCGGCGCTGGGCGCGATGGCGCGCGACTGGATGGCGCATAACCCCGCCGAAGTGGCCCGCCTTGCCGCCGTCAAGCTGGCCGCTTTCTGGGCGCCCAATCTGCCCGATTCCAATGATTTCGCGCTTTCGCCCGCTGTCACCTATGTCCGCCTGTTCGAGGTCGTGCAGTACCTGCTCTTCCTCACGCTGGCCGGCCTGTGCCTGATGCTGCCGGGGATCGGGCGCCCGCGCCAGATCGTGCTGATGGGCGCCATCGCCGGTTTCTGGGCGCTGCATGGCATCGCCTATATCATCGACCGCTATCGTGATCCGGTCATGCCGCTGCTGATCGTGATGGCGTCGGCGGCGCTGACCGAAATCGTCACCAACCGTCTGGCCCGCCGGGAGAGCCCCCATGCTGCATGAACGCATCACCGATGACACTGTTCTGGTGGTCGATCTGGACCGCACGCTGATTTCGGGCGACGTGGCGATGGAGGCCTGCGTGGCCGAGGCCAAGCGCGGCATTGGCGCGCTGCTGGTGCTGCTCTGGGCGATGATCCGGGGGCGGGCGCGGCTCAAGACCCTGCTGGCCCGGCGCGCACCGGTCGATCCGGCCTCGCTCAACTATCGCCCCGAAGTGCTCGACCTCATCGCCCAGGCCCGCCGCCAGCGCCGCCGCGTGGTGCTGGCCAGCGCGGCCCATTGGCGCAACGCCCGGCGCGTGGCCGCTCATCTGGGCCTGTTCGACACGGTGATCGCCAGCGGCGCCCGCCGCAACGCCAAGGGCGGGGCAAAACTGACCGCGATCCGCGAAGCCTTGGGCAACCAGCCTTTCGATTATGTCGGCGATTGCGGGGCCGACCGCCGCATCTGGCGCGAGGCGCGCGTGGCCTATACGGTCGAGGCCCCAACCGGCATGGCCCATGAGGAACGCCTCGCCCCGGCGCGCAGCCGGTTGCGCGCGCTGGTAAAGGCCGCCCGCCCGCACCAATGGGCCAAGAACGCGCTGGTCTTTGTGCCGCTGGCCTCCTCGGGCCTGCTGGCCAATCCCCATGCCATCGCCCAATCCTGCCTCGCCTTTGCCGCGATGAGCCTGATCGCCTCCTCGGTCTATCTGCTCAACGACCTGCTCGATATCGAGAGCGACCGCGCGCATCCGAAAAAGCGCCACCGTCCGCTGGCCAGCGGCGCGCTGCCGATCCCGCATGCGCTGGCGGCCTGCGTTGCTTTTGCGGGCGCGGGTCTGGCGCTGGCGTGGCAATTGGGCCTGCCCAGCTTTTCGGCCATGGCGACCTATTTCGCGCTGACGCTGGCCTATTCGATGCGGTTGAAGGCCGCGATGATCGCCGATGTGCTGACGCTGGCCTGCCTTTACACGATCCGCATCGTGGCGGGGGCGGCGGCGATTGCGGTGCCGGTCTCGTCCTGGCTGCTGCTCTTCTCCGTCTTCTTCTTCCTCAGCCTTGGCTATCTGAAGCGCTATGTCGAATTGCGCAGCAGCGCGCGCGAGCCCGACGAATTGCTCTCCGGGCGGGGCTACACCCGCTCCGACACCGAAATCGTCGCGATCAGCGGTCTGGCGGCGGGCATGGTCTCGATCCTCGTCATGGTCCTGTTTGCCGAGGCGATGGGCAAGACCGGTGCCTATGCCACGCCGCAACTGCTCTGGCTGCTGCCGCTGCCGCTGCTCTACTGGCTCAACCGCATCTGGATGATGGGCCGCCGGGGCCAAGTGGACAGCGACCCGGTCGCCTTTGCCATCACCGACGCCAAGAGCATTGCCGTGGGCGCGACGCTGGGGGGCATTCTGGTGGTCGCCAAATTCGCCGCCATCGGCCATTGGTTGCCGCAATTGGGCATTGCGTGAAACGCACTCTGGAATTGGTGTGAAACGCACTCTGGAATTGGCGTGAAACGCGCTCTGGAATTGGCGTGATTTGGTGGGGGCGGCTTGAGGGGCGCCCCATCCCTCGCTAGATTGCCGCCATGGCACGCTTCTTTGCCCGCCCCGGGCCTACCCGCAGTTTCCGTTTCCGCCTCGGCTGGTATCTGGCCATGGCCATCCTCTGGTTTGTCGGCCTCTCGGTAGGCATCACGCTGCTCTATCGCGTGGTGCCGCCGCCCGTCACGCTGACCATGCTGTTTGACCGCAACGGGTTCAACAAATCATGGACCCCGCTTTCGCGCATCGACCGCAAGATGGTCGACGCGGTCATCGCGGGCGAGGACTCCCGCTTTTGCGTCCACCACGGCTTTGACGGCGCGGGGATCGAATATGCGCTGGAACGCAATCTGGCGGGCGACGGCAGCAAGCTGCGCGGCGGATCGACCATCAGCCAGCAGACCGCCAAAAACACCTTCCTTTGGCAGGGCAGCGGCATCACCCGCTATATCCGCAAAGGTCTGGAGACATGGTTCACCGTGCTGATCGAGACCTTCTGGCCCAAGCGGCGGATCATGGAGGTTTACCTCAATGTGGCGGAAACCGGCATCGGCACCTACGGCGTCGAGGCAGGCGCCCAGCGCTATTTCCACCACTCCGCCGCCAACCTGACCCAGATCGAGGCCGCCCGCATCGCCGCCGCCCTGCCCAGCCCCAAAAAGCGCGCCGTGGTGGGCGCCACCGGATTTACCCGCCGCCATGGCAACACCATCGCCAAGCGGTCCGGCGTGGTGCGGCGCAATGATCAGGACGATTGCATTTATCAGTGAGGTTTTAAGGGGGGTATAGGGCCTCCGGCGGGCAAAGGGACTTGTCCCTTTGCAATCCCGTTACTGTCAGCGTTGCGGGTCCGGTTCAACCCAGGTTGAGGGGCGCTGCGTTGGGGATTTAAAGCCTGCGGCGCATTTTGGTCGGACCTGTCCGCGCCGCAGGCTTTCAAACCACCGCCCAACACACTTGGTCCCGAACAGTTGGCCACCCATAACGGGATTGCAAAGGGCCCCCGCCCTTTGCCCGCCGGAGGCATAGACCCATCCCCCAAACAAAAAGGGCGCCCCCACGCGGGAGCGCCCTTTCCGTTTGCCTTGGCCGGTTAAGCCTTAGAACGCCACGCTGAGCGTTGCCACGACGGTGCGCGGGGTCGCCAGATAGACGGTCGGGATGGTGGTCGCACCAATCGGCGTCGACGAGCTGGTGAAGCCGCCGATGTAGAACTGGTTGAACAGGTTGGTGACGTTGAGCTGGATGAAGCTCTTGTCCGACTTGAGACCGGCGATCGCCAGCTTCATGCGGGCCGACAGATCGACGGTGGTGTAGGCGGGCAGCGAGGCCGGGTTCACCTGAACATTCGAGCTGTTGTAAACCGGCAGGTTTTCCGAGTTGATATAACGCTTGCCGTTGTTCTTGACCGAAACGGTCAGATCGAACGGGTCGAAATTGGCTTCGACGCGCGCACCGGCGGTATAGATCGGCACGCCCGATTCGCGCTTGCCGGCGGTGGTGTAATAGGTGTTCGTGCCATCGCTGCGCAGGATGGTGTTGCCGTTGACAACCGTATCCGTCGCACCCTTGCCCGCCAGAATGTCGGCCAGAATGCGCGACTTGTTGTACGAGCCGAAAGCATAGATCGAGAAGTGTTCGTCAACCTGCCAGGTCATCGTGGCGTCGAAGCCATACTTCTCCACCTTGCCCAGGTTGGTGTAGAGCGAGGTCTGGGTGTCCTGGTTATAGATCTGCGAGATCTTGTCGTAGAACATCGTGTACCAGCCGCCCAGCGAAGCGCTCAGACGACCGGCGCGCATACGCAGACCCACGTCGAAATTGTCCGAGGTTTCCGCCTTGGGGCTGCCGTAGGACGAAGTCACCGGATAGAAGAACGCATTATACAGCGTGTCCGTGCCCGGAACCTGGAGGCCCTTCGAATAGTTGGCATAGAGCGAAGCGCCCTGCGCCAGCGCGACGGTGAAGCCGACGTTGGGCAGAACCTTGCTGTAGTTGTAGATGCGCTGCTGGGGCGCGCCATAGGTCGGGTTCGCAACGGCATAGGCGGCCTGATCCTGCGGGCTGGGGCAATCATAGCCGCCCGTGCCGTTGGTGGCAAAGCAGAACGTGGTCAGGTTGCGCTTGAAGAAAGGCGCACGGACACCGGCCAGAACGTCGAGCTTACCATCGAAGAACTTGCCGTTATATTCGCCCGAAACCTGATGCAGGATCGCATAGGACATGCGATTGCGCTTTTCGATCGCATTGCCATACTTGTCCGTGATCGCCAGATCGATCGGGAAGTAGGTGGCATAATAGCCGGTCTGCGAATTCAGGAAGGTGATTTCGCCGGTCTGCTTGTGGCGGCCGCGGTCATAGGAATAGCCGATGCGCAGCGTGTTGGTCGGGTTGATCTTCCAACGCAGCGAGGTCAGCAAGCCGATACGATTGGTTTCGGTTTCGCTGGCATTGCCCATGAGGACGAGCGGCTTGGAGGCCGTGCCGTCAGCAATGATGCCGTCACCATTCACATCGCGACCAGCGTAATATTTGCCGCCGACCAGGCCGACCATGCCATTGGGTGCGCTAATTTCATAGAGAGAGCCCACGCCGCCGCCATTGGCCTTGGTGTACTGGAAGCTGGGGTCAACCGTCAGCGTCAGGTTGTCGGCCAGCGTGAAGCGACCGTTCATGCGCAGGTTGGCCGTGCGCGAGGGGTTATAGCGGCATTCGAACGCGCCATAACCGGTGGTCGAAGCCGACGCGCTGGTCGTGTCGGCGCAGTTGATCGTGTATTGCGCTTCGTCCCAGTTATAGGGCGTGCGGCCGCTGCTCGACGAGTTGACCGGACGGCTCGCCGAATTCTGGGTGTAGAGCGACATCGAAGGCGCAAAATTGTTGCGGTTGAAGTTGAAGTGGCCCGCCACCGAGATGAAGTCGCCATTGTCGCCCAGCGGCTGCTTCACCTTGAAGTTGAGCTGCTGCTTGGCCACCTTGCCGCCCGTGTTGGGCAGGAAGCGGTTCGAGGACACCGAAGCGGCAAACCATGCCTTCAGGCCCGAATTGGTGATGTTGCCGGTATCAACCGAGATGAAACCGCGCTTGTAGCTGAGGTCACCGGCCGAACCCACGGCCATCACCTGCGCCTTTTCCAGCGGATCGCGCGAACGGTAGTTGACCGTCGAACCTGAAGCGGCGGCCGTCGGGCTGTCCACGTCGGTCGAACCCAGGTTCACGTTGACCTGCTCGATCAGTTCGGCGTCAAGCTGCTGGTTCGAATAGAGCGCATAGTTGCCGGTGTCGTTGAGCGGCATGCCATCGAAGGTCTGCGAGATACGGGTGTTGTCGAAACCGCGGATGAACATCGCGCCGCCCGACGAACCGAACGGGTCGGCATTGTAGAACGATACGCCCGGCACCATGTTGATCACATCATTGATCGACTGGCCCGGCGTGCTCTTGGAAATGAAGGTCTGGTCCAGAACCTGCTTGGCCTTGGGCGTGGCGGGAATATCGACGCCATTGATCGCCTTGGCCTTGGTGCCGGTCACGACGATGGTGTTTTCGAAATCGACCGCGCCGGTCGACTGAGCGAAAGCGGGCGATGCAACGGCTGCTGCAATCGCGAAGGAACTGACGGCCAAAGCCGAATTTTTGATAATGCGCATGCTGAATGCCCCTGCATGACAATTTTGTGTCTAAATCGCCGAAATGCCCCCGTCCGAGCGACGAAAATCATTCGGATGCAAAACACCTAACGATGTTTGAGAGGCTTCTAAACAGCGGTTTATGACGCAATTTTGACATGAAACGGGGCGGACGACAGGCTGATGCCGCAAATGGCAAGATTGTTTCCCGCCTAACTTACATTGATGTAACTTTGTTACGACCTTGACGAAATTCATATGGAATTTAAATGTCGGCCCAAAATTCCGCTGTTGCGAATTGGGCCGCAGTGCGACATTTGTGCAACGCAGCAGATCGGGAAAAACCATGGGTATCGGCCACAGTCACCATCATCATAACCATGATCATGGCGAATCGCATGGCGGCAAGGATCACCATGGGCACCATCACGGGCACCACCATCACGGAGCCGGCGTCACCCATGGCCGCGCCTTTGCGCTGGCCACCTCTCTCAACGTCCTGTTTGTCCTGATAGAAACCGCGGCCGGTTTCATCGGCCATTCGACCGCCCTGCTGGCCGATGCCGGGCATAATCTGTCCGATGTGCTCTCGCTCCTGCTGGCATGGGGGGCAAGCCGTCTGGCCGCGCGGGCGCCATCGCGCCGCTTTACCTATGGCATGAAAAGCGCCTCGATCCTGGCCGCGCTGGCCAATGCGGCGCTGCTCTGGGTCGCGCTGGGGGCGATCCTGATCGAGACGCTGCAGAAATTCGCCTCGCCCGAACCGGCAGCCGCCGGGCTGATGATGGCGGTGGCGGCGGCGGGGATCGCGGTCAACGGCCTCTCGGCCCTGCTATTCGCGCGCGGCAGCAAGGATGACCTCAACCTGCGCGCCGCGTTTCAGCATCTGATGGCCGATGCGGCGGTGTCGGCGGGCGTGGTGCTGGCGGGGCTGGCCATCCACTTCACGGCGTGGAACTGGATCGACCCGGTCACCAGCCTCGTCATCACGCTGATGATCGCGCTGGGCAGTTGGTCGATGCTGAAGGAATCCGTGCAGATGGGCCTGCTGGCCGTGCCCGCCTCGGTGAATGAGGAAAAGCTGCGCGCCTTCCTGTTGGCGCGCCCCGGCATCGCGGCGCTCCACGACCTCCACGTCTGGCCGATCAGCACCACCGACACCGCCATGACCGCCCATATCGTCATGCCCGGCGGCCATCCGGGGGATGCCTTCCTGCATGGTCTGGCCCATGATCTGGAGCATGATTTCGGCATCGGCCATGCAACGATCCAGATCGAAACCGATGGCGGGCATGGGTGTGCGCTGCAATCGGATGAGGTGGTTTGAGGTTGGGTTAGAAGGGTTTGCCTCCGGCGGGCAAAGGGTCTCGACCCTTTGCAATCCCATTATGGGGGTGGGGCTTGGCTGGTCGCACCGCCGAGAATGATTAAAGCCTGCGGCGCGGCGATCCTACGCTGACCGGCGCCGCAGGCTTTAGAATTCAAACGTCGCGTCCGACATCCAAAGCCGAACCCGATACGCAACATCGACAGTAACGGGATTGCAAAGGGCCCCCGCCCTTTGCCCGCCGGAGGCAAAAAACCGCTTACAACGCCCCGGCAAACTTCAACGGCTCACCCACCGCGCTGTCGGCCAACTGGGCCTCCCACATCACCTGATGCCCGCGAATGATGGTGCCAAGAACGCGGCCCTTCAGCTCCATGCCGGTATAGGGCGACCAACCGCAACGGCTCTGCAGCCAGTCCTCGGCGATCGTGAACTGCCCCTTGAGGTCCACCACGGTAAAGTCGGCGTCATAGCCCACCGCGATGCGGCCCTTGGATTGCAGGCCAAAGATGCGCTGCACGCCCGCGCTGGTCATGTCGATCAGGCGCGCCAGCGTCATCCGCCCGTTCAGCACATGGTCGAGCATCAGCGGCAGCAGCGTCTGCACGCCGGGCATGCCGCTGGGGCTGGCCGGATAGGGCTTGGCCTTTTCCTCGATCGTGTGGGGCGCGTGGTCGGAACCGATCACATCGGGCACGCCCTGTTGCAGCCAGTGCCACAGGCCGTCGACATGCGCGCCGCTGCGGATCGGCGGGTTCATCTGGGCATAGGTGCCAAGGCGCGGATAGGCTTCCTCGCCGCGCAGCGTCAGATGCTGAGGCGTGACCTCGCAGGAGGCGATGTCGCGGTGCTCGCTGATGAGTTCCAGTTCGGCGGGCGTGGTCACAT
Source organism: Novosphingobium humi (assembly GCF_028607105.1). Taxonomy (GTDB): domain Bacteria; phylum Pseudomonadota; class Alphaproteobacteria; order Sphingomonadales; family Sphingomonadaceae; genus Novosphingobium; species Novosphingobium humi. Next base: position 478,053 of record NZ_CP117417.1, on the reverse strand, counting down.
GCAGGATGTGGATGGGACGGCGTGCCTCACGCGCCAGCTTGAGGATACGCCGCGTGGCCAGCAGCGCGCTTTCGTCGTCGCGCCAAACGGGGTGGCTCGACGGATCGCCCTCGACGCGCAGATCCTTGCGCGCGTTCATGCGGTCTTCGTCCTCGGCATGGATGGCCACGCGGCGCGTGCCATGGGCCAGCACGCGGGCCAGTTCCTCGTCATGCGCGACCAGCAGATTGCCGGTGGAGGCGCCCATGAAGATCTTGACCCCCGCCGTGCCGGGAATGCGCTCCAGCTCGGCCAGATCGGGCGCGTTGGCGGCCGTCGCGCCCACATAGAACGCATGATCGCACCACATGCGATGGTGGGCGCGCTCCAGCTTATCATGCACGCGCATCACCGAATCGGTGTTCGGATTGGTGTTGGGCATTTCAAATACGGCGGTGATCCCGCCCATCACGGCGCAGCGGCTGCCGCTTTCCAGATCTTCCTTATACTCCAGCCCCGGTTCGCGGAAATGGACCTGCGAATCGATCACGCCGGGCAGAACATCCAATCCGGTGCAATCAATCCGCCGCGCCGCATCGGGAAAACTGCCTATACCGATGATTTTGCCATCACGGACGGCCACATCAACCTGTGCGGGGCCAGAGGGAGTGTGGACAGTGCCACCGGTGAGAACAAGGTCTGGTGCTTGAGTCATACCACGCGCTTTGCCACAGGTTGAGGGCAAGATGAAGGTATAGATGCGAGGGACTCGCCCCTTGCGCTCCTATGACTTTCTGCGCTGCGCATCGGGGCGGCCCAGTGGGCCGGGTGCCATGTTCGAATTTTAAAGCCCCACCACCAACCTTGGCATCCCCATTAAAAGGATTGCAAAAGGACCGAGTCCCTTTGCCCGCCGGAGGCAAAAACCAGGCACCCGCCGGAGGCACAAACCCTCTTCCCTTTTCTCTCTATCATCCCCACCTAAACACCATGACCAAACTTGCCTCCCGCACCATCATCCGCCTTTCCCCCACCGCGCCGGACGAGGATGTCCGCAAATTCCTGCAAGGGCTGGTGACGCAGGATGTGGTGCTGGGCGCGCTGCCGACCTATGCCGCGCTGCTGACGCCGCAGGGCAAGGTGATCGCCGATTTCATCATCTGGGCCGATGGGGCGGACCTGCTGCTGGATGTGGCGGCGGATCAGGCCGATGGGGTGATCAAACGCCTGTCGATGTATCGCCTGCGCCGCGCCATCGCCATCGCGCGCGATCCCGCATTGACGGTGCATTGGAGCCCGACGCCCCGCGATGGGGCCGCGCGCGATCCACGCCTTGCCGAACTGGGTTATCGCTGGCTGGCCGCGGATGATGATGCGCCGGTGGATGATGCCTATCTGGCCCATCGCCTGTCTCTGGGCGTGGCCGAAGGGGCCGAGATTGTCGATCTGCTCTGGCTGGAATGCAACGCGGTAGAGCTCAACGGTGTGTCCTTCACCAAAGGCTGCTATGTCGGGCAGGAGAATACCGCGCGCATGAACTGGCGGCAAAAGGTCAACCGCCGCGTGGTTGTGGTGCCCGCTGCGCAATCGCGCCCGGATCGCCGGATCGTGGATTATCCCGCGCTGGGCCTGTCGGTCGAACATTGGCGGGTGGATGACATCGCCAATCCGCCCGCATGGTTCACCCCCGAAAGCGTCAACCCAGAGGCGTAAGCGCCCGCTCCGCCGGGACCAGACCCAGCCGCACCGCCTCGGTCTCGATCAGGCGGGCGGCCAGCTCCCGGCTCGAATCGCGCGAGATTTCCAGCGAATCAGACAAGGGCGCGCCGATCATCGAATCGCCCAACGCCAGCAGCACCAGCGTCTGCGTCACATGGCGCATGCAGACCTCGCCCGCATCATGCACCTCGTCCACGATGGCGTGGATCGCGCGCACGATCGTGTCGAGCGCATCGACATTGCCGATCAGCCGCATCCAGCTCACCAATTGCCCGCCGCCCTGCTTGCCAAAGGCATCAAAGGCCAGATCGACCACATCACGCGCGCTGCCGCTGCCGTCTCGCTGGGCCAGAACGGCGCGCGCGACCGAGGCGCAGATCGACACCGCCATATGTTCGGCCAGCGCCTTTTGCAGCTCGGCGGCCGAGCCGAAATGATGCAGCAGATTGGCATGGGTGCGCCCCACCCGCGCCGCCACGGCTTTGAGCGTCACCCCCTGCGGCCCCTGCTCGACAAGCAGATCGCGCGCTGCCTCCATCGCGGCATTGCGGCTGGCTTCGGGGGAGAGACGCTTCTTCGGGCCCATGTCTTATGTCCAAACAGTACAAGCCCGCAGGCTCGCAAAACCACATTGCAGACCCATAAAGGTTTGCAGGTGGTCAAGCAAGAAGCGAAAGATTTTACCCGCTAAAGCTGTAATTTTCATTCGCGCATCAGCGAGTTTGCGTAATGTCAGACATATAGGCCCATTTGCGCTCAGAGGCGCTTCAGGCCGCGCGCCTCCCTTCCATACCGCCATCGGGCGAATCATCCTGATCGTCATGCTCGGCGCGCAGTTCGATTTCGAACCGGGCTGACGGGCAGGTCTGCCCGCGCCCCGCGCTGAAAATCGCGCCGCGTTCATCCACGGGCCGGAAACCCAGCCGCCGCAGCACCAGGCCAGAGGCCGGATTATCCAGAAAATGCCGCCCGACCAGGCGCTTATGCCCCAGCCCGCGGGCCAGCGACAGCATCGCCCGCCCCGCCTCGGTGGCATAGCCCCGCCCCCAATGGGCGCGTGCAATCCAATAGCCGATATTGGCCTCGCCCTCGATCTCGCTCAGCCCGATCGAGCCGATCAGCGCGCTGCCCTCCGGGCCGGGGCGCGTGATGAGGAAATGCGGCAGACGCTCGTCCTGAGGCTGACTCGCGAACATGCGCGCGTCATTTTCGGTATAGGGCCAAGGCGCGCGCGCCAGATTGCGCACGATGCCCTCGTCGTCGATCGCGGCGTGGATCGCGTTCCAGTCTTCTGGCCACGCGGGCCGCAGAAACAGTCGTTCGCTGCGGTAAAACATGTGTATCGCTCCAAATCCCCGGTCCCGTTCGGGACGCTATGATCCTCAGTCCCGCGCGGGATTCCTAAAGGCGCGCGGTGACATTGCGGTGACGACCGGCCTCAGCCCAGCGCATGCTGAACCGCATTGGACGCAAATTTGCCTTGATCGAACGCAAAGCCATGCTCGCAGCCCGACCAATTTGCCGCGTCCCACCGATCGGCGGGTGAAGGAGAGATACGAAAAGAGGGAGATGGGCCGGGCCCCTCTCCCTCGTTCAGCCAAGGTATCAGAACCTTGGCGGGGCCATCCCATCAGGATGGCCCAAATAGACCATCCGCTTACTCGGCGGCTTCGGCCAGCGCGTCAACCGACACGTATTTGCGACCAAGCTTGCCGTCGTGGAAACGCACGCGACCTTCGGTCAGGGCAAACAGCGTGTGGTCCTTGCCGATGCCGACATTGGCGCCCGGATAAACCTTGGTGCCGCGCTGACGGATGATGATGTTGCCACCGATCACCAGCTGGCTGCCGAACTTCTTCACGCCAAGGCGCTTGGACTGCGAGTCGCGACCGTTGCGCGACGAACCGCCTGCTTTCTTATGTGCCATTGTCGAAAACTCCTGAGCTTAGGCGGCCGCGACCGACACGATGCGCAGCAGCGTGAGCAGCTGGCGGTGGCCGTTCTTGCGACGATAGTTGTGACGGCGGCGCTTCTTGAAAACGATCACCTTTTCCGACTTCGCCTGAGCGATGATCTCGGCCGAGACCACCACCTTCGAAGCGTCGGCGACAACGCCTTCTTCGCCGGCCAGCAGAACATCACCCAGCGTGATCGTCTCGCCGGCTTCACCAGCCAGCTTTTCGACCGCGATTTTGTCTCCGGCGGCGACCCGATACTGCTTACCGCCCGTGCGCACGATAGCGAACATGATACAAATCCATTCAAAAAATTACGTGGCCGCCCCGGCCGCGTTTCCCGAAACCTGCCGCCAAGCCAAAGGCCGAGCAAGGCGGTTATTCGAGGAGCCGCGAGCGACGCGCCGACCCCCGCCACACACGGCAGGGTTCGGAAAGAAGCTGCGCCGTTAGTGCAACCGCCCCCGCGTGTCAATGCACCGCATCACAGAAAGGCCCATTCCCTCCCGGAAACTCTGGCCGATTTCTGCCCTCTGGCGCATGGGCACAGGCGTGCTATGGCACATCCATGCTTGGCCTTATCGCAAAATCCGCCTCATCGACAGCCCCATCGAGCAGGGTGCCGCGCCACCGATTCGCGCATGCGGCCCGATTCGCCGCTGGGGCCCTGCTGATTCCCGCGCTGCTGGGGGGATGCGGCACGGCTTCCTACCCTTCGCTGGCGCGCCGGGCCGAGGAAAAGCCGGCAACGGCCCCCGCCGCCACGGCCGCCGTTGCCGCGCTGGATCAGGTTCCCGCCGGACTGGACGCCAGAATCGATTCGCTGCTGCGCGCCGCGCGTGAGGCCGACAAGGCTTTTGCCGCCGCCCGTCCCGCCACCGAGCGGGCGCTCAATGCCGCCGCCAACGCCACACCGGGCGATGAGGCATGGCAACAGGCCAATCTCGCGCTCAGCGATCTGGAGCGCCAGCGCGGCGTGCTGGGCGTGATCGAGGGCGATATCGAGGAACTCTATACGCAGGACCGCATGGCCCATGCGCCCGAAAACCCCGACACGCCCCGCGCCGCCGCCCGGATGATCGAGGCCGCAAGGTCGCAGATCCTTGCCCTTGGCGCGGCGCAGGATCGGGTCCTGGACGCCGCGCGCCGGAAATTGCCGCGTTAATTGCTGATCTGGTCCCAACGGGCCAGATCAGCATAATCCTGTTCCCGCGGTTCGACCCAGGCCCATTGCCCCGCGCGCTTTTCGCGCTTCCAGAACCAGCTCTCGCTTTTGAGGTGATCCATCGCGAAATCGGCGGCGGCAAAGGCGTCGCGCCGATGCCGCGAGGCCGCCGCCACCAGCACGATCGGATCGCCGGGCGCCATCTCTCCCACCCGGTGCCAGATCAGCAGGCCATCGAGCGCCCAACGGCCCAGCACATCGCGCGCCAGCGCCTCCATCCCCGGCAGGGTCAGCGGGGCATAATGCTGAAGCTCAAGCGCTTCGACATCATCGCCTCCTCGCACCTGCCCCAGAAAGCTGACCACGCCGCCCGATTGGGGATGGGCGGCGGCAAAATCACGCATCACCTCGGCCGCGTCAAACGCCTGCCCGATCAACCGGACCTCGATCATCCGCCGCTCACCGGGGGCAGAAAGGCCAGTTCATCACCCGCCGTCAACACCAGCCCATCGCCCGCCACCAGCGCGCCATTCAGCGCCAGCCTGACCCGCGGCCCGGCCAAAGCCTGCGCCAGTTCCGGCCCCATGTCGGCAATAATCCCCGCCAAAGGCCCCGGCGCCACCTCGCGCTCGGCCCCTCCGGCAAGATCCGCCAGACGCCCCAGAAACACCAGCCGCGCCATCATCACCCCCCCGTCATCGACATATGGCGCGGCAAGGCAGGCTCGGCGCCAGGGCGGTTGATTTCGAAATGGTGGCGCGCGGGCTTGATCCGCATCGCCTCGTCCAGCGCGGCTTCCAGCGCGCTTTCCGGGTCCTCGCTGCGCAAGGCGGCGCGCAGGTCCACCTGTTCCCGCCCGCCAAGGCAGGCGAACAATTGCCCGGTGGCCGTCACGCGCACCCGGTTGCACCCATCGCAGAAATTGCTGGTCAGCGGCGTGATCAGCCCCAGCCGACCGCCGGTTTCCGCCACATGCCAATAGCGCGCCGGACCGCCGCTGCGATGCGGGTCCTCGGTCAGGGTAAAGCGCTGCTCCAGCCCTGTGCGCACCTGCGTCAGCGGCAGATAGTGATCGTAGCGATCCCCCTCCACCTCGCCCAGCGGCATGACCTCGATCAGCGTGATCTCATGGCCCGCGCCATGCGCCCAGGCGACCAGATCGCCGATCTCATCCTCATTCTCGCCCTTGAGCGCCACGGTGTTGATCTTGACCGCCAGCCCGGCCGCGCGCGCGGCGGCAATGCCTTCCAGCACCTGCGGCAATTGGTCGCGCCGGGCGATGCGGGCAAATTTCTCGCGGTCCAGTGTGTCGAGGCTGACATTGACGCGGCGGATGCCCGCCTCGCGCAGATCATCGGCAAATTCGGCCAGACGCGTGCCATTGGTGGTGATGGTCAGTTCGTCCAGACCATCCCCGATCTTGCGCCCGATCGCCCGCACCAGCTCGATCATATCGCGCCGCACCAGCGGTTCGCCCCCCGTAAGGCGAATTTTGCGCACGCCGCGCCCGATAAAGCCCAGCGCCAGCCTGTGCAATTCCTCAAGGCTGAGCACTTCGGATTTGGGCAGGAAAGTCTGCCGCTCGGGCATGCAATATGTGCAGCGCAGATCGCACCGGTCGATCACCGAAAGACGCAGATAGGAAATCCGGCGTTGAAACTGATCGACCAAAGGTTGACGCGACGGCTGGTTCATGGGGTCAATCTATCACCGCTCCGGGCGCTTGGCTATCCAATCGCAGGATTTGCCCGGTGATCCCCGGCGAAGCAGCCAGAAAGGCGCAGGCCGCCGCAATGCCCGCCGGCTCATCGCATTCCACCAGATTGGCCCGCGCCGGAGCATAGGCCCGCGCCAGCCCCTGCACCGCCGCCAGACGCCACGCCCGGTGCTCATGCCCGGCCAGCGGCATCACCAGCACCAGATCGCCATCGGCCAACATCGCCTCGGCCTGCGCCAGCCATTGCGCATGAAACACCACCGCTGCGGCCAGAGGCGCGGAAGGCAGATCCTCGATGGCCAACACGCTCATGTTACCGCCGCTCGCGCGTCAGGGTCATGCCGATCTTTTCCCCCGCCTCGCTGATGGCCAGTTTGACGATCTTGACCGTCACGGCCTGGACCCGCTCGTCCTGAAGGAACAGCGTCTCGGCAATATGATCGGCCACCGCCTCGATCAGCGTGAAATGCACGCCCTCGGGCAGCGTCTCGCTGGCGGCGAATTTCAGATCCATGTAATTCTTGCTCGCCCCCAGCGGCGTGTCGGGCAAATAGCGGTCATAGGGCTTCAAACGCACGCTCACGCTGATGCGCAGGGGCTGCTTCTGGCCCGTCTCTTCCGAATAGACGCCGGTCAGAACGTCCACTTCGAAATCGGCCACTTCAAGAATCAGGCTGTCCGCCACGTTGGATGCTTTCACGATGATAGGGGGTGTTTGCGCGCGGGCCGATGACAGGTTGCGCGGGGGGAGTCTAGGGGTTTTAAGGGGCAATGCCCCCGGCGGGCAAGGGAGAGCCTCCGGCGGGCAAAGGGCGGGGGCCCTTTGCAATCCCATTAATGCGGTCGCGCTTGGCTCGCTCGTGGGCTTGTGCGGTACGGTTGGATAGAGCTTGCGGCGCTTTTGCACTGATCGGCGCCGCAGGCTTTCAAATCCAAAGGCGTCACCCATCAGTTTCGGTCGATGTCGAACACAACAAAGACAGTGCCGGGATTGCAAAGGGCCCCCGCCCTTTGCCCGCCGGAGGCATACTTCTTTAATCCCTGCGCCACCGCGCAAAGATCGCCGTGGGCAACATCCGCCCCGCGCCATCCTCGCGCACCGCCAGATCGCCATGTTCGACATAGCCCGGCAGACCGGCAAAGGCTTCGTCCAGCAGCCCGGCAATCGCCAGCGAGGACATGCGCACCGCATAAACGGTCAGGAACAGAAACCGACTGTTTTCGTCCAGCAATTGCCGAGCATCATGGATCAGACCGGGCAGGTGTTCCTCCAGCCGCCAGACCTCGCCATCCGGCCCGCGCCCGAATTTGGGCGGGTCCATGATGATGCCGTCATAGCGCTTGCCCCGGCGGACCTCGCGCGCGGTGAATTTGGCCGCGTCATCGACGATCCAGCGCACCGGGCGGCTTTCCATGCCCGAAAGCGCGGCATTGGCGCGGGCCTGCGCCACCGATTTCTTGCTGGCATCAACATGCGTGACGGGGCCATAGTGGCTCAGCGCCAGCGTGCCGACGCCGGTATAGCCGAACAGGTTGAGCGTGGTGGCATCGCGGCGCTCGCCCAATTGCTGCCCCATCCAGCCCCAGACCGGCGCCATGTCGGGGAAAAAGCCCAAATGGCGGAACGGGGTGCATTGCGCGGTGAATTTCACATCACCCCAGCTCAGCGGCCAGCCATCACGCGGCACCGGCTTGGTATAATTCCAGCGCCCGCCGCCATCCTCATCCGCGCCGGGCACGAATTCGCCATGCGCATCCCAATCGGCCATGCGCGGCTGCCACAAGGCCTGCGGCTCGGGGCGGATAAAGCGATAGTCGCCGTAGCGCTCCAGCTTGCGCCCCGCGCCCGAATCGACCAGCCCGTAATCGGCCCAGCCCTCGCCGGTCAGCAAAACGGGCTGGTGGATCAGCTCTGCCATTATGCCTTCGCAGTCGCCCGCTGCGTCACATAGGCGCAGACCGCGTCATAATCACCGGGCAGTTCGGCATAGCGCTCTTCGCGCTCGAACAGATCGCCCACGCGTTCGGGCAGGCCGGGGCGGTGCCCGGTGCTGCGCTCGACCGCATCGGGGAACTTGGCCGGATGCGCGGTGGCCAGCGTGACCACCGGGGTCGATGCGTCAATGCCGGCATTGCGTGCGGCATGGATGCCGATGGCGGTGTGCGGGTCGAGCAATTCGCCCGCCGCTTCCCAGCCCCAGCGGATGGCCTGCGCCATTTCATCGGCATCGGCGCGGGCCGAGACGAAGAGCGCTGCGGCGCCTTCGCGCTGCGCATTGGTCAGCGTCATCGCCTTATTGGCCTCGAACCCTGCCATCTGCTCGGCCAGAGCCACGCCATCGCGGCCGCCCACGTCGAACAGCAGGCGTTCGAAATTCGACGACACCTGAATGTCCATGCTGGGCGCGGCGGTGGGGGTCACTGTTCCGGCCGAATAGTCGCCGGTGGACAGCGCGCGGTGGAGAATGTCATTCACATTGGTGGCGACGATCAGCCTGGCAATCGGCAGGCCCATCTGCGCGGCGACATAGCCAGCGAACACGTCACCGAAATTGCCGGTGGGCACGCTGAAGGCCACTTCGCGGTGCGGCGCGCCCAGTTGCAGCGCGGCGGCGAAATAATAGACCACCTGCGCCATCAGACGCGCCCAGTTGATCGAGTTGACCGCGCCGATGTTGAAACGGTCGGTCACGGCCTTGTCGTTGAAAATGCGCTTCACCATCGCCTGCGCATCGTCAAAACTGCCCTCGATGGCGATGTTATAGACGTTGGGGGCCAGAACGGTGGTCATCTGGCGGCGCTGAACGTCGGACACGCGGCCCTTGGGGTGCAGCATGAAGATGTCGACCTTGGCGCGGCCCGCCACGGCGTCAATGGCCGCGCTGCCGGTGTCGCCGCTGGTCGCGCCCACGATGGTCAGGTTCTGGGGCCCACCATTCTTGGATTCGCGGCCCAGGAATTCCTCGAACAAGAGGCCCAGCAATTGCAGCGCCACATCCTTGAACGCCAGCGTCGGGCCGTGGAACAGTTCAAGCAGCCACTGCTGCTCGTCCAACTGCTTCAAAGGCGTAACGGCGGCATGCGAAAAGCGCCCATAGGCCGCCGTGGTCAGTTCGAGCAAACGCTCATAGCTCAGGCTCTCGCCCACGAAAGGCGCCATCACCTTGGCCGCCAGCTCCGCATAGGGCAGGCCCGCCAGCGCGGCGATCTCGTCTTTGGAAAAACGCGGCCATTCGCGGGGTACATAAAGCCCGCCGTCGCTGGCCAGACCAGCCAGAGTCGCGCCTTCAAAATCAAGAACCGGTGCGTTGCCGCGCGTGGAGATATATTCCATGGGATTCCCTGTCCGTTTGGCCCGCCCCGTTAGCCGCAGAGGCGCGCAGGGGCAAGGGTTTTGCGGGATTCAGGGGTTTTATGCCTCCGGCGGGCAAAGGGTATGGACCCTTTGCATTCCCATTTGGGGGATGCGTTTCACGGGCCACCGAAGCTTGTGAGGGTCGGCTTGTAAAGCCTGCGGCGCGGCGAATTCACGCAGATTGGCGCCCCGGCTTTAGAACGCCGACCTCGCATCACTCCAGTTCTTCCTCCCCCAACACCCTCTTCCTCACCGCCACCGCGTAAATCACCAAAGCGGTCAGCGCGAAAAGGAACCACTGCACCGCATAGGACAGGTGATTGTTGGGCAAATCGCGCGGATCGGGCGTCGCATTGCTCATCAGCCCCGCCAGTGCCGGATCGGCCACGACATGATGGGCAAATTCACCCCCCGGCACGACCAGCCCCTGCACCTGCCCGCCGGTCCATGCCACGGGCGCGGGCTTATTGCTCCACCCCAGCACCACATCGGCCAGCACACCCTTGGGCGCCTCGGTGGGGTGGAACCCCTGCGTATCGACGGGCGCGGTCAGACATCGCGCAATATGCGCCCAGCCCGCCTGCCCCGCCGCATTGCGCCCGGATTGGGCCGAGATCTGCAACACCTGCTGGCACCAGAATTGGGTGCGGTGGAAATCGCGCGCATCCGATTGGCGATAGCGCCATACCTCGCCGATCGAGACCGGGCTGCGATCACCCTGCGCGGCGGTGAAACGCGCGATCTTGGCCTCTTTCTGCGCCAGTCGGTCCAACTGCCAGAAGCCGAGGTGGACCATATACCCCGCCGCCGCCAGCACCAGCAGCGTAGGGATCACGGGCAATTTGCGCCAGTTCATCGCGGATCAACATCCTTTGCGCCCGCCTCGGCAGCCCGCCGCTGATATTCGGCGGTCAACAGAGCCGCCTTGGACACGCGCAGCCCATAAAGCGTGGGCAAAACCACCAGCGGCACCAGCACCGCGACATAGACCCACACCGGCGGATCGACATCCAGCGCCAGCCATGCCGCCACACCCGCCGCCAGCGCGCCAACCCCAAAGGTCAGAAAGGCCGCCGGCCCGTCGCCCACATTGAACGCGCCAAAATCCAGCCCGCATTTTTTACAGTGCGGCGCGAATTGGGCGATGCCCGAAAACAGCCCCTTGGCCCCGCATCGCGGACACAAACCAAACAGGGCAGCCGAGACGATTCCCGGCTGCCCTGCGGATGAGGATGGCTTTGCCGGATCAGTCAACCGCAAAGCCCCAGTTGCCCCAGATGTAGATGCACACAAAGAGGAACAGCCACACCACATCGACGAAGTGCCAGTACCATGCGGCGGCCTCAAAGCCGAAATGCTGGCGCGGGGTGAAATCGCCCCGATAGGCGCGGGCCAGACAGACCGAGAGGAAGATCGTGCCCACAATCACATGGAAACCATGAAAGCCGGTGGCCATATAGAAGGCCGAACCATAGGTGTTCCTGCCAAAGGCAAAGGGCGCATGGGCATATTCAAACGCCTGAAGACTGCTGAACAGGATGCCCAGAATGATGGTCAGCCACAGGCCCTTCTTCAGGCCCGAACGGTCGCCGTGGATCAGGCTGTGATGCGCCCATGTCACCGTGGTGCCCGAAAGCAGCAGGATCATCGTGTTAAGCAGCGGCAGGTCGAAAGCATCAAGGACGGCTTCCAGTTCCTTGGGCGGCCATTGCCCGCCGATCGCCTTGGACAGGGTCGAGGGAAACAGCGAGAAATCGAAGAAGGCCCAGAACCAGCCGACAAAGAACATGACCTCCGAAGCGATGAAGAGGATCATGCCATAGCGCTGGTGCAGTTGCACCACCGGCGTGTGATCGCCCGCATGGGCCTCGTTCACGATCTTGTTGAACCAGGTGAACATGGCCGCCAGCAACAGCGCCAGCCCCGCCCAAGGCACGATATGCCCCAGCGCCCCGAACGTGTCCGGGTGCATCATGAACACCATGCCCGTGGTAAAGGTAAAAGCCCCAAGCGTGGTGGCCAGAGGCACCAGATCAGGCGGCAGGATATGATAATCATGTGTCTTGCCAGAGGCCATCGCATTCATCCCCTTTTTGCCACGGGTGCGGGCCTGCTTTGGCCTCTATCCCCCCGGCATTGTTGTTTTTGAACCTATCTTTCCTGAAGCCCCCGGTCCAGCATGATTTGCGAGGCCCGAACGCCTATTTCCCGCTCCTTGCGCCCGCCGGATCTATGCCCCCGGCACGGGGTGGAATGTGTAACTCAAGGTGATCTGTTCCAGATCCTTGAGGTCCTTGTCCTCGAGGATCTGGGGATCGACGTAATAGCTGACCGGCATGGCCACGCTTTGGCCCGGTTGCAGCGTCTGCTGGGTAAAGCAGAAGCATGCCACCTTGGTGAAATAACGCGCCGCCTCGTTGGGCGAGACGTTGAAGCTGGCCGCCCCGGTGATCGGCCTGTTCGATGTATTATGCGCATCGAACAGGGCCAGCGTACGCTTGCCGATGACCACCGTCTGCGTGGTCTGGCGGGGGCGGAATTGCCATGGCATGCCCGGATCGACATTGGCGTCGAAACGCACCGACATCGTCCGCCCGGCCATCACCTTGACCCCGGCCGCCTGCGCCTCGCTCGCCCGCTGGGGCGTACCGCCATAGCCGGTGGCCTGACAGAATATGCGATAGAGCGGCACCGAGGCATAGCCCAGACCCACCATCCCAAGCGCCATGCCCGCCGCCATCATCGCCACGCGCCGGTTGCGGTTTTGCGGTGCGGAGGGGTTCATGCTGCCCATCGGATCAATGCCCCATCCTGGCGATGGTGATGGCAAAAAACAGCACCACCAACCCCAGCAGCACCAGCCCCAGCGCCTTGTTGCGCCCGGCGATAATGCGTTTGCGCTCTTCCATGTCGATCGGTTCGCTCACAAATATCCTCCGATGATCGGCACCCAGCGATCCGCCACCAGCGCGGCGAACAGGGCGAACAGATAAAGCACCGAGAAAGCGAAAAGCTGCTTTTCCGGCTTCATGGAATCATCTTCATCGCGCCGGTTGCGGAAACCCACCCGGATCGCCAGCAACAGGAACAGCGTGGAGAGCACGCCTGCCGACACGCCGTAGATCCACCCCGGCCCGCCATCGTTCTTGGGCAGAAACACCGGCAAAAGCGTGAGCGGCAGCAGCAGCACCGAATAGGCGAAGATCTGGCGCCGGGTGGATTTTTCTCCCGCCACCACGGGCATCATCGGAATGCCCACCTTGGCGTAATCGGTCTTCACAAACAGCGCCAGCGCCCAGAAATGCGGCGGCGTCCACATGAAGATGATGAGGAACAGCAGCACCGGCATCCATGTGATATGGCCCGTCACCGCCACCCAGCCGATCATCGGCGGAAAAGCCCCCGCACCGCCGCCGATCACGATATTCTGCGGCGTGCGCGGTTTGAGCCAGACCGTATAGACCAGCGCGTAATAGACAATCGATACCGCCAGGATCAACGCGCAGAGCCATCCCGCCGCCAGCCCCATGGTCAGCACCGACAGGCCCGATAGCGCCATCCCGAAATCGCGCGCCGATTCGCGGTCCATCCGCCCGGCGGGCAAGGGCCGCTTGGCGGTGCGTTTCATCCCGGCGTCAATATCGGCTTCCCACCATTGGTTGAGCGCGGCCGCCCCGCCGGCGCCCACCGCGATGCACAAAATCGTGGCAAATCCGATCACCGGATTGATATGCCCCGGCGCCGCCAGCAATCCGCAAAGGCCGGTAAAAATCACCAGCGTCATCACGCGCGGCTTGGTCAGGGCGAAGAAATCGCGCCAGTCGGCAGGCTGGCGAGCGGCGGGCGTGGCGCCGTTTTTGGCAGGGGGGGTGCTCATGGGCATTCCCCCTTGCGCCATTGCGCCGCGATGTAAAGGGAGCACGAGCGACATGGCTGTCCCTTCGAGTGACAGATGCGGCCGGATTGCGGGGGCCCAAAGCAGGTCCGGGCGCCCCAACCGATCTTAGTGGTGACCTTCGTCCTTGATCACCGGCAGGGTTTCGAACTGGTGGAACGGCGGCGGGCTGGACAGCGTCCATTCCAGCGTCGTCGCGCCCTCGCCCCAGTAATTGCCCTCGGCCTTTTTGCCCATGGTGAAGGCATAGATGATGTTGATGATCCAGATGCCGATCGAGGCGGCCATCACCTTGTAGCCCACCGTGGCGACATAGTTCCAATAGGCATAGGCGGGCGTAAAGTCCGGATAGCGGCGCGGCATGCCCTGCATCCCCAAAAAGTGCATGGGGAAGAAGATCATGTTCACGCCGACAAAGAACACCGCGAAATGCAGATAGGACAGCGCCTCGGAGTGCCAGCGCCCGCTCATCTTGGGGAACCAGTAATAGAAGCCCGCAAAAAGCGAGGTCACCGCGCCCAGCGAGAGCACATAGTGGAAATGACCCACCACGTAATAGGTGTCCTGAAGATTGTCGTCCAACCCGCCATTGGCCAGCTCGACGCCCGTGACGCCGCCCACGGTGAACAGGAAGATGAAGCCTATGGCCCAGACCATGGGCGAGGCGAAACGGATCGAGCCGCCCCACATCGTCGCGATCCACGAGAAGATCTTGATGCCGGTGGGCACCGCGATCACCATCGTGGCGGTGGTGAAATACATCTTCACGTCTTCGGACAATCCAGTGGTGTACATGTGGTGCGCCCACACGACAAAGCCCACCACGCCGATCGCCACCATCGCATAGGCCATGCCCAGATAACCGAACACCGGCTTGCGGCTGAAGGTGGAAATGATCTGGCTGATGATGCCGAAACCGGGCAGGATCATGATGTAGACTTCGGGGTGGCCGAAGAACCAGAACAGATGCTGATACAGGATCGGATCACCGCCGCCCGCCGCGTCAAAGAAGGTGGTGTGGAAATTGCGGTCGGTCAGCAGCATCGTGATCGCCGCAGCCAGCACCGGCAGCGCCAGCAGCAGCAGGAACGCGGTGACCAGCACCGACCAGACAAACAGCGGCATCTTGTGCAGCGTCATGCCCGGCGCGCGCATGTTGAAGATGGTGGTGATGAAATTGATCGCGCCCATGATCGAACCGGCGCCGGCCAGATGGAGCGAGAAGATCGCGAAGTCCACCGCAGGCCCTTGGCTGCCAGAGGTCGAGAGCGGCGCATAGGCCGTCCAGCCGATGCCTGCGCCCTGACCCGTGCCGCCTGGCACAAAGGCCGAGCAGAGCAGCGAGCAGAAACCCGCCACCGTCAGCCAGAACGAGATGTTGTTCATGCGCGGAAAGGCCATGTCGGGCGCGCCGATCATGATCGGCACGAACCAGTTGCCAAAGCCGCCGATGATCGCGGGCATGACCATGAAAAACACCATGATCAGCCCATGCGCGGTGATCAGCACGTTCCACAGGTGGAGCTGCTGGTCAAAGCTGGGGTTCTTGGTCCCCAGCAATTCGGCGAAATAGCCCAGATACTGAATGCCCGGCTGCGCCAGTTCGGCGCGCATGATGCCGGAAATCGCGCCGCCGATGATCCCTGCCGTGATGGCAAAGATCAGATAGAGCGTGCCGATGTCCTTGTGGTTGGTCGACATGAACCAGCGGGCGAAAAAGCCCGGCTTGTGATCATGGTCGTGGTCATGGACATGCCCGTCGGAATGGGCGTGAAATTCGTCTGCGATGGTAGCCATTGTTCTTGAACCCTCGCGTAAAAGTTATTCGCCGGACGAGGCGGCGGCAGCCACCTCGGTCCCCGAAGCGGCCTCGGCCGCGGGCGCGGCCGCAGCGGCGGCAGGAGCGGGCACATCAGGCGCGCCGTCGATCTTGGCGCCGGCATGCGTCATCACCCAGGCATTGTACTGGGGACGGGGCAGCGCCTCGACCACGATCGGCATATAGCCGTGGCGCGCGCCGCAAAGCTCGCTGCACTGGCCGTAATAGACGCCCGGTTCCTTGACGAACAGTACCTTCTCGTTGATCCGCCCCGGCACTGCGTCCAGCTTGAACCACAGCGAGGGGACCGCAAACGAGTGGATCACATCCGCGCCCGTGGTCTGGAGGCGAATCGGTTCGCCCACCGGCACCACCATGCGGTTGTCGGCGGCCAGTTGGGGCGGCTCGCCGCGCTTGATCGCCTCTTCGTGGCTCAGCATGTTGCTGGTCACCTCGAACTCGCCATTGTCGGGATAGGCATAGGTCCAGTACCACTGGTTGCCGATCGCCTTGATGGTCAGCGCATCCTTGGGCGGCGTCTTGAACTGATGGGCCAGCAGCTTCATCGAGGGCACAAAGACCACCAGCAGGATCAGCACCGGAATGCCGGTCCACACCACTTCGAGCAGCGTGTTGTGGCTGGTCTTGCTGGGCACCGGATTGGCGCGCGAATTATAGCGCACCATCACCCAGATCAGCAGCGCCAGCACGAAAAGCGTCACCGCGATCAGCACGGTCATCACGATATTGTCGTGCATCCACAAGGCCTCAAGGCCGGTGGGGGAATATTGGGTCTGAAAGGTCAGCCCGCCGTCAACCGGCATGCCCTTGCCGGGCGTGGGCTTCATCGGCGTATAGCCGCCCGGCGCCACGACCAGACGATCAGCACCGGCATGCACCGCCCCGGCCGCGATCAGCGCCAGCCCCGGCAGTGTCTTAAACGCAAGACGCAACATTCGGCGCCCGAAGGCCCCGGATACTTCTCCCAAAATCATGGCCTACGTTCTTTCTTCTTCGCCGCTCGGAAGAAAAGCCCCCTCCTCGTCCGGCGTCCCACAGGCTCCGGGACTTTTGTCCCTTAGGAACAGGGTGTACCAGCGCTTGCCCCAGCCCACAAGCGCCTCTAGGGGTAATTTTGAAGCAGGGCGCGCGCCGCTCCTGCGGGAATCGCACAAGTTTTTTGGACGAAGGCAAGACAAAGCATGACCGAAGAAGAGGTGCTGGCCGAATTCCGCGCCAGCCATGCCCTGCTCGAAGGGCATTTCCTGCTCTCCTCTGGCCGCCACAGCGCGCATTATCTGCAATGCGCCCGCGTGCTGATGAACCCGGAACGGGCCAGCCGTCTGGCGATTGGCATTGCCCAGAAACTGCCGCGCGATCTGCGCAAGGAAATCCAGAAGGTCATCAGCCCGGCAATGGGCGGATTGATCATCGGCCATGAAGTGGGCCGCGCTCTGGGCGTGGACGCGATGTTTGTCGAACGGCCCACCGGCACGTTCGAACTGCGCCGCGGCTTTTCCGTCGAACCGGGCGACAAGGTGCTGATGGTCGAGGACGTGGTGACGACCGGCCTGTCGAGCCGCGAGGCGATCAAGGCCATCGAGGAAGCCGGCGGCAAGGTGATCGCGGCGGCGGCCCTGATCGACCGCAGCGCAGGCAAGGTGGATCTGGGCGTGCCCTTCTATCCGCTGATCGCGCTCAATTTCCCCACCTATGCGCCCGATGAAGTGCCCGCCGCTCTGGCCGCCACGCCCGCGGTCAAGCCCGGCAGCCGGGCCAAGCCGTAATGAACGCGCTCAGCCCCGCCCGTTTGCGCCTTGGCGTCAACATCGACCATGTGGCCACGATCCGCAACGCGCGGGGCGGCGCCCATCCTGATCCGGTGCGCGCAGCCCAGATCGTCGCTTCCGTGGGCGGCGACGGCATCACCGCCCATCTGCGCGAGGATCGCCGCCATATCCGCGACGAGGATCTGGCGCGCATTCAGGCCTCGACCTCGCTGCCGCTGAATCTGGAAATGGCGGCCACCGACGAGATGCTGGAAATCGCGCTGCGCCACAAACCGCACGCCGCCTGCATCGTGCCCGAACGGCGCGAGGAGCGCACGACCGAGGGCGGGTTGGACGCGGCCGGGCAGCACAACCGGCTTGCCCCCATCGTTCAGCGTCTGAGTGATGCGGGCATCCGCGTCTCGCTCTTCATCGCGCCCGAAATGCGGCAATTGGACGCCGCGATCCGCCTTGGCGCGCCGGTGGTGGAATTCCACACCGGCGAATATGCCCATGCCGAGGGCGATGCGCGCGAGGTGGAACTCAAGCGCCTTGCCGATATGGCCGCGCTGGCCGCGCGCAACGGGATCGAGCCTCATGCGGGCCACGGCCTGACCTATGACAATGTCCAGCCGGTTGCCGCCATCCCCCAGATCGCCGAACTCAACATCGGACACTATCTGATCGGCGAGGCGGTGTTCGTGGGCCTTGAAAACGCGGTGCGCCGGATGCGCGAACTGATGGACGCGGCGCGCGATTGATCTTGGGGGGATAGGCCGGTGATCCTGGGCCTCGGCACAGATCTGGTGAATATCGACCGTATCGAGGCCGCGCTCGAACGCCACGGGGGGCGATTTCTGGCGCGCAGCTTTACGCCTGCCGAAATCGCGCTGGCCGATTCGCGCCCGGCGATGCGCGCGGCCACGCTGGCCAAGCGCTGGGCCGCCAAGGAGGCCTGCGCCAAGGCGATGGGCACCGGCATCGGGCGCGGCTTTGGCCTGATCGACATCGAGGTCGTGCGCAATGATCTGGGCACGCCCTCGCTGCTGCTTCATGCCGGGGCGGCGCTGCGTCTGGCCGAAATCACCCCGCCGGGCCAAACATCCCGCCTCCACCTTTCGCTCACCGACGATTTGCCATGGGCCAGCGCCACGGTCATCATCGAAAGCCTGCCTCTTTGAAAGACGATTCCCCAATGTCCGCCTCCAGCGATACCAAGAGTAATGACGCCGCCAAGCAACCCATCAACTGGTGGGCCGAGGTGCGCGGGCTGGGCGGCATGTTGCTGGCGGTGCTGGCGTTTCATTCCTTTATCGCCAAGCCTTTCTATATTCCCTCGGCCTCGATGCTGCCGGGTCTGTGGGTGGGCGATCATCTGGTCGTCTCGAAATATCCCTATGGCTGGAACTGGGCCTCGCCCAGCTTTCACATCCTGCCGCGCGGCTCTTGGCGCATCTGGCCCGGCACGCCCGAATATGGCGACGTGGTGATCGTGGTCCCGCGTGACCGGCCGGGCGACGATTATATCAAGCGCGTGGTCGCCCGCCCCGGCGACCGTATCGCCCTGCGCCATGGCCAGATCATCCTCAACGGCCGCCCGGTGCCGCAGGCGGTCGAACCGCCCGCCGAGATCCCGCTCGATGCGATCCGGGGCGATGAAGACCCCTACCCCTGCGAAGGCGCCGGTTTTATCGGCCTCAAGGAACGCAAGCCCTCGGGTCAGGAGGTCTGCTCGATCCCGGCATGGCGCGAAACCTTGCCCAATGGCGCGACCTATACGATCCTTGATCATATGGAGCAGCCCTTTGACGACATGGCCGAGATTCGCGTGCCGGAGGGCCATGTCTTTGTGATGGGCGACAACCGCGACCATTCGGCCGACAGCCGCGTGCCGCTCGAAGAACGCGGACTTGGCGGGCCGGTGCCTTTGTCGGACGTGGGCGGGCGCGCCGAATTCATCACCCATTCCTTCAACGGCACGGCGGGCTGGAACCCCTTGAGCTGGATCACCGGCCTGCGTTCGGGCCGCGCGGGCACTTCGCTGCGCCCGCCGCTGGCAAGCAAACCCAAGTAATATGGCCCAAACGCCGCGCAAGCCCTCCTCCCCTCGCCAGCGTCGCGCCGGCCCGACCGACATTCGCGACCCGATGGTGCGCAATGAGGCGAAGAAGGCGCTGATCTGGCTGGGCATTGCCGGGTTGATGGTGCTGGCGGTGGTGCTGGCCCAGCCGCTGATGGTGGTGTTTGGCGGGATGGTGTTTGGCGCGCTGCTGGATGGCGGGGCGCGGCTGCTGCGGCGGGTGCTGCCGATCCCGCGCATCTGGCGAGTGGCCATCGTGCTGGCGGCGGCGGCCGGCTTTGCCATCTGGTTTGCCACCTATGCCGGGTCGCAGATCACGCTTCAGGCCGCCGCCTTGCCCGAAATCCTGATGGCGCAGGCGGAAAAGGGCCTGCACTGGGCCGAGCACCACCGGCTGATCACGCTTAACCGCAGCACGATCCAGACCTTTACCGAACAGGCGATCGCGGGCGCGGCGCAATTGCCCAGCGTGCTGGGCGGGCTGTTCGGCGGCATGGCCACGCTGTTTCTGATCCTTGTGCTGGGCGTCTATTTCGCCGTCGATCCCCAGCCCTATCAGCGCGGCCTTGCATGGATGCTCCCGCGCGAAAGCCGCCCCTTTTTCGAACAGATGTTTACCCAGATGGGCCACACGATGCGCCGCCTGCTGTTCGGGCGGCTGGTGGGCATGGTGATCGAGGGGCTGACGATCGGCCTTGCGCTCTCGGCCTATGGTGTGCCCATGGCAACGCTCTTGGGGCTGATCACCGGTGTTCTGGCGTTTTTGCCCAATATCGGCGCGCCGGTTTCGGGCCTGCTGATGGTGATGGTGGGCTTTTCAGGCGGCACGTCGATGGGGCTTTACTGCATCGGCGTCTATATCGTGGTTCAGGGGATCGACGGCAATATCGTCGTGCCCATGGTGGCCAAGAAAACCGCCGATCTGGCCCCCGCGCTGGTGCTGGCGATGCAGTTGATGATGGGGGCGCTGTTCGGCATTCTGGGGCTGGCGCTGGCTGATCCGATGCTGGCCATGCTCAAGGTCCTGCTGGAAAAGCTGGCGGCGCGCGGCGCGATGGCGCATGATGCAGGCGAGATGACAGAGCAGGTGTAAGTCCCCCTTGGCGCGAAAGTTTCTCTATGGCGTTGCAATTCTGGTGGTGCTTGTGATCGGTGCGCTGGGTGCTTTGCGCTATTGGGCCAAGGAATTGACGCAATTCACCTTTGTTCCGGTTGTGCCGTTTTCCGCCGCGCCGCCTCTGGCTGCTAATGCCTATGCCGATCCGGCCATGTGGTATTCGCGCGGGGCGGGCGGGCCGAATGATCCTTCGCGCTGGCGCCCCAGCGGCGCGCCCGTGGGCGAGGCGACCTTGCCGGTGGCCGTGTTTTTCATCCATCCCACCAGCCATTTCGACCGGCTGCACTGGAATTCGGCCATCGACGAGACGCTGATCGCGGGGCGGACGGAAATCCTGCTGCGCGGTCTGGCCACGCCTTTCAGCGCGGCGGCCGAGGTCTGGGCGCCGCGCTATCGACAGGCCACTTTGGGCGCCTTTCTGACCGACCGGCCATCAGGGCGAAAGGCGCTCGATGTCGCCTATGGCGATGTGCTGGCTGCGTTTGATGAATTTATCGCCACGGTCGATCCGCGCCTGCCCATCGTGATCGCCGGGCACAGCCAGGGCGCGTTTCACCTGATGCATCTGATGCAGGACCGGGTGGCGGGCAAGCCGCTGGCCGCGCGGGTGGCGGCGGCCTATGCGGTGGGCTGGCCGGTCAGCCTGGACCATGACCTGCCCGAAATGGGTCTGCCGGCCTGCGAAGGCCCCGATCAGGCCGGCTGCGTGATCTCATGGCAGAGCTTTGCCGAACCGGCCGAAACCGACATGGTGCGCGAGGCCTATGCCCGCTTTCGCGGCCTTGATGGCAAGCCGCGCGGCAACAGCCCCTTCCTCTGCGTCAACCCCGTCACCGGCCGCCCCGGCGATGCCGCCCCGGCGCAGGCCAATCCCGGCACGCTGGTGCCCGATACGGCGCTGACCGGGGCCAGCCTTGTCCCCGGCCTTGTGCCCGCGCGCTGCGCGCCGGACGGCTTTCTGATGATCGGCCCCGCGCCCCAGCTTGGCCCGTTTGTGGCGCCGGGCAACAATTTCCACGTCTATGACATCCCCCTGTTCTGGAGCGCCCTGCGCGCGGATGTGGCGCGGCGGGTCAAAGCATGGCATGGGGCGCCTCCCGCAAAGGACGCCCGCAAGGCGCCCGATATGCAAACCGAAAAAACCGCAGGCTGGTGGCGCCAATGGCTGAGCTGATTACCCTTTCCGCGCTGGACATGCGCGATGCGCTGCCCGATTGCGGGGGCCTGATCGGCCTCGACCTTGGAACGCAGACGATAGGCACCGCCTTTGCCGATCCCGAATGGCGCATTGCCTCGCCCGGCAAGACCATCGCGCGCGGCAAATTCAGCGTGGACAAATTGGCCATCGCCGCGCTGATCGAGGAGCGCGGCATCAAGGGTATCGTCATCGGCCTGCCGCTGAACATGGACGGCACATCGGGTCCACGCGCCCAATCGGCCCGCGCTTATGCCAAAAACCTAGCCGTGCTGGGCCTGCCCATCCTGCTGTGGGACGAGCGATGGTCCACCACCAGCGCTGAGCGCGGGCTGATCGAGCAGGACATGAGCCGGGCCAAGCGCAAGGTCCGCATCGACAGCGCGGCGGCGGCGGTGATCCTGCAGGCGGCCTGCGATGCGATGGCGGGCGGGATGCGGTGGTAGACTTCATCGGCGACATCCTCAGTGATTTTGTCGCCGAACTGATCGGTTGGCTTTTCAGGAAATTGTCTAAACCTGTTCGTTTTGGTTGCCTGACTTTTATTGGATTGACGATTGTCGGGCTGCTTGTCTGGGTTTTTGCATGAAATTGAAGATGGAAATGCGAGGGTCTAGACCCTCGCGCTCCCGTTACTGTCTGCGTTGCGCTTCGGGTTCGGCCGATGATGTCGGACGCAGCGTTGGAAATTGTCAAACCTGCGGTGCCTACTGAATAGCGCCGCAGGCTTTTACATATCGCCCGGCACACTCCCTTGGTAAACCAACCCCATTAACGGGATTGCAAAGGGCCCCCGCCCTTTGCCCGCCGGAGGCAAACCCTCCTAACTCTTATTCCTCACCACAACCCAAACGCCTTCGGGCGCCTCAAACCCTTGCCCGCGCGCGATACGCAAACGGATCGCATCGGCCCGCGCGCGCGCCAGCACAGCGTCCGGCACGCCTTCCTCGACCGCGATCCCATCGGCCCCACCCAGCCAGCGGGCCTGACGCAGCGTGAGGTCATCGGGATCGGGCGAGGTCAGCACGATTTCTGCCAGCGTCTCGTCGGGCAGCCTGGCGCCCGCCAGAAACGCCTCTATCCGCCCCGCGCTGGCATCGTCGAACGGGTCTAGCATGCCCCCCTGCCCCAGCGCCACGTCGAGCGCGCGGCGGCGGTCGGCCGCATCGGGAAAACGCCCGCGCAGCACCGCCCGCGCCGCGCCCAGCGCCTGCGCCAGCGCGCCCAGCCCTTGGGGCAAGAGCGCCTCCAGCCGCAACCGCAACTGCTTGGCCAGCCCCGCCGAGACGCCCCCCGTGCCCACCGCGATCAGCACCGGCGAGCGATCAAGGATCGAGGGCGTGGTGAAATCGCAAAGGTCGGGCTGGTCCACCACATTGACCAGCAGGCCCGCTCCGCGCAGGCGCAGGGCATCGGCGGCGGCGGTCTCACGGTCCTCATAGGCCACGAAGGCGAGACGCGCGCAGCGGTCGATCCCCTCCTGCATATCATCGAAAACCTGTCCGCCCGCGCGTTCGACCAGGCGGCGTTTGGCCTCCGCCGCATCGCCTGTGCCCAGAACGATGACGGGTTGGCCCTTGATGCGGTGAAAGAGGGGGAGTGTGTCGATCATGGCGGGGGTTATAAGGAGAATAGGACAAGATGCGAGGGTCTAGACCCTCGCGCTCCCTTTACTGTCCTCGTTGCGCGAAGAGTTCGGCGTTTTGTGTCGGACGCAATGTCAGAAATTATAGAGCCTGCGGCGCTCTTTCGTAAGCGCCGCAGGCTTTTAAAATTCCAATCCCCCAAACTATCCTCATTAACGGGATTGCAAAGGGCCCCCGCCCTTTGCCCGCCGGAGGCAAAAGCCCTTAATCCTTCAACCAGTCCGGCACCTGCTCCGCCGCCAATATCGCCGCCGGATCAATCCGATTGGCGACAACCGCCCACTGATCGCCATTGACCATCACCTCAGGCACCAGCGCGCGGCTGTTATAAGTGTTGGCCATGGTGGCGCCATAGGCCCCGGCGGTGCGGAACACGGCTAGGTCGCCCGCCTTCACCACGTCGATCTCGCGGCCCATGGCGAAAGTGTCAGAGGATTCGCAGATCGGGCCGACGATATTGGCCGTAAACTTCTCGCCATTGGGCTCAACGGCCAGAAAATCGTGCCACGAGCCATAAAGCGCCGGGCGGGCAAGGTCGTTCATGGCCGCATCGACGATGACGAAGGGCGTGGTCACGCCTTCCTTGACGCGAACCACCTGCGTCACCAGCACGCCCGAATTGCCCGCGATCACGCGGCCCGGTTCGAACATCAGCGTCACGCCCCAATCGGCGGTGACGCGCGCCACCATGGCGGCATATTCGGCCGGAGAGGGAAACACTTCATCCGCCTTGTACGGCACGCCGATGCCGCCGCCCAGATCCATATGGGTGATGCTCAGCCCCTGCGCGCGGATGGCCCGCATCAGCTCGCCCATCTTGGTAAAGGCGGCCTCCAGCGGGTCGAGCCTGGACAACTGGCTGCCGATATGGACGGCAAGGCCGCGCATCTCGATACCCGGCAGCGCGGACAGGCGCGCATAGATCCCGGCGGCGCGGTCATAGGCCACGCCGAACTTGTTTTCCGCCATGCCGGTGGAAATCTTGGCATGGGTGCCCGCGTCGACATCCGGGTTCACGCGGAGCGCGGCATGGGCCACCAGCCCCAGCGAAGCGGCAATCGCGGCCAGCTCGACGCCTTCCTCTTCGCTCTCGATGTTGAACTGGCCGATGCCCGCCTTGAGCGCGCGGGTCAGTTCGTCCGCCGTCTTGCCAACACCGGAAAAGACCACGCCCTGCGCCGGGATACCGGCGGCCAGCGCGCGGTCCATCTCGCCCGCCGAGACCACATCGGCACCGTAACCTTCGCGCGCCAAAAGCTTCAACACCGCCAGATTGGGGTTCGACTTGACCGCAAAGGCGATATGCGTCGAGGGCAGGATCGACAAGGCATCGCGGAACACGCGGGCATGGCGCGTCAGCGTGGCGGCGGAATAAATATAAACCGGCGTGCCCACGGCGCGGGCAATGGCGGGAATGGCGGTGTCTTCGGCATGAAGAACGCCGTCAACGTAATGAAAATGGTCCATGTGTCTTTAAATCCTGCGTGGGGGCATACGGCCCCCCGGCTCATTCGGAAGGAGGCAGATCGAAGGCATCGTCCGTGCGCGGTTCAGAGCGCGTGTGCAGCTCGACATTGCGGCTGGGACGGGCCTGCGACGATTGGCTGAGCAATTCGGTCGCGCTCGGCCGGTCTTTGCGGCCGATGGGCGAAGGGGGCAACTGATGCCCCGGCGCGGGTTTAAGTTCGCCCTGCGTGCCGCAGCCCGCCAGCGCGAAAAGCGCAACCATCGGGAAAAATACGGCACGCATAAGGGCGTTACTCCATACCAAGCGCGGCGCGAGCCTGCGCCACACGTTGTTCTACCTGAGACGGGGCGGTGCCGCCATGGCTGGCGCGCGATGCCACCGATGCCTCGACTGAAAGCGCAGGGTAAACCGCCTCGGTGATGCGCGGGTCGATCGCCTGCAATTCCTCAAGGCTGAGCTGATCCAGCGCAATCCCCCCGGATTCGGCCAGCTTGACCGCCGCGCCGGTGATGTGATGGGCCTCGCGGAAGGGGATGTTGGCTTGCCGGACCAGCCAGTCGGCCAGATCGGTGGCCGTCGCATAGCCCAGTTCGGCGGCCTGACGCATACGGTCGGTGCGGAAAGTCGTGCTTTCCACCATGCCCGTCATCGCGGCAAGGCACAGGGTCAGCAGACCGGCGGCCTCGAACACGGGCGGCTTGTCGTCCTGCATATCCTTGGAATAGGCCAGCGGCAGGCCTTTCATCGTGATCATCAGGCTGGTGAGCGAGCCGATGATGCGCCCGGCATGGCCGCGCACCAACTCGGCCGCATCGGGGTTCTTCTTTTGCGGCATGATGCTGCTGCCGGTCGAGAGACTGTCAGGCAGGCGGACGAAGCCGAAGGGCTGCGACGCCCAGATGATGAACTCTTCGGCAAGACGCGAAAGATGGAGCGAGCATTGCGCCGCCGCCATCAGGTAATCGAGCGCGAAGTCGCGGTCCGAAACCGAATCGAGGCTGTTGTCGGTGGGGCGGTCGAAATCCAGCGCCTTGGCCGTGGCGAAACGGTCGATGGGGAACCCGGTCCCGGCCAGCGCGGCCGCGCCCAGCGGCGACTGGTTCATGCGCGCGCGCGCATCGGCAAAGCGCGAGACATCGCGCGCGGCCATTTCGTAATAGGCCATCAGGTGATGGCCAAGCGTCACCGGCTGCGCGGTCTGAAGATGGGTAAAGCCGGGCATGATCGAGTTCACATGCTCGCCCGCGCGGGCCACCAGCGCCTTTTGCAGGGCATGCAAGCCCGCCAAAGCCTCATCCACCGCATCGCGCACCCAGAGGCGGAAGTCGGTCGCCACCTGATCGTTGCGGCTGCGCGCGGTGTGCAGACGCCCCGCCGCCGGACCGACCAGTTCGGCCAGACGGCTTTCGGTCGTCATGTGAATGTCTTCGAGATCCCAGTTTTCAGGGACGCCATTGACTTCATATTCGCCCGCGACAGTATCCAGACCGGCGCTGATCGTGGCGGCGTCATCGGCGCTCACGATCCCCTGCGCGCCCAGCATCGCGACATGGGCCTTGGAGGCGCGGATATCCTGGCGCCAAAGGGCCTTGTCGAAGGGGATCGAGGCGTTAATCTCGCGCATGATGGCGCTGGGCCCTTCGGCAAAGCGCCCGCCCCACATCTGATTGGAGCCTGCCTTGTTGTCACCTTCGCTCACGCGCAAAATCCTCAAACTTGCCGGTAGTGGCCTGATGGTGGCCGGAATCGCGGCCGGAATATCGGGGTGCGATAGGCAAAGCGGCGGCGATAAGCAACCGCCGGCGGCCAGTTCGGCGCCCGCAACCGCGCCCGATGCCGAAGGCGCCGCGATCGACCGCAGCCACAAGGGCTCGCAATTGCCTGTGCTGAGCTTCAAGGACGCGGGCGGCAAGGAGATCAGCACCGCCGGCCTCAAGGGCAAGCCGCTGCTCATCAATCTGTGGGCGACATGGTGCGGCCCCTGCATCGCCGAACTGCCCGGCCTCAACAAGCTGGCCGCAGGCGGCAGGATCCGCGTGCTGACCGTCTCGCAGGATGCCGAGGGGGCGAAGGACAAGGTGGCGCCCTTTCTGAAATCGCATGGTGGCGATGCGCTGGAGCCATGGCTGGACCCCGAAGGCACGGCAACGACCCAGTGGCAGGTCGGTACGCTGCCCGCCTCGATCTATTACGATGCGCAGGGGCGCGAAGTGTGGCGCATCAATGGCGGCAAGGACTGGGCCGGGGCCGAGGCGGCCGCCTTGCTGGCCGAGCAATAGGCCCAAACGGGGGCATCCGTTATTTCCCCTTCCCTGCGTTTGCCCCCGATTTAACCAAGCCCGCATAGAACAGGCTCCGATTTGACACATTAACCTCATGAAAGAGGGGAATCGGACCGATGCAGGGCATTCCAACGATAAAGCGCGCACGCCGCGAAACGGTAACCTCGATCGATTCCTCGAACCTGCGCGTGTTTCCCGCGATCCGGGCCATGGTAGCCCGATACGCGCCGCGCGCGCTGGAGAAGCTTTACGCCGCCATTGCCGCCCATCCGGTCGCATCGAAAATCATCCCCACCCAGGAACAGCGCGACAGGGCCTCCAACGCGCAATTGCAGCATTGGCTCTCGCTCTTCGATTCCTCCTTTGACGAGGCCGCCGTGGCCCGCGCCACCAAGATCGGCCATATCCACGCCCGCGTCGGGCTGGAGGCGGACCTCTATATCAGCGGCTATGCGCTGGTGCTGGAAAGCATCATCGAAGACACGCTGACCGGCTTTGCCCTGCCATGGCAAAGGCGCCGTCAGGCCAAAGCCGTCGCCACGCTGGTCAAGACCGCGCTGTTCGACATGGAGGCCGCATTGGGCGCCTATTTCGAGGCCGAGGCGACCCAGCGCAACGACATCATCGCGGCCATGAGCAAGGCGATGGGCGAAGTGGCGGGCGGCAATCTGCGCGCGCAACTGGGCGATGTGCCCCCCGCCTATCGCCAGTTGGCGCAGGATTTCCACAACATGCGCCACCAGATCAGCAATCTGGTGATCCAGATGACTGATGCCGCCCATGGGGTGAAATCGGGCGCCCATGAAATCAGTTGCGCGGCCAATGATCTGGCCAACCGCACCGAGCAGCAGGCCGCCTCGGTCGCGCATATTTCCGAAGTGATGCGCGATGTGACCGTGGCGATCGCCACCACGGCGGGCAATGCGCGCGATGTCGACGGATCGGTGGCCGAGGTGTCGGGCCATGCCAGCAAGGGCGGGCGGATCATGGATTCGACCGTTGTGGCCATGGAAAAGATCAAGGATTCGGCAACGCAAATCGCCCAGATCGTCGATGTGATCGACGGCATCGCGTTCCAGACCAACCTTTTGGCGCTGAACGCCGGGGTCGAGGCGGCGCGCGCGGGCGAGGCGGGCAAGGGCTTTGCCGTCGTGGCCAGCGAGGTGCGCGCACTGGCCCATCGCACCACCGAATCGGCCAAGAATATCAAAAGCCTGATCGTCACGTCGAATGAGGATGTGCAGCATGGCGCCGATCTGGTCGAACAGATGCGCAATGCGCTCAACCAGATCATCGGGCGGCTGGACGATACCAGCACCAAGGCGGGCGACATCGCCAGCTTTTCCGAACAGCAGTCCGAAAGCATGGTCGCGCTCAACGCCCAACTGCAGCAGATCGACCTCAACACCCAGCAGAACGCGGCCATGGTCGAGGAATCCAATGCAGCCGCACGCGGCCTGTCCGATCAGGCCGCCAGCATGGCCGGTATCGTGGGCCAGTTCACCTTCGAACGCCGCCAGACCCTGCGCGACGGGCAGGCCGATGGGCGATCGGAACGGCGCGGCGGCACGGCCAAAACCGACCGCGCCGCCTAACCACATCGCCACGCGCCCTTAGGGACAATGCCGACAGGAGGGCAGGTCAAAAATTTAACATTTGGTGATAAACAGCGGCATCCATTGGATTTTTGACTTGCTGGCCAAGAGGGGCCTGCGGGCCTATACTCTCCGAAACTTCAGGATGTTCCCGGCAAGGCGCAAATGATCCATCCTTTGTCTCAACAAACGGGGGATACCGCCCGCCAATTGCTGACCGAGCGTATAGCGGACAATCTGCGCCGCGCCGTAACGGGGGCGATCGGCGGAACGGTCAATGCCATGGCGGTGGCTTTGACCATGCTTTCCGCGCCTTATCCGGGCATGGTGCTGTTGTGGCTGGCGGCGATTTTCGCGGTGGCCGGGGTTCGGCTCGAACTGGCGCTGCGGCGCAGGCGGGCGGGATGGGCCACCATCGATGTCCGGCGCGACCTTTGGCATATCCACGCCACGGCGCTGGGCAACGGGCTGCTGTGGGGCGCGGGGATCGCCGCCGGGGCCGCCATCGCCAACACCCGCCAGTTCATCGTCATTGCCATCCTGTCGGGCGGAATGCTGGGCGCTGCGGTGCTGACCTATTCGACCATGGCGCTGGCTGCGGTCCTGTTCATGGTGCCGATCTGTGTCGGCACGATCATCGCATGGGCGCTGTTTCCGGGCGCGCAGGTATGGGTCGGGACCTTGTTCTGCGCCTCCTATCTGTTGATCCTGTCGCGCGGGGCGTTTCAGAACCAGCGCGAATTCACCAAAGCCTTTCACGCGCGCGAACAATTGCGCGAGACGGGGGCCACGGTGCAATTGCTGCTCAATGATTTCGAGGCGCAATCGGCCGACTGGCTCTGGAAAGTGGACAGCCAGGGCCGCATTCAGGAGCCCAGCCCGCGCTTTGGCGATGCCGCGCGGCGGGCATGGCAATTGCTGGACGGGATGCCTTTGCCGGATCTCTTCGCCCCCTGCCCCGAAACCGAGCGGCTGGCCGCGCATCTGGCCCGGCGCACGCCCTTTCGCGATATCACCCTGCCGCTCACACTGGACGGATCGCCCCATTGGTGGACCCTTTCGGCCCAGCCATGGCAGGACGGGATGCGCGGGGTGGCCCGCGATGTCACCGCGCAAAAGCGCGCCGAGGCCCGCGTCAGCCACATGGCCCATTACGATGGCCTCACCAATCTGGCCAACCGCTTTCTGTTCAACGAAACGCTGGCGGGGGCGCTGCTGCGGCGGCGCGCACAGGATGACGGCGTCGCGGTGCTTTACCTCGATCTCGACCGGTTCAAATCGGTCAATGACACGCTGGGCCATCCGGTGGGCGACAAGCTGCTGTGCGAAGTGGCGCGGCGCATCGAGGATGCGGTGCGCAAGAGCGATCTGGTGGCTCGGCTGGGGGGCGATGAATTTGCCATCCTGATGCATGGGCGCCGCATCGACCATATCGCCGAAAAAACCGCCAACCGCATCATCGAGGCGGTCCGCCAGCCCTGCCTGATCGAGGATTGTCAGGTCCTTACCTCCACCAGCATCGGGATCGCGGTCAACCATGACGGCCAGACCGACGCCGCCACGCTGATGAAACAGGCCGACCTTGCGCTTTATGTCGCCAAGGGGCGCGGGCGCGGCGTGTTTTCGCATTTCGAACCCGGCATGGACGAGGCCGCCGCCGCCCGGCGCGAGCTGGAGATGGACATGCGCACCGGCCTCAGCGAGGGCCAGTTCGAGCTGCATTACCAACCTCTGGTCGATGTGCGCTCGCGCCGGACCGTGGCCTATGAGGCGCTGGTGCGCTGGCGCCATCCCACGCGCGGCATGGTCATGCCCGATCTGTTCATCCCGCTGGCCGAGGACACCGGGCTGGTGGTGCCGCTGGGCGATTGGGTGATCCGCCGGGCGTGTCAGGAACTGGCGCGATGGCCCGGCCACCTGCGTATCGCGGTCAATCTCAGCCCCGCGCAATTGCGCAGCGCGGGGCTGATTTCCACCGTGATGCAGGCGATTGCCGAAAACGGCATCGCGCCCGACCGGCTCGAACTGGAAATCACGGAAAACGTGCTGCTCAAGGACAATGCCGTCCATGCCGCGCTGCTGCATAAATTGCGCGGGCTGGGGGTGCGGGTGGCGCTGGATGATTTCGGCACGGGCTATTCCTCGCTCAACTATCTGCGCGCCTTTCCCTTTGACAAGATCAAGATCGACCGCTGTTTCCTGAAAGGTCTGGGCGAAAGCGACGAGACCTTGCCCATCGTGCGGGCGGTGATCGCGCTGGCCCATGCGATGGGCATGACCACCACCGCCGAAGGGGTGGAAAACGAGCACCAGATGCGCGTGCTGCTGGCCGAGGGCTGCGATCAGGCGCAAGGCTATCTGTTTTCCCGCGCGCTGCCCGCCGCCGATTTCCCCGAACTGCGCCGCCAAAGTCCTGTTGACGCCTCGAAAAAAACCGCCTAATCGCCCCCTTCCCGTGATCGGGGCGATTAGCTCAGTTGGTAGAGCATCTCGTTTACACCGAGAGGGTCGGCGGTTCGAGCCCGTCATCGCCCACCACTTTTTTCCATATCTTCAAGCCTTGCTCCTGCCTTGCGGGCATGGAAAAGGGACGCCTTCCCATCGGAAAAGCGCCCCTTTTGGCAAATGGCCCCGCCCCACCCCAGTGTGAGGGCGAGGACCAAACAGTCTATTCGATAAAGGGCTCGACGGCGCGCATATGGCCGCGCAGGAAAGCATCCGCGACATGACGCAGCGGGGCGATGTCGACATCGCTCTGCCCCCCGGCCACCAGCCCGGCAAAGCGTGCATAGAGTTCGGGATATTCCCGGTCCTCGGCTTCATGCACGCCTTCGGGCAGGGTCAAAACCGAGCCGCCCTTGGCCAATTTCAACGTGCCGCCATCGGTTTCCACGATGATGTCCCAGCTTTGCGGCCCGGTCTGGCGGAAATCCAGATCCATGTGGATCGGCGTGCCTGCGCTGTCGGTAAAGTGCAGGTCTGCGGCGATGGGCGCCTGACAGTTCGCTGGCACCTCCAGCGTGGCATTGGTCAGGAAGAAGGGGCGCGGCAGGATGTGCGTGGCAATGGAAAGCGCGTTGATGCCCGGATCGAACACGCCCAATCCGCCCGCCTGCCAGATCCACGCCTGCCCCGGATGCCACACGCGCACATCCTCACGCCAGATGATCTTCACATCGCGGATCTCGCGCGCGGCCAGCCATGCCCGCGCCGGTTCAACGCCCGCCGCATAGCGCGAATGCCACGAGGCAAACAGCGTAACGCCTGCCTCATCGGCGATGGCGCGCAGGGATTCGACCTCGGCCAATGTCGCACCGGGCGGCTTTTCGAGAAAGACATGCAGCTTGTGCCGCAACGCCTTGACCGCCAAACCGTATCGCACCTGCGGCGGGGTGCAGAGCGCCACCGCATCAACCGCCAGCCCCGAGGCCAGAAGATCGTCCAGATCGGCAAACCACGGCACGGACAACTGGGGGTTATGGCGGCTGACCGTTGCCACCAGTTCATAATCGGGGTTGGCGGCAATGGCGGGCAAATGCTGGTCGCGGGCGATCTTGCCCACGCCAACCAAAGCGATGCGGATGGCCATGGCTTAAAGCACCTTTACCGAGACAGTTTCCGCCTGTGCAATCGTCAGCCGGTTGCGCAAAGGCAGCGCAAAAGGCGCGGCGCTGATTTCAAACTCGTCGCCCGGCGCGGTGCGCACCTCGTCCGAAAAGGACAGCGTGGCCGTGCCGAAGAAATGCACATGCACATCGCCCGCGCGGCGGAACAGGCCATATTTGAAATGGTGATGCTCCAGATTGCCGATGCTGTGCGACATATTCGCCTCGCCCGAAAGGAAGGGCTTTTCCCACAAGGTTGCGCCATCGCGCAGGATGCGGCTGGTCCCGCGAATGTCCTCCGGCACCTCGCCGATCAGCAGTTCCGCGCCCAGCGCCGCCACACGCAGCTTGGAATGGGCCAGCCACAGGTAATTGTGCCGCTCGGTCACATGGTCGGAAAATTCATTGGCCAGCGCAAGGCCAAGGCGGAAAGGCGTGCCATCCGGGCCGACAATATAGACGCCCGCCAGCTCCGGCTCCTCGCCGCCGTCCTGGGCAAAGGCGGGGCTGAGCAGATCATGGCCGGGGCCGACAAGCTGCGAACCATCGCCCTTGTAGAACCATTCGGGCTGCTGGCCGACCTGTCCGGCTTCGGGCTTGCCGCCTTCGACGCCTTCAAGGAACATGCGCATGGAATCGGTCAGCTTTTCGCCGGCAGCGGCGGCGGCATGCATCTTGTTGCGCCCCTCGGCCGAGCCAAGATGCGTCAGGCCCGTGCCTGTCATCCACAGATGGGCCGGGTCTTCATGGTCAATCGGGGCGATCAGGCGACCGGCCGCCAATTCCGCCGCAATATCCACCGCCGCGCCCTTGCCCGCTGCTTCGGCTTGGGCCGACAGGGAATGCCCGGCCGCAATCGCGCGCAAAGCCAGTTCGCGGGTGGAGGACACGCCATTGAGGAACCATGCCTGATCCCCGTCGGCCAGAATGACGGAACGTGCGCCATCATCGGCGCGGTGCTGCAAAAGGCGCTGGGCCATCATCAAAACTCCTTGCCCCGCCGGGACCGCCCGACGGGGTGAAAATGCAAAATCAGAGCGTGAGCACGCCGTCGATCAGCCGCGGCGCGCCATCGCCGCGCGCATCATCGCGCAATTCGGCGGGCAGCAGCGCAGGCGCGATGTTCTGATAGCTGACCGGACGCAGGAAACGGTCGATGGCAAGAGTGCCCACCGAGGTCGTGCGCGCATCGCTGGTGGCCGGGAAAGGCCCGCCGTGGACCATCGCATGGCACACCTCGACGCCCGTGGGCCAGCCATTGGCCAGAATGCGGCCCACCTTGCGCTCCAGCACCGGCAGGATGGCGGCGGCCAGATCGGCGTCGGCATCGTCCATATGCAGCGTGGCCGTCAGTTGCCCTTCCAGCCCCTTGAGCACAGCGGTCAGTTCCGCCGCATCGGCGCAGCGCACGAGGATCGAGGAAGCGCCAAACACTTCATGGGCCAGCGCCGGATTGGCGAGGAAAGCGGCCGCAGTGGTCTGGAACAGGATCGCGCCGCAAGCGGTGCCCTCGCCCGGTTCGCCCGCCGCCAGTTGCTCGACGCCATCGGCGCCCGCCAGAGCGGCGGTGCCCTGACGATAGGCCGCGCCGATGCCCTTGGTCAGCATGACCTGCGCGGGGGCCTGCGCCACGGCGCCCGTGGCGGTGGCGATGAATTCCTCCAGCCCCTCGCCCTCAATCGCCAGCAGCAGGCCGGGGTTGGTGCAGAACTGGCCCGCGCCCATGGTCAGCGAACCGACGAAAGCCGTGCCCAGCGCCGCGCCGCGAGCCTTCAAGGCTTCGGGCATCAGCAGAACGGGGTTGATGCTGCTCATTTCGGCATAGACCGGGATCGGCACCGGGCGCGCGGCGGCCAGATTGACCAGCGCCAGACCGCCCGCACGCGATCCGGTAAAGCCCACCGCCGCGATGCGCGGGTCCTGCACCAGCGCCGCGCCCAATTCGTTCGACGGGCCGACCAGATGGCCGAACACGCCGCCCGGCAGGCCGCAGGCCGCCACCGCCCGCGCAATGGCCGAGGCCACCAGCGCGCCGGTTTCGGGATGCGCCGGATGGCCCTTGACCACCACCGGACACCCGGCGGCCAGCGCCGAGGCGGTGTCGCCACCGGCGGTCGAAAAGGCGAGCGGGAAATTGGACGCGCCGAACACCGCCACCGGCCCCACCGGGATCATCCGCAGGCGCAGATCGGGGCGCGGCAAGGGCGCGCGGTCGGGCAGCGCGGGATCGATGCGCAACTGCTGCCACGCCCCGGCGCGCACCACCTGCGCGAACAGGCGAAGCTGGCCCATCGTGCGGCCGCGTTCGCCTTCAAGGCGCGCGCGCGGCAGGCCGCTCTCGCGCATCGCCGCCACGATCAGATCGTCGCCAAGGGCAAGGATTTCATCGGCAATGGTTTCGAGGAATGCGGCGCGGGCCTCGCGGCTCGTGGCGCGATAGGTGTCGAAGGCGGCCTCGGCCGCGGCGCATGCCGCCTCGACCTGCGCCAGACCATCGACGGCAAAGGCGCGGCCCGATGCTTCGCCTGTGGCGGCATCAATCGAACGAAATTCAGTCATCGAAAAACTCCACATTGCATTCCCGACCGCCGCCGATGCGTTTAGTCAGAGTAAAATCATTCCACCTCGAGATCGGGCAGGGCATGCGTCGGGCGCGAACCCCAGACCGCGTAGAACAGGGTATAAAGCTCACACACGGCGGTCAGGATAAAGGAGGCCTGCAAGCCGTAACGGTCGGCCAGCCAGCCCTGCACCGCCACCAGCGCACCGCCCGCAATCGCCATGATCAGCAGACCTGAACCTTCCTCGGTCAGCGGGCCAAGGCCGCGAATGCCCAGCGTGAAGATCGTGGGGAACATGATCGAATGGAACAGGCCGACCAGAATCAGCGACCACATGGCCACCTGGCCGGAAGAGACCACCGTGATGCCCATCACTACAAAGGCACCGACCGAAAACACCGCCAGCACGATCCCGGCATCGACCTTTTGCATAATGGCCGAACCGACAAAGCGCCCCACCATCATCCCGCCCCACAGCAGCGTCAGATAGCGCCCGGCCTGTTCGGCGGTCATGCCGCCGATGTCGGGGCGGCTGATGAAATTGATGAACAGATTGCCGACCCCGATTTCCGCGATCAGATAGATGAAGATCGCCGGAACCCCCAGCACCAGATTGCGATGCTGCCACAGGGGATGGTTCCAGAAACGATGCCAGAGCGAACCTTCAGCCGTGGCTTCGCGAACCCGGCGATTGGCAGCGCCGATGGCGGGCAGGGGAAAACGCGCGATCACGATGGCCAGCACCGTCAGCACCACTGCGACAATGCCATAGGGCAGGATCACCGAATGCGCATCGGCCAAACGTTCGGCCTGTGTCAGCACTGTGCCCGCCGCCGCCGTGCCACCCTTGGACCGGCCAAGGATCAGCCATGCGCCAAACATCGGCGCCAGCATCGTGCCCGCCGAATTCATCGCCTGCACCAGATTGAGGCGTGAGGAGGCGGTTTCAGCCGGGCCGATCACCGCCACATAGGGATTGGCCGCGACCTGCAGCAGGGTGATCCCGCTGGCGATCACAAAGAGCATGGCCAACGTGATGCCATAGGAGGGGATCGAGGCCGCCACCATCATGCCGACCGCCCCGCCCGCCATGATCAGCAGACCCGTGACCAGCGATTTCTGATAACCGATCCGCTCGATCAGCATGGCGGCAGGGATCGAGGCGAAGAAATAAGCGATGAACCAGACCGATTCGATCAGCGCCGCCTGAAAATAGCTCAGTTCGAAGACGGAGCGCAGATGGGGCAGCAGCGTGCCGTTGATGACCGTGATAAAGCCCCACATGAAAAACAGCGTGGCCAGCAGCGACAGCGCGCGACCATAATGGCCATGGCTGTGGCCATCGGTGTGGGACGCATCCATCGCGGCGACATTCGCACTCGAACCTACAGGGGGAGCCATCTCGATCCTCTCAAAAGCCGGACGCTTGCCATTGCTTTGGCATAGCGACTTGCGCTCATCATATTTGTCGGACTATAGAGAGCGCAGGGCCGCGTCAATGGCTCACGGTTGCCGGGAGAGATTAGGCATGAAATTTTACGCCCTCGCGTCCCTTGCCGCCCTTGGTGCGGCCACGATGGCGAATGATGCCATGGCGGTCACGGCAAAGCGCGAAAATGCCGGAAAACTGCCCGATGGGGCGGTGGTCGAAGCGGTCACGCTGAGCGCGGGCAATGGGGTTTCGGCGCGAATATTGGCCTATGGCGCCACGCTGCAATCGCTGATCGCGCCCGATGCGAAAGGGCGCAAGGCCGATATTGCGCTGGGCTATGACGATCTCGATTCCTATGTAAATCACCCCAACTATTTCGGGGCCACCATCGGCCGCTTTGCCAATCGCATCGCCGATGGACGCTTTACGCTGGACGGCACGACCTATCAATTGCCGCAAAACGATCATGGTCAGACGCTGCACGGCGGCGGGCGCGGCTTTGACAAGGTTTTGTGGAAGGTGGAATCGATCTCCTCGGGCCCGGTGGCCAGGCTCGTTCTGACCCACACCAGCCCTGACGGCGATTCCGGCTATCCCGGCACGCTCAAGGCGCGCGTCACCTACAGCCTTGATGAAAAAGGCAATCTGGGCATCCTGTTCGAGGCCGAAACCGACAAGCCCACCATCGTCAACATGACCAACCACGCGATCTTCAACATGGCGGGCGAAGGCAGCCCCGGCGGCGCGATGGACAACCGCCTGACCATTCCGGCCGGCGCCTATACGCCGGTGTCGCCCACGCTGATCCCGACCGGAGAATTGCGCAAGGTGGCAGGCACGCCCTTTGATTTCCGCAAGGGCAAGCGCCCCAATGAGGGCCTGCGCGAAGGTCATGACGAGCAGATCGTTGCCGGGCGTGGCTTTGACCACAATTTCGCGCTGGACAAGGGCCTGACCGCCACGCCGCAACTGGCCGCGCGGCTGGTCGATCCGGCCTCGGGCCGCACGCTGGAGGTGCTCACCACCGAACCGGGCCTGCAATTCTACACCGGCAATTTCCTCGACGGCACGCTGATCGGCAAACATGGGCACCTGTACCGCATGGGCGACGGCATCGCGCTGGAGCCGCAGAAATTCCCCGATGCGCCCAACCACAAGAATTTCGTCTCCGCCCGCGTCGATCCCGGCAAGCCCTATCGCCATGCCATGATCTACCGCCTCACCATTTCGCATTGATTGAAGGCTTTATGACCGAAACACGCAAATTGCGCAGCCGCGCATGGTTCGACAATCCCGACAATATTGACATGACCTCGCTCTACCTTGAGCGCTATCTGAATTTCGGGATCAGCCTTGAGGAACTGCGGAGCGGCAAGCCCATCATCGGCATTGCCCAGACCGGCAGCGACCTTTCGCCCTGCAACCGCCACCACCTCGTGCTGGCCGAACGCATCCGCGAGGGCATCCGCGAAATGGGCGGGATCGCGCTGGAATTTCCGGTCCACCCCATTCAGGAAACCGGCAAGCGCCCGACCGCCGGGCTTGACCGCAATCTGGCCTATCTGGGTCTGGTCGAGGCGATCTATGGCTATCCGCTCGATGGCGTGGTGCTGACCACGGGCTGCGACAAGACCACGCCTGCGCTGCTGATGGCGGCGGCCACAGTCAACCTGCCCGCGATTGCGCTCTCGGTCGGGCCAATGCTCAATGGCTGGCACAAGGGCGAGCGCACCGGCAGCGGCACCATCGTGTGGAAGGGCCGCCAGATGCTGGCTGCGGGCGAGATCGACGATGAGGGCTTCATCAAGCTGGTGGCCTCCAGCGCCCCCAGCACCGGCTATTGCAACACGATGGGCACGGCCACGACCATGAACAGCCTTGCCGAGGCTTTGGGCATGATGCTGCCCGGCAGCGCGGCGATCCCCGCCCCCTATCGCGACCGTCAGGAATGCGCCTATCACACCGGCAGGCGCATTGTGCAGATGGTGCATGAGGACCTCAAGCCCTCCGACATTCTGACGCTGGATGCATTCCACAATGCCATTGCCGTCAATTCGGCTATCGGCGGATCGACCAATGCGCCGATCCATCTGGCCGCGATTGCCCGCCATATCGGCGTCGAACTGCCCCTGTCGGACTGGCAGGACATTGGCCACAAGATCCCGCTGCTGGTCAACCTGCAACCGGCGGGCGAATATCTGGGCGAGGATTACTATCGCGCGGGCGGCGTGCCCGCCGTGGTGGCGCAATTGATGGGGCAAGGCCTGATCCGCGAGAATGCCATGACCGTCAATGGCAAGACCATGGGCGAGAATTGCCGGGCCGCCACCATCGAGGATGAAAAGGTCATCCGCCCGTTTGACCAGCCGATCAAGGAAGAGGCCGGTTTCCTCGTCCTGACCGGCAATCTGTTCGATGCGGCCATCATGAAGACCAGCGTGATTTCGGAAGAATTCCGCGCGCGTTACCTCTCGAACCCCAATGATCCCGAAGCCTTTGAAGGCCCGGCGGTCGTGTTCGATGGCCCCGAAGATTACCACCACCGCATCGACGACCCGGCGCTGGGCATCACGCCCGAAACGTTGATGTTCATGCGCGGGGCCGGGCCCATCGGCTATCCGGGCGCGGCCGAAGTCGTCAACATGCGCCCGCCCGCCTATCTCATCACCGAGGGCGTCTCGGCCCTGCCCTGCATCGGTGACGGACGCCAGTCGGGCACCAGCGGCAGCCCGTCGATCCTCAACGCATCGCCCGAAGCGGCGGCCAATGGCGGCCTCGCGCTGCTCAAAACCGGCGACCGGGTGCGGATCGACCTGCGCAAGGGCACGGTCAATGTGCTGATTTCCGATGAGGAACTCGATGCCCGCCGCAAGGCGCTGATCGAGGCGGGCGGCTATGCCTATCCGGCCAGCCAGACCCCGTGGCAGGAAATCCAGCGCGCCATTGTTGGGCAGATGAACACGGGCGCGATTCTGGAAGGCTCGGAGAAATACCAGCGCATTGCCCAGACCATGGGCCTCCCGCGCGACAACCACTGATCAGGCCATAAAAACAGGCCGGGCTGCCTTGCAACCCGGCCTTTTCTTATGCCGGGTCGATTTCCGGCTGAGGCAGGACGCTCAGCCCCATTTCCTCGGCGGTGTCCTTCATCGCCAGATCGACCAGCACGCGCATCGCCTCGGCCGCCGCATCGCCATCGCCTGCGGCAATCGCCTCATAGACCTTGGCGTGATCGGGGATCGGATTGCGCGGCAAGGCGCGCGAGCGCTGCTTGTACTGCGTGGTCCAATGCACCGCCGCCCCGATGCTGGCCGAAAGGACCACCAGCGCCGGATTGCGCGTGGCGCGCAGGATCGCATCGTGAAAATCGCGGTCGCCCGCCTTGCCCGCATCGGTGGCCAGCGTGTGGCGGCGCATCGCGGCCAGCGCATCCTTCATCGCGCGCAGATCCTCACGGTCGCGCCTTTGCGCGGCGAAACGCGCCGCCGCCGGTTCGACCACCGCGCGCAGTTCAAAGATGCCGCGCACCAGCGCCGGGTCCGGGTCGCCCGCAAAGGCCCATGCCAGCACATCGGGATCGAGCAGGTTCCAGCGCGTGCGGGGCAGCACCCGCGTGCCTGCCTTGGGGCGGCTTTCCACCAGCCCCTTGGCCGCCAGCACCTGCATCGCCTCGCGCAGCGCCCCGCGTGAGACATCGAGCGCCTCGGCAAATTCCACCTCGCTGGCCAGCACCGTGCCGGGGGCATAGACCCCCGAAACGATATCCGTGCCCAGCCGATGCGCGATGGCTCCCTGCAACCGGCGCCCCGTGCCGCGCTTGGCCTTTTTCTCGGCGCCTTCTTCCGGCTCGGTCAAATTACTGCCCCCAGCATCATCCTGCTTGCCCCGTTCACTGTTTCAGCGATCCTCTTCCAGAATCCCCACGCCCCATGCGCCCAGTTCCAGCTTTTGCCCTGCGCCATATTGGCGCTGGCTCAGCAACTCGGCGGATGCGGCCGGGATAGCATAGGTTGTCGGGGCGGGCGAATAGTTCAACACATAACGCACCTTGTGCCCGTTGCTCAGCACGCCCTGACGCAGGATCAGCGGGAATTGCACCTGCTCGGTGGCGACACCGGCCTGCGCCACCTCATCCTTGAGCAGCGCCGCAATGGTTTCTTCGCCCGGCATAAAGCCGACATAGGTGACCTGGCCGCGCCCCCATGCGTTGCGCGTGATCGCGGCATAATTGGGCCATGAGGGATGTTTGTAACGGGCGACAACCTTGGCTGTGGTTGGTTCGACAAATTCCATCCACCAGCGCACCTTGTTGGCCGCCTCGCCCACATGGAACGGGTCGCCATCGAGGGAAACGCCGACGGGGGCAGCAAATTGCTGATAGCGGATGCCGGCGGCCTGCGCGATGCGGCCCGGCTGATCGGCATAGCGGACCTTGACGTTCTCGTCGGAAAAACCGCTCTTGAACGTATAGAGCAGATGCCCGCCCGCCTTGGCGTAATCGTTCAGCCGGTCGATCTCGGCATCGCTGGCGGCATAAAGCGCGGGAACCACGACGAATTTGTAATTGGACAAAGGCGTGGCGGAATCGGGCGTGATGAAATCCACCTCGACATTCATGCGATAGAGCGCATCGTAATAGCCGCGCAGCACATCATTATAGCCGACCGGATGGCCATCGCCCTGCGGCTTGAAACTGTCAAATCCGGTCAGCGCGCGATTGCTGACATAGATCGCCACCTTGTTGGCCTTGGTCATATTGACCAGTTTGGGGCCAAGGCGCGCCAGATCCGCGCCGATCGTGGCGGCCTCGCGATAGGTGGCGTTGGGCTTGTAATCCTGAGACAGCAGGCCCCGCCAATAGGTTTCCACCGCATTGGCCGTGGTGCCCCAATGCCAATATTCCACCATATTGGCGCCTGATGCCAGATGGCTGAAGGCCTGAAGCCGCAATTGCCCGGGATAGGGCGTCCATTCGGGGAAACCCTGCGCGGTGGTTTCCATGACCAGATAGTTCTGGCCGTTCTTGATCGAGCGCGCCAGATCGCCGCCCAGCGCGATTTCCGTGCCGGTCAGCTTGTCCTGTCCGGGGTGATAGATGTCCACCCCCGCCACATCGAGGGCGCGCGCGGCCTGCCAGTGGTTTACCTCGGGCTGGACGCCATAGGAATAGCCGCGCCATTCAAAGTCGAAATTCTGGGTCAGGAACTGATCAGGCCGGGCATGGGCGCGGACAAGTCCCGCCTGCCAGCCCAGATATTCATTGACCAAACCGCGCTGAAACTCGGCAAAGGCGGCCGAAAGGCTGGCATTGATCGAGCCGTTGACCGAAGGAAAATCCTCCCAGCGATTGATGCGGTTCGACCAATAGTTCAGCCCATAGGCCTTGTTGAGCGCATCCAGATCGCCACCGAACTTCTGCTTCATAGCCGCGACAAAGGCGGCCTGCACATTGGGGCCGCTGGTGCCATAGGCCTTGGTTTCATTGTCCAATTGATAGCCGATGACCGCCGGATTGTCCTTCACATGGTCGATCAGGGCGACAATCGCTCGCTCGGCGGCCTTGCGGAACTCCGGGCTGGTGATGTCCATATTCTGACGGCGGCCATAGGTGTAGGGGCCCTGCGGCGTGATGGCCAGCACATCGGGATGCTGCCGCGCCAGCCATGTCGGCACGGCATAGGTCGGCGTGCCGATGATAACCTTGATCCCGGCCTTCTGCATCGCGGCCAGAGTGCGGTCGATATGGTGGAAATCAAACACGCCGGGCGCGGTCTCCATCGTGCCCCATGTCGATTCGGCAATGCGCACCACGCTGATATGCGCCGCCTTCATCAGCGCGACATCCTCGTCCAGCCGGTCGGTCGGAGCATATTCGTCGTAATAGGCCGCGCCGAACAGCACGCTTTGCGGCAAGGTCGCGCGGTCCTTGGGTTTGGCCGCCGTCTGAGCCCATGCATTTCCCGGCAATATCATTGAAATCGCACCGAAACACAGTGATGCCAGAGCGGATTTCTTGAGCGGCGCCATCTCAGCTTCCCCAGATATTTTGATAAACTAATACAAGCCTAGCGCCCCATCGCCGCCTTGACCAGCGCCGATATGGGATGTTTGCGCCAGATCAAAGAATGGCCAAAATCTGCCATTTCTGAACGGAATGACAGGATTGCCTGTGCCATTTTCGCAACATTGAGAAGTAAATACGCAAGAATCACCCATCAATTGGTAGGACTTTTACCGAGCTGCCTTGACAGCGCTGACAGGCCCCGCCAACTCCGCGCCAGCCGAAGACCGAGCAGCCCAAAGCGCGCTGCCCCCAAATCTTTAGCCGGTTTGATAGAGAGGAATTTCATGAAGACGCATCTGCTGGGCGGCGCTGCCGTTGCCCTTGCCCTGTCCGTCGCAACCCCCGCCTTTGCCCAGAGCGCCGATGCTCCGGCCCCCGCCGCCAATTCGGGCGACATCGTGGTGACCGCGACCCGCCAGAGCACCCTGCTGTCCAAGACCCCGGTCGCCATGACCGCCGTGACCGGCGACAGTCTGCGCAGCGCCGGCATCACCGATCCGCGCTCGCTGGCCCAGGTTGCCCCCAACCTTGCCATCACCGAAAGCGGCGACGGCGTGCGCATCGCCATCCGCGGCGTGACCAGCACCGACGGCACCGAAAAGGGTGACCCCTCGGCTGCCTTCCTGCTCGACGGCATCTATATTGCCCGCCCGCAGGATCAAAAGGGCGCCTTCTTTGACGTGGCGCAGGTCGAAGTGCTGCGCGGTCCGCAGGGCACGCTCTATGGCCGCAACACGACCGCCGGCGTTGTCAACGTCCAGTCGGCCCGCCCCAAGGCCAAGTGGGAAGGTTCGTTCGATGCCAAGATCGGCAATCTGAACAGCCAGAACTACACCGGCATGATCAACGCGCCGATTGGCAATTCGCTGGGCGTGCGTCTGGCCGCCAACTTTGACCGTCAGGACGGCAACGTTCTGGAAACGGCCAGCAACCCGGCCTATCCGCTCAACCCCTATCGCAAGATCTTCTCGACGCGCCTGTCGTTCGGCGGCGACATTGGCCGTCTCAAATTCGTCGTGCGCGGCGACTGGTCGAGCCAGCGCGGTTCGATGACCAACGTGGTGCCGCTTTCGAACTTCTACACCAACACCGGCACCGTGGGTGTGAACCCCACCTTCATCGCGGGCAAGAGCGCGAATGCCTATCGCGGTCTGGGCTATGGCCAGCAATATTCCAGCTATAAGTGGAACACCACCAAGGGCGTGATGGGCGAATTCACCTATGCGCTGACCGACAGGATCGACGTGACCTATCTGGGTTCGTATCGCGAATCCAAACAGGACTTCAATCAGGACCTGCTGTTCCTGGGCGTGCTGGAAAACCCGGCGACCTTCTGGGGCCGCTATCACCAGAATTCGCAGGAACTGCGTCTGGCCTTCGGCAAGGGCAACAAGCTGCACGGGCAGGCCGGCGGCTATTACTTCGAGGAAAAGTCCTACCTGAACTACACGCTGGGCAACCCGCTCTCCTCGATGGTCTATACCGGCGCGTCGGGCTATGCCTTCCCGCAAGGCCCGACCGTGTCGCGCTCCAAGGCCGGTTTTGCACAGCTGACCTATGACATCATCCCCGGCCTGCATCTGACGGGCGGCGTGCGCTACACCAACGACTTCAAGTCGCGCAACGGCGCCACGGTGCTGTATTTTCCCAATCAGGCCTCGGTCCCCTCGGCCTTTGGTTCGCAATGCGTGGGCACCACCTGCACGCTCAACCTGAACATCGCCTCGGCCACGTTCGAAAAGGTGACGTGGAAGGCTGGTCTTGACTATGACGTGCCGGGTCTGGGCCTTGCCTATTTCAACGTCTCGACCGGCTATAAGGCGGGCGGCTTTAACGACGGCTGCGTCAGCGGTTCGGG
The DNA here is from genome assembly GCF_028607105.1 of Novosphingobium humi. Classification (GTDB taxonomy): domain Bacteria; phylum Pseudomonadota; class Alphaproteobacteria; order Sphingomonadales; family Sphingomonadaceae; genus Novosphingobium; species Novosphingobium humi. The sequence continues at coordinate 433,777 of NZ_CP117417.1, read as the reverse complement.
TCTGGGCTGCGCGCTCAGCGCCGGTCAGCTCTATTATCGCCCCGAACAGCTCACCGCCTATGAAGGCGGCGTGAAGTTCAAGTTTGCCGACGGCAAGGTGCGTTTCAACGCTTCGGCCTTCCACTATGATTACAGCAACCTCCAGCTTTCGCAGGCGGCCACGCTGACCGACGCCACCACCGGCGCCAAGGTGCTCCAGACGCTGATCCAGAACGCGGGTACGGCCAAGATCGACGGCGTGGAAACCGAAACCACGTTGAAGCCGACCCCGGATGATACGTTCACCATCGCGGCCAACTACACCAATGCCCGCTACAGCCATTTCTCGCCCACGAATTCGTCGGGCCAGAGCGTGAACTTCAGCGGCAAGCAACTGGACCACGCGCCCAAGTGGACGGCAACGGTGGGCTATACCCGCAACTTTGATCTGGCCAATGGCGCAAGGGTTGAAGCCGGGGTGCGCACCGCGCTTTCCTCGGATTACTACATCTCGGACCTGAACATGCTGTATCAGTTCCGCATGCCCAGCTATACCAAGACCGACGTAACGGTGACCTACAAGGCGCCGCATGACCGCTGGTACATCCAGGGCTATGCCAAGAATCTGGAAAACGTGATCACCGTGGCCAACGCCGTGGCGGGCAACACCCCTGCCGTGACGATGGAAGAACCGCGCACCTATGGCGTCCGCGCCGGTGTGAAGTTCTAAGTGAACACAAACGAGTCATGAGGGAGGGCGGGTGCGGTCTTGGGCCGCACCCGCCTTTGTCATGTGCGCTCCCCCGAATTGTTGCCTATCTGAACATACGAGGATGACAGTGATGAGCACCCCCAAGGTCTGGACTTCGATCAGCGTGATGGCGCTGGCTCTTGCTTCGCAGACCGCCGCCGCACAGGCCCCCAATGCGCAGGATGTGGCCAAGGCCGATGCCCGCGCCGCCGCCACCGTCAAGGCGATGCTTCCGCAAGAAAAGACCATCCTGACCCATGGCATCATGCCGATGGATCTGGGCATCGGCACGACGAAGATCCCCGCCGATGCGGTGCCGGGGGCAGGCTATGTGGCCGGGATTAATCGCCTTGGCGTGCCTGCGCTCAAGGAAACCGACGCTTCGCTGGGCGTGTCCTATGTGATGGGCCTGCGCCATGACGGGGCCACGGCCCTGCCTTCGGGTGTGCTGCAGGCGGCCACATGGAACCCGGACGTGCTCTATCGCGGCGGCGCGATGATCGGCGGCGAGGCCCGCGCCAAGGGCTTCAACGTCCTGCTGGCGGGCGGCGTCAATCTGATGCGCGATCCGCGCAATGGCCGCACGTTTGAATATCTGTCCGAAGACCCGCTGTTGTCAGGCATGCTGGTGGGCGCGGCCATTCGCGGCATCCAGTCCAACCACATCATCTCGACGATCAAGCATTTTGCATTGAACGGTCAGGAAACCGGCCGCAAATATGTCGATATCAAGATCAGCGAGGCGGCCGCCAAGGAATCCGACCTGCTCGCCTTCAAGATCGGCATCGAACAGGGCCAGCCGCTCTCGGTGATGTGCGCCTATAACCGCGTCAATGGCGCCAATGCCTGCGCCAATGACTGGCTGCTCAACAAGATCCTCAAAAAGGACTGGGGCTGGAAGGGCTTTGTCATGTCCGACTGGGGCGCGGTGCCGGGCGTCGAGGCCGCGATCAACGGCCTTGACCAGCAATCGGGCGAACAGCTCGACAAGGGCGTGTTCTTCACCGACCAACTGGCCGCCAGGGCCAAGGCCGATCCTAAATGGGCGGCCCGCGTCGATGACATGAACCGCCGCGTTCTGACCGCGATCTATGCGGCCGGCATCGACAAGTCCCCCGCGCAAAAGGGCGGCAAGATCGATTTCGCCGCCAATGCCAAGGTGGCCGAGGACGCCGCCAAGCAGGGCATCGTGCTGCTCAAGAATGAAGGCGGGCTGTTGCCCCTGATGAAGACCGCCAAGTCGATTGCGGTGATCGGCGGCTTTGCCGATGGCGGCGTGCTGTCAGGCGGCGGTTCCTCGCAGGTTCAGGGCGAAGGCGGCCCGGCCGTCACGATCCCGATCATGGGCGACGGCGTCTGGGCGGGTCTCATCGGCCAGAACTATCACCGCTCCAGCCCGTTGAAGGCGATCAAGGCGCAGGCCCCGACCGCCAAGGTAACCTTCCGCGACGGCCGCTACATCACCGACGCAGTCGAAAAGGCCAAGCAGTCGGAAGTGGCGGTGATCTTTGCCACGCAATATACCACCGAAGGTTTGGATGTGCCCGACCTGCATCTGCCCAACGGTCAGGATGAGCTGATCGCGGCAGTGGCGGCGGCCAATCCGAACACCGTGGTCGTGCTGGAAAATGGCGGGCCAGTGGCGATGCCCTGGCTGGGCAAGGTCAAGGCTGTGGTCGAGGCATGGTATCCGGGCGCGCGCGGCGGCGAAGCCATCGCCAGCGTGCTGTTTGGCGACACCAACCCCGGCGGCCGCCTGCCCATCACCTTCCCGGCCAGCACCGAACAGCTCCCTCGTCCCAAGCTGGACGGCAGCGATTGGGTCGAGCCCAACTTTGCCGGTGATCCCACCTCGGGCAGCGATCAGCTTCATGCCGATTATGACATCGAAGGCTCGGACGTCGGCTATCGCTGGTTCGCGCGGCAAAAGCAGAAGGCGCTGTTCCCCTTCGGCTATGGCCTGTCCTACACCACGTTTCAGACCGGCGGATTGACCCTCAAGGGCCTGACCGCAACCTTTACGGTCAAGAACGCCGGCGCGCGTGATGGCGATGAAGTGGCCCAGCTTTATCTGGCCACCCGCAATGGCGAAGTGAAGCAGCGCCTTGTCGGCTTTGCCCGCGTTTCGCTCAAGGCTGGTGAAAGCAAACCCGTCACGCTGACCATCGACCCGCGCCTGCTGGCCGACTGGAAGGATGGCCAGTGGGTCACGCCCAAGGGCGCCTATGGCTTTGCGCTGGGCCGGGATGCGGAACATCTGGGCGAGATGGTGAGCATCACCCTGCCCGCCAAGAGCTGGAAGGAATAAGCGTCATGCGCCGGATCGTCTCCTTGATGGGAACCGCTGCGGTGGTCTTTGCAACGCCCGCCACTGCGCAGGAAACGATCAACGGGGCGATCCGGGCCGACCAGCCCGGCCCGGTCATATCGCGCCATATTCAGGGGCAATTTGCCGAACATCTGGGCCGCGACATTTATGACGGCATCTGGGTCGGGCCGAACAGCCCGATCCCGAACACGCGCGGCATCCGCCGCGATGTGGTCGATGCGCTGCGCGCCATCAAGGTGCCGGTGGTACGCTGGCCGGGCGGCTGCTTTGCCGACATCTATAACTGGCGCGATGGCATTGGCCCTTCGGCGCGGCGCCCGGTGCGCAAGAATGACTGGTGGGGCGGATTGGAAACGAACGCCTTTGGCACGCATGAATTCTTCGACTTTGCCGAACAGTTGAACACCGACACTTATGTCGCCATCAACATGGCCACAGCCACGCCCGCCGTCATGCGCGAATGGATGGATTATCTGACATCAAAGGGCGAGGACACGCTGGCACAGGAGCGCCGCGCCAATGGCCATGCCGCACCCTTCAAGGTGGATTTCGTCGGCATCGGCAACGAGGCATGGGGATGCGGCGGCGCGCAGACTCCGGAATATTTCGCAAATGAATATCGGAAATTTGCAACCTTCTTTCACAAGAACGGTTCAACCTTCCATATGCATAATGACAATTCGGCGCTTCGGGTCGCATCGGGGCCAAACAATGACGACACCAGATGGATGGAGGTCGTCCTGAACAATGCAGGGGCGCAGATGGATGCCATCTCGCTGCATTACTACACCGTGTGGCATGGCGACTGGGCGCAACGCGACACCGCCATGGCCACCGGTTTTCCCGCCAGCCACTGGAACGAGATCCTCTATCAGGCATCGCGCATGGACGCGATCCTGCGCGGGCATGAAGCGGTGATGGACAAGGTGGACCCGAAAAAGCGGATCGGCCTGTTCGTCGATGAATGGGGCACATGGTATCGCACCGAACCAGGCACCGAACCGGGCCATCTCTATCAGCAGAACACCTTGCGCGACGCGCTGGTGGCGGCGATCACCTTCAACATTTTCCATGCCCATGCCGACCGGGTGCGCATGGCGAATATTGCCCAGGCGGTGAATGTGCTTCAGGCCATGCTGCTGACCGATGGCAATAAATTGGCCAAGACGCCGACCTATTACACTTTTGCCATGTACACGCCGTTTCAGGACGCGACCTTTATCCCGGTCAACGCCCCCGCGCCCATGCTGAAGGCTGAAAGCGGCTCCTTCCCCGCCTTTACCGTCAGCGCGGCCAAGGCCAGGGATGGCAAGACGTATGTCGCCATCGCCAATGCCGACAAGGACAAGGGCTACCGCCTCGCGCTCGACCTTGGCGGCCGGAAAGGCACCAGGGTTTCGGGCCAGGTGCTGACGGCCGCCAAGCTGGACGCGCATAACACGCCGGGACAGAAGGAAGAGATTGCCCCGGCACCCTTTAACAGCGGGCGGATCAGCGGCGGCAAATTGCTGCTGGATATTCCGGCAAAATCGGTTGTCGTCGCAAAAATCGAAGGATAACCGCCGAAAATCGAAGGCCGAAAGAGCCTTGGCCCCGCCCTTCATCCCGGCGGGGCCGACCATGATCAGGAGAAAGCGATGCCCCGTCTGCCCATGCTCTCGGCCGCCCTTTTGCTGGCCGCCGCGCCCGCGGTTCAGGCCGCCGCTCCGACAGAGCCCCATCCCCGCCTCTTCGTCCTGTCTGACATTGGCAATGAGCCGGACGATCAGATGTCGCTGGTGCGCCTGCTGCTCTATTCCAACGAAATCGACATCGAGGGTCTGGGCGCCACCACCTCGGTCTGGCAGCGCGAAAAGGTCAGCCCGCAGATCATGCACAAGGTGATCGACGCCTATGGCAAGGTGGCGGGCAATCTGCGCCTGCACGATCCGGCCTATCCCACCGGCGAGGCGATAGGCGCGCGCGTTTACGCAGGCCGCGCGGGCTATGGCATGGCCGCGGTGGATATGGACCATCCCTCGCCCGCCGCGCTGGCCCTGATCGAGGCGGCGCGGCGGCCTGATGCGCGCCCGCTCTGGGTGGGCCTGTGGGGCGGCGGCAACACACTGGCCGAAGCGCTGGGCCATGCGCAAAAGACGCTGCCCGCCGGCGAGTTCGAGGCCTTGGTCGCCCGCCTGCGCGTCTATGCCATCAGCGATCAGGACGATGCGGGCGCTCAGATCCGCCGGACCTATCCGGGCCTGTTCTGGATCGGCACGCCATCCTCGCAGGACGGCGGCGAATATGCCGCCGCGACATGGACCGGCATTTCGGGCGACAAATATTACCGCAATGGCGCAGGGGCCGATTTCACCACCGTCTCGAACGAATGGCTCGACCGGAATATCCGCGCGAAGGGCCCGCTGGGCGCGGCCTATCCGCATCACATGTTCATCATGGAAGGCGACACGCCCTCCTTCCTCGGCCTGATCACCAACGGGCTGAACGCGCAGGACAAGCCCAATTGGGGCGGCTGGGGCGGGCGCTATATCCTGCGCCAGCCCGTGGGCGAGAGCCACAAGATCTGGACGCAGGGGGGCGATGCCTTCATGCGCGTGACCAGCGCCGACACAGTGGGCGACCATACCAGCGATCAGGCCACGATCTGGCGCTGGCGCGAGGCGTTTCAGAATGATTTTGCCGCGCGGATGGACTGGACCATCCAATCCCCCGCCAAGGCCAACCATGCGCCAAAGCCAGTGGTCAATAACATCGCGGGCCTTGCCCCGATCACGATCAAAGCCAAGGTGGGCCAGTCCATCACGCTGGACGCCGCCGCCAGCCGCGATCCTGATGACAACCGTCTGACCTATCGCTGGTTCGCCTATGACGAGGCCGGGTTTGACGGCGCATCGCCCAATCCCGCGCTGGAAATCGCCCATGGCAACACGGCCCGCGCCACGGTCAAAATCGCCGCGCGCTGCGCCAAGAGCTGGCTCGACCTGCCGCAATTGAAATGCCCGCCGGTGCGCACCGCCCATGTCATCCTTGCCGTTACCGACAATGGCACGCCTGCTCTTACCCGCTATCGCCGCATTCTGATCGAGGTGTCCGACCATGACTGATCTTTCCGTTTCCCGCCGCGCGGCGCTGGGCCTGATCGGGGCCACGGCGGTGGCGCCTGTTGCCGCACGCGCGGCCGAAACACCCGCCCTGCCCGGCGCGCTCTGGTTTTCCACGCAGGCCGATGCGCCATGGCAAAAGCAGAGCGTGCCCGTGCTGGCCGAGGTGAGCAAAGGCAGCCTGTTCGGCACGGACGCCACGATCAATATCGCCAATCCGCGCCAGACGATGGCGGGCTTTGGCGCCTGCTTCAACGAGCTTGGCTGGGTTGCGCTCTCGCATCTCTCGCCCGCCGACCGCCATACGGCGATGGCCACGCTGTTCGCGCCCGATCAGGCCGCCTTTACCCTGTGCCGAACGCCGGTGGGGGCCAATGACTTTGCACGCCGCTGGTATTCCTATGACGAAACGCCGGGCGACTTTGATCTCAAGAGCTTCTCCACCGCCAATGATCTTCAGACGCTGATCCCCTATATCAAGGCAGCGCAGGGTTTTAACCCCGACCTCAAGCTCTGGGCCAGCCCGTGGAGCCCGCCAGGCTGGATGAAAAAGAACGGGTTCTATGCGATGGCGCGGCCATGGCCCGGCACGCCCGAAACCGGCATCCGCAATGATCAGACCGGCCACGAGGGCGAGGATGCCTTCATTCAGGAAGACCGCTATTTCGACGCCTATGCGCGCTATTTCCGCCGCTATGTCGAGGATTACGCCAGGGCGGGAATCACCATCGGCACGGTGATGCCGCAGAATGAATTCAACTCGGCCCAGCCCTATGCCTCCTGCACATGGACGCCGCAGGGGTTGGCGCGGTTCCTGCCCTTCCTTGGCCGCGAGATGGACAAGGTGGGCGCCCGCGTGTTCTTCGGCACGCTCGAACGCGGCAAGGTCGAGATGCTCGACGCCGTGCTGGCCGATCCGAAAGCCGCCGCCGTCATCAAGGGCGTGGGCGTGCAATGGGACGGCAAGCGCGCCCTGCCCCAGATCGCACGGCAATATCCGCAGATGGACATCTGGGCCACGGAATGGGAATGCGGCACCTCGGCCAATGACTGGCACTATGCGCGCTATGGCTGGGCCAATCTGCGCCGCTATATCGAATTTGGCGCGAGCGCTTGGGATTACTGGAACGCAATCCTGCCGACCGGGGGCCTCTCGCCCTGGGGTTGGCCGCAGAACAGCCTGATCGTGGTTGATCCGGTCACGAAATCATGGCGTCTGACGCCCGATTACTGGCTGATGCGCCACCTTTCGGCCTATGTGAAGCCGGGGGCGCGGGCGCTTTCGGTCGACAGCTTCCTTGGCTTTGACGACAATATCGCCTTCCGCAATCCCGACGACAGCGTGGTGCTGATCGCCAATAACGCGCTGGGGCAAAAGCAGAAGGTGCGTTACGCGCTCGGCGGCAAAGCGCTGGCGCTGGAACTGCCGGCGGATTCGCTCAACACGATCGTTCTGCCCGCCGGCGCTCTGGGGTAAGACGCCATAAGGCCATTGACCATGCGTGCGGGGCGATCCAAACCTGCACGCATGGTCAAGCTGTCGTCCTCCGATTCCATCCGGCCCCGGTCGAACTATTTCATCAGCCAGACCCTGCGCCTGCATTATCTGGAATGGGGCGACCCCAACGCCCCGGTGCTGGTGCTGCAACATGGCGGATTTGACCATGCGCGTTCGATGGACTGGCTGGCGCGCGAATTGGCCGGGGAATGGCGGGTGATCGCGCCCGACCTGCGCGGCCATGGCAACAGTGCGTGGTCGCCGGACGCCGATTACACGATGGCCGCTTTCCTGATGGATTTTGCCAATCTGGCCGATGCGCTTGGCGGAGAAAAGCTGACCATCTGCGCCCATTCGCTGGGCGCGATGGTGACCACGCGCTTTGCCGGGATCTTCCCCGACCGGGTCGCGCGCTTTGTCAATATCGAGGGGCTGGCCCTGTCGAGCGGACGCAATTCGCAGCGGATGATCCAGCCCTTTGCCGCGCGCGTGGCCAACTGGATCCGCCTGCATCAGGAAGCCGCGCATCGCCACCACAAGCGCTATGCCTCCGAGGAGGACGCCTTTGCCCGGATGCGCGAAAAGAACCCCTATCTCTCCGACGATCAGGTCCGCCATCTGACCCATCACGCGCTGCGCAGCAATGATGACGGCACCTACAGCTGGAAATTCGACCCAAGGCTCAACATCTGGCCGGTGCTGGATTTCCCCGAAGAGGACGTGATCGCCATGTGGCAGGCCGTGACCTGTCCGATGCTGTTTCTGCATGGCAGCAACACTTTCATGCCCAATCCGGGCAAGGACGGGCGCATCAACCATTTCCGCGATGCCCGTCTGATCGAATATGACAATGCCAGCCATTGGCTCCACCATGACCGCTTTCCCACGGTGCTGGAGGATATTCGGGCCTTTCTGGCCGAGGGCTAAATCTGTCAGGAGGCGCGTCAGCGCATCGGCAAAGCCTGCGCACCGCGCTCGGCAATGTCCTTGAGCATCGCCTCGACCTCTTTGCGCGCGCCCCCGCGCACCGCGCCAAGGATCAGCGTGAGATAGGACGTGATCAGCCGCACAAGGATCGCATCATCGCCAATCCGCCCGCGCGCCCAGTCGTTGATCATCGCATATTCCAGCCGCACCAGATCATCGACCAGCGTATCGACCTCGACCCATGGCTGCAACTGCTTGCCCGCGGCCAGATTTTCGATCCACGCCCGGTTTTGCCGCGTGGCCATCGAATGCATCGCCAGCCAGATGTCCTCATCCACCTCGGGGCTGAAATAGAGCGACATGATCGCGCGGATGTAATTGGGGATGCGCCGGTTGCGCTGCACCACCGAGATCATGCGCTCCAGATTATGCAGCAGCGTGCCCGAGGGCTGGGCAAAGGTGATGCGGCTGACGTATTCCTCGAAATATTCCTGAATGGCCGCCGCGATCATCCGCTCGCGCGTCTGGAACGCGTTGTACAGCGTCCGCTTGGCCACGCCCGCGCGCCGCCCGATGTCGTTCATGTTGAGCGCGGTAATGCCGTTTTCGGCGATCACCTGCCGCGTTTCCTCCAGAATCCGCCGCCGCCGCTCGATGATCGCCGGGCTGGCATAGGTCTGCGGACGCTCATTACTTTCGCTTGCTGCGCTCATGTCACGATCACCTGTTGGATCGCGTTCATGCACATGGGATCAAAAACGGTCAACCATCGGCGGCCCCCGACCGGATGGGCCGCCGACACAAAGCTTCATTGCGCCGCCAGGCGGGCCAGCCTGCCTTTGATGATCTCCTCGGCCTCATTGACGATGCGCGTGATGAGTTCGTGGCATGTCGGGATATCATGGATGAGCCCCATGACGAGGCCCGCGGTGATGACGCCATGGGCGGTGTCGCCGGTGCTCAGGCCCTCTCGCCCACGGGCGCCCTTGACCAGCGGGGCGACGGCGGCGAAAGGCTCGCCCCGGCTCTCGGCCTCGCGCACGGCCTGCGAGATAGCGTTTTTGGCCACGCGGGCGGTGTTGCGATAGCTGCGGAAGATGAGGTCGGTGCCGCGCTCGTCGCCCTCGACCAGCATGCGCTTGATATCGGGGTGGATCGGGGCCTCGGCCGTGGCGCAGAAACGGGTGCCCATGTTGATGCCCTCGGCCCCCAGCGCCAGCGCCGCGGCAAGGCCCCGTCCGTCGCCAAATCCCCCGCTGGCCAGCAGGGGCACGCGCACCCGGTCCGCCGCCGCCGGGATCAGGATCAGGCCGGGAATGTCATCCTCGCCGGGATGGCCTGCGCATTCAAAGCCGTCGATGCTGATGATGTCGGCCCCCATCCGCTCGGCGCTGAGCGCGTGGCGCACGGCGGTGCATTTGTGCAGAACCGTGATCCCGTGGCTCTTGAAGTCCTCGACATGCTCGCGCGGGTTGTGGCCGGCGGTTTCCACGATGGTGATCCCGCTCTCGATGATGGCCCGGCGATATTCGGCATAAGGCGGCGGGTTGAGCGATGGCAGCAGCGTCAGGTTCACCCCGAACGGCTGATCCGTCAGCGCGCGGCAGCGCTCGATCTCGGCGCGCAGAGCATCGGGCGTGGGAAAGGTCAGCGCGGTGATGATCCCCAGCCCGCCCGCGTTCGACACCGCGCTGGCCATGTCCGCCGTGCCCACCCACATCATGCCGCCCTGAACGACGGGGTGTTTGATTCCAAGCATTTGCGTGATGCGGGTTTGCATGGGGTGGTCCTCTCTTTGGCTTTTCCGGGGTTTTGCCTCCGGCGGGCAAAGGGCGGGGGCCCTTTGCAATCCCGTTATGGGGGTGGTGCCTTGGGGGCAGCGTGGGGTGTTTGGCGGTTGTTTGATGGCCTGCGGCGCGGCGGGATAGCGCTGATTGGCGCCGCAGGCTTTGGAATTTCAAACGCTGCGTGCCGGGCGCCCTGGTATAGGCGGGGCGCCCCGCCGACAGGAATGGGAGCGCGAGGGTCTAGACCCTCGCATTTCCTCCTTCTTCCTTCACATATTGGGATAATTGGGCCCACCGCCACCTTCGGGCGCGACCCATGTGATGTTCTGCGTAGGGTCCTTGATGTCGCAGGTTTTGCAGTGGACGCAGTTCTGCGCGTTGATCTGGAGGCGTTTGGCATCCCCCTCGCCCACGAACTCGTACACGCCCGCCGGGCAATAGCGCGCTTCCGGCCCGGCATAGCGCGGCAGGTTGATCCGGGTCGGCACCGTCGCATCCGTCAGTTTCAGGTGGCACGGCTGATCCTCCTCATGGTTGGTGAAGGAGAAGGAGACATTGGTGAGCCGGTCGAAGCTGATCACCCCATCCGCCTTGGGATAGGCGATGGGCTGGTAGAGATCGGCCCGGCCCGTGGCCTCGGCGTCACTGTGGTGGGCCATCGCGCCAAACGGATTGATGCGCAGATACCGCGCCCACATATCCGCGCCCGCCAGCACCGTGCCCAGCGCCCCGCCGAACTTGGCGACCAAAGGCTGCGCGTTCTGCACCAGTTTCAGCTCGTCGGCGATCCAGCTCTCGCGCAAGGCCGCCTCATAGGCGTCCAACTGCGTGCCTTCCTCGCCCCCGGCGATGGCGGTGACAATCGCCTCGGCGGCCAGCATGCCGCTCTTCATTGCGGTGTGGCTGCCCTTGATGCGCGGCACGTTGACAAAGCCCGCGCTGCATCCGGCCAGCACCCCGCCGGGGAAGGCCAGATGCGGTACCGATTGCCACCCGCCCTCGTTGATCACCCGCGCGCCGTAACTGACCCTTTTGCCGCCTTCGAGGATCGCGCGGATCGCGGGATGCTGCTTCCAGCGCTGGAATTCCTCATAGGGGCTGACATGCGGGTTCCTGTAATCCAGCGCCGTGACAAACCCCAGCGCGACCTGCCCGCCCGCCTGATGGTAGAGGAAACCCCCGCCCCAGCTCTCGCTCTCACTGAGCGGCCAGCCCTGTGTGTGCAAAACCCGGCCCGGCACATGTTTGGCCGGATCAATGTCCCACAATTCCTTGATGCCCAGACCATAGACCTGCGGCTGACAATCGCGCTCCAGATCGTACTTCGCCTTGACCCTTTTGGTCAGATGCCCGCGCGCGCCCTCGGCCAGAATGGTGTATTTGGCCGTCAGGTTCATGCCCGGCTGATAGTCGCCCTTCGCCTTGCCCTCGTGGTCGACGCCCATGTCGCCGGTCTGCACGCCGATCAGGCGATCACCGTCATAGAGCAGTTCGGCCGCCGGGAAGCCGGGGAAGATCTCCACCCCCAGCTCCTCGGCCTTGCCCCCCAGCCAGCGGCACAGATTGCCGAGGCTGACGGTGTAATTGCCGTGATTGCTCATGAAGGGCGGCATCAGCGCATGGGGCACCGCATAATGCCCGCCCTTGGTGAGCACCCAGTGCCAGTTGTCCGTCACCGGAACCTCAGCCAGCGGGCAGTCGCTGCTCCGCCAATCGGGCAGCAATTCATCCATCGCGCGCGGATCGACCACCGCGCCCGACAGAATATGCGCCCCGATCTCCGACCCTTTCTCCAGCACGCAGACGCTCAGATCAGCGTTCAACTGCTTGATCCGGATGGCGGCCGAAAGCCCCGCAGGCCCTCCGCCCACCACCACCACATCATAGGGCATCGTGTCGCGCTGGATCTCGCTCATGGCTTACAGCTTCCCCGTCAGTTCGGGCACGGCATTGAACAGATCCGCCACCAGCCCGATGTCGGCCACCTGAAAGATCGGCGCGTCCTCATCCTTGTTGATGGCGATGATGGTCTTGCTGTCCTTCATCCCCGCCAGATGCTGGATCGCCCCGCTGATGCCCACCGCGATATAGACTTCGGGCGCGACGATCTTGCCGGTCTGGCCCACCTGATAATCGTTGGGCACATAGCCCGCGTCCACGGCGGCCCGGCTCGCGCCCACGGCTGCGCCCAGCTTGTCGGCCAGCGGCAGGATCGTGGCGGCAAAGGTCTCGGCGTCCTTCAGGGCGCGCCCGCCCGAGACGATCACCTTGGCGCTGGTGAGTTCAGGGCGTTCGCTTTTGGCGATCTCGGCGCCGATGAAGCTGGAGAGGCCCGCGTCCCCGGTGGTGGCGATGGTTTCGATGGTCGCGCTGCCGCCGGTGGCCTCGGCCTTGCCAAAGGCGGTGCCGCGCGCGGTGATCACCAGCTTGGCGTCCGAGGATTCCACGGTGGCGATGGCATTGCCCGCATAGATCGGGCGGGTGAAAGTCCTGGGGCCTTCGACGCTCAGGATATCCGAGATCTGCGCCACATCGAGCAGAGCCGCCACGCGCGGGGCGATGTTCTTGCCCGTGGTCGTGGCAGGCGCGACAAAGGCGTCATAGCCGCCCATCAGCCCGACGATCAACGGCGCGACATTCTCCGCCAGCCCATGTTCATAGGCCGCATCGTCAGCCACCAGCACCTTGGCCACGCCGGCGATCTTGGCCGCCGCTTCGGCCACACCAGCCACACCCAAACCGGCCACCAGCACGTGCACCTCGCCCAGCTTCGCAGCGGCGCTCACCGCCGAAAGCGTGGCGTCCTTCAAGACCGCATTGTCGTGTTCAGCCCACACCAAAACAGTCATTATGCGACTCCCAATTCTTTAAGCTTCACGACCAGCGCATCGACATCGGCCACCTTCACGCCCGCGCTGCGTGACCCAGGTTCGGCCACTTTCAGCACCTTGACGCGCGGCGTGATGTCCACGCCGTAATCACCGGGCGCCTTGGTCTCGAGCTTCTTCGACTTCGCCTTCATGATGTTGGGCAGGCTGGCATAGCGCGGTTCGTTCAAACGCAGGTCCGTCGTCACAATCGCGGGAAGAGCCAGCTTGACCGTCTCCAGCCCGCCGTCCACCTCGCGCGTCACCAGCACATGGTCGCCCTCAACCTCGACCCGCGAAGCAAACGTTCCCTGCGGCCGCCCCGTCAAGGCGGCCAGCATCTGGCCCACCTGGTTGCTGTCATCGTCAATCGCCTGCTTGCCCAGCACCACCAGACCCGGCGCTTCCTCGCCCACGATCTTCGCCAGGATCTTGGCCACCGCCAGCGGTTCGACCGTCTCTTCCGTGCTGACCAAAATCGCCCGGTCCGCGCCCATCGCCAGCGCCGAACGCAAAGTCTCCTGCGCCTTGGCCGGGCCGATCGAGACCACCACGACCTCGCTCGCCACGCCCTTTTCCTTCAGGCGGACCGCCTCTTCCACCGCGATCTCGTCAAACGGGTTCATGCTCATCTTGACGTTCGCCAGGTCCACACCCGTCCCGTCCGCCTTCACACGTGGCTTCACGTTGTAATCAAGCACACGCTTGATCGGTACCAAACACTTCATGGCAACATCACCCTTAAGCTTTCAGCACCCGATTCCACAGGCGCTTGCATGGCCGTTGAACAAGGTCTATACCAAACATCTGTTACAGTCAAACGAGGAAGCGTATTTTGGCTCTGCCATCCCCCTCCTGCCCCGCCACCGCCAGGCCGTCCGACAGGGCCGTGCGGGGCACGGGAGCATGGGCATGACCATGGCGCCGCCCACCCCCCGCGCGCGCCGCCAGCCCACCGAGCAGGGCAGCAACCGCCGCGCGCAAATCCTTGAAATCGCGGCCCATCTATTCGCCGCCAAGGGCTATGCCGGAACGTCCATGCGCGATATAGGCGAAGAGGCGGGCGTGCTGGGCGGCTCACTCTATCACCATGTCAAATCGAAGGACGCGCTCTTTGCCGAGCTGCACAACAATGCGCTCGATCAGGCCGGCGCGCGAATCGAGGAGGCCATCGCCACCATCGGGGATCCGTGGAAAAAGCTGGAAACCGCCTGCGTCACGATGCTGGAAATCCAGCTCGATCCGCAATCGCTGACCACGCCGCTGATGAGTGATTTCCGCACGGCGCCCGAACCGCTGCGCCGCCTGCTGATCGAGCGGCGCGATGCCTTCGAGGCGATCTTTGCCCGGATCATCGCCGAGCTGGATCTGCCGCCGCATATCGACCTGTCGATCTATCGCAACACGCTGCTGACCATGCTGAACCATACGACCGATTGGTATCGCCCCGGCCGCCTGAGCCCCGCCGACATCGGGCGGCAAGTGGCCGCGATCATGCGCGCGGGGCAAGCCTGACGCCAAGCGCAAAAACCGCCCCGGGCATGAAGCCAGGAACGGTGCGATACGTTGACGTTTCAGATGGGGAGGGGAGGGGCATGCCTTCGACATTAGACACAGACAGCGCAATTATATATTGCGCTGCACACAATATATGGCAATTACTAATTTAAAAATTATAGTCAGCGATAAATATGATTATCATTAAAAAAAAAGGTTAATACAATTACAAATACTAAAATCATCAAAATTTTATTCAAGTCGGGATAACATATCCTTTTGGTGCAAAGCTTGGAAAATCCTCCCATGTTCCATTCGGATTATAAAATAGCCTTATTTCGCAATGCTTGCATCGCGAGATCAAATGAACGCCATCGTGGCGGGTTCTTTTCCTGTTTCTTATATGCCTCCCTCTAGAACAGAAAAAATATATACGGAAAATATTATAGAGCTTTCCCAACACACCACACTCCAGACATATCAGCCATCTCAACCTTCCAATGTAATTCTGTAGCCACGCTGTTTTTCACAGACGATTTTACAGTCCTTGTTCAGGACCTTTCGGATCTGGCAGATAAGGACTTGAATGTGCTTCACACTCACGTCGTCAATCCCGTTCCCTATCATGTTGCTGATTTCATGATACGAAAGGCAACGCCCCTTTCTCGCGACAAGGCTCAGCAGAATCTGCTTGTGTCGCCGGGGAAGCCGCGAAATATCAGCGATTTCAACAAGCTGCCTGTCATGACGCTGATCTTGGAAATGCTGCTCAAAGGATTGGACATAGCGCCGCCACATCGCGCGCGATCGCCAAACAGCTTCTACCGGCGAAGTCCGTTCAATATCGATCACGTCATCAAAGCCGGCCGCCACCGCGCGCGCGCGCTTGGGCGGTGTGGCATTGGCCAAAATACAGACCTTGAGCTTGTTTTTCAGTATCGGCGAAAAGGATTTGAGAACCCGGATCATCCGGCCGACATCATTTCCCCCGATAAAAATCGCATCAAATTCGGATGACGTGGTCGCAATGAAATTGGTTGAATTTTCACTGTACGAATATTCTTCAAATAAATGAAAAACTTCGCTAAGCCAAATCTTTCTCTCCTCCGAACTGCCGTCGCTGAACGAAAGATACCTTACCTTCATTTCATCGGGAAAAATCTTCTGGTGTAGGTCATCTAGCTTCAAATGTGAATTATTTCCTCGATTCACATCTAAACACCTATCTATCCTCGCAACTGCCGTCATGCCATTTTTGCCCCGGAAATGGTTTCACGCCCCGATCGCGAGCCGTTATAAACCTTCACTTTTACGGCTATGGCGCAGCAAAATGTTAACGGAAAACCCCTATGTTAATCTTTAGAATCCTTTAACAACAGCCAATTGCGCGATTTGCCTTCACTTTTGGAAATCGATTTCCCTTTTGGACATATCCTGATTGGGTATCCATATTAGGGGGCCCCAAGGCACAGTTCCTCACGGCGCCGAATAAAAACGAATCCCCACTTCAATTCATGTCCGCGCCCTCAGCAGCAACGCAATCGGCCCTCGACCGCGCGCGGTAATATTGAGCACCTTGCCGCCCGCCACGCGAAACGCCGCCAAGCCCCCCATCAAGCCCGAGGAGCCTGCCATGGGCCATCTCCTACCCGGCTTCGCGAGCGCTCAGCCTTGGATCAGCGGTGATCGGGAATGGTCAACCAGATTGTCGACCACGCATAGCGGCCTGCCATTGATGGATACGCCTTGGCCCGGATCAGGCAAAACGCAGGGTCCGGACGCGAAAGATGGCGACATGCAGCCGGGCGGCCTGCGCGATATCCGCAATCCTGTGGGCCGCATCGCGGGCCGCGGCGGCGTCAACACAATGCGCATGCCAAAAGCTCGACACCGGCTGGGGCGGCGCCATTCCCGGCTTGGGGATAAGCGCCGCCACATCATCGCGGATCAGCCCCGGCAAGCGCATGGCGGCCAGACCGGCCTCCAAGGGCGCCGGATCGCCGCCGTTCAGGGCCAGAATCAGCTTGTTGCCGTTTTGCGCATCCCCCAGCCCCGTATCGGCGCATAGCCCATAGCCCGAGCCATGGCCGAGGAAATGGGGCTCGTCCTGCGCCATGGCGCGGGCGGCGGGGCTGGAAAAGGCCTGCGCCATCGCCTCGGGACTGTCAAAGCGCAGTTCGACAAAACCGTCCGCGCGCAGGAAAGGCGGGCCGGGCGCGGCAAACTCCTCCTCGACATGATTCTGAACATAGCCGCGCAGCCCCGGCAGATCGGCGATGAAGCGCCCATGGCGCCGCCAGCCCTGCGAGAACTGCGCCCGCGTATCGCCCTCGCGCCGGACCAGCACTGACATCCTCTTGAACATGGTGCTCTTGAACCTTCCTCAGGCGATGGAGGCGCCGCCATCCAGCGTGACAATCGTGCCGGTGGCATAGGGTGTGGCGGCCATCAGCAGCAATTGGCGCGCGATATCCTCGCCCGTACCGACGCACCCGGCCGGATAGGTGGCCCCGACCCGCGCGTACATCGCGGCCTGCTCCTCCTCGCTCATATGCGACCACATCCCGCCCGCCACCACGGCGGGCGAGACGGCATTGACCCGAACCGGTCTGAGTTCGAGCGCCAGCCCCCGCACCAGACTTTCCAGCGCGCCGTTGATCGCCCCCATCAGCGCGCGCCCCGCCACCGGCCGCGTCGCCAGAAAACCCGCGACAACCGAGAGCGAGCCACCCGGGGCAATCCGCGCCGACCGGGCCAGATGGTAAAAGCCCCAGAACTTGCTGTCGAAGGCCTGACGCGCATCGGGCAGCGGCAATTCACGGACCGGCGCGATTCTGACATCCGATCCGGTCACGATGACATGGTCCCAAACCCCAGAGCTTTCGCAGAAACCGGCCACGGCCTCTGCATCGGTCAGATCCAGCACGGCGGGTTGCGCGCCATGCCCGATCTGCGCCGCCGCCTTGGCCAAACGTTCCGGGGATCGCGCCGCGACCGTCACCCGCGCCCCGCTTTGCGCGGCAAGGATCGCACTCGCCAGCCCGATGCCCGAACTGCCCCCCGCCACCAGAACGCGTTGCCCTGTAAAATCGAACATGCCACTTCTCCCTTGGCCGACCTGCCTCACGCGGTGACATCCATTGCCCAGACCCGCGATGGCCCTGCCTGCACTTTTACGATGACCGCAGCTCTGCCCGGCCCCCTCTCGGCATGGAGCACGCCATCGGCCTGCATCGCGGCTATGCCTGGCATATTCGCCACGCGCCGACACTTCCTGACCGAAGACAAGATCCCGATTGTGCTTGAAGGGCTGCGCGGCGAGGAGAGCATTGCCGAACTGTGCCGCCGGTCGTCCGCCGGTTTCCTTCACAATCCGCTGCGCAAGAGCCCTGGTCGCCCCAAGTCTGGCCCACACCGTCTGCGGCTACAGACAAACAGAGGCACTCGCTGACAATCAGCGAATGCCCTCAAACTAGCGGAAATCAGGGATTTTTTCAACCGTCGGCAGGCGTCGCCAGACAGGAAAATGGAGGCCGAGCCGGAATCGAATAGATTGATTTTAGGAGAAATTTATCAAATATTTAGATTGAAGGCATTTTTGCCTAGGCCCCAAAAAAGGCCCTGAAAAAAGTTGTCTGCAAAAATAATCGAACCGGCGTCTTTTCAGACGTTCTGAGGTCTTATTATCACTGCGCGCTAAGGCCATCAACAGCAACTGCTGACAGCTACCAGCATTCACGAATCGACATCAACAGACAATGAATAACTGGTGCTGCGCCCACCACCTTCATCCCTGACCAGAATCCCGCGGTGGACCAGGTCGCTGATGTCGCGCAGCGCCGTGTCCGACGATGTCTTGGCCAGCGCCGCCCACTTCCGGTTGGTCAGCTTGCCCTCGAATCCATCCAGCAGCCGGTTAATCACCTTGCGCTGACGCTCGTTCAACGGCTGATCCGACAGCCGCTCCCAAACCCGCGCCTTGCGCATGACATCGCCAAGGATGGTCTCTGCGCCATCAAAGGCGCGGTCTAGGCAGGCAATGAACCACAAGAGCCAGGCCGTGATGTCCAAACCACCCTTCTGCGTCGCCTCCAGCATCGCGTAATAATCCTGCCGCTCGGCTCGGATTTGCGCCGACATACTGTAAAACCGCTGCGCCGTGCCCTCCGCCCGCGCCAAAGCCTGATCGGCGATCGCGCGCGCAATGCGCCCATTGCCATCATCAAACGGGTGGATGGTCACAAACCACAGATGCGCGACGCCCGCCTTTACGACCGGATCGGGCACCGCCGCCTCGAACCATGCCAGGAACAGCGCCATTTCATCGTCTAGGCGGTCCGCCGCTGGCGCCTTATAATGCACCCGCTCGCGCCCGATCGGTCCAGACACAACCTGCATCGGCCCGCTCGCTGCGGTGCGCCACGCGCCGACGGTGATCCGGCTCATCCCGCTGCGCCCGGTGGGAAACAGCGCGGCGTGCCAATCGAAAAGGCGTTCAGCCGTCAAAGGTCGCGCGTGGTTCTGCGTGGCATCAAGCATCATCTCGACAATGCCCTCGACATGGCGGTCGGCATCAACCAGCCCGCCAATGTCCATCCCCAGGCGCCGGGCAATCGATGACCGCACCTGCTCCCGGTCCAGCACTTCGCCTTCGATCTCGCTGGACTTGACCACATCCTCGGTCAAAGTGCGCAGCACAGCCTCTTCCCGCAAGGGAAAGCCGAAAGCCTCCATCCGTCCAATGAGCCGCCCCTGTCGATGGCGCACGGCGGCCAGCGGCTCGGCAAGCCGCTCATTGCTCCAGTGCAGATTGGGCCAATCGGCCAGTTCGTGGATATAGGTCATCACATTCGCCGCGAATTTTGCGGCATTTGTAACACCCATTCGCCGCAGCGGGCAACCAAATTCGCCGCGTATCACGCGGCGAATAGCCAATCGCTACCCGCATAAAGGCGCCACGCAATGACGTCCAACAACTCCAGTCCATTGCACACCACCAAAATGGTAGGCCATCGCACAAGGGCCTCACCAAGCTCATTGAACTCTGATAGCGCTCCGCCTAAGCTGTTGGCAGAGGTGATTTAATGCCAAAACGCAGCAGCATACGTACGGGTAGTGAACTTTTCATCGTCGACAACAGCGAAGATGATTGGAAGGCACTGCGTTATCTTAAAGATTGGTGCGAAATATCGCGCAGCATCGATATTGCGTCCGGCTTTTTTGAAGTTGGCGCGCTCTTGGCGCTCGATGGTGAATGGCAAAAACTAGAGAAAATTCGCATCCTCATGGGGGATGAGGTGTCCCGCAGAACTAAACGTGCGTTTGCCGCTGCGCTATCGGCGGCGTCGAATGTGCTGGACGGCAGCCTCGAATCTGAAAAGCAGAAAAATCATTTCCTTCGCGGTGTAGGCGCCATCGTTGACGCGCTGCGTTCAGGCAAAATCGAATGCCGCGTTTATCGTAAGGACAAATTTCACGCAAAGGCCTACATCACTCATGCACGCATGGAAGTGATCGGTTCCAGTGCATTGGTCGGCTCGTCCAACTTCACGTTGCCTGGCCTGACGGAAAATATTGAACTAAATGTGCAAGTTACCGGAACCCCCGTGGCGGTTCTGCAAGAATGGTACGACGAGCATTGGGAGGAATCTGAAGACGTAACGCCAGAAATTCTGAAGACTTTCGAACGCCACGCCCGCCAATATCTGCCGTTCGAAATCTATGCTCGGTCCTTACAGCAGTATTTCCTGGGACATGAAGAAACCGCGAGCGAATGGGAGAAAGGCACGTCACGCATTTTCCCTGTTTTGGCCCGCTACCAGCAGGACGGATACGGGGGGCTCCTAAAACGCGCGGAAAAATATGGCGGAGCATTCCTTTGTGACGGCGTCGGTCTGGGCAAGACCTTTATCGGGCTCATGCTGATCGAGCGCTTTGCCGTTCACGAGAAAAAGAATGTCGCTCTGTTTGTCCCTAAATCGGCAAAGACGCCGGTTTGGGAGCGTGAGTTACGCAAGCGCCTGCCCGATGTGTTCAAGGGATACAGCCGCCTCAAGATTTTCAGCCACACCGATTTGATGCGCGAAAAGATGCAGGAAGAACTGGATCGTGTTGGCGAAGAAGCCGATGTGATCATTATCGACGAAGCGCATCACTTCCGGAATACGGGAACGAAGGGTGAAGATGGCGAGGTGCGCAAATCCCGCTACTGGCGCCTATACGACCTCGCCCAAGGCAAGCAGATGTTCCTGCTGACCGCAACGCCGATCAACAACCGTCTCACTGACTTCCAGCATATGGTCGAGCTGTTCACCCAGCACCAAGCCGATCATTTCGCGGGTGGCACGCTCGGCATCCACTCACTGCCCGGTTATATCCGCCAGCTCGAAAAGAAAATCGAAGCCGAGATTTATGGAAATCGCGCAGATCAGGGCGCGCTCGAACTCAACAGCGCCGATGTTTCTCTCCGCCTCTCCGCCGATCCACTGTTCGACGCCCTCGTTGTCCAACGCAGTCGCAGTTATGTGAAGGAAAGCATGAAGCGCGAAGGCGATGGGGAAGTCATGTTCCCTGAACCGCGCAAGCCAACCGTTGCAGAATACTCGGTTCGCCAAACCTACGGCAAGTTGCTCGATATGGTGGCAGAGGCCTTCCACAAGCGCGATCCGCTGTTCGTCCTCGGCATTTACAACCCATACGCTTATTATAAAGGCGATAGCGAGGAGGTTGCAACCGCACTCGAACGCGGTCGCCTTAAGCAAGTTGTTGCCCTGATTCGGACCAGCTTCCTGAAGCGGTTCGAAAGTTCGGCAGACGCGTTCCGCCAATCCTGCTGGCGGCTGCTGATGAAGCTGCTCGCCTGGATGGAGGTCCATTGCGAAACCGAGCATGAAAAGGCTCAACTCCACCGCTGGAAGCGCAAACACGCCAAGCTGCTGGATTACACGCCTCAAAAAGACATGTTCGACGACGATGAGGCAGAAGACGATCTGATTCCACCGGAGCTACTGGAAGCCGTCGAAAAGCTCCCGCGCAAGGACTTCAAGGTCGAAGAGATCATTGACCATACCCTGGCCGATCTCGAACAGGTCGCGGACTTTCTTTATGAACTGGAGAAGTTCAAACCGAGCCAGGACCTGAAGCTCAAGAAACTGATCCAGCTCCTGACAAAGGACCCGGTGCTGTCAAAGCACAAAGTCCTGATCTTCTCAGAGTTCGGCGATACCGCGCGCTATGTTGCGCAGCAGCTCAAGGATGCCGGGATCCAGGGCGTTGACCAAATCGACAGCGGCACCAAGGGCGATCGCGCAACCATCATCCAGCGGTTCGCTCCCTATTACAATGAAAGCTCTAGCGCTGAACAGGGCGACAACGAAATCCGTGTTCTCGTTTCAACCGACGTACTGTCCGAAGGCCTCAACCTTCAGGATGCCACTAGGCTGATCAACTATGATCTGCACTGGAACCCGGTGCGGCTGATGCAGCGGATTGGCCGTGTCGATCGCCGCATGAACCCGCAAATTGAAGCGCGGATCGTGGCTAACCATCCCGACCAAAAGGACCTGCGCGGCACCGTCGCCTACTGGAACTTCCTGCCGCCTGATGATCTCGACGAGCTGCTCAAGCTCTACGGCAAGGTTGCCCATAAGACTTTGCGGATTTCCAAGACGCTTGGCATCGAAGGCAAGCAACTCCTGCGCGAGGACGACGACTATGAAGACCTGCGCAACTTCAGCGAGCAATACGAAGGCCAGCGCAGCCCGGACGAGGATATGCACCTCGAATGGCAAGACCTGCTAAACGCCACCCCCGGTCTTGACGAACAGGTCAACGCCTATCCTAACGGCATCTTCTCAGGGAAGCAGAACCTCAAGCCCGGCACAAAGCAGGTCTTCTTCTGTTATGCCCGCCCCGCGCATGACAAGGCGGCGAGCGATGCCTCGGGCGAGGATGTCTGGACCGCCGAAGCAGGTGACGTGCAATGGTATCTCTATGATGTTGCATCAGGGGAAATCCGGGAGGATGCGCCGATGATCATCGACTCGATCCGCTCAACGCCGGAAACACCGCGCGTTACGCAGATGGAGGAGGCTAAGCTCTCTGACATCCGGATCGCGGTGGAAAAGCATATTGCTAAGTCATTCCTGCGCAAGGTTCAGGCGCCGCTGGGCGTCAAGCCAGTGCTGAAGGCTTGGATGGAACTGAATTAACCTGGACAAAATGAGGCCAACGAAAACATGACGGACATCACCGCCGAAGAACTGGCCAAGGTCAACAGCTTTCCCCGCCTGGTCAGCTTGCTGCGCGACAAGCTCGACTGGCCGATCAACGAGGAATACGAGTTCGAGGACGTAATCTTCGAGTATGAGCCGCAAGAGCTGGGTCTGAAGGCGGACGAAACCGCCAAGCTGCGCGAAATCCACCAGCTCCGCCCGCTGGTCACCGGCCAGCCCTGGGGTATCTTCTTCCTGTCGTTCGACGACAAGGCGATGTCCGTGACCGTGCTGCGCCGCATCCTGCGTGCGCTGGTGGTGAAACAGCGCGCAAGCGGCCAGAGCGCGGACCGCGCCGCGTGGGAAAAGGAAGACCTGATCTTCGCCGCCAACTTCGGCAAATCGGGTGAGCGCGAACTGGCCTTCGTCCATTTCAGCGATGGGGCATCAACCGGCGATCTACCCGCGATGAAAGTGTTGGGGTGGAACCACCGCGACACGACACTTCACAATCGGCACGCTGCTGATCTGCTGACCAAGCGGCTGGCATGGCCGGATGATCCAGCCGATCAAACCCAGTGGCGCAATCAGTGGGCCAGCGCATTCGAGGTAGGTCACCGCGAGGTTATCACCACTTCTCAGGAGCTAGCCAAACGTCTCGCCGCGCTGGCAGGCGATATCCGCGCCCGCGCCAATCAACTGCTTGCCGCCGAAACCGACAAGGGTCCGATGCGGACCATGCTTGAGGCGTTCCGGAAGAACCTAATCCACGATCTGGACGAAGACGGCTTTGCCGATATGTTCGCCCAGACCATCTGCTACGGTATGTTGGCAGCGCGGATATCGCGGCCCTCTGCCGAGGACGGTAAGGGCGTCATTGTCGCTGACAACTTGGCCGACATGGTGCCCAAGACCAATCCGTTCCTGAAGGAGCTCTTCGCCAGCTTCCTTAAGATCGGCGGGCGCGACAGGCGAAGTGGCATGGACTTCGACGAACTGGGCGTCCGCGATGTCGTGGACATGCTCAACCGAGCCAACATGGAGCGGGTGCTTGAGGATTTCGGCAACCGGAATCCCAAGAAAGATCCAGTAATCCACTTTTATGAGGATTTCCTCAGGGAGTATGACAAGGATCAGAAAGTCGATGCAGGCATATTCTATACCCCGCCTGCCGTGGTCGGCTTCATCGTGCGTAGCGTGGATGAAAGGCTGCGGAAGGAATTCAGCCTCCCGCTGGGACTGGCAGATACCAGCACTTGGGCCGAGTTGGCCACCCGTAACGACAAGATCGCCATTCCCGGTCATGTTAAGCCCGAGGCTCCCTTCGTTCAGATTCTCGATCCGGCTACTGGCACGGGCACCTTTTTGGTTGAG
The DNA here is from genome assembly GCF_028607105.1 of Novosphingobium humi. Classification (GTDB taxonomy): domain Bacteria; phylum Pseudomonadota; class Alphaproteobacteria; order Sphingomonadales; family Sphingomonadaceae; genus Novosphingobium; species Novosphingobium humi. The sequence continues at coordinate 409,454 of NZ_CP117417.1, read as the reverse complement.
GTAATCGACCTGATCCACAAGCGGATGGTCGAAACATGGAAAGCGGAAGGCAAGTCTTCGGCTAAGATTAAGGCTGCATGGAACGACTACGTTCCGCATCACCTTCTCCCGCGCATCACCGCCTTTGAGCTTAAGATGGCAGCCTATGCCATTGCGCATATGAAGATCGGGCTGAAACTTTCTGAAACCGGCTACACCTTCGGTTCGGACGAGCGTTTGCATGTCCTGCTGACCAACTCGCTTCAACCGCCACGTGCGCTCGATCTGGATGAACGCGCGCGGCAAGTAGCCTTCGCGCACGAAGCAGAGCGCGCCAACGATGCGAAACAATGTGGCTGTTTCACCGTCGTCGTCGGCAACCCGCCTTATAATGGCTACTCCGTTAATTCCAATAATTGGATCGATAATTTACTCAAAGCCTACAAGATCAATGTTGGCCGAGAAGAGAGACAAATTCAAAGGCTTTCGAATGATTATGTGAAATTCTTTAGATTCAGTGAATGGCTTATACAAAGAAGTGGTTACGGCGTCTTCTCTTTCATTGTTGACGCCGGATATCTCGACGGAATTTTGTTTCGTGACATGCGGGCATCACTTGCTAGAACCTACGCTAACATCCAGATTGTCGATTTGCATGGCGCCTCCGTACGGGGTGCTCATGATCGCGACACTTCGGACGAGAATGTTTTTGATATTACGCAGCCAAACTGCATTTTCATCGGCACAAAGCTTGGGGATCAAGGGCGCGTTCAATATGTTTCCCTCACCGGTTCTCAGGAAATGAAATTCTCGATATTGGATCGAAAGCAATTTGCTGCGCTCGGCCCTGTCGATATCACCCCTGTAAAACCGCACTTTTATCTTAAGCCACACGAAGGAGATGATGTTTACGAGGCATGGCCTGACATCCTTTCGTTGATAGGGACCGGCCGTCCGACGCAGGATCGCGATTTCCGGTATGGAACGGGCATTAAGACGAGACATGATCATTTCGCCGTAGGCTGGTCTAACGCGGACGCGGTGAGTCGTATTTTGACTATCGCGAATCGACCGGAAGAGGGGCCAGCTCTAGTAAAGAAGCTGAAGCTCTGTAGCACGTCTCATTTCTCGATCGCAGATGCACGGGAGAGAGCTGAGGCCGGTGGATTGGAAGACTTCACCGCAAGTTTGGCCTACCGTCCGTTCGACCGACGAACAATCGTCTATCTTCGGCAATTCATCTGCGAGCCGAAATTCAAAACTATGGGCCATTTGGTCAGAGTTTCAAACTTGGCTCTGTGCGTGTTGCGAAAGAACCGTCGGGAGACCGGGTCAAATGCCCTCGTTGGGGAATCACTTGTGGCCAAGGACTATGTGTCGGATCTCGACGATGCTTTGGTCTTCCCACTATGGATTGCGGATCAAGGGGTAACCTCCGGGCGATTGCCCAATCTACATAAGTCAGCAATTGAACGCGCCTTCGCGGATCTGAAACTGACCTATGACGATGGCATACCGCGCGGCCAACAGGGCAGCTTGGGCAAGGAATTCATCAAGCCAAAGCCCGAACAGATCGGCCTGCTCGACACGCCCTGGGACGGGCGCGGCGATCTGGCCAAGAGCTTCGGCCCGCGTGACCTGTTCGACTATATCTATACCGTGCTGCATGCGCCCACCTATCGCAGCCGCTATGCCGAATTCCTGAAGTCGAACTTCCCGCGCATCCCCATGCCGGGATCGCGCGCGTTGTTTGCTGATCTCGTGCCGCTGGGCCGCGAACTGGTCGCCCTGCACCTGCTCAAGCCCGATGAAGCCCCGGCGCTAAAGACCCCCGAAATCCGCTTCGCCGGAAGCGGCGAGGCGCGTGTCGGCAAAGGCTATCCCGAATACACAAACGGCAAGGTGATGATCAACGCCTCCCGCTGGTTCGAGGATGTGCCTCTGGCCACATGGGAGTTCCACGTCGGCGGCTATCAGCCCTGCGAAAAGTGGCTGAAAGACCGCGCTGCCAAGGGCGGCAAGAAACAATCCGATGGCCGCGTCCTGACCGACGAAGACGTGCTCCACTACCGCCGCATGGTCACCGCCCTCACCGAAACTCGCCGTATCATGGCCGAAATCGACAAGGTGATCGAAACCCACGGCGGCTGGCCGGGGGCGTTCAAGTTGGGCGGGGAGGAATAGGCCAATGGCGATGCGTTCAGCGATCCACTATCCCGACACGCACCTCCAGTCTCCTCAAGCCATGGCTTCCGCCTTGCTGCTGTGGGACAAGCTTCGGGTAATCGTGCCGTTTGAGGATTATCCAATCCGGTACCGAAACACGGACATGAACGACGCATGGGAATTGATCGGCAAGCCGCTGGTTCCGGACGATGCCAACAAGCGCCAGGCCCACGAGAGCATCAAGGCTATGCTGGAAGCGGGCGTACCGCGCCAGATTCAGTACCGGGATGATCTGCAGCCCGGACAGGAATATGAAATCTGGCCGCAAAAACTGAACTACGAGACATGGGAGATGCTGCAACAAAGCCGGATGACCGCTGCACCACTTGCCAATGGCGACTACCCGTTCGAGCAGGAAGCGGGCATCACGATCATGGCGAAACTAGCCGACGCATGCGCAGGAACTACGTTTGCAAGGGTAACGGACAAAATGCTAGCCTATGGCCTGATCGGGGACCGCGATGAGCCTGTCCTCGCGCAATCGCACGTTGTGCCGCTCACCCTCGAACTGATCGACGCGAATGCCATTTCACTCGAAAAGTTGATCGATTTTCGCCGACGCGAAGAGCGGGAGCAAAAGGGAGGCGATTACAAGGCATGGCGGCATACATATGCCGATTCCGTGCAGAGCCACATAGCGCGCTTGCGGCAAGTGCAAAGCGCCAACGAACGAGATCAGATCAACGAAGAATTCCGAGATGAGATGGATCTACATCTGCGCGAACTTAAGCGCGCCGTCGGCATCGCTCGGACCGAGTTGGTGCTCAAGCCTGTCGTCGTGAGCGCCGCCGTGGGTGTAGGTTTTCTTGCTGGTGGATCGCTTGGCGGCCTGGCCGCAGGCCTGACAGGGCTCGCGGTTGAACCGACCTTGAAGTTTCTGACCGACATGTTCAGCGCCGGGATCGGGTTCAGCGAGAAACAGCGCAAGGCGATGGAAAAGAACCCTATGGCCTACATGTACCAGCTCAGTCGCGCTTAGCCCCTTCGCAGAACCCTGCGAAGGACCGAGTCGCTGGCGGAAAGCCAACGTTCTTGCATTCTGGTCTACTATCAGGCATAATTATACCGCTTACCGTGATGGTGGGCTGAAAAAGAACTTGGATTGGTTCTGGATGGGGTTGTCACCGGATGGTGGCGGTTGAGCTTGATTTCCCGCCTGCTCACACCGTTGGTTTGAACATGCCAACACCGTTCAGCGCCAGTCCTCCTGGATAGGAAGACTACACATGAACCCGAACGAGCTTCTCATTCGCTTTGAAACCGTTGACCGCCAGACCGAAGGGCCTGTGACGCGGTTGATTGGCTTTGCGCGTGCGCGCAATCTGCTGCCGCTGCTTGACGCTGCGGATCTTGAAGCCAACCCGCGCACTGCAAAGGTCGGGCAGATCACTGCCGATATTATCGAGTCGATCCAGACCTCGCCGCAGTTGTTCCCTTTTAAGACCAAGGGCATCCTGGTGGCCTCGGCCAATTGCCGGGAACTGGAACGTCGCCGGTACCATATGACCTTTGAAAACCCTGCGATCGAGGGAATTCTTGACGGTGGCCATAACACTCTGGCGATTGGTCTTCACATTTTGGGGGCGGCAGGCGTCGAGCCCAAGGAACTTAAAAAAGTCAAAAGCTGGCCCGAGTTCAAGATTGCCTGGGGCGCGCATCACGACAAGGTGAAGGAACTCAAAGCGACTGCCGTCGCGGGGGAAGGAGGTCCGCTCGATTTCCTTGTACCGCTTGAAGTACTAATCCCTGCTGATCCCGATGATGAAATTGAACTTGAGGCGTTCACCAGCTCGCTGTTCGAAATCTGTGCGGCGCGCAATAACAACCGTCAACTTGCGGACGAAGCCAAGGCCAACAAGAAGGGCTTGTACGATTACCTGCGCGAGCAGGTCCCTTCAGACATTTCCAAGCGCGTTGAATGGAAGTCGAACGACGGTGGCGACGTTAAAGTGCGCGATATCGTCGCCCTATCTTGGATTCCACTGGCTGTGGCTGCACTGCCGGATGGACTTTCTGCACCGCGTACCGCCGACATTTACAGTGGTAAGGGCAAATGCTCGATGGCCTTTGACGCCTTGATGGAACATCCGGCGGTTTCGACCCAGACGGGAGATGGAACCTTCGAACTGCATAACGTCGCCATTGCAAGTGCGCTGAAGATTGCAGGTGATATGCCGGCGTTGTTTGATCAGCTCTATGCGGCGTTCCCCGGTTCCTACAATCGCAACCAAGGCAGCTTCGGCTTGCTCCGTGCAGTTACGCCCGCTGACAAGCTCAAAGCCAAGCCCCGGACACCCTACGGTAAAACCAATTCGGCCTATCGTTACCCTGATGGTTTCATTGTGCCACTCGCGGTGGGTCTGCGCGCCTTGCTCAAGACCGAGACCGACGGCAAATTGGTATGGAAAACTGATCCTGCCGAATTCATCGAGAAGCACCTCGACGAGATTGTCCGTAAATACAAAGTCTTGATTCAGGCCTTCAGCGGCGATGCCCAGAAGATCGGCAAGAATGAGGGCAGCTACACGCTAGCATTGGATGCCTTTGAAACCGAGCTGCTCAAGCTCGCGCAGAACGCTTGAGGAGGTGGACATGGCTTATAGAGCAAAGCCGAGTGGTGTGCGCCTAACCGAAGCCGATGCCGCAACAATTAAGGGCATGTTGGCGCGTGGTGATCGCCAGCATGATATCGCGGCATGGTTTGGTGTTAACGGAGGCAGAATCGCAGAAGTCGCAACCGGGCGGACATTTGGCAGTATCGTTGCGACTCCAGTATCGAACCTGCCGCCACCTGGTCCCTACCCAGCAGCGACAGATGCCTATGCAGCGCTTTCTGCCCTGCGGACGGCAAAGCAGGCCATAGTGGCCGCAGAAGCAATGGTGAGTGTTCATCTACGCTAATTTGAGCGGGTCGGCGCTGTAGTATTACCCAACAGCGCCGACCTAAAATTCACAGCTCTCAAACCCCTGCCAACCACTCCGCCGCCTTGGCCGCTTCGCTGGCGGCAGTGAAGATAGCGCGGCTGTCGGCTTTGAGCACCTTGAGCCAGGATGCGAGGTAGCTGGCATGATCGGGGCGCGGGCTGGAGGACAGGCCAAGGTCGGCGCAGAGGAAGGCCGCGCCAAGTTCGGCGACCAGCTCTTCCATCGCATAGGCTTCATCGCCAAATCGCTTGCCAAAGGTGCGCGCCAGGCGGTGCTCGGCGCCGGACCAATGGACCAGTTCGTGGAGCAAGGTCGCATACCAGTTCTGGCCAGCGTTGCCGGATTCGGTCGCAAAGAACAGGCGCTTTTCCGGCATGGTGATGGTGTCGGTGATGGGCGTGTAATGCGCGCTCTCACCCTGGATGCGGATGGCGGCACCGGTTACTGCAACGAAGGCATCGGCGCCGGGGATTGGATCGAAATCCTCGGTGGCAGTGACGTAGGGCATTTCGTAACCCTCGACCTGGGCGACGTTGAACACATGTGAGGCCTGGGCAAAGATGCGGCCTGCGCCCTCGCGTTCTTCGGCCTGCTCGTCCTCGGCTTTGTCCAGAACCTTGTAAAACACGATTGGCGCGGCCTTCTCACCCTTGCGGACTTGGGCACCAAGCGACTGCCACTGGCGATAGGTGGCCCAGAGGCCATGCCCGTAGTGCTGCGCTTCGGCGCTGGCCCAGAGGGCGATGACACTGACGCCGCGATAGGGCTTCTTGGTGGCCGCGTTCATCGGGCGATAGAGCGGGGCGCCGCTGCGGTGCCAGGGCAGCTTGCATTCGCCTGCGCCTGCTTCGAGCATGGCGATGATCTGGCTGGTGATGGTGTCATAAATGCTGACGGTCTGGGTGCTGGCCATGGTAAAAATCCTTCGTCCTGTCGTTGGGAACGCGGATGAAGGGACAGGCTGGATCGGCCCTGCGGGTCAGCGCAAGCGGAACAGCCAACACGGGAGGGCCTTGGCCCGAATGGAGCGGGCGGGCTGTTGATCCCGCCGGGCACGGCCTGTCGAAGAGGAGCGGTTCATGCCAAAGACGGGGCGAAGGATGCCATGGCCAGCGTGCCGCCAAGCCTTGGAAATCAGCCCAAACCTGCCCCCATTGCCTTGCTCTTGCCGCTGGCGGTTGTGTCGGCCTCCAGCGCCGTCTGCTTTTCGCCCGCGCGTTCGTAGATCGCGGCCACCAGCCTTTCGCGGTCGTCAGTGACGATCACCGCCTCGGATTTCGCGCGCGAGAGCGCAACATAAAGCATCTTCTGGTCCACCAGATTGGCCGATCGGCTGTTGGCGTGGATCAGCACGCGCTCAGCGGTTTGGCCCTGCGCGGCGTGTGCGGTCTGTACATAGGCATGGCGGATATGGGCATCGCGAGGGTTGGCAAGGTCGAGCTGCTGCTCCCGGCCATTGGCAAGTTTCACCGTCACCCGCGATTGGTCGGGGTCAATGTCCGTCACCATGCCCAGAAGGCCATTGGTTCGCCCCATGGCGCCATCGTTGCGCGTGAACTGGATGCGGTCGCCCTCGCGCAAGTCCATGGTGCGCGGCGCATAGGCCTGCACCTGGCCAGCCCCCCATTGCCGGGGGTGCCAGTCGATTGTCGCGCCATCGGGCCCGGCAAGGGTCACTCGGTTACGATCAGGGTCTACGCCCATGATGCGCAGCGCCTCGCCCCGGCTCACGCCCTTGGCCGCATAATCGCGGGTGAAGCGGACGATATCACCGATGGCATAGCTGGCGGCTTCGCCGGTTTCGGCGCGGGTCAGACCTTTGGCCTCCAGACTTTCAAACGTCAGCGCCGATGCGGAAAGCTCGCCCTTGGCGGCAAGGTTCTCGCGGATCAGGCCGGTCAGGCGATCCCGCCCTTCGCGCGATGGCTCAATCACCAGCGTTTTTGCCCGTTGTTCTGGCGACATTGCGGTGTAGCGCTGGGCGATGAGGGCAAGCCGCTCCTCGGCGCTGGCGGCCTCCAGCACCTGGCCGCCACCGCGTTCCAGCGCTTCCATCGCTTTGCCTGCATGGCCCTCGATGGAGGCCATGACCGCCTCGCGCGTGTCGGCATTGGTCTGGCGCACCACTTCGGCCAGCTTGGCGGTGGGCATGCCTGCCTGCTGCAACTGGGCAAAGGCGGCCCCGGCGCCAACCGACCCCAATTGCCGGACATCGCCGACCAGAACCACGCGCACGCCTGCCTTGTCGGCGCTGGACAGCAGGCGGGCCATGTCGTGGGCGGAAAGCATGGAAGCCTCGTCCACGATCCAGACGGCATGTCTGCCGGGCATTTTGGCTTCGGGCGCGAGCAAATGGCGTGAGACCGTATCACTGCGCAGGCCAAGCGATTGCCCCAGCACGCCCGCTGCCGATGCGGTGGGCGCCAGCGCGGTGACGGCCATGCCGCGCTGTTTGGCTTCGTGAGCATAGGTCGCCAACACCGTGGTGGTCTTGGCCGTGCCTGCATAGCCTTGCACTGCAGCCACGCGGTCGGGCGAGGTCAGCAAGTCCAGGGTCGCGCGGCGCTGGCCCTCGGTCCAAGTGAAACCGGCCCGCTCGGATTGGCGCGCGGCCAGTTCCACCGCGCGCGCGGCGGCGATCGGCCCGGCGAGCGGCGCGGCCATGCCCCGGCCAGCGGCCTCGATGCGAAGCATGGTGCGCTCGGTCTCAATGCCCGATGGTGTGGTGAAGCCAGCAAATTCGGTTCCGCGCCGGTCCAGATAGGGTCGCGGGACCAAGGTGCCGCTCGCGTGCGCCTCGGCAATGGCGGCGGTGATGTCGCCATGCCCCAGCTTGCCAAAGGCATAGTCGCCTACCTCGCGCGTCAGCGTGTGGGCGGAAAACACCGCCTCGCGCTCAGACAGTTTGGCGGCGGCAAAGGCCACGGCCTGCCGTGCGAGCAAGGCCGGATCGGCCCGCACGGCCTCTGCTCGTGCTTGCGCCTCGGCCATCAACTGATCCCGCCCCGCATGGTCAAACCCAGCACCATCGGCTGCCGCGCGCCAGGCCTGCCGCAAGGTGCCATGGTCAACGCTGGCCTTGGCCTCGCGCGTGTCGAGCGCAGCGATCTGCCTCTCTGCGGCGCTGGCCTCGGCTCGGGTCTTGCCCCGCTCGGCCAGACGCGCCTCGATCGCGGCGGTGCGCTGGCTGAGCGCTTCGGCTGCGGCCTTGGGCACGCCTGCGATCTCGAAGGCGGATTCCTTGCCACGCTCGATCGTGTAGCCAAGCTGGACGACGCCATGGGCCAGTTCCTGGCGATAGATCGCGCCAATGTCCTTCTGAAGCTGATAGATGGCGCGTGGCTCCAGGCTGCGCCATGCGCCTTGCTGATCGCGCGTGGCGTTCAGAACCACGGCATGGGTGTGAAGCTGCGGGTCTTGGGCGCGGCTGGTGTCGTGGCGGAAAGTGGCGATGGCGAGATTGCCGGTGGCTTCGCGCTCCACCTCGGCGCCGTTCCTGATCCGGGTGGCGGCCATGTGCTTTTCCACATGGGCCAGCGCCACTTTGGCCGCTGCCGCATGGGCCGCGATCAGGCGCTTGTCCCCGGCGACCTCGGCCATGATCGAGACGGATTTGGGCGCTGACAGGGCAATATCCCATCCGGGGCGATGCTCTACCTTGCCCCCGCGCGTGGTGCCAAGCTGCTCGCCAGCGATCCGGCCCTCCAGCATGGCGCGGAACTGGTCGCGATCAACCTCGCCGGAAAGGCCCAGATATTCCGCCCCCTTGCCGAACCATTCGGACGGGGCGAGCCCGCCTTCCGCGTAATAATCGTCGGCCTCGTAATAGCTCGCGGCTTGGCCCGCGCTCGATAGCGCGCTGACGGTCGCCACCATCACACCGGCCCCTGCATCTGGCCCGCCGCGCGCGCGTCGCGGCTGATCTGGCTGGCCCGGCTCCACAAGGTGGCATCCGCTGGCGCGGGGATGAAACCGAGTTGCCTTGGGCTCCCGCGCGCCGCGATATGATCGGCGGTGAGATGGATGCGCGCCACCGGCAGGCCATCGGGCAGCAGCAGGAAGCCGTGGTGAGGCTCCAGCCGCAATTCGCTTTCCAGCACGGCGGGGCGAAACTGGCGCTGGGTGTTGAGCGTGGTGCGGGGCAAGTCGGCGCCGAAAGACAGTGTGTCGGTCGAGCTGCGCAGTTCCACCTCGCAATCGCCGATGGTCTGGCTGGCCCAGGCGCGCGTTTCGCGGTCTACCGTTTGGAGAAACAGCTTGGTGTTGCAACAGGCCAGCATGGCCTCGGCAATGTTGGTGCCATAGCGGTTGCGCATCTGGCCCAGCGCCTGAAAAGTTAGCACGATCGCCGCGCCAAACTTGCGCCCCTCGGGCAGCAGGCGGGCCAGATTGTCCACCTTGGGCAGGTCGGCCAACTCGTCGAGGATGAACCAAATGCGCCGATTGGGCGAAGGCGACAGGCCCAGCACGGCGCTTGCCGCGCATTCCAGCCAGCAGGCCATCAGTGGCTTGGAGGCCTCGAAATAGTCCTCCTTGCGCGGCACAAAGATCCACGGCTTCGCGCCTTCGCGGGCGTCCAGCCCTGCGACGAAATCGCGGAAGGCGAAACGCTCGGCACGGCCATCATCGACGCGCAGGAACTGGATCAGGTTGGCCGCCTTGGCCAGCATGAACAGCACCGACCCGGTGGCGCGATCAGCATCATCGGCAAAGGTGCGCGCCGATGATGTATGCAGCAGCCATTGCTTGAGCTGGTCTTTGCTCTTGACCTGCAAGGCCTCCAGCAGGGCTTCGAGCCGACAATTGCCCTCCGCCCAGAGCGAGCGCAGCATGTTGGCGACCAGGATGCGGCTGGTTTCCATCCAGACATCATCGTCTTGGCTGCTGGTATCGGAAACCAACTGGCGCGCGATGCGATCGGCGTCGGCAGGGTGGGAAATCTCGTCAAACGGCGACCAGAAGGCGCAGCGGGCGTCGAAGGGATTGAGGATGATGTCGCCGCGCTCGGGCCGGTAATAATGCGCAATGAACTCGCCGCTGGTGTCATAGACCAGCGCCGGTTCTCCCCGCCTTTCGATGCCATCGAGCATCTGGCGCAGCGCGGTGGTCTTGCCGCTGCCGGTGGTGCCCAGCATCGCGAAATGGCGCGTCTCGATGCGGCGAGGCAGCGGGATGGCGCCGATGGCGAGTTCGCCGCCCACCTGTGGTGGGGCGGTGATGCTCGCAAGTTCGGTCTCGCCGATCACCCGCGTGCCGGACAGCACCCGGTCGCCCATCGTGTCTTGGCCCTGATCGACCATGGCGCGGCGCAGCAGCTTGATCGCCATGATGCCAAGGCCGACGCCCATCACCGCGCCGATGGACATGGTGGCCAGCCACCAGTGATAAGCGCTGGCAAAATCCGCGCCATAGGCCACGTCGCTGGCAGGCATGGTCTCGCGGATGCCATCGACCAGGACGTTCATGTCGGGCTCGTGGCCCAGGAGATTGCCCGTCATCACGAGGCCGCGCGCGAACAGGCATTGGAGGGCCAGCGCAAAGGTCTCGGTGGAAAGCACCAGGCGGGAGAGAACCAGCGCCCCGCCCAGCGTCATGACCGCCAGCAGCTTGGCAAAGAAGCCAAGCCGATGCTGGTATTGCGACAGGCGCATCCGCCACAGGGCATGGGCGCGGGTGGTGAAGTCCTGCCCGCCGATCATGGCCGCCCCTCCGTGGCCAGCCCGCGCTGGCGATCGAAGGCTGCGCGCGCTTCGGCGGCGATAGCCTCATCGCCTTGGCGCGCGCCGAGTGCGGCGTTGCGGGCATAGGCATAGGCTGCGCAGGCCACGAACAGGTTACGGTCGAGCACGCGCTCCAGTTCAATCAGCCGGACCGCGATGGTGCCGACTTCCTCGGCAATCTCGCGCGTGTCAGCATCGCGGGCCGCGCCCCCGGCAATGGCGGTAAGGCCCGCGTCAATCGCCTGGAGCAAGGTCCGGTAGGGCGGCAAGCCGCGTCGCTCGGCTAGGGCCAGCAGCGCTCGTTCCTGCTCGGGGCGCAGGCGGATGGTGCGCTTGGTGGCGGTCAGCATGCCCGCCTCCCGCGCGCGCTTCGGGCGCGCTCAAGGAATGGCGGATTTGCGCCATTCGTAAAGCCTGCCAGGCAAGAGCGCGCGGATGGCGCGCTCTCAAACCCGCAGAAAACAGCTCTACACATGTGCGTGGGGTGTGTAGTCCTATAGGCGGCGCGATGCGAAGCATCGTGGCTGGCGGATGGCTTTTGCCGTGGGGTCATGTCAGGCATCGTCGTTATCTCCGGGCTTCCTGGCGGGAGACGCGAAAGCGTGGATCGCCTGCGCTGCCTGAGCGTCGGCGTCAGCGCGATCGGCGAAGGGGCGCTCTGGATGGGCGGGCAGGAATTTGAGCGGGGTCTGCCCACGCCATTCCTCCACGGCGGCATCGACCGCCGCGCGCAATTTCTCATAGAGGTCGTGGGCGCGCACTGGGTCGATATGCGCCCATTCGAGCTTGCGATAGATATAGGCGCCCAGCGGATAATCCTGCCCGTCGATGGTGATCGCGGGGCCTTCGAACTGGACCTGATACCGCGCGCCGCGAAAGCGATCGATCAGGGGACGTTCGAGATAAAGCCAATCAAGAATGAACGACCTATAGGCCCGGCCATCCGCGCCAGGGCGGTTGAGCCGCCGCAGGAAGGCGTCATTCATGTCAGTGGCGATCTTGTCCTGGAAGGCTTCGGACGCAAGGATGCTGTCGATCAAAGACGGTTTGTCAGTCATGGCAGTCTCCGCGCGGCGAAGTGCAACCTCGCCGCGAAATGGGATTGGGAAGGGATCGATGCGGACACTGCCCCTCAAGGCTGGCGCTTGGGCGCTGTCAGCCGGGCGATGGAATCGGTCGTCACCAGCGTTCTGGTGCCGATCTTGAGCGCATCAAGCTGGCCGCTGTGAATGAGCATGTAGACCGAGCTGCGCCCGATGCTCAGCGCCTTGGCCGTGGCGTTGATTGAAATGGCGATAGGTTCCATGAGCGTCTCCGTGATTGCCGCCATGCGGCGAGAGACGCTTCACATTGCACATGACCGCCGCCGGGTCGTGCGACTGACAAAATCGGCGGAAATCTGGGAAAAATCGGAGGTCCGAAAAACAAAGACCCCATTCCCGAAAAACAGACGCGCCGGTGGCGATCAGGCTTCCGGCGAAAAATCCGCCCTCCCGCCCCGAGTTATCCACAGGCGCTTGGCGATCTTCTCGGCATAGGGCCGGACCATGTCTGCGCGCGGCGAATCGCCAGACGTATCAGCGTGATCCTGGAACCAGGTAACAAGCATGGCCTCGACCTGCCGACGGGCCTTGGTTTCATCGGTGAGGTCAATCTCATCCAGGGCCGGGTTGTCGATCAGGTTGATGAGCGAGTCCGTATAGGCATATTTGGGCTCGCGGCCTGGCCCAGCGCGCCTCTTGGGCTTGAGCGCGGCAATGATCTCTTCCGGCTCAGCCTCAATAAAGATGTCGCCACCCAAGCGGAAACCCAAAGGGGGAAGCACCATGGCGCAATCGCTGGCATTGTCAGACAGCAACAAGCCGCGCAACCTGCCCCAGAATATCCGATGGCTGAGATAGCGCTTTTCGCCCGAGCGGGTTCGGAAGTAGGCGCGCGGGCCGGACCGGCGACCAAGGTGCTCGAACAGCTTTTCAAGGGTGTCGACGCTGGCGGTGGCCCCAATGGGATAGAGTGCCGGGCGCTTGGCGTGAACCGGGCCTAACCCATATTGGCGCACGCGCCAGGTAAGCACCGGAGCCGCTGCCAGAACGATCATCGGGACCAGAATGATCATCGGGCGCCAGCCCAAATCAGTGCCCGTCAAACCCGCTACAATCCAGACCAGCAGGCCAGTCAGCGTGAAAGCTGCGAAGATACCAAACGACACCGCCAACAGCAGATACTCGATCCGAACCGCCCGCTCGATCCCCGACGCGATCCGGTCTATCTCCTCCAGCGCCTGATCCTCCAGCTCGGCAACCGCTAGCATCCGGGCTGCGATGCGCGCCAGGCTGCGGCGATCCTCGTTGTTGTCGCGCGCTAGTGGGATTGCGGCTGGAGACTTCCCGGCTGACATTGATTTCCTCCTGCGCGCAATTCGAAGAGATGGTCGCTCCACCATTGGGCCATGGCAACACGCTCTGGCCAATAGGCGGACTGGTTGTAAATCCGGCGCACGCTGCCCGCCACCATGTGGGCCAGCGCCCGCTCGATGGCGTCGGGGTTCCACTTGCCCGACTCGTTTAGCAACGAGGAGGCCGTCGTGCGAAACCCGTGCGCTGTCATTTCGTCCTTGCTGTAGCCCATCCGACGCAGCGCGGCGTTGATGGTGTTCTCGCTGATCGAGCGGTCGCGGGTGCGCACCGAAGGGAACACATATTTCCCCTTGCCGGTAAGCTGGCGCATGCTCTCCAGAATGGCCAGCGCCTGGCTCGACAAAGGCACGGCATGGGGCTGGCGCATTTTCATCTTGGCGGCGGGCAAGGTCCACACCTTCTTTTCGAAATTGACCTCGGCCCATTCCATCTGCCGGATTTCGCCGGGCCGCTGGAACACATGGGGTGTCAGCCTGAGCGCGTGCATCACCGCCGGGTCGCCCTGATAATCGTCAATCGCCCGCAACAGCCCGCCCAGTTGGGCAGGATCGGTGATGGCGGCGAAATGTTTGACCTTAGGCGTGATCAGCGCGCCCACCAGCAATTGGGCTGGATCGCGGTCGGCGCGGGCAGTGGCCACGGCAAAGCGGAACACCCTGCTGATAAAGGAGCGCAGCAGGTTCGCCGTTTCCAGCTTTCCGCGCTTTTCCTGCTTGCGCAGCTCGTGCAGGATTTCCTGTGGGGTGATGTCGGAAACGGGGCGCTTGCCAAAGTCCGTCCCCAGCAGTTTCACGAACCACCGCATCTTCTTCAGCGTGGGCTCGGCCAACCCCTCGCGGGCCTTCTTCTCGATCAGTTCACCCGCGACGAGGCTGAAGCTGTTGTTCGCGCGGATGCTGGCCTCAACTTTCGCTTGGCGCTTGGCGGCGTTCGGATCGATGTCATGGGCCAGTTGCTTCCGGGCCGCGTCCCGTGCCGCGCGCGCCTCGGCCAGGGTTATCGCCGGATAGGCGCCGATCGCCAGTTTACGCTCAACCCCGTTGATGCGGTATTTGACCCGCCACAGCTTGCTGCCCTTGGGGTTCACCAGCAAGTAAAGGCCCTGCGAGTCCGTTACCTTGTAGGGCTTGGCCTTGGGCTTTGCATTGCGGACAGCGGTGTCGGTCAGCGCCATCTGGGGGCCTCGATTCTGGGGGGGGCTTCCAAGGCCCCCATTTTGGGCCCCCATTACCGGCAATTTTCGGCAAACAGAGGCATCCGCTGACAACCAGCGAATGCCCTCAAACTAGCGGAAATCAGGGATTTTTTCAACCGTCGGCAGGCGTCGCCAGACAGGAAAATGGAGGCCCGAGCCGGAATCGAACCGGCGTGCACGGATTTGCAGTCCGCTGCGTCACCACTCCGCCATCGGGCCATCCTTTGCGGTGAGGCGCTGCCACTAGACGAGGAAAACATGAATGGCAACAGCGATTCGTGCAAATCTGTGAACAGTGATTTGCGAAAAAACGCCGCTGGCCCAAGGCCGCCGCCGCGCTAGAGATTGCCTCCTTGCCATCGGCCCCTTGCGGGACCACAATTATCTTTCCGACGCCCTGATGCCATTGGGGCGTTGACGCCGCCCCCGTCCAGTTTGTATGCAAGGCAAACAAAAAGGTCGGGGACGCATCGGCCTGTTCAGGAGAGCATACAGATGAAGACCCGCGCCGCCGTTGCCTTTGCGCCCAAAACCCCGCTGGAGATTGTCGAAGTCGATCTCGAAGGCCCCAAGGCCGGTGAGGTTCTGGTGGAGATCATGGCAACGGGCATTTGCCATACCGACGCCTACACGCTCGATGGTTTTGATTCCGAAGGCATCTTCCCCTCGATCCTGGGCCATGAGGGCGCGGGCATCGTGCGCGAGGTGGGGCCGGGCGTGACCAGCGTCGTCCCCGGCGACCATGTGATCCCACTCTACACCCCCGAATGCCGCCAGTGCAAAAGCTGTCTTTCGGGCAAGACCAACCTGTGCACCGCGATCCGCGCAACGCAGGGCAAGGGCCTGATGCCCGATGGCACGACCCGCTTTTCGTACAAAGGTCAGCCGATCTTCCACTACATGGGCTGCTCGACCTTCTCGAACTTCACGGTCCTGCCCGAAATCGCGGTGGCCAAGATCCGCGAGGACGCGCCGTTCCAGTCCTCGTGCTACATCGGCTGCGGCGTGACCACGGGCGTGGGCGCGGTCATCAACACCGCCAAGGTGCAGGTGGGCGACAATGTGGTGGTCTTCGGCCTCGGCGGCATCGGCCTCAATGTCATTCAGGGCGCGCGTCTGGCGGGTGCGAACAAGATCATCGGCGTCGACATCAACCCCGATCGCGAAGAATGGGGCCGCCGTTTCGGCATGACCGATTTCCTCAACACACGGGGCATGAGCCGCGAGGAGATCGTGGCGGCCATCGTAGTGATGACCGACGGCGGCGCCGATTACACCTTTGACGCCACCGGCAACACCGAGGTCATGCGCACGGCTCTCGAAGCCTGCCACCGCGGCTGGGGCACCAGCATCATCATCGGCGTGGCCGAGGCGGGCAAGGAAATCAGCACCCGCCCGTTCCAGTTGGTGACGGGCCGCAACTGGCGCGGCACGGCCTTCGGCGGAGCCAAGGGGCGCACGGATGTGCCCAAGATCGTCGATATGTACATGACCGGCAAGATCGAGATCGACCCGATGATCACCCATGTCATGGGCCTGGAAGAGATCAACACCGCCTTCGACCTCATGCATGCGGGCAAGTCGATCCGCAGCGTCGTCGTGTTCTGAATCGGGAGAGAGAATGATGTTTACCCATATCATGGTCGGTTGCAGCGACCCGGCGAAAACCAAGGTTTTCTATGACGCGCTGTTCGGCGCACTGGGCGGCACGCCGGGTTTCGACACCGGCAAGGGCGCCTTTTATCAGCATAATGGCGGCGCTTTCGGCTTCACCCTGCCCGCCAATGGACAGCCCGCCACCCATGCCAATGGCGGCACCATCGGCTTTGGCGCGACCAGCACCGAGATGGTCGATGCATGGCACGCGGCGGGCCTGGCCAATGGCGGCACCTGCGAAGGCGCGCCGGGGCCGCGTTCGATGCCGGGGCGCAACCTGTATGGCGCCTATCTGCGCGACCTTGATGGCAACAAGATCTGCGCCTTTGTAGACCTGGATAAGGCATAATGACCAACGAGCGCCTGCAAGAGATCCTCGCCCGGCACGCCGGGAGCGAAGGGCCGCTGTTGCCGATATTGCACGATGTGCAGCGGGCCTTTGGCTGTGTGTCGCCCGACACGCAGCAGGCCATCGCGCAGGCTCTCAACCTGTCCCGCGCCGAGGTGCATGGGGTGGTGAGTTTCTATCACGACTTTACCGAGGAGACCGACCCGCGCCCCTGTGTGCAGCTCTGCCGGGCCGAGGCGTGTCAGGCGCGCGGGGTTGAGGCACTGGTCGAGGCCGCAGAGGCCGCCGCCGGGAACCGGGTGCGGATCGCGCCGGTTTATTGCCTTGGCCTGTGCAGCGTTGGCCCTGCGGCAAGGATTGGTGACGCGCTCCATGCGCGGCTCGATGCGGCCTCGCTGGCGCGGCTGGTGGAGGCGGCATGATGAAGGTCCGCATTTCCGATGATTCGCTCGCCCTCGCGCTGGGGGCAGATAGCGTGGCCGATGCCTTCGCGGCGGCGGGCGCTGTGGTTGAGCGCACCAGCAGTTGGGGGATGCACTGGCTCGAACCCTTGGTTGATGTCGATGGTATCGGCTATGGCCCGGCCACGGTCGATGATGTGTCCGCGATCCTTGATGGGACCAGCGCGCTGTGCATCGGCCCGATTGCCGAGCATCCCTTCATCAAGCCCCAGCAGCGCCTGACCTTTGCCCGCGCCGGACGGACCCGGCCCTTGAGCCTAGAGGATTACGAGGCCACCGGCGGCTGGGCGGGCCTGCGCCGCGCGCAAGCCATGTCCGGCGACGCGGTGATCGCCGAAGTCACGCAAAGCGGCCTGCGCGGTCGCGGCGGGGCGGGCTTTCCGGCGGGCATCAAGTGGAAGACCGTCGCCAACGCCCCCGCCCCGCGCAAATATGTCGTGTGCAACGCCGATGAGGGCGATTCCGGCACCTTTGCCGACCGCATGCTGATGGAAGGCGACCCCTTCCAATTGATCGAGGGTCTGGCGATCTGCGCCCATGCGGTGGGCGCCCAGACCGCCTATATCTATACCCGCAGCGAATATCCCCATGCGATTGCCAAATTGCGCGCCGCCATTGACCTTGCCGCCGCCATCATCGCCCCGCTGCATATGGAGGTGCGCGAGGGCGCGGGCGCCTATGTCTGCGGCGAGGAGACCTCGCTGCTCAATTCCATCGAGGGCAAGCGCGGCGTGGTGCGTGCCAAGCCGCCCCTGCCCGCGCTGGAGGGGCTGTTCGGCTGCCCCACGGTGGTCAACAATGTGCTGACCATCGCGGCCATCCCGCATATCCTGTCCGAGGGCGGAGCGGCCGAATATGCGGCGCTGGGCGTGGATCGCAGCCTTGGCACCAAGCCGATCCAACTGGCGGGCAATATCAAGCATGGCGGATTGTATGAAACCGCCTTTGGCATTTCGCTCCATGATCTGGTTTACGCCATCGGCGGCGGCACGGCTTCGGGGCGCCCGGTGAAAGCGGTGCAGGTGGGCGGGCCTTTGGGCGCCTATATCCCTCCTGCGCAATTCGATCTGCCGTTTGATTATGAAGCCTATGCCCGCGCCGATGCGCTGATCGGCCATGGCGGGGTGGTGGTGGTGGACGACAGCGCCGATATGGGCCGCCTCGCCCGTTTCGCCATGGAGTTTTGCGCGGTGGAAAGCTGCGGCAAATGCACGCCATGCCGGATCGGATCGACGCGCGGGGTCGAACTCATCGACCGCATCCGCGCCGGGGCCAAGGTGCTCGATCCCGTGGGCGCGCTGCCGCAAATGCATAATGCGCCCAAGACCGCCCGCACCGCCGATCAGGACATCGCCCTGCTGGAGGAACTGTGCGAGACGATGAAGTTCGGCTCGCTCTGCGCGCTGGGCGGGTTCACGCCCTATCCGGTGCTCTCGGCGCTGCGCCATTGGCCGGAGGATTTCCAGTGATTCTGGGCGCGGTTCTTGCCGGTGGCCGCTCCACCCGTTTCGGCAGCGACAAGGCACTGGCGGTGCTCGATGGGCAAACGCTGATCGCGCGCGCGGTGGCCCTGCTGGGCCGCCAATGCAGCGCGGTGGTGGTGGTTGGTCGCGAGGAGGCCCCCGCCCCCTGCATCCCCGACTGGCCCGCGCCGGGCATGGGGCCGCTGGGCGGATTGGCCGCCGCGCTGCGCCATGCGCGTGACAATGGTTTTACCGATGTGCTGTGCATCTCGGTCGATGCGGTGGGGCTGGATGACCGGCTGCTGGGGCAACTTTTCCCCTCGCCCGCCTATGTCGAGAGCCAGCCCGTGATCGGCCTGTGGCCCGCCCATGCCGCCGATGCGGTTGAGGCGATCCTGCGCGGATCGGGCAAACATTCGCTGCGCGCGCTGGTCGAGGCGACGGGGGCAAGGGGCATCACCCTTCCCCGTCCGCCCGCCAATATCAATTCCCCCGACGATCTCGCCCAATGCGAGGAGGCAATCCATGGCCTATGAACCCCAAGCTGATTATGGCACCCCGGCGCGTGATGGCGCGCCGGTAACGCTGACCATCGACGGCCGCGCCGTCACCGTTCCGGCGGGCACCAGCGTGATGCGCGCCGCCGCCGAGATCGGGGGCGCGATCCCCAAACTCTGCGCCACCGACAATGTCGAGGCGTTTGGCTCGTGCCGCATGTGTCTGGTGGAAATCGAGGGCGCGCGTGGCTTGCCCGCATCCTGCACCACGCCGGTGGCAGCGGGCATGGTGGTAAAAACCCAGACGCCGCGTCTGGAGAAAATCCGGCGCGGAGTGATGGAGCTTTACATCTCCGACCACCCGCTCGATTGCCTGACCTGCAGCGCGAACAATGATTGCGAGCTTCAGGATACCGCAGCCCAGGTCGGCCTGCGCGATGTGCGCTATGGCTATGCGGGCGAAAACCATCTGGGTCAGGCGCCGGACCTGTCCAACCCCTATTTCGCGTTTGACGCCAGCAAATGCATCGTCTGCTCGCGCTGCGTCCGCGCCTGCGAGGAGGTGCAGGGCACCTTTGCACTGACCATCGAAGGGCGCGGGTTTGATTCGGCCGTTTCGGCGGGCGCGGCTGCGGACGATTTCCTGTCGAGCGAATGCGTCTCCTGCGGCGCCTGCGTTCAGGCCTGCCCGACGGCGGCGCTCAATGAAAAATCGGTGGCCGAAATCGGCAAGCCCGAACGCGCCGTGGTGACGACCTGCGCCTATTGCGGCGTGGGCTGCACCTTCCGGGCGGAAATGCGCGGCGATCAACTGGTGCGCATGGTGCCGTGGAAGGATGGCAAGGCCAACCGAGGGCATAGCTGCGTCAAGGGCCGCTTTGCCTGGGGCTATGCCAACCATGCCGACCGCATCACGCGGCCGATGATCCGCGAGGCGATCACCCAGCCTTGGCGCGAGGTGTCGTGGGACGAGGCGATCAGCTTTACCGCCAATCGCTTGAAGGCGATCAAGGCGCAATATGGCGCGCGGGCGCTGGGCGGGATCACGTCGAGCCGCTGCACCAATGAGGAAGCCTTCCTCGTGCAAAAGCTGGTGCGCGGCGGGTTTGGCTCGAACAATGTCGATACTTGCGCGCGGGTCTGCCATTCGCCAACCGGCTATGGTTTGAAGACGACCTTCGGCACCAGCGCGGGGACGCAGGATTTCGACAGTGTGGAGGACAGCGACGTCATCCTCATCATCGGCGCGAACCCGACCGATGGGCATCCGGTGTTTGCCTCGCGCATGAAGAAGCGTTTGCGCCAAGGGGCGAAGCTCATCGTGATCGACCCGCGCCGGATCGACATGGTGCGCAGCCCGCATATCGAGGCCGCGCATCATCTGGCCCTGCAGCCGGGCACCAATGTCGCGGTGCTGACCGCGATGGCCCATGTGATCGCGACCGAAGGGCTGGCCGATGAGGCCTTTGTCCGCGAGCGCTGCGATTGGGATGAGTATCAGGATTGGGCGCGGTTTGTGTCGGACGCGCGCCACAGTCCCGAAGCGCTGGAGCCGGTGACGCGGGTCCCGGCGGGCGAATTGCGGGCGGCGGCGCGGCTGTTTGCGACCGGGGGCAACGGGGCCATTTATTACGGCCTTGGCGTGACCGAACATTCGCAGGGGTCCAGCACCGTCATGGCGATTGCCAATCTGGCGATGGCAACGGGCAATGTCGGGCGGCGCGGCGTGGGGGTTAATCCCCTGCGCGGGCAAAACAATGTGCAGGGTTCATGCGATATGGGCTCGTTCCCGCATGAGCTTTCGGGCTATCGCCATATTTCCGATGCCGATACGCGCGCGCTGTTCGAGGCGGAATGGGGCGTGCCGCTGGATGCGGAACCTGGCCTGCGCATTCCCAATATGCTGGATGCGGCGGTCGATGGGTCTTTCCGCGCGATCTATATTCAGGGCGAGGATATTTTGCAGTCCGACCCCAACACGCATCATGTCGCGGCGGGGCTTGCCGCGATGGATTGCGTGATTGTGCATGATCTTTTCCTCAACGAAACGGCCAATTACGCCCATGTCTTCCTGCCGGGCAGCACGTTTCTGGAAAAGACCGGCACTTTCACCAACGCCGAGCGGCGCATCCAGATGGTGCGGCGCGTGATGGACCCGGCCAACGGTTATGAGGATTGGCAGGTCACGCAATTGCTGGCCCGGGCAATGGATCTGGATTGGGATTATGCCGATGCGGGCGAGATCATGGACGAGATCGCGCGGCTGACGCCCAGCTTTGCCGGGGTGTCCCATGCGCGGCTGGATGCGGAAGGGTCGCTGCAATGGCCGGTGAATGAGGCGCACCCCGATGGCAGCCCGATCATGCATGTCGATGGCTTTGTGCGCGGGCGTGGCAAGTTTGTGGTGACGGAATATATCCCCACCGATGAGCGCACCGGGCCGCGCTATCCGCTGCTGCTGACCACGGGGCGGATCCTGTCGCAGTATAATGTCGGCGCGCAGACGCGGCGGACGGCCAACAGCGTGTGGCATGCCGAGGATGTGCTGGAAATCCATCCGACCGATGCGGAAAATCGGGGCCTGTCGACCGGGGATTGGGTGCGTCTGGCCAGCCGGGCGGGTGAAACCACGCTGCGCGCGCTGGTGACCGATCGCGTGGCCCCTGGCGTCGTTTACACCACCTTCCACCACCCCGACACGCAGGCCAATGTCGTCACGACTGAAAACTCGGACTGGGCCACCAATTGCCCGGAATATAAGGTGACGGCGGTGCAGGTCACGCCTTCCAACGGCCCCACCGCATGGCAGCGCGACTATGAAGCTCAGGCCCAGCAGGCGCGCAGGATCGAGGCAGCCGAATGAACACCACAGACCATCTGATCAAAATGGCTAACCAGATCGCCGCCAACCTTGCCGCACAGGGGCAGGAGGTGGCGATCCGCGAAACCGCCCAGCATATCATCGACTTTTGGGACCCGCGCATGAAGGCCGGGATCGCGGTGGCCGATCATGCGCAATTGTCCGAAATCGCCCGCGCCGCGGTGGGCATCGTGACGGCAAAGGCCTGATGATGACGCAGAAGGAAGCTCTCGCCCTGCTGGGGCGCTATTATGCCGCCTTCAATGCGGGCGACAATGAGGCGATGCTGGCCTGCCTGACCGAGGATGTCGCGCATGACATCAATCAGGGCGCGCGACAGATCGGCAAGGAGGCCTTTCGTGCCTTTCTGGCCCATATGGACCGCTGCTATCGCGAAAGGCTGGAGGATATCGTGCTGATGGCCCATGCCGACGGCCTGCGCGGGGCGGCGGAGTTTACCGTGCATGGTGCCTATCTGGCCACGGATGAGGGCCTGCCCGAAGCGAAGGGGCAGATCTATGTGCTGCCGGCAGGGGCGTTTTTTACGTTCCGCGACGGGCTGATCGCGCGCGTCAGTGTCTATTACAATCTGGCCGACTGGATGCGCCAGGTCGGGGGATAGATCGCCTCCACGGCCACTTTCCCAACGCCCCGCGCCGCTCGGTTTGCGGGGCGTTTTGCTGCGCATTAGCCATATTGGATAGCAGGACGCATCGCATAGGCAAAAAAAGACCCGGCCAAAGCCGGGTCGTGGAAGTTTGGGAGAGGATGCCTGAAAGGCAGGTTCTAAATAGGCCCGACCGCCCCATTCGGCAAGGCAAGAATAGCAATATTTCCCTTATTGGTTATAATAACTGAGAAAGAAACCCTAAAAGGGAAATTACACCAAAGTTACGCCCATTTGGATATTTTCTGATATTTTCTGATCCATTTCTGCCCGTCCAACTAGCTGATATCCACCGCCCGGCGCGGTCTGAATCCAGCCGGGCAGCCCCGCCACGGCCAGTTTGGATCGCAGACGACTCGTGTGAACCGCCACACTGTTGGTTTCCGGCACAAAGGACAGGTTCCAGACATCGCGCAGCAATTCGCGCTTGCCCACCGTCTCGCCCGGCGTATCCATTAACCGCCAAAGCACCGCAAATTCGCGCGGATGCAACCCGACCGACTTGTCGCCGACAAAGGCGTCGCGCTCGATCAGATCCAGCCGCAGCGGCCCATGCTGTCGCCATCGAACAAGCGCCTCGGCCTGCTGGGTGATGCGCAAGGCGCGCGCGTGCAATTCGGGCAGGCCGATTCCCGAATCGCAAATATCGCCAAAGCCCCGCCGCAGCAGCCGTGCCCGCTCCTGTCCGTCGCCTATGCCCACCACCAGCGCCCAGCGCCGCAGCCGCACGCCGCGCGTGCCATTGAGCCAGCGCCAGACACCGGCATCCACCGTCTCATGATCCACCAGAATCGGGGTGTCGGGCGAAAGGTCACGGATGGCTTCGAGCGAATTGATGCTGTCCGACTGCATCCGCCAGCCGGAGATCCGCAGATCGACGTCACCAAAAATAGAACGTCCGGCCAGCCAGTGAAAACACCGCACTGCGTATCCCCTAACAGAAAAAATTCAGCAGCGGGAACAGTGGGGGTAATAGCTGAGGCATTGGTAATGCCAAAAAGTTAACGCTGTTTTAGGGATATTACCTCTATTTGCAGTCGCTATCGCAAAGAAAGGGTTAAACAAAAGCGCCCGGCACATCTCTGCACCGGGCGTCATGCTAATTCCAAAAACTTAAAAATTTGACGTTTATTTGGCCGCCGGCACATTCACGCCCATGCTGGTCAGATAGCGCTTCACATTGCGCGCGGCCTGACGCAGGCGCTGTTCGTTTTCCACCATGGCGATGCGGACAAAGCCCTCGCCATCCTCGCCATAGCCCACGCCCGGCGCCACGGCGACCTCGGCATGGGTGAGCAATTGCTTGGAGAACTCAAGGCTGCCCAGATGCGCCAGCGCGGGCGGCAAAGGCGCCCATGCGAACATGCTGGCCTTGGGGCTGGGAATCTCCCAACCGGCGCGGCCAAAGCTTTCCACCATCACATCGCGGCGCTTTTGATAAAGCAGCCGGTTTTGTTCGACGATATCCTGCGGACCGTTCAGCGCCGCGCAGGCCGCCGCCTGAATCGGGGTGAAGGCGCCATAATCAAGATAGGACTTCACCCGCGTGAGCGCCGCAATCAACTGCTTGTTGCCCACCGCAAAGCCCACGCGCCAGCCCGCCATGCTGAAGGTCTTGGACATCGAGGTGAATTCCACCGCGACATCCTTGGCGCCGGGCACTTCCAAAATCGAGCGCGTCGGATTGCCGTCGAAATAAAGCTCGGAATAAGCAAGGTCGGACAGGATCCACACCTTGTTTTCCTTGGCCCACGCCACCAGCCGTTCATAAAACGCCAGATCGACGGTTTCGGCCGTCGGGTTCGACGGATAATTGACGATCAGCACCGAGGGGCGCGGCACCGAATATTTCATCGCGCGCTCCAGCGAATCCCAATAACGCTCATCGGGCGTGGTGGGCACGGAGCGGATCGTGGCGCCCGCAATGATAAAGCCGAACGTGTGGATCGGATAGGACGGGTTGGGCGCCAGCACGACATCACCGGGCGCCGTGATCGCGGTCGCCAGGCTGGCCAGCCCTTCCTTCGACCCCATCGTCATCACCACTTCGGTTTCGGGATCGAGATCCACGTTGAACCGGCGGCCATAGTAATTGGCCTGCGCCTTGCGGATGCCGGGGATGCCCTTGGACGCGGAATAGCCATGCGCGCTGGGCTTTTGCGCCACTTCGCACAGCTTCTCGATCACATGGGGCGGCGGGGGCAGATCGGGATTGCCCATGCCAAGGTCGATGATGTCCTGCCCGCTAGCTCGTGCTGCGGCCCGCATCGCATTGACTTCGGCGATGACATAGGGCGGCAGTCGCTTCATGCGGTAGAATTCTTCGGACATCGGACCTTTCCTGTATTACCTCCCCACGGATCACGCATCGCACATACGCCACCATGGCGAAGTGCAGGCGCCCAAGCGGCGCCACCACGGCGGGGGAGGCCGCTCCCATGCGCCTTTTTGCCCGGAAACGCGAGAGCAGGATGCAAAAAATTTGCGTGGAGGGTGAACTCGGCAAAAGGCGTCATCAATTTTACGCCATGCCGGGCCATCAAATGCTTGCCGCAGGCGCACAGTCGTATCATGCTGATACGTGAGGCGTAAGGCGAGCGGGAGAACAAGCGCATGAGCAGCACAACCGATAGCATCGAAGGCAAAGGCACCAAGGCCCCCACCATCGATCCGCTGTCGAGCTTGATGATGCTCCCCTTTGAGGTGGCCAGCCAGACGATGGATCAATGGCTGAACCCCAAGACCGCGATTCCCGATGTGATGGAACAGGCCGGCGCCATGATGGATGCCGGATTGGCCGAAGGGGGCCCGGTGGTGAACGGCGAGGATGCCGCGCAATGGGCCGATGTGGCCGCGCGGATGCAGGCCAAATGGATGGAGTTTCAGACCCAGCAGGCGGGCAAGGCGATGTCGGGCCTGCTCTCGGGCGATCTGTTCAAGGCCGAACTGAACGGCCTTGCCTCGCTCTCGCCCGCGATGAACGAGATGCTGGCGCAATGGGGCAAACAGATCCCGCTGGTGCGGCCCGAAACCCAGCAGAAGCTGCTTTCCGACGGGATGAAACTGTGGGAGGGCGTGCTGGCGCAATGGGGGCTGCATGCCGGAAAGGGCGAAGTGCAGAATGCCCACCTGCCCCGCAGCGACCGCCGATTTGCCGATGCGGCATGGCGCGAGACGCCCTATTTCGCACTGGTGCATCAGACCTATCTGTTGATGGCCGAACAGATCACGGCGATGGCCGATTCGGTCGAAGGGCTGGACGATGCCCGCAAGGAGCAATTGCGCTTCTACACGCGCACGATGATCGAGGCGCTCAGCCCCGACCATTTCGCGCTGACCAATCCGCTGGTGATGGAAAAGGCGATTGAGACGCGCGGCGAAAGTCTGGTCAAGGGGCTGGAGCATCTGCTCGAGGATATGAAGCGCGGGCAGTTGAGCCACACCAATCGCGACGCCTTCAAGGTGGGCGAGAATATCGCCGCCACGCCCGGCAAGGTCGTGCACCGCACCCCGTTTTACGAATTGATCCAATATTCGCCCAGCACCGAGAAGGTGATGGCAACGCCGCTGCTGATCTTTCCGCCCTGGATCAACCGGTTCTACATCCTTGATCTCAACGCGAAGAAGAGCTTCGTCAAATGGGCGGTGGATCAGGGGATCACCGTGTTTCTGGTCAGCTGGAAATCGGCCGATCCCAATGACCCCGACGTGGATTGGGGCGCGGTGACATGGGACGATTACATCGGCGCCCAGATCGAAGCGATCGACGTGGTGCGCGAGCGGCTGAAAGTGCCCTCGGTTCACACCATCGGCTATTGCGTGGCGGGCACAACGCTCGCGGCGACGCTGGCGGTGCTGGCGCGGCGGGGCGAGGCCGAAAAGGTGGCCAGCGCGACCTTCTTTACCGCGCAGGTTGATTTCGAAAAGGCGGGCGAGCTCAAGACCTTTATCGATGATCAGCAACTGGCCGCGATCGGCGCGCTGGCGCAAAACGGGGTGATCGACGGGCGCTATCTGGCCGCCACGTTCAATCTGCTGCGTTCGCAGGATCTGATCTGGAGCTATGTGACGCGCAATTACCTGCTGGGCGAGGATTATTCGGCCTTCGACCTGCTGTTCTGGAATGGCGACAGCACCAATCTGCCCGCAGGCTGGCATCAGTCCTATTTGCGCGATCTCTATCGCGACAATCTGCTGGTTCAACCCGACGCGCTGAGCGGTTGCGGCACGCCCATCGACCTGTCGCGCATCACCACGCCCGCCTATATTCAGGCCGGGCGCGAGGATCATATCGCCCCGCCCGAAAGCGTGTGGCGTTTGAGCGGACAGTTGAAGAACAGCCCCCATGTCTTTGTGCTGGCCGGGTCGGGGCATATTGCGGGCGTGGTCAATCCGCCCGCGGCCAAGAAGTACCAGTTCTGGACCAATGACGAGCCGGCCGACAATCTGGACGCCTTTGTCGCAAAGGCGAAAGAAACGCCGGGCAGTTGGTGGAATCACTGGCTGGGCTGGCTGCAGGAGCAGGCGAGCGAACAGGTGGCCGCCAAGGGCAAGCGCATTCCGGGCGGGCGTGGCGACAAGATTCTGGGCGATGCGCCGGGCGAATATGTGAGGGCGCGATAGGAGGACCCGCGAAGGCTCTTTTATGCTGCAAGTGCGAAATGCTGGATTTTCGCCCGCGAGCCTGATGAGCTTTTCGCGCCGCAATCCTATTATAAAAATGCCTTATTTGTTTGATTTTCGTCAAATTTGCACAAAACCATCTCCGATCCGGGGGAATCACATGCTGCGCCGCACAAAAATCACTTGACTTCAGCGCGCCGAATCATCATTGTGCATCGCAACAAAGGTGAGGATCTCGGCAGGCCCGATCGCATCGGAAGCACTGGGATTATGCACCAATTCAACAGTCGGTTGAACGGGAAGCAGGTCCAATGAGCAAGAAGCCCACTACCAAGGCTACCATTCGCACCACGCGCGCGCCTTTTGCCAAGCCCGCGCCGTCGATCGTTCCGGAAACCGCTGTTGAGGTATCGCCCGAGGTTGAAACCCCCGCCGTTGCGCCCGATGTCGAAGTGACCCCGGCGGCCGAAACGCCCGCGCCCGTCGAGGAAGCCCCCGTTTCGGAGGAAACGCCGGTTGAGACCACCCCGGAGCCGGTTGCCCCAGAACCGGTTGCCGAAACCGCTGCTCTCGACGCGCCGGTCGAAGAAACGCCGGTTGAGACCGAGGTGAAGGTTGAGGCGGCCCTTGTCGCCCCCGTTGCCGCCGAAGAACCGGTGGCAAAACCCGTCCGCAAGCCTGCCCCGCGTAAGGTCGCGGCCAAGGCCGAGCCTGAATCCCCCGCCTCTGTTTCCGAGGTTGAAGCCCCCACCGTGGAGGTGAGCGCCCAAGCCCCGCAGCCGACCGAAAACGCCGCCCAGCCGCCGCGCTGGCCCAATATCTTCGCCAAGGAGTTTGCCATGTCCACGTTCCCCAGCTTCGATTTCGCCGCCCCCTTCCAGACCGCTTTCGCCGACTTCCAGGAAAAGGCCAAGGCTGCCTATGAAAAGGGCAATTCGGTGTTTGGCGATTACAGCGAATTTGCCAAGGGCAATGTCGAAGCTCTGGTCGAATCGAGCAAGATCCTGGCCGCCGGCCTGCAGGAACTGACCTCGGCCTATGTGTCGGAAGGCCGCGCGGGTTTTGAAACGCTGACCGCCGAAGTCAAGGAACTGGCCGCCGCCAAGAGCCCGACCGATTTCCTCAAGCTGCAGAACGATCTGGCCAAGAAGCATTTCGACGACGCCGTCGCCGCCGCTTCGAAGCATTCCGAAGCGCTGGTCAAGCTGGCCAATGAAGCGGCCCAGCCGATCTCGACTCGCGTGACGCTGGCCGTGGAAAAGATCAAGGCGGCTGCCTGATCCATTGATGCGGGGCGGCCTGTGCCGCCCTTGCCTGCAAAGCCCGGCCATCCGCCCTCTCACCGGATTGCCGGGTTTTTTGGCGCCTGCCGGGGCGATTTCCATTTGCGCGCGGACGGATAATGCGGCAGCATCGTCCTTACCGATTTATGCTTAAGTCGGTCTGTGCAAGGGACTGCGCATAGAAGCGCTTGTCCTGCCCCCATGATTCGCGGTATTTGGGCCGGATGATTCTCTCCCGTTCCCCTAACTCGGCCACATGTGGCTTGGCGGCCTCATGCATGGATGCGGCGCATGACCACGACGGCGGCGGCGCGCGGCCGGCCTTTGCCGGTGAGGATGACGACCGCGGCGGCCAGGGGCAGATCGGCCTTGCCACGCGCACCCGCGCCCGCCCCAAAAAGCCGAGCCAGTTCAAAGTCTTGATGCTGAATGACGATTACACCCCGATGGAATTCGTCGTCATGGTGCTCAAGCGCTTTTTCAACATGGATCTGGAACAGGCCACCCGCGTGATGCTGCATGTGCATCAGCGCGGCGTGGGCGTCTGCGGCATCTTTCCCTATGAGATCGCCGAGACAAAGGTGAATCAGGTGATGGATTGCGCAAGGCAAAACCAGCACCCGCTGCAATGCACCCTGGAAAAGGCCTGAAGACACAGGCCGGAGCCGATTTGCGGCGGGCGGCCTCACTCCCCCTTGCGCCGGGACGCTGCCCCGCTTAACTGAACCGCAAAATCCGGGTTGGCGTGCCTGCGCGTCGGCCCGTCCGGCCCGCTGTGTGAAGAGAGCCCCCATCGCGTGAAATCCCGCCCGACCCTTGATCGCCAGGCCGCCGTCGCGGGGCGCGCATGAAATTCTTTACGGCGGCCGACCGCTACATCTTCCGGCTGGTGCTGATGCCGATGCTGGCGGTGTTTGTCATCGCGGCCTCGCTGCTGATGGTGGACAAGATGCTGCGCCTGTTCGAATTCGTCTCCACCGAGGGCGGGCCGGTCAGCGTGGTGTTCAAGATGCTGGCCAATCTGATGCCCGAATATGCCAGTCTGGCGATCCCGCTGGGGCTGATGCTGGGGGTGCTGCTGGCGTTCCGCAAACTGGCCATGTCGAGCGAGCTGGACGTGATGCGCGCGGTGGGGCTGTCTTATACGCGCCTGCTGCGGGTGCCTTTTCTGATGGCGCTGCTGATGGCCGCGATCAATCTGGTCATCGTCGGCTATGTCCAGCCGATGGCGCGCTATTATTACGAACAGCTTGATTTCGAATTGCGCACCGGGGCGCTGGGCGCCTCGATCAAGGTGGGCGAGTTCAACACGCTGAAAGACCGGATGAGCCTGCGCATCGAACAGAGCCGCGAGGATGGCCACGAATTGCTGGGCATTTTCGCGCGCGTCACCGAGGCCAATGGCGAAGTGCTCTCGATCAGCGCCCACCGGGGCCGCTTCCTTGCGCTTCAGGGCAATCTCGACACTGTGATCCTGCGCCTGACCGACGGCCAGATCGTGCAAAGCCCCAAGGGTCTCACCCCGCGCGTGCTCAGCTTCAGCACGCATGACCTGCCCATCGATCTGCCCGCTCTTGAAAAATTCCGCAAGCGCGGCGGGCGCGAGCGCGAATATGTGCTGCCCGAACTGCTGAAAATCGGCTGGGACAAGGGCAGCAGCGAGCATGACAAGACCGTGGTCAAGGCCAGCCTGAACTATCGACTGGTCGAGGTGGTGATGATCCTGATGCTGCCCTTGCTGGCCGTTGCGCTGGCCGTACCGCCCAAGCGCTCGAGTTCCTCGCTGGGGGTGTTTGTCTCGATCGTGATGGTCGTGGCCTATCACAAGGTCAATGAATACGGGCAATCGGTGGCCGAATTGGGGCGGATTGATCCGACCCTCGCGCTGTGGGTGCCGTTCGCGGTCTTTGCCGCGATGATCGGCTGGATGTATTACACGCTGGCCTATGTTCCGGGGGGCCAGCCTATCGGCGCGCTCGAACGCTTTGCCGCCACGCTGGGCAAGGCGATCACGCGGATGCTGGACCGCACTGCGGCACAAAAGGCTGGCGCACAAAAGGGTAAGGCCGAGGCATGATGGACCTGTTCCCCTCGCGCACGCTCACGCTTTATTTGTCGCGCCTGTTCATCACGCGGATTCTGGGCGTGCTGGTGATGCTGGTGCTCGTGCTGCAGGTGCTGGACCTGCTCTCGGAAAGCGGCAATATTCTGGCCCATCCCGGCAATGGTCAGGCCCAGATCTGGCATTATGTCACGCTGCGCAGCCCCCAATTGGTGGCGCGTTTCCTGCCCTATTCGGTGCTGCTGGCCACACTGTTCACCTTCTTTCCGCTGAACCAGAACAGCGAGGTGATCGCGATGCGTGCCGCCGGGCTTTCCGCGCATCAGATCCTCGCACCGATGCTGGCCACCGCGCTGGTCGTCTCGGGTGTCAGCTTTGCCTTCAACGAGTTGGTCGTCACCCGCGTCACCGCCGATCTCAAGGCGTGGCAGAATGTACAGTTCGGCGAAATTCCCGAAGAACCGGCCGAGCGCACCAATCTCTATCTGGCCGATGGCAACAATATCCTTGGCGCCGACACGATGAACGGCAGCGGCAAGGCGATTCGCCTGCACGGGGTGACATGGTATGAACGCGATCCGCAGGGCCTGATCACCCGCCGCGTGATCGCGCCGCTGGCCACCTATGCCGCTCCGGGCTGGCGTCTGGACAAGCCGGAGAGTTTCGATGTGGCCAGCGCCGCGCTGACCCGCCCCGGCCCGATGGTGGTGGCCAAAGGCATCACCCCGGCCCAGATCGACATCACGCAGGCCGATGCCGACCGCATGAACCTGTTCCAATTGCACCGCACGATCGAGGCGCTGCGCGCGGGCGGGCGGCGCACATCGGATCTGGAAAGCAAGTGGTGGCACAAGATCTCCGGGCCGCTTTCGGCGCTGCTGATGCCGTTGCTGGGTTCGGTGGCGGCCTTTGGTCTGGCGCGTTCGGGGCAATTGTTCATCCGCGCGATTGTGGGCATGGCGCTGGGCTTTACCTATTTCGTGGTCGACAATCTCAGCCTCGCGGTCGGCAATTTTGGCGGTTATCCGCCGCTGGTGGCGGCATGGGCGCCCTTTGTGCTGTTCCTGCTGGTGGGCGAAACCGTATTGGTGCGAACCGAGGAATAGGCCGGTCAACCCCGGTGGCATAAAACGCCCCACCCCCC
The DNA here is from genome assembly GCF_028607105.1 of Novosphingobium humi. Classification (GTDB taxonomy): domain Bacteria; phylum Pseudomonadota; class Alphaproteobacteria; order Sphingomonadales; family Sphingomonadaceae; genus Novosphingobium; species Novosphingobium humi. The sequence continues at coordinate 377,927 of NZ_CP117417.1, read as the reverse complement.
ATCTTGCCCCGTTTATGCCCCAATTGCATGGTCTAGGGCGGCCAAGAGACGAGCGCGCCCTGCTTCCCCTAGAGACAGGGGGCCTTGCCCCGTCCGCCTCCGACCTTTAAATATGCGCCAAGACTTTCGAGGAACCGATCACGTGGCCACCAACAACGCCGCACTGGACGAAGCCAAGCTGCCCTTCTGGAAGCGTTCGCACTATCTCGACCGCATGAATTTGCGCGATCTGGTGTTCGCCTATTTCCAGCATTACACGATCATCGCCTATATGGCGCTGGCCGTGGCGGGCTTTGCCGTGTTTGCATGGAACCCCACGGGCCTGTGGCGCGCGCTGGCCATTGTGGCGGCGGCCGCGGCGGTCTATCCGCTGGTTTGGCATCTGCTGCATCAATATATCCTGCACGGACAATGGCCCTACAAGTTCAAGTGGCTGGCGGGCACGTGGAAGCGTATCCACTATGACCACCATCAGGACCCCAACCATCTGGAGGTGCTGTTTGGCGCGCTCCACACCACCGTGCCCACGATCTTTATCGCCACGGCCCCGGTGGGCGCGCTGATCGCTCCGGAAGGCGCGCGGATCGGCGGCGCGGCGCTGGCCTTTTCGATCGGCATCCTGACCACCTGCTATTATGAATTCATGCATTGCATCCAGCATCTGGCCTTCAAGCCGAAATGGAAGTGGGTGCAGCACATGAAGCAGCGCCACAATGAGCACCACTATGTGGACGAGGACGGCAATTTCGGGATCACCAATTATTTCTGGGATCACGTGCTGGGCACCTATTATGAAAAGAAGGATCGCCCGGGCCGCAGCCCCACCGTGTTCAACCTTGGCTATACCGAGGAAGTGGCGAAGAAATATCCTTGGGTGAAGGATCTGTCGGGCGGCATCGCCAGCGACCATCCCCGCCGCCGCGCTATCGCCAACGCCAAAAAGCTGGCCGCCGAGGCCCAGGCGCCGACCGAGGAACAGATCCTGGCCCATGCCGCCGAGGCGGTGGGCATGGACACCGAAGCCTGAAACACCGGGCCTGATACAAAGTTCATGATGCGAGGGCCTGACCGCCCTCGCATTTTTCTTTTATTCCCGGCGCGCCCCGCTACACATCGCCGCCATAGCCGCGCCACAAGCCACAGGGAGAACCGCCGCATGACCGCCATCACCATCTCGCCCGCCAATTCCAAGGCCGAGCGCGCGCAATGGGTGGATTACGTCTATGTGGCCAATGCGGGCGATCCCAATTTCGTGCCGCAATTGCGGATGGAAGAAATCGAGAAGGTGACGCCCGGCGGCAATCCTTTCCATGAACATGCCGATTGCCAATTGCTGCTGGCGCGGCGCGGCGGGCGGATCGTGGGCCGCATCGCCGCCATCATCGACCATCAGGCCACCGGCATGCCCGTCGAACAGGGCATGGGGCCGGGCACCGGCAACTGGGGCGCGCTGGAAGCCGAGACGCAGGAAATCGCCCATATCCTGATCGCCAGCGCCGAGGACTGGCTGCGGGTCAAGGGCATGCACCGGGTGCTGGCCCCGATGAACCTGTCGGTGTGGGAAGAGCCGGGCCTGCTGGTCAAGGGCCACGACCATCCGCCCACGGTGATGATGGGCCACCAGAACGCCAAGTTCCAGCCGTGGATCGAGGCGGCCGGTTATACGCCCGCCAAGATGCTCAACACCTATGAACTGGACATCACGCAGGAATTCCCGCCGCTGATCCAGCGCATCGTCAAATCAGGCGAGAAGAACCCGCGCATCAACATTCGCGGCGTCAATCTGAAGGAATTCGACAAGGAAGCCGCGATCATCCTCGACATCCTGAATGATGCGTGGAGCGACAATTGGGGCTTTGTGCCGATCACCGACAGCGAGGTGGCCTATACGGGCAAGAAGCTCAAGCCGCTGGTCAAATCGGATCTGGTGCAGATTGCCGAATATGATGGCGAACCGGTCGCCTTCATGATGACCCTGCCCGACATGAACGAGATCCTGAAAAAGATCGGGCCCAAGCCCTCGCCGCTGGGCTGGATCCGGCTGCTCTTGTGGATCTGGCGCCCGCGCGTGCGCACGATGCGCGTGCCCTTGATGGGCGTGCGCAAGCGGCTGCAATCGAGCCGCATGGCCAGCCAACTCGCCTTTATGATGATCGAATATATCCGCCGCAACTCGGTGGCCAATTATGGCGCCAGCCGGGGCGAGATCGGCTGGATCCTTGATGACAATCAGGGTATGAATTCCATCGCGCGCGAAATTCATTCCACCGTAAACAAGGAATATCAGATCTATCAAAAGGATCTGTGACCGGATTTTGGGGGTTGCTGCCTTGGCCCGCCCCCTTGTCCCCGCCCATAAATTAGAAGGCCCTTGCTCTGGGGGGAGCAAGGGCCTTCACGGGATCGCGTCACCGCCGCGCTAGGACGGGAGGGGGGTCTGCAACGGTGACATGGGTGAAACGCGGGTCGCAAGGATTGGTTCCCGGTTTTTTGAAAATTTTTTCGCCATGGCGCAAATGATCGCAATTGCTAAGGTGCAAGGCCGTCCGATCCGCTCTATGTATCGGAAAAGGCGGACGCCTGTCGCTGGTTGAGGGTCGATATGCCTTTGGGAACTGAAATCGCATCGCATTTGCCCTTTCTGCGGCGCTATGCCCGCGCGCTGACCGGGGATCAGCAGGCCGGCGATGGTCTGGTGCGTCGCCTGCTGGAAATGGCGCTGGCCGAACCGGAATTGCGCGCGCGGTTGAGCGGGGGACGCCTGCCGCTTTATCGCGCCTTTTCCGACCTGTTCGCCGCGCAGGAAACGCCCCGCTCCACCGCCTCGCACGCACCCGCCGATCTGCGGCTGGGCCGGATCGCCCCGCTGGCCCGTCAGGCGCTGCTGCTCACCACGATCGAGGATTTCACCCCCGCGCAGGCCGCCCAGGTTCTCGGCCTCACGCCCGACGAAACCGCCGATCTGGCGCGCGGCGCGGTGGCCGACATCGCCCGCGACAGCGCGACCAGCGTGCTGGTGATCGAGGATGAGCCGCTGATCGCGATGCAGCTCGAAACGCTGGTCACCAGCATGGGCCACAGCATTTTCGGCACCGCCGCCACGCGCGCGCAGGCGCAAAAGCTGATGGTAAAGGGCGTGCCCGGACTGGTGCTGGCCGATATTCAACTGGCCGACGGGTCATCGGGGCTGGATGCGGTGGCCGATCTTCTGGCCGTGGCCGATGTGCCGGTGATCTTCATCACCGCCTTTCCCGAAAGGCTGCTGACCGGCGACGGGCCGGAGCCGACATGGCTGATCACCAAGCCCTTCCGCGAGGATTCCGTGCAGGCCGCCATGGCGCAGGCGCTGTTTTTCCGTCAGAGCTGATCGGCGCCTTCCGCCCGTTTGGCCCGCATCTTGAACATGGCGGGCGGGCGCAGGGGCAGCAGCATCTCGCAGCGCACCCCGTTGCGGGCAAAGACCAGCTCGAACCGCTCGCCCAGTTCATGGGCCAGAATGCGCTCGATCAATTCGGTGCCAAAGCCGCGGCGGCGCTCTTCGGCCACCGGCGGCCCCCCGCTCTCGGCCCAGCGCACCCGCACGCGGTCCGTGCCAAACAGCGCCCAGCGGATCGAGACCCGCCCCGCCTCCACCGAGAGCGCGCCATATTTGCTGGCATTGGTGGCCAGTTCATGCATCGCCAGCCCCAGCGAGAGCGCATCATTGGGCGCCAGTTCGACATCGGGCCCTTCGAGCAGCACCGTGTCCCCCCGCGCATAGGGTGCCAGTTCCGCCTCGATCACGCCGCGCAAGGGTGTCGTGCCCCAATTGCTGGCGATCAGCAGATCATGCGTGGCCGAGAGCGCGCGGATGCGCCCCTCCAGCGCATCGGCAAATTCATTGAGCGCGGGCGAGGCCGGATCGCTGCCCCGCCGCCGCGTCAGGGCGATGATCGAAAGCACATTGGCCAAGGTGTTCTTGACCCGGTGGTTCAACTCGCGGCTCAACACCCCCCGGATCGAGGCCTGTTCGCGCAGCCATGCCAGCGAGGCGCGATCCTCGGCGGCCTGCCGCGCGACCAGCCATGCCATGCCCCCCAGCAGCCCCGCCACCACCGAGCCCAGCGCCAGCGTGATGATCGCCACCTTGGACAGGCCGGGCGCGGCCGGAGCGCTGACCACCAGCACCATCGGGCGATGGGCCACCATCACCGGCTCCTGCACCCGGTCATCGCGGCCCCCCGGCGGCCCCACCTGCGCCAGCAGGCGATCAGGCCGCACCGCGCCGTCATAGAGCGAGACGGAAAAATCATTCACCGGCTCAAGCTCGATCACCGATTGCAGAAAGACCTGCGCATTGAACGGCGCGCCCAGCACGCCGCGCATCCGCCCCGTCGCTTTGTCAAACAAGGGCATATAGATGAGGAACCCCGGCCACGCGGGCCGCCCGCGATCCATGGCCAGCCGGATCGGCCCGGTGGCGATGGGGCGCTTTTCGCGCTCGGCCCGGTCGATGGCCTTGCGGCGCTGGGTCTCGGAATACATGTCATAGCCATAGGACAGGCGGCGGCGCGGCGTGGGATCGCCCAGATAGGTGACGGGCGTCAACATCCGCGCGCCGGGCGCCGGGGCGGGATGGACGGTGTAATTCTCCATACCCTCGGCGCGGCGCGCGGCTTCAAAGGCGGGGATCTGAGCGGGGGTAATCGCCTCGGCCCAACTGATGCCTTCCGAGCCGCGATATTCTTCGTCGCCCGACAATTCCTGCGACAGCGCGATGAATTCGGCCTGCGTCATGCCCCGCCGCTTTTCCAGCAGCAGCGCCGCCGCGCGCAGATAGGCGGTATGCGCGTTGACCCGCCGCCCCAGCGAGGCACCCACCACGCTGGCCGCGGCGCGGGCCTGCTGCTGGCGCTGGCGGTATTCGGTGCGTTCGGTGGTATAGGCGTAAAGCAGGCTGGCCAGCATCGCCAGGACAAAGCCGGCAATCGGCAGCGCGCGCGGCATGCGTTCATACCAACCCTGCGCGCCCACCCTGTCTGCCATGATGCGATCCAAAACGCCCCCTCACCCGACCAATTGTGCCACTTTGCAACATCATCATGCAACAAACGGTTGCGCGTGGGAACCAAGCTGGGCAAGCTTCGTTCCCGTCCCTGCAAGTTTATGTGGGATTGGCGGATTGGGCGGGGGCGCTCAAATTGGGCAGATTGATGTGAATCGCGAGCAAAAGCCACGCAGTGCTGATTTATCGGGCGATAGTATTGCCGGATCGCCCATTCCGGGCGAGGACGGGGCAAAACCCGAAGCCGGGCCAGAAACCGCCAAGGGCGATAAAAAGGATGGCGGCATGGACGAGGCGCCGCCATGGGCCGCCCCCTTGCGCGACATGTATCAACAGGTGGTCGAAGAACCGCTGCCCGATTTCCTGTCCGACCTGCTGTCCCGGCTCGACCGCGACGCCGAATGAGCAAGGTCGAAGCCCAGCCCCCGGATTTCAAGCGAGAGCTGACGCAGGTCACGGCGCATCTGCGCGCCTTTGCGCGCGGGCTTTGCGGGCGGCCCGATCTGGCCGACGATCTGGTGCAGGACACGCTGCTGCGCGCATGGGCCGCGCGCGACCGCTTTGTGCCGGGCACCTCGATCCGGGCCTGGACCTTCACAATCCTGCGCAATGCATGGTTTACCGAAATGCGGCGCAACCGCTTTCGCGCTGACTATGACGAGACCGTCGCCGACCGTATCCTGACCTCGCCCGCGGGGCAGGAAGCGCCGCTGCATCTGGCCGATCTGTCGCGGGCCTTGATGGAGCTGCCCGCCGAAAGGCGCGAGGCGCTGCTGCTGGTGGGCGCGGGCGGCTTTTCCTATGAGGAAGCGGCTGCGATCTGCGGCTGCGCGGTGGGCACGATCAAGAGCCGGGTGGGCCGGGGCCGCGCCCAACTGACCGCCATGATCGAAGAAGGCCGCATCCCCACGCGCGGCAATGCCAGCGAGAGCAGCCAGGCGCTGATGGCCGAGCTGGACCGGATCACGCCCAAGGACTAATCCGCCTTACCGGCCCTGTCCACGCTGCTGGTCACGGCCACATCCATGAACACATTGCCCAGCGTGCGCATCAGATCGGGCAGCATTTCCACCGCCACCAGCAGCGCCAGCGGCCCCACCGGCACGCCCATGGCAATCGCCACCGGGCCGATGGAGAGCACAAAGCTGATCGATCCGGGCAGCGAGGGTGTGCCAAGCTCGGTCAGTGCCGCCACCGCGATCCCCGCCAGCATGGCCGAGACGCCCAGCGGCGTCCCGGTCAGATGGGCGACATAGATGACCACCGCCAGATTCATTGCAGGCCCCGTCGCGCGGAACAGCGCCACGCAAAGCGGCAGGCTGAATTCCGCGCTCGACGACCGGATGCCAAGGCGCGAACAGGCCGACAGCATCGCGGGCAGGCTGGCCAGCGAGCTTTGCGTGGACGCCGCCACCACCGAAACCGGCAGCATGGCGCGCAAATAGCGCCCCAGCGCCAGACGCCCCGCCACCACGGCAATCACCGGCGCCGAAAGCAGCACCAATCCGCCGATCCCCGCCACCAGCGTCACATAATGCGCCAGCGCGCCCACCGCCGCCGTGCCGGTTTTCACCGCCAGCCCCAGCGCCAGCGCGAACACCCCGATCGGCGCGATCGAGAGCACCCAGCCGATCATCACCATCATGATGCCCGCCAGCGCCTCGAAAAAGCCGATCATATGGCGGCGCGGCCCCTCGGGCAATTTGCCCATGGCCAGCGCGAAAACGGCAAAGAACACCACCACCGGCAGCATCTCGCCCCCCGCCGCCGCCGAGGCGATATTGGAGGGCAAAACCGCCAGCAGGAATTCCGACAGGCCCGGCACCGGCCCGGCATTCTGCGCCGTGCTGCCCGCCAGCGCGCCTGCGGCCGAGCCGGGAATCGGCCACATCTTGAGCCAGAGCGGCATGACCACCACGGCCACCGCGCCGCTGACCAGATAAAAGCCCAGAATCCAGAAGATCGCCCGCCGCGCCATGGCCCCGGCGCGCGCGGCAGCCGCCGTCTGGACCAGACCCAGCACCAGGAGCGCGACCACCAGCGGCAGGATCGTCATCTGCAAACCCTTGAGCCACAAAGTGCCCAAAGGCTCGATCACCCGCACCACCGGCAGCGCCGCGGGAAAGCGCGAGAGCACCAGCCCGCAGACCAGCCCCGCCCCCAGCGCCACCAAAGCCCCCAACGACGCCACGCGGATCTCCGGCAGGTTGAAACCGCCCTTTTCCGCCTGTTCAACCTGATCGCTCAACGAATGCCCCTGTGGTTTACCATTGCCCGCCTTACCATTGTTTGCGTGACATTAACTTCGCCGCGTCACATAGCAAGGCAAGCTGCGCGCGCCATGCCCGGGTTCGGCCACGTTCGGCATGGCCAATGCGCGAAACGACGGATCGGTTTGGGGACAGACGAATGGGACGACAGTTTTTCGGCACCGATGGCATTCGCGGACGCACCAATGCCGGGGTGATGACCGCCGAAATCGCGATGAAGGTGGGTCAGGCCGCAGGCACGCATTTCCTGCGCGGCAAGCATCGCCACCGCGTGGTGATCGGCAAGGATACGCGGCTTTCGGGCTATATGCTGGAAAACGCGATGGTGGCGGGTTTCACCAGCGTGGGCATGGATGTGGTGCTGCTCGGCCCGATGCCGACGCCCGCCGTGGCGCTGTTGACGCGCGAATTGCGGGCGGACGTGGGCGTCATGATCTCGGCCAGCCACAACCCCTATGAGGACAATGGCATCAAGCTGTTCGGTCCCGATGGTTTCAAGCTCTCGGACGAGGATGAACTGGCCATCGAATCGATGCTGGGTCAGGCACTGCCTCTGGCCGACAGCCCCCAGATCGGGCGGGCGCGGCGCATCGAGGACGCGCGCGGGCGCTATATCCACGCGGTCAAGGGTTCGGTGCCGCACAACATCCGCCTTGATGGCCTCAAGATCGTGGTCGATTGCGCCAATGGCGCGGCCTATCAGGTGGCCCCCTCGGCGGTCTGGGAATTGGGCGCGGAGGTGATTGCGGTGGGCGTGTCGCCCAATGGCAAAAACATCAATGACAAATGCGGCTCGACCCATCTGGATCTGATCAAGGAAACCGTGGTGGCATCCGGCGCGGATATCGGTATCGCTTTGGATGGCGATGCGGACCGTTTGATCGTGGTCGATGAAATGGGCCAGACGGTCGATGGCGACCAATTGATGGCGCTGATCGGCACGCAATTGCATGCGCGCGGCGAATTGCGCGGCGGGGGCGTGGTGGCCACGGTCATGTCGAACCTCGGGCTGGAGCGTTACCTGAACGCGCAGGGGCTGAACCTTGAGCGGACCAAGGTGGGCGACCGCTATGTGCTCGAACGCATGAAAGAAGGCGGATTTAACGTGGGCGGCGAACAGTCGGGCCATATGATCATGCTCGACCACGGCACGACCGGCGATGGCACCGTGGCCGCGCTTCAGGTGCTCTCGGCGCTGGTGCAATCGGGCAAGAAAGCGAGCGAATTGCTCCACCTGTTCGATCCCGTGCCGCAATTGCTGAAAAACGTGCGCTTTTCGGGCGGCAAGCCGCTGGAGGCCGAAAGCGTGCAAAAGGTGATCGCGGAGGCCGAGGTGCAACTGGCCGGGCGCGGGCGTCTGGTGATCCGGCCTTCGGGCACCGAACCCGTCATCCGCGTGATGGCCGAGGGCGACGATGCGGCCGAGGTCGAGCAGGTGGTGGATGCCATTTGCGATGCGGTGAAGGCGGCGGCGGCTTAATTTTTGCCTCCGGCGGGCAAAGGGACTCGGTCCCTTTGCAATCCCATTTTGGGGTGGCGTATAGCCTGCCATAGGACGTGAAGCGCGAAGTGGTTTTATAGCCTGCGGCGCGGCGGCGTTGCGCCAAGGTTGAACCTGTGACGCAACAATGACAGTAATGGGGTGCACGGGGTCTAGATCCCCTGCTCATACCTTTTTTGGAAAACCCACACCGATGCTCGAAATGCGCCCCGATTGCGAAAAATGCGGATGCGACCTCCCGGCCGAGGCCCCCGGCGCGTTTATCTGCTCATTTGAATGCACCTTTTGCGCGCAGTGCAGCGAGGAACTGGACGATCTTTGCCCCAATTGCGGCGGTGAATTGATGGACCGCCCGACGCGAGCGAAAAAGCACCATGCCAAGAACCCACCCTCGACGGTGCGGCATTACAAGGGATGAAGCCGGCCCGGATTCTGACCATCGCGGGATCGGATTGCAGCGGCGGCGCGGGGCTTCAGGCGGATCTGAAAACCATCACCATGCTGGGCGGCTATGGCATGAGTGCGATCACCGCGATCACCGCCCAGAACACGCGCGGGGTCTTTGCGGTCGAACCGCTTTCACCCGACATGGTGGCCGCGCAGATCGACGCCTGCATTGATGACATTGGCGTCGATGCGGTCAAAATCGGCATGCTGGGCAGCGCGGGCATTGCCCATATCGTGGCCGACCGGCTGGAAAAGATCGACGCGCCCGTGGTGTTCGATCCGGTGATGATCGCCACGAGCGGCGGTATTCTGGCGGATAGTGAAACCATCGCCGCCTTTGGCCGATTGATGGCGCTGGCGGCGCTCACCACGCCGAATTTGCCGGAACTGGAGGCATTGGGCGGAGAGGAGGCGGTGCGAGGCAAGACCAAAGCTCTGCTGATCAAGGGAGGCCATGGCGAAGGGCCGGTCATTGAAGATCGGCTGCTTGTTGACGGCGGCGAATTCACTTTCACCAGCCAAAGGGTTGATACGCGCCACACCCATGGCACCGGCTGCACGCTGGCCAGCGCGATTGCCACCGGATTGGGGCAAGGGATAGCGATGGATGACGCGGTGGACCGTGCCATCACCTATATTGGAATGGCCATCAGATCGGCACCCCAACTTGGCGCCGGCCATGGCCCGCTTGGGCATTCCCTTGGGCGCAAGCCGATTTACGATGCAATTGCTGATCAACGCGGCGAAGATTGGCGCCCCATCGACGTTGCCGCCAAATGGGGCGATACGCCCTGACTGATGATCACTCCGCAAATTTGGGGAAACAGTCGATCCCGTAAAAGCCGGTGATGTGTTCCCACGCGTCCTCGGCGGTTTCGACCGGGGTGAAGAGTTCCAGATCGCGCCGGTTGACCACGCCTTCCTCGACCAGGGCCTCGAAATTGACGACGCGGTTCCAGAATTCGGCGCCGAACAGCAGGATCGGGATCGGCTTCATCTTGCCGGTCTGAATGAGGGTGAGCATTTCAAAGAATTCATCGAACGTGCCGAACCCGCCCGGAAACACCGCCACCGCCCGCGCGCGCAGCAGGAAATGCATCTTGCGCAGCGCGAAATAGTGGAACTGAAACGCCAGACGCGGCGTGACATAGGGGTTGGGCGCCTGTTCATGGGGCAACACGATGTTGAGCCCGATGGTCTCGGCCCCCACTTCGGAGGCGCCGCGGTTTGCCGCCTCCATGATCGAGGGGCCGCCGCCCGAACAGATCACGAATTGGCGCATGCCCTTTTCCACGATCGCGCATTGGCTGGCCAGACGGGCCAGTTTGCGCGCCTCCTCATAATAGCGGGCATTGGCGGCCAGACGCTCGGCAATGGCCTTTTCCTCGGGCGTGGTGGCCGCCGCGAGGCGTTCCTCGACCTTTTCGGGGGCGGGAATGCGCGCCGAGCCATAGCATACCAGCGTCGAGCCGATGCCCGCTTCGTCGAGCAACATTTCGGTTTTCAGCAGTTCGAGCTGAAAACGCACCGGGCGCAATTCCTCGCGCAGCAGAAATTCGGTGTCGCGAAAAGCCAGCTTGTAGCTGGCGCTCTGTGTCTGGGGCGTGCGGGTTTCGTGTTTTTCGACAAAACCGGCTTCCTGCTCGGCCTTATAAAAACGGCGGGAGAGACGTTTTTCTTCTTCGGTCATCTTTTGCTCTTATATCTTCCAATTGACCTTTTTAGCGCAAAAGAGTGAATGGGCAATGACCGAGAGAGCCTTGGGAATCAGGTGGTAAGCGGGAACTCAGGGAACACCCTTAGGGGCTGCCCTTGAGTTTATATAAAAATTTTATATCCGTTCATATTCAATTCAGCGCCCCCCGTGCTTGGAGCAAACTCGAAGAGCTGCGCGTGCTAGGGGCTGATAAGGATTGGCGGCACGATGCAGGCGAGGAATAGAAGTGACGGATAATCAGGCGGTTGGCACGCTTTCGGTCAAGAATCAGCTTGGCCTTTTGCTTAAGGCGGTGCTGGCAGTGGGGGCGGTTGCGCTTCTGGTGCTGGCCTATCGCCATTTCACGTACAAGGAACCGGTGGCGCCCCCGCCGCTGCCCGAAGGCGTTGTCGAAATGACGCCGTCGCAAATGGCCACGCTCAAGGTCGAGGCCGTGGGCGGGGGTGACGGCTGGCTGCAGACCGCCGCCACCGGCATGATCGCGGTCGATGAAAACCGCGCCACACCGATCTTCCTGCCCTATTCGGGGCAGGTCACGCAGGTGATGGTCCAGCAGGGCGCGACCGTGGTCGAGGGCCAGCCCTTGCTGACCTTGCGCACCAGCGACGTGGTGGACGCACGCAATGCGCTGTTCGGTGCGGCCGCCGCCCGATCAAGCGCCTTTGCCGCGGCCAAGTTGGCCGAGGAAAACCTCAAGCGTCAGGAACAGATCTATCGCACCGCCGGCGGCGCGCTGCGTGATTATGAACAGGCGCGCAACGATGCCGTTGCCGCGCAGGCCGCGCTGCGCAGCGCCGAGGCAACGCTTGGCGCCGCGCGCGACAAGCTGGAGATCTATGGCAAGAGCCAGGGCGAAATCGCCCGCCTCGAAGGCGCCCATGACGTCAACGGCTATCACCCCGAAACGACGTTCCGCGCCCCCATCGGCGGCGTCATCGCCACCCGCGCCGTCAGTCCGGGCCAGTTCGTTCAGGTGGGCGGCACGACGCCTGTGCTGACCATCGCCAATCCGAGCCGGGTGTGGCTGGTGGCGCAATTGGCCGAAAGCGATGCACCCCATGTGCATATGGGCGATCAGGTGGATGTGACCGTCTCGGCCTTTCCGGGCCGCGTGTTCCAGGCCGTGGTCGACAATATCGCCAGCGCGCTTGATCCGGTCAGCCACCGCCTGCCGGTGCGCGCGACGATCGCCAACCCGGACGGGGCGCTCAAGCCCCAGATGTTCGCCAATTTCACCATCCGCCATCAGAACACCGCCCCCGCCGCAGGCCGCCCGGTGATGTCGGTGCCCGCACAGGCCGTGATCCGCGAAAATGACACCGCCCGCGTGTGGATCCAGATTTCGCCCAACCGTTTCCGCTGCGTCGATGTCACGCTGGGCGAAAGCCATAATGGCCGGGTCGATGTGACCTCGGGCCTCAAGGGCGGCGAAAAGGTTGTCACCACCGGCGCGATCTTTGTGAACGAAGCGGGATTTGGCGCGTGAACAGTCTTGTCCGTTTTGCGCTGCGTTCGCGCATGCTGATCATGGGGCTGCTGGCAGGGATGCTGGCGGCCGGTGGCATTGCCTTTTATAACCTGAACATCGAGGCCTATCCCGACCCCGTTCCGCCGATGGTGGAAATCATCACCCAGTCCCCCGGCTCCAGCGCCGAGGAAATGGAGCGCGGCATCACGATTCCCATCGAGGTGCAACTGGCGGGCCTGCCGCATATGACGGCGATCCGCACCATCAGCCTGTTCGGCCTGTCCGACGTGAAGGTGCAGTTCACCTACGATTTCACCTTTGAGCAGGCCCAACAGCAGGTGATCAACCGCCTGTCGCAGCTTGGCCCCCTGCCCGGCGGGGTCTCGCCCGAACTTTCGCCCACCAGCCCGATCGGCGAAATCTATCGCTATCGCATCAAGGCCCCCAAGGGCTATTCGGTGATGGACCTCAAAACGCTCCAGAACTGGATTCTGGAACGGCGCTTCAAGGCCATTCCCGGCGTGATCGATGTCACGGGCTGGGGCGGCAAGGAGCGCGCCTATGAGGTGGTGGTCGATTCGGCCAAGCTGACCGCGCATCAGACCAGCGTTGCCGCTGTGATTGCGGCGCTGGGCAAGGGCGACAGCAATGTCGGCGGCCAGACGATCAACTTTGGCCCGCAGGCCGCCATCGTGCGCGGCGTCGCGCTGATCCAGTCGCCCAGCCAGATCGAGAACACGCTGGTCACCAACAATGCGGGCGTGCCGGTCTATATCCGCGATGTCGCCAGCGTTCAGGTCGGCAACCAGCCGCGCTTTGGCGTGGCGGGCCTTGGCAATGAGGACGATATCGTCGAGGGCATCGTGCTGATGCGCCGCGGTTCGCAGTCCATGCCCACGATCAACGCGGTCAAGGAAGAGGTCGAAAAGATCAACGCGGGCGGCATCCTGCCTCCGGGCGTGACGCTGGTGTCGAATTATGACCGCTCCAAGCTGATCGATGTCACCACGCATACCGTGATGGAAAATCTGGTGGTCGGCATTCTGCTGATCTTCGCGCTGCAATGGGGCCTGCTGGGCAATCTGCGCAGCGCGATCATCGTGGCCACCACCATTCCCTTCGCGCTGGCCTTTGCGGTGCTGATCCTGACGCTTCAGGGCGAGAGCGCGAACCTGCTCTCGGTGGGCGCGCTCGACTTCGGGCTTGTGGTGGACGCCACGGTCATCATGGTGGAAAACATCTTCCGCCATATGGTCGAAAGGTCCGAGCATGTGGAACGCGGCGAAGGTCATTTCTCCTTCGCCAGCCGCCTTGGCGCAATCCTGCATGCCAGCAGCGAGGTCAGCCGGGGCATCTTCTTTGCCGCCGCGATCATCATCGCCTCCTTCCTGCCGCTCTTCACCTTGACCGGCGTGGAAGGCCATATCTTTGGCCCGATGGCCAAGACCTATGCCTATGCCATCGCGGGCGGGTTGATCGCCACCTTTACTGTGGCGCCGGTGATGTCGGCGCTGCTGCTGCCCGATAAATTGTCCGAGGTGGAAACCTTCATCGTCCAGCGCCTGCGCCGGGTGTACGAACCGGCCTCCAGCTTTGCGCTGGCCAATCCGGTGGTGACGATCGGCGGCGGTCTGCTGCTGTTCGGCGCGGCCATGGTCGGGGTGCGCGCGCTGGGCGTGGAATTCCTGCCGCATCTCGAAGAAGGCAATCTGTTCATCCGCGGCGAATTACCGACCTCGATCTCGCTGGAGGCGGGCCTGCCCACCACCAATGCGATCCGGCGCCGCATCGCCTCCTATCCCGAAACCCAGAACGTGCTCTCGACGCAGGGCCGCCCCGATGACGGCACCGACCCGACCGGCTTCTTCAACGCCGAATTCTTTGTGCCTTTGAAGCCGCAGAAGGAATGGCCTTCGGGGATGGACAAGGACAAGCTCGTCGCCCAGATGAGCAAGGATCTGGCCGAGCATTTCCCCGGCGTCGATTTCTCCTTCTCGCAGATCATCGAGGATAACGTGGCCGAAGCGGCCAGCGGGGTGAAGGGCGCCAATTCGGTCAAGCTGTTCGGCCCCGATCTGGAAACGCTGCAAAAGATCGCCAACCAGATCAAGGATGAAATGTCCAAGATTCAAGGTATTGCCGACCTTGGCGTGTTCCAGTCGCTGGGCCAGCCTACGGTGCGCATCGATGTCGACCGCGAAAAGGCGGGCCGCTATGGCCTGACGCCCGATGACATCAACCAGACCGTGGCGGCCGCTGTGGGTGGCTCCTCGCCGGGCGAATTGTACGAACCGCATACCGACCGGCATTTCCCGATCATCGTGCGCTTCCGCCCGGAACAGCGCGACAGCATCGACACGATCAGCCACATCACCGTGGCCACGCCCAATGCGACCGGCGGCGTGACGCAGGTGCCGCTGTCCGAAGTCGCCAGCATCCGCCTCGTCTCTGGCGCCAGCTTCATCTATCGCGAGCATCAGACGCGCTATGTGCCGATCAAGTTCAGCGTGCGCGACCGCGACCTTGGCTCTGCCGTCGCCGAGGCCCAGGCCCGCATCGCCCAGAAGATCACCCTGCCGCCGGGCTATAGCCTCGAATGGGCGGGTGAAATGTCGAACCTGAAGAATGCCGTGGCGCGTCTGGAAATCGTCGTGCCGATCAGCCTGCTGATCATCTTTGCGCTGCTGTTTGCCAATTTCGGCAATCTGCGCGATGCCTGCCTTGCCCTCTCGTCCATTCCGATGGCGATCATCGGGGGCGTGCTGGCGCTGGTGTTGACGGGAACCTCCTTCTCGATTTCGGCCGCCATCGGCTTTGTCGCGCTGTTCGGCATTGCGGTGATGGACGGGATTTTGGTGGTCAACAATTTCAACACCGCGCTCAATGAAGGGCAAAGCCGCGAGGAAGCCCTGCAGACCACCACGAAGAATTCGCTGCGTCCGGTGGTGATGACCTGTCTGGTGGCGGCCATCGGCCTGCTGCCTGCCGCCGTTGCCACGGGCATCGGCTCTCAGGTGCAAAAGCCGCTGGCGCTGGTGGTGGTGGGCGGCATGACGCTGGCCCCGGTGCTGATCCTGCTGGTGCTGCCGCTCTTGATCGGGCGCTATTCCAAACATGTGCCTAACAAGTTCGCCGTGGCCCATGGCAAGGATGAGCGCGATCTGCCCCATCATCATGAGGGAGAAACGGCATGAGCATGACCGCCCTTTTGCTGGCTGCAACGGTTCCCGCACTGCCTTTGCCTCCGACGCCGGCGGGCAACGCGCCCGCCTCGGTGCTGAGCGCCCCGGTGGCGCCCGAGGGCGGCCCGGCGCAGGCCATTGCCGTGGGGGCCCCGGTCCCCGCGCAATGGTGGCGCGAATTCGGCAATGACGCGCTCAATGCGCTGGTCGAACGCAGCCTGAGCGCCAATCCCGACATTGCCGCGGCCGACGCCACCCTGCGTCAGGCGCAGGAACTGGCGCGCGCCTCGGTAGGCGGGCTGCTGCCCCAGGTCGATGCGGGCTATCAGGCGAGTCGCGCGCGGACCAGCAACACGATCGCACCGGTTCTGGCTGATCAGAATGTGTTGCTCTACACCCTCCACACCGCGCAGGTCAGCCTGTCCTGGTCGCCCGATGTGTTCGGCGGCGGGCGGGCGCGGGTGCGCTCGGCGCAGGCGGCGGCGCGGGCGCAGGCGGCAAGGGCCGACGCGGCGCGCTCGATGGTTGTGGCCAATCTGGTGCAGTCGGCGATCCAATATGCCGCGCTGGGCGAGGAGATCGACGCGACCCGCGATGCCGTCACCGCCTATCGCGATGTGCTGGCGCTGATCAAGCTGCGCCAGAAGATCGGCGCGGTGGGGGCTTCGGACGTCGCGGCGCAGGAAACCGCGCTGGCCGCGATCGAGGGGCAATTGCCGGGGCTGGAGCGCGCGCGCAAGGCGCAGGAGGCCCAGATCGCCGTGCTGATCGGGGTGGCGCCGGGTTCGCCTTTGCCCCCCGTGCCGCGCATGGACGAACTGACCCTGCCCGCGCAATTGCCCTTGAGCCTGCCCGCGCAGGTGGTCGCCCATCGCCCCGATGTGCGCAGCGCCGCCGCGATCATGGAAGGCGCATCGGCCGATGCCAAGGCCGCCGTGGCCGCCCGCCTGCCCTCCTTTACGCTGAGCGCCCAATATGGCGGAACGGCCAACACATTTGCCGACATGTTCGCCACCGGCAATCCGTTCTGGGCCTTGCTGGGCGGGGTGTCGGCGCCGATCTTCCATGCCGGATCGCTGCTGCACCAGAGCCACGCCGCCAAGGCCGCGCTGGAAGCCGCGCAGGCGCAATATCGCTCGACCGCGCTTCAGGCCTTTGCCGATGTTTCAAACGCGTTGACCGCAATCCAGACCGATGGCGATGCGCTGGCCGCCGCCGACCGGGGCAACCGTGCCTCGGCCGACAGTCTGAACTTTACCCGCCGCCAGTATGAGTTGGGCGCGGTCGGCACCTTCACCCTGCTGCCGGTTCTGGCCGCCAGGGCCGAGGCGCGCAGCACATGGGTTCAGGCCCGCGCGGCGCGGCTGGTCGATACGGTGGCGCTCTACCAATCGCTGGGCGGCGGCACCGGCCAGAAATAATCCGAAGGGGCGCCCTGCCAAGGCGCCCCTTTTCATTTCAGCAACACGAAATGGCTTTGTCCCGCAACAAAGCGCGCCTATGTCCGCGCCTTATGACGACGGGGGCGAACACGGGACTCTGGCGCGGCGAAGCGCTGGCCACGCTGCGACTGGCGGTGCCATTGGCAGCGGCCAATCTGCTGCAAATGGCGGTTTACGCGATTGACGTGATCTTTGTCGCCCGGCTGGGCCAGACCGCGCTGGCCGCATCCTCCCTCTCGGTCAGCCTGTTCGGCCTGCTGGCATGGAGCCTGTCGGGCCTGACGGGCGCTGTCTCGGCGCTGGTGGCGGCGGAACTGGGCGCACGCAATCATGCGGTGCGCTCGGTGCGGCGCTCGACGCGGATGGGCCTGTGGCTGGCGGTGGGCACCGGAGCTTTGGCCATGATCCTGTGCAGCTTCGGGCGCGAGATCCTGCTGATGACCGGACAGGAGCGCGAAGTGGCCGATCTGTCAGGCGGGTTCCTGCATGTGCTGAAATGGGCGATGGTGCCGATGCTGATCGGCAATGTGCTGCGCTCGGTGGTCTCGGCGCTGGGGCGCCCGGTGTTTGCCACCTTCATCACGGCGCTGGCCATCGCGGTCAATGCGGCGGGCAATTATGCGCTGGTGTTTGGCCATTGGGGCATGCCCGCGCTGGGGCTGCAAGGGTCGGCGCTGTCCAGCGTGATCACCGGATGCGTGACGGCGCTGGCCTATACGGCGGCGATTTTTGCCAATCGGCGGCTGCGGCGGCATTATCTTTTCGGCCATCTCTGGCGGCCCGACTGGCAGCGCCTGCGCGAAATTGTCGCCATCGGCGCCCCGATCTTCTTTCAGGTGCTGGCCGAGGCTGGGCTGTTTGGCGCCGCGGCCTTCCTGATGGGCCGTATCGGCGAGGCCGAACTGGCCGCGCATACGGTGGCCTTGCAGATCGCCGCCTTCACCTTCCAGATTCCGATGGGCATCGGGCAAGCCGCGACCATCCGCGTGGGATACCATTACGGCGCGGGCGACCGGGCGGCGATGGGGCGCGCGGGCTGGACTTCGCTCCAGATCGGCCTGTGCATCGCGCTGTTCTCCTCCTCACTGATGGTGATTGCCCCGCGCCTGCTGCTCTCGGCCTATATTGACGTGAACGCGGCCGAGCGTGCGGTGATGGTGGCGCTGGCGGTGCGCTATCTGGTGGTGGCCGCCGCGTTTCAGTTGGTCGATGCCACGCAGGTCATTCTGGCGGGGGCGCTGCGCGGCCTGCAGGACACCAAGGTGCCGATGGCGATTGCCCTGCTGGGCTATTGGGTGCCGGGGTTTGGGGTTTCGGTGATGCTGGGTCTGGGCACGGGGCTGCGCGGGTTTGGCGTGTGGATCGGGCTGGCCACCGGCCTTGCCGTGGTGGCAGTGATGCTGCTGTGGCGCTGGAACCGGCGCGAGGCGCTGGGGCTGGTCCATACGCGGGCCTGAAATTTTTTTGGGTCCTGAATTTTTTGTCCAAGGGTGCCTTGACGCCCTCTGACCCCGCACCCATATCCGGAGCGTTGGCACTCTCAGGGTGGGAGTGCCAAGAAGCATTTTCAACTTGAGAGAGGTAACACTCCCATGTCGTTCCGTCCTCTGCACGACCGCGTGCTGGTCCGCCGCGTCGAAGCCGAAGAAAAGACCGCCGGTGGCATCATCATCCCCGACAGCGCCAAGGAAAAGCCTGCTGAAGGCATCATCGTTTCGGTGGGCACTGGCGCCCGCAACGAAGCCGGCGTTGTGACCCCGCTGGAAGTCAAGGCTGGCGATCGCGTGCTGTTCGGTAAGTGGTCGGGCACCGAAGTCAAGGTCGCGGGCGAAGACCTGCTGATCATGAAGGAAAGCGATATCCTCGGCATCATCGGCTGAGTTGATACGCATCTTTTAACCATCTGATATTTCAAAGGAACAGATCATGGCCGCCAAGGACGTGAAATTTGGTCGCGACGTACGCGAACGCATTCTCAAGGGCGTTGACACGCTTGCCGACGCCGTCAAGGTGACGCTGGGCCCCAAGGGCCGCAACGTCGTCATCGAAAAGAGCTTCGGCGCCCCCCGCATCACCAAGGACGGTGTTTCGGTCGCCAAGGAAATCGAACTGAAGGACAAGTTCGAAAACCTGGGCGCGCAGATGCTGCGCGAAGTGGCCAGCAAGGCCAACGACAAGGCCGGTGACGGCACCACCACCGCCACGGTTCTGGCTCAGGCCATCGTGCGCGAAGGCCTCAAGGCTGTTGCCGCCGGCATCAACCCGATGGACCTGAAGCGCGGCATCGACACCGCTGCTGCTGCTGTGGTGGCCGATCTGGCAAACCGCTCGAAGCCGGTGGCCGATTCGGCCCAGATCGCCCAGGTCGGCATCATCTCGGCCAATGGCGACACCGAAGTTGGCCAGAAGATCGCCGAAGCGATGGAAAAGGTCGGCAAGGAAGGCGTGATCACCGTCGAGGAAGCCAAGGGCCTCGAGTTCGAACTCGATGTCGTCGAAGGCATGCAGTTCGACCGCGGCTACCTGTCGCCCTACTTCGTGACGAACCCCGAAAAGATGACCGTGGAACTGGATAATCCCTACATCCTGATCCACGAAAAGAAGCTCTCGTCGCTGCAGTCGCTGCTGCCGATCCTCGAAGCTGTGGTGCAGTCGGGCCGTCCGCTGCTCATCATCGCTGAAGACATCGAAGGCGAAGCGCTGGCGACCCTCGTGGTCAACAAGCTGCGCGGTGGCCTGAAGATCGCTGCCGTCAAGGCTCCCGGCTTCGGCGACCGCCGCAAGGCCATGCTGGGCGATATCGCCACGCTGACCGCCGGTGAAATGATCTCGGAAGATCTGGGCATCAAGCTCGAAACCGTTACCCTTGGCATGCTGGGTCAGGCCAAGAAGGTCACGATCGACAAGGACAACACCACGATCGTCGACGGTCTGGGTTCGGCCGAAGACATCAAGGGCCGCGTTGAGCAGATCAAGGCGCAGATCGAAGTCACCACCAGCGACTATGACCGCGAAAAGCTGCAGGAACGTCTGGCCAAGCTGGCTGGCGGCGTGGCCGTCATCAAGGTCGGCGGTTCGACCGAAGTGGAAGTCAAGGAACGCAAGGACCGCGTTGACGACGCCCTGCACGCCACGCGCGCGGCCGTCGAAGAAGGCATCGTCCCCGGCGGCGGCACGGCTCTGCTCTATGCCACCAAGGCTCTGGAAGGCCTGAAGGGCGCGAACGAAGACCAGACCCGCGGCATCGACATCGTGCGCCGCGCGATCTCGGCCCCGATCAAGCAGATCGCTGAAAACGCTGGCGTCGATGGCGTCCTCGTGGCCGGCAAGCTGCTGGATCAGGCCGACGAAACGCTGGGCTTCAACGCTGCGACCGAAACCTACGAAAACCTGCTGGCTGCTGGCGTGATCGACCCGACCAAGGTTGTGCGCACCGCTCTGCAGAACGCTTCGTCGGTGGCGGGCCTGCTGATCACGACCGAAGCCGGTATCGTGGACAAGCCCGAAGACAAGCCTGCCATGCCCGCGATGCCGGGCGGCGGCATGGGTGGCATGGACTTCTAAGTCCACGCATTATCCAAGGCAAAATGGGAAACCCGGAGGGAGCAATCTCTCCGGGTTTTTCCTTATGTTTACGGAGGTTCCCTGATCCCATCGCAGACACGGGGCGCTTCATCGACAGGTGGGATGACAAAGAGGTGGAATTGGAGTTTACCGGATATTAGCTTAGACGGGCCTATTTCCAGAACATGCTAAAAGCTCAGAACGCGATTCTCGGCGCTTTGGCGCTCACCGTGGCAATTGCCGCTCCCCCTGTGCTGGCCAAAGGCGATGTCGATGGTCTGGAACAGGCTTTCGACCGCGTGTTCAGCAGCGGCTCGGCACGGCCGCCCCAACCGGCGGTTCTCCTGCCCCGGCAAAACCCCACCGGCATCAATGGTTTCGAAGCGCGTCTGGCCCAATTGGCGAGCGCTTCGCAGGGTCGGATCGGCGTGGCCGCGGTCGACCTTTCCTCCGGGCGCGGCGTCTCGGTCATGGGCGATCAGCCTTTCCCGCTGGCCAGCACCGGCAAGATCGCCATAGTCGCCACCTTCCTCGAAGGGGTGGATCAGGGCCGCTACAAGCTGACCGATCGTTTCCCGCTGATGATGCCGGTGCCTTCGGCCCGATTCTCCAGCGCGGTGGCGCCGGTGCGTCCGGGCGCAATGCTGTCGGCCGAGCAATTGATCGAATTGGCCATCACCCGCAGCGACAATCACGCGACGGACGCTCTGCTGGCCGCCATCGGCGGGCCTCAGGCGGTGACGCGCTGGCTGCGGCGAAACGGCATCAACGGCATCCGGCTGGACCGTGACATTGCCACGATGGTGCGCGATGACGGCGCCATCGACCCGGCGCGCAAAATCGATCTGCGCGATTCGACCACGCCCCAGGCGATGGCCGTCCTGCTGGCGGGCCTGTATCAGGGCCAATGGCTCAGCGCGCAGAGCCGCGAAGTGCTGTTGGGCGCGATGTCGCGTTGCCGCACGGGCATCCACCGGATGCGCGCCGCCCTGCCCGGCGATGCCATGGTGGGCCATAAGACCGGCACGCTGTCGAACACATCGAGCGATGTCGGCCTGATCCGCAGCAGCGATGGGCGCACGATTGCCGTGGCGATCTATGTCACCGGCCAGGGCGGCAAGCCCGGCCGCGATCAGCGCATCGCCAGTATCACCCGCGCGATCTATGACGGCTATCAGGCCGAAACAGCCAGCGATCTGGCCATGATCGGCGGATCGCGCTAGGCAATCCCCTGCCGCATGCAAAAAGGCGCCGGGCGAATGATCGCCCGGCGCCTTTTTGCATGCGGCGCCTCATTTTTCCCGAAGCGCCCCGCATGCGGGCAAAGGAAAAGGCGCGCGGGACAGATCCCACGCGCCCTGACCTCTAAACTTCGCGCTTTCGCGCAGAAGATTAGTTCGACGAAGCAGCCGAAGCGACTTCCGAAGCAGCCGAGTCAGCAACCGAAGCGGCCGAGTCAGCAACCGAACCAGCGTCCGAAGCAACCGATTCAGCCGAGGTAGCGGCTTC
Organism: Novosphingobium humi; assembly: GCF_028607105.1. Taxonomy (GTDB): domain Bacteria; phylum Pseudomonadota; class Alphaproteobacteria; order Sphingomonadales; family Sphingomonadaceae; genus Novosphingobium; species Novosphingobium humi. The sequence goes on along the minus strand of NZ_CP117417.1, from coordinate 355,783 downwards.
TTCGGTCTTCGAGCAAGCGGCGAGCGACAGAGCAGCGCCAGCAACGGCAGCGGCGAGAATGATCTTGCGCATGTGAGTATCCTTGAACAGCGAGTGGACCACGCGCGACACTGTCCACCGGGGTGGTCGCGCCGTGCGGAAAGCCTACCGCAGGAGTAGACTTCACGCGCCAAATAAACGGCTTGTTCATTCGATGCAAGCGCTAGTCGCATTTACCTGTGCATCCCATCGCATTTGGATAGCGATAACCGGGTTGGCTCGGCCTATTTTCCCCCCGAATCCGGCCCCGCTGCGCCTTTTCGTGGGGCCGCCTTGGCCCTATGGATAATTCATGGAAAACACGACACCGCGCCGCCCCCATCTCTATCTGGTCGATGGATCGGCCTATATTTTCCGCGCCTATCACCGGTTGCCGCCCCTGACGAATCCGGCCGGGACCCCGGTTGGCGCGGTTTTTGGCTATACCACGATGCTCTGGAAACTGGCCGAGGACCTGCACAAGGCCGACGGACCGACTCACCTTGCCGTGATTCTCGACAAGTCGGGGAAAAGTTTCCGTAATGACATCTTTCCCGCCTATAAAGCGAACCGCCCGCCCGCACCCGAGGATCTGGTTCCGCAATTTCCCCTGATTCGCGATGCCACGCGCGCCTTTTCGCTGCCCCTTATTGAAGAAGCAGGGCTTGAGGCCGACGACATGATCGCCTCCTATGCCCGCGCGGCGCAGGCGCAGGGGTGGGATGTCACCATCGTTTCCTCGGACAAGGACCTGATGCAACTGGTGGGCGAAGGCCCGGACGGTTCGCGAGTCGACATGCTCGACACGATGAAGAATCAGCGCATCTTCATCCCCGAAGTGGGCGAGAAATTCGGCGTGACCCCCGAACTGGTTGGCGATGTGCTGGCGCTGATGGGCGATGCGGTGGACAATGTGCCCGGCATTCGCGGCATTGGTCCCAAAACGGCGACCAAGCTGATCCAGGAACATGGCAATCTGGATAATGCGCTGGCCGCCGCCGCGACGATGAAGGCCAGCAAGCTGCGCGATAATCTGATCGAACATGCCGAGATGGCGCGCCTGAGCCGCATTCTGGTGGCGCTCAAGGAGGATTGCGCCCTTCCCCTGCCTCTGGAAGCCTTCGAGCTTGGCGCGATCCCTCCTGAGCCTCTGGCGGCATTTTTGGCCGAACATGGCTTTACCAGCCTTTTGAAGCGGCTCGATGGCGGCCGGGGCAGCCCGGAGCGCGCCACTCAGCTGCATCCGCCCAAGGCCGTCACAGCCGGCAAGACGCCCGCCACAGGCGCCGCGCGTCAGGACAGCGCCGCGATGCCCGCCATCGATCTGGCCGCCTATGAATGCGTGCAGAGCCTTGAGGCGCTGGATCGCTGGATCGAGCGCGGCTTTGCCGCGCGGCTGGTGGCCTTTGACACGGAAACCAGCGCGCTGGACGCGATTGGTGCCGATCTGGTGGGCATCAGCCTGTCGGTCGGACCGAATCAGGCCTGCTACATCCCCCTTGGCCATCGCGGCAGCGATATGTTTGCCGAAAAGCCCCAGCAGATCGACCGCGACGAAGCGCTGCGCCGGTTGAAGCCGCTGCTCGAATCCGATGCGGTGATGAAGGTTGGCCAGAACATCAAATATGACCTCAATGTCATGGCCCGTTTCGGCATCACCGTTTCACCCATCGACGACACGATGGTCATCAGCTTCGATATGGACGCGGGCCGCAGCGAAGAAGGGATCGGCGGCGGCCACGGCATGGACGAACTGGCCCAGCGCCACCTTGGCCACACCTGCATCGCCTTCAAGGACGTCTGCGGCACCGGCAAGAAGCAGATCAGCTTTGCCGAAGTCGCGCTGGAGCGCGCCACCCAATATGCCGCCGAGGACGCCGAGGTGACATGGCGCCTGCATCACCTGCTCAAACCCCGTCTGGCCGCCGAGGGCGCAAGCCGCATCTATGAGCGCGTCGATCGCCCGCTGGTGCCCGTCGTGGCCCAGATGGAGCGCCATGGCATCAAGGTCGACCGCGAGCGCCTTGCAGGCCTCTCACAGCAGTTTGCCGAGGCGATTGCCGCGCTGGAGGGCGAGATCCACGCGCTGGCGGGCGCCCCCTTCACCATCGGCAGCCCCAAGCAATTGGGCGAGATCCTGTTTGACCAGATGGGGCTGAAAGGCGGCAAGAAGGGCAAGTCTGGCCAATATTCGACCGACCAGTCGGTGCTGGAAAAGCTGGAGGCCGAGGGCGTGCCCATCGCGCGCAAGGTTCTGGAGTGGCGCCAGCTGGCCAAATTGCGCAGCACCTATACCGAGGCGCTTCAGGCCGCGATCAGCCCGGTCACGGGCCGCGTTCACACCAGCTACAGCCTTGTTGGGGCACAGACGGGCCGTCTTTCCTCGACGGAGCCGAATTTGCAGAACATTCCGATCCGCACCGAAATCGGCCGCCAGATCCGCGACTGCTTTGTGGCCGAACCGGGCAACGTCCTGATGGCCGCCGACTACAGCCAGATCGAGCTGCGCCTTGCCGCGCATATGGCCGATGTGCCCGCCCTGAAGGAAGCCTTTGCCAGCGGCGCCGATATTCACGCCGCCACCGCGCAGGAATTGTTCGGCGAAGTCAACCGCGAGACGCGCGGGCGGGCCAAGACGATCAATTTCGCCATCCTCTACGGCATCTCGCGTTGGGGGCTGGCCCCGCGCCTGGGCGTGACGCCCGAAGAGGCGCAGGCGATGATCGACACCTATTTCGCCCGTTTCCCCGGCATCCAGCGCTATATCCACGAAACACTCTCGACCGTGCGCGAGCGGGGCTATTCCGAAACGCTGTTTGGCCGCAAATGCTGGTTCCCGCGCATCAATTCGAAGAATCAGGCCGAACGGCAGGGCAGCGAGCGCGCCGCGATCAACGCCCCGATCCAGGGCACCTGCGCCGACATCATCAAACGCGCCATGGCCCGGATGCAGCCCGCGCTGGCCGCCGCCGGTCTGCCCCATGTGCGCATGCTGCTGCAGGTGCATGACGAACTGGTGTTTGAACTGCCCGAGGGCGATGTCGAGGCGGCCAAAACCGTCGTCCGCGCCGTGATGGAAGAAGCCGCAGGGCCTTCCGTGGCGATTTCCGTGCCGCTGGGCGTCGAAATCGGCGTAGGGGCCAGTTGGGGCGCCGCACACTGATGATCACCATCACCAATCTTACCAAGGGCAAATTGCCGCTGGCGCTGCCCGCCGACGCGCTCGAACCCGACCAATGGCCCTCGATCAACGAGGTGATGCACTGGTCCGGCCGCATGACCCATGCCGCCGTGGTGCTGGGCATCGGGCTGGGCGTGGCGCTGGTGCTGCATCTGGCCTGTTTCGCCTTTTTGCGGCGCATGGCCCGGCGCAGCGAAAATCCCGCCGAAGCCGTTGCCGCAGCCCAGCTCTATCACGCTTTCCGCTGGGCCTTTCTGGCCGGCGGCATGGCGTCCGCCGCGGGCGGCAACAAGCTGGTGGCCAAGCTGTGGAACGGGATCGAGGGCTTTGTCGTCCCGGCGCTGACCGGCTGGGTGCTTTATGCGCTGGTGCGGACGGGGGCCGAACTGATGACCCGCCGCGCCATCACATCGGGCGACGAATTGACCGCGCGCAGCCGCACCACGCGCATCGCGCTGCTCTCGCGCTCGATGGCCTTTGTCATCATCTTCATCACCGTGGCGCTGATGCTGCTGGGGGTTCCGGCGGTGCGCCATATCGGCGCCACGCTGATCGCTTCGGCCGGTTTGATGGGTCTGGCGGTGGGCGCCGCGGCCCAGCCTGCGCTCAAATCGCTGATCGCGGGTTTGCAGATCGCGCTGACCGAACCGATTCGCATCGGCGATTTCGTTGTGGTCGAGGGCGAACAGGGCCGCGTGGAGGACATTCGCCTGTCCTATGTCGTGATTCGCACCGGGGACGAGCGGCGGCTGATTGTGCCCACGGTCAAGTTTCTCGACGCCACGTTCCAGAACTGGACGCGCGTGGGCGGGATCACGGGTTCGGTGGTGCTGCCGATTCGCCCCGGTTTTGCCATCGAGCCGATCCGTCAGGCGTTTCGCGCCGCGATTGACCAGATGGAGACATGGGACCGGCGCACCGGCGATCTGGTGGTGTCCGAATCGCGCGTGGGCTCGGTGGAATTGAAGCTGCTGGTCAGCGCGGCCAATCCGGCCGATCTTGGCGCTTTGCGCAGCGGGCTGCGCGAGGTGATGCTGGAATGGCTGAGGGTTAACGCGCCCGACGCGCTTTGCACGAAAACCTGATTGCGCGCCGATCACTTGCGGATCATGCGGGCAAAGAAAAACCCGGCCGAAGCCGGGCTTGGAAGTTTGGGAGAGGATGCCTGAAAGGCATGGTCTTTATGCCCCCACCACCACTTTTGTGCAAGTGCGAAATGCGATACGCTTGTTGCAAATAGCGCAATCAATCGAACACCGGGAATCCGCCATTTCCACTGGATAGCGCCGCCTCACCCGGCGCATTGCATCGCACAAATCACGCGCGCAAAAAAAGGCCCGACCGTTGCCGGTCGGGCCGTGGAAGTTTTGGGAGAGGATGCCTGAAAGGCCCGTCCTCTATGCCCATCGCGACGTCTTGCAGCAAATGCACATTCATCATGGCCGATTGCATAAAGCGCAATGATGCGCAAAAAGGCGAAATTTCAATGGTAAATCATTGGATTACCAACCGGCCAATCCAGACCTTCCTTTTACAATACGTATGCAAGACAAATCAAAGGCCGAAGCATGCCCCCACATGCTCCGGCCCGCAATCGTCAGACCTGCCGACGATCAATGCGCAAACAGCAGACTCGGCCCATCCTTGAGATCGAGGAAATAGCGCGTCACCCCGCCCAGCAGGAATTCGCGCAACCGGCTGTGGCCAAAGGCGCCCATCACCAGCAATTGCGCCTGCATGCGCGAGACGGCAGACGCCAAAGTCTCCTCGATCGAACCGACACGGGTCAGCGAATCGATTTCCGCCTTCACCCCATGGCGCGAAAGATATTGCACCGCGTCGAGCGGCGGAAACACGCCCGCCTTGTCACCCACGGTCAGCACATGGACCGATTGGGCCAGACGCAACAGGGGCAAGGCCCCGCGCAGCGCCACCGCCGCCTCATGCGAGCCGTCCCATGCCACCGCGACGCAATTGACCGGCGTGATCAACGGGCGGTCCTGATCGACCACGAGAATTGGCGCCTTGCCGTCCATGGCCAATTGCCCGGCAAATTCACACCCGCGCGACAGCACAATCACATCGGAGAGCAGCGAAGCCTCGGTCATCGCATCGACCGGCTCCTCCTCGCCGCGCAGGATGTCGAAAGGCACATCCTCGTTGCGCAGCCGCTGGGCCAGTTCCTCGGCGAATTCATCGTCGCGCTTGACCGCCTCGCGCACCGCATCGGCCGCCAGATAGCCGCCGCCCAACGCATCCATCGCCATAAATCGCGCCACCGGCGTATCGATCAGCACGCTGACATGACCGCCCGTGCTGCGCGCCAGCGACAGTGCCGTTTCCAGCCTTGCGGGGGTTTCCTCGGTTTGGTCGGCATAAACCAGAATAGAGCGCATATTCGGTCTCCCTTTTTCTATGGACCGTGTCCCATCCGTCGCGGGCAACAATACTCCTGCAAAAGTAACCTACCATGACTCAGGTCAAGCCGCTCCATCCAATAGAGCGGGCAAGAAAAAAGGCGGCGATGCGCGATGCACCGCCGCCTTCCATCGTTAATGGCGCAAGGCTCAGGACAGAGCGGCTTTCAGCGCATCGACCAGATCGGCGCGTTCCCACGGGAAGGAATCGCCATCGGGGGTGCGGCCGAAATGGCCATAGGCAGCGCTGGGGCCATAGATCGGCTTGTTCAGGCCCAGACCCAGACGGATGCCGCGCGGCGTCAGACCGCCCAGCTTTTCTTCCGCCACCTTGGCAATCGCGGCCTCAAGCGCGGCATCGCTCACCGTGCCGGTGCCGGCCGTGTCGACATAGAGCGAGAGCGGACGCGCCACGCCGATGGCGTAGGAGAGCTGGATCGTCACGCGCGTGGCAAGGCCCGCAGCCACGACATTCTTGGCCAGATAGCGCGAGACATAGGCGGCGCTGCGGTCCACCTTGGTCGGATCCTTGCCGCTGAACGCGCCGCCGCCATGCGGGGCCGCGCCGCCATAAGTGTCCACGATGATCTTGCGCCCGGTCAGGCCGGCGTCACCATCGGGGCCGCCGATTTCAAAGCTGCCGGTGGGGTTGATGTGCCACACCGTCTCGCCCGTGATGAAGCCTTCGGGCAGGATCGCGCCGACGGCCTGCTTCACATAGGCTTCCAGTTCGGCCTTCTTGGCGCCTTCGTCATAGCCCGCCTTGTGCTGGGTCGAAACGACGATGGCGGTCGCGGCCACCGGCTTGCCGTGGTGATAGCGCAGCGTAACCTGGCTCTTGGCGTCGGGTTCGAGGAAAGGCGCCGCGCCCGAGTGACGGTCCTTGGCGAGCTGTTCGAGGATCTTGTGGCTGTAATAGAGCGTGGCCGGCATCAGGTCGGGGGTTTCATCGCAGGCAAAGCCGAACATGATGCCCTGGTCGCCCGCGCCCTCGTCCTTGTTGTCGCCCGCGTCCACGCCCTGCGCGATATGCGCCGACTGGCCATGCAGGCGGTTGATGAATTCCAGCTTCTCCCAGTGGAAACCGTCCTGTTCATAGCCGATGCGCTTGACCGTATCGCGCACGGTCTTTTCGATTTCGGCCTGCGCGCCCGGCGCCCATTGCCCGTTCTCATAGACGCCCTTGCAGCGGATTTCGCCCGCCAGCACCACCAACTGCGTGGTGGTCAGCGTTTCGCAGGCGATGCGCGCTTCGGGGTCCTTGGACAGGAACAGGTCGACGATGGCGTCCGAAATCTGGTCCGCCACCTTGTCGGGATGGCCTTCCGAAACGCTTTCGGAGGTGAAGAGGTAATCACTGCGCAAGGTATCGGACATGGAAATCCTGCCATATAAAGGTTTCTTTATGCGACCCCCTACTAGCCCCGAGCGCGGCGCAACACAAGGGTGGCCAGCATAAGAAGAACTAATCCAATCCCAATCGAAAGCATGTTGCCCCAGCGCGCAAACAGCGTGGGCGCCAGCGCGGGCGGGACCATGCCGTCCAGCCGCGCCGCCTGCCCCCGATCGGCCCTTTGGCGCACAACGCCATGGCCATCGATCACCGCGCTCACGCCGTTGGTGGTCGAACGCAGCACCGGCAGGCCTTCCTCGATCGCGCGCAAACGGGCCTGCGCCAGATGCTGGGGCGGGCCCCAACTGCCGAACCAGCCATCGTTGGAGGGGTTGAAGATATAGTCGGGCCGGTGCGCCCGATCGACCACCGCGCCGGGGAAAATGATCTCATAGCAGATCTGCATCCCCGCCTTGCCCAGCGCGCCCAGATCGAGCGTCTGCGGCCCCGGCCCCGGGCGGAAATCGAAATCGCCCGGCACCAGCCGTTCCAGCCCGATCATCTTGAGCCATTGGCGCTGGGGCAGATATTCGCCGAAAGGCACCAGATGTGCCTTGGCGTAATGGGCGGCGATCCGGCCATGATCGTCGATCCCGGCGATGACATTCTGGCCCCCGGTGGCATTCACGCCTTGCAGGTCCAGATCGACCGTGCCGGTCAGCAGCAGCCCGCCCGCCCCGATCGTGCGCGCCAGACGCCAGCGCGCCAGCCAAGGGTCGCCGCCAAAAGTGAACTGATAATACCACGCCGGATAGCCGTCGCGCACATAATCAGGCACCCCCGACTCAGGCCAGAGCACCAGCCGCTTCTGGCCCGGCACTCTGGGCGCGGACAATTTGGCCGAGGCGACATATTGCGCCTCGAAATGGGTGGGATCGTCCAGATCCTCCTGCGCGATATTGGGCTGGATCAGCGTATAGGCGACATGGCCCTGCGGCGTGGCCGGGCCGGGCAGAACCATGGCGACAAGGCCCAGCGCGAAAGGCCCCGCCATCATCGCGCCGCCCCCCGTGCGATTGCCCAGCAACCACCGCATCCGCCCTTCGGCCGCAACGCCCGCCATGGCCACGGTCAGCCCCGACAGGCCATAGGTGCCCAGCCAGGGCGCCAAAAGCGCCAGACCCGGCCGCGCATCCCCGCCCAGCAAAGCCGCGCCCAGCGGATTCCAAGGAAAGCCGGTAAACAGCCATCCGCGCAAAGCCTCGGCCAGAATCCAGCATCCGGCAAAACCCAGCACACGCGACACCCCGCGCCCGCGCAGGAACCAGCCCCCCGCCATCGCCATGGCCGGGAAAAGCGCCAGATAAAGCGAGAGCAGAAATACCGCCAAACCGCCCAGCCATGGCGGCATCTTGGCCTGATAGGTGAAAGCCGTGGCGATCCAGTTCAGCCCCAGCGTGAAATGGCCCAAGCCCCACAGCCAGCCCGCCAGAGCGGCCCAGCCCGCATGGGGCAATCGCGCGGCGATCCACAACAGGACGCCAAGGCTGAGCAAGGTGAGCGGCCAGAGACCAAGCGGCTGAAAACCCAGCGCGCCGACCGCGCCGATGGCGGCCAAAGCCGCGCCACGCCAGCCCCAATGCCAGCAGGCCCGCGCGAAGAGCTTTGCCTTGCGCTTGTATTTGCCGAAATATTTGTCGTGCCAAGGCTTTGCCGCGTCATCCATGGCGGCATGCTTTAGCGGGGGCGGCCTGTGCCGTCACCCCGCCTTGGCATTATCGGCGCAGATTACTCTGCGCTCTCGCTGGGCGCGGCCACGGCCTTGCGGCGAGGCGCACGGCGCTTGGGGGCCGGAGCGGGCTCGGCCTCAACGGCAACCGGTGCCTCGACAGCGGCCTGCACCACCGGTTCGGCGGGCTTAGGCTCGGGAGCCTTGACCTCGGGAGCCTTCGGTTCGGGAGCCTTGCGCGGCGTGGCGGAAATGGCCGGCGGCAAAGCCGCTCCCAGACCCGAACCATCCACCGGCGCGGCCGCCTTTTCGGCCGTCACACGCGGCGCGCGCGGGGCGCGCTCTTCACGAGGAGCGCGTTCTTCGCGGGGAGCCCGTTCTTCGCGGGGAGCCCGTTCTTCGCGGGGAGCCCGTTCTTCGCGGACAGCACGTTCCTCACGAGGCGCACGTTCTTCACGCGGGCGGTCGTCGCGGCGAGGGCGGCGTTCCTCTCGGCGGCCACGCGGTGCGCGCGGGCTGCGATTTTCGCGCAGGAAGGGGTTTTCCGCAGGCTCATAGATGTTGGGTGACGATTCGCCCGCACCCTCGGCCCCGGTCTCGCCGGTTTCGCCACCCTGCTCTTCGCCGGGTTCCTGAGCGGCTTCCTCGCTGCGGCGCGGCGCTTCGGCGCGCGGCTCGCTGCGCTCTTCGCGCTCGCGGCGGGTATAGACCGGCGGCGCGTCGAAAGCGGGGAAATCGCTGTCCACGGCGAAATCGCCCTGATCGTCGCCATCATCGCGGCCCGCATCGCCATTGTCCTGCCAGCGGTCATCGCGGCGCGCGCGCGATTCTTCCTGACGCAGGCGCGTATCGGCGATCACACGAAAGTAATGATCCGCAAATTGCAGATAATATTCGGCCTGAACACGGTCGCCATTAAGATGGGCGTCCTGTGCCAGCTTGCGATATTTCTCCAGCAATTGCGGGGCATTGCCCCGCGCCCGGCTGTCAATGCGGTTAAGCTGCTGACCACCATTTTGCGGCCGACCGTTGTTGTTGCCACGGCCACGGCGGCGGTTATTCCCACGATTGTTGTTCAAGGGTGAGTATTCCTTAACCCCGGATCGCCGCTCGGCCTCTATGCCGGCGTGCTCCTCGTCCTGTCATTATGCCGCGCCGCGAAATCGCCGCGAGGCCCTGTTTCGTCGGGTCCAGCCTCAATCGGCTTATCCTGACGAAGATGCTGGAGTAGCACCAGCCAGAGGGGAAGATCCCATCCCTCGGCGGTCCTGTTGGTTCAATTAAAAGCCCCGCCCGCAAAAGCCAAGCGGAATCTTACGAAATCGCCCGGCTTTCCTGAGAAAGCACGAGCGCGCGGGGCCGATTGGCCAGATCAAGCCGTAATTTTACGGCAAAACCGGCATCTGCGGCAATTTGTCCCACCGCCTGGGCCTGTTGATGGCCGATTTCGATCACGGCCACCCCGCCCGGCATCAGCAGATCGGGCAATTGGGGAATCAGGACGCGGTAATCGTCCAGCCCCTCGGCCCCGGCAAACAGCGCGCTGGCCGGTTCGTAATCGCGCACGCTGGGGTCCAGCGCGGCGTCTGATTCCACATAGGGCGGATTGGCCAGAATGAGATCGAACCGCCCCAGCCCATCGGCCCAGCCCGCCTGTGTCCAGTCGGCCAGCACCATCTGCGCCCGCTCGCCCAGCCCCAACGCCTCGGCATTGCCCTGCGCCACGGCCAGCGCTTCGGGTGAAGCATCAATGCCCACACCCTGCGCCACGGCCCGTTCATGCAGGACCGAGAGCAGCAAGGCCCCCGTTCCCGTACCGCAATCCAGCACGCGGCCCAGAACGTAATCAGGCGCGGCGCAGGCATCGAGCGCGGCCTCGACAATCGTCTCGCTGTCGCCGCGCGGGATCAGCGTGGCGGGCGTGACGCGAAAAGGCAGGCCCCAGAATTCCTGATGACCGGTGATATGGGCAACCGGCTCATGGGCGGCGCGCCGCGCGATCAGCCTATCGAACCCATCGGGCGCGCCATCGCTCATATGGCGCAGCAGCAGATCGGTGCGGCTGCACCCCAGCGCATGGGCCATCAGCACCTCGGCATCCAGCCGCGCGGTGTCGCTGGTCGCGCTCAGGCTCTCGGCAGCGGCCCGAATGGCCTGCGCAACGTTCATTCGCCCAAGGCCGCCAGCCTCTTGGCCTGATCCTCATGGATCAGCGCCGAGACCAGTTCGCCCAGCCCCGGCCCTTCGAGGATCTCGGGCAGGCGGTGGAGCGTCAGGTTGATCCGGTGATCGGTGACGCGGCCTTGGGGGAAATTATAGGTGCGGATGCGTTCCGATCGGTCGCCGCTGCCCACCATGGCCTTGCGGGCCTCGGCTTCCTCGCCCTGCGCCGCGTCGCGCTGGGCCTCAAACAGGCGAGCGCGCAGGACCTGCATCGCCTTGTCCTTGTTCTTGTGCTGGCTGCGCGCATCCTGACAGGTGACGACGGTGCCGGTCGGCAGGTGGGTGATGCGCACGGCCGAATCGGTGGTGTTCACATGCTGCCCGCCCGCGCCGCTGGCCCGATAGACGTCGATCTTGAGGTCCTTGTCCTCGATCTGCACATCCACCTCGTCCGGTTCGGGCAGAATAGCGACCGTGGCGGCGGACGTATGGATGCGCCCCCCGCTTTCCGTCACGGGCACGCGCTGAACCCGGTGAACGCCGGATTCAAACTTCAGCTTGGCAAACACGCCCTGCCCGCTGACATGGGCGACCACTTCCTTGAAGCCGCCGATTTCGCTGGCATTCGCGCTGACCATTTCGACGCGCCAGCCCTGTTCGGCGGCATAGCGTTCATACATGCGGTAAAGGTCGGCGGCGAAGAGAGCGGCCTCGTCGCCCCCGGTCCCGGCGCGGATTTCCAGCATGGCCGGGCGGCTGTCGGCATTGTCGCGCGGCAACATGGCGATGGAAAGCGCCCGCTCGGCCTCGGGCAGGGCGGCGCGGATGCGAGCAATCTCCTCCTCGGCCAGCTCGCGCATGTCCGGATCATCCAGCGCGGCAAGGCTTTCCAGCTCGCCGCGCATCGTCGCCACGTCCGACGCCGCGCGGGCCACCGGCTCCAGCTCGGCATAATCGCGGGACGCCGCCACGAAATCGGCCCCCTCCAGCGTGCCGGAGGCCAAACGCGCCTCCAGCTCGGCAAAACGCGCCGCAATCTGGGCCAGACGAGTGGAGGGGATGGTCATTTAGGCGATCAGCGCCTCGATCCGGGCCGCATCAGCGTCAACATTGCGCAGACGCTGCGTCACGCCCTCATCGCCCCAGCCCAACGCAAGGATGGCGCGCGTGTTGGTCTTGACCGCCTTGTCGAACCGCTTGCGAGGGGATCCGGTGGCCACCAGTTCGGCCGACAGACCGCCACGGCGCAATTTGGCGGCAATCGCCACACCATCGGCAATCGCGCGGTCATCCTCGACCACCACGGTCACATCGGTGCGATCCTCGGCAATCAGGCCGCCCCCCGATACCAGCATCGCCAGCCGCTCGACACCCGCCGCCCAGCCGACCGCCGGGGTCGGCGCGCCGCCAAGGCTTTCGATCAACCCGTCATAACGCCCGCCGCCAAGGACAGTGCCCTGCGCGCCCAGACGGTCCGTCACAAATTCAAACGCGGTGTGGCGATAGTAATCGAGGCCGCGCACCAGAGCGCCATTGCGCGTCCAGGCCACGCCCGCCGCGTCCAGACCGCCCGTAACGGCGGCGAAGAAATCCTGCGCTTCGCTCGACAGGTAATCGTCGATGCGCGGGGCATTGGGCAGGAAAGCCTTGTCGCGGGGGTCCTTGGAATCGAGGATGCGCAGCGGGTTCTTTTCCAGACGCTCCTGCGAATCTTCGGAGAGTTCCCCCTTCACCGCGCGGAAATAGTCGATCAGCGCCGCGCGCCATGCCTCGCGGCTTTCCCCATCGCCCAGCGTGTTGAGCGTCAGCGTCACGCCCTCGGCAATGCCCAGTTCCTTCAGCAACTGATCGGCCATGACCAGCAGTTCAACATCGGCGGTGGGTTCGCCCGCGCCGATCACTTCGGCGTCGATCTGGTGAAACTGGCGATAGCGGCCCTTTTGCGGGCGTTCATAGCGGAAGAGCGGCCCATGCGTGGCCAGTTTCACCGGCGCATATTGTTTCCAGCCATTCGTCAGATAGGCGCGCGCAAGGCCAGCGGTAAATTCGGGGCGCAAGGTCAGCGATTCCCCGCCGCGATCCTCGAAAGAATACATTTCCTTCGACACCACATCGGTCGTCTCGCCAAGGCTGCGCGAAAACACCGTGGTCTTTTCAAAGACCGGCATTTCCACCCGGCGGAAACGGTACAATTTGCGCACGCGCTCGAACGTCTCCACCACAAAGGCGAAAGCGTCGGCATCGGCGCCGAAAATGTCCTGGGTGCCGCGGATGGCCTGCGGCGTTTCGATCTGGGGCTTGCTCATGGATTTGCCCCCTATACGCAGGCGCGCCCAAGGTGAAGCCCCATGATGATCCGGGGCGAAAACGGGACTTGCTGACATGGCGGTAAATAACCTGTTCATCCCGCTTGCTGGCCCCTTGCTGGCGGCGCGGCTTCGCGTCATGAAGTCGTCATGACAAAACCCATGAATGCACGCGCCCACATCGCTTTGGGCCTCTCCGCCGCCGCCCTCCTTTTCACCTCGCCCGCGCTGGCGCAGCGTTCCGCGCCCACGGCCATTCCCGTGGTGCAAGGCGTGCCCGATGCCAAGGATATGCCCTATCCGGGCGGCATGATCACGCTGGATATTGACGCGACCGACATCGCGCGCGGCCTGTTTCGCGTTTCGCAAACCGTGCCGGTGGCGCCGGGTGCGAAAGAGCTGATCCTGCAATTGCCGCAATGGGTTCCGGGCGGCCACAATCCGCGCGGCACGATTGACCAGCTCGTCGATGTCAAATTCTATGCCGATGGCAAGCTGCTGACCTGGCATCGCGATCCGGTCGAGGTCTTTGCCTTTCACATCGATCTGCCTGCGGGCGCCAAATCGGTGGTGGCCAAATTCATCCACACCTCGCCCTTGCAGAGCAGCGAGGGGCGCATCACGATGACGCCCGAAATGCTCAACCTGCAATGGGACCGGATGAGCCTCTATCCCGCCGGCTATTACACGCGCCAGATCAAGTACAAGCCGACCGTCACCTTCCCCGAGGGCTGGCAGGTGGCCACCGCGCTGGATGGCAAGCAGGTGAGCGGCAACAAGGTGACATGGGATGTCATCGATTATGAGGCGCTGGTCGATTCGCCGATCTTTGCGGGCGCCTATTTCAAGCGTTTCGACCTTGGGCGCGGCGTGTTCATGAATGTCGTGGCCGACAAACCCGAACTGCTCGACATCAAGCCCGAACATCTGGCCACTTACAAGGCGCTGGTCGATGAGGCCTGGGCCAATTTCGGGTCGTTCCATTTCGACCATTACGACTTCCTGCTGGCGCTGACCGACCGGATGGGCGGCATCGGGCTGGAGCATCACCGCTCTTCCGAAAACGCGATGATGCCCAAGGCGTGGACCGACTGGAAGGATCTGGACTGGGCGCGCAATGTGATCAGCCACGAATTCACCCATAGCTGGGACGGCAAATTCCGCCGCCCCGACAAGCTGTGGACCCCCGATTACCGCCAGCCGATGCAGGGCAATCTGCTCTGGGTCTATGAAGGGCAGACGCAGTTCTGGGGCTATGTGCTGGCCGCGCGTTCGGGCATCCAGAGCAAGGAAGCCATCCTTGGCGCGATTGCCGCCAATGCGGGCATGTTCACCCAGTGGCCCGGCCGCGACTGGCGCAGCGTCGAGGACACCGGCTTTGATCCGGTCATCTCGGGCCGCCGCGCCAAGCCCTATGCCAGCATCAACCGCAACGAGGATTATTACACCGAAGGCGCGCTGATGTGGCTGGAGGCGGACCAGATCATCCGCGAAGGCACCAAGGGCAAGAAGGGACTGGACGATTTCGCGCGCGCGTTCTTCGGCATCAAAAACGGCGACTGGGGCGAGGTCGTCTATAATTTCAAGGATGTGGCCGCCGCGCTGAACGGCATCTATGCCTATGATTGGACAACCTTCCTTGACAAGCACATGAACCAGCCCGGTCAACCTGCGCCTTTGGCGGGCATCGAAAAGGGCGGCTACCGGCTGGTGTGGAAGGATACGCCCAACCCTTATGACAAGGGCCGTTTCGCGGCGGCTAAGGCGCTCAGCCTGGCCCATTCGCTGGGCATCGTGCTGAACCGTGAAGGCGTGATCACCAGCACCTTGTGGAACAGCCCGGCCTTTGACGCCGCGCTGGTGACCGGCACCAAGATTGTGGCCGTCAACGGCGCAGCCTACAGCGAGGACGCGATCAAGGCTGCGATCACCGGTGCCAAGGGCAATGACAAGCCCATCACGCTGGTGACGCAACGCGGCGAAAAGGTGGCGACCGTGGTGCTGAACTACCATGACGGTCTGCGCTATCCTTGGCTGGAGCGCGCTGCCGGTGGCAAGGAACCGGCGGGGCTTGATGTGCTGCTGGCGCCCAAGCGTCTGGCGGGCAAGTAAATGAAAAAGCGCGCAGGTTTGCGCTGGCCGCTGCCTGCGCGCTTTTCGCTGTTTCTGGGACTGTTCGCGCTGGGCACGGGGCTGCTGGGGGCGCAAGGACTGCGCTGGGGTCAGGCGGTGCTGGGCGGGTTCGATCTGGGGGCGCTGGTCTTCATCGTCTCGCTCTGGCCGCTCTCGCGCGACAATACGCCCGCGCAAATGCGGCTCCATGCGCGCCAGAATGACGCCAACCGCTTGGCCGTGCTGGTGATCAGCGCGATGTTCATGCTGGTGATCGTTACCGCGCTTTTTGTCGATCTGCCCCATGCGCGGGGCGATACAGGCTATGCCAAAGGGGCCGCGTTGATCCTCATTCTGGCCAGTCTGGTTATAGCATGGTTATTTTCGAACCTCATTTACACATTACATTACGCCCATGTCTATTATGGTGCAGAACATGAAGACGGGCTGCGCTTTCCCGCACCTGACCCTGCCAATTCATCCCGCCCCACGGCCCATTGCCCTAATTTCTGGGACTTTTTCTATTTCGCGCTGACCATCGGCATGGCCTTTGCCACATCGGATGTGGAAATCACCAGCCCGCGCCTGCGCCGGTTGGCCACAGTCCATGGCGCGCTGGCGTTTTTCTATAATCTGGTCGTGCTGGCTTTTACCATCAACGTCACGGCGGGCAGTTAATCACTTCACCAATTCGGTGCAGGTATTAAGACCGCGCCGCTGTTGCAATGCAATACGCCCAAGGCTAGGGCTTTCCCCGCAGATTCCTGCGCGACACCCGCAAGGGGCGGTGTCGCTCACATATAAAAATGACGGTGCCATGGACATCAGCAAAATTTCGGTCGGCAAAAGCCCGCCTGACAATCTGAACGTCATCATCGAGGTTCCTACCGGGGGCGAACCTGTGAAGTATGAGTTCGACAAGGACTCGGGCGCTCTGTTCGTGGACCGTATCCTGCACACGCCGATGCGCTATCCGGCCAACTATGGCTTTGTGCCGCACACGCTCTCGCCCGATGGCGATCCGCTGGACGCGCTGGTGGTGGCCCGCTCGCCCTTCGTGCCGGGCTCGGTGGTGCGTTGCCGCCCGATCGCGGTGCTCAACCTCGAAGACGAAGCGGGCGGCGATGAAAAGCTGCTCTGCGTGCCCGATGACAAGACCTTCCCTTACTATGCCAATGTAAAGGAAAAGGAAGATCTGCCCGACATCATCGCCCAGCAGGTCGAACACTTCTTCACCCACTATAAGGATCTGGAATCCGAAAAGTGGGTCCGCATCGGCACCTGGGGCAATGCGGCCGACGCGCGCCAGATCGTGACCGAAGCGATCGAACGCTATCAGGCCGGCAAGAAGGCCTGACAGCAAAAGGGGCGGGTCATTCCCGCCCCTTTTTCTTTGCTCAGTCGCCCGCGCCCTTAATCCCCGGCAATCGTCATGCCATCGATGCGGATGGTCGGCACATTGATCGTGCGATACCATTCCAGATCATCGGCCGGGGTCATCGCCCGGAACATATCGACCAGATTGCCCGCCACGGTGAATTCCGCCACCGGCCCGGCAATCTCGCCCTTCACAATGCGAAAGCCCGAAGCGCCCCGGCTGTAATCGCCCGTCACACCATTGACGCCGTGCCCGATCAGCTCGGTCACATAGACGCCATCCTCAATATCCGCGATCAGTTCGGCCACAGACACGCTGCCGGCCGCCAGATGCAGATTGCCCGGCGACACGCCCGGCGCCCCGCCGCCGCCGCGCCCGGCATGGCCCGTCGGCGCCAGGCCCAATTGCCGCGCCGAGGCGCATTCCATCAGCCATCCCGTGATCCGCCCGTCGCGCACCAGATCGCGCGGGGCCGTGCGCAAACCCTCGCCATCAAAGGGCCGCGAGCGGAAACCGCGCAACCGCAGCGGATCATCGACAATGCGCACCGCGCTGTCGAACAATTGTTCCTCCAGCCGCCCGATCAGAAAGCTGGAACGCCGCGCAATCGAGGCCCCCGACATCGCGCCCAGCAAATGGCCGATCAGCGACCCGCCCACGCGCGGGTCCAGCACCACCGGCGCGGGACCGCTCTTCATCCGCCCCGGATTGAGCCGCGCCACGGCGCGCTCGCCCGCCTGTCGGCCGATTTCGGCGGGAGGGATCAGATCCTCGCGGTGGCGGGCCATGCGGTGCGCGTAATCGCGCTGCATCGCGCCGCCTTCTCCCGCCACCACGCTGGCCGAAATCGAGCGGCTGGTGGCGGCATAGGCCCCGGCAAAACCGTGGCTGGTGGCCAGCGCCATGACCGCGCCGCCGCTCGATGCGCCCGCACCCTCGCTGTTGGTCACGCCCGCCACGGCGCGCGCGGCATCCTCGGCCTCTTCGGCCAGAGCGCGCAAGGTCTGCGGGCTGGGCTCACCGCTGTCGACCAGATCGAGATCGGGGAACGGTCCCTTGAACAGCAGTTCCTCAGGCGCGAGCCCCGCATAGGGATCTTCGGGCGCCCCCTGCGCCATGGCCAACGCTCGCGCCGCCAGTTCGGCCAGCGCATCGTCGGAAAGATCAGAGGAACCAATCGAGGCAGAGCGCCGCCCGACAAAGACCCGCAGCCCAATATGCTCGCTTTCGGACCTTTCCACATCCTCCAGCCGCCCCAGCCGCACCGACACGCTTTCCGAGGCATCGGCGATATAGACCGCATCGGCGGCGTCCGCCCCGGCCTTGCGCGCGCGTTCGATCAGGGCCTGCGCCCTTTCCTGTGCCTGAAGCGGGGTAAGCATGGCGGTCTGGGCAACTCCTGAAGCCTTGGTAGGGCGCAGGCTCTAACGCCCCGCCCCGCCAAGAGCAATGCGCTTGACCAGACCCTTAGGCCATCATCATCGCCACCAGCCGAAAACCGCCCGTGACCACAAAGGGCAGGCCGATGGCCGCGGCCCAGACCATCGCTCGGTCCTTGTAAAAGGCCCCTGCGCGCGCCGGATCGCCCGCCTCGGCATCGCTCAGCCGGGTCCAGCGCCGCTCCATCATCCGGCAGGCCGGGATGATCGCCCCCACCAGCACGACCAGCGCCAGCCCCGGCAGCACCGAGGCGCTGCCCTCGCGCAGGGCGGCAATGGTCACGAAAATCTGCAGGCCGGTGTAAACCAGCAAGGCATAGGCGATGTGATCGCTGATCCGCTTGCGCCAATCCAGCAAAATGCCCCCCTGTCTGTGAGGGGCCGACCCGTGCCGAACGTGCGGGCGCGATTTGCCCACCGCCGCATCGGCAAACGCATCGGCAGGCGCATCAAGGCGTGCCTTGGCCATGAACCCTCTTCCCCTATCCCGGCCTTTTGGCCTTTCGGCCATACTGGCCTTTGGTATGAGTAAAACATCCTTGCCCGCTGCGATCAAGCGCAATCGGCCGCGCGCCTTGGGCGTTTTGTCCCAACCATGCATGAAACCTGCCAATCGGGCGCATCGCCCTTGCCCAATGCCGCCGCCATGCCTAAAATGGCCCCAGATGACCCAGACAATCGCCCCCGAAGCCGGCCTTGCCGGCCGTCAGTCCGATCCCAATGGCTCGTTTTCCGGGCTTCAGGTCGTGTCCATCGCCAAGAGCTATGACAAGCGCGCGGTCCTGACCGACATCTCGCTCGAGGTGGCCAAGGGCGAGGTCATGGGCCTGCTCGGCCCCAATGGCGCGGGCAAGACGACGTGCTTCTATTCGATCATGGGGCTGGTGCGGCCCGATTCCGGGCGCATCCTGCTCGACGGGATCGATATCACCAATCTGCCGATGTATCGCCGCGCGATTCTGGGCCTTGGCTATCTGCCGCAGGAAACCTCGATCTTTCGCGGGCTGACGGTGGAGCAGAACATTGCCACCGTGCTCGAACTGGTCGAACCCGATCCGGCGACGCGGGCAGGCGAGTTGGAGCGGCTGCTGGAGGAATTCGGCCTGACGCGGCTGCGCGCCAGCCCGTCGATGGCGCTGTCGGGCGGCGAGCGTCGCCGTGCGGAAATCGCCCGCGCGCTGGCGGCCAAGCCCTCGATCATGCTGCTCGACGAGCCTTTCGCGGGCATCGATCCTTTGTCGATCGCGGATATTCGCCATCTGGTGCATGATCTGAAACAGCGCGGCATCGGCGTGCTGATCACCGACCACAATGTGCGCGAAACACTGGAAATCTGCGACCGCGGCTGCATCATCTATGGCGGGCAGGTCTTGTTTGCCGGCAGCCCGGAAGCGCTGGTGGCCGACGAAAACGTGCGCCGCCTGTATCTTGGCGAAGGTTTCACGCTCTGATGATGGCGCGGGGGGCGTAAACCATCATGGCGCTGGGGCCGCGCCTCGATCTACGCCAGACACAGTCGCTGGTGATGACGCCGCAACTGCAGCAGGCGATCAAGCTGCTCACGCTGTCCAATCTGGAGATCGAGGCGTTTATCGGCGATGCGCTGGACGCCAACCCCCTGCTCGAAATGGGCGAGGCGCCGCCTGTCGAACCCGTCGAGATCGAGGCGCGCCGCACCAGCCTTGAAAGCAGCCCCTGCGACCAATTGATCGGCGAAGGCATGGCCGCCGAGGACCGCCCGCTGGATATCAGCGCCGAGACGCTCGATGTGGACCGGGACACGGGCGATGGCGGGGGTGATACGCCCGAACGCTATGAACCGGCCTTTGAGGGCGAAGCAACCATCTCCGGCGGCGGCGAAGCCCCGGCGATGGAGGAATATGGCGCCTTTGACGAGACGTTGGCTGAGCATCTGCATGGTCAGATCGGCGCGGTGGTGCGCGATCCCAAGCTGGCTTTCATCGCCCGCTTCCTGATCGATCAATTGGACGATGCGGGCTACCTGGCCGCTTCCCTGCGCGAAATCGCCATGGACCTGCAAGTCTCGCCCGCCGAGGTCGAGGCCGCGCTGGCCTTGGTCCAATCGCTTGATCCCACGGGCGTAGGCGCGCGCAGCCTGTCGGAGTGTATCGCGTTGCAGGCCAAAGAGGCGGACCGCTATGATCCGGCGATGGCCCGGCTGATCGACAATCTGGAGATGATTGCGCGCGGCGAATTGCCCCGCCTGCGCCGGATGTGCGGCGTGGATGAGGAAGATTTCGCCGACATGCTGGCCGAATTGCGCGGCTATGATCCAAAACCGGGCCTGCGCTATGGCGGCGGGGCCGCCGCGCCGGTGGTGCCCGACATTCTGATTTCGGCGCGCGCCGATGGCGGCTGGAATGTCGCGCTCAATCAGGCCACCCTGCCCAAGCTGATCCTCAACCGCAGCTATTATCTGGAAATGCGCGGCGCCTGCGCTGGCAAAAGCGCGGGCAAGGAGGATCGCGGGTGGTTGTCGGAAAAGCTGGCCGATGCCAACTGGCTGGTCAAAGCGCTGGACCAGCGGCAGAAGACGATCCTCAAAGTGGCCAGCGAATTGGTGCGCCAGCAGGAAGGCTTTTTCCGCCATGGCGTCAGCCAGTTGAGGCCGCTGACATTGCGCGCGGTGGCCGAGACGGTGGGGCTGCATGAATCGACCGTCAGCCGCGTGACCAGCAACAAATATCTTATGTGCGAGCGGGGCACGTTTGAGCTGAAATATTTCTTCACCAGCGGCGTATCGGGCGCGGATGGCGAAGGCGTTTCGGCCGAGGCGGTCAAGGCCGCGATCAAGCAGTTGATCGACAATGAAGACCCCAAGAAGATCCTGTCGGACGATACGCTGGTCGATCTGCTGAAAGAAAAAGGCTTTGAACTGGCCCGCCGCACCGTGGCCAAATATCGCGAGGCGATCGGGCTTGGTTCATCCGTGCAGCGCCGCCGTCAAAAAGCGCTGAGCGGGAAACGTTAGGCCGCCAGTTCCACAGCCCGCTTGCGCCATGCCTGCGCCAGCACCGGCATCGCCGCCAGATCGGGCAGCACGCTCGGGTCCGCCTTGTGCCCGCCCCCGATCAGCACATGAAACAGGCGCGAAACCGGCCAATCCACCAGCCCACGCTCGACCAGTTCGAGCGCATCGCCCGCCTGCACCGCGCCTTCCTCGATCACGCGGTAATACCAGCCCGAGCGCCGGTTCCCGACGATCCGCGCGGCCAGCGGCGCATGGTCAAAGCGATGCCCCAGTTTCCAGCAGGGCTGGCGCCCATGGCTGACCTCGATCAGCGCGCTGCCCAGCCGGAACCGGTCGCCCAACACCACATTGTCCTCGGTCAGGCCCAGCGTCGAGATATTCTCGCCAAATCCGCCGGGCGCGGCCAGCAACGGGTGGTCGCCCAGATCGTCCTTCCACGCGGGATAATGGTCAAAGGCATAATGATGGATCGCCTTGTCCGGCCCGCCGTGATGCTTACGGTCGGCCTGTTCATCGCCCTCGATCCCCAGAAAGCCCACGCGGATGGGGCCGGCAACCGGCTGCTTGGCAATCGCGCTATGCTCGTCGGCATCACGGAAACGGACGGCGCGGCCCGTCATCACGGCAAGGATGGGGGTGGAAAAGGCGTTCATAGGCCCGGATTTGCGCGCGCACCACCAAATCCGCAAGCGCGAAATTAGCGCTGGGACGGCATGAAATTTATGTTACGATACACCATCACCCAATCAGGTCGGCATTGACGGACGTAACAAAACAGGGTGGACCAGATCGGGTGACAGAAGGGGAGATCTGTCATGACGTATACTGCACAGACAAGTCTTAAATCCCGTATGGCCTCGCTGGGGGCGGTCGCGCTGCTGCATGTCGGGGCGGCGGTGGTGCTGGTTTCGGGCCTTGCCGCCTATCGCGTGATCGCGCCCGAACATCATACCGATGCGGTCAACATGCCGTTGGCGCCCCTGCCCCAGCCCGAGGTGAAGCCCAGCCAGAAGGCCGATGCCAAGCCGGTGCTGGCGCCCCAAACCGTGATTACCTTGCCGCTCGACCCCATGCCGCAGCTTACGGTCGATCCCATGCCGACGCCGGGCGTGGAGGTCACGCCGAGCGCCACGCCGGAGCCGCGCGCCACCACCGAACCGGCCCGCCCCCATGGCCAGCCCAAGGCGGTCAGCCCGCGCACACGTCCGGGCGAATGGGCCAATGAGGACGATTATCCCGCGATGGAGCTGCGCATGAACCACGAGGGCGTGGTGCGCTTTCAACTCTCGGTGGGCAGCGACGGGCGCGTATCATCCTGCACGGTGGTGCAGAGCAGCGGATGGCCGGGGCTGGATTCGGCCACCTGCGCGCTGGTGACCAAACGCGCCCGGTTCAATCCGGCACTGGATGAAAGCGGCCAGCCGATGGCGGGCAGCTACAGCAATGCGATCCGCTGGATAATCCCGCGCTGATGCCACAGGGCTGGAGGTTCACGCCTCCAGTTCGACATCCCAATAGAGCCAGTCGCGCCATGTTTCGTGCAGATAATTGGGCGGAAAGGCGCGGCCCCGCTCCTGCAACTGCCAGCTTGTCGGCCGGATCGGATGGGTCAGCAGCGGCATATGCGCCTCGCGCGGGGTGCGCCCGCCCTTTTTCAGATTGCAGGGCGAACAGGCCGCGACGATATTTTCCCAACTGGTCCGCCCGCCAAGGCGGCGCGGCAACACATGGTCAAAGGTCAATTGATGCGGATTGCCGCAATATTGGCAGGAAAACCGGTCGCGCAGAAACACGTTGAACCGGGTGAAGGCGGGAAATTCCGAAGGCTTCACATATTGGCGCAGCGCGATCACCGAAGGCAGTTGCATCGCCCAGCTTTGCGAATGCACCTCGCGCTCGTAACTGGCGATAATATCGACCCTTTCGAGGAAAACCGCCTTGATCGCGGTCTGCCATGGCCAGAGGCTTAAAGGGTAATAGGAAAGCGGGGTGAAGTCCGCGTTCAACACCAATGCGGGACAATCGCTCAAATGGCGGGAGGGATCCTCCCCGGCGCTGCGGAACCGGGCCGCGCGCTCTATCAGCTCCGCCTTGAGCATGGCTCCTGATAACAAGCGGGCATGACGGTTTGGCGACAATTCATGGGCCTAATCAACACTGACTTGCCGCCAAGGTCAAGGGGTGCCAGAGGGCAAAATGCGATGATCCGAACCCGTTTCGCCCCCAGCCCGAATGGCCTGCTGCATCTGGGCCATGCCTATGCGGCCATTGTCGCGCATGATCTGGCGCGGCAACATGGCGGCGAGTTCCTGCTGCGGATCGAGGATATTGACGCCGCGCGCTCGCGCACCGAACTGGCCGAGGCGATGATCGAGGATCTGCGCTGGTTGGGCCTGCATTGGGATGGGCCGGTGGTGTGGCAATCCACGCGGCTGGGGTCCTATGGCGCGGCGGCGGATCGGCTGCGGGCGATGGGCCTGCTCTATCCCTGCCGCTGCACCCGCGCGGACATCGCGGCGGCGGCCACCGATCACGGGCCTGACGGCCTGATCTATCCCGGCACATGCCGCGGGCGCGATGTCGATCCGGCGGGGGCGGCATGGCGGCTGGACATGGCCCGCGCGGTCGAGATCGCCGGGCCGCTGGTGTGGGAGGATGAATTGGCCGGACCGCAGCATGCCACGCCTGAGATCTTTGGCGACATCGTGCTGCTGCGCAAGGAGGCGCCCGCCTCCTATCATCTGGCCGCGACATTGGACGATGCGGCCGACGGCATCACGCTGGTCACGCGCGGGGCCGATCTGTTTGCCGCCAGCCATGTGCATCGCCTGCTTCAGGCCCTGCTGGACCTGCCCGTGCCGCGCTGGCACCATCATGGGCTGATCGTGGAAGGCGACGGGCGCAAACTGGCCAAGCGGCGGGGCAGCCCTTCGCTGGCCGACATGCGCCGGGACGGGGCGGACGGGCGGGCGCTGGCCGATGCCCTGCGTCATGCCCTTTTGCCCGCTGGCCTTTCGCTGACAACAGGCATAGGCTGGACCACATAAGAAATTGGGAGAAGGGCGATGCTGAAATATATCCTCATTCCGGTGATCGTGGTGGCCATGGGCTTTGTCGTGGTCAGCCTGGCCAAGGGGATCATCGCCTTTTTGCAGACCACGCGCGACGATCTGGAAAGCGGCGGCGGAAACGGCCCCAGCCCGATGCAGTTGAAACAGAACGAAATGATGTTTGCCCGCATCAAATATCAGGCGCTAGCGGTGATCGTGGTGGCGGTGCTATTGGCCGCGTCGAGATAATGGCGAACAGGACATAACCTTGGTCAAGCTGAACAAGATTTACACCCGCACCGGCGATGATGGCACCACCGGGCTGGTCGATGGGTCGCGCGTGGGCAAACATGCCGCAAGGATGGAGGCGATAGGCGCGGTGGACGAGGCCAACAGCGCGCTGGGTCTGGCGGTTCTGGCGGTCGACGGCGCGCATCGGGCGGCGCTGTTGCGGGTTCAGAACGATCTGTTCGATCTGGGCGCGGATCTGGCCACGCCCGGCGATGATTTCGCGCCCGGCCCGATGTCCTTGCGCATCGTGCCCGAACAGGTCGCGTGGCTGGAAAGCGCGATCGACGTGGTGAATGAAGATCTCGATCCCCTCACCAGCTTCATCCTGCCGGGCGGATCGGAAGGCGCCGCGCGCACCCATATCGCGCGGGCCGCCGCGCGCCGGGCCGAGCGCGCCTGCGTGGCGCTGGCCGCCAAAGAGGCCGTCAATCCCGCCGCGCTGGCCTATATCAACCGTTTGTCGGATTATCTGTTTGTGCTGGCACGCGCGCTGAATAACAATGGCGCAGACGATATTCTGTGGGTGCCGGGCGCCAGCCGGGGCGCCTGAAGGCAAAGGGGTTGATGCAAATGACGATTGTTGGGGTGATCGGCGCGGGCCAGATGGGTTCGGGCATTGCGCAGACTTCGGCCGCGTTCGGCCATGAGGTTTTGCTGGCCGATGTGTCGGTGGAATTGGCGCAAAAGGCCAAGGACAAGATCGGCAAGGGGCTGGATCGGCTGGTCGCCAAAGAAAAGATCACCGCGCAGGCCGCGCAGGATACTCTGGCCCGCATCACCCCGGTCGGTGACTATGCCCCGATGGCCGAGGCCGGTTTCATCATCGAAGCCGCCACCGAGCGCGAGGACATCAAGGCCAAGATCTTTGAGGCGGCGGGCAAGGTGCTGGGCGCAGAGGCGATTCTGGCCAGCAACACCTCCTCGATCCCGATCACCCGCATGGCCCGCCAATCGCCCGATCCGGCGCGCTTCATCGGGCTGCATTTCTTCAACCCCGTGCCGGTGATGAAGCTGATCGAGATCATCCCCGGCCTTGCCACCAGCGCCGAAACCATTGCCGCCACGCGCAGCTTTGCCACAGGTCTGGACAAAACCGTGGTGCTTTCGCAGGACGAGCCGGGCTTTATCGTCAACCGCATCCTGATGCCGCTGATCAACGAAGCCGCCTTTACGCTGGGCGCGGGCACGGCCAATGTGGCCGATATCGACACGGCGGCGCGGCTGGGGCTGAACCATCCGATGGGGCCGCTCGAACTGGCCGATTTCATCGGGCTCGACACCTGCCTTGAAATCACCCGCATCCTTTTGCACAGCACGGGCGACAGCAAATACCGCCCCGCCCCGCTGCTGGCCAAATATGTCGAGGCCGGATGGCTGGGGCGCAAGACCGGGCGTGGTTTCTATGACTATAGCGGCGAGACGCCCGTTCCCACGCGCTGAAACGCGGGACAAGGGAACCTGAGGCGGCCACGGCGGCTTTCCTGTTGGCCACGTCCTTCGGGCGCAACAGGAGAGCCCCATGGCCAGCACGCCAAACCAGCCCGTCCCGGAAAACCCCGTTCCGCAAAATCCCACGCCCGACATCCCGCCCGCCATCGAGCCGCAGGTGCCCCCGCCGTCGCAGCCCGAACCCGGCCTGCCCGCCCCCTCCGACGATCCGCCGCCTGAAACGGTCAACCTCTCGCAGGAGGATGAGCAGACACAGGCTCAGACCTATGGCGAGGCGGCGCAGAATCTGCGCAGCGACAAGTTCGTGCTGGCCGAAAGCCGCAAGGTGGTAAGCGGCAAGGTCGGCGACGATGTTCAGGATCTGGTCGACCACATGCGCGGCATGGCGGCATCGGGCCGCATCGACATGGACGCCTATCGCGGCGAACGGAATGACGATGACGAGGAGGAATCTTTGGGCGCGGCCGCCGCGCGCGAATAGCGGCTATTTGGCCCAGGGCGAGGAAGGGCTGTCGCCCGATGAGGGCTGGGCCGAAGGTTGCACCACAGAGGCGGCGTTGCTGTCGGCCGGGCCGTCATGTTTGGCTTCGCTGGCCGTGAAATAGGCCGTCACCATCACGCCCGCCGCCCAGAACAAAGCCTTCCAGCGACTGGCGAAAACGGTGGTCAGGCGGGGTCCGAAAGGAAGCATGGCGCAAGGTTTAGACCGTCACGGTTAAACCTTGCGCCGCCAAGCATGGTTAACCGATCTCGCGCTTCAGTTCATAAAGCCAGCCCAGCGCATCGCGCGGCGAAAGCGCGTCAATGTCCAGCGCCGCCAGCTTTTCGCGCAAGGGGTCGCCCTTGGGCGCTTCTTCGACCACATTGGCAAAGAGCGGCAGATCGCCCAGCCCTGCGGCAATCCCCCCGGTTTCCGCCCGCCCCTTTTCCAGTTTCGCCAGCACCGATTTGGCGCGGGAAACCACCGGCCCCGGAACGCCCGCCAATCGCGCCACGGCCAGACCGAAAGAGCTTTCCGCAGGGCCGGTCGTCACTTCATGCAGCAGCACCAGATCGCCCTTCCATTCGCGCGCGCGCACATGATGCAACGTGAGCGCCTCGCACGTGTCGGCCAGCCGCGCCAGTTCGTGGTAATGGGTGGCGAACAGGCAGCGGCAACGGTTGACCCCATGCACCGCCTCGGCCACCGCCCATGCCAGCGCGAGGCCGTCATAGGTGCTGGTGCCGCGCCCCACCTCGTCAAGGATGACGAAGCTGCGCGGCGTGGCCTGTTGCAGGATGGCGGCGGTTTCGACCATTTCGACCATGAAGGTCGAACGCCCCCGCGCCAGATTGTCCGAGGCGCCCACCCGGCTGAACAGGCGGTCGACAAGGCCTATGGTGGCGGCGCGTGCGGGCACAAAGCCGCCCGCCTGCGCCAACAGGACGATCAGCGCATTCTGGCGCAGAAAGGTCGATTTACCGCCCATGTTCGGCCCGCCCAAGAGCCAGAGCCGGTCAAACTGGCTGAGCGTGCAGTCATTGGCGACGAAACGCTCGCCTGATGCACTCAGCGCCGCTTCGACGACCGGGTGGCGGCCCTCGACGATGGCCAGTTCGCATTTCTCGCTGATGGCCGGGCGGCACCAATTACCCTGCGCGGCGCGCTCGGCCTGCCCTGCGGCCACGTCGATGCGGGCAAGGGCGGCGGCGGTGCGGGCGATGTCGTTGCGCGCGGCAACCGCCACGGCGCACAATTCCTTGAAATGCGCTTCCTCGGCCTCCAGGGCATCGCCGCCCGCCTCGGCGATGCGGCCCGCCTCCTCATGCAGCGCCAGCGCGTTGAAACGCATCGCGCCCGCCATGGTCTGGCGATGGGTAAAGCCGCTGTCGGGGGCCATCAACTGATCGCCAAAGCGGGCGGGGACTTCGATGTAATAGCCCAGCACGCCGTTATATTTGATTTTCAACGCGGCAATGCCGGTCTGATTGCGGTACTTTTCTTCCAGTTGTTTGATCGCTTCACGGGCATCCTTGGAGACGGCGCGCAATTCATCCAACTGGGCGTCATAGCCTGCGGCGATGAAACCGCCCTGCGAACGCTCGGTGGGCGGGGTGGCGATCAGGGCGCGCGAAAACAGGTCGATCAACCCGTCATGGCCCACCAGCGCAGGCAATAGAGCGCCAAGCAGCGCCGGGCGCATCTCTGAGCGTTCCAGCCGCGCCGCCACGATCCGGGCCAGCCGGGCCGCACCCGCCAGACCATCGCGCAATTGCCCCAGATCGCGCGGGCTGCCGCGCCCCGCCACCACGCGGCCCAGCGCGCGCCCGGCATCGGGCAGGCTGCGCAATTGCCCGCGCACATCCTCGCGCAGCAGCGCATCATCATAGAGCCACTGCACCAGTTCGAGCCGTTCCTCGATGGCCGCCCGGTCGAGCAAAGGCGCCGAAAGATCCTCGGCCAATTGCCGCGCGCCCGCACCGGTGACGCAGCGGTCCACCGCCTCGATCAGGCTGCCCACACGCCCGCCGGTTGAGGAACGCAGGATTTCCAGACTGCCGCGCGTGGCCTCGTCCATCGCCATATGGGCCTCGCCATGGCGGGCGACAGGGGGCAGCAGCAGCGGCAATTTGCCCCGCCCCACATGGTCAAGATAGGCCAGCAAGCCGCAGGCCGCCGCCAGCATGGGCCGCGTAAATGTGCCAAAGCCGTCGAGCGTGGCCACGCCATGAATGCCGCAAAGGCGCTCCGCCCCGCCCTCGCTGGAAAATTCATGGGCCCCGCGCGGGATCGATTCGAAAGGCGCCTCGCCCCAATTGTCCGGCGCGATGATCTCGCTGGCCCCCAGCCGGGCCAGCGCCGCGCCCATATTTTCGGGGTCGCATTCCTCCAGTTCCATCCGGCCCGTGGAAATATCCACCGACGCCACGCCCACCTTGTCGCGCAGCAGACAGGCCGATGCCAGCACATTGGCGCGGCGCGGTTCGAGCAGCGCCTCCTCGGTCAAGGTGCCCGCCGTGACGAAGCGGACGATATCGCGCATCACCAGCGCCTTGTATCCGCCGCGCTTCTTGGCCTGTTCGGGGGTTTCGACCTGTTCGGCAATCGCCACGCGGCATCCGGCCTTGATCAGGCGCGCCAGATAGGATTCGGCGGCATGGACCGGCACGCCGCACATCGGGATCGGTTCCCCGCCATGTTCGCCCCTGCTGGTCAGCGCGATGTCGAGAATCTGCGATGCCCGTTTCGCATCCTCGAAAAACAGCTCGAAGAAATCACCCATGCGATAGAACAGCATACAACCATCGGCCTTATCCTTTAGACCAAGGTATTGCGCCATCATGGGCGTTGCGGCTGGGGGGGCGGATTTCTCACTCATGATGCCGGATTAGCCGCAGAATCGATACGATGGAATGCCCACACCCCACGCTTTCCCCTATCGCTGTGCGATCACATTGGTTAGGGCAGCCTTGCAAGAAGGAGAAAGTTTCGGTGTCCGAGGAAAGCCCCGAGCAAGCCAACGTCCGGTTTACCGAGCGCGAAGCGCTGTTCTACCACAACACGATCCGCCCTGGCAAAATCGAGATCATCGCATCCAAGCCGATGGCCACGCAGCGAGACCTGAGCCTGGCCTATTCGCCCGGCGTCGCGGTTCCCGTCGAAGCCATCGCCAAGGATCCCGCCACCGCCTATGATTACACCGCCAAGGGCAATCTGGTCGCGGTGATTTCCAACGGCACGGCCATCCTTGGCCTCGGCAATCTGGGCGCGCTGGCCTCCAAGCCGGTGATGGAGGGCAAGGCGGTCCTCTTCAAGCGCTTTGCCGACGTCGATTCCATCGACATCGAGATGAATTCCGAAGATCCCGAGGCGCTGATCGAAGCCATCGCGCTGATGGAGCCCAGCTTTGGCGGGATCAACCTTGAAGATATCAAGGCCCCCGAATGTTTCGTGATCGAACAGGCGCTGCGCGAACGGATGAAGATCCCGGTCATGCATGACGACCAGCACGGCACCGCGATCATTTCGGCCGCCGGTCTGATCAACGCCTGCATGATCACCAACCGCAAGCTGGAAGACATCAAGGTCGTGGTCAATGGCGCGGGCGCGGCGGCGCTGGCCTGCACCTCGCTGATCAAGTCGATGGGCGTGCGCCACGAAAACGTGATCGTGTGCGACCGCGACGGGCCGATCTATCGCGGCCGCGAAAAGCCGGTCAACCAGTGGCAGAGCGCCCATGCGATCGACACCGATGCGCGCACGCTCGAACAGGCGCTGAAGGGTGCCGACGTGTTTCTGGGCCTGTCGGCGGCGGGCGCGCTGCCTGCGGCCTATGTCAAGGAAATGGCGCCTGAGCCGATCATCTTTGCGATGGCCAACCCGGTGCCCGAAATCACCCCGCCCGAGGCCAAGGCCGCGCGTCCCGACTGCATCATCGCCACCGGCCGTTCGGATTTTCCGAATCAGGTGAACAATGTGCTGGGCTTCCCCTTCATCTTCCGCGGGGCTCTGGACGTGCGCGCCACCGCGATCAACGAAGAGATGAAGATCGCCGCCGCCAACGCCATTGCCGAACTGGCGCGCGAACAGGTGCCCGAGGAAGTCGCGCTGGCCTATGGCAAGAACCACAGCTTTGGCCGCGATTACATCATCCCGGCGCCGTTTGACCCGCGCCTGATGGAGGTGGTGTCGATGGCCGTGGCCAAGGCCGCGATGGACAGCGGTGTGGCGCAAAAGCCGATCGAGGATTTCAACGCCTATCGCCATCAGCTTAAAGGCCGCCTGAACCCGACCACCTCGGTGCTGACCAACGTCTATGAACAGGTCAAGGCCAACCCCAAGCGCGTGATCTTTGCCGAGGCCGAGAACGAAGTGGTGCTGCGCGCCGCGATCCAGTTCAAGGATTTTGGCTATGGCACGCCGGTTCTGGTGGGCCGCACCCAGGCCGTTCGCGACAAGCTGGTCGAACTGGGCGTGGGCAAGCCGGATTCCTATGAAATCCACAATGCCGCCGACAGCGAGCATGTCGCCGAAATGGGCAAGATGCTGTACGAGCGCCTCCAGCGCCGCGGCTATCTGGAGCGCGACATCAAGCGCATGGTCAATCAGGACCGCAACGGCTTTGCCTCCGCGCTGCTGAAGATGGGCGTGGGCGATGCGATGGTGACGGGCGCGACCCGCCCCTTTGGCCAGACCATGCGCGAAGTGCGCCATGTGCTGGACCCCAAGCCGGGCCATCTGCCCTTTGGCATCCATGTGATGGTGGGCAAGAACAACACCACCTTCCTGGCCGACACGACCTGCAACGAGCGGCCCAATTCGGAAGAATTGGCCGTCATCGCCAAGGAAACGGCGGCCGTGGCGCGCCGTCTGGGTCATGAGCCGCGCGTGGCGTTCCTGTCCTTCTCGACCTTTGGCAATCCCACGGGCAAGTGGCTGGAACCCATTCGCGGGGCGATCTCGATCCTCGATTCAGAGCCGCAGAACTTTGAATATGAAGGCGAAATGACGCCTGACGCGGCGCTCAACCCGGCGGTGATGAAGCATTATCCCTTCAGCCGCCTGACCGCGCCGGCCAATGTGCTGATCTTCCCCGGTCTGCAATCGGCCAATATCGCGGCCAAGCTGCTGCGCGAACTGGGCGGCAATACGGCCATCGGCCCGATCCAGATCGGCATGGAAAAGCCGGTGCAGATCGTGCCCATGACCGCGATTGCGCCCGATGTGCTGACGCTGGCGGTGCTGGCGGCGGCGGGCATCACCGGGTAATCCGTTGACGGGGCCGGCGCGAGGCTCTCTCGCGCCGGCCCTTCTCCGAGGAATGCGCGCATGATGATCCGCGATGCGGACCGGGATGATCTGGTCGCCATTCTGGCCATTTATAACCATGCCGTTCTGCACACGACGGCGGTGTGGAACGAAACGCCGGGCACCATCGGGGAACGCCACCAGTGGTTCGACGCCAAGCAGCAGCGCGGCTTTCCGGTGCTGGTGGCGGTCGAGGGCGATAAGGTGCTGGGCTTTGCCTCCTATGGCGATTTTCGGCCTTTTCCGGGATATTCGCAATCGGTCGAACATTCGATCTATGTCGCCCCGGATGCGCATCGGCGCGGGATCGGGCGGGCTTTGCTGGGCGCGCTGATCGCGCGGGGGCGGGCGGCGGGGCTGCACGCCATGATCGGCGGAATCGACGCAAGCAATGACGGCTCCATCGCCCTGCATCAAGCCATGGGCTTTACGCAGGTGGGGCGCATGCCGCAGGTCGGCCACAAGTTCGGGCGCTGGCTTGATCTGGTCTTTATGCAGAAATTGCTGTCAGACAGCCCCGCCTCGGTCAATAAGACCCCTTAGACCGCGCAGACCGCCCATTGCGTGCGCCACAAATTGCGGCAGATCTTTCTTCGCAATACCCCTGTTGATCCGGGGCCTTTTTACAAAGAGGCTCTGGAGCGGACCACCAGCCCCGAACAAAGCGGCACAAGGCAGAGCAATCCGGCCAGCATGACAAAAGACATGATCAGCCCGGCATATTTCGCCACCAGCCCGATCATTGCCGGCCCCAGCAGCACGCCCGCATAGCCCGTTGTGGAAATCGAGGCGATGGCCAGTGCTGCGGGCATCTGGTCTTGGGATGCGGCCTGACGGAACAGCACCGGCACGATATTGGCCGCCCCCAGCCCGATCAGCACAAAGCCCGCCCATGCCAGCCCCGCCACCGGCGCGGCGATCAGCACGCCAAAGCCCGCCACCGCCACAGCCCCACCCCACAGCAGCGCCGCGCGATCCCCGATCCGCGCCGTCAGCGCATCGCCCGTCAGCCGCCCCAGCGTCATGGCCATGGCAAAGAACATATAGCCGAAACCGGCGCGCTTCACATCGACCAGCCCGCCCTCGGTCAGGAACAGCGCGCCCCAGTCAAGCAAGGCCCCCTCGGCCAGAAAGGTGATCGCCGTCAGCCCCGCCAGCACCAGCACGATGCCATGGGGCAGCGCGAAATGCGGCTCGCCCTCCACCGCCTTGGTCCGCAGCAAGCGCGGCGCGGCATAAAGCAACGCCCCCGCCATCAGCAGCGACCCCAGCAAAGCCCCGGTCAGCGCGCCGGCCCCCAGCGAGAGCAGCAGCGCCATCATCAGCGATCCGGCAAAGCCCCCGATGCTGAAGAGCGCATGAAAGCCCGACATCAGCGGGCGGGCGGCGTGTTTTTCCACCTCGACCGCATGAATGTTCATCGCCACATCCAGCGACCCCAGCGAAGCGCCAAACACCAGAAGCGCCGCCCCCAGCGCGGGCACGGTGGAGAGAACCGCCAGCAGCGGCAGCATCACGCACAGGCCCAGACCGCTGACCAGAATGACCGGGCGCGTGCCGAACCGGCTGCTGAGCGCGCCTGTCGCCAGCATCGCCATCACCGATCCCGCGCCAAGGCAAAGCAGCAGCGCGCCCAGCATCCCTTCGTCCACCCCCAGCCGCAATTTGGCGAAAGGCACCATCGGCGCCCAGCAGGCGATGCCGAAACCGGCGACCAGAAAGGACAGGCGCGTGGCAAGCCGCGTCGAGGGGCTGTCAGCCATGAGGGGCAATCTCCGAAAATTCAGGCGGGCGCGCAGGCCAGAATCGCCCTTCGCCCGATCTGCGCCATCAGCGCAGGCGCCAGCACGGCCGCGTTACGTTCGAGCACCAGATGCGTGATCCGCTCGAGCGGGGCGATGCGGAAATGGGTGCGGCTCGCCAGCTTGTCGCTGGTGGCCATGACCACGCTGTGGCGGCTGACCTCGATGGCGGCGCGTTTGAAGGCGGCGTCCTCGGCGTAAAAGGCGCCGATGCCTTCCTCGCCCGATACCGCGCAGGCGCCCAGAAACGCCCGGTCGATGTTGAATTGGCCCAGCGCCTGCACCGCGCCCGCATCGACGCAGCCGCCCACCTGCGCGTCCACCTTGCCGCCGATCATATAGGTGGCGATGGTGCCGCGCGCCTGCAGCGCCCCGGCCATCACCACCGAATTGGTCACCACCGCGATGCCATCGGGCAGCAAGGGCACCAGCGCCAGATTGGTGCTGCCGCTGTCGATAAAGATCATCTCGCCCGGCGCGATCAGGCCCACCGCAGCGGCGGCCAGCGCGTGCTTGCGCTCCTCGCTCTCGCCGATGCGCTGGTTGATCGGGGTCGATGGGGCCGAAAGCGGCAGCGCGCCGCCATAGACCCTGCGGCACCGCCCCTCGGCAGCCAGCGTGCGCAGGTCGCGCCGGATCACATCCTCGGACACTTCAAATTCGGCGGCCAGCGCATTGGCCACCACGGCCTGTCCTTCATCGAGTCGGCGCGCAATCAACTCGCGGCGGCCAAGGGGGAGATTATTATCCATGGCCGGGTTATGGTTTGCATGATTTTACGTGTAAATATACGATTTTGCACGTTTATGGAATTCATATACCAATATGCGAAACCGCCTCAGCCCGATAGGCGAGGCGGCCGACAGGATTGGAATTTCGAGGGAAAATCAGACCTTGCGGCGATAGCGGAAGTACCAGACCTCATGGCCGTAAACCGTGCGCGCCTTATGCTCATAGCGCGTCTGGGGCCAGCCGCCGGGGCGCACCTGAAAGTCCTTGGCTTCCTTGGCCAGCCATTCAAACTTGTCGGTGTGGCGCTGCATCACCATCAAGGCATGGCGGACATAGATCGCATGGTCGGTGCCAAAGCGGAATTCGCCGCCGGGCTTCAATTTGCGGGCGAACATTTCCACCGGGCCATCGTTCATCATCCGGCGCTTGGCATGGCGCGCCTTGGGCCATGGGTCGGGATGCAACAGATAGAGCATGGTGAGCGAACCATCGGGAATGCGCGAGAGCACCTCCAGCGCGTCGCCATGATGGATGCGGACATTGGGGATCGGGGCATGAGCGCCATTGTCTCCGGACACATGGGTCAACGCCTGCGCCACGCCATTGATGAAGGGCTCGGCGCCGATAAAGCCATGATCGGGCAGCATATCGGCGCGGTACGCCATATGCTCGCCCCCGCCAAAGCCGATCTCGAAATGCAGCGGGCGGTCCTCGCCAAACAGGCGCTGGGCGGTCACCTCGCCTTCCGTCGGCACGGCGATCTGGGGCAGCAGCGTGTCCACCAGCCCTTGCTGTCCGGCGCGCAGGGGCTTGCCCTTGGAGCGGCCATAGAGCCGGTTGAGCGTGGTGGGATCGCCTTCTTTATGCGCGGTCATGTCTGTGCCTTCAAGATTTCGCCCGGCGCGATGGCAGGCCGTTAAGGCAGGGTCAAGGCCCAGCAGGCAAAGGAGGGCGCCATGTTTGCCCTCGGTTGCCTTGCGCTGATCGTTCTGCCGCTGCTCGGCTTTATCGCCGGATTGGTGATGGGCGGACAGGCTGCGGGCCTGTGGGGCGCGGGCGTCGGCCTGATCGCGGCCCTGCTGATGAGCGCCATTGCCGCCCTCGCGCTGGTCAAGGCCAGCCGCAAGCGCTGAGGCCAAATGAAAAGCCCGCCTTCCTTGCGGAGGCGGGCCTTCATGTCGGGTTGTTCGGGGGATGGCCGGTTCAGGCCGCCACAGCATCCTCGCCCGGATCGCGCAGCACATAGCCGCGGCCCCATACGGTTTCGATGTAATTTTCCCCACCGCAGGCATGCGCCAGCTTCTTGCGCAGCTTGCAGATGAACACGTCGATGATCTTGAGCTCGGGTTCGTCCATACCGCCATAGAGGTGGTTGAGGAACATTTCCTTGGTCAATGTCGTGCCCTTGCGCAGCGAAAGCAGCTCGAGCATCGCATATTCCTTACCGGTCAGATGCACGCGGGCGCTGTCAACCTCCACCGTCTTGGCGTCCAGATTGACCGAGAGCTTGCCGGTGCGGATGACCGATTGCGAATGGCCCTTGGACCGGCGAACCACGGCATGAATGCGCGCGATCAGTTCTTCGCGGTGGAAGGGCTTGGTCACGTAATCGTCGGCGCCAAAGCCGAAGGAACGCACCTTGGAATCCATTTCAGAAATGCCCGACAGGATCAGCACCGGGGTCTGAACCTTGGCCACGCGCAGCTTTTTGAGCACGTCATAGCCATGCATATCCGGCAGATTGAGATCCAGCAGGATGATGTCGTAGTCATAGAGCTTGCCGAGATCGAGGCCTTCTTCCCCGAGATCGGTCGAATAGACATTGAAGCCCTCTGTGGTGAGCATCAATTCGATGGCTCTGGCCGTAGTCGGCTCGTCTTCGATCAACAGCACGCGCATATGGGTGAACCCCCTTGCCCCGAAACCCGCGAACGCACCTTCACCGGGCACATCCGCTATTAACCATAGGAGGAATGAACGCGAAAGGTTAATTTAATGTAAACCGGCATTAACCCCCCCATTTTTTTGGGCTAACTCGTAAGAGCCCCTAACGGGCGGCGTCCGACAAAGGGTAAAGGGGATGCACACCATAGGCATTGGGAACAAGGCCGCGCAAAAGGTTGCCCGCCCCCTTGCCGATCATGGTCCAACGCACCGGTAAAGCCAGTGGAATGAAGAGATTGGCCTCCATCACCTCGCGCTCGGCTTCGGCATAGAGGGCAGGCGCAAGGGGGGGCTCGACATTCCAGGCCTGGGCCACCAGATGATCGGCATCGGGGGTACAGACGGGATGCACACCGCAATGTAACTGGTTAAAAAACCAGACCGGCGAAGGATAGCGCGCCACTTCATCAACCAGACGCAGATCCGCCGACTCGCCCATCCCCACCCGGCGCAGCCGCAAACCGATCGCCGCCACATCCTGCGCCAGCCGGGAAAACAGCACATTGGCCCCCGCCCCGTCCGGCATGGCGATCCGCAGTTCAAGCCCGTCGCCCTCCTCGGGCCGGGCCGTCAGCTTGCGCGCCTTGCTCCACACCGCCACCCGCTCGACCGCCACCGCGCGGCGATGGTCCATATCCATGTCGCTCCAGCGCTCGGGAAGCTGCACTTCGCCGATGCCCGGCGAGATGAGCCGCGTGGTGGGGCTCCACCCCGGTATGCCCCCCGCCTGCATCCCCAAAGCATTCACCAGCGCCGCGCGGTCGATCACCATGGCCAGCGCGGCGCGATTCGTCGGCACCGCCAGAAAGCCGCTGTCCTTTTCCACGATCAGCCCGAACAGACCCGGCGCCACATCAAACCGCGCGGTCCGCTGGCCCAGCAGGCCGCGCTGGATCGGCGGCAGATCGGTGATCCGCCCGCCCAGCACCACATCGGCCTGACCCGCCAGCAATTGCGCCACCGCCTTTTCGCCGCCCATCGCGCGAATCGAAAGCGGGCGCACCGTCGCGGCCCAGCCCTCGGGCATCGGCAGGCCCCGCGCATCGGGCGAAATCGGCGTCAGCCAGTCCAGCCCCTCGACATGCTTGCGCCGCATCGGTCCGGCACCCTGCCCGCGATGCTCCAGCCCCAATTCGGGTTGGGCCAGCAATTGCAGGAAATTGGGCATGGGTTGGGCCAGCCGGATTTCGATCACGCGCCCGGCCATCGCGCGAATATCCTCGATGATCGTCAGATCCTGCCCCAGCGCGCGGCCTTTTTGCGCCGCAATGGCGCGGCGCAGCGCCTGTCGAGCCGTCTCGCCGCTCAGTTTGGTGCCATCGGGCCACGCACTGTCGCGCAAGCGGAAGATATAGCCACGCCCTTCATCCGCCACGATCCAGCGTTCGGCCAGACCGGGCACGACCTTGCCCTCCTCATCCAGACTGACCAGACCTTCGGCCGTGGCCGCGCGCAATTCGCGATCGAGCGCGGCAGAGCCCGAATCATTGACCATCACCACCCGCAGCGGTTGCTGCTGGGCCGAGCCATGGCAGGCCGCCGCCAAAAAGGCGGCCATCAGAATGGAGATGCGGTTCTTGCGCAGCATGATTGCGCCAAGCCTAGAACAATTTGGCGCCCAGAGGAACGTCCGCTGCGCCCCGAATCAGGTTTGCACCCCGGTTTTTGCGCTTCAGACTTTGCGCAACTGGCCCGGATCGACCTGTTTCACTGCGGCCAGCGGACGCATCGGCACAAAGCCCGAGTCGTCGGGGGCGGTTTGCGCGGCGCGCACGCTCTTGGGGTCGATCTCTTCGTTAAAGGCGATGCCGCAACGGTTGCCCTGAACCCAGGCGACCGATCCCGCCACCCAGCCGACATTGCGCAGCTCAACCTCCAGCACCATGCCGGCCGCCACGCGCATATCACCTTCGGCCATCAAACCGCCGCTGGAAAGATTGCGAATCTTGACCCGATGCACCGGATCACGGTCGCTGGTACGAAGACAAGCCAGCATGAACAGGCTGTCCCGGTTGATCTGGCGTTGCTCATCACCGGCCATGGTTGGCTCACTTCCCGCTGCCGTGGCCCGGCCCGGCATGGATCGATCCAGACCGGGACGGGCGCGCTAATTCACAACAAGGTATTAACGCAAAATGGCAAATAAAGCGTAAATCTATCCGGTAACTTGCGGATATCAGCCTTAATCGTCGCGTGATACCCGTTCACGGCGTTCATGAGCTTCCTGCGCCTCAACCGTCATGGTGGCGATCGGACGCGCGATCAAACGGCCAAGCCCGATGGGTTCGCCCGTGACTTCGCAATAGCCATATTCGCCTTCCTCGATTCGGCGCAGGGCCGAGTCGATCTTGGAGATCAGCTTGCGCTGGCGGTCGCGGGTGCGCAACTCGATGCCCCAGTCGGTTTCCGAGGAGGCGCGGTCATTGAGATCGGGTTCGCGCAGCGGGCCTTCCTGAAGCTGGGACAGCGTGTCGGCCGCGGCGCTCAGGATCAGCTTTTTCCATTGCTGGAGCAGCCGGCGGAAGTAGTCCAGCTGTTCGGCATTCATGTATTCTTCGCCGTCGGACGGGACATAATCACCGGCCAGCGATCGTCTGGCCTTGACCAGCACATCGATTTCGTCTGCCAGACCACTTGCCATTATAACCCTCCGAATTCCATCCGCGGGATTGCTAGACATCCCATTCTATCGCCCGGCCTATAGTTTGCCCCCTGAAGGTCCACAAGCGGCAAAGCCGATCCGCAATAGCTTAAACCACCGCAAAATTGCGAATAGGGCGCGCCTTGCCCATGTTTTGGTGACAGGCTCATGACATGGCCCCAACGGCAGGCCCAGTCGCGCCGCAATGGCGCGCGCCACGGGCGAGAGAAATTACCGCGCCATTTACCACTTGTTATCCATCTTGCGACAGCTTGAGCCTCATGAACGGGAAATGGGGAACTTCGACATGGGATACAACTGGACGCAATCGCAGGACCATCTGTTAGCCGCCTCGGCCCATCAGGCGCCGGGCGAGATCACCGGCCTGATCGCCAATTGCCTGATCGCGGCCAGCCAGGGCTGTGTGGATGCCTATTTCGATCTGGGCGTGGCCTTTTCCACCGGCAGTCATTGCGCCGTTTGCGATCTGATCGAGGCGCATAAATGGTTCAATCTGGCGGCGGTTGGCGGGCATGACGAAGCCGCGCAATGCCGGGCCGAAGTGTCCGAGGAAATGACCACGCGCGAGATTGCCGAGGCCCAGCGCCGCGCCCGCGCATGGATTGCCACCACCGCCCGCCGTGCGGCCTGAATCATTCGTTGCGCTATTATCCGCCGCGCCGGAAAGGCGTTCTGGCTTCCAGAAAATTCTGATCTGCGGCAATGCCTTCGCGCTCGCGCCGCAAGAAATCCTCGACCGCGCGGCGGAAACCGGCATGGGCGATGAAATGCGCCGATGTCGTGCGCACCGGCGCATAGCCGCGCGCCAATTTATGCCCGCCCTGCGCCCCGGCCTCGACGCGGGCCAGGCCCAGCGCGATGGCCGCATCGATCGCCTGATAATAGCATAATTCGAAATGCAGGAAGGGCTTGTCCACAATCGCCCCCCAATAGCGGCCATAGAGGCAATCGCGCCCGATGAAATTGAGCGCGCCCGCCACCGGATGATCCTCCACAAAGGCCATCACCAGCAGGATCTTGTCCGCCATCCTCTCGCCCAGCAGGTCGAACGCGGCGCGGGTCAGATAGGGGCGGCCCCATTTGCGGCTGCCGGTGTCCTGATAGAAGCGCCAGAAAGCATCCCAATGTTCGGGCCGAATCGCATCGCCCGTCAGTGCGCGAATCGTCACCCCCTCCTGCGCCGCGCGGCGCTCCTTGCGCAGATTCTTGCGCTTGTCGGACGAGAGCGCGCCCAGAAATTCGTCAAATCCGGCATAACCGGCATTGGCCCAGTGGAACTGGATGTCATGGCGAATCAGCCAGCCCGCCTCCTCAAACGCCGCCACCTGATCGGGCTCGATAAAGGTGGCATGGGCGCTCGACAGGCCCGCATCGCGGCACATCTGCTCGGCGGTGCGAATCAAGGCGGGCATCAATTCGGGATGCCGCGTCAATAATCGCGGACCGGTGGCGGGGGTAAAAGGCACCGCGATCTGCAATTTGGGGTAATAATCGCCCCCCGCCCGCTCCCACGCATCGGCCCAGCTGTGATCGAAGACATATTCGCCCTGGCTATGCGTCTTGACATAGGCGGGCAGCGCGGCGGCCAAATGGCCCGCCCCGTCATGGATCGTGATGGGCGCCGGGGTCCATCCGGTCCCCTCCCCCACGCTTTGCGAATCCTCCAGCGCGGAGAGGAAAGCGTGGGAAACGAAAGGATTGCCCCCATCGGTCAGCGCGTCCCATTCCCGCGCCGATAGGCCGGACACGCCGGGCTGCACATGCGCGGTATAGGGGGCTTCACTCACGCCAGACCATCTCCTTCGGCGATCAGCGCATCGGCATGTTCCAGCGCCACTTCGCGCTGGATGGCGCGGCGCACTGTCCATGTGGCGATGGGCCACGTATTGCGCCAATGCGCAACTGTATCATGGGGCAAACCGCGAATATCCACGGCGAGAAACTCTATTTCTGCGGCAGAAAACCGGCGGGGCATCAACCATTTCGCGCGCCAGCCCGACATGTCGCGCGCCTCCAGCACCATGCCGCGCACCACATCGGGCGCGTTTTGCGCAAACCAGCGCGGCGCGCGATGGTCAAAACTCATGATGGCCACCGGCCCGGCGTAATCGGCCAAAGCACGGGCCACGCCATCGCACAGGGGCGCGGGGTCCTCGCGCTTGTCCAGCTTGATCTCGATCAGCAGCGGGACACGGCCCGCCACCAGATCGAGCAATTGGCCAAGCGAAGGGATCACATCGCGCGTGCCCCCCACCGGCAGGCGCGAGAGCACCTCCATGCCGTGATCCTTGACCGGCCCGCGCGCATGGGTCAGCCGGTCCAGCATGGCGTCATGAAACACCACCACCGTGCCGTCGCCCGCCAGCCGGACATCGCATTCGATGCCATATCCGGCCGCGATGGCACAGGTGAAGGCGGAGAGCGTGTTCTCCGCCCAATGGCCCAGCCATTGGTCGCCGGATCGGGCCATATCATGCAGGCCCCGATGGGCGATCACCGCCCCGCGCAGCCAATCGGCCCTTTCCGTCATCCTCAGGCCTTGACCGCCACGATGGCGTCCACCTCAACCGCCGCGCCCAGCGGGAGCACCGGCACGCCCACCGCGCTGCGCGCATGCTTGCCGGCGTCGCCAAAGACCGCGACCATCAGCTCGCTGACGCCATTGGCCACCTTGGGCTGGTCGGTGTAATCGCCGGTCGAATTGATGAAAGCGCCCAGCTTGACGATGCGCTCAACACGGTCGAGGCTGCCCAGAGCGGCCTTCAATTGGGCCAGCAGCATCAGGCCGCAAGCCTTCGCGGCTTCATAGCCTTCTTCGGTGCTGACGTTTTCGCCAAGGCGGCCCTTGACCAGCGCGCCGTCGATGAAAGGCAATTGCCCCGAAACATGGGCAAGGCCGCCCGCCTCGACCACCGGCACATAGGCCGCAACAGGCGCCGCCGCGACCGGCAGGGTAAGGCCCAGTTCGGCCAGACGAGCTTCTACAGAATCAGTCATTGGTGTCTCCATGCAGTCGGGCTTTCAGCCAGGGCAAAGCGCTGGCCCAGTCATCGATCCGGGCGTGAGCATGACCCTGGGTGAAAGCGCAAGTGATATGTGGCGCAAGTAACGGTTCGCCGCAAAGATGCAGTCGGGCGATGTCAGGTGTAACCTCAAAGGCAGAGCCGTGATGCTGGGCGATATCGTCGATGAAAACCGCCCGGCTGGGGCGATATTCATCCAGGATCGCGCGGATCGCGGGGCCTTTGGGGCCTTGATTGGTGAACACGCGGATGTTCAGGCCATGATCGGCCAATTGCCTTGTGCGGGCCTCTTGCCGGTGATCCTCCAGATTGGTCAGAATCACGACATCGGCATCCTGCGCCAATTCGGTCATGCCCTCGATCGCGCCCGCAATGGGCGACTGGCGATGCATTTCGGTGTCAAAGAAAGCGCCCAGCAGGCGCCACATCTCCGGCCCCGGCACCGCCGATCCATCGCCGTAATGCATCGAGCGCGAAAAATCATTGCCGTTCATGGTGAAGGTCACGCCCTGCGTCTCGCCCAGCCAGTCGCGGAAGGGAGCGATCATGTGCAGCAGCACCTCGTCGCAATCGGAGATGATAAGCGGGCGCGCCATCATGCCCCCCAATCCGCATCATCCATAGGCGCAGCCAGCGCGGAATGGGCCTTTTCCAGCGCCTTGGGCGGCACGCCCAGCGCATCGGCGCAGGCAAGAAGATCCGGTTCGTGACTCAAGACAAACTCCAGTATCGCGGCCAGCACCACGCGCTCGCCGATTCTTTCGCGCAATTCCTCCGGGCTGACCCCGGTCAGCGCCAGCAGCCGGTCGGCATGATCGTCATCGGACAAGACCCAGCCCAATGCGGCCAGAGCAAGGCCCTCGGCCTCTCCATCATCTTTTACCATGCGCAGAATTGTCAGCCCCCTTGATAGGTCCTAGAGCCTTGGCCCGAACGCATTACGATCACAGGCAGGCGCATGGCAAAGCGAATTATGGTTGTCGAGGACAATGACCTCAATCGCAAGCTGTTCTGCGATGTTTTGAAGAGTCAGGGCTTTACCGTCGAGCCGGTGGGCGACGGGCTGGAGGCGCTGGACAAGGCGCGCGCTTTTGTGCCCGACCTGATGATTATGGACATCCAATTGCCCAATATTTCCGGGCTGGAGCTGATCGAGGGGGCCAAGGCCGATCCCTTGCTGCGCGCAATCCCTGTGCTGGCCGTCACCGCCTATGCCGGAAAGGGCGACGAGGACCGCATCCGCGAGGCGGGCGCCGACGGCTATCTAGCCAAGCCGGTTTCGATCGGGCCGTTTATGGCGGCGGTCAAACGCCTGCTGGAAAACACGCCCGCTTGACATTTGCGCGCCGCCGCCGCTTTTGCGCCGCAATTGTCGGCCAGAGGGCCGTCACTGCATTTGCATAAGGAATCTTGCATGGACCGCGCCGCCACC
Organism: Novosphingobium humi; assembly: GCF_028607105.1. Taxonomy (GTDB): domain Bacteria; phylum Pseudomonadota; class Alphaproteobacteria; order Sphingomonadales; family Sphingomonadaceae; genus Novosphingobium; species Novosphingobium humi. The sequence goes on along the minus strand of NZ_CP117417.1, from coordinate 312,542 downwards.
AGCGAAAAGATCGCCGCGCTGATCGAGCCCTTCAACAAGAAGGGCATCGCCATTTCCGACGCCACCAGCTTTGCCGGCGATCTGGAATTCGACAGCCTGACGGTGATGGATTTCGTGGCCGCCATTGAGGATGAATTCGACATCATCATTTCCATGAACCAGCAGGCCGAAATCGAAACCTATGGCCAGTTGGTCGATGCCGTTGTGAAGCTGCAGGGTTGATGGCCATGACGGATCTTTTTTCCAAATTCGATCCTCTGATCCAGATGCGGACGGATCTGCTCTCCACGGGCGTGACCGATCCCTTTGGTCTGGTGATGGAAAAGGTGATCTCGCCCACGGTTGCCCTGTGCAACGGGCGCGAGACGATTTTGCTCGGCACCTATAACTATATGGGCATGACGTTCGACCCGGACGTGATCGCTGCGGGCAAGCAGGCGCTGGACGATTTCGGTTCGGGCACCACGGGCAGCCGTGTGCTGAACGGCACCTATGCCGGACACAAGGCGGTCGAGCAGGCGCTTTGCGATTTCTACGGCATGGATCATGCCATGGTGTTCTCGACCGGCTATCAGGCCAATCTGGGCATCATTTCCACCATCGCGGGCAAGGGTGACTACATCATCCTCGACATCGACAGCCATGCGTCCATCTGGGACGGGTGCAAGATGGGCGATGCCGAAGTGGTGCCTTTCAAGCACAATGACATCGAGGCGATGGAAAAGCGCCTGAAGCGCGTGCCCGAAGGCGCGGGCATTCTGGTCGTGCTCGAAGGCGTCTATTCGATGCTGGGCGATATCGCGCCTTTGAAGGAAATGATCGCCATCGCCAAGAAATATGGCGCGATGGTGCTGGTGGACGAGGCCCACTCGATGGGCTTTATCGGCCCCAACGGTCGCGGCGTGGCCGAAGAACAGGGCGTGCTGGATCAGGTCGATTTCGTGATCGGCACGTTCAGCAAGTCGGTCGGCACGGTGGGCGGCTTCTGCGTTTCGAACCATCCCAAGTTCGAGATCATGCGTCTGGTCTGCCGCCCCTATGTGTTCACGGCTTCGCTGCCTCCCTCGGTTGTGGCCACCGCCGCGACCTCTGTGCGCAAGCTGATGCATGCCGCCGACAAGCGCGCCCACCTGTGGGAAAATTCGCGCGTGCTGCATTCAGGCCTGCGCGAGCGCGGGTTCAAGCTGGGCACCGAAACGCCCCAGTCGGCGATCATCTCGGTGATCATGCCCGACCTCGAACGCGGCGCGGCCATGTGGGAAGCGCTGCTGCACGAAGGTCTCTATGTGAACCTGGCGCGTCCCCCGGCAACGCCGGCAGGCATGACGCTGCTGCGTTGCTCGCTGTGCGCCGCGCATTCGGCCGAGCAGGTGCAGACCATTATCGGCATGTTTGAGCGGGCCGGTAAGAAGGCCCGGATTATTTAAGCCCGTTCAAGGGGTTAATGATGCGAGGGACTCGTCCCTCGCGCTCCCGATACTGCCTGCGTTGCGCCATGGGTTCGACGTTTTGTGTCGGACGCGGCGTTGGAAAAATGAAAGCCTGCGGCGCCGTTGATTGCGCCGCAGGCTTTCATTTTATCGGCATTACGCCCCGCTGCCATCGAGGCGCCACCCTATTAACGGGATTGCAAAGGGCCCCCGCCCTTTGTCCGCCTGAGGCAAACCCTCACTTCACCGAAGCCAACGACTCCATCGTCACCCCGGTGCATTCATCGGCCACGCCCGCCTTGTGCCCGCCAAGCATCGCGGCAGCGACAAACCCGGCCACCACCAGCACGACGAATCCGGCGACCGCCATACCCAGATACTTGTCGATCCAGGCCTTGATCGGCGCGCCGAACAGACGGAACAGCACGCCCACGATCATGAAGCTGATCGAGCGCGAGATCACGCTGGCCAGCAGGAACTTGGCGATGGGCATGCCGATGAAGCCCGCCGTTATGGTGATCAGCTTGAAGGGGATGGGCGTCGCGCCCTTGGCGATGATGGCGATAAAGCCCGCTTCGCCGCGCAATTTGCAGGCGGCATAGGGGAAGCTGGCCGTCAGGTGCAGCGCATCGAGCAGCTTTTCGCCCACCAGCGCAAAGGCGAAATGGCCGATGGCATAACCCAGCAAGCCGCCCGCCACAGAAGCCAATGTGGTTATAATCGCATAACGGATCGCGCGTTCCGGGCGCGCCAGACACATCAGCCCCAGCACCGGATGCGGAGGAATGGGGAAAAAGCTGGCCTCGACGAAGGCGAAGAGGGCGAGCCAATATTCGGCAAATGGCCCGGCGGCCTTGCCCATCGTCCAGTTATACAGGCGGCGAAGCATCTGAATTCCCCTTCTATCCGGGGCGATGCTTAACCAGCACAGCGCCTCTGGGCAAGCGCGGATCAATAACCTATTTGGCACTTTTCCATTGACATCGTCACGCTCAATAGGTACATATAGGGAACATCGCGAAAGACCGAGTCGCTCCCGGCCGCGAAAACCTTCAAGCAATGGATCAAAACTATGGCGGACAATCCCAAGTCCCGCCGTCAGGGTGAACTGACGGCGCCTCCACGGTGCGCCCATGCCGGATGGAGCGCAATCTTTCTGGCCGAACTGGCCGCAACATCGAATGTGACGGCATCGGCGGCCAAGGCGGGGGTTTCCACCCGCCTGGTCTATGACACGCGCCGCCACGATGCCGAATTTGCACGCGCCTGGCGCTCGGCCCTTTGCGAAGGGTATGATGCGCTGGAAATGGCGCTGCTTTACCGCCTGCGGGTGGGCGAGTTGAAACCGGCAACGGGCGCCAAACGCGCCACGCGCAGCTTCGACAATGCCACCGCGCTGCGCCTGCTGGCCGCCCACCGCGAAACGGTGGCCCGCGAACGCGCCATCCGCGAGGAGGAGGACGCCGATGCGATCCTCGCCTCGATCAATGCGAAGCTGGAAAAGATGCGCGAACGCTGGCTGGCGGCAAAGGATGCCACCCATGAGGAATAAGCCGCCGCTGCTGGAATGCCTTCTGGCCCAGCCGACAGCGCAAAGGCTGGCGGCGCTGGCCGTGCTGACCGGGGCCGAGCGTGCCGAATTGCGCCACCATTGGGAGCTTTGGGCGCGCCCCGAACAATTGCCCCCGCGCGGCGACTGGCGAATCTGGCTGGTGATGGCCGGGCGCGGGTTTGGCAAGACGCGGCTGGGCGCCGAATGGGTCCGCCGCGTGGCCGCCGACCATCCCGATGCGCGGATTGCTTTGGTGGGTGCGTCTCTGGGCGATGCCCGCGCGGTGATGGTCGAGGGCGAGAGCGGCATTCTGGCCTGCTCTCCTCCCCGCCGCCGCCCGCGCTTTGAACCCTCGCTGCGGCGGCTGGTCTGGCCCAACGGGGCGCAGGCGACGATTTACTCGGCGGGCGAACCCGAAAGCCTGCGCGGGCCGCAGCACAGCCATGCCTGGTGCGATGAAATCGCCAAATGGGATAATGCGGCGCAGCGAGCCGAGCAAAGCTGGAACAACCTTGTGCTGGGTATGCGCCTTGGCGAAAACCCTCAGGCGCTGGCCACCACCACGCCGCGCGCGGTGCCCCTGCTGATGCAATTGCTGGATCAGGAGGATGCGATCATCACACGGGGGCGGACGCAGGACAACCTCTCGAACCTGCCCGCGCGTTTCCTCAAGGATATGCGCCGCAGCTTTGGTCGCTCGGCGCTGGCGCGTCAGGAACTGGACGGCGAATTGCTGACCGACATCGAGGGGGCGCTCTGGACCCGCGCGATGATCGAAACCGCCCGCGAGGACACAGCCGGGGCGCAGCCGGTGCGCACGGTGATCGGGGTTGACCCTCCGGCCTCGGCGGCGGGCGATGCCTGCGGGATCATCGTCGCGCAGTTGGGCGATGATGGGGTGGCGCGGATCCTTGCCGACGCCACCGTGCAGCGCGCGAGCCCGGAAAAATGGGCCAGAGCCGTGGCCGAAGCCGCCGCCACATGGCGCGCCGACCGCGTTGTGGCCGAGGCCAATCAGGGCGGGGCGATGGTGGAAAGCGTGCTGCGCGCGGCCTGCATCGCCCTGCCCATCCGGCTCGTCCACGCCAGCGTGGGCAAGGCGGCGCGGGCCGAGCCGGTCGCCGCGCTCTATGAAACGGGGCGCGTGCGCCATGTCGGCGCCTTCCCCGCGCTGGAGGACCAGCTCTGCGGTCTGGTGGCGGGCGGGGCCTATCAAGGGCCGGGCCGGTCGCCCGACCGCGCCGATGCCGCCGTCTGGGCGCTGACCGAGCTGATGCTTTCCACCCGCGCCCCGCCGCGCGTGCTCGACCTGTAATTCCTTCGCCCAACCACTTGTTTTGAAAGGCGATCCCATGACCTTCCTTGAAACCATCGCTTCCGCCTTCAAGGGCAGGGGAGCCCGCGTGCCGCTGGCGCAATCCTATGTCTCGCCATGGGTCTTCGGCGACAGCCACAATGGACGACAGCCCTTTGATTATCATCAGGCGGTGCGCCGCGCCTATCTGGAAAATCCGGTGGCGCATCGCGCGGTGCGGCTGGTGGCCGACGGCATCGCCGGTGCGCCGCTGGCGCCGACCGATCCGTCGCTGGCCATGCTGGTGCTGGAAACCTCGGCCGGGCAATCGCTGCTCGAAACGCTGGCCAGCCAGTTGCTGCTTCATGGCAATGCCTATGTGCAGATCCTGAAGGATGGGCTGGGCTATCCGGTCGAGCTCTTTGCCCTGCGCCCGGAGCGCGTGACGCTGGTGTTCGGCAATGATGGCTGGCCCACGGGGATCACCTATCGCGTGGGCGACCGCTCGATGACGATCCCGATGTGCGACAGCGATGCCTCGCCCAATATCATCCATATCAAGGGCTATCATCCGGGCGATGACCATTATGGCGCGGGCTGCCTTGGCGCGGCGGATCAGGCGGTGGCCACGCATAATGCGGCGGCCAATTGGAACCGGAGCTTGCTGGAAAATGCCGCGCGGCCTTCGGGGGCCCTGGTCTATGATGCGGGCAATGGCGCAGGCCTTTCGGGCGAACAGTTCGACCGGCTGCGCGAGGAATTGAACCGGGTCTTTTCCGGCTCTCCCAATGCCGGGCGGCCGATGCTGCTCGAAGGGGGGCTGAAATGGCAGTCGATGTCGATGTCGCCCGCCGACATGGATTTTGCCGCGCTGAAATCGGCCGCCGCGCGCGATATTGCGCTGGCCTTTGGGGTGCCGCCGATGCTGCTGGGCCTGCCGGGGGACAGCACCTACAACAACTACAAGGAGGCCAACAAGGCGCTCTGGCGTCTGACGCTGCTGCCGCTGGCCGACAAGCTGCTTTCGGCCATTGCCGAGGGGCTGGAGACATGGTTCCCCGAAGCGCGTCTGGCCATCGACCTTGATCGCATTCCCGCGCTGGCCGAGGACCGGCAGGCGCTGTGGAGCCAGATCAATGCCGCCAATTTCCTGACCGATGCGGAAAAGCGCGAGATGCTGGGCCTGCCGGCGCTTGGCCTTGGGCCGCAAACCGCCCAGGTGCAGCCATGAAGCGCGAGGATATGCTGGCGCGGCTGATGGCGCAGGAAAATGCCGATGGGGGCGATCTGATCACCCTGCGCGCGATTGTCGAGGAGGCCAGCGAATTGGGCGCGGCGCGGATGCTGGCGCGCATGGGGCTCAATGATGATGGCGCCTCCGATGACCTGTCGGAACTGCGCGAACTGCTGCGCGCATGGCGCGATGCCAAGCGCAGCATGTGGAAGGCGGTGATCGACTGGGCGGTGCGCGCGGGGCTGGCGGCGGTGCTGGTGGGCATGGCGATGCGGTCGGGAGCAGGAGAATTGCTGAAATGACGGCAGAACCTGAAGATAGCCTGCGCTTTGCCGGCTATGCGGCCCTGTTCGACAAGCGCGATGCGGGGCGCGACACGATCCGCCCCGGCGCCTTTGCCCGCACACTGGCCGAGCGGGATGCGCGTCGTCAGGGCCCCCTGCCCCTGTTCTGGCAGCACAACCCGGACCAGCGTATCGGCTGGATCGAAAATGCCGCCGAGGATGAGCGCGGATTGCGCGTGATCGCCCGGATCGACAATCCGGCGGGCGGCGCGGCCGCCGCGCTCAAAACCGGCAAGGTCACGGGTCTGAGCTTCGGCTATCGCGCCCGCGCCTTTGACCGTGATGCGCAAGGGCGCGAATTGCGCGACATCGACCTCTACGAAGTCAGCCTGGTTACCCACCCGATGCAGCATGATGCGCGGGTCCACATGGTCTCCGGCCCGGCCGCCTGAGCGCGGCCCCCGATCTTCCTTCCTTTTCCCGTTTTTCGTCGAGCCGCCTTTGGGGGCGGCCCTCTTGTGTGAAAGGTAAATGCCCCATGGAACATGAAAACCTGAGCAATGGCCTCGACGCCTCGTTCGACATCGTGGCCCGTCAGGAAGCCGCCGATGCCGCGCTTTCGGCCCTGCGCGGCGAGATCGAGGAAGTGAAATCGCGCCTTCGCCCCTCGGCCCGCCCGCCGCTGGCCGCCGCCGATGGCGGGAATCATGAGCTGAAGGGCTTTGTAGACGGCTATCTGCGCGCCGGGCGCGATACCGAGCTGAAGTCGCTCAACACCGCTGTGATGGGCGATGGCGGCTTCGTCGTGCCCACCGTGCTGGACCAGCAGATTGCCGAGCGACTGCTGCGCCTCAGCCCGATCCGCTCGATCGCTCAGGTGGTCCAGACCACCACCTCGGACTATCGCAAGCTGATCGCCACGGGCGCGCCCCAGTCGGGCTGGGCCAGCCAGACCGCCGCGCGGGGCGAAACCGCCTCGCCCAATTTCGCCGAGATCATTCCCCCCTCGGGCGAACTCTATGCCAACCCCTCGGCCACGCAATTCATGCTGGATGATGCCGGCTTCGATGTCGAAGGCTGGCTGGCGGGCCAGATCGCCAATGAATTCGCCCGCGCCGAAGGGGCCGCCTTTGTGTCGGGCAGCGGCACCAACCAGCCGCTGGGCTTTCTGACCGGCACGCCCAGCAGCGCCGATGACACCACGCGCAGCTTCGGTACGCTCCAGTATCTGGGCTCGGGCGATGCGGCGGGTTTGGGCACGACGCCCGATGATCGGCTGATCGACATGGTGATGGCGCTGAAACCGGGCCATCGTCAGGGCGCGGCATGGGTGATGAATGCGGCCACCATCGCCCAGATCCGCAAGGTCAAGGATTCGACCGGCGCCTATATCTGGCAATCCTCGATGATGGATGGCCAGCCCAACCGTCTGCTAGGCTATCCGGTGGTCGAGGCGGCCGATATGCCCGATGTGGCCGCAGGCGCCTATCCGATTGCGTTTGGCAATTTCCAGAACGGCTATCTGATCACCGAACGCTTCGGCACCCGCCTGCTGCGCGATCCCTACAGCAACAAGCCCTATGTCAACTTCTACGCCACCAAGCGCGTGGGCGGTCAGGTGCTGGATAGCGACGCGATCAAGCTGCTCAAGATCACCGCCTAAAGGCTCTCCCCGCCTGGCCCTTCGCGCTGCGACGCCGTTTCGGCGCGAAGGGCACCTTTTCCGTTCATGCAAGTAAGGGAGACCGCCATGACGCGGGTTATCGTCACGCCACCGGTTCTGGCACCTGCGGCGCTGGCCGAGCTGAAGGACTGGCTCGGCATCACCATCTCGGCGGACGATGCGGGTCTGACCGGCCTGCTCGGCACCGCGCTGGAGGTCTGCGCCGATTATATCGGGATGGTGCCGCTGACCGCCACCTATGAAGAGACGGTCTGTGTGCCGACCGGGCGTTTTGCCCTTCCCTGTCCGGCCGATTGGCAAAGCTGCCGTTATCCGGGCGAATGGGCGGGGCGCATCGGCCATGACAGCTGGCACCGGCTTGATCTGCGCCCGGTCAGCGCGCTGGTCTCGGTCGAGGCGCTGGACAGCACCGGCGCGCGCAGCACGCTTTCGAGCGACAATTATACAGCGAGGATCGACAGCGACGGGCAAGGCGCGATCCGCATTCCCGGCGCCGGCGGGCTGGGGCGGGCGGTGGTGCGCTATTGCGCCGGAATGGCCGATGAATGGTCCGCGCTTCCCGAATCCTTGCGCCATGGGATCATGCGCCTGGCCGCGCATCAATATCGCCAGCGCGAAAGCGCCGGGGCCGACGCCCTGCCGCCTGCCTCGGTCACCGCGCTGTGGCGGCCATGGCGCCGGATGCGGCTGGCATGATCACGGCCTCGTTTCAGCCCGATCTGGGCCAGTTGACCAGCGTCCTGACCCGGCAGGCCGAAGCCATCGCGCAGAACATTGGTCAGCAGGCCCGGAACAGCCGCGATTCCACCGCCATCTGGCGCAATGCGCGCCTGCTCTGGCCCGCCTTTACCGCCCAACAAGGAGGCTAGGCCCCATGGAAGTTCCCTTGCGCGCCAGTTTGATCGACTGGCTGGCCGGCGATGCCGTGCTTGGCTCCATGCTCAATGCCGTCACCGAAGAAGCGCCCAGCCGCACCGCCTTGCCATGGCTGGCCATTGCCACCAGCGCCAGCGTGGACTGGAGCACCAAGACCGAGGCGGGCGGTGAAACGCGCATCGCGCTCGAACTCCACCTGCGCGGCGACCGGCCCGAGGATGGCGCGGCGGTGACGGCTGCGGTTCAGGCCCGCATCGCCGCGATGCCGCACGATCAGGGCGCCTTTCGCATCGTCACGCTGAATTTCCTGCGCAGTCGCGCCGAGGCCCGCGCCAACAACACCCGCGCGATGCTGCTGGAATACCGTTTCCGTACCATCGCTGCCTGACCCCCTTGCCTTTTACGGAGGACATCATGACCGCTCAATCGGGAGCCGCCTTTCTGCTGAAAATCACCGATGGCGCTGCAACGCCCACGTTCAACACCGTGGCCGGTCTGCGCACCACCCAGATGTCGATTGCCGGACAGGCCGTGACCATCACCACCAAGGACAGCGCGGGCTGGCGCAATCTGCTCTCGGGCGCGGGCACGCGCACTATTTCGGTCAGCGCCGCCGGGGTCTTCATGGGATCGGCCGCCGAGGCCCGCATCCGCGACAATGCGCTGGGCGGGGTGATCGACACCTATCAGCTCAGCTTTGAGGACGGCAGCCGGATGCAGGGCCAGTTCCTGGTCCAGAAGCTGGAATATGCGGGCGATTACAACAATGAACGCTCCTATACGATCCAGCTCGAAAGCTCGGGCCCGGTGGTGTCGGTATGAACGCTCCCAATCCCTGGCGCGGCGAATCCGGCCTGCTCGTGGCGGGCGAGGCGCGCGTGCTGCGCCCCAGCTTTGCCGCGCTGGTGGCCGCCGAAGAAGAGTTGGGGCCGCTGTTTGCGCTGGTTGAACGGGCGGCGTCCGGACAATTGCGTCTGGCCGAACTGATCGGCCTGTTCTGGCATTGTCTTGTCCGGCGTGAGGGCATCACTCGCGAGCAATTGGGCGAAGCGGTGGTGGCGCAGGGTCTGGCAGGCGTGTCGCCGCAATTGCGCGGCCTGCTCGGCCAGATCCTGCAAGGCGAAGGGTGATGAGCCAGAGCGCCAGTTTCGGCAATGCCGCGCCGGGCGGCGGTTTCGGCAATGCCGCTCCGGGCGGCAGTTTCGGCAATGCCGCTCCGGGCGGCACTTTCGGAAGCGGCGCAAGGCGGCTGTCCGGGCTGGCGGCAAGGCTGCTGGGGTGGCGGCCCCATGAGTTCTGGGCCGCAACCCCCGCCGAACTGGCCGCCATTCTGGCCCCCGATACCGCCCCCGGCGCCGCGCCGCTCACCCGCGAGGAAATGAACCGCTTGATGGAGCGCGACCATGGTTAATACTTCCATTTCCGGCGGCTCGGATACGGTCCAGAGCCTGCTGATCGACGTGCGCGCCAGCACGCAGGGCTTTGCCCAGGACATTTCCGCCATGCGCAGCGGTTTCGACACCACGCTGCTGCCCGGCTTTACGCAGGCGGGCTCGACGCTCGACACCGCCCTGACACAGGCATTGAAGCGCGGCACCACCGGATTTGGCGACCTGCGCACCACGGCGCTCAAAGCGCTGGCCGATATTGCCGCCAGCGCGTCGAGCAGCTTTTTGTCCGGCGCGCTGGGGCTGGAGACCAGTGCGGGCACGACCTCGGGGATTTCCTCGCTGATCGGGTCGGTTCTGGGTCTGCCCGGACGGGCGACCGGCGGCCCCGTCTCGCCGGGTCAGGCCTATCTGGTGGGCGAACGCGGGCCGGAACTGTTCGTGCCGACATCGGCCGGTTCGGTCGCCTCGAATGGCGCGCTCAACCCCGGATCACGCAATGTGAACGTGTCGATCCAGCTTAATGGCGGCACCGGCGATGCGCCCGCCGCCATGCAGCGGTCCAGCCGTCAGGTGGCCAGCGCGGTGCGCCGCGCGCTTACCCAATCCTGAAAGAAATAGGAGCATCCCATGGCTTTCTGGCTTGCCTCCACCCGCGAGGGACAGGAAACCGACTGGATCCAGCGCTTTGATCCGCGCTTCTGGACGGTAAATTTTCCGCGCCCGATGATGGCCGCGATCACCACCCCCGCGCCCGATGCCTTGCGGCTCGACGCCTGTTTTCTGACGCAGGGCGATCTGGCCGGGCTGATCTGGGAGAGCGAGGATACGCTTGACCATCCGCTGCTGGCCTATGCCACGGGCCGCGATTATTCGGGTACGACTCTGTCGTTCCGCTGGCGCTCAAACGGGCTGGTCGCATTGGATCAGGCCAATGGCCCCACGCTGACCATCGAGGGGCGCGACGCGGCGGGCGCCGCGCACACGTGGTATGTCCGCCTGTGGAACTTTGCCATCGGATCGGGCGAGGATGCGCAGATCACGCTGAACTTCTCGGAGATTTACGGCGGCTGGACGCGCGATTCCGGGATGGACCCGCTCTATCCAGGCGACATCGACCGCATGTTCATTTCGCTGGTGCCCAACGGCTATGTTGCCGGTTCCGCAACGCCTTTGAGCGTCGGCGCCGATGCATGGGTGGAAATGACCGATATCCGCTGCACCGGGCAAAAGGCGATGCTGCCGATCGGCAATGTCTTTGTGCCGCCCCACGGGCTGGCCATGGCCACGGCCTATGATGACAGTTTCAACCAGACGCCCGCCCGCCTGCTGCGCTCGGTCCGCCAACTCGGCTATCGGGGCAGCATCCTGCACTATGTCGGGATGAGCCATTTCTTCCAGCTCACCGCATCGGGCGGAGCGTTTCTGGTGGGCTTGTCGGGCGATCCCTTGTGCCTGCCTGCGCGGGCCTGGCATGGTGAATTCTTCGCCGCATGTCAGGCGTGGGGTTATTCGCCTATCGCCTCGCTCTCCTATGAGGTGCTGGCCGAGCATTGCCCATCGGCATGGCAACAGCGCGCGGCCAATGGCGATCCGGCGCTGACCGGCTGGTCGCCGCCCTCGACGCTGATGTCTCCGGCCAATGCGGAGGCCATGACATGGCAAAAGTCGGTGGCCGCCGCCTTTGCGCAACTGCTGGTCGATACCGGTTGCGCGGTGCGCTTTCAGGTGGGCGAACCGTGGTGGTGGGTTATGGGCGATGGCCGGATCTGCCTCTATGACGATGCGGCCAAGGCAGCCTTTGGCGGCAGCCCGGTGGCGATCCCCGACCTGCGCGTCGGCCTGAGCGCGGCGCAAACCGCCCTGCTGGATCAGGCGGGAGCGATGCTGGCGGCCTCGACCATCGCTCTGGCCGGCGCGGCGCGGGCCGTGGCGCAGGCCGCAGGCGTGGCCTGCGAGACCCTGCTGCTGACCTTCGTGCCCACGGTGCTTGATCCCGCCACCCCAGAGGCGCGGCGGGCCAATATGCCGGTCGGCTGGGCCAGCCCCGCTTTCGACCGGCTTCAGGTCGAGGATTACGACTGGCTGACCGCAGGCGCCGATGCGCGGCGCTATGCCGCCTATCAACTGGTCAATGACCGGCTGGGATACCCGCCAGAACAGCAGGATTATCTGGCCGGTTTCGTTCTCCTGCCCAGCCAGTCCGCCCAGTGGCGCCTGATCGATCAGGGCATCGGCGAGGCACGTGAACGGGCGGCGCATGAGATTTTCGTCTGGGCGCTGCCGCAGGTCTGCCGCGACGGCTTTGTCGCCCTGCCCGTTTCTGAGGACAGCAACGATATGAACGCTTTCGACGATGTGGCCTATCCGCTGCCGCTGGGGCTGGACACCAAGATCAGCCCTGCCTTTTCCACCAGCGTGACCACCACGGCATCCGGCTTTGAACGCCGCAACAGCCTGTGGAGCGATGCCAGGCTGAGCTTTGATGTGGGGCCGGGCATTCGCTCGGAACAGGATCTGGGCATTTTGCTGGGCTTTTTCCGGGCGCGGCGCGGTCCGGCACGCAGCTTTCGATTGGGCGACCCCAGCGATTTCAGTTCGAACGGCATGACCGGCACGCCCTCGGCCGTCGATCAAATGCTGGGCATCGGCGATGGTCTCATCACCAGCTTTCCCCTCGTCAAACGCTATGGAACGGGGGCGCTGGGCGAGAATGAGGCCCAGTTGCGGCGCATCACCCGCCCCCGCAGCGGTTCGGTGCTGGTCAGCGTCAACGGCGCGGCGCAGGCCACCGGCTGGGTGCTGGGTGCGGGCGGAGTGGTTCAATTCACAACCCCGCCTGCCGCCGGGGCCATTGTGCGGGCCGGGTTCCTGTTCGATGTGCCGGTGCGTTTTGAACAGGATCGCCTCGACATTTCCGGCCTGACCTTTCTGGCCGGGGAAGCGCCCTCGGTTCCCGTGATCGAAGTGCGGGAGGCGGTATGAGCCGGGTATGGTTCGCGCAGGAACTGGAAACCGTGGCCACCTATTGGCGCATCATGCGCGGCGACGGCGTGGCGTTGGGCTTTACCACCCATGACCGCGATCTGTGGTTCGACGGGCTCAACCACATGGCCGCGCCCGGCATGATGCCCGCCGCGATCCGGCGCACATCGGGGCTGGATGATGATTCGGCCGAAATCACCGGCGCGATCAGCCATGACGCCATCAGCGCCTTTGACCTGCAATCAGGCCGGTTTGAAGGCGCGCGCGTGGTGGTGGGGGTGGTCGATTGGGAAACGATGGAGCATCAGCCGCTCTATCGCGGCGCAATCGGCACGGTCAGTCAGGAAATGCAGGGCTTTGTCGCCGAACTGGAATCGGGCAAGGCTGAACTGGCCCGTGATCCGATCCCGCGCACCAGCCCGACATGCCGCGCGCAATTCTGCGACCGGGACTGCGCTCTGTCGGCGGCGCGATACAGCCATGAGGCCACGCTGTTGGCCCATGATCTGGACAGCAATCTGATCCATCTGAGCATCTCGCTCGATCTGGGCCTGCTGCTGGGGGGCAGGTTGCGCTGGATCGAGGGGCCTTATGCGGGGCTGTCGATGACCATCACGGGCCGTTCGGGCAGTTTCCTGATGCTGGATCGCCCGCTCGACCGGGCGCTGGACAGTGGGCTGCGGGTGGTGGTGCGCGAGGGTTGCGATCACACGCTGGCCACATGCGGCGGCCGCTTCGGCAATGCTGTCAATTTTCGCGGGGAACCGTTCCTGCCGGGCAATGATCTGGTGGTGCGTTATGGTGTGGCGGGATGACGTCCGGGTCGGATCTGGCGCGTGCCGCCGAAGATCTGGTCGGCACGCGCTTTCGCCTGCATGGCCGTCATCGCGAACATGGGCTGGACTGTCTGGGCGTGCTGGCGGCGGCGTTGCGGGCGGTCGGGCGGCCCGGCGATTTGCCCACCGATTATGCATGGCGCAACGCCAATCCGCAGCGTGCCATGGATCTGGCCGGACGGTGGGGCTTTGTCGCGGTCGAGGGCGCGATCCTGCCCGGTGATGTGATCCTGCTGCGCATGGGGGCTGCCGCGCTGCATTTCGTTATTGCGGTTGCGGGCGGCGCCTTTGTCCATGCCCATGCCGGCCAGCGTCAGGTGCTGCGCTCGCCCGCCATGCCCGATGGCGTGATGGTCGAACACTGGCGGCTCACCCCGGACCTTCAAGCACGCCCGAACCTTTAAGGAAGCAGACCATGGCTACTATTTTGTTCACGGCGATCGGCACCGCCTTTGGTGGGCCACTGGGCGGCGCGTTGGGCGCGCTGGTGGGCAGCCAGATTGACGGGTCCGTCTTTGGCACGTCCAGCAAACGGCAGGGCGCTCGTCTGCAGGACCTGAGCGTCACCACATCGACCTATGGCGCCGCATTACCGCGCCATTATGGCCGGATGCGGGTGGGCGGCACGATCATCTGGGCCACGGATCTGAGCGAGCACAGTTCGACCAGCGGCGGCGGCAAAGGACAGCCCTCGACCACCACCTACAGCTATACATCCTCCTTTGCGGTCGCGCTGGCCAGTCGCCCGATCATCGGGGTCGGCCGGATCTGGGCCGACGGCAAATTGCTGCGCGGGTCCTCGGGCGATCTCAAGGTGGGGGGCACTTTGCGCATCCACACAGGGACAGCGGATCAGGCTGCCGATCCGCTGATGGCTTCCTTGCTGGGCGGCGATCTGTGTCCGGCCTTTCGGGGCACGGCCTATGTGGTGTTTGAGGATCTGCAACTGGGTGAATTCGGCAACCGCCTGCCCAGCCTCAATTTCGAGGTCTTTTGCGATGATGGGACGCTCAACCTGGCCGCTCTGGTGCATGATACGATCGAAGAGGCGCAGGCCGACGTGCCAGTCGACGGCATCCTGGGCTTTTCCTGCTCGGACCCGCTGGCCGACACGCTGGCGGCGTGGTTGCCGATTGTTCCGATTGTCTGCGATGCCGATGGAGACGGCCTGACGATCACGCAGCAGGATGTCTCGGTGGCCCGGATGCTGGGCGAACCGGTGGCGGCCACCGGGACCGGAGATTTCGGCGGCAAGGGAGGCTATAGCTGGAAACGCAGACCGCCCGCCAAATCGCCGCCAAGATCGCTGCGCTATTACGATGTCGATCTGGACTATCAGCCCGGATCGCAGCGCGCGCCCGGCGGCGCCCTGTCAGGGCAGCCCAAGACGCTCGATCTGCCGGTCAGCACGACCAGCGAGGAGGCCTTTCGCCTGATCTGCGGCGCGGCGCAAAGCGATGACTGGGCCCAGGAAACGATCCAGTGGCGCTGTGCCGAACTCGATCCGGCGGTGGGCCCGGGCTGCTGTGTCACGCTGCCCTCGATTCAGGGCCTGTGGCAGGTCAAGGATTGGGAATGGCGCGAAACGGGAATCGAACTGAGCCTTGCGCGCATTCCCCCGGCGCAAGCGCTGATCAGGGCCGCGACTGCCTCCGGGCAGGCCAATCTGGCCTCTGATCTGGCGCTTGGCCAGACCCTGATCACCGCCTTTGAACTGCCATCGGACGGAAGCAGTGCGGGGGATGCCGGGCTGATCTATGCCGCGCTTTCCTCCTCGGGCAGCGCGTGGAAGGGCGCGGTGCTTTATGCCGATGACGGCACGGGGGCGCTGACCAAGATCGGCACCAGCGGGCGGCAATCGGCCACGATGGGCAAGGCACTCACCATTCTGGCAACTGGGCCTGCGCATGTGCTGGATCGGTATAATGCGGTTGAAATCGAACTGGCCAATACGAATCTGGCGCTGACGGATGCGACACCGCGCCAATTGTCGGCGGGGAGCAATCGAGCGCTGTTGGGCTCCGAAATCGTGCAATTCGGCCGCGCGCTGCCGCTGGGCGGTTCAAGGTGGCGGCTGGAGCAATTGCTGCGCGGGCGTGCCGGGACCGAGTCGGCCATGGACAGCCATACGATCAACGAGCCCTTTGTCCTGCTCGACGACACCGTGATCGAATTGGACAAAAGCAAGCTGGGCAGTTCGAACACCATCCTGATCGCGGCCATGGGGCTGGGCGACAGCGACCCGGTTGAAAGCGCGATTGCCTGCCGCGGGATCGCCAACCGCCCGCTCTCGCCGGTTCAGGGCGAGGCAGCGCTGCAACCGGATGGTACGCTGAACCTGAGTTGGACGCGAAGGGCGCGCGGCGCTTGGACCTGGTCCGATTATGTCGATGTTCCCCTGAAAGAGGAAAGGGAGGCCTATCAGGTCGGCTACGGCCCAACCTCGGCCCCCTATGCCTTTTGGGAGGTCACGTCCGCCAGTCTGGCCCTTGGGGCGGCAACGCAGGCCGATCTGGTCGCGGCGCATGGCCATGGCGCGCTTTGGGTCAAACAGGTCGGCACGTATCAGGCCTCCGATGCGCTGCATCTGTACGACCTGTGACCCCTGCCCTGCGACAGCAACAAACAACAGGAGAATTTAGATGAGCGATCCTCTCGTTTTCGACAATGCCAGCCCGCATTTCGGCCTGCCCTTTCTTTATTCCGGGCAGGCGCAAAAGGAGTTCTACGTCAACGAGGCGTTTGCC
The DNA here is from genome assembly GCF_028607105.1 of Novosphingobium humi. Classification (GTDB taxonomy): domain Bacteria; phylum Pseudomonadota; class Alphaproteobacteria; order Sphingomonadales; family Sphingomonadaceae; genus Novosphingobium; species Novosphingobium humi. Next base: position 296,232 of record NZ_CP117417.1, on the reverse strand, counting down.
ATCACCGATGCGCTACTGCATTGCGCGATCGAAGGCACGGCCACCACCCCGCCTGCATCCCCGCCCGATGGCCAGAACTGGAGCATCGGCACCGGCGCCACCGGGGATTGGGCATCCCATGTCGGCCAGATTGCCTGTCGACAGAGCGGAAACTGGATCTACATCACACCCCAGGACGGGATGAAGGTGTTTGACCGATCATCGGGCGTATCATGGCTCTACTCCTCCGGCTGGAAAATCCCCTCTGCGGTCGGCGAACCCACAGGCGGCTCCACGGTGGATTCGCAAGCCCGGGCCGCCATCGGCCAGTTAATCTCCGCGTTGAGGCTGGCGAGCATTTTGCCTTAAGGTGCCATACAGAGGCCAAAATGCCGCAATCCAAGAATTGAAATTGCCTCACCTGTGGCAAATTTGCAACGATCCTAAGTATTTCTCGGCTTGCACGCCTGTAAGCGAGGGGTTAGACCTGCGCGCAACTGGTAGCCTCTCACTCGCACAAGGGGAAAACAAATGCGCAAGATTGCCTTGGGCTTGGCGCTGGCATCTACTGCCCTCGCTACGCCGGCACTGGCCAAAGACAAGACCTGGTACGTCGAAGGCGACGCCGGTGCTGTCATCGTCGAATCCAACCCGCTCGGCAACGTCACGAGCGGCGCCGCTCTTGGCAACATCAAGTCGAAGCTCGGCTACGACTTCGGTGGCATCGTCGGTTACGACTTCGGCCCCTTCCGTCTGGAAACCGAAGCCAGCTATCGTCGTGTCAAGACGAAGTCGTTTGAAGCGGCCAACGGCACGATCTACACCGCCGACAACAGCCAAGTCGCCGGCAACACCAGCGCCCTTAGCTTCATGGCCAACGGCCTGCTCGACTTCGGTCCCGACAACGGCCTTCAGGGCTTTGTCGGCGGCGGTGTCGGCGTGGCTCGCGTGAAGAGCTACAACGCGACTTCGGTTGCGGGCTACAACGTTGACGATTCGGCCACCGGCTTTGCCTGGCAGGCTATTGCCGGCGTGCGTGCGCCGATCAGCAAGAACTGGGATCTGGGCCTGAAGTATCGCTACTTCAACGCTCCGGGTGCAGACCGTTTTGTGGGCGTGACTGGCAACACCTTGTCGGAAAAGTTCCACTCGCACTCGCTGCTGGCGACGCTGACCTACAACTTCGGTGGCGCTGAGCCGGTTGCTCCGCCGCCCCCGCCGCCTCCGCCGCCCCCGCCGCCTCCGCCGCCTCCGCCGCCTCCGCCGCCTCCGCCGCCTCCGGCTCCGGTGTGCAACAAGGGTCCCTACATCGTGTTCTTCGATTGGGATAAGGCCGACATCACCCCTGAAGCCGCGTCGATCCTCGACAGCGCCATTCAGGCCTATGGCAATTGCGCCTCGGTTCCGGTCGTTCTGGCTGGTTACACCGACCGCTCAGGCACGCCCAAGTATAACCTGGGTCTGTCGGCTCGCCGTAATGCTTCGGTCCGCGCCTACTTCACCTCGCATGGCATCGCTGACTCGGCGATCTCGAGCCAGGCCTTTGGTGAAGCCAACCCGCGCGTTCCGACCGCCGATGGCGTTCGCGAACTCCAGAACCGTCGTGTGGAAATCACCTACGGTCCGGGTTCTGGCAACTAAGTCCAGCCTTTCAGGCAAAAATGGGAGGGGCGGCGCAAGCTGCCCCTTCTTTTTTGGCGGCACCTTCGTGCTTGGTCGGGGCCTTATTGGCCACAGACACAATCAAGGCCGGAACTCCGACAGGAGCCCGGCCTTGATTGTGTCTGGGGCAGGTAATGTGAAAAGTTTACTTCACCGCATAGCGCAACTTGTCCTCAAGCCCTGCTTCTGCAAAACCGCCCAGACGCAGGCGGCAGCTGTCACAAAGGCCGCATGCAGAACCATCAGGCTGCGGATCATAGCAGGACCAACTGAGCCCCACATCGAGTCCCAGCCGCGCCGCCTCGCGAACGATATCGCCCTTGCCAAGGAATTGGAGCGGCGCATGAATCACAAACTCGCCGCCCTCATCCCCTGCCTTGGTCGCCAGACGCGCGACTTCGGTAAAGCCCGCGATGAATTCCGGGCGGCAATCGGGATAACCGGAATAATCGAGCGCGTTGACCCCGATGAAAATATCCCGCGCGCCAACAGCTTCGGCCCAGGCCAGCGTCAGCGACAGAAACACCAGATTGCGGGCCGGAACATAGGTGACGGGAATCCCCGGCTCCAACCCGTCCTTGGGCACATCAATATCGTCGGTCAGCGCCGACCCGCCGAACTGGCGCAAATCCAGCGGCAATACCACATGCCGCACCGCGCCCAATTCCTTGGCCAACACCTTGGCCGCATCGATCTCGCATGCATGGCGCTGGTTATAATCGATGGTCAGCGCATAGATCTCATAACCCGCCTCGCGGGCCAGCCCTGCCGACACCATAGAATCCAGCCCGCCCGAGAGCAGGACAACCGCCTTGCGGCCTGCGGGAACATCAGTCTGGGTCATATTTCCATCTCTATTGCGACACGGCCCGACAGCCCATGCCACCTTACATCGAAATCGGGAAAAGCCTTGAGCAAAAGGCGCAATCAATGATGATCTCGCCATTTTCATCCCGCATTTCGGCCAATTCGCCCTCGCCAAAACGCGAGAGGATCGAGCGATAATGCTCCTCGCTGCAGCGGCAGCCACGCTTGAGCGGCGCATCTTCCGACACGCGCACTTCGCTCTCCTCGTGGAACAGGCGCCAGACCAGCTGGTCGAGAGCCAAATCCTTATCCACCAGTTCAGCGTCGCGAGTCGATCCGGCCAGAACGGCCACATGCTCCCAATGCGGATGGTCAAGCTGCACGTGCAGACGCGTGCGCCCTTCCTCCCCATCAGGCAGATGCTGCACCAGCAGCCCGCCCGCGACGCAATGCCCGTCCACATCCGATGTCGCCACACGGATCAGCGTGGGCACCTGCTCGGACTGGATGAAATAGGCCTGACACGCCTGCGCCAGAGAATCGCCCTCCAACGGCACGACCCCCTGATAGCGCTGCCCGGTCACGGCCAGATCAAAGGTGATCGCCAGATAGCCCTTGCCGAACAGATCGTGCAGGGTCGGGTTCGGCCCCAGCGCCGCCAGACGCTCTTCGTCATGGCGCGCATAGCCACGCACCTCGCCATTACGATAGTCGCAGACCAGCAGGTCGACCACGCCATCCTGGGTCTGCGCCTGCATGGTCAACTGGCTGTCCTGATCCTTGAGCAGGGAGCCCATCAAAGCCCCCAGCACCAGCGCTTCGGCCAGCAGTTTGCGGATCGGCGGCGGATAATCATGCGCCGATTGCACAAGGTCGAGCACGGGGCCGAGGCGAACCGCCCGCCCCCGTGCATCGCGCGATGGAATGGTGAAATGCAGAACGCAATCCATGCCCGCGCTCACACCTGCCCAAAAGCCCAGCGCAGCACCGATTTCTGGGCATGAATGCGGTTTTCCGCCTCATCCCAGACGACGCTTTGCGCGCTGTCGATCACGCTGTCGGTGGCCTCTTCGCCGCGATGGGCGGGCAGGCAATGGAGGAAGAGCGCCCCCGGCGCCGCCTGCGCCATCAGCGCATCATTGACCTGATAGGGCTCCATCGCCTTGATCACGGCATCGCCGCCCGGCTGCCCCATCGACACCCATGTGTCGGTGACCACCACCTGCGCCCCGCGCGCCGCTTCGGCCGCATCCTGCGTGAAGGTAATCCTGGCCCCGCGCGCCCGCGCCTGCTCAACAAAGCCCGCGTCCGGCTCAAAGCCCTTGGGCCCGCCCACGCGGATGTCGAATTTGAGCAGCCCCGCCGCCTCGATCAGCGAATGCAGCACATTGTTGCCATCGCCCAGCCACGCCATCTCCATGCCCGGCAGCGCCACGCCGCGTTCCAGCAGCGTGAGCAGATCGGCCATGATCTGACACGGATGCGAGGCATCGGTCAGGCCGTTGATCACCGGGACCGTGGCATAATAGGCCAATTCCTCGATCTTGGCATGGTCATTGGTGCGGATCATGATCGCATCGACCATGCGGCTGAGCACGCGGGCGGTGTCAGCGATCGTTTCGCCCCGGCCCAGTTGCATGCCGCCCGCATCCATCACGATCGCGCTGCCGCCCAACTGGCGCATCGCCATGTCAAAAGACACGCGCGTGCGAGTCGAGTTCTTTTCAAAGATCATCGCCAACACATGGCCGTCCAAAGGCGCATCGGCATCGACGCGCCCCTTGGTCCAACTGCTGCGCGCCCGCTTGCGGTCGAGCGCGTCATTCAACATCGCGACGACCGCATCCCCCCCGGCATCCGAGAGGTTCAGGAAGTGCCGCGCCATCACGCCACCTCTTCAGGCTGATAGCTGGCGGCCGCAGCCGAGAGCTTTTCGATGAATTCGTCGATATGGCTTTCGTCGATCACCAGCGGCGGCAGGATGCGCATGGTCTTGTCGCCCGCCGAAACGCAGAGCAACTGGTGATTGTCGCGCAGATGGGCGACGAAAGGCCGCGGCTCGACCTTCATCTTCAGGCCCAGCATCAGGCCGCGCCCGCGCACCAGTTCGAACAGATCGGGATAATTGCCGATGAACTGTTCCAGACGGCTCATCAGCTTGGCGCCCATATCGCGCACATGGGCCATGAATTCCTCATTGGCCACCGCGTCCAGCACCGCATTGGCCGCCGACATGGCCAGCGGGTTGCCGCCATAGGTGCTGCCATGCGTGCCCGCGACCATGCCGCGCGCGGCCTTTTCGCTGGCAAGGCAAGCGCCCACGGGGAAACCGCCGCCGATACCCTTGGCACTGGCCAGAATGTCGGGTACCACGCCGAACTGCTCATAGGCATAGAATGTGCCGGTACGCGCCACGCCGCACTGCACCTCGTCAAAGATCAGCATCAGGTCATGCTCGTCGCACAGTGCGCGCAAGGCTTGCAGGAATTCCTCCGTCGGAACCTTGATGCCGCCCTCGCCCTGAATCGGCTCGATCATGATGCCGCCGGTGTTGGGGCCGATGGCGGCCTTCACCGCGTCCAGATCGCCGAAATCGACATATTTGAAACCCGGCAGGATGGGCAGGAAGCCCTTATGCATCTTTTCCTGATTCGAGGCCGAGATCGTCCCCATGGTGCGCCCGTGGAACGCCTCCTTGAAGGTGATCAGTTCATACTTGTCGAGATTGCCGACATGCTGGTGATAGGCACGCGCGGTCTTGATCGCACATTCCACCGCCTCGGCGCCCGAATTGGTGAAGAACACCGTGTCGGCAAAGGTCAGTTCGACCAGCCGCTTGGCCACGCTTTCCTGATGCGGGCTGCCATAAAGGTTCGACACATGCATCAGCGTCGCGGCCTGTTGCTGGATCGCGGAAATCAGCCCTTGATGGCTGTGGCCCAGCAGATTGACGGCGATCCCGGCGGCAAAGTCGAGATATCGGCGGCCATCCTCGCCAATCAGATGGCAATGCTCACCGCGCACCGGCCGAAAGGCGGTCCGGGGGTAAACAGGCATCAACGGCGAAATGGTCATCGATAGTTCCTTTGCATTCCAGAATGGCCCCAGGATCGCGGGGTCGCTCTTCAATCCAGACAATGTTCGGTAGAATATTTCGGCGGAAGCTGAAAACGCGAAATGGCGGCGACCCGAAGCGAATCCTTCGGACCTGCCGCCATTTGCGCGCGTTTATGCTGTCGCCGCCCCCGGGTCAAACCTGTCCTTAAAGGAAATCAGGTTTTAACCCATTGGGGGCCGTGCGTCCTCTTGAAGGCAAGAGGTTCGGGATCAACCCTGACGCGGCGAGAGGTTGACCGCCGAGTACTTGCCTCGTCGATCGACTTCGATGTCGAATTCCAGACGGTCGCCTTCGTTGATTTCACGAAGACCCGAACGTTCGACCGCGCTGATGTGCACGAAGGCATCGGGCTGGCCGTCATCACGCGTGATGAAGCCGAAGCCCTTCATCGCGTTGAAGAACTTAACCGTGCCGGTGGCCTTTTCACCGGTCAGCTGGCGCTGGGGAGCAGCGGGTTCGCGCTTGGCGACCGCGATCACATCACCCACAACCGACAGATCGCTGGCCGACACCTTGCCGCCACGATCCACCAGCGTGAATTCCAGACCCTGACCTTCGGCCAGACCTTCAAGACCGGCACGTTCGACCGCGCTGATGTGCACGAACACATCTTCGCCGCCGTCTTCACGCTGGATGAAGCCGAAACCCTTTTGAGCGTTGAAGAACTTCACCACGCCCTTGCCCTGGCCAACAACCTGGGCAGGCATGCCGCCGCCGCCGCCGCGCGGGCCGCCGAAGCCGCCACCACCGCCGCCGCCGAAGCCGCCGCCACGCGGGCCGCCGCCGAAGCCGCCACGATCACCGCCGCCGAAGCCGCCGCGATCACGGCCGCCGCCAAAGCGGTCACCGCCGCCGAAACGGTCGCCACCACCAAAGCGGTCACCACCGCCCATGAAGGGATCGAAACCTTCTTCGCCGAACCCGTCGCGCTTGTCTCGGCCCCTGCCGCGACGCCCTCTATCAAAACCCATAAAACCGAAAGCACCTTCGCTTCGCCCTGATCCAAATCGCGTGGCGCGAGGACGAATCACACCAAACGACAGGGCAAGCAGCCACGCGAAATGCGCGGCCCTCTCCTCTGCACTCTCCGGCATATCCTAAATTCCAGTTCATAGCGAATAGATTCGTGCGCATCCCCAAGAATATCCGAAAATAATGCGCCAGGGCCACAACTGCGCCACCTTGCGCAAATCGCCGCTTGTCTGATTCCCCGCCCCTTGGCAGAGCGAATCCAGCCCTTTGGCGCGGCCCATCCGCCTTCGCGCCTGCCAGGATCAGGAGACGATCATGTTCCGTCAGATTTCCCAGCGTGTCTGGGCCAGCCCGCAGATCAGCCTTGCCGATGTCGATGCCGCCGCCGCGCAGGGCATCACCCTCATCATCAACAACCGCCCCGAAGGCGAAAGCGACGACCAGACGCCGGGCGAGGCCATCGCGCAGGCCGCCGCCGCCGCGGGTATGGGCTATGTCGCCATCCCCGTCACCCACGCCGGTTTCAGCCAGGCGCAGGTGACCGCCATGGCCGAGGCGCTCAAGGGCGAAGGCAAAATCCTGGCCTATTGCCGCTCGGGTACGCGTTCGACGCTGCTCTGGTCGCTGGCGCAGGCCAGCCTCGGCGCCGATCTCGACGAGGTCACCGCGCAGGCCGCCTCGGCCGGTTACGATGTCAGCCCGGTCCGCCCTCTGATGGACATGCTGGCCGCGCAGGCCCGCTAAACCCGCAGGATCGCATACGAAAAGGCCGGAGCCCACCGCTCCGGCCTTTTCATGCCCGCCGCCCCCACGCATAAAAAAGGGGCCGGAGCGGCTGGCTCCGGCCCTTTATAAGTTTGTCGTTCGCAGGAGGAACATCGGTAGGCGGGACCGGGGAGGAGGAGAGGGAGGAGATCCCCAGCCCCGCCAAACTTGTGAAACTCAGTAGTTGTAGGCGCGCTCGCCATGCTCGGTGATGTCGAGGCCTTCGCGCTCGGCTTCTTCCGAGGGACGCAGACCGATGGTCTTGTCCAGAGCGAAGAACAGGATCGCCGAACCGCCGCCCGAGAGAACCAGCGTCAGGACCACAGCCTTGATCTGGGTGATGACCTGGGCAACCATGTCATAGGTGCCGGCCTTCGAGGGGAACACGGTGTAGTCGACCCAGCCCTGACCGCCCAGCGAGGGGTCGGCGACGATGCCGGTGCCGATGGCGCCGACGATACCGCCGATGCAGTGCACGCCGAACACGTCGAGCGTGTCGTCATACTTAAGCTTGTTCTTCACGGTCGAGACGAAGAAGAAGCAGATGGGCGACACGATCAGACCCAGCACGATCGAGGTCATCGGAGCGGCAAAGCCCGAGGCCGGCGTAATGGCCACCAGACCAGCCACAGCGCCCGAAGCAGCGCCCAGCATCGAGGGCTTGCCATGCTTGACCTGTTCCACCAGCGACCAGCTGACAGCGGCAGCGGCGGTGGCGACGAAGGTGTTGATGAAGGCCAGCGAGGCCAGACCATTGGCTTCCAGGTTCGAACCGGCGTTGAAGCCGAACCAACCAACCCACAGCAGCGAGGCGCCGATCATGGTCATGGTCAGCGAGTGCGGCGGGGTGGCTTCCTTGCCAAAGCCCACGCGCTTGCCGATCACGAGGCAGCCGACGAGACCGGCAATACCGGCGTTGATGTGCACCACGGTGCCGCCCGCAAAGTCCAGAGCGCCAAGGCCATAGAGATAGCCCGCGTCAGACGTGTTGGCCGACAGGAAGTCGGGACCGGCGAAATACCACACCATGTGGGCCATCGGGAAATAGATGAAGGTCAGCCACAGCACCGTGAAGATGATCAGCGGCGTGAACTTCACGCGTTCCGCAAAGGCACCCACGATCAGCGCCGGCGTGATGCAGGCGAAGGTCATCTGGAAGATGACATAGGTGTATTCAGGCAGATAGACGTTGTTCGAGAAGGTGGCCGCATAGGTGCTGGCCGAAACGCCCATCAGGAACGCCTTGGAGAAGCCGCCGACAAAGGGCGAGCCGCCGGTAAAGGCCATCGAATAGCCCCAGCACACCCACACAAGGGCCGCCACCGAAACGATCATGAACACCTGCATCAGCACGCTGAGCATATTCTTGGTGCGCACCAGGCCGCCGTAGAACAGCGCCAGCGCAGGGATGCTCATCAGCAGCACCAGCACCGAGGACATCAGCATCCAGGTGTTGTCGCCCTTGTTGACCATGGTGGCCATCTGTTCGGCAGTCGGCGCCTTGATCGGCGCTGCCTGCGCAAAAGCGGTGGTGGCGGCAAAGAGCGATGCGCCCAAAGCCCCAGCGCCGCAAATCATCTTGCGGATCATAGTGGGTTCACTCCTAAGGCTAGCGCCGCTCACAGAGCGGTATCCCCGGTTTCACCGGTGCGGATGCGGACGGCCGAGGCCAGATCGAGCACGAAGATCTTGCCATCGCCGATGGCTTCGGTGCTGGCGGCCTGTTGGATGGTTTCGACCACGCGCGGCGCCAGTTCGTCGCTGGCGGCGATCTCGATCTTCACCTTGGGCAGCATGTTGGTCGAATATTCGGCGCCGCGATAGATCTCGGTTTGCCCTTTTTGCCGACCAAAGCCCTTCACTTCGGACACCGTCAGACCGGCGACCCCAAGTGCGCCGAGGGCTTCACGCACCTCGTCGAGCTTGAACGGCTTGATGATGGCGATGATGAACTTCATGCCTATCCCCTATTAGCCAACCGGCCCAGCGCCGGTATGCCACATACCTAGCAAGGGGTGTGCCAATTTAGGGTTTTTTGAGATTTCGGGGATTCATTTGCGGCCCGGCGGCCGTCTGGCGGTTATTTGGGCCTTGCCTGCGCTCGATTCCTACGCATCTGCACAAAATTTAGGCAGCGTTTTGGAGGCAAGTGCCGTCCAACGCCCCGCACGCACAAAAAACAGGCGCGCCGGAATTTCTGTCCCGACGCGCCTGTTGAAACCGCAAAAGCGGGTAATGCCCTTACCGCTCCTTGGTGGCCGAGAAGGTCAGCTCAGGATTGCGCTCCTGCTGATACGAGACATCCCAGACCGAGCGCGCCATGAACACCGGATCGCCATCGCGGTCCTTGGCCAGATTGGCGCGGTTGAATTCGGCAAAGTCGGCCAAAGCCTTGGCATCACCCTTGACCCAGCGCGCCGTGTCGAAAGGCGCCGGCTCCAGCATCGCGCCCACCTTATATTCAGCCTCAAGGCGGCTGATCAGCACGTCGAGCTGAAGCTGGCCCACCACGCCGACAATCCACTGGCTGCCGATTTCGGGATAGAAGACCTGAATCACGCCTTCTTCCGAAAGATCGTCCAGCGCCTTGCGCAATTGCTTGGTCTTGGTCGGGTCCTTGAGCGCCACGCGGCGCAGGATTTCCGGCGCGAAATTGGGCAGGCCGGTGAAGCGCACCTTGTTCGTTTCCGAAAGCGTGTCGCCCACGCGCAAAGTGCCATGGTTGGGAATGCCGATGATGTCGCCGGGCTGGGCCTCGTCGGCAATCTCGCGGTCCTGGGCAAAGAACAGGATCGGCGAATGCACCGCAATCGGCTTGCCCAACGCGGATGGCGTCAGCTTCATCCCGCGCTTGAATGTGCCTGAAACCAGACGCATGAAAGCGATACGGTCGCGGTGCATTGGGTCCATATTGGCCTGCACCTTGAAAATGAAGCCCGTCACCTCATTGCCCGACGGGTCGATCACGCCCGCTTCGCTGGGCTGGGGGCGCGGCGGCGGGGCGATGCGGGCGATGGCCTCGATCAATTCGGCCACACCAAAGTTTTTCAGCGCCGAGCCGAAAAACACCGGCGTCAGATCGCCATGGCGATAGGCCTCCAGGTCAAATTCGGGATAGCCCGCCTGCCCCAGTTCGATCTCCTCGGCAAATTCTTCCGGCACCGGCTCGTGATCGACCTTGCCGAGAAATTCGCGGCTGTCGCCCTCAGGGCGGCTGATGCGTCCGCTTTTCAGGTCAAGAATGCCCTGAAACGTGCCGCCCATGCCCACGGGCCACGATTGCGGCGACACGTCCAGCGCCAGCGCATCGGCCACCTCGTCGAGGATCTCGAACACCTCGCGCCCCTCGCGGTCCACTTTGTTGACGAAGGTGATGATCGGCACATTGCGCATCCGGCACACTTCAAACAGCTTGCGCGTCTGCGGCTCGATGCCCTTGGCAGCGTCAATCACCATGATGGCCGAATCCACCGCCGTCAGCGTGCGATAGGTATCCTCGGAAAAATCCTCGTGGCCCGGCGTGTCGAGCAGGTTGAAGGTGATATGCCCCAGCCCTTCAAACTCGCGGGCAAAGGTCATGACCGAGGAGGTCACCGAAATCCCGCGCTGCTGCTCGATCTTCATCCAGTCCGAACGGGCACGCCTTGCCGCCCCGCGCGCCTTCACCTCGCCCGCCAAGTGAATCGCGCCGCCGTTCAGCAGCAGCTTTTCGGTCAGCGTGGTCTTGCCCGCGTCAGGGTGCGAGATGATGGCAAAGGTGCGGCGGGTGGCAAAGGCGTCAGTCATGCGCGCGCGCTTACATGGCGGCGGGCTTTTCGTCTATCCCGCGCTTGCGCGCTTGGCGCCTATCCCGCGCGCACCCTCACATCCATGCGAAAGCTGCGACTTTCACCCGACGGCAACAGGATAATCCCCGGCTTCTCGCTGATCTCGCCATCAAAGCCCTGCGGATCGGCATGGCCCGCCCATGGCTCGATACATATATAATGCGCGCCGGGCACCTGCCACAGGCCAAGGTCCGGGCTGTCGGGAAAGGCAATATCAAGCGCCGGGCCTTGCGCAGAGGCATAGCGCAGCGCGCGGCTGGCCAGCCCGGTCCACACCATCGCATCGGCCTCGAACAGGTTTTCATCCAACGCCAGTTCGCGGCCCACGACCGGCGTCGCCTCGCCGCCCGGCAGCAATTCGCCCGTGGCCTTGCTGACACGGCGGACCGGCCCCGGTTCGTCCTTTTCAAAGGTGATGCGGTGCGCGGTCTTTTCTCCCCCGTCCGGCAAAGGCCATGCGAAGGCCGGATGATAGCCGAAGCTGAAAGGCAGCACCGCCTCGCCGCGATTATGCACCGTGGCGGCCATATGGAGCGCGGCGCCCTGCAAACGAAACGCCATCTCCAGCCGGAAGGCGAAAGGATAGACCGCCCGCGTCGCCTCGCTGTCCTCCAGCGCGAACGTCACCGCATCCCCGCTCTGCGCCACAACCGCAAACCGGCTGCGCCGCGCAAAGCCATGGCGCGGCAGGGCATAGTCGCGCCCCTCATGCCGGAACGCATCGCCCGACAGCGAACCGATGATCGGAAAGAGCAAAGGCGCATGGCCGGTCCAATAGGCCGGATCGGCATCGGTCATATATTCCCGCCCCGCCCCATCGCGCAGCGATTGCAGTTCGGCCCCCAGCGGATGGATCAGCGCGCTCCATTCGCCGCTTGCGATACGTACCAGTTCCTCGCTCACACCATTTCCCATCCGGCCAACAAAAAGGGCGCTGCGAGAATGCCCGCAGCGCCCTTTTCTTTCAACCCCTTGGCGCTCAACCGCGCAGGACTGCGCCCTGCTTGGCCGCCGCCGCCGTCACCTTGTCGGCAATGGCTTTCAGATCGGCGTCATTATAGCTCTTTTCCGCAGGCTGCAGCGTGACCTCGATGGCCAGCGACTTCTGGCCCTCGGGCACGCCCTGCCCCCGGAAATCGTCGAAGACGCGCGCAGCGATGATATTGCCCTTGTCCGCGCCCTTCACCGCGCGCAGCAGATCGCCCGCGGGCAAATCGGCGCGAACGAGGAAGGCAAAGTCGCGCTTCACCGCCTGCAGGGCCGGGGGCGCATAATTGACGCGGGCAAAGCCTGCCGCGCCCTTCTTGCCCGGAATGGCGTCGAGGAAGATTTCCGCCACCGCCACCGGGCCATCAAGGTCGAACGCCTTGGCCGTGGTGGGGTGCAACATGCCAAACCGCGCCAGCACATTTTTCGGCCCCAGACGCAAGGTGGCCGACTGGCCGGGGTGGAACTGAACGCCCGCCTCGCCCATGATTTGCAGATTGTCCACCGGCGCGCCAGCCTCGGCCAGCAGCGCAAGCGCCTCGGCCTTTGCGTCAAAGGCGTCAAACGCCTGCGCCTTGCCCGTTGCCCAGCCGCGCAGGGTCTTGTCCCCCGCCAGCACAACGGCCAGCGTCAGGCGCTCAGCACCCTTGCCATTGGCATCGCGCAGATAGCGGCGCCCGATTTCAAACAGACGCAGCGAAGAGCCCCCACGCGCCAGATTGCGCCGCGCCGCAGAGAGCAGCCCCGGAATCAGGCTGGGGCGCATGACTTTCAGGTCTTCGCTGATCGGATTGGCCAGACGCCAGAGCGGGCCGTCGGCAAAATGCTCCGCCTCGCCCTCAGGCAGGAAGGACCAGGTGATCGCCTCGTTGAGGCCACGCGCGGCAGCAGCACGACGCAGACGACGTTCCAGCTTCTGCGCCGGGGTCGCGGTCGGCTTGGCCACGCCATCCTCGCGCGGCAGCGGCACGCTCTCGATCCCGTCAAGGCCGTGGATACGCACCACTTCCTCAACAATATCGGCCGCGCCGTCCACATCCGGGCGCCAGCCCGGCACGGTCACGGCCCAGTCATCGCCGACCACAAAGCCCAGAGCGGCAAGGATGCGCTTCTGCTCATCGCCCGCAATCTCCACCCCGCCCAGCTTGGCCACCAGCGCGGGATCGAACGCCACAACCTTGGGCGTCGCGGGCGCAGCACCGGCGCGAACGACCTGCGAAGCCTCGCCGCCGCAGATGTCGAGGATCAGCCCGGTCAGCAGATCAAGCCCGGTGTCGAGGAAGGCCGGGTCCACCCCGCGCTCAAACCGCGCACGAGCGTCGCTGGTCAGGTTGAGCGCACGGCCCGTCGCGGCAATCCGTTCCGGCGTGAAATAGGCGATTTCGAGCAGAACATCGGTGGTCGCTTCGCTGCACCCCGAATGTTCGCCGCCCATGATCCCGGCAATGTCATGCACGCCCGCATCATCGGCGATCACCGTCATCGTTTCGGTCAAATCATAGGTCTTGCCATTGAGCGCAAGGCACTGCTCGCCCGCCACAGCGCGGCGCGCCACGACCGCGCCCGACAGCTTGCTTAAGTCATAGGCATGGGCCGGGCGGCCATAGGTCAGCATCACATAATTGGTGATGTCCACCAGCGCCGAGATCGGACGCTGACCGGCAGCTTTCAGCGCGGCCTGCAGCCATTCCGGGCTGGGGCCATTCTTCACGCCCTTGACGGTGCGGCCATAAAAGGCGGGGCAACCATCGGTGTCTTCAGTGCGGATTTCGACCGGGCAAGGATAGGAACCGGCCACACCAAGCGCGGCAATCGGCTTCAACGTGCCCAGCCCAGCGGCGGCCAGATCGCGCGCGATGCCATAGACGCCCATGCAGTCGGGGCGGTTGGGCGTGACCGAAATGTCGAACACCGGATCGGCACCGTGATAGTCCGCAAAGGCGGCGCCGACCGGCGCGTCCTCGGGCAATTCGATGATGCCGTCATGGCCCTCGCCCAGTTCCAGTTCGCGCATCGAACACATCATGCCGTTCGATTCGACGCTGCGCACCGCGGCGACTTTCAGCACCATGCCATTGGCCGGCACCACCGCGCCGGGCAACCCCAGCACACCGACCAATCCGGCCCGCGCATTGGGCGCGCCGCAGACCACCTGCAAGGGCGCACCCTCACCGGTATCCACCGACAGCACCTGCAACTTGTCGGCATTGGGGTGGCGTTCGGCGGTCAGGATGCGCGCGACGCGAAAGCCCTTCAGCTTTTCGGCCGGGTCCTCGATGCCTTCAACCTCAAGGCCGATGGCGTTCAGCTTGCCCGCGATCTGTTCGACGGTGGCTTCGGTGTCGAGATGGGCTTTCAGCCACGAGAGAGAGAATTTCATCTGTGCCGCCCCTTATGCCTGTACGCCTACGCCGCCCGAAAGGGTCGGCACATCAAGGCCGGAAAAGCCGTAATGGCCCAGCCAGCGCGCATCGCCATCAAAGAAGGCCCGCAAATCGTTCATCCCATATTTCAGCATGGCCAGACGATCGACGCCCACGCCAAAGGCAAAACCCTGCCACTGGTCAGGATCATAGCCACCGGCGGTCAGCACATGGCGATTGACCATGCCGGACCCCAGCAGCTCCATCCACGCATGGCCCGGCGCATCGCCCGAACCGCCCACCACGCGGCGCCCGTCGACATAGGAATAGCCTGTGTCGACCTCGACGCTGGGTTCGGTGAAGGGGAAATAGGACGGGCGCAGGCGCAGCACGATGTCATCGCGCTCAAAGAAGGCCTTGAGCATGGTTTCCAGCGTCCATTTCAGATGGGCGAGGGTAATGTCCTTGCCGATCACCAAGCCTTCGACCTGATGGAACATCGGCGTGTGGGTGGCGTCGCTGTCGCTGCGATAGACGCGGCCCGGGGCGATGATGCGCAAAGGCTTGTCGCCGCCTGCGGCCAGCATCGCGCGGATCTGCACAGGGCTGGTATGCGTGCGCAGCACCATATCCTGCTCGGTTTCATAACCGCTGGCGGTTTTGTCTATATAGAATGTGTCATGCATCGCGCGCGCCGGATGGCTCTCGGGCATGTTGAGCGCGGTGAAATTGTGCCAGTCGTCCTCGATCTCCGGCCCGGTGGCGACGGCAAAGCCCAGATCGGCAAAGATCTCGGCCAGTTCGTCCATGACCTGGCTGACGGGATGCACGCTGCCACGGGCGCTTTCGGGCGCGGGCAGGGTCAGATCGACCGTCTCGGCGGCCAGTTTGGCCTCCAGCGCGGCCGATTCCAGCGCGGCCTTCTTGTCGGCCAGAGCATTCGTCACGCCCTCGCGCAGGGCATGGATCTTGGGGCCGGTGGTCTGGCGCTCCTCCGGGCTCATCGCGCCCAACGTTTTGAGCAGGCCGGAAATCGAACCCTGCTTGCCCAGAAACGCCACGCGCAGCGCGTCGAGCGCGTCCAGATCCTGCGCCTTTGCAATGCTGTCGAGCGCCTGTGCGCCAAGACTTTCGTAATCCATGCTCTGTCCGTCTGCTGATGGGCGCGCCGGCATCGGGCCAAGCGCCAGCACCCTCTAGGGCGGCGCGGCGTCAAGATCAACCGCGCCCTGACCGCGCGATGTCAAGATGGGCGGCGCCCCAGCCGCGCGCCGTCGGGACCATCGAGCGCCTGCACCGCCGCGCCCGCGATCCGCGCCCGCTCGCGCACAAAGGCCTCGATGATGGGATGCGGCATGCGGGCATATTCGCGCGGGGTCATGCCCATGAATTGCCGAAACTCGCGCACGAATTGCGCCTGATCGTGATAATGGCCGTCCAGCGCCCCGATCCATTTGAGCGAAGGATCGAGCATGAACTGGGCAAGGCTGCGCATGAAACGCTGGCGGCGCAGCAGATATTTGGGGCCAAAGCCGAAGGATTGCTGGCACAGGCGCTCGACCGTGCGGGCGCTTGCCCCGGCGCGCCGCGCCATTTCGGCAACGCTCGACACAGCCGGATCGATCATCGCGGCATGGATTGCCACAACCCTTTGGTCATCGTCCGCGCCATCAGATGGCCATTGGGCAAAGAACCGGGTGATGCGCGCCAGTTCCCCCTCGACATCCGGCTCGGCCCCGAAAATCGCCTCGGCCAACGGCATGAAGGGCGCAAAGCCATCATGCGCGGCCCCGTCCAGCACCGCATCGGCCATATCCGCCGCAGGCAGGCCGACAAACCGCGCCCAGCCCAGCGGCAACAGGCCCACGCCCCAGATCCGGCACGATCCGACCTCAAAATGCACCGCATGGCCGCTGGGGCCGGTCACCGCGAAATGGCAATCGGCAATGCCCATGCCGCGCACATTGCGCGCGGCCAGCGGCCCGCCCGAGGAAAAACGCAGATTGGCCCATTCGGGATGCAGGTAATCGACCACGCGGCGACCCGGCGCAAGATCGATCTCGGCCAGATAGAAACTCGTGAAATACCGGGCCAATTCCGCCGGAGGGGCAAAGAATCTGGCCCGTACCGATGATCCGCGCGTCAATGGCATCCCCTGCATTTGGCCCTGTATCTGGCCTTATCTTTCTTGCGAGCCTAGGCGCCATGCATGACGCATCCGACAGGTGAATGCAAGTTCACCTCTGAACGCAGGGCAACAAAAAAGGCGCGGGAGAATCCCCCCGCGCCCTTTCTGTCCAATCGGCCTGCGCGCTTATGCGGCGGGCAGAGCAGCCTTGGCCTGAGCCAGAACAGCCGAGAACACGGCCGCTTCGTTCAGCGCCAGATCGGCCAGCGACTTGCGATCCAGTTGGATGCCAGCCAGCTTGATGCCGTTGATGAACTGCGAATAGGTCAGGCCTTCGGCGCGGACCGCAGCGTTGATACGCTGGATCCACAGAGCGCGGAAGGTACGCTTCTTGACCTTGCGGTCGCGGTAAGCGTACTGACCGGCCTTTTCAACGGCCTGACGAGCAACGCGGATCGTATTCTTGCGGCGACCGCGGTAACCCTTGGCCTGCTCCAGAATATTCTTGTGCTTGGCGCGGGTGGTAACACCCCTTTTGACACGTGCCATACTTCAGTACTCCTCAGTTCAGCCCGTAGGGCGCCCACTTCTTGATCACCTTCGCATCGGCGTCGGAAATCACATCGGTGCCACGGTTCTGGCGGATGTACTTGGCGTTATGGCTGATCAAACGGTGACGCTTGCCGGCGACGCCATGCTTGACCTTGCCGGTCGCGGTGAGCTTGAAGCGCTTCTTCACACCGCTCTTGGTCTTCATCTTGGGCATTTTCATCTCCTTGATCTAGCGGTCCGTCCCGCTTGCCGTGGCAGCCCTTGATGGCCAGGCAGGCGAGCGAATCTGTTTTGCAACAAATCCTCCGAACCGGTTGAAGGGGCGGCCCTTAGGGGCAATCTCCCCCCATGGCAAGGATAAAGGCGAGCCTTGCACAGATGCGGCATGGGCAGCATGATTCGGCCATGCCTGATCAGGACGATAGGAAAGATGATTCGCCGCCAAGCCGCCTCACGCCGCTTTGGCGCCTGCTGGCGGCATGCGGTATCGCCGCGCTGCATGGTCTTGGCAGCTATCTGCTGCTGACCGGGCTACAGGGGGCGCAGGCCCTGATCGGTATCAGCTTCCTGTTTATCCAGCCTGCCGCGCTGGCGTCTTTTGTTTGCTACATCTGCGATCCCATGGCCACTCGCCCGATGAGTTTCTATGCCTCCGTACCTTTGGTGCTGGTGTTGGGCGCCATCGGGCTGGGCGGTTATTTCTTTCAAGAAGGCGTGATCTGTTGCCTGATGCTCGCCCCGGTATGGTATGGCATGGGCTTTCTGGGGGCGCGGCTCACCTATAAATATCGCCAGAGAAGCCATCCTGAGGAGGTTTTTTCACTGGCCGTTCTCGCGCTGCCTCTGGCCATGGCCGCGATGGAGCCTATGATCACGCCTCCATGGGAAAGCCACACGGTCGCCCGCTCTGCCATCATGGCGGGAAGCCCGGATCAGATCTGGCCGCTGCTGCGCGGTATTCCCGATGTCCGGCCCGGAGAAGGCCGGTGGAACATTACGCAGGATGTGCTGGGTGTGCCGCGCCCGCTTGGTGCCCGGCTGGAAGGCGAGGGCATCGGCGCCGCGCGGATCGCGCAATGGCAACGCGGCATTCGCTTTGCCGAAGTGGTGGACGAATGGCAGCCGCAACGCCGCATCGGCTGGCGCTTTGATTTTCGCGGCAGCCAAGGCTGGCAATTCACCGATCAGCACCTGCGCCCGGACAGCAATTATTTCCGGGTAACAAGAGGGAGCTATCAGCTTGACCCTGTCGATAGCGCTCATTCCCGCGTCACCATCCGCACGACTTATGCCATTCGCACAAGGGTCAATTTTTACGCCGCCTTATGGGGCGAATGGATGCTGGGCGATCTGGAGGATAATCTGCTGGGCCTGATCAACCAGCGCATCAAGCCGAATAGGCGCTAAGCCCCCGCTCGCCCAGCCAGCGGGCGAAATCGCCATCGGGAATGGACAGAGCCTCCTGCGGCAAGACGCCCTGCCAGAGATAGGCTTCGGCAGCGATCCTTTCGGCCCCCGCGCTCACCATCAGCGGGACGCGGCGGTAATCCCTGCCCTCATAAGCATCCAGTGCAGCCAGATCCAGACCCGACAGCACCGGATAGACCACGCCATAAACCCGCCCCTCGCCCGGGAGAAGCGCGGGATACCAGCCCGCCGGATCAGGCAGCGCATAAAGCGCGCCCGCAACATGGGCCGCTACACCTTGGCCCAGATGGCGATGCGCCTCGCGGGCCACAGCATTGCCGCTGCCCGCGATCAACGTGCCGTAAAAGAAAAAGTGCCGGATCAATGCCCGTGATGATGATGTTCGTGATTGCAGGCCAGCGCCTCGACCGCATCGTCCTGCCGCGCCGGATCGCCCAGCGCCAGCACATGGCCGGTGGACCCTGCATGCAGCGGATCGCCGTTCCAGTCGCACATCAACCCGCCCGCGCCCTCGACCACCGGCACCAGCGCGGCCCAGTCATGCAGCTTGAGATTGGCCTCGCACACGATGTCGAGATGGCCGCTGGCCAGCATCGCGTAATTATAGCAATCGCCGCCCATCACCATCCGGCGATAATCGGTCTTGGCGGCAAGCCCCATGAAATGCTCGCCCTCATGGTCGCTGAAATAATGCGGGCCGGTGGTGGCGATGGTGGCGTCGGACAATTCGCGGCAACGGCGTGTGCTGACCGGCTGGCCATTAAACGTCGTCTTGCGGCCCGATGCGCCCACCCAGCGCTCGCCCGCGATCGGCTGGTCAATCACGCCCAGCACCGGCCAGCCCTCGACCACCAGCGCGATCAGCGTGCCAAAGATCGCGCGGCCCGCCAGGAACCCCGCCGTGCCGTCAATCGGGTCCAGCACCCAACTGCGCCCCGAAGTGCCCGCCGTCACGCCATATTCCTCACCGATAATCGTGTCATCGGGACGCTCGGCGCGCAGGATCGCGCGCATCGCCTCCTCGGCGGCCTGATCGGCCAGCGTGACGGGGCTGGCGTCCTCCTTGCGCTCGGTGGCCACGCCGGAGCGGAAATAGGGGCGGATCGCCGCGCCCGCCGCATCGGCAAGACGTTGGGCCAGAGCGATATCGGCATCAAGGTTCAGTTTCATGGCGCCGCTTTTGCCTTTGCCCATGGGTTGCGGTCAAGCCGCCGGTGGCGTGATCAGAGCAATATAAAATGACAATCGGTTGACAAAGGGGCGAACAAGGGAAATTGAACTGTTCAGGTTCAGGAAATTATTTTTACAACAAAAACCAATACTGGGTCCAACATTTATGCTCAAGCCAACCAAACCGGCCCTGGATGAGGCGGTAACTCCGCTGGCCGGTCGGTCAAGCCAGGGCCAACCTTTGTCCTATAACCGGGCGCCTTCGCCCGATCTGGCGCCGTGGATCGGGCGGATCTATGTCACGCCGGTCAATCTGCCGCCCGATTACTGCCTCTCGTCGGGCATTTTTAACGACAGTTCGATGGTGCGTATCCAACTGGGCGGCAAATGGACGGCCCATACCGCCGACGGCATCCACCATCTGGGCCGCGCCGCGCTGATCTTTGGGCCGCAAAGCAAGATCATGCCCGTGACCGTCGAGGGCAGTTTCACCTCGATCGGCTATGCGCTCAAGGCCGGGGCGGGCTATGCGCTGTTCGGGCGCAGCGCGCATGAAATGGTCAACCGACTGGTTCCGCTCGAACATTACGGGCTGAACAGCGAAGAGACGCTGGCCGCTTTCAGCCATACCGAGGATCCGGTGGCGATCGCCGATCTGCTCGAACGGCGCTTTCGCATTCTGGTGGAAAGTCTGGGCCGCCCGCTCCCCAATCCGATCAGCACCGCCTTCGAGACGCTCACCTTCGTCAATCCCAATGCCAGCATCAGCGATTTCGCCGCCGAGATGGGGATCAGCACGCGCCAGTTGGAACGGATCGTGCGGCGCGATTTCGGCATGCCGCCCAAACAGGTGATGCGCCGCGCCCGCGCGCTGGACATGGCCAGCCATCTGCACGGCGTGGCCGACGAGGCCGAGGCCGAGGAACTGATCCTGCGCTATTTCGATCAGGCGCAGATGACGCGCGAATTCACCGAATTGTTCGGCGTGACCCCGCGCCGCTTTGTGCGCAAGCCCAATCCGCTGCTGACGCTGGCGCTGGAATCGCGCCAGGCCAAAAGGCTCGAGGCGCTGGAACGCGTGCCGCCGGGGGGCCATCGCCCCTGGCAATAATCGGGGTTCAGCCCGAAATCACCGCATGGGCGCGGACGGGAAATGTTCCCATGCCCTTCACCCGCGGCGGCGGCGCGTTGAAGACAAAGCCATCCTCAGGCAATTGGCCCAGATTGGTCAGATGCTCGACAATCGGGACCCCTGCGCGCAGCAGCACCGAATGCACCGGTCGGGCATTGCCCGAAGTATCGTCGATATTGTGGGAATCGATCCCCACCAGCGCCGCCCCCGCATCGCGCAGATAGAGCGCGGCCGCCTCGGTCAGGAACGGATGGCCGGACAGATAGGCATCGCTGCGCCAATGCCGGTCCCATCCGGTATGCACCAGCACCGCCCGGCCCGCCACATCGCGCCCGGCAAAAACCTCCGGCCCGATGGCCAACGCATCGCAGCGCACCACCAGCCCCGGCAATTGCGTCACCGCATCCAAAGGCACGCAGGACAGATCCGCCCCATCCGCATAGCGATGAAATGGCGTGTCCAGATAGGTGCCGGTGTTCGACACCATCTCGATCTTGCCGATCTGAAAGGTGGTGTCGCCGGCATAAAGCCCGCGCGATGCCTCACGCGCCAGATAGTCGCAGATGACGGGGCCGGGCAGACCCTTGTAGGTCACCATCCCGGCCTCGATCACATGGTTGAGTTCAACCAGCCGCATCCGATCAGTCGAACAGGCTCGACACCGAGCTTTCGTCGGCGATGCGGCGGATTGCCTCACCGATCAGCGGGGCGATGGTCAGCAGACGGATCTTGTCCGACTTCTGCGTTTCCTCGGTGGGCAGGATCGAGTCGGTGATGACCAGTTCCTTGAGCGCCGAATTGTTGACGCGCGAGACCGCCGCGCCCGACAGCACGCCATGGGTGATATAGGCCGTGACCGAAGCGGCGCCCGCATCCATCAGCGCCTGCGCCGCGTTGCACAGCGTGCCGCCCGAATCGATGATGTCGTCGATCAGGATGCAGGTGCGGCCCTTCACATCACCGATGATGTTCATCACCTCGGACACACCCGGCTTGTCGCGGCGCTTGTCCACGATGGCCAGCGGGGCATTGTTCAGACGCTTGGCCAGCGCGCGGGCGCGCACCACGCCGCCAACGTCGGGCGAAACCACCATCAGCCCATCGTCGCCATTGCGCGCCAGAATGTCGGCGGCCATCACCGGGGCGGCAAACAGATTGTCGGTGGGAATGTCGAAAAAGCCCTGGATCTGACCCGCATGGAGGTCAACCGCCAGCACGCGGTCGGCGCCTGCCGTGGTGATCAG
The DNA here is from genome assembly GCF_028607105.1 of Novosphingobium humi. GTDB lineage: Bacteria > Pseudomonadota > Alphaproteobacteria > Sphingomonadales > Sphingomonadaceae > Novosphingobium > Novosphingobium humi. Next base: position 274,098 of record NZ_CP117417.1, on the reverse strand, counting down.
ATTGGCCACCAGCTTGGCCGAGATCGGCGTGCGCGGGCCGGGCTTGCGGTCCTGGCGGGCATAGCCGAAATAGGGCACCACCGCCGTGATCCGCTTGGCCGAAGCGCGGCGCAGCGCGTCGATGCAGATCAGCAGTTCCATCAGATTGTCGTTCGCGGGATAGGCGGTCGACTGAACGACGAAGACATCCTCGCCGCGCACGTTCTCGTGGATTTCGACGAAGACTTCCTCGTCGGCAAAGCGCCGCACGCTGGCATCCGTCAGTTGCAGTTCCAGATAGCCCGCAATCGCGCGCGCCAGCGGCAGGTTACCGTTACCGGCAAGGATCTTCATCTCGCGTATCTCCACTGCACGCGGCACGAAAGACTCAGCCGCCGCGTTGCTTCCCTCGCGCGTGCCTCTAGCCAAGATCGGCAGGATTGCAAGGTTTGCCGCACATACAAAAGGGGGCAGCGGCGCAAACCCCTGCCCCCTTTGGGTTAATCGCGGCGAAGCTGATGCCCGGCGCTTATGCCCGGCGGTCGCCTTTGACCCAGCGCACGGTGCCGGTGCTGGCGCGCATCACCACGCTCTCGGTGGTCAGGCGGCCATTGCGCAGGCGCTTGACGCCCTTGAGCAGCGAACCGTCAGTCACGCCGCTGGCGGCAAAGATGCAGTCGCCCTTGGCCAGTTCGGTCAGGTCATAGATCTTGTTGAGATCGGTGATGCCCCACTTCTTGGCGCGGGCCTTTTCGTCATCGTTGCGGAACACCAGCCGGCCCTTGAACTGACCACCGACACAGCGCAGCGCGGCCGCCGCCAGCACGCCCTCGGGCGCGCCGCCCTGGCCCATATACATGTCGATGTTGGTTTCTTCGGTGTTGGTGGTGGCGATCACCCCCGCCACGTCGCCGTCGCCGATCAGATAGACGCCGCAGCCAAGCGCGCGCAGTTCCTCGATCAGATCGGTGTGGCGCGGGCGGTCCAGCACGCAGACCACGATGTCTTCGGGCGCCACGCCCTTGGCGGCGGCCACGGCCTTGACGTTCTCGGTCGGGCTCTTGGCCAGATCGATGATGCCATCAGGATAGCCCGGCCCCACCGCCAGCTTGTCCATATAGGTGTCGGGCGCGTTGAGCAGCCCGCCCTCTTCGGCAATCGCCAGCACGGCCAGCGAGTTCGGCCCGGCCTTGGCGCAGATCGTCGTGCCTTCCAGCGGGTCGAGCGCGATGTCGATCTTGGGGCCCTTGCCCAGCGCCGCGCCGACCTTTTCGCCGATATAGAGCATCGGCGCCTCGTCGCGTTCGCCTTCGCCGATCACCACGGTGCCGTCGATATAAAGTTCATTGAGCTTTTCGCGCATGGCTTCGACTGCCGCAGCATCAGCGGCCTTCTCGTCGCCGCGCCCGATCAGCTTGGCCGAGGCGATGGCGGCCGCTTCGGTCACGCGCACCATTTCAAGCACCAGAACGCGGTCGAGAATCTTGCTGGCAGGAGTAGCGCTCATAATCTGTCCGATTCCTTCAGGAATGTATGGCCCCTAATGCCGGCTCTGTTGGTCGGCGGTGTGAATGCACGTTGTGAATACCTATGCAGACACGTCCGCTTACCTATGCACAGGCCGGTTGTCGAGCGGACAAATGCCGCAAACGCGAAGTCAAAGGTCCAAAACGGGCAACATACGAACCCAGTTATTGAGCCGACAAAGAAAAACGCCGAGGGCGAGGCCCCCGGCGTCGATTTTGTCTGAGTTACTGCGCATTTGCCCGCGGATTTCGGCGGAGCAAATGCCCCGCCTTACGCGCCCAGAATCTGCATGACCAACGGCTGGCCCACCAGAGAGGGCGAACCTTCGAGCAGCGCCAGCGCCTTGGCCACGGCGGCCTCTGGCACTTCATGGGTGACGATGGCGACGATGACCGCCCCGTCCTTGCTGGCCTGACCTTTCTGGATCAGGCTCTCGATCGACACGCCCGCATCGCGCATCGCGGCGGTGATTTCGGCCAGCACGCCCGGACGATCCGCCACGAGGAAGCGGATATAGGCGCGGCCCAGACGGTGACCGGCAGGCGCAGGCGCCATGTCTTCCAGCCCATCCACGGGGATCGAGAAGGCCATGTCGGCTTCAAACCCGGTGTCCATGCCGCGCGCGATGTCGATCAGGTCGGCCACCACCGCCGAAGCGGTCGGACCATCGCCCGCGCCCGCGCCCTGAAACAGCAGGCGGCCCGAGAAATTGCCCTCGACCACGACCGCATTGGTCGGGCCATCGACATGGGCGAGCAGATTGTCGAAAGGCACCAGATGGGGCGCCACGCGCTGGAACAGGCCCGGCGCGCCATCCGGCCCGGCATCGGCCTCGGCGGTGCCGATCAGGCGGATGCAATAGCCCAGCGAATCGGCTTGGGCGATATCGGCGGCCAAGATGCGGCTGATGCCCTGCGTGTCTACGCTGCCAAAGTCGATCTTGGCGCCGAACGCGATGGCCGAGAGGATCGACAGCTTGTGCGCGGCATCGATGCCCTCGATATCAAAGGTCGGGTCGGCCTCGGCATAGCCCTTGGCCTGCGCCTCGGAGAGCACCTCGGAGAAATCGCGGCCCGTGTCCTCCATGGTGGAGAGGATGTAGTTGCAGGTGCCGTTGAGGATGCCGTAGATCCGCTCGACCCGGTTGGCCGCCGCGCCTTCGCGCAGGCCCTTGATGACCGGGATGCCGCCCGCCACGGCCGCCTCGAAACGCATGGCCACGCCGCGGGCCTCGGCCTCCTTGGCCAGCGCCATGCCGTGATGGGCGATCATCGCCTTGTTGGCCGTGACCAGCGCCTTGCCATGGCGAATCGCGTTGCGCGCCAGCACCAGCGCCGGGCCGTCCGATCCGCCCACCAGTTCGACCACCACATCCACGTCATCGCGCGCGGCCATTGCGGTCATGTCGTCTTCCCACGCATAGGGCGAGAGATCGACGCCGCGATCCTTGCCGCGATCGCGCGCGGATACGGCGGAAACCTTGATCGGGCGGCCCGCGCGCCGCGCGATCAGATCGGCATTGGCCTCCACTAGCCGAATGACGCCCGCGCCCACCGTGCCCAGACCCGCCAGCGCAATGCGCAGCGGCGGCTTGCCGGATTGGGGCGAAAGGGTGGCGCTATCGACAGTATCGGTCATCGTGGAATCCTTGGATTTGACGATGCGCCACCTAGGGGGCAATTCGTGTCCCTTCAAGGCAATTTGGCCGGCCGGCCTATTTGGCCGGTTTGGCGATATCCCCGCCCCACGCAACCCGAGTGCGCGTGCAAGGCCCCAGATCGCGGCGCACCAGCAGATAATCGGCGACGGCCTGATCCTTGGCATCCTGGGTTTCGCCCAGATTGGCCGAGGCGGGCAGCGTTTCGGGCAGCGAACAGGCCAGACGATACCATTCCAGCGTGCCTTGCGCGGGCGGCGCATTGGCCGCATCGACCACTTCGGAGAAGGACGCGCTCCAGCGCGAGGGCTGATTGGGCTTGTGCTGGACGATGATGGCCGCAGGCGTGCCCTTGGCCGTGGTCAGGAAGATCTGCGTCTCGCCCTCGCCCGCCAGATCGCCCTGCTGATAGAGCGCCATGTTGATTCCCGTGATGCGCGGCGGCGAATCAGGGGCGGCCAGATCGGCCAGAATCTTGCGGACCTGGGCCTCGAGCGGCTGGCTCCAGGGCAATTGCGCGTCGGGCGCAACCAGCTGGATATCGCCCGGCGTGGTGCCGTGGCGGGCAAAGATCAGCACCATCTGTTTGCGCGGATTGGGAATTTTGTGACGCGAATCGAGCCGGATGTCGGCCAGATAGCGCACCGAGGCGGAAACCGAGCCGGTTCCGCTCAACAAATCAATTCCCTGCGCTTCGACATAGGCGCGCTGGACCGTCAAAAACGGCGAACTGTCGCGCGGCAAGGGGATGGGAATCACCTTTTTCAGCTCGGCAAAGACGACCAAAGGCGATGATTCGGCCAGACCAACAAGGTCAGCATACGATTGTACGACATTTTGCGTAAGGGGGGTCTGGGCCCCCGCCGACACCGGAACAAACAGCGGCAATAGAGCCGCCAAGCAAGCCGATTTCCATGCTCGGATGCCTTGAAACATCGCGGAAAACTCCGAAAAAATCGCCATTGGCGCATAACCCCTGCAAACGGCCCCCAAGGGTGCCCGTTAGATAGGCCTTAACACAAATGAATTTTGCCTGAACCCCACCCCCCTGCGCATAAGGCGTTGCGCCGAGTCGGCAAGGTGGCTAGGATTGGCAAAAAAGCGGACCCCCAATAAAGGGGGCCGATGCGTTTGCCGAAAGCCGACACATAAGGCATTTGGCGAATATCCGGTAAATCCGGCAGGGTGGATATGAGCTTTTCCCCATGGACTTCACCTTCGGGTTCGGTTCATGGTCGGCCCGGGGCTTGCCCGGGTTTTTGTATGGAGTGATGCGTCTGAATGGCCTACGCTGATCAACAATTGAGCGGTAATCGCCTTACCGCCATTATCATCGTTGCCTTGATTCACATCGTCGTTGGTTATGCCTTGGTCTCTGGTCTTGCCTATTCGGCCGTCCAGAAGGTCATGAAAAAAGTGACGACTGTCGATATCAAGCAAGAGGAGAAACCGCCGCCACCGCCTCCGCCGCCGCCGAAGGACGCTCCGCCGCCGCCGATCGTCGCTCCGCCGCCGCCGGTGAACGTGGCGCCCGTCAGCGCGCCTGTGATCGAGACGGTTTCGGTTGCACCGCCGCCGGCGCCGCCTGCCCCTGTGCTGGCACCGCCTGCGCCTGTGGCACCGCCGCCGCCGCGTTTCCAGCCTGTTGCGGCCGCCCCCAAGGGCAATCCCGCCAACTGGGTGACGCCTGAGGACTATCCTTCGCGCCCCCTGCGTGAAGGTGTGCAGGGCACGACGGGTTTCCGGCTGACCGTGTCCCCCGAAGGACGCGTGTCGGGCTGTGAAATCACGGCCAGCTCGGGCAATGCCGAACTGGATGCTGCCACCTGCAAATACGCCACCAGCCGCGCGCGCTTTGCGCCCGCCAAGGATGGCGAAGGCCAGCCCACCACCGGCGTTTATGCCAATCGCGTGAAGTGGGTCATCCCGAAGGACTGAGCCACACTCCCCAGGGGATCTGCGGCATGAAGGCCCGGTCCCTACTGTAAATGACCCTATTCTCTACTCGAGAGCCCTTTGAGAGGACCATCGCATGCTTATTGACATTCTGACCGCCGCTGCTGGCGCGGCTCCGCAGAACAAGTTCGGCTTCAAGGAAGCCCTGGAACAGGGCGGTCTGATCGCTCAGTCGACCGTGACCATCATGGCGATTTTCTCGTTCGGTTCGTTCTTCGTGCTGTTCACCCGCTGGTCGGACCAGTCGAAGATCCTCAAGCAGTACAAGGCTCTGGGCACGTTCTGGAAGGCCGCTTCGCTCAAGGAAGGCGCCGCCAAGCTGGAAAAGACCAGCCCGTTCCGTGACATCGTCGAAGCCGGTATCCTGGCCGAAGAAAACCACGGCAAGATGGCCGACAGCCTCGAAGCCCACGACTGGGTCCACTCGTCGCTGGCCCGCACCGAAGCCTCGATCGGCGCCTTCCTGGCCCGCGGCCTGCCCTTCCTCGCCACCGTCGGTTCGACCGCTCCTTTCGTGGGTCTGTTCGGTACCGTGGTCGGCATCTACCGCGCTCTGATCGCCATCGGTCTGGCCGGTTCGGCCTCGATCGACAAGGTTGCCGGCCCCGTGGGTGAAGCTCTGATCATGACCGCCATCGGTCTGCTCGTCGCTGTGCCTGCCGTGCTTGCCTACAACTTCCTGCAGTCGCGCAACAAGCGCATCAACGAGCTGCTGACGGGCTTCTCGGCTGACGTGCTGGCCTACATCAACTCGAAGGGCGCCATCAAGCCGGCCGTCGCTTCGGCTCCGGTGAAGGCTGCTCCGGCTCCCGCCGCCAAGAAGTAAGACATGAGGCAGGCATCCAGTCGGCCAGTCTGTCTGGATGTACGGGAAATCATGCGCGGCATGCGGCATGATTTCCCGGCCCTCCCCTCCCCCCAATCCCTCCTCTCGAAAGAGGGCATTGCAAGAGTAGGATCATAACATGGCAATGTCTGTTGGCGGCGCGGGCGGCGAAGAAAAGCCGATGTCCGACATCAACACCACCCCTCTGGTGGACGTGATGCTGGTGCTGCTGATCATCTTCCTGATTGCGGTTCCGGTCGCGATCCAGACGATCCAGAAGCTGAAGATCCCTGTGATGGTTTCGCAGGAATCCAAGGATAAGGTCGAAAATCTGCTGATCACGGTCAGCACCACCGACGCTGCCGGTCGCAGCGCCGGCGACCCCGGCTTCGAAGGCGCGTCGCGTGGTGGCGAATGCCGCATCTACTTCAACAACATCACCCCCGTTGACTCGACTGAACTGTACGACCAGGCGTTCAAGCGCCTTGACGACATCATCAAGCGCGAGGGCGGTGCAGAGGTTCTGCGCGATAACCCCGAAAAGGTGCCGCAGGTTCACGTTCGTGCCGACGTCGAAGCGCCCTGGCGCTGCGTCGCGGGTGCGATCTTCAACGTGCAGCGCGCGGGCTATCCCACGGTTGGCTTCATCTCGAACCCGGTCGATCCGAACGGCTGATAAGCCCTTTAACTCAGGAGTAACATCCCATGGCAATGTCAGCCGGTAAAGACGATGGCGAGCCGATGTCGGAGATGAACACGACTCCGCTGATCGACGTTATGCTCGTTCTGCTGATCATGTTCATCATCACCATCCCGGTGGCCACCCACGCGGTGAACATCGACCTGCCTTCGCCGCCGCCGCCGAATATGCCCAAGCCGCCGGTCGATCCGATCAAGAACAAGGTCGTGCTTACCCCGGACAACCAGATCCTGTGGAACGGCACGCCGATCGACCGCAGCGTGCTGGCCGCGAACCTCAAGGCTTCGCGCAGCATGACCCCCGAGCCCGAACTTCAGTTCGAGCCGGATGCGCAGTCGGGGTATGAACTGGCAGCGAATGTGCTGAACATCATCAAGGCCTCGGAAGTGACGAAGTTCGGCTTCGTCGGCAACGAGCGCTATGCCAGCTTCGGCAAGGCTCCCAACGCCAAGTAAGGCGAAGGAAAGCCCACCAAACGGCAAGAGAGAGGGGCGGAGCGATCCGCCCCTTTTTTTTGCGCCCTAGGCCCGCGGGGGATCGCCCATGGCGATCGCGCCCAGCGCCTCGGCTTCCAGCAGCAATTCGTCATCGGCGGCGCCGGCGGGCAGGCTCTCGCGCCCGATCATGGTCAGCGTCGGCACGGCCAGCGGGCTGACGCGCGACAGGCGCTGATGGCGGATCGCCGATTGCGCTCGGTCCAGCACCTCGGCCACGCGGGCCACGTCGGTCATCTTCTGCCGCGCATCGGCCCATGCGGCCTTGAGCAGCAGGTGGTCCGGTTCATAGCGGCGCAGCACGTCATAAATGAGATCGCTGGAGAAGGTGACCTGCCGGTTGGTCTTGCGCTTGCCCGGTATCTGCCGCTCGATCAGGCCCGAGATGACCGAAGCCTCGCGGAAGGCACGGCGCAGCAGGTAGGAATTTTCCACCCACTCGACAAATTCCTCGACCAGAATGTCGGGCGAGAGCAGCGCGGCAGGATCCTCAACGGGCCGCAGCCCCCAGACCGCCAGCGCATAATCATTGGCCACAAAGCCCAGCGGCGAGAGGCCCAGCGCCTCCATCCGCCGCGTCATCAACATGCCCAGCGACTGATTCGCGGGCCAACCCTCGAATGTGTAGAACACGCTGTAGAACCGGTCCTGATGGGGAAAGCTCTCGACCAGCAATTCGCCCGGTCGCGGCAACACCGACACCCGCGCCTGCACCGCCAGCCATTCATGCACATCCTCGGGAAAATCATCCCAACGCGCCGGATCGTTCAGGATCGCCCGCACCCGGTCGGCCAGGTGCGATGAGATCGGAATGCGCGCGCCATTATACGAGGGAATCGCCGCCGAACGCCGCGAAGCCCGCACCAGCAAGGCACCCTCGCGCAGCGACTCGACCTCAAGGTCCAGCCCGGCAAAGCGGAACGTATCCCCCGGCCCCAGCGAGGCGGCAAAATCCTCCTCCACCCGCCCCAGCGCGCGGCCATTGCGAAAGGCCACCTCGACCATATCAGCGTCGACAATGATCCCGGCATTCAACCGATAGGAGCGCGCCAGATCGGGATGGCTCAGCCGCCAAAGCCCATCGCGACCATGGGTGATCCGGCGAAACCGGTCATAGGCCCGCAGCGCATAGCCGCCGTTCGAGACGAAGCCGAGCACCCGCCCCCACTCCTCCTCGCCCATATCCGCATAGGGCGCGGCGCGGCGCACCTCGGCCAGCAGTGCATCGCCATCGAACGGCCCCGCGCAGGCCAGCGCCAGCACATGCTGGGCCAGCACATCGCGGCCGCCCGGGCGCAGCTCCTCACCATCGCGCGTGCCCGCCCGCACCGCCTCGACGGCGGCCACGGCTTCGAGAAATTCAAACCGGTTGCCCGGCACCAGCACCGCCTTGGATGGGCAATCGAGCCGGTGATTAGCCCGCCCGATCCGCTGCAACAGGCGCGAGGAGCCCTTGGGCGCCCCCATCTGCACCACCAGATCGATGTCGCCCCAGTCCACCCCCAGATCGAGGCTGGCGGTGCAGACCAGCGCGCGCAGCCGCCCGCCCGCCATCGCCGCCTCGACCTTGTGCCGCGCCTCGGCGGACAGGCTGCCATGGTGGATGCCGATGGGCAGGTTTTCCTCGTTGCGATCCCACAGCAGGCCAAACGTATATTCGGCCAGAAAGCGCGTGTTGGTGAAGATCAGCGTGGTGCGATGGGCGCGGATCAGGTCGAGGATCTGCGGCACGGCCCAACTGGCGGCATGGCCGCTCCACGGGATGCGCTGGCCCGCAGGCAGCAGGATCGAGACATCCGCGGGCGCGCCCTCCTCGCCGGCAACCAGCGCCGCATCCTCGCCCACAGGCGCCAGCCAGCGCGCAAAGCCCGCCGGATCGGCCAGCGTGGCGGAAAGGCCGATCCGCCGCATTTCCGGCGCCAGGCTCTGCAACCGGGCCAAAGACAGCGCCAGCAGATCGCCCCGCTTGCCCGCCGCCATCGCGTGGATTTCGTCCACCACCACATAGCGCAGCCCCGCAAACATCGTCGCGCTTTCGGGATAGGACAGCAGCAAAGACAAAGATTCGGGCGTGGTCAGCAGCACATGGGGCGGATCGTGACGCTGGCGCGCCTTGCGGTCGGAGGACGTATCGCCGGTGCGCGCCTCGACCCGCAGGCCCAGCCCCATTTCGGCGACCGGCCCCAACAGGCCGCGCTGAATATCATGCGCGAGCGCTTTCAGCGGCGAGACATAGAGCGTGTGCAAGCCCCCCTCGCCTTTTTTGGCAGCCAAAACGCCTTCCGCCGCATCGCACAGCGTGGGCATAAACCCGGCCAGCGTCTTGCCCGCCCCGGTATCGGCGGCCAGCAGCACATGATGCCCATCGGCCACCTGCGCCAGCACTTCGGCCTGATGGCGGCGGATATGCCACCCGCGCCCGGCAAACCATTCGGCAATGCGCGGGTGGACCTGCCTCACACGCCGCTTGCCCCACTCCGGCTCACCCCGCTTTGCGCCAGTTCTGCGTCCAATTGCGCCACCAGCGCGGCAAGCCCGGCCTCGCTTGTGCTCTCGGCGCGGGCCACCAGCATCTCCTGCGTATTGGACGCGCGCAGCAACCACCAGCCATCATCGCAGGACACGCGCAAGCCATCCATCCGGTTGACCCGCGCGCCCTGCGCAGCCAGCCTCGCGGCCACTTCCTCAACCACCGCGCGTTTACGATTGGCCGCCACAGGAAAGCGCAATTCGGGCGTGTTGAAGCAGACGGGCAGTTCATCGAACCAATCCGCAATAGATCCATTTCGGCGCGAAACTGCGGCGATCAGCCGCACCGCCGCATAAAGAGCATCGTCGAAACCGTAGAATCGGTGCTTGTAAAAGATATGCCCCGAGGTCTCCCCGGCCAGCATCGCGCCGTTAACCTTCATTTCGGCCTTGATCAGACTATGCCCCGCAGGCCCCATTGCCGGCACCCCGCCCAGCGCCGCGATCCGGTCGTAAACCGCCTGTGACGCTTTGACATCGCCCAGAATTACCGCGCCGGGACAATCGAGCAAAAGGTCCTGCGCCAGCAGCGCCAGCAGTTGATCGCCCAGGATCGAGCGCCCCCGCCCGTCGATTACCACGATCCGGTCCGCATCCCCGTCGAAAGCCACTCCGAAATCGAGATGTCTGGAGGCGACCAGCGCCCGCAAGTCTGCGAGATTTGCCTCAACAGTCGGATCTGGATGGTGGTGAGGAAAATGTCCGTCAACCTGCGTGAAGAGAAGATGATGCTCTCCGGGCAAGAGCGCGGTCAGGGCCTCGATGGCGGGGCCGGCGGCGCCGTTTCCGGCGTCCCAGCCGATGCGAAGATCGCCCGCCTTGTCCCAAAGCCCCGGCAGCAGACCATCGACCAGCCGCGCGACATAGGCGGGCAGAATATCCTGCCCTTCCACCGCGCCGCGATGGACGAGATCACCGCCGATCCCTTCACTGGCAACACCTTCTCCGGCACCAAGTTCACCGGCAACACCGCTCCGCTTCGCAGCCGCCACACCCGCAGCGAGGAGCCCGATCCGCTGGATTTCGGCCCCGAACAGGGCGCCCCCAAAAAATACTATCTTGAAGCCATTATCATCGCGGGGATTGTGGCTGCCAGTTACGTGAATGCCGCCATCTACCTCCTGCATTGAGGCTTCGGCGTAATAGAGCATCGGGGTCGGACCAACCCCGATCCGCACCACATCCAGCCCGCCATCGCGCAGGCCCTCGACCAGCGCCGCCTCCAGCGCGGGGGCGCTGAGCCGCCCGTCGCGCCCCACAGCGATCCTGCGCCCGCCCCGCGCGCGCAAGGCCTGCGCCACGGCCCGACCGATCGCATAGGCGTCATCGTCGAACAGATTGCGGCCATAGGTGCCGCGAATGTCATATTCCCGGAAGATCGCCGGATCGGTCATTTGCCGGTTTCGGCCCCCAGGCGCGCCAGCAGCAGGTCGCGCGCATCATTGGCCTCATGCACCAGCGCGGCATCGCCGCCGCGATCGGGATGCACCCGCGCGATCAGTTTCTTATGCGCCTCGATGATCGCCCCGCGCCCGGCGCCCGCCTCCACGCCCAGCAGGCGGCGCGCCCGCTCCACCGGGGTCGGCCCGGTCATCCGCTGCCAATGCACCCATGGCCACTGGCCCGTCCATTGCCGACAGGCCCATGAGGCCAACACCAGCAGCAGGAGCAGCTTGACCATGTCAGCCCGCCGACATTGCCTGCGCATCGCGCTGCACACGGGGCGCGGGCAGGTTCATGCCCGCCACCAGCGTGCGCAATTCCTGCCGCGCGACCAGATGGCTGGTGCCCAGATCGCCCAGATGGCCCTTGTCCAGCAGGGTCAACCCGCTGGGGAACAATTCGCGGTAGATCACGCGCTCGGACAGGCCCTGCGCGATGCGGAAGCCCACCCGGCGCGAAAGTTCGGCCAGCGCGCTGTCGATGCGGCGCATGTTACGCGCCTCGATATGCTGGGTGCGGTTGCGCACCACCACCCAGTCCATCTCGCGCCGATGCTCGTTGATCGTGGCCAGCGCCCGCTTCTTGCGCGCCTCCCAGATCATTTCGGCATAGAAGGACAGGCGGCGCACCTTGAAGGTCTCGGCGTCCACTTGCCCGATCAGGTCGAAATCGACGAAACTGTCGTTGAGCGGCGTCACCAGCGTGTCGGCGCTCATCGCCACATGGCGGGCAAATTCATCGTCACGCCCCGGCGTGTCAAAGATCAGATAATCGACCCCCTGCGAGACCTGCTGGGTCAGTTCGTCCAATTCGGCCGTGGTCGTGCCGCGAAACACCTCAAAGCCGACCGTGGGCAGGTCAATGCCGCGGCGGCGCAGCGTCTCGCCGCGATTTTCCATATAGCGGTGCATGGTGCGCTGGCGCGAATCGAGGTCAATCGTGCCCACCCGCGCGCCCAGATAGGCCAGCGCGACGGCGATATGCACGGCGGTGGTGGATTTGCCCGTGCCCCCCTTTTCATTGGCGAAAACGATGCGGTGGGGACCAGACATGGCGGCTCTCTCATCACAGGGTTGGCGGGCTTAAAAGCGTTGCTGCACTTGCGGCATCGGCTTATCAGCCACCGCACGAACAGTGTCAAAACCTTACCGAAGGGGCCGTGCCGGTGCAAACCATCAATCACCTCAATCTGCTGCGCGAAGCGGTGGCAGACTTGCGCAAGAGCGGCCGCGTGGCGCTGGTCCCGACGATGGGAGCCTTGCATTTCGGGCACTTAACGCTGATGCGCGAGGCGCGGCGGCATGCCGAACACGTGGTCGCCTCGATTTTCGTTAATCCCCGACAATTTGCGGCGGGCGAGGATCTGGACGCCTATCCGCGCCAGTTGGCCGCCGATCAGACCGCGCTGGAAAGTGAAGGCGTGGCGCTGCTCTGGGCGCCCACGGTCGAGGAAATGTACCCCGCCGGTTTTGCCACCAATGTCGGCGTCTCGGGGGTCAGCGAAGGCTATTGCGGCGCGGCGCGCCCCGGCCATTTCGACGGCGTGGCCACGGTGGTGCTCAAACTGTTCAATCAGGTGGCGCCCGATGTGGCGCTGTTTGGCGAAAAGGACTGGCAGCAACTGGCGGTGATCCGCCGGATGGCGCGCGATCTGGATCTGACGTCGCCGCATGTCGATGCGATCATCGGCGTGCCCACGGTGCGCGAAGAGGACGGCCTCGCCCGCTCCTCGCGCAATGCCTATCTGAGCGCGCAGGAGCGTGTCGAGGCGGCCAGCCTGTCGCGGGCGATGCGGACGGCGGCGGCGGAAATCGCAGGCGGCGCGCCGATCGGCGAGGCGCTGGCCCGGATGGAACAGGCGGTGCTGGCGGGCGGCTTTGCCTCGGTGGATTATGCGCAGGTCTGCGATGCCGATACGTTGGTTCCTTTGGCGACGCGCGGAACCGGCCCGGCGCGCCTGCTGGCCGCCGCGCGAATCGGCAAGGCCCGGCTGATCGATAATATCGACGTTCCGCTGGGGTAATTTGTCGGACCACAGTGGCGAAATTTACCGGAAGATGAACGGATTTTCGCCATATTGGCCATTTTGGATTTTGCTTTACAAAATTTACGCCAATATGGCTAGTTAACATCTTTTACAGTTGCGCGAATCACCTGATTCACCTACTTAGAACCTGCCTTTCAGGCATCCTCTCCCAAACTTCCAAGCCCGGCTTCGGCCGGGTTTTCTTTTGCCCGCCTTCCGCGTCCGGTAAGCTGCGGTTAACGAACCATTTGGGAACATCCTGACAGAATCGAAAACCATCCGTTCGGACCTGAGGATTGATCGCGGTCAATGTCTCGCCATCACAAGGCATTAGGTTAGGCGCCCGCCGACGGGGCCGTCCGCCGCCCCGGCCATATGGGAGCAATGCAACGTGATGGACCCAGCCGACAGTGCCCCGCGCCCTGCCGCCTGCGCATGCCACACGCCCATGACGCCCGGCTCACAAGCGATTTCCGACCTGATTGAGGCGCTGCGCCTGCTGGGCCATCCCTTGCGGTTCAATCTGTTGACGCAACTGGCGCGCGGCCCCGTGGCCGTGGGCGAACTCGCCGCGCGCACCGGGCAAAGCCTGTCGATCATCAGCCAGCAACTCGCGCTGCTGCGCAAGGCGGGGCTGGTGCAGGGGCGGCGCGAGGTCAAGCAGGTGTTCTATTCGCTGGCCGGTCCGCGCGTGGCCGAGGTGGCCCAGGCGCTGGCCGAAATGGCGCTGGCAGGCGGCGCACAGGGCCTTTCGGCGGAGACCTGACCCCGTCGCCCCTTGCAAAACCCGCCGGAAAGCGCCAATTCCGGCCCAATGAAGCCCACGGACCTTGCAGAACTGAAAGCCAATGCCGCGATGATGGCCGCACGCCTCAAGGTGATGAGCCATCCTGAGCGTCTGCTGATGCTGTGCCGGATGGACGAGGGCGAGGTCAGCGTGAGCGAACTGGTGGCGATGACCGGCCTGTCGCAATCGGGCGTGTCGCAACATCTGGCGCTGCTGCGCGCCGAAAACATCGTGCATGTGCGCATCGATGCCCAGACGCGCTGGTACAGCCTGAAGGACCGGATCGTGTCGGGCACCATCCACGCCCTTTGCGCATTGTGCGAGGCGGAAGGCGACGCGGCACAAAAGCCTTAATTCAACAGCATTTGCCCCCGCCGCCTTTGCCATAGCGGGCCTCCTGGCGGTTGCGGAAAAATTCCTGCCGGGTCATGGGCGCGCGGTCGGGGTGATGCGCCCTGTGATGCGCCAGATAGGCGTCATAATCGGGCATCCCCACCAGCGCCCCCACCAGTCGGCGCAAAAAGCCGCTCATGCCGTCACCTCGCGCACGCTGGGCGCTTCATTGCGCTGGGCCGCCAGACAGGTTCGCACCGCCGCCACCAACACGGCCAGCACCACCACCATGAAAAACCCGCAAAGCACCGCATCGACCCGGTCGTTGAAGATGATTCGCTCCATCTGCGCCATGCTCTTGGCCGGGGCCAGCACTTTGCCCTGCGCGGCGGCGGCGGAAAATTTCGCCGCATGCGACAAAAATCCGACCTTGGGATCATCGGAAAACAGCTTGAGCCACCCGGCCGAGAGCGTGCAGATCAACAGCCACACGGTCGGCAGCGCCGAGACCCACGCATAACGCTGCCGCTTCATGCGGAACAGCACGGCCGTGGCCAGCATCAGGGCCGTTGCCGCCAGCATCTGATTCGAAATGCCGAACACCGGCCAGAGCGTGTTCACCCCGCCCAGCGGGTCGGTCACGCCCTGATGCAGGAAGAAGCCCCAGGCCGCCACACACAGCCCCGTGCCGATCAGCCCCTGCGCCATGCTGCCGATCCGCGCAAACCCCGGCACCGCGCGCGCCAGCAGATCCTGTACCATAAAGCGCCCGGCACGCGTCCCCGCATCCACGGCGGTCAGGATGAACAAGGCCTCGAACAGGATGGCGAAGTGATACCAAAAGGCCTTCATCGCCGCGCCGCCCACGACATGGCTGAAAATCTGCGCCATGGCCACGGCCAGCGTGGGCGCGCCGCCGGTGCGCGAGAGGATCGTGTGTTCGCCAATGTCCTTGGTCAATTGCACGATGGCCTCGGGCGTGATGGCAAAGCCCATGGCCGACACCGCCGCCGAAGCGCTTTCCGGTGTGGTGCCGATCAGCGCGGCCGGACTGTTCATGGTGAAATAGATGCCCGGCTCGATGATGGATGCGCCCACCAGCGCCATGATCGCCACAAACGCCTCGGCCAGCATCGCGCCATAGCCGATAAAGGGCGCATCAGCCTCGGATGCGATCAGCTTGGGCGTGGTGCCGCTGGCGATCAGCGCGTGGAAACCCGACACCGCCCCGCAGGCGATGGTGATGAACAGAAACGGAAACAGCCCGCCCGACCACACCGGCCCGCCGCCGTTCACAAACTGCGTCAGCGCGGGCATTTTCAGCGCAGGCGCCATAATGAGAATGCCGATGGCCAGCGCGATGATCGTGCCGATCTTCAGAAAGGTCGAAAGATAATCGCGGGGCGCCAGCAAAAGCCAGACCGGCAGCAGCGAGGCAATCGCGCCATAAACGATCAGAATCCAGCAGATCTGGATCGGCGTATAGGTGAACAAAGGCCCCCAGAAGGCCGATTGCGCCACATCCTGCCCAAAGACCAGCGCGGCGAGCAAGCCCACCAGCCCCAGCAGCGAAACCTCACCCACCCGCCCCGGACGGATCCAGCGCGAATAGACACCCATGCACAGCGCCAGCGGCACGGTGGCCGCCACGGTGAACATGCCCCACGGGCTTTCGGCCAGAGCCTTGACCACGATCAGCGCCAGCACGGCCAGAATGATGACCATGATCATGAACGTGCCCAGCAGCGCGATGCCGCCCGCCACCTCGCCCATTTCCATGCGGATGATTTCACCCAAAGATTTGCCGTCGCGCCGCATCGAGATGCACAGCACGAGGAAATCCTGCACCGCGCCCGCCAGCACCACGCCAAAGATGATCCAGAGCGATCCGGGCAGATAGCCCATCTGCGCCGCCAGCACCGGCCCCACCAGCGGCCCGGCCCCGGCAATCGCCGCGAAATGATGGCCGAACAGGACATTGCGGTCGGTGGGCACATAATCCAGCCCATCGGGCCGCCGCATCGCGGGCGTGGGCAGCGCGCCGTCCAGCCCCATCACCCGCGCGCCGATAAAGCGCGCATAAAACCGATAGGAAGCCAGAAAACAGCCCAGCGAGGCCACCACCAGCCAGAGCGCATTGATCGGCTCACCATGGTCAAGCGCCACCCGCGCCAGAGCGCCCAGCCCCAGCAAACCCGCCGCCATCCATGGTAAAGGCCCAAACATCGCATTCTCCCGGCTTATTCGCCCGCCGGGGTAACGGTTAATTCACGCCTTTGCCAGCCTTCAAACCGTGATTGAGATTATCTCAATCGCCTCGGCCCGGCCGGAGAAATCGACCAGATCGCCGGCCTCGGCCTCCATCATCGCGCGCGACAGGGGCGCAGAAAAAGACAGCAGGCCAGCCGCCGGATCGGCCTCGTCATCGCCCACGATGGTGATGGTGCGCTCCTTGCCGTTCAGCCGGAATTGCACGGTGGCGCCAAAGGCAACGCAGGAGCCGTCGGGCGCGGGCATTTCCTGGGCGGTGGCGGCGCGGGTGCGCCAATAGCGCAGATGGCGGCGGGCGGATTTCATCGCCTCCTCATCGGGCGCGGCGGCAACGGTTGCCTCCCATTGCGCGCATTTCGCCTCGATCTGCGCCTTGCCGCGCGCCGTCACCAGATTGGGGCCGGGCGGGATGGGCAGCTCGAATTTCGGCTCCAGATGTTCCTCATCGCCATCGCGGCGAAAGGCGACGCTCATTGCATGCTCTCCGTCAACATCGGTCCGCCTATGACAGCGCGCCCCGATCACGGCAAGGGAGCCGCCGCGCATGGCCCGCCCCGTCCATCCCGGACCATGCGGACAACCGCCCGGACGGCTGTATTTCCCCCGTTCGCCTTGCCGATCCTCTGCGTAGAAACCACGGCCCCCTCCTTGGCCATGAGGAAACCTTCCATGCCTTAGGGTAGGCATGAGGAAGGATGTGCAATCGATGGCATGGGGTGATGGGCTGATTGGACGTGAGCGGGGACTCAACAGCATCCCCTGGCGCTTTGCGCTCATGGCGCTGGGCTCCTCGACGGCGGTGGCGCTGTTGACCCGCACATGGCTGACCGGCCCGTGGACCCCTGTTTCGACGGCCCGGCTGGCGGGTTTGCTCGCCCTGCCCGTGGCGGTCAGCTATCTGGCCGCGCGCAAGCTGGCGGGCATGATCCGCACGCTGCGCGACAGCACGCAGGCGATCGTCGAGGGCGATCTTTCGCGCCCCATCGACATTGACTGCGCCTGCGAGGTGGGCGGCCTTGCTGACAGTTTCCGCGCGATGGTGGCGCGGCTCAACAACAATATGCTGCGCATGAATGTGCTGGCCTATACCGATCCGATCACCGGCCTGCCCAATCGCACGGTCATCACCCATATCCTCTCGCTGGCGCAGAAGAATAAGAACGAGCCCTGCGCCGGGGCGATGATCTTCATCGATCTGGACGGGTTCAAACGGGTCAATGACACGCTGGGCCATGATGCGGGCGATGAATTGCTGCGCCAGGTGGCCGCGCGGATCATCGTGCGCGGCATGGGGCTGGCGCTCGAAGAGCTGGAGACATGCACCAATTCTTTTGGCGAATTATGCGAAACCTGCCCCACGCGGCCGGTTTTTGCCCGTTTTGCCGGGGATGAATTCGTGCTGCTGCTGCCCGGCCATCATGACAAGGCCGTGCTCGACATGGTGGCGCGCTCTATCCATGCGGCGCTGGCCGAATGCTTTACCGTGTTCAACAATGAGGTCTTTATCGGCGCCAGCATGGGCATCGCGCGCATGCCCCAGGATGCCGATACGCCCGAACAGATGCTGGCCTATGCCGATATCGCCATGTACCGGGCCAAGGAAGGCGGCAAGAACACCCATGTTTTCTTCGACTCCTCGCTCAAGGGCAAGGTCGAGGAACGCGCGCTGATCGAGCGCGAATTGCATCATGCCATCGAGCATGACCGGCTCGAACTGCATTATCAGCCCAAATTCGACGCCGAGACGCTGGGCATCACCGGGGTCGAGGCGCTGGCGCGCTGGAATTGTCCGGGGCTGGGGCCGGTGTCGCCGGAAGTCTTTGTCAATATTGCCGAACAATGCGGGCTGATGGTGCCGCTGGGCCATTCGATCCTGCGCAGCGCCATGCGTCAGGCGCGGCAATGGCTGGATGCGGGGCGGCCGGTGCCGATTGCGGTCAATGTCTCGCCGGTGCAGTTCGAGCGGCCCGGCTTTGTCGAAACCGTGCTGACCATGCTCGATCATTTCGGCCTGCCGCCGCAATGGCTCGAACTGGAAATCACCGAGAGCATCGCCATGGCCGATTTCGCCCGCACGCGCGAGCGGGTCGATGCGCTGCGCAAGGTGGGCGTTTCGATCTCGATCGACGATTTCGGGATCGGCTATTCCAATCTCTCGCAACTGGCGCGGCTGGAATATGACGCGCTCAAGATCGACCGCTCGCTGGTGGGCAGTATCGGCGAACATGGCAAGACCGAATCCATGCTGGCCGCGATCATCACCGTGTCCAAGGTGCTGGGCCACAAGGTCATCGCCGAGGGGATCGAAAGCGCCCAGCAGATGGCCTATCTGAAAGGGCGCGGCTGCCGCGAGTTTCAGGGCTTTTATCTGGCCCGCCCGATGCCGGCCGACGAATTGGCCAAATGGCTGGACCAGCGCGGGCCCGGCGCCGTCCACGCCATGCGCGAAAGGGCGTTTGAACGGCTCAGAGCTTAACGGGCAGGCTTAATCGAGAACCTTGTGCCAATATTGCAGCGGCTTGGGGCTTTCCTGCGCCTCGCCATGCTCTTTCCACGCCAGATGGGTGATAAAATCGGGGATCGGCGCATAGCCGCGCGCGCGCCAGAAGCCATCGAGCGGGCGATAGTCGCCCGGCCGCGCGGGATGGTCGTCGGGGCGGATCACGGCGGCAAAACAGGCCGCATCGGCCCCGCATCGGCGCGCCTGCGCCTCGCGCTGGTCGAAAAAGGCGTGGCCCGCTCCGCGTCCGCGATAGGCGGGCAACAGCACGCTTTCGCCGAAATAGAACAGGCGCGATGTGTCCATGCCCCGCGCCGCAAAGGGCGCGCGAAATTCGGGCTTTTGCGCCGCCATCGGGCTGGCCGTGGCCGCGCCCACGATGCGGCCGCCATCTGTCGCGGCCACCAGCACCGCATCGCGCGCGCTCAGGAATTCGCGCAGATAGTCCGCCTCATATTCCGCGTCGCCGTCATAGAGATAGGGCCATTGGGCAAAGACCGCGATGCGCAAAGCCGCCAGATCGCCCACGGCCGCACCGATCTCCTCGCCCGTCAGCGTGCGGATAACCAGCGCGTTTACTTCACCACCCGCAGCACCTGCCGCTCCACCTTGTCCGACCATTCCACCTCGCATGTGCCGCGCTCCTTGCGCTTGGCACTGTAGAGCGCGCGGTCGGCGCGTTGCAACAGATCGTGGCGGCAATCATCGGCCCCGCGCAGTTCGACCACCCCGATGGTGGCCGAAACCGTCAGCGGCTCCTTGCCCCGCCCCACCGAAAAGCGCAGCACGCGCAGCAGGTTTTCCGCCACGCGGGGCAATTGGGCGATCAGCGTCTGATCGGTGATGACCAGCGCGAATTCATCGCCCCCCAGCCGCGCCGCCAGACTGCCCCCCAGCCATGGCGAGCGCAGTTCGGTGGCCACCTTGCGCAGGATATCATCGCCCGCGCCATGGCCGAATGTGTCATTCACCTGCTTGAAATGGTCCAGATCGATCAGCATCAGCGCCATGCGCTCGCCGCGCTGCTGGGCGCGTTCGACGCATTCGTCGACATGGGTGACAAAGGCGTGGCGGCTGGCCACATGGGTCACCTCGTCGGTGTTGGCGCGGCGGTCCAGTTCGACGAACAATTCATGCCGCTCGGTGACATCGTGAAACACGCCGATCAGCCCGATGACGCGCCCGTTCTCCAGTTCCGGCTCGCCAATCGCGCGGACCCGTTTGCACACGCCGCGCGCCGAAATGAAATCCAGCTCGACATCATAGGCCGCCCCGGTGTTGATCGCCTGATCAACCAGCGCGGTGATCTTTTCGCGGTCGGCGGGCGGATAGAACGACATGGCATCGGCCACCGGCATGCCGTCGCCGGGGGGCAGATCGTGGATGTCATAGACGCCCTCGGACCATGTCACCGTCTGCTTGGCCGCATCCAGCCGCCAACTGCCCATCGCGGCCATCTGTTCGGCCTGGCGGAACTGGCGTTGCAGGCGCTGCTGATCGGCATAGAGGCGAGTGATTCGCCCCGCATCAATGGCCATCGCCATGCTCGACACCATGGATTGCAGGATCGCCTCCACCCCGCAGGCAAGGCTGGTCAGGCGCGCCAGATCGGCATCGGAAAATTCGCGCGGCACCGTGTCGATCAGACAGAAGGCGCCGATCCCCACCGGCGTATGGCCCGTGCGCATCCGCACCCGCAGCGGCACCCCGGCGTAGAAACGGATACCCGGCGCCCCGCAAACCAGCCCATTGAAACAAAACCGCGCATCCCGCTCGGCATCGGGCACCACCAGCGGCGCGTCCTGCGCGACGGCATGGCGGCAAAAGGATTGCTCGATGGGCGTGCCATCGGCATCCAGCCCGTGGCGGCCGACAAAGACCTGCCGGTCGCCATCGAGCAGGCTGACCAGCGCGATGGGCACATCGAACATATCGGCCGCAATCGCGGCCAGCTGCGAGAGCGCTTCGTTGCGCGATTCGATCAATTGGCGAAGAAACGGCATGATGGCCCCCTCCCAAGGGTATGGCCGATGATTAGGGGGATCTTGCCTAAAATGACGTAAACAAACGGTTGCGTTGGTGCGGTTGCAGCGGCCCGCCGGTAAGAAAACGTCTGCGCTGCGCGGGCGGACCTGCGCCCCCCTTGATTTTGCCGCGCCCCCGGCCCAGCCAGACCAAACCTTGCGCGTCCGCCGCCGCAGACGATGAAATCGGCACTCTGGGATAGATTCATGCTCTCGATTCTTGGCATTACCCTGCCGATCTTTGCGCTCATTCTGGCCGGATGGGGCGCGCGGCGCATCGGCGTGATGGGCCCGATGGCCAGCGGCGAGATCAACCGCTATGTCGTCAATCTCGCGCTGCCCGCGCTGTTGTTCGACATCGTGGCCAATGCCAAGATCGCCACCATCTGGCAGCCGGGTTTCATGGCGGCTTTCGCGCTGGGCGGGGCGGCGGTCTTTGCTCTCGCGCTGGGGGTGAGCATGAGCCGGGGGCGGCCGCTGGCCGATGCGGCGATCGACGGGCTGAACGCGGGCTATGCCAACACCGGCTTCATCGGCTTTCCGCTGCTGCTGGCGGTGCTGGGGCCGTCCTCGCTGGCGCCCACGCTGATCGCCTCGATCCTGACGGTCTGCGTGATTTTCGCTCTTGCGCTGGTCCTGCTGGAAATCGGGCTTCAGGCGCAGGCCCATCCCCTGCACATGGCGCGCAAGGTCGCGCTCTCGCTGGCGCGCAACCCTTTGCTGGTGGCGCCCGCGCTGGGCGCGGCGGTTCTGCTTTCGGGGTTTGGCGTGGCGGGGCCGGTCAATGCCTTTCTCAAGCTGCTGGGCGGATCGGCCTCGCCCTGCGCGCTGGTCGGGCTGGGCCTGTTTCTGGCCGAAAAACGCGACGAGAAGGCCTCCTGGTCCGCCATCGGCGCGCTCTGCGTGGTCAAACTGGTGCTGCACCCGGCGCTGACATGGTTTCTGGCGGCCCGCGTGTTCCACCTTGCCCCCGGCCTGACCCATGCGGCGGTCCTGTTGGCCGCCCTGCCCACGGGCACCGGGCCTTTCATGGTCGCCGAATATTACCGCCGCGAAGCCGCGCTTACCTCGGCCACGATCCTGTTCACCACCATCGCCGCGCTGGGATCGCTGATGGTGTGGATGACGGTGATGTAGAGAGGATTGGAGGAGGCGGCTGTCAGGCGCGATGTGCCCCGGCCGGCGCACGACCATCGTGTCGTCCGCCATGCCCGCCTGATCCAGCGCAGCAAGGGCCCGGCCGACGTTCGCGTCCATGCGCCTCATCTTCCGGCCCTTCCCAAGGCCAGTGGGGCGCATTGAAATGCAGGCTCATGAACAGCGGCTTGTCCCAGCCTTATGTTGCCGGAGAAGCCTGCCCCGCCTGCGCCTGAGGAAAGGCGGCAAGGAAGGCGTTGCGCACTTCGGTCTGCGCCCCGGCCGCGATTTTTGCGGGCGTGGCGCCGCGCGCATTGGCCAGATCAGGCCGCGCCCCGGCCCGCGCCATCGCCATGAACATCGCGGCCAGGTCCGCCGCAGGCCTGCTGCCCGCCAGCACATGCAGCGCGCTGTTTCCTTTGGCATCGACCAGTTCCGGCTTGGGCAGGGCGGCCAGCGCGGCATCCAGCGCGGTCAGTGTCCGGCTGCGCGCCGCCGCGATCAACAGGTTTTCGCCATCCTGCGCCACGAAATCCGCTTTGGCCCCTGCCGCGATCAGCGCTTTCATCGCATCGGCCTGACCTGCCTCGGCGGCCATCAACAGCGGCGCTTTGGGCGGCACCGGCGGCGGCGCAACACCGAAATTGGCCTCGGTCACCCATGTGATGTGCGAGGGGCCGGAAAGCCCCTCCACCGCCGCGCCCCGCGCGATCAGCAGGCGGATCAGGCCCACATCGCCCCCGGCGGCGGCCCGGTGCAGCAATTGCCAGCCTTCGCGGTCGCGCTCGTTCAGGTCGACGCCCCCGCGTTCGATCAACAGGCGCAGCACATCCCAGCGTCCCTGATAGGCGGCCAGTTGCGCCGCGCTGGTGTTTTCCGGCCCGCGCGCCGTTGCATCGGCCCCCGCCGCCAGCAAGGCCGAGACCGCCGCAACAGACCCCGATTTCACCGCAAAGAGCAAAGGGGTAAAACCACCCTGCGACACCGCTCTTGCCGAAGCCCCGGCGCGGAGCAGAGCCGAAACCGCCTCTGCCCGGCCCGATGATGCCGCCCACATCAAAGGCGTTTGCCCCCGCGCATCGCGCAGATCGACCTCGCCATGGGCCATCCGCTCCACCACCGAGACAGGCGCGAAACGGGCGCACAGATGCAGGGGCGTGGCGCCGTCGCTGCGCGCGCGTCGCGGATCGGCGCCCGCATCCAGCAAAGCCCCGATCATGCCCGCATCGCCCATTTCGCAGGCCAGCCACAGCGCGCCCACGCCATCCTGATCCACCGCATTGACCCGCGCCCCGGCCCGGATCAGCGCCCGCACGGCCCCGCGATCCTGATGCGACACGGCCAGCATCAGCGGCGTTTCACCATAGGCCAGAGGGCGATTGGCCTGAGCCAGAGAGGCCGCCACCCCGCGCTCGTCACCCAGACGTATCGCGTCGGCCAATTCCTGCGCCTGAACCGGCGCGGCCACAAGCGCGGCCAGCAGCCAAACCTTACGCAAGGGCCAATTCCTTGAGCGCGCCGGTGCTGTCGCCAAATTTTTCGATGGGCATGCCCACCGCCTGCAATCCGGTCAGCAGCAGGTTCGACATGGTGGTGCCCTTTTCCACCCGCGCATGGCCGACATGGCGCACCAATCCGCCCGCGACCACAATGGGCAGGTCCATGAAATCATGCTCGTTGGAATCGCCAAAGGCCGACCCGCGCAGCACAAAACTGGTGTCGAGCAGGCTGGCCTCGCCATCGCGCACCGCCGCCATCTTTTCCAGCAGATAGGCAAAATAGGTCATGTGATAACGGTTGATCTGCGCCAGTTTCGCCTTCTTTTCCGCCATCTGTCCGTGATGGCTGAGCATATGGTGCGAATCAGGCACGCCGATTTCGGGATAGGTGCGGTTGCTGATTTCGCGCCCGGCCATAAAGGTGGCGACGCGCGTGATGTCGGCCTGCATGGCCAGCACCTGAAGGTCGAGCATCAGGC
The DNA here is from genome assembly GCF_028607105.1 of Novosphingobium humi. GTDB lineage: Bacteria > Pseudomonadota > Alphaproteobacteria > Sphingomonadales > Sphingomonadaceae > Novosphingobium > Novosphingobium humi. The sequence goes on along the minus strand of NZ_CP117417.1, from coordinate 249,931 downwards.
GGACATGCTCATCGAAACTGTCGGGAATGCCCGCCGGACGCTCGATCCCGGCCTGCGCCATCGGGGTGTTGGCGGCGCGTTGGATGCGGCGCTCGATGTCGCGCGTGGCGGTCAGATATTCGTCCAGCTTGCGCCGGTCCTCCACGCCCAATTGCCGGTTCAGCCTTGCCGCATCCTCGCGCACGAAATCGAGCAGGCTGGCCTGACGGCGCAGCCTTGCGGCTTGGGCGGCCGGGTCGATCGCATCGCCATCGCCAAACATGCGCTCGAAAATCTCGGCCGGATTGGCCGCCACCGGCAGGGGCACCGTCGGGCTCATCCACGAAAGCCCGTTGGTATAAGCACAGCTATAGCCGATGTCGCAACTGCCCAGCAGGCTGGGCTGGTCAATCCCCGCCTCGATCGAGGGCAGCGCCGTGGCATCGCCCAGATGGCGCGCATAGGCCTGATCCATCGAAATGGCGCAGCGAATGTCGGTGCCCTCGGTCTGGCGGACATGGGTGCCGGTCAGGAAAGCCGGGCACGAGCGCCCATGCCCCGCCGAAAGATCGCCCATCGCGGCGGCCTGCGGATGGCCAAGGCCGGTGATGACGCTCATCCGGCTTTTGAATTTTTCCAAAGGGGTCAGCGTGGGCGGCAGCGCGTAATCCATCCCCGTTGCTGCGGGGCGGAACTGGTCCATCATCATGCCGTTGGGCGTATAGAACACGAACAACCGGCGCGGTCGGGCCACGCGGTCGGCGGCCTTGGCCGATGGCGCCATCGCCTCCAGAAAAGGCAGGGCCATGGCGGCGCCTGCCCCGCGCAGCAGGGTGCGGCGGGAAAGGATGGGGCGCGGGATCATCATGGGCGAAGGCTCCCCCCGTTTGTGTTCAAGGTGGCGGTGTTCAAGGTGGTGGCGTTCAAGGTCATCTGCGCGGCCCCGGCGGGCACTTTGCGCAGGCGGAAGGCATCGGACAGGACGATGCCGCGAATGACGGTGCGGATGCGGAAATTGTCGGCGGCGCCCATGCGGGCGATGGCGCGGATCTGGGGCCGGTCGCCCGCAATGATCCCGCGCCCCAGCGCATAGGTCATCAGTTTTTCGGTGAAGGCCTGCGTAAACTGATTCTTGCGCGCCAGCAGGATGCGGCGCAGCCCCGGCAGGCCCGCAAAGCGCGTGCCGTCGGGCAAAGTGGCGCTGGCGTCGATTACCTGCCCCGCATCCATCGTGCGGCGCGCGCCGATGGCGTCATAGTTTTCCATGGCAAAGCCAATCGGGTCCATCCGCACATGACAGGCCGCGCAGGCCGGATCGGCGCGGTGCAGCTCCAATTGTTCGCGCGCCGACAGCAATTTGCCGTCATGCATGGTCTTCAGCGCGGGCACATCGGGCGGCGGCGGCGGCGGGGGCGAGGAAAGCAGGTTTTCCAGCACCCATTTGCCGCGCTTCACCACGCTGGTGTGGTTGCCATAGGAGGTGACAGTCAGGATGCTGGCCTGACCCAGCAATCCGCCCCGGCCCCAGCGCGGATCGAGCGCCACCTTGCGCATGGCGGTGCCGCGCACGCCGGGAATGCCGTAATGTTCGGCCAGCCGCTGGTTGAGGAAAGTGTAATCGCTGGAGAGGAAATCGAGCAGGCTGCCGTTGGTTTTGACCAGATGGGCAAAGAACAATTCGGTTTCCGCCGCCATCGCGCCGCGCAGCCGCGTGTCGAATTGGGGGAAGACATCGGTGTCGGGCCGCTGTTGGTCCAGATTGCGCAGATAGAGCCACTGGCCCGCAAAGTGCCGGGTCAACGCCTTGGCGCGGGGATCATCCAGCATCCGCATCGCCTGCGCGGCCAGAACGTCCGGCCGGTGCAACTGATGCGTTTCGGCCAGCCGCAGCAGCGTTTCATCGGGCAGGCTGCTCCACAGGAACAGCGAGAGGCGCGTGGCCAGATCGCGATCCGCCACGGGATGAACGGTGCCGGGGGCGGCGCCTGCCGGATCGCTCTCGGCCTGAAACAGGAAATGGGGCGAGACCAGCAGCGCCGCCACGCCCGCCTCTATCCCGCGCTCGAACTGGCCCCCGGCGGCGCGTTCGCCCGCATAGGCGCGCAGCAGAGGCGAAAAATCATCCGGCGCGATCGTGCGACGATAGGCGCGGCGGGCCAGATTGCCCAAGATCTGCCTTGCGCAGCCATCTTCCTGCGCTGCATTGGCCGGGCGGCAGGTAAAGATGCGGCGGCGGCTTGGCGTGTCCTGCGCGCCGATGATGACGGTCGGCCCCGCCACGTCGATTTCCATCACATCACGCGGGAAATTCTGCTGCGCATAGCGGTCCGACAGCCGATAGGAGGGCACCATCAGTGTGGCCGCCCGCCGCCCGTCCACCAGCACATCGAGGGGCAGCATCACCGGCTTGTTCACCGGCAAAGGCACTTCATCCAGATTGTTGCGCAGGAACTGGACGCTTTCATCGGGCGCCACATCGCGGCGGAACGCCATGCCGATCCGGTGCGCCCCCGCGCCCAGCCGCACCCGCGCGCTCACCCGGTCCTGGGGCAGGCGGTCGCTTTCATTGTTGGTGTTGGCGTTGAGCCAGCCCACCACATCATAATCACCCGCCGCCCGGGCATAGAAATCCATGACCCCGCCCCCGCGCGAGGCGGGCGGCAGATCCTCGCTCATCCGTTCATTATAGGCCGGGCGGCCGGAATTCATGATCGAGCCGTCCTTGGGCACGATATAGCTGGCCACCGAAGGGCGCGGGCGGTCGATCCCGGTGGCCAGACGCGCCACTTTCGTGCCCACCGCCACATAGCGTTCGACCAGCGTGGGCGAGACGGACAGGACATCGGCGATATTGTCGAAACCATAGCCCGAATTGTCCTGCGGCAACTCGCGCGAGACATCGACATTGAGCGCCAGCAGATCGCGCACCGCTGCTGCATATTCCACCCGGTTCAATCGCCGCAGCGTGGCCCGGCCCGGATCGGGATGGACCGCGGCAAAGGCATCGCGCCCGGCCGCCACCCAGCGCACAAAGGCGGCGCGCATTTCGGGCGGTGGCTGGCGCTTGGTGTGGGGCGGCATTTCATCCTGCGACACTTTGCGCAGGATCGCTTCCCAGATTTCGGCCCGTCTGCCCTGCGGTATGTCATCCCCGCGCAGGTCATCGAAAGAGAGCGATCCGGCCTCGTCAATATCGTTGTGGCACGAGGCGCAGTAATCCTCGACCATCGACAGCGTAGCCTTATCGTTGAAAATGTCGTTGGAGGCGTCGCTGGAGGCTGGCGCCGGATGGGGCGGCGCCGAATGCAGGGCGCTTGTGGCGGCCAGCGCCAGCAGGCTGATCGTCAGACCCGCGCGTCCGAAATGGTTTGCCCCGATGCGGCGCATGCTATGCAGATCCCGATGCTTGATATGGCGCGTCCCTGTGCGGCGCGGCATCGGGCTAATCGCTTGCGGCGTTGCCGTCTATTGCCGTTATTGCCATAGGCTGTACGCAAAAATAGAGCACTCTTTGTGGCCGCGCGCGGCCATAGGAAATCCATCTGTCGAAAATCATGGGCGAAACCCATGTGGAGGATCACGATGCGCCGCGCCGGGCATGGCATCCGCCAGCGGCACCGCCGGCCACCGACGCTGGCCACCGACGCCGTCCATCGACGATGACAAATCCGGGGAAGCTGCTAACCTTCCCGCATGACCTTGGAACAGCTTCGCATTTTCGTCGCCGTTGCCGAACGCGAGCACATGACACGGGCGGCGGACGCTGTGGGCGTCACCCAGTCCGCCGCTTCTGCCGCCATCGCCACGCTGGAGGCACGGCACGCCATCAAGCTGTTCCACCGGGTCGGGCGCGGCATCGAGTTGACCGATGCCGGTCGCTTCTTCCTCGGTGAGGCGCGGGCCGTCCTGACGCGGGCGGCCGAGGCGGAACTGGCGCTTGGCGAATATGCCGGGCTCAAGCGCGGCCATCTGCGGCTCGTGGCCAGCCAGACCATCGCCGCGTACTGGCTGCCCGAGCGATTGGCCGCTTTTCACCGCCGCTATCCCGAGATCGAACTCTCCGTCGCAATCGCCAACACCGAAGGCGCCGCACGCAGCGTGCGGGACGGCGAGGCCGAACTGGGCTTCATTGAAGGGGCGGTCGATGATCCGTCGCTCGCGTACTGGAAGGTGGGCGAAGACCGCATGTTGCTGGTGAGCAGCACCCCCGCCGAGGCGATCACCAACGCATGGCTGGCGGCGGCCCCATGGGTGATGCGCGAGCCCGGATCCGGCACGCGCTCGACCTTCGAGGCCGCTATTCAGGATCGAGGCCTCGACCCGCACACGCTCAACGTGGTGCTGACCTTGCCGTCCAACGAGGCCGTTCTTGCGGCGGTGCGCGCGGGCGTGGGCAGCGCGATGCTGTCCCAGTTGGTCGTAACCCCGCTGCTGGAAGCCCGCGCGCTGTTCGCGCTGCCGCTCGCGCTTCCCCCGCGCCCGTTCCACGGGCTGCGACAGAAGGAGCGTTACCGGAGCAAGGCGGCCGACGCGTTGCTCGATACGATCAAGAGCTTCAACGCGCAGCCGGACTGGGTGATCTGATCGTTTCAAGCGATTGGTTTGATCACGAGGATTTTTCGACGGATCAAGAAAACGTGCCGCCAGATGGCGCTGATGACGCTCCATCGCCAGCGCGATCAGGCCGGAGCGCGGCCAATCAACAACTTAAATCGATCATAACCATATAAATTGATCGTTGGATTGATCGGTCGGCTGGTCGCATCTGTGTCTCACCAAGGAGATGCAACGTGACGACACAGAGCCTGTCCAGCCACCCCGAACTGCCCGGCAGCGCCCTTCTGCCTGGCCTCGCACTATGCCTGACCGTGACCGGAGGCGCCCTCATCCTGCAACGGATCGAAGCGGCGGTTTTCGGGCGCACCTGGTTGGAAGCGCTCGTCCTCGCGATCCTGATCGGCACAACCGTCCGCACCGTCTGGACGCCGGACAAGCGCTGGTTTCCCGGCATCACGTTCAGCGCCAAGGTTCTGCTCGAACTCGCCGTTGTCCTGCTGGGCGCCTCGGTCAGCGCAGCGACGATCATGGCCGCCGGAGCGGGCCTGTTGATCGGCATCGCCTTCGTGGTCTGTGCAGCCATCGCCAGCAGCTATCTGATCGGGCGATTGCTGGGGCTGCCGACGCGAATGGCGCTGCTCGTCGCCTGCGGCAATTCGATCTGCGGCAACTCGGCCATTGCCGCAGTGGCGCCGGTGATCGGCGCGGACGGCGAGGACGTTGCGGCCTCGATCGGCTTTACCGCCGTATTGGGCGTGGTGGTCGTGCTGATGCTGCCGCTGCTCGCCTTTGGCCTGCACCTGAGCGGCCACCAGTTCGGCGCGCTTGCAGGCCTCACCGTCTATGCCGTGCCGCAGGTGATCGCCGCCGCCGCGCCCGGTGGGGCCACCGCCGTCCAGATGGGGACGCTCGTCAAGCTGGTGCGCGTGCTGATGCTTGGCCCGGTCTGCCTGATCCTTTCGCTGATCGCGCCAAAGCTGCGCGAGGAAGCCGACGAATTGCCCCCGCATGTGACCACCGGCGAACGCCCCGCCCTTGGCAGGCCGCCCCTGCACCACCTCGTGCCATGGTTCATCATCGGTTTTCTCGGCCTGATGGGGCTGCGTTCCTTCGGCCTGATCCCGCAGGCCGCGCTGGCTCCGGCGAACGAAGCCGCCACGTTGCTCACCGTCGTCTCGATGGCAGCGCTCGGTCTGGGGGTCGATGTCCGCACGGTGGCCCATGCCGGAGGCCGCGTGACCGCTGCTGTCGTCCTCTCGCTCCTCGTGCTCGGGGCGATCAGCCTCGGCCTGATCCACCTGCTGGGGCTGGCCTGAACCGGCCCCTCTTTTCTCGCATCGGAGACCAACATGAAGCCGTATCTCCCCCTCTCTGCCTTGGCCGCCGCGCTGGCACTGGCCGGATGTTCCGGTTCCTCCACGCCCACCGGTAAGGCTGCGGCGCCCGCCACAGCCGCCGCCGATGACTCCGCGACCACCTGCAAGAGCGGCATCACCCTCCAGTTGCTGGGATCGGGCGGCCCCGTCTCGGACGACGCCCGCGCGTCATCGGGCGCGGTGGTGTGGATCGATGGCAAGGCGCGACTGCTGATCGACGCAGGCGGCGGCACCTATCTGCGCTATGGCCAGACCGGCGCCCGGCTCGAAGATCTCGACTTCATCGGCATCTCGCATTTCCACACCGATCACGTGGCGGACCTGCCGGCAATCCTGAAAGGCGCCTATTTCCTCAGCGGCCGTCATGACGTGGCGCTGGTCGGCCCCGGCGGCAATGCGAACTTTCCAAGCATGACCGCTTTCTTTGATCGCGAATTCGGCCGAGGCCATGGCGCGTTTGAATATCTGGCCGGACTGTCTGGCGGCACCGATGGCCTGAACCTGTCGGTTCACCCCTCGAACGTCAACGTCGCCAGCCCCGTCGCCACCAAGGTCTGGCAGGGCGATGGCGTCACCATTTCCGCTCTGGGCATCCCGCATGGCGATGTGCCTGCGCTCGCCTATCGCATCGACACACCCAAGGGCGTGATGGTGCTCTCGGCCGACCAGAACGGCAGCCGCAAGGAATTCATCGATTTCGCCAAGGGCGCCGACCTGCTGATGATGCCCGCCGCCATCGACGATGATGCCGATGCCCAGTCCCGCTTCCTCCATGCGACGCCAACGGTCGTCGGCAAGATCGCGGCACAGATCCATCCGAAGATGCTCGTCCTCGACCACTTCATGGGCCGCTCGCTGAAGGACAAGGACAAGAATGTCGCGATCATCCAGCGCTATTATCACGGCCCCGTCTTTGCTGGCCGCGATCTCTCCTGCTTCCCGCTTTCCCATTGAATGAAAAGGAGCATATCATCATGAAGCATGAACTGATCCTGGGCATCGCCGCCACTTCGCTGCTTGCCGCCCCGGCCTATGCGGCGCCGCAGGCCCCCGCCACCGCATCACAGCCCGCCAAGGGCGGCGGCAAATGCGCCAGCGGCAAGTGCGGCACCGAAAAGATCTACAGCCAGACCAAGCTCCGGCACGATCCGAACGGCGTCCTGGTCCGCGCCCGCGACGGCAAGTGCGGCCTCACCGGCAAGGGCTACAAGGTCGCTGAAAACAGCCAAAGCCGGTTGGCGGAGGGCGTATGCGGACGCTGACCGCAGGGGCGCGCGGACTTGGGCTTCGGCCCGAGTTCGTCGATACCCTTCTCGAATCGCCGGCCGTTAAAGGTCTGGATTTTCTGGAAGTCGCCCCCGAAAACTGGATGCAGATTGGCGGTCTCAAGCGCGACCAACTCGACCGCATCGCCGATCGCTATCCATTGGTCGCGCATGGCCTGAGCCTGTCCATCGCCGATACCGAGCCGCTCAACACCGCCTTCTTGCGCGATGTTGCCCGGTTCCTCGACGACTATGGCATTGCCATCTACAGCGATCACCTGAGCGCCGCGCGCGACAGCACCGGCTATCTCTACGATCTGCTTCCGGTTCCGCGCCGCGCGCAGAACCTGCCCTATCTGGCCGACCGTATCGCGCAGGTGCAGGACATTACCGGCCGCCGCCTCGTGCTGGAAAACATCTCCGCCTATCACCTTTACAGCGGGGAGATGCCCGAGGGCGCGTTCTTCGCCGAGCTCGTCGCGCGCTCCGGTTGCGGCATCCTGCTCGACATCAACAACGCCTATGTGAATGCGCGCAACCACGGCAGCGATGCCGACGGGTTCCTCCGCGCGCTGCCCTCCGAGGCCATCGTCTATTATCACATCGCCGGGCATCTCGAACTTGCTGATGGGCTTCTGCTCGATACTCATGGCACGCCAGTCGCCGACGCAGTCATGGCACTCGCGCGTAAGGTCTGGGCGCTGCACGGCGCGCGCCCGCTGCTGCTCGAACGCGACAACAACGTGCCCGCGCTCGATGTCCTGCTTGCTGATCTTGGCAATATCGCAACCGCCGTCGACGAAGGCCGCCATGTCCTCGCCTGAAACCGCCGCACCGCCCGCCATGGCGATGGAATTCGCCGGCTTCTGCCGGGCCGCCCGCACAATCGGCTCGGGGATATACGGCCAGTTGCTGCGCGAGAATGTCGCCGACGTCCTGCGGGCAAGCTTCCCGCTGTTCACCGGCCGTATCGGCAGCGCGGCACTGGATGCGGCGATCGAAGCCTTTATCCAGCGCCACCCGGCGACGCGCCCGCAGTTCCACCATATCGCCACCGAGTTTCTGCTTTTTGCGCAGCGCCAACTTGTGTCGCCGCCCCAACAGATCGCGCTGCTGGAATATGAGTGGGCGCTGCTCGCGGCCGAGATCGACGCCGCATCGGTGCCACCCGCCAGCACGGATGTAGACAGGCTTTCGCTAAACCCCACCGCCCGTCTGGTGTTGTTGCAGTTCGATCCCGCCCGGCCAGAGGTTGCAGGGGACGGCGTCGATCGCCCGTATGCGATTTTCCGAACCGCCAGTCATCAGGTGCTCACCCTGCCGCTGACGCTGCCGGATTGCCTGCTGGTCGAGCATGTTCGCGCGAAGGAAGCGGCGCCGCTTGCCGGGCTTTTCGACGCGCTCATGCCCTGTTGCTCGACCGTCGAACTCCAGACCAGCCTGACGCGTGGTCTGGTCTGCGGCCTGTTCTGCCCACCCCAAAGACCATCGGAGACCCCGCATGAAACTGATCGCCCTTGTTGACACCGCGCTGGAAAAGGCCCGCGCGCTGGACTTCCTCGCCCCGCTCGCCATCCGGCTCTATCTGCTGCCTATCTTTTACGAAGGGGCACACGCAAAGCTGACCGGCTTCGAGGCGCTGGTGCAGTGGTTTGGCGCCCCCGTTGCACAGGGTGGGCTGAACATGCCCGCCCCCCTGCTGATGGCGGTTCTCGCCACGGCGACGGAAACCGCCGGTTGCATCCTTCTGGCGCTCGGCCTGTTTACCCGTCTGATCTCGATCCCGCTGATGGTGACGATGACGGTTGCCGGCCTGTCGGTCCACTGGTCGCACGGGTGGGCGGCAATCGCGGGGAAGACCGCCGAGTCCACCCTGCGGCTCCAGGCCTTCATGGAATGGTTGGCACAGAATTTTCCCGGCCGGTTCAACTACATCACGCAATATGGCGACCCGGTGGTGCTCAACAACGGCATCGAGTTTACGGTCACCTATGTCATTATGCTTGCTGTCCTCTTCTTCTACGGCGGCGGACGTTTTGTAAGTCTGGACTATTGGCTCAGACAGTTCCGGGCGCGCCCGGACGGCGCGCTGGCTGCGGCGCGTGCCTGACACCTGGCTCCTTGGTCTCGGCGGTCTTCCTGATCCCTCTGCGCCGCGATGGCGTGCTGCTGTTCGACGAGGCGGATTCGTCGTTGTTCGACCGGCGGCAGGCTCGCGCCAGTTGGGAGGTGGGGCAGGTCAATGAGATGCTGATCTGGCTTGACCAGCCCCCCCTTGCCGGTGGTGGCCGCCACCAACCATCCCGACAATCTGGACCCGGCCATCTTGCGCCACGTTTTCTTCAAGCTGAAGCTGCAACCGCCGGGTCCGAACCGCCTGATGCGCGCCTTTCGCCAGCGCTTCGGAAGGAAACCGCCGGAGGGCATCACAGCCCTGCGCAACCTGACGCCAGAGGATTTTGCGGCGGTGGCGCGCCAACTGCGCTATGCACCCGCGCGCGACGCCGCTGACATCTTCGCCCGCCTTGGCGATAAAAGCGCAGCCAAGGGAGGCGGCAGCGTGCGCATGGGGTTCTGACGCAAACAGCCCGGACAGATTGAATGAACCAAGGGCAGCTTTCCATGATCGGTGTCGCGCCCGCAAACGTCCGGTTGCGGGCGACTATCCCCCTTTGGCCAGCGCCACGCCCGCAATGGCGGTTCCCGCCGTTGCGCTGCCCGCGGGCATCGTCAGCTGGAACGGTCCGCCGATTTCCTGGCCCGTCGGGCCAAAGAACTGCGGCGTGATGGTGCCCACCGCCGTGCCGCCCTGATTGAGCGGCCCGGTCACCCCTTGTCCACGCGCCATATTGCCCGCAAAGTTGAAGGCGCCGAAATCAACCGAGCCGGAACTGCCCGAACCGGAAAGATTGAGCGCGCCAGTATAGGACTGGCTGGTGAAATTGACGTCAAAGGTGGATGTGCCGGTGACCTTGTAGGTCGCGTTTGTGGCCGTATTGCCCGCCGCGCCATAGGCCACCCCGCTGTAATGCGCGGTGCCGGTGCGTGCGCTCAGCAGGCCCGGACTCGTCGACAGTCCGAAAACTTCAAAAGTCTGCTGCATCGCATTGGCGCTGATCGTTCCATCGAAGATATGGGCAAAACTGGAGTAGGTAAGCGCCAATTCTGTATTGCCGCTGCCGGCGTTATAGACTTCGGTCGTGCCGGTTTGGCCGTTCACCGTCTTTTGATATGTCGTGAAATTGGCCGCGCCGCTGATTTTGTCGCTTGCGGCATATTGGAAATAGGGCCGATTGGACGTGCCGGGCACCAGCAGGCTGCCGTCCGGCGCCTGCGTCAATTGCTGGTATTCGACGCCAAAGCTGGTGAAATAGGTCAACGCGCCCGAGAATGCATTACGTGAGACATACAGAGAGGCACCCTGCGCGCCGTAAAGCTGGCTGGTGACCAGATTGGTGATGGATAGATTGGTCGGCGACAGCGGCGTGCCGGATGCATAGGCAATCAGAGCCCCGCTGGCTGCACTGCCGTCCGTGCCGTTTACCGAAAAGCTGGCGCCCACTTCCTGACCCGCCGGGCCATAGAGCCGGCCATTCAACGTGCCGGATGCATAGGCATGCATCCCGCTGTAATAGGCCAGCCCCGACAATGTGCCATCCGTGGAGGACAGCGCGCCGCTGCTGTAGAATTGAATATTGCCGCCCGAGGCGCTCGCTCCGCTGACCAGCGAGTTTTCGGTGACATAGGCGGATGTGTTGAAAATGCCGCGCTGGAAATCAATGTCAAACCGCCCGTTTCCGCTGAAGGAGGCCGGTTCGACATTGGGCTTGGTGGTCAGCCCGAAAACATAGGCGTTCAACGCGGCCTGTCCGGTGCGGGGAACCGCCGAGGCTGGCGTGTTCAAGCCATAGGTAAAAATGTCAAAGCTGGTGCTCTGCGACGAGCCATTGACCGTATTGCGCTGCCATGAGCCAAGCCCGACATATTGAGGGCCGCTTGTGCCGCCAAATGTGGCCGCGCCCAGCGTCAGATAGTCCGTTGCTCCATTGGCGGTCTTCTTGAACTCGGCCTGCCCATTGGCGTTGCTGGTGATGTCGGCGGCTGCAAAACTTTGGCTGCGGCCCGGCGCGGTGAGGGTGTAGGTGTTGCTGGCCAGATCATATTGGATGGTCAGCGTTGATTTGGCCGACGAGCCGGTCACGGTCTGGGAATTGCTGAGATTAAAGCTGGCGCTTTGCGTGGCCGCGTCATTGGTAAAGCTCTGGCTGGCCACCAGTTTAGCGAGCGAGGCATTGGTAAGCGGGACGGGCGCGGAAGCCACCCCGCCATTGCCTCCATCGCCGCCGCAGCCGGCAAGGGCAAGGCTGGCCAGAGAAATGGCGACAGCCTGGATCGTGAATTTCACGCGCATCAATCTTTCCCCCTGTCATCGCCCCAATGCCGGCATCAAAAGGCAGCCGTAACCCCGACTTCGCCCACAAAGCGCCGGTAATCGTAAATCTGCACCGTTGAAGCGTTACGCTCGTATCGAAAGCGCACCACCGGGGCAATGCTGCCCACGTGGATTTGACGCAAAGTGGCGCTGCTGCCCAGAATAAAAGTGTTATCGATCCGTCGGTTGTTGAACAACGCCATCCGAGCGTCGGCCTCCAGATGGTTATAGGCCGCATTGACCGTCATCGTCGTCTTGCCGATCTCGCGAAAGAGATAGCCATTGATCCCACCTCCCCCGGTGGCATAGGCCCTGTCGCGTGCGGTCTGACGCAAGGCCGTCCCTTGAATGCCGCCGCCAAATCTTGCGGAAAAAGCGCGATCCACCCCAACGCCCAGCGACCAGACATTGCCCGTTTCCAACGCATTGCGACGGTTCGTGACCGCCGAGAAGGCTGCATCGGTGCGCAATTGCCCTTTTTTGCCCAACGGCTGCTGCCAGTTGGCGCTGCCAACCCATGCAAAGGAATAGGGCACCGCGCCATACCAGCGCCAAGCCGCACCTGCGGCAAGATTGAGCTTTCCTTTGCCCAGCGTCAATTCGGGGCCGATTTGCGGAGCGATGATCATGTCGTCAAAGTCGCTCACGCGATAGACGTTGGCGCTGCCCGAAACGCGGGCGAGCACATCAACACCTTCTGTCGCGCGCATTCGGGCGAAGGCCTGTCCGCGCACAGCCGCACCGACACCGGAAGACGCTTTGGCATCCTTGCTGAGCGAAAAATTGCCCAGGACGGTGGCCAGAGACGATGCGGCCGTGGCGCGGTTGATATTGCTGTCGGGGGCAAGTGTGACTTCAAGGCTGCCGCCCAGCGGACGCCTGACATCCAGCGCCTGCGCGTAAAAGCGCACCATCCGTTCGACCTCCGGCGGAAGCCCGGCGGCCTGTGCGGCCCGCAATTCCCGCCCGGCCGCGCCAATTCGTCCAAGCATGGCGTCGATCCGCGCCAGTTCAAGCCTGACGCGGGCGACCTTGGGCTTTTCATCCAGAATCTGGCGCAGCAATCGCGCGGCCTCGGTCGGCCTGTTGCATTGATAAGCCAGCATCATCGCCAGACGGAACCGCGCTTCTGCGCGAATGTCGGCATTGCTGTTGCCCGCCAGCGCGCGATACCCGGCCTCGGCGGTGAGGTAGTCCTTTCTATCACGCGCAGAATCGGCAAAACCAAAAAGTTGCAAGGGTGTCATTTGGACGGTTTCCGGACGCGTATGGCCCGACAGATTCCCCTCCTGACACGCTGCAGTATCGGCGCATAGCGCCGCCAAGACGACGCAGGCCGCCTGTCCCGGCAGAATAACATATTGTCGCCACATGGTTTGATGCTTAGGGGCGCAATTCCCGATCAGCAAGATACGATGCCGGACAAAGGGGGCATCCACCGCATCCGTTCAAACCGATTCACGTGATCCTGATGAACCTTATCCCGAAGATCACGGGGAACCCGCATTCAGAACTGGTAGACCGATCCTCGCCGCCACAACCCTCTGATGGAGCGTTTGTGCGACAGTTGTGGGTCACACGGCCCCTTATTTTTGCCTAAATCGTTTATTTTCAGAGGCTTGGAGCGGGTAGCGGGAATCGAACCCGCCTGACTAGCTTGGAAGGCTAGGACATTACCACTATGCTATACCCGCTCATGGGCGCGCTGCTGGTTTGGACCGGCGCTGTGGTGGCGAAGCGCTTGCCATGCGGGCGCGGCGCCGTCAAGCGCCTGCGCCCATGCAAAATATCAATGGCCGGGGAAATCCATGATCGGGCGCACCGTCACGCCCTCCGTGCGCAAACGCTCGGCCCCGCCAAGATCGGGCAGGTCGATCACGAAAAGCGCCTCGTCCACCACCGCGCCCGCGCGGCGCAGCAAGGTGAGCGCGGCGCAAGCGGTGCCGCCGGTCGCGATCAGATCATCGACGATGACGACCTTGTGCCCCTGCGCCACGGCGCCGGGATCGACCTCCAGCGTGTCGGTGCCATATTCCAGCGCATAATCAATCGCCAGCACCGGCACGGGCAGCTTGCCCGGCTTGCGCACGGGGATGAAGGGCAGGCCCAACCGGGCCGCGACGCCTGCGCCAAAGATGAAGCCGCGCGCCTCAAGGCCCGCAATCGCCTGCGCGCCGGCCTCCGCCGCGCGCTCGGCCAGCAGGGCGACGCTGGCGGCAAAGCCCTCGCCATGGCCGATCAGGGTGGTGATGTCGCGGAACAGGATGCCCGGCTTGGGAAAATCGGGGATCGTGCGGACGAGCGCTTTCATGGCGTCAGGTGTCATGGGGGGTGTCATGAGCGGGGCCTATAGGCTGGAATGGCGACATGAAAAAGTCATTTGAGGCCAAAAGAAAAGCCCCCCGCATCGCGCGATGCAGGGGGCATTCCTTCCGATCCAAAGGATCAATGGCCCTTCTTCTCCGCCCAGACGGTGCGATAGGCCATATAGGCCAGCACCGTGGCGAAGAGCAGGAAGCCGAGCACCGGCCAGCCGGTCTGGTGGCGCTTTTCCAGCTTGGGTTCGGCGGTCCACACGAGGAAGGCGGCCACGTCCTGCGCCATCTGGTCGACGGTGGCCTTGGTGCCGTCCTTATAGGCGACCTGACCATCCGAGACGAGCGGCTGGGGCATGGCGATGTTCAGATTGGCGAAATACGGGTTGAAGAACAAGCCGTCAGGCGTCTTGGCATCGGGGAACTTCTTGAGCAGTTCCTCGCCCTTTTCGTTCTTGTAGCCCGCCTGATCGGCATAGCCGGTCAGCAGCGAGTAGACATAGGCCGCCCCGCCATGACGCGCCTTGGCGATCAGCGAGAGGTCGGGCGGATTGCCCGAGCCGCCATAGACGACCGGCGGGAAATGGTCCTTGAGCGCGCCGGGATGGGTCTTAACCTCGCCGGTGGCGGGATTGTATTCGGGGATCTGCGCCTTGGCGGCAATCGCCTTCACCTCGGCGTCGTTATAGCCCAGCTCGCGCAGGTCGCCATAGGACACCTGTTTGATCGCATGGCAGGTCGCGCAGACTTCGGAATAGACCTGAAAACCGCGCTGAAGCTGCTGACGATCAAATTTGCCGAAGGGGCCGTCCGAAGACAGGCTCAGCGCCTTGGGGTGCTGATGGAATTCGGCCTCGACCGTCTTGGCGGGCGGCTCGGAAATATAGGCCACGGTGCCCTTGCCCGCCGACCACAACAGGGCCAGCGAGAAGAAGGCGCCCACGAGCATGGAAAAGATACGGATCATGATGTGTCTCTATCCTCGCTCGCTTATTCGGCCGGGGCCGGATTGAGGGCTGCGGCTTCATCGGCCCCCAGCACGGCTTCAGTGATCGAGAAAGGCAGCGGCAGCGGCTTTTCCGTCATCGAGACGAGCGGCAGGATGATGAAGAAGTGGGCGAAGTAATAGAGCGCCGCGATCTGGCTGATGATCACATAGGGCTCTTCGGCCGGCGAACCGCCGCAATAGCCCAGCACCGCCACGTCAATCACCAGCAGCCAGAAGAACTTTTTGAAGGTGGGGCGGAAATGGCCCGAACGCACCGGCGATTTATCCAGCCAGGGCAGCAGGAACCACACCAGGATCGAGCTGAACATCGCCAGCACGCCCATCAGCTTGGCCGGGAAGAACAGGAAGTTCTGGGTAAAGGCGCGCAGAATCGCGTAGAAGGGCCAGAAATACCATTCCGGCACGATATGCGCGGGCGTCTGCATCGGGTTGGCCGGAATGTAATTGTCCGGGTGGCCCAGCGCATTGGGCGCAAAGAACAGCATCGCGCAGTAGAAGAACAGGAACACGCCCAGGCCGAACCCGTCCTTGGCGGTGTAATAGGGGTGGAACGGCACAGTGTCCGATTCCTGCTTTACCTCAACCCCGGTCGGGTTGGTCGAGCCGGGGATATGCAGCGCCCAGATATGCAGGATCACCACGCCCAAAATGACGAAGGGCAGCAGGAAGTGCAGCGAGAAGAAGCGGTTGAGCGCGGCATTGTCCGGCGCAAACCCGCCCAGCAGCCAGGTCTGGATCGGCTCGCCCACCAAGGGAATCGCGCCGAACAGGCCGGTGATCACCTTGGCGCCCCAATAGGACATCTGACCCCAGGGCAGCACATAGCCCATGAAGGCGGTGGCCATCATCAAAAGGAAGATGGCAACGCCCAGCAGCCAGATCATCTCGCGCGGGGCCTTGTAGGACCCATAGAAAAACCCGCGGAAAATATGGAAATAGACGACGACAAAGAAGGCCGAGGCGCCATTGGCATGGCCATAGCGCAGCATCCAGCCCCAGTTGACATCGCGCATGATATGTTCGGTCGAATTAAAGGCCACGCCCGTGTTGGCCGCATAATGCATGGCCAGCACGACGCCCGTCACGATCTGGATCACCAGACAGAAACCGGCCAGAACGCCGAAATTATACATGTAGTTCAGATTGCGCGGCACCGGATAGCCCGCGCCGATCGCATTATAGACAAAGCGCGGCAAAGGCAGCTTTTCGTCCAGCCACACCATCGCCGGGTGGCTCGGCTTGTATTCATTGGCCCAGGGAAAGCTCATCTCGTCTTCCTCACCCGATCTTCACGACAGTGTCGCTGGTGAACTCATAAGGCGGCACCTCGAGATTCTTCGGGGCCGGACCCTTGCGGATGCGCGCGGCAGTGTCATAGGTCGAGCCATGGCAGGGGCAGAAATAGCCCCCGAACTCGCCCTTGACCTCACCCTCGCCCGCGCCCAGCGGCACGCAGCCCAGATGGGTGCAGACGCCCATGGTGATGAGCCATTCTTCCTTGCCCTTCTTGGTGCGTTCCTCAAGGGTCTGGGGATCGCGCAAGGTTGCCACGTCCACCTTGTTCGCCTCGGCGATTTCGACCGGGGTCAACCGGCGCACAAAGACCGGCTGCTTGTGAAACACCGCCTTGATCGCCTGTCCGGGCTGGATCGCGCCAATGTCGATCTCGGTCGAGCTTTCGGCCAGCACATCGGCCGAGGGGGCCATCTGGCTGATCAGGGGCACCAGAACGCTGGCTGCGCCAACGCCTGCCGCACCCGTGGCAGCCACATAGATGAAGTCCCGCCGACGCACCCCCTGCGCCGTATCGTTGGGACTTTCAGCAACAGCAGTTTCTGTCATGTTTGACCCTTGCCTTGCACCAATGGTCCATGCGGGCCGCAGGACCGAAAAAACGAATGAACATCATCGCGATCACAGCATGAAGCTGCAATACGGTATCGTCAGGAATCTTCTCCCCCGCGATCCGTGTGGTCTGTCCCATACGGTCACCGGCTTTTTTGGTTTTGATAAACATCAAAACCAGTGCTGCCAATGGCCTTTTTCTTTGCCCTTTTGTCTCAACCCACCCCGATCAGCGCGATCTGACGGCCATAATCGGCCTCGCCTGCATGGGTGGCGCGGCGAAAGGAATAGAATCGGGCCTCATCATCATAGGTGTCCAGCCCCAGCCCCTCCACCACGCCGACGCCATATTCCGCCAGCCGATCAGCGACATAGGCTTCGAGCGCGAAGTGATGATGCCCCTCGCGCCCGGCGATGAAGAAGCGATCATGGCCTGCGGCCTGCGCCAGAAAACGCGCGCGGAAAGCCTCGTCCACCTCATAGGATTTTTGCGCAATGCAAGGCCCGATGGCGGCCGCAATCCGCTCGCGCCGCGCGCCAAGCGCCTCCATGGCGTCCACGGTGGCCTCGCAAACGCCGGTAAAGGCGCCCTTCCACCCGGCATGGGCCGCGCCCACCACGCCCGCCTGCACATCGGCAAACAGCACCGGCGCGCAATCGGCGGTCAGCACGCCCAGCACGATTCCCGCCCGATCCGTCACCAGCGCATCGGCATGGGGACGCTCGGCATCCGGCCATGCATCGGCCTCCACACAGAGCGCCGAATGCACCTGATAGCAGGTCGCCAGAATGGCACCGGGCAACACGCTATCGGCCGCCAGCCGCCGGTTTTGCGCCACCGCCGCCGGATCATCCGCGCTGCCAAGGCCCACATTCAGCCCCGCCACCGGGCCCACCGACACGCCGCCGCGCCGCCCCAGAAACCCGTGCGGCACCGTGCCCAGAGCGGCGGCTTTGATCACCTCAACCCCAAAGTTATCCAAGGCTCTTGCTCACCTGTTCGAACACATCCTTGGACAGGCCGGGCGTCGCCAATATCCGGTCGAGCTGCGCCTTCATCAAGGCGCTGCGCCCCGCCTCCACCCGCCGCCAGCGGCCCAGCGAGGGCACGAAACGCGCCGCCGTCTGGGCATTGATCGGGTCGAGCGCGAGGATGAGATCCCCGATCAGCCGATAGCCCTCGCCCCCCGCATCATGGAACCCCGCCGGATTGACCGCCAGCGCCATATAAAGCGCCCGCGCCCGGTTGGGATTGTGGATGGTGAAATCGGGGTGCTGCGCCAGCGCCTTGACATGATCGAGCACATCGGGATGCAGCGATCCGGCCTGAAGCGAGAACCACTTGTCGATGACCAGCGCATTGCCCTCGTGCCGCTGATGGAAATCGGCCAGTTTTTCCTCGCGCAGCGGGCTGTCCAACCCGCACAGCACCATCAGCGCGCCCTGCCGGTCGGTCATGTTGTCGGCCGCGTCATATTGCGCGGCGGCGCGCTCTGCCGCCCCGGCCCCCTGGGCTGCTGCCAGATAGACCAGCGCCTGCGTCTTGACCTTGCGCGCGCCCTTGGCCGCCGCGTCCAGCCCGAAACGCACCTCGCTGGCCCGGTCATGCAGCGCGGCAAAGGCATCGCCCAATTCGCCGCCCAGCCATGCCTTCAAACCCTCGCGCTCGCCATGCAGCAGGCCGGGGTCCACCACCGGCAATTGCTCGGCCAGATAGGCGTGAGGAGGCAGGATCAGCAATTCGCCCCGCATCAGATCGTCGATGGCCGGATCGTTCAGGATCGCCAGCATCGCCGCGCCAATCGCCTTGCGCTCGGCGGCGCGGCGGGCGTCATCCATAGCGCCCGATGCGGCCGCCACCAGATGGCGCACCATCAGGCTCTGCATCGCCTCATAGCGGGCAAAGGGATCATCATCATGCGCGGCCAGAAACACCAGATCATCAAGGCTGGTGTCCGCCTCGATGGTCACGGGCGCGGAAAAGCCCCGGTTGATCGAGAGCACCGGGCGCGTGGGCCAGCCGGAAAAGCGGTGCTCCTCCTGCGCCGCACGCATCACGATCAACTCCTCGCCGCGATGCGCGCCCGTGGCCGGATCAAACAGGGCAAGGCGCAGCGGGATCGGCACCGGCAATTTGTCCGGCTGGCCCGGCGTCGGCGGCACCTGCTGGCTCAGGCGCAGCACCGCCTCCTCGCCCTCATGGGTAAAGCTGATCCCCACGCGCGGCGTCCCGGCCTGCGCATACCACAGGCGAAATTGCGTCAGGTCCAGCCCCGCGCCTTCCTCGATGGCGCGGATGAAATCTTCGCACGTTGCCGCCTCGCCGTCATGGCGGGCGAAATAGAGGTCGGTGCCTTTGCGGAAACGCTCCGCCCCGGCCATCACCCGCATCATGCGGATCACCTCGGCGCCCTTGTTATAGACGGTGGCGGTATAGAAATTGCTGATTTCCTGATAGGAATCGGGCCGGATCGGATGGGCCAAAGGCCCGCTGTCCTCGGGGAACTGGGCGCTGCGCAGGATGCGCACATCCTCGATGCGCTTGACCGGCTCGGACCCCATATCCGCGCTGAACATCTGATCGCGCAGCACGGTGAAGCCTTCCTTCAGGCTCAATTGGAACCAGTCGCGGCAGGTGATGCGATTGCCCGACCAGTTGTGGAAATATTCATGGCCAATGACGCCCTCAACCGCATCATAATCGCTATCCGTCGCCGTTTCCGGGTCGGCCAGCACATAGCGCGTGTTGAAGACGTTGAGCCCCTTGTTCTCCATCGCCCCCATGTTGAAATCGGACACGGCCACGATGTTGAACAGATCAAGGTCATAGGCGCGACCAAAGACCTCCTCGTCCCATTTCATCGAGTTGATGAGGCTGCGCATCGCATGATCGGTCCGCCCCTCATCGCCCTTGCGGGTATAGATGTTGAGCGTGACCTCGCGCCCCTCCATCGTGGTGAAATGGTCGGTCGTGGCCACCAGATCGCCCGCCACCAAGGCAAACAGATAGGACGGCTTGGGCCATGGATCGTGCCATTCGGCCCAATGGTTGCCATCGCCGCAGTCGCCCGACGCCACCGGATTGCCGTTGCAAAGCAGCACCGGGAAAGCCTCGCGGCTGCCCTCCATCCGCACGCGATAGATGCTCAGCACATCGGGGCGGTCGGGGTGAAAGGCGATGCGGCGAAAGCCTTCGGCCTCGCATTGCGTGCAAAGCATCCCGCCCGAGGCGTAAAGGCCCATCAACTGGCTGTTGGCGGCGGGGTGGATCGCGGTTTCCACCACGATCTCATGACTGTCGTCGGCCAGGTCGATCAGCAGATCGTCCCCCTCCATCCGCCAGTCATTGCGCACCACCTCGTCCACCTCGACCAGCAAGGCGGTCAGCCCGTCGCCCTTCAGGCGGATCGTCTGATCCCCCTGCGCATCGGGGTTGCGGCGCACGGACAATTGCGCGCGCACCCGCGTTTCCTCAAGGCCAAGGCGGAATTCCAGATCAACCTGCGGCACCAGCCATGCAGGCGGAAGATAATCCTCGCGGCGGATCACGGCGGGGGCAACAGGGGCGGCGGGGGCGTTCATGGCATCCATCATGCCTTCCTTATTAGGCCAAGCCTTTCCGAATGCCAGTATTTCCGATTATGGTTTGCCCCATGAAAACCATGCTGATCTTTGGTCTGGGCTACACCGCCCGCGCAATCGCCCGCCGTCTGGCCGATGACGGATGGCATATCGAGGCGACGGGCCGCGCCGGAACGCTCGATTTCGCGGATGAGGACGCGGTGCGCGCCGCCATCGCCCGCGCCGATGCGGTCCTGTCCAGCGTGCCGCCAGCCGAGGATGTTGATCCGGTATTGGTGCGCTATGGGGCGAATCTGACCGGAGTGGGCTGGCTGGGCTATCTCTCCTCCACCGGGGTCTATGGCGATTGCGGCGGGGCTTGGGTCGATGAAAGCGCGCCCGTGGTCGGGCTGGGCGGATCGGGCCGCCGCGCCGCGCGCGCGCTGGCCGACGCGGCATGGCTGGAGCGCGACGCGCGGGTGCTGCGCCTGCCGGGGATCTATGGGCCCCCTATGAACGGACAAGAGGGACGATCCGCCTTCGACCGCCTGAGGCAAGGCCGCGCCCATCGTGTCGACCTGCCCGGCCAGATCTTCAGCCGCATCCATGTCGAGGATATTGCCGGGGCCGCGATGGCCGCCCTCTCCGCCCCGCCCGGCGCCTATAACATCGCCGACGACATGCCCGCGCCCCAGAACGCCGTGATCGAGGAAGCCTGCCGCATCTCCGGCCTCCCCCTGCCGCCCCTGCTGGCCGAAAGCGATGTGCCCCCCGCCTCGCGCGCCTTCTATGCCGAGAACCGCCGCGTGGCCAACGGCAAGGCCCGGCGCGTGCTGGGCTGGCGGCCCCGGTTTGCCGATTATCGCGCGGGGCTGCGGGCGATTTGGGAGGGGGAAAGCGGGGGCGGATAGGCGTATTTATTGCCTCCGGCGGGCGTTGATTGCCTCCGGCGGGCAAAGGGCGGGGGCCCTTTGCAATCCCGTTACTGTATAGGGTGCGTCATGGGCTGGGCGTAGGGTGTTGGGCGCGATGTTGGGGTTTGAAGGCCTGCGGCGCCTATATACCCGCGCTGCGGGCTTATATTCCTTGGGCGCGTCCGACACGCCACGCCGCCGCCCAAACGCAACGAAGACAGTACCGGGAGCGCGAGGGACCAGCCGATTTCTCTCGAGAAATCGGTCGCTAAAAACATCCCTCGCATCATCCTTCCTTCTTACTCACACCCCCCGCAAAGCCTTGGCCAAAGCCATCACTTCGGCCTCCTCGCTGTTCCACGCGGTCACGAAACGCGCGGTCGCCTCGTCCCAATCGTAAAACGCAAATCCGGCCCCGCGCAACGCTGCCCGTTCCCCCGCCGAGAGCGCGACAAACACCTCGTTCGCCTCGACCGGATGGATCAGCCTGTCGCCCGCCGCCGCCGCGATTTCGGCCGCCGCCGCATTGGCGCGGCGGGCATTGTCCAGCCACAGATCGCCTTTCAGCATGGCGAGGATCTGCGCGGCCAGATAGCGCCCCTTGGATTGCAGATGCCCGGCGCGCTTGCGGTTATAGCGGGTCGCCTCGACCATGTCGGGGGCAAAGAAGATCAGCGCCTCAGCCCCCATCCCGCCGTTTTTGACAAAGCCGAAGGAGAGCGCCTCGACCCCGCCCTCGCAACTGGCCGCCGCGGGCGAGCAGCCCAGATGCGCCACCGCATTGGCAAAGCGCGCGCCGTCCATATGAAAACGCAGCCCCTTTTCCCGCGCGAAGGCGCCCATCGCGGCCACCTCGCCGGGCGAATAGACGCATCCCGCCTCGCTGGCCTGGGTGATGGACAGGGCCGTCACAGGCGTATGCTCCACCCCCACGCCCACCCTGGCCAGCCGATCGCGGGCGGTCTGCGGCGTCATTTTCGCATGATCCCCGCCCGCCAGAACCAGTTTCGCGCCATGCGTGAAGAACCCCGGCGCGCCGCATTCATCCCGCTCGATATGGGCCAGTTCATGGCACAGCACAGCCTCATAGGGCCGCACCATCGCGGCCAGCGCAAGGCAATTGGCCGCCGTCCCGCTGGCCACCCACATCGCGGCGCAGGGCCGCCCGAACAGCGCGGAAAAGGCATCATCCATCGCCGCGCTCAGATTGTCGCCGTCATAGGGCGGCTGGGGGGCATCGGCGGCCTGCATCGCGGCCCATACGGCGGGATGAACAGGGGCGGCATTGTCGGACATGAAAGGCATGGCGCGCTTGTGCGGGCGCGGCCCCGGCGCGTCAATACGCGCAACGGACCCGGCCCCAACCCTTTATTAGCAATGCCCCGATAAGAGAGCGGCATAAGGCAACAAGGGGTTTTTGGGCAATGAAGGTTCTGGTTACGGGCGCGGCGGGTTTCATCGGCTACAGCCTTGCGGTCAAATTGCTGGAGCGCGGCGATTCCGTGATCGGGCTCGACATGGTCAATGACTATTACGACGTCACGCTCAAGGAAGCCCGCATCGCCCGCCTGCGTGAAATGGGTGGCAATCGCTTCACCTTCGTGCGTCAGGACTTTTCCCAATACGAACCGCTGGTCGAATCGCTTTCGGGCCTCGAATTTGAACGCATCGTCCATCTGGGCGCGCAGGCGGGCGTGCGCTATTCGATCACCAACCCCCACGCCTATCTGCATTCCAACCTTGCCGGGCATTTGAACATGCTGGAAATCGGGCGGCATCGCGGCGTCGAAAACATGGTCTATGCCTCATCCTCCTCGGTCTATGGCGGCAACACCAAACTGCCCTTCGCCGTCGAGGACCGCGTGGACCAGCCCATCAGCCTCTATGCCGCCACCAAAAAGGCCGACGAGCTGATGAGCGAAACCTACGCCCATCTCTACCGCCTGCCGCTGACCGGCCTGCGCTTCTTCACTGTCTATGGTCCATGGGGCCGCCCCGACATGATGATGTGGATCTTCACCAAGGCCATCGCGGCCGGAAAGCCCATCCCCGTTTTCAACAACGGCGATATGTACCGCGACTTCACCTATATCGACGACATCATCGCGGGCGTCATCGCCAGCCTCGACAACCCCGCCCCCGACGATGGCGAGGTCAAAGCGGGCGGCTCAACCAAACCCCACCGCCTCTACAACATCGGCAACCACAAATCCGAACACCTGATGCGCGTGGTCGAAATCCTCGAAGAACAGATCGGCAAAAAAGCCATCATCGACTTCCAGCCCATGCAGCCCGGCGACGTGCGCCAGTCCTTCGCCGACATCGACGCCATCGCCCGCGACCACGGATACGCCCCCACCACCAGCATCGACGTGGGTGTGCCCAAGTTTATCGAGTGGTATAAGTCGTATCATGGGGTTTGATTTATTGGGGTTTTAAGGAGGTTTAGAGGTGCCTCCGGCGGGCAAAGGGCGAAAGCCCTTTGCAATCCCGTTACTGTCGGCGGCGCGCGACGGCGGCGTTGCGTTTGGGTGCAAAGTGGCGGGTTTTGAAGGCCGCTGCGCGGCGGGTGAATGTCCGAAAAGTTAGGGGGAGAGGACGCTAACTCTGTTAGGAAGGTAGGATGATAAATTTCCTAGTTGCATTGCTCTGCGCTTCAACTGCTTCCGAAGGCAGCACTCCCGTTACACACGGTTGGATAGAGAAGTTTCAGGCGCACTGTACCCCCTTGCCAAATCACTGGCGAAAGCATGGGTGCGAAAGCGGCGAACTGATGGCCGCTAATATTTTGAGAATTAGTAATAATATGGCATATTGGAACGGTGTGTTGGTCAGCGAACAACTGGTAGCACGCTATCTGACACAAAGTCGTCAGCTGATCCCTTCACCGGCAATCGTGCTGATAATCGATGTCAAAACATCCCAATTTACCGCAAGCCGATACAGGAGATTGATCGAGAGGCGCTTTGGCTGTGATCCTGAAAGCACTTGCGTGGAATACTCAAATTCGGCTTGGAAAGCAGCACACCCACGATGGAATATCCGCTAAAGCACCGTCTCCGGAACGTCTCTTTCCCTCCCGCAAAGCGGCTTAACACCCCTCCCCCAACCACAACGCCGCCCCCATGGCGCCACGCCGACAGTAACGGGATTGCAAAGGGCCCCCGCCCTTTGCCCGCCGGAGGCATTCCTTATCCCTCCGCCGGAGGCACATTCAACCTTCAAAACCCAAACACCAAAAAGGCCGCGCAAGGCCTCACGCCCCACGCGGCCCCTGATGGGAAAACGCCTGCGGTAAATCAGGCCAGCTCCAGCTCCTGCGTATCGGCCAGCACGCCGCGATAGTGGCGGGCGCGCTTGAGATGGCGGTCGCGCTTTTCCGGGTGCCGGGCGCAGGCGGCCAGCAGATAGCAGCGATCGATACGTCGGATCAGAAAATCGGCGCTCCATGCTTGTGCCATTGGACCATCTCCTGTTCTTATATCTCTACTGGTGCGATAGACATAGTTTGCCGCGAATCGGCGCTTTGTTTCAACCCCCATGCGCCGGATTGAGGGGAGATTGCGTTGACCTGAACCAATTCGCAATAAAAAAATCTGTCCTACAGAAAACCATATGGGTTATTCAACACGCCATCCGCAACCGTCCTGATGCGCAGGGGCCAATGCGGTAATTCAGGCCGGCGCCGCTGGGCCGGGATCATGGCGAAAGCGTTAATCAAGCCGTGGACCACGCCACACAGCGCCAACCGGAATGGACGGGCCAAGCACCGCCATGGCAGGCTTTGCGAGCCCACCTGTCATGGCCGCCCGATCCGCCGCTGGGGCCGAATCGGGCTGTGAAGCAAGGCGGCTACCCGGTCATTCGCACGCGCACGCAGCCCTTTCGCGCCCGGCAATCAAGGGCGCCCACGGTGTCGGCCTGATCCTTTCAAGCCCACCGCCGGTCTTTTGGCCGACGGGCATTGGCCATGCCCGCAACCCGAACAAACAACACGGGCATTTGCCGTGCCCGCCGGAAACAACCGGATCTTACTTGGCGCTTTCGGCCGCCGAGGCCGCATCGGCCGGAGCCGCCGCCGCATCACCCGCCGGCGCCGCCGGCGCCGCCGCCGCAGGGGCCGCAGGCAGAGGCAGGTTCGAACCCTGCTGGTTCAGATAGACCATGACCGCCGCGCGATCCTCGGCCGATTCCAGACCCGCAAAGGTCATCTTGGTGCCATCGGCAAAGGCGCGCGGGTTTGTCAGCCACTCGTTCATCTTGGCAAAGTCCCACTTGCCGCCCTTGGCCGACAGGCCCGCCGAGAAGGCAAAGCCGCCGCGACCCTTGCCGATATCATCGCCAAGGATGCCATGGATATTCGGCCCGATCCCATTGGGGCCGCCGGCCGTGATCGTATGGCACGAGGCGCATTTGGCGAAGACCTGCGCGCCCTTGGCGGGGTCCGCCTTGGCCAGCAGTTCCTCGATCGGCGCCTCGGCCGGGCCGGATTTGGCGCCCGACACGCCTTCGATAGGAAAGCCCATGTTTTCGGGGCGGTTTTCCTTGTCGGCGCGGAAATAGTGGCCCGACAGGCTGGAAAGCCCCAGCGCAACCACAGCAGAACCCAGAACCCAACCGGCAATGGTATTGAAACGACCGCTCATCAACAATGCCCCGTCCCATATGCTTCCAAAGGAGAAATCCCCGGAAGGCGTTTTGCCCTCTGGTGTAGAGAGCGTGAAACCCAAGCGCAAGGCGGATTTCATCCGTGCGCCAGTATTCCGCCCGCAACCGATACAATTCGCATCGAACAGACGATCGGCAAAGCCCACTGGCGCGCGGCGCAAAATCAGCCTAAGCGCCAGACCGCTATGCACAGCTATCCTACGCCCGCTCTGATCCAGGTCAAAGAACTGACCGCCCAAGCCGCTGAAAATCCTGCACGCGCCATTGCGTTTCAGGGCGCGCCGGGGTGCAATTCGCACCGCGCGGCGCTGGAATATGCGCCGCAATGCGCGCCTTTGCCCTGTTTCAGCTTTGAGGACGCGCTGGACGCGGTGAAGGAAGGCCGGGCCGACCGGGCCATCATCCCCATCGAAAACAGCCAGCATGGCCGCGTGGCCGACATCCATTTCCTGCTGCCCGAAAGCGGGCTGTCGATTGTGGGCGAACATTTCCTTTCGATCGAACATGCGCTGATGGCGCTGCCGGGGGCCAAGGGGCCTTTCGCCGCCGCCTATTCCCACCCGCAGGCGCTGGGCCAGTCGCGCCATTATCTGCGCGCGCGCGGCATCGTGCCGATGGCCTATGCCGACACCGCCGGGGCCGCCGCCTTTGTCAAGGAACAGGGCGATCCGGCCGCCGCCGCCATCGCGCCTGCGCTGGCCGCCTCGCTCTATGGCCTCGATATTGTCGAGCATAATGTCGAGGACGCTGCCGACAACACCACGCGCTTTGTCGTGCTGGCCCGCGCCCCGCTCGATCCCGCAACCATCGAGGGCACCGCGATGACCACGATGATCTTCGAGGTGCGCAACGTCTCGGCCGCGCTTTACAAGGCGCTGGGCGGCTTTGCCACTAACGGGGTCAACATGACCAAGCTGGAATCCTATCAGAAGGGCGCCAGTTTCTCGGCCACGATGTTCTTTGTCGATATCGTGGGGCGTCCGGGCGAGGAGTCGGTGGACCGCGCGCTCGAGGAAGTCGCCTTCCATTGCAAGGATCTGCGCCTGTTGGGCAGCTATGCTCAGGCCCGCCCGCGCGGGTGATCGTCCGCGCGGGTGATCGCTTGCGCTGGGCCTGAGGGCGTGTAAGAACCTGTCCCCGATGGCAATTCGGGACAGAGACGTCAGGTGAGCGCAGCGGCGTCCGATTCCTCCCATCGGGTCCATGACGCATGGCGCGCCATCCGCGATGCGCGCGACCTGCAATTTGCCCCCGTCCCCAATTGGACCCCGCCGCCCACGCCCGACTGGCTCAAGGCGCTGGCCCGCTTTCTGCGCGCCCTGTTCGAGCCGGTGGGCCGGGCGCTGGGCCTGTCATGGCCGGTGATGGAAAAGATCTTGATCGGCCTGCTGGCGCTGGGGTTGGCCCTGCTGCTCTGGCGGATCGGGGTCAGGCTTTGGGCCATGCGCCGCCCCGCCCCCGCCGCCCCGGAATGGCACCCCGATGCCGCCGCCGCCCGCGCCCTGCTGGACGATGCCGATGCGCTGGCCGCGCAGGGCCGCTTTGACGAGGCAACCCACCTGCTTTTGCTGCGCAGCCTTGAGCATATTGCCGAGGCCCGCCCGGCCGCCCTGACGCCGGCCAGCACCGCGCGCGAAATTGCCGCGCAGCCCTTTCTTTCCGCCCCGGCCCGCGCCACCTTTGGCCGGATCGCCGCGCTGGTCGAACAGGCTCGCTATGCGCTGCGCCCGTTGGAGGCGCAGGACTGGGCCGCCGCCCGCGCCGCCTACAGCGATTTCGCGGCCTCCGCCGCAGGTTCCGGTTTCGCGGCCTCCGCCGCAGGTGCCGATTTCGCGGCCTCCGCCGCGGGTGCCGATTTGCCCGAACAACGCCCCGCATGAACCCCCGCAGCCCCTTTTCGCCCCTGTCGGCCCTTGCGCTGGTGCTGGCGGGCGGCGCCTTGCTGGTGGCGATGCTGTGGATGCTCGGCGCGGGCGTGGCGGCGGGCGACATCAATGACGGCGGCGCGCATGGCGGCGGGCGGGGGCTGAACGGCTATGGCGCGCTCTATCGCCTGCTCGAAGCGACCGGCCATGACACCGACTTTGCCCGCGACGAGGCCGCCCTTGAGCAGCCGGGCCTGCTCATCCTGACCCCACCGCAAGGGGCCAATGGCGCCGACATCGCCAAAATTGTCACACGCCATCGCGCCATCGGCCCGGTTTTGGTCATCACCCCCAAATGGCTGGCCCGCGATGCCTCGACCGACCAGCCCGGAGTAGCGCGAGGCTGGGTCCGCCTCGACAACACGCAGGCGCCCGAATGGCAGGGCTTCCTTGATGATGTGAGGGTGGCCATTGGCCCCGCCGCCGCGCCCGTGGTCGACCTGCGCGGCGCCCATGCCGCCCTGCCCACTCCGGCCCATGTCATGAGCGGGACGGGCCAAAATCTGGCGCCCCGCGTGGTCGATGCCAAGGGCCGCATTCTGGCCGCCACCTATCGCCAACAGGACGGCGCGCAGCTGGCTCTGATTTTTGAGCCCGATCTGGCCAACAATGCCGGTTTTGCCCGTTTCGACAATGCGGCCATCACTCTGCGCCTGATCGACGACCTGCTGCCGCCGGGCCAAAGGCAAGTGCGTTTCGATCTCACGCTCAACGGCCTGGGGCGCGAACCCAATCTGCTCACGCTGGCCTTTACCCCGCCCTATCTGGCGGTCACGCTGGCGCTGATTCTGGCCGGGGTGGCGGTTTTGTGGCGGGCCTATGCGCGCTTTGGCCCGCCGCTGGCCCCTGCGCGCGACATTGCCTTTGGCAAGCGGGCGCTGGCGGAAAATTCGGCCGGGCTGATTGCGCGGGCGCGGCGGTTTCATCTGCTGCCCGCGCCCTATGCCGATGCGGCGCGGGGGCGCATCGCGGCGGCGCTGGGCCTTGCGCCCCATGGCGATCCGGCGATGATCGACGATGCCATCGAACGCGCCATCGGCGCCCGCGCCCCGGACCACAGCTATATCGCCGCCAGCGCCGCCCTGCGCGCGGCGCGGCGCCCCGCCGACATCCTGCGCGCCGCGCGCCGGTTGCATGACATCGAAAGGTTGTTGACCCGATGAGTGAAGCCCTCTCCCTTGCCGCCCTCTCGGATCTGGCCGGGGCCATCCGCGAACAGATCGGGCGCGCCGTGGTCGGACAGGTCGATGCGGTCGATCATCTGCTGGTGGCACTGTTTGCGCGGGGCCATGTCCTGCTCGAAGGCCCGCCCGGCACCGCCAAGACGCTGCTGGCCCAGACATTTGCCGCCACGCTTGGCCTGCAATTCGGGCGGATCCAGTTCACCCCCGATCTGATGCCGGGCGATATTCTGGGCTCCAACCTGTTCAATTTCCAGACCAGCCAGTTCACCCTGACGCGCGGCCCGATCTTTTGCGACCTGCTGCTGGCCGATGAAATCAACCGCACCCCGCCCAAGACGCAGGCCGCCCTGCTCGAAGCGATGCAGGAGCGGCGGGTGACGCTGGACGGGACGGCCCACCGCCTGCCCGATCATTTCATGGTGGTGGCCACGCAAAACCCCATCGAGCAGCAAGGCGTCTATCCCCTGCCCGAGGCGCAGCTCGACCGGTTCCTCTTTAAACTGACGATCCCCTATCCCGATGCGGACGAGGAGGCGCGGATCATCGCCCGCTATGGCGCGCAAAATCCGGCGGCCCATATTGCCCCCGTGCTTTCGTCCGAACAATTGGCCGCCGCCGACGCCACCGTGGCGGGCATCACGCTGGCCCAGCCGCTGGTCGATTATATCGTCCGCCTGATCCGCGCCACGCGCGAGAGCGCCGACCTGTCCTGCGGCGCCTCCCCACGCGCAGGCGTCTTGCTGGCTCATGCGGCGCGGGCGCGGGCGGCGCTGGGGGGCCGCGATTATGTGCTGCCCGATGATGTGAAGGCGCTGGCCCCCGCCGTGCTGCGCCACCGCCTGCTGCTCTCGCCCGCCGCCGAAATCGAGGGGCGGCAGGCCGAGGGGCTGGTGGCCGAGATCATCGCCCGCACCGAGGCGCCGCGCTGAGGTGATACGCCGCCTCGCCCCCGGATTGCGCCTTGCCGCCACCCTGATGCGCCCCGGCGTGGCGCCTGCGCCGCGCTGCGTGCTGGCGCTGGTTGCGCTGGGGCCGGTGGCGTTGGTGCTGGCCGGATTTGTGCCGGGGCTGTGGATCGCATCGCCCCTGCTCGGCCTGCTGCTGCTCGCGCTGGTGCTGGTCGATGGGGCGCTGGCCGGGCGTCTGGAGGATGTTCATGTCACCGCCCCGGCGCAGGCCGAGATCGGCCAGAGCGCGGCGATCACCATCCGCGCCCGCCTGTCGCGCCCCGCCCCAATGGAGGCCGCCCTCGCCCTCGACCCGCGCCTCGCGCCGGGGGGCAAGCTGAGCGCCACCCTGACGGGCGAGGAGACGCAGGCCCCTTTCACCCCCGGCCGCCGTTGCCATGGCGCGATCGACACGCTCTGGCTGCGCTGGCGCGGTCCGCTGGGGCTGGCCATGCGGATCGAGCGGCGCGAGGTCGATGCCTCGGTGCGGGTGCTGCCGTCGGTGGCAGCGCTGCGGGGGCCGGCGATGCAGGTCTATCTGCGCGACGCCTCGCTGGGCCTGATCGCGCGGCGGCTGCGCGGCGAGGGGCAGATGTTCGAGACGCTGACCGAATATCAGCCCGGCATGGATCGCCGCCGCATCGACTGGAAAGTCTCGGCCCGCCACGCCCATCTCTATGCCAAGGAGTATGAGGTCGAGCGCAACAACCCCATCGTGCTGGCGATGGATTGCGGGGCGGCCATGTGCGAGCCGGTGGCCGGCCTGCCAAGGCTGGATCGGGCGGTCAGCGCGGCGCTGCAAATGGCATGGGTCGCGCTCAAGGGGGGCGACCGGGTTGCGCTGTTCGGCTTTGCCGCGCAGGTGATCGTCTCGACGCCCTTTGTTGCCGACACGCGCGATTTCCACGCCTTGCGCAGCGCGGCGGCCGATCTGGATTACACCACGCGCGAGGCCAATTTCACGCTGGCGCTCTCCACTCTGGCCCAGCAACTGGCGCGGCGCTCGCTCATCGTGGTCTTTTCCGAATTTGCCGATCCCACGGGCGCCGAGCTGATGATCGAATCGATCGGGCGGCTGATCGCGCGCCACCGGGTGCTGTTTGTCTGCCTGCGCGATGAGGAACTCGAAACGCTGGCGGAGGGCGAGGTGGTGGATATGGAGGCGCTGGGCGGATCGGTGGCGGCCAGCGCCCTGCTGCGCCAGCGCGCATGGGTGCTGATGCGGCTGCGCGCGATGGGGGTCGATGTGGTCGAGGCCGCCCATGACGCGGTGGGCGCCCGCCTGCTCGACGCCTATATGGCCATCCGCAGCCGGGGAGGGATCGGATGAAGGATTGGCCCAACCGTCTCCTGGCCCGTTTTCGCCGGGGCGCGGCGCAAGAACACAGCATCGCCCCCGCCACCCTGCGCTCCGACCGTTTCCGCCAGGCGCGCGAGGGCGACTGGCGGCGGCTGGAGGCGATCGTCACGGCGGTGGAGAAAGGGCGGTTGCGGCGGATCTCGGACGATGATCTGCTCGATCTGCCGGTGCTCTATCGCCAATTGGCCTCCAGCCTTGCCGTGGCGCGCGAAACCAGCCTTGACGCTGCCACCCTCGCCTATCTGGAGGCACTGGCGCAAAGGGCATGGTTCATCACCTATGGCCCGCGCCGGAATTTCGGCGGCTGGTTCATCGGTTTCCTTCTGGGCGGGTGGAGCGAGGCGGTGCGCGCGATCCGTTTCGACATTTTGGTCGCGCTGGCACTGATGGTGGCGGGCGTGGCGGCGGGCTGGATGATGGTGGCCCACGATCCCTCGTTCTATGCGATGCTGGCCGGACAGGACCCGGCGCGCAACCCGGCATCAAGCGCCAAACAATTGCGCGAAACCCTGTTCGGCGGGCAGGATCAGGACGCGCTGGCCGCCTTTGCCGCCTATCTGTTCGGCCATAATGCCCAGATCGCCATCCTGTGTTTTGCGCTGGGCTTTGCCATCGGCTTGCCCAGCGTGCTGCTGTTGCTGCAGAACAGCGGGATGCTGGGCGCGATGCTCTGGCTGTTTCACGGCAAGGGGCTGCTGCTGGATTTTTCGGCATGGATCGCGATCCACGGCACAACCGAACTGTTCGCCATCCTGCTGGCCGGGGCGGGCGGCATCCATATCGGGCGCGCCATCGCCTTTCCCGGCGAGCTTTCGGTGATGGCCAGCGCGGCGGCAGCCGGGCGGCGGACGGCGCCGGTCATGCTGGGCGTGGTGCTGATGCTGCTGGTGGCCGGGATGCTGGAGGGGTTTGCGCGGCAATTGATCGATTCGACGCCGCAAAGGCTCCTCGTCGGAGGCTTTATGCTGACCTTCTGGCTGGTCTATTTCTTTGTCTTCGGGGCCCGCAAATGAGCCCCCAGAGCCACTTGCGCCCCGATCAGCGCGAGATCATCACGCCCGAAGGGCTTAGCCTGCGCCTGACGCTGGCGGGGCGGTCGGCGCGGCTGGGGGCGCTGGCGGTGGATCTGGCCTGTATCGGGGCAATCCTGCTGGGGGCGGGGCTGGCGCTGGTCTATACGCAGGCGGGGCTGGGCCAATGGGCCAAGCGAGGCGAGGCGCATCATGCGGCGCAATTTCTCTTCATCTTGTGGACCGCGCTGATGTTTCTGCTGCGCAATGCGTGGTTTCTGATCTTTGAACTGGGACCGCGCGGAGCGACGCCGGGCAAAAGGATGCTGGGCCTGCGCATTGCCGCGCGCGACGGGGCGCGGCTGACGACCGAAATGGTGCTGGCGCGCAATCTGCTTCGCGATATCGAGATCTTTCTGCCGATGGTCGCGGTGCTGTCCGCGCTGGGCGGGCCTTCGTCGAGCATGGTCAATTGGGCGGCGGCGGGGTGGTTCCTGCTCTTTGCGCTGTTTCCCCTGTTCAACCGCGACCGTTTGCGCGCGGGCGACATGATCGCGGGCACATGGGTGGTCGAGGCCCCCCGCGCCCGGCTGGAGCAGGCACTGAGCGCACATGAAGCGCCCATAGACTATGATTTCGGCCCCGCGGAATTGGGCATCTACGGCGAATATGAATTGCAGACGCTTGAACGCGTCCTGCGCGAAAATCAGGCCCCGGCGATGGAAGCTGTCGCCCGCGCCATTTGCGCCAAGATCGGATGGAGCGCGCCGCAGGGCGATGAGGTCCGCCGCTTCCTCGACGCCTATTACACCGCCCTGCGCGCGCGGCTGGAACAGGGCCTGCGCTTTGGCCGGCGCAAGGCCGACAAGCATGATGGACAACAGCCATGACGATTGTTGAAGATGACCTGACCGGACCGGAAATCGCCGCCCTGCTGGCCTATCATCTCGATCAGATGCATCGCTGGTCCCCCGCCTGCAAGGTGCACGCCATGCCCATCGAGCGCCTGCGCGCGCCCGATGTCACCTTCTATTCGGCATGGATGGACGGGCAATTGGCCGGATGCGGGGCGATCAAACATCTCGATCCGGCGCGCGGTGAATTGAAATCCATGCGGGTGGCGCCCGAATTTCTGGGGCGCGGGATCGGGCGGGCCATGCTGCGCCATCTGATGGATGTGGGCCGGGC
Organism: Novosphingobium humi; assembly: GCF_028607105.1. GTDB lineage: Bacteria > Pseudomonadota > Alphaproteobacteria > Sphingomonadales > Sphingomonadaceae > Novosphingobium > Novosphingobium humi. Next base: position 216,396 of record NZ_CP117417.1, on the reverse strand, counting down.
GCGCGGATACCGGCAATTGCTGCTGGAAACCGGCAAGCCCGAGGCCTTCATCCCGGCGCGGCGACTGTATGAGAGCGAGGGCTTTGCCCAGTGCCCCGCCTTTGCCGGATACACCACCGACGATTACAGCCTGTGCATGGCGCGCGACCTGTAATCTTCTCTTCGCATTTGCGGCGCATGGCCAATGCGCTATAGGGCCAGAACAAAGGAGTTGCCCCCATGTCCTCAGTCCGTCCCTGGCGTGATATCGCCCGCCGTCAAAGCCGTCAGATCATGGTCGGCAAGGTTCCCATCGGCGGCGATGCGCCCATCGCGGTCCAGACCATGACCAACACGCTGACCAGCGATGCTGTCGCCACGATCGACCAGATCCGCCGCTGCGAAGAAGCGGGCGCCGATATTGTGCGCGTGTCCTGCCCCGATGTCGAATCGACGGCGGCCTTCAAGCAGATCGCGCGGGCCTCGCGCGTACCTTTGGTGGCCGACATCCATTTCCATTACAAGCGCGCTCTGGAAGCCGCCGATGCGGGCGCGGCATGCCTGCGCATCAACCCCGGCAATATCGGCGGGTCCGACCGCGTGGCCGAAGTGGTGCGCGCGGCCAAGGCCAACGGCTGCTCGATCCGCATCGGCGTGAACGCAGGGTCGCTGGAAAAGGACCTGCTGGAAAAATATGGCGAGCCTTGCCCCGAGGCGCTGGTCGAATCGGCGCTCGATCACATCAAGCTGCTGCAGGATCACGATTTCCACGAATATAAAGTGGCGGTGAAGGCTTCGGACGTGTTTCTGGCCGTCTCGGCCTATATGGGCCTTGCCGAAGCGGTCGATTGCCCGCTGCATCTGGGCATCACCGAGGCGGGCGGCCTGATTGGCGGCACGGTCAAATCGGCGATCGGCATCGGCAATCTGCTCTGGGCCGGCATTGGCGACACGATCCGCGTTTCGCTCTCGGCCCCGCCGGAAGAAGAAGTGCGCGTCGGCTTTGAGATCCTCAAGTCGCTGGGCCTGCGCACGCGCGGGGTTCGGGTGGTTTCCTGCCCCTCCTGCGCGCGTCAGGGCTTTGACGTGATCAAGACCGTCGAGGCGCTGGAAAGCCGCCTGTCGCACATCAAGACCCCGCTCTCGCTCTCGGTGCTGGGCTGCGTGGTCAACGGTCCGGGCGAAGCGCGCGAGACCGACATCGGCCTGACCGGCGGCGGCAATGGCAAGCATATGGTGTACCTGTCGGGCGTCACCGACCATACCGTGCAGAGCGAGGACATGCTCGAACATATCGTCAAGCTGGTCGAGGCCAAGGCGGCCGAGATCGAGGCGGCGCAGGTGGAAACCGAAGCTGCGGAGTAATTCTCCCTTTGCGGAGGCTTGGCAGAGTGCAAGCGCTCTGCACCGGATTGAA